>NZ_BAAATD010000062.1:0-512 GCF_039533225.1 Actinomadura fulvescens | reverse complement strand
TCGCCGAAGGAGGCGGCGGCGATGGATCCGCAGCAGCGGCTGCTGCTGGAGATGGCGGTGGAGGCGATGGATGACGCGGGTATCGATCCGGCCGGGCTGGCCGGGTCGGAGGCGGGGGTGTTCGTCGGTATCTCCGACCCTGGTTACATCTCTCTTCAGGTGGTGGAGGCGGGGTCGGCCAACCCGTACACGATGTCGGGTGGGACGTTGTCGATCGCGGCCAACCGGCTGTCGCACGTGTTCGATTTGCGCGGTCCGAGTATGAGCATCGATACCGCGTGCTCGTCGTCGCTGGTGGCGGTGGAACGCGGGTGGCGTTCGCTGGCCGAGGGAACCAGCGATCTGGTCCTGGCCGGCGGTGTGCATGTCCTGCTCAGCCCGGGGCCGTATGTGGGGTTCAGTCAGGCGTCGATGTTGTCGCCGACGGGCCGGTGCCGGGCGTTTTCGGCGGATGCCGATGGGTTCGTGCGCGCCGAGGGCGGCGGGGTGGTGGTGCTCAAGCGCCTCACCGA
>NZ_BAAATD010000061.1:0-529 GCF_039533225.1 Actinomadura fulvescens | reverse complement strand
GAGCGATTACGTTCCCGTCGTTGTTGCTCAGGACGACTATCGGCTTTCCTTTCAAATCCGGGCGGAAAACACGTTCACAGCTGGCATAGAAGCTGTTCACATCGGCCAGGGCAAACATCAGTACATCTCCCTCGGGCGGTGGATGATATGCGTGACGACGCCAAAGATATCCAGCTCGTCGGGATCAGGATAAATCGGCGACCAGGAGGCATTCATGGGCTGCAGCGTCAGTCGCGGCGTCAGCAGAAGCCGTTTCACCGTAAACTCCCCCTGTACGCTGGCGACAACGATATCGCCGTGCCGCGGCTTTTCAGCACTGTCCACAACCAGCAGATCGCCATTGTACAGACTGCCGTCGGCCATGCTGTCTCCGCTGGCACGCAGGTAGTACGTCGCGCTCGGATGCCGTATGCAGTAATCATGGAGATCCAGATCGTGATAATGCAGATCCAGCAGTTCGCTAATGCGCATACCATGGCGAAAGGCCAGCAGAATGAGGCAGTAGTCCCGTTCGCCGGTAGGGCCCTGA
>NZ_BAAATD010000060.1:0-550 GCF_039533225.1 Actinomadura fulvescens | reverse complement strand
CGGCGGCGGCGCTTACCCCCGAGAGCGACGCCGCCGCGCCTCAGATCCCCGGCACGTTCTACGCCTGGGACGTGGAGATCGCGGGTCGCCAGCCACGCGGCATCTCCGGCGTCACCGACCAGGCGGCCAACGCCGAACGGCAGGTGACGCTCGCGCTCACTGGGCAGCCGATCGGGTCGAAGGGCAAGGTGCGGCTGGTCGCGCTGTCGCCGCGCGGAGACATCTCCTACGTCGACCTGGACGTCGTCGCCCAGGCGCACAAGACCAGGAGCGGAATCACATGGGCGTGACGGCGGACGGCTGGCAGATCGACGTGTACGACGTGAACGGCGACGGCGACAGCTTCGTCGCGGTGTGCCACGACACCGGAACCACAGTCGGAGCCTTCTTCCACGAGGGCGGCTCCTGGTGGCGCGTGCGGATGCCGTCCGGCACCGTCCGCGGCATGTGGGTCGAGCCACGCATCGCCGAGCCGTGGCGCGACATCGTCCACCGCATGCTCGGCACCGACCGGAGGGAACCATGAACGCAGACCAGCACAGTCGGCCGA
>NZ_BAAATD010000059.1:0-556 GCF_039533225.1 Actinomadura fulvescens | reverse complement strand
ATCAGCATTGGCGCAACCACTGCACCCAAGAACGAAACCAACTCACAAATCATGAGCCGTGCGGATCGCGGGCTTTATACGGCCAAGCAACGTGGCCGTAATTGTGTGATTTTTGTCAGCGAAACTAATCCAGAAACACAACTTGTCACTGAGATACACCAAAAAAGCGCTTAAATTATGCCTCGCCGTTAAACAAAGGCACTTCTTCCTCGCGCCAACCAGTCGCAGAAAAGCCCATGCGCTGATAAAGTTGCAGCGCTTTCGGACTATCCAGTGAACAGGTCTGTAATTTGATTTTTTGCGGTTCATGCAGCCATGCTGCACTCAATGCTTCATTGAGAAAGAAGCGCGAGAGACCTCGCCCGTGAAAATCGGCAATCAGCCCAAAATAAACCAGCTCGACATGTTCCGGCAGACCTTTTGTGCTGAGTTCACAAAAACCGGCCGGTGAGCCGTTCACGTAAAGCACATGGATTTCTGTGTCATCGCTGTGCACATATTCCGCTAGTTTTTCATCGCTTAAACCGGCTCTTGACCACCAATTATAGTCTTTGCC
>NZ_BAAATD010000058.1:0-605 GCF_039533225.1 Actinomadura fulvescens | reverse complement strand
ATCCGGTCTTTATGAGCCGGAACCATCTGCTGACAGTTTCAAACAATATTATGATGATCCAACGCGTGCCGGTATTGTGTTTTCTATTGCATGGGCGCTGCTTGGCATGTTTGTCGGTGTTTGGGTTGCAGCCCTTCTGGCATGGCCGGAACTAACCTTTGTGGAGCAGGCATGGGCAAGTTTTGGCCGTCTGCGTCCGATCCATACGACAGGGGTAATTTTCGGTTTTGGCGGTAATGGTTTGATTGCGACATCCTTCCATGTGCTGCAAAGAACTACCCGCGCGCGTCTGCCTGATCAGATCAGCCCGTGGTTTGTGCTGCTTGGTTACAATCTCTTCTGTATTCTGGCCGTAACCGGCTATCCGATTAAACATTCACGCTCGCCGCTTATTCATGGCTTTTGGCTGCGGGAATATGGTTTGCAGGGGTCGTATCAGGCAATGGAAGTGGCACCTGAAGACTTTGCCAGCTTTGCTACCACGTTAGCTGCGCAAAATCTGGTTGGGGGAAATGTCACCCTGCCCCATAAGGAAGAAGCTTTTAAGCTTTGTGCCAAACTTGATGATGCAGCCAAAGCCATTGGCGCGGTTAATACGCTTTGGC
>NZ_BAAATD010000057.1:0-606 GCF_039533225.1 Actinomadura fulvescens | reverse complement strand
AACTTGAACAACAAAAATAGGTTATATGAAATCCGAATGGCACTGTTGCAAATAGTCGGTGGTGATAAACTTATCATCCCCTTTTGCTGATGGAGCTGCACATGAACCCATTCAAAGGCCGGCATTTTCAGCGTGACATCATTCTGTGGGCCGTACGCTGGTACTGCAAATACGGCATCAGTTACCGTGAGCTGCAGGAGATGCTGGCTGAACGCGGAGTGAATGTCGATCACTCCACGATTTACCGCTGGGTTCAGCGTTATGCGCCTGAAATGGAAAAACGGCTGCGCTGGTACTGGCGTAACCCTTCCGATCTTTGCCCGTGGCACATGGATGAAACCTACGTGAAGGTCAATGGCCGCTGGGCGTATCTGTACCGGGCCGTCGACAGCCGGGGCCGCACTGTCGATTTTTATCTCTCCTCCCGTCGTAACAGCAAAGCTGCATACCGGTTTCTGGGTAAAATCCTCAACAACGTGAAGAAGTGGCAGATCCCGCGATTCATCAACACGGATAAAGCGCCCGCCTATGGTCGCGCGCTTGCTCTGCTCAAACGCGAAGGCCGGTGCCCGTCTGACGTTGAACACCGACAGATTAAGTACCGGA
>NZ_BAAATD010000056.1:0-715 GCF_039533225.1 Actinomadura fulvescens | reverse complement strand
AAAGAAATGAGCATATAAATTTTTCTCATAGAGCACCCATAGCTCACGAGTGAAGCGCGCAAATCAAATAGCGCCGTAGCGAACGAGTGAGCGAAGCAGTCGAGCCTGTTTCGATTGGTGGCAGTATGCTACCTCTTGCTTTTAAGTAATTCCTTTGGAGAAAAGTATGTCGTTATCGATCAAGGCCATCAAATTCGCCAATGGCTACGTTCATGTTGAATTTTCTCACGGAGCGGTTGCCCTGCTCGGACTGTATGCGCCACCGCTCCCTCCAATCACAACCAACGAATTTGCAGAAAATGCTTTGAGGCAACCGTATGCGAGTTCTGACATTGCGGTGCAGATCAATCATTCCAGCAACTGCGTACAAAAAGCGATAGATTTATACTTCGTAGATAGTTCGATTGATTAATACCATAAAACAGTAATGAGCTAAGGCTGTGCTGGATTAAGCTCGTCGTCAGAGGACAACTAGTAGCTATTACAGGTCACGCTATTTCCATACGTATTACATGTGGTAGTTTTAGATTGTGTCGTAACAATAGGAGGAGGAGTGTATTGCTGCCCTCTAAATGGGAATGAAGGCATTCTTCCATCGCTTTTACCACACAGAAAAGACATTCGATACCACGTAACAGGGCCAGGGATTATATCTGCAACAACCTCACCTGAATTGCTTGAACTATCTACAACCTGATATGCCCCCTTACATATC
>NZ_BAAATD010000055.1:0-888 GCF_039533225.1 Actinomadura fulvescens | reverse complement strand
GCGCTCTGCATAGGCAGAAAAATCCATGCTACTTGCGGCTTCGCGAACTCTATCGGCAAGCGAACTGACATGCTCTTTGCCGCGCCCCATCACCTCCCGAAAATAACCGGCTATTTCCTGAACAGTTTCCTTGATCTCCAAGGTCGCGGCCTTAACATCATACCACTTGCGCACGGTTTCAATATCCTCGCCGCGCTCCTTCATTTGCCATGCTCCCACTGAGAGCTGTGGCAGCGGTCTCCGGTCAAGCTCTAAAGCCCGCAGGGTTTGAGCCACCTGTATATCACGGTCACCATGTTCCTCTGCATGGGCGGCTCGCTCCAGTGCTTCCTCACGTTGCTCCGCTAGTGTTCTATGATCGATCCGTTCAATAAGGTTGTTACGTTCAAAGCATGAATTGACCGTGTTCGCCCAACCTTCCCGCCATTCCTCTAAAAGCTCGACCTTGTTCCAATCGCGGTTTTTCGTTGTAAAACCTTCTGCAGTGATTTCGCGTGTCGTCAGCATAATATGCGCGTGATAATTACGTTCATCACCATCTTGACCAGGACTATGCCAGGCAATATCGGCCACCATTCCACGACTGACGAAATGTTCGTTACAGAAGGCTGTAATTGCCTCAATGCGTTCGCTTTGGCTAAACTCATGGGGCAGGGCTATGCGAACTTCACGGGCGACTTGGCTATTCTTGCGTGTCTCTGCCGCTTCAACAGCATTCCACAACTCGGCGCGATTATGCACCCATTCTGGTGCGTTTTCTGGGGCAAGAATATGAGTGTGCTCAACGCCGCTACGCCGTTCATAATCAAATACAAGTCCAGTGCGATGATCTTCGATTCGTTCTGCTGCACGATAGGCACTAGCCGCAGTTGCGCTGCGCCCTTGAGA
>NZ_BAAATD010000054.1:0-920 GCF_039533225.1 Actinomadura fulvescens | reverse complement strand
CGCGTGATCGCGACGGCCGGTACCCCGCTCAGGCGTGACCTGCTGCGCGCGTGGGGTGCGGACCACGTGCTCGACTCACGGAGCCTGCACTTCGCCGAGCAGATCAAGGACCTGACCGGCGGGCACGGCGTGGACGTCGTGCTCAACTCCCTGGCGGGCGAGGCCATCGCGCGCGGCCTGGAGGCCCTGCGCCACGGTGGACGCTTCATCGAACTGGGCAAACGCGACATCTTCGAGAACAAGCCGCTGCTGCTCTACCCGTTCGGCGACAACATCTCGTTCTTCGGCGTCGACGTCGGCACGCTGCAGGCCAAGGACCCGCAACGTGCCGCCGCCGCGGGGGCCGACATCGTCCCGTTCATCCAGAACAGCAGGGTGCCGCCACTGCCGCACACCGTCTACCCCGCGGCGCGCGTCGCTGACGCGTTCACGATGATGCGCCATTCCCGGCACATCGGGAAGATCGTCATCTCGCTCGATCCGCGCGAGGAGCCCGTGCCCGTCCAGCCCCGGCACGTGGCGCCGCGGCTGGACCCCGGCGGCACCTACCTGGTCACCGGAGGGCTGAGCGGGTTCGGCGCGACCACGGCCCGCTGGCTGGCCGACCGCGGCGCCCGCCACCTGGCCCTGGTCGGCCGCCGGGGCGCGGCCACCCCAGGAGCATCCGGCCTGCTGGAGGAGCTGGCCGCCCAGGGAGTCCACGCGCGGGCCTACGCCACCGACGTCGCGGACCTCGACGCCATGCGGCAGATCCTGCGCGAGCTGGACGACGATGGTCACCCGGTCCGCGGCGTCGTCCACTCGGCCATGCACCTGGACGACGATCCGCTGGTCGACCTCACCGACGACCGGATCCGCGCCGTGCTACGTCCCAAGGTCGCCGGCGCGCTGGTCCTGGACGAACTGACCCAGGACCGCCC
>NZ_BAAATD010000053.1:0-1024 GCF_039533225.1 Actinomadura fulvescens | reverse complement strand
CCTAGGGCCTGTTTCGAAGTCTGGTTCGGGGTGGTCCGGCGTGTCTTGATCGTTAACGTGTGAGGCCTCCGGTAGGTGGTTTAACGACCAAGAAAAACCCGATACCGGAGGCCTCGTGGCCACCCTAGCGGTGACGAGGCGGTTCGATCTGACCGATGCGCAGTGGGCGGTCTTGGCGCCGCTGCTGCCTGTGCCCAGGCGGCCAGGTCGACCGTCTCAGTGGAGTAAACGGCAGCTCATCGATGGGATCCGCTGGCGGTTGCGGGTGGGTGCGCCGTGGCGGGACGTGCCGGAGTGCTACGGCTCCTGGCGGGCGGTGTACGGGTTGTTCCGCCGTTGGCAGCGTGCCGGGGTGTGGGCGCAGATCCTGGCCCGGCTGCAGATGCTGGCCGACCAGGCCGGGATGATCGGCTGGCAGGTGAACGTGGACTCCACCATCATGCGCGCCCATCAGCACGCCGCCGGGGCTCGCGTCCGCGCCGATCTGCAGAGGGAACCGCCCGGTGGGGTGCATACCGAGCCGGCCGATCACGCCCTGGGCCGCTCCCGTGGCGGCCTGTCGACCAAGCTGCATCTGGCGTGCGAGCAGGGACAGAAACCGATGTCGATGGTGGTGACCGCCGGACAGCGCGGCGACGCGCCGCAGTTCGAGGCGGTGATGGCCGGTATCCGGGTCGCCCGTGCGGGCGGCGGCCGACCGCGTACCCGACCGGATCGGGTCCGTGCGGACAAGGCCTATTCCTCGCGTGCGATCCGTGCCCATCTGCGGCGGCGCGGTATCGCGTGCACCATCCCCACACCGGCCGATCAGGCAGGTCACCGGCTACGGCGGGGCAGTCACGGTGGTCGGCCACCATCGTTCGACGCAGACGACTACCGCAACCGCCACGCTGTGGAGTGCGGCATCAACCGGCTCAAACGCCACCGCGCCATGGCCACCCGATACGAAAAGCTCGCCGTCCGCTACCAGGCAACACTCCACGTCGCCGCCATCAACGAATGGCTACACGCACTTCGAAACACG
>NZ_BAAATD010000052.1:0-1303 GCF_039533225.1 Actinomadura fulvescens | reverse complement strand
GGTTGCGTCCACGGAGATGGTGTACGAGTTTGACCAGGCCAGAGGGCGTGGCGTCGTGAAGTAGGACGGCCACCGCGTGATCCTTCGAATCGACCAAGATCTCGAAGGAAAGGAAACGCGATGGCCGTGGACAACAGTGTGGACCCTGCTGCCTGGATCGCCGAGCATCTGGCCGCGGGCGAGCCGGATCTGCTGCGGCAGATGGTCAAGACGATGGCCGAGGCGCTGATGAGCGCGGAGGCAGACAGCCTGTGCGGTGCCGAGTACGGGCGGCGGTCGAATGAGCGCGTGAACTCGCGGAACGGGTATCGGGCGCGGGAATGGGACACCCGTGCCGGAACGGTGGAGCTGGCGATCCCGAAGCTGCGGACCGGCTCCTACTTCCCCGAGTGGCTGTTGGAGCGTCGGCGGCGGGCTGAACAGGCACTGGTCAGCGTGATCGCCACCAGCTATCTGCTGGGCGTTTCGACGCGGCGGGTCGACAAGCTCGTGGAGCAGATGGGGATCACGGGCATCTCCAAGAGCCAGGTGTCGGAGATGTCCAAGATTCTGGATGCGCAGGTCGAGGCGTTCCGCACCCGGCCGCTGGAGGCGGGCCCGTACACGTTCGTGTGGATCGACGCGCTCACCCAGAAGGTGCGTGAGGGTGGCCGGACGGTGAACGTGCACGTGCTGGCCGCGACCGGCGTGAACGCTGACGGGCACCGGGAGATCCTGGGAATGCAGGTGACCTCGGCCGAGGACGGCGCAGGCTGGGTGGCGTTCCTGCGGGACCTGGTCGCCCGCGGCCTGTCGGGGGTGCAGTTGGTCGTCTCCGACGCCCACCGCGGGCTGACCGAGGCGATCGCCGCGACATTGCCCGGCGCGGCCTGGCAGCGCTGCCGCACCCACTACCTGCGCAATCTGCTGACCAAGGTGCCCAAGAGCGCGCAGCCGTGGGTGGCGACACTGGTCCGTACGATCTTCGACCAGCCCGCCGAAGACCAGGTACGCGCCCAGCACGCGCGGGTGGTGGAGGCGCTGGAGGCCAAGCATCCGGCCGCCGCCGAGCACCTCGACACCGCACGCGAGGACCTGCTGGCCTTCACCGCCTTCCCGAGACAGCTGTGGCGGCAGATCTGGTCCAACAACCCACAGGAACGACTGAACAAGGAGATCCGCCGACGCACTGACGTGGTCGGGATCTTCCCCGACCGTAACGCGATCGTCCGGCTGGTCGGCGCGGTGTTGATGGAACAGACCGACGAATGGGCCGAGACCCGCCGCTATATGGGCCTGGAGTTCCTGGCCAAGGCCCGCCTGC
>NZ_BAAATD010000051.1:0-1418 GCF_039533225.1 Actinomadura fulvescens | reverse complement strand
CGGGAGTTGGACGCGCGTGCGAATCGGCTTGCTCGGCATCTGCTTGCCCGTGGGGCGGGTCCGGAGGCCGTGGTGGCGGTCGCGATGGAGCGTGGCGTCGACCTGATCGCCGCGCTGCTGGGGGTGTTGAAGGCCGGGAGCGCGTATCTGCTGCTGGACGCCGAACACCCTGGCGAGCGTGTGGCCTTCATGCTGCGCGAGGCAGGCGTCGAGTCTGTGGTGATGGCCTCTGGGTGGAGCGGGGTGCTGCCGGATGCGGTGACGCGCGTCGTGGTAGACGACCCGGCGACGGTCCGGGTGTTGCAGGGCTTGGGCGAGGGGCCGCTGACCGCGGGTGTGAGGTCGTCGGCGTCGGCGGCGTATGTGATTTATACGTCGGGGTCGACGGGGCGGCCGAAGGGTGTGCTGGTTTCGCATGCGGGTGTGGCGAGCATGGTGGCTGGTCATGTTCGTCATCTGGGTGTGGGTCCGGGTTCGCGGGTGGGGCAGTTCGCGTCGGCGGCGTTCGACACGTTCGGGTGGGAGTGGATGATGGCGCTCCTGACCGGTGCTGCGCTGGTGGTCATTCCGCGTGATCAGCGTCTGGGTGGTGCGTTGCCCGCCTTGTTGGCGCGGGAGCGGGTGACCCATGTGACGTTGCCGCCTGCGGTGTTGGCGACGTTGGAGGAGGGCTCGATCGGCCAGGATGTGGTGCTGGTCGTTGCTGGTGAGGCCTCGTCCTCCGAGGTGTTGGGGCGGTGGGCGCCGGGTCGGCGGATGTTCAACTCCTATGGCCCTGCCGAGACGACGGTGGATGCCACGTTGTGGCGGTGTGACCCCGCCGCGGGTGAGGTCGCGATCGGCCGTCCGATCGCCAACACACGGGTCTTCGTACTGGACGACCGGCTGCAGCCGGTGCCGGTGGGTGTGATCGGTGAGCTGTATGTGTCGGGTCTTGGGTTGGCGCGCGGGTATGTGGGTCGGCCGGAGTTGACGGTCGAACGGTTTGTGGCGTGCCCGTTCGGTGAATCTGGCGAGCGGATGTATCGGACTGGGGATCTGGTCCGGTGGACTGCTGAGGGCGAGTTGGTGTTCGCCGGGCGGGCCGACCAGCAGGTGAAGATCCGCGGACAGCGGATCGAGCTCGGTGAGATCGAGAGCGCTCTGGCCGCTCACTCCGCGGTGGCCCAGGTCGTGGTCGTCGCTCGTGAGGACACCCCTGGTGAGAAGCGGTTGGTCGCCTATGTGGTGGCCGGTGAGCCGGGCCGGGACACCAAGGCACTGGTCAGCGCCCTGGAGGAGCTGGCGGCTGAGCGGCTGCCGCAGTACATGGTGCCGTCGGCGGTCGTGGTGCTGGAGGAGTTGCCGCTGACGACCAACGGGAAGCTGGACCGTGGGGCGTTGCCCGTTCCTGAGCATGTGGTGGGCACCGGTGGCGG
>NZ_BAAATD010000050.1:0-1418 GCF_039533225.1 Actinomadura fulvescens | reverse complement strand
GGTTGCGTCCACGGGGGTGGTGTATGAGTTTCCGCTGGTGAAGGGCGTGTCGTCGGGACGTGAGACGGCCACCGCGTGATCCTTCGAATCGACCAAGAACCGAAGGAGAACGAACGCGATGGCCGTGAACAACAGTGTGGACCCTGTGGGCTGGTTGGCCGAGCAGATCGGGGCGTGTGAGCCGGATCTGTTGCGGCAGATGGTCAAGACGATGGCCGAGGCGTTGATGTCGGCCGAGGCCGATGCGGTCTGCGGCGCGGGTTACGGCGAACGCTCGGCGGAACGGGTCAACTCCCGCAACGGCTACCGGGAACGCGATTGGGACACTCGGGCCGGAACGATCGAGCTGGCCATTCCCAAGTTGCGGTCGGGGTCGTACTTTCCCGACTGGCTGCTTGAACGCAGGCGGCGGGCCGAGCAGGCACTGGTGTCGGTGGTGGCCACCAGCTACCTGCTGGGCGTGTCCACGCGGCGGGTCGACAAGCTGGTCGAGCAACTGGGCATCAAGGGCATCTCCAAGAGTCAGGTCTCGGAGATGAGCAAGATCCTGGACACCCAGGTCGAGGCGTTCCGCAACCGGGCGCTGGAGGCCGGGCCGTACGCGTTCGTCTGGGTCGACGCCTTGACGCAGAAGGTGCGCGAGGGCGGACGGATCGTGAACGTGCACGTGCTGGTCGCGACCGGGGTGAACGCAGACGGGCACCGCGAGATCCTCGGCGTCGAGGTGACCTCGGCCGAGGACGGCGCCGGCTGGCTGGCGTTCCTGCGCGGCCTGGTCGCACGCGGCCTGTCCGGGGTCCAGCTGGTCATCTCCGACGCGCACCGCGGCCTGGTGGAGGCGATCGGCTCGACACTGCCGGGCGCGGCATGGCAGCGCTGCCGCACCCACTACCTGCGCAACCTGCTGACCAAGGTGCCCAAGTCCGCGCAGCCATGGGTGGCGACGCTGGTGCGGACCATCTTTGACCAGCCCGCCGACCAGGAGGTCCACGCCCAGCATGCTCGCGTCGTGGACTCGCTGGAGGCCAAGCACCCCGATGCCGCCGCCCACCTGGACGAGGCCAAGGCCGACCTGCTCGCCTTCACCGCGTTCCCCCGTGAGTTGTGGCGGCAGATCTGGTCCAACAACCCACAAGAACGCCTGAACAAGGAGATCCGCCGCCGCACCGACGTGGTCGGTATCTTTCCCGACCGCACCGCCGTCATCCGCCTGGTCGGTGCTGTCTTGATGGAACAAACCGATGAATGGACCGAGGCCCGCCGCTACATGGGCCTGGACTTTCTGGCCAAAGCCCGCCTGCGCGTAATCGCAGGCGACGCACCGACCGAGAAGATCGACCAGCAAGCAATCACCGCTTAACCTGCACAAACAGATCACGCGAAGGCCGATCTCTTACACCACTCCGCTGGACGTGACC
>NZ_BAAATD010000049.1:0-1444 GCF_039533225.1 Actinomadura fulvescens | reverse complement strand
TTGGGTGCCTCTGTGTTTGTCAAGGCGCCGTAGTGCATGTCGTAGTGTCGGCCGTGGCGGGTCTGGGAAGTGACTTGTCCGAAGAGTCGACCGTCGGGGTTGGGTCGGCTGCGGTGGATGTCAGAGTCGCCCCCGAGTGTCCTCCCGGACCCGTCGGATTGCGGTGCCGCTCGTCCTTGATCATGGTCCGCCAGATGTGGTCGGCCAGGCGTCGCTTGAGACAGCGTTGGGCTTCACGCGGCGTCTTGCCTTGGGCGATCTTGTTCTTGTAGTAGGTGTTGCCGAGGCTGCCGGGCATGCGGATCTGGGTGATGGCGACCGTGTGCAGGGCTGAGTTCAGCTGCCGGTCTCCGCTGCGGGACAGGCGGTGGCGTGCCCGGTCGGCGCTGGCGATCTCGATCGGGGCCACGCCGGCGTAGCTGGCGAACGCGGCGGCGCTGGGAAAGCGGCTGGGTGTCCTGGTGCGGCCGATGATGCGGGCGGCGGTCACCGGGCCGATGCCGGGCGTGCTGGTCAGATTGCTCGCCGACTCGGTGACCAGCTCAGCCATCGCCTTGGCGTTGGCCTTGAGCTTGGTGTCCAAGGAACGGACCTCGGCGACCAGGTCCCAGGCGAGTTCCTTGCGGATGCGCTCGGCCTGGCCGACGGGCCGGATGGAGCGCAGCAGCGCGGCCGCCTTGGTCGCCGACAGGTCCCGGGACGCTCCACCGGCCAGCAGTGCCCGCAGGAGCGCGTGGAGCTGGTTGACCGCACGGACCCTGGCTTGAGCGAGGTTTGTCCGCCGTTCATCAAGCAGCGCCAGCACATCCGCCACGCCCTCGGGCTCCAGCGGCCGGGCATCACCTTGCAAGGCTGCGACGCAGGCCGCGGCGGCGGCGTCCACCCGGTCGTTCTTGCGGCCGCCGCCGCGGGAGAGCTGGCGCACCCGGGCCGTCGCGGTCGAGGGAACGTCCACGACCTCTTCCCCCCTGGCCAGCAACCATGACGCCAGGTGTCGTCCGAGCCCCTCGGCGTTTTCGATCGCCCACTGCCGATGGGGCCACTGAGCGGCCCAGGTCAGCAGGCGCCGGTAGTCCTCGAGCGTGGCGTCGATGCGGATTGAGGCGACCTCGCGGTTGCGGTCGGGCTCGACCGCCGTGGCCGTGTGGGTGCTCTTGTGCGGATCGACGCCGATCAGCATCATCGGGTGCCGGGTCCCTTCGTTCGGCTGGATTTGGAGATCCGCGGCCGACATCCCGACTTGCAGCTACGCGATGGCCTCGGGTCACGCCTCTGTTGAGTCAAGCCGCGGACGGACGCCGGGCGGAACGGCACACCCAAAGCGAGCCAACCCTCGGAGGGCGGCAGGAAGTACTCGAGCCAGCCCGCCCGACATCCTGCGGCAGGCTACGGGCAGCTAACCCGACCACGATGCCGCTGCAGCCATAGAAGTCGGGAAGTACTG
>NZ_BAAATD010000048.1:0-1602 GCF_039533225.1 Actinomadura fulvescens | reverse complement strand
CACGGCCATCGCGTTCGTTCTCCTTCGGTTCTTGGTCGATTCGAAGGATCACGCGGTGGCCGTCTCACGTCCCGACGACACGCCCTTCACCAGCGGAAACTCATACACCACCCCCGTGGACGCAACCTCAAGGGGTTGTCGCAACACCTGAGGTGCAGGGGTGTGCGATGGGGCGGTTGGTGCGTGAGCGTGAGTTGTTTCTTGCGTTGGTCGCTGAGGGGGTGTCGACGGCTGAGGCGTCGGTGCGTGTAGGGGTGCATCCGCGGACGGGTCATGAGTGGCGGTTCGGGCGGCCTGCTGGTGGGGTGAAGCCTGCTGGTGTTCCGGCTGCGCAGGCAGGGCCGGAGGTCGGGACGCGTCTGGTGCGGCAGCGGTGGCTCTACCGTGTGCTGGTGGAGCAGGGGATGAGCAACGCTCAGGCGTGTCAGATCGTGGGGGTGCATGAGCGCACCGGGCGTGAATGGCGGGACGGCAGGCCGCCCGGCTTGGCCAAGCCGGCTCGGGCGTCGGTGTTGACCGAGCCGGCGCTGGCGGGTGTGCGGGTGGAGGAACTGCTGGCCGAGGCGGCGGCGGGCCGGCCGGACCGGGTGAGGTCACCGGCACGGCGGTCACCGGCGGGGCAGGTCCCGATGAGCCGCCGGTTTCTGGACCAGGACGAACGGATCGTGATCGCCGATGGGGTGCGGGCCGGCCGAACGGTCCGGTCGATCGCCGCTGAGCTGGGACGGGCCCCTTCCACCATCAGCCGGGAGATCGGCCGCAACCGGCATCCGGCCGGTGGCGACTACCGCCCGCACGCCGCGCACGCCCGCGCCCAGGCACGCCGTCCCCGGCCCAAACCCCGCAAGATCGCCTGTCACGCCGGGTTGCGCCAGGCCATCACCCACGCCCTGGCGCAATGCTGGAGTCCTGAGCAGATCGCCCGCTGGCTGCGCAAACAGTTCCCCGACCGGCCGCAGATGCAGGTGTCACACGAGACCATCTACCAAAGCCTGTATCTGCAAGGCCGCGGTGAACTCCGCCGCGAACTGGCCCAGGCGCTGCGGACGGGCCGCGCCGTCCGCCGCCCCCGGCGCCGCCCCGATCAGCGGCAGTCTCGCTTCACCCACCCGATGGTGATGATCAGCGACCGTCCCGCCGAGGCCGAGGACCGGGCCGTTGCGGGCCACTGGGAAGGCGACCTGATCATCGGCAAGGACCAGGCCTCGGCGATCGGCACCCTGGTCGAGCGCGCCACCCGCTACGTGCTGCTGGTCCACCTGCCCGGCAACCGCGAAGCAGCCACCGTCCGCGACGCCCTGGCCGCCACCATGCAGACCCTGCCCACCCACCTCAAACGCTCACTGACCTGGGACCAAGGCGCCGAAATGGCGCTGCATCATCAGTTCTCCATCGCCACCGACATCCCGGTCTACTTCTGCGACCCACACTCACCCTGGCAACGCGGATCCAACGAGAACACCAACGGCCTACTCCGCCAGTACTTCCCGACTTCTATGGCTGCAGCGGCATCGTGGTCGGGTTAGCTGCCCGTAGCCTGCCGCAGGATGTCGGGCGGGCTGGCTCGAGTACTTCCTGCCGCCCTCCGAGGGTTGGCTCGCT
>NZ_BAAATD010000047.1:0-1674 GCF_039533225.1 Actinomadura fulvescens | reverse complement strand
CAGCTCCTCAAACAACGAGCCCATCGTGGTCGCCTCCACCTCGAACGGTAGAAGACGACCCCACCCACAGCGACCGAACGCTCAAGCTCCGAACTCACCCAGGTCCTTCGAGAAGAACCGCACCCTTCGGTTTTGGTGACCGTACCGTCGCCCAGCGCCCATGCTTGTGCACGCTCGTGGTCGATGCCAGGTGAGGGATGACTGTCATCGAGGAGAGCCTGCCCAGCGCAGCCAACAATCGTTGCCAGGGCGAGCGTGACGACAACAGGGCGCCACATCATGGTCAGGAGACGGTGACATCGCAGGCGTCACAGCCCCAGTGCAAGCCGTATCTGAAGGTGTGCATGCTGCGGTAGATGCGGGCGTGGGAGTTGCTTCCGTAGTTCCTGATCCGCATGCCGTCGTTGAATTGAAGGCCGGCGCTGAGCCGACCGGCGCACGTGCCGCTTTCCTTTTGGGTTTCGGCCCACGTACCGCTGGAGCTGGCACCGCTGGCAACCCAGTTGGAACCGCATGGGCGGCTGACGCTGCGGTTGTCGCCCAGCGCGTGGGCTGGTGATGGCTGTACGGCCAGCCCCAGAGTCATGGTCAGTGCCAACCCACCGGTCAGCACTGATGAACGTGCTTTCATGCCGTCTCCCTTTCCTTTCAGATGCCGGCCGCCTGCCGACCTGACCTAAACATCGCATGGCGCTGGATACCGGTGCCAATACTCGGCAAGTCTCGAATTAGACCGCGCTGGTATCGGCCCTGATCGCGCTCTGATCATTACCAACACCACCGAGAGACTGGCGGTCGAGCAAGGCCATCGATTCTCGCGTCCCGCGTCGAGTGCAGATGCGGCACCTGCGCGGCGTTCAACGGATCGGGACTGGTGTAAGGGACGGGGCGGCCCGCCGCCTGGCAATGGTCGGCTGCGGTGACTCGTGGAGAAGAGTCAACCGCCGGCATCGCCACAAGCGCCGGCAACCAAGGCGGCATGGCTGAGCACGTCGGGTCCGCCGGGCGACCTTTCCACCGCACGATCGCGCCGCCTTCGACACCGCCTGACCGACGCGGTCCACATCGCCGCACAGCAGGTGCGGCCTGGGGTCACCGCGGCCAACGGCTTCGGCGTAGCCCGGCTCGAGCTGATTTCACCGCGCTCATAGCGGCACAGCATCGAACAGCTCAGGCCCGCCAACCCAGATCGTGGCAAGCACCCGGTGGCCTGCTGCAGGTCTGCGGCCCGCAATCACCTGTACGTCCGCTGAGGACCTGACTCCCGGCCAGTCTGATACGAGAGGGTGAACGCTCGATGCAGTACAGGTCATCGAGAAAGCGAGTGCAGCTTGCGAAGAAGGCGCCCAGGCTGCCCGTCTGTGACCAAGGATTGACGGTCACATGAGGACAAGACGTGGCCCGAGGGCCCGCTCGGAACGCCATCGGACGGGTCACGTCCAGCGGAGTGGTGTAAGAGGAGACCACCGCGTGATCCGTTTGTGCAGGTTAAGCGGTGAGTTGCTGTTGGTCGATCTTGTCGTTCGGGGTGTCGCCGGCGATGATGCGCAGGCGGGCCTTGGCCAGGAACTCCAGGCCCATATAGCGGCGGGTCTCGGCCCATTCGTCGGTCTGTTCCATCAACACCGCGCCGACCAGCCGGACGATCGCGTTACGGTCGGGGAAGATCCCGAC
>NZ_BAAATD010000046.1:0-1795 GCF_039533225.1 Actinomadura fulvescens | reverse complement strand
TGGCGCGTATCCCGAGCTGTAGTTCGAGGTCGCCGGTTGCGTCGGCGGCCTCCTTGGCCGCGCGGCTCGGGTACGCCACCGCCGTGGCAATGGCCGCTTCCGCGCTGATCATCATCAGCGACGTCTGGGACGCGATCCCGCTGTAGCAGCAGACCTCTGACGACAGAAGGCCCTGCGCCGTAACCTGAGAGTGTCGAGGTCTCAGGAAGTCGGTGCAGGGCCTATGGAGAAAACTGGCACGGACGAGGGCATCGGGTGGCGTATCGCCCGCGCCCGGAAGTCTCGCGGGCTGACTCAGCAGCAGCTCGCTGATCGCGTGCCGTGCTCCAAGAGCCTCATCGCCCAGGTGGAAGCCGGCCACAAACCGGCCTCGCAAGCACTGGTCGCCGGGGTGGCCCGTGCCCTCCGGGTGGGCATTGGGAAGCTGACCGGCCAGCCGTACGACGACGAGCCTCGGGCGGGTCGAATCCACGCCACCATCCCCGACATCCGCCGCGCCCTCCTGGCGTGGGATCTGCCCGGCGAAGACATCCGGCCACGACCGATCGACGAACTCCAGAAGGACGTCGCGCGACTGTCCGCCTTCGGCAGGGATGCCCGGTACGGCCAGCTCGGCGAAGCCCTCCCCGGACTCCTTGAGGAACTTACTGCCGCCGCGCACGCCGCCACCGGACAGGAGGAGACGCAGCTGTATGCCCTGCTCTCCGAGGCATACACAGGCGTCACGGCGATCGCGTACACGCTCGGCTACTTCGACCTGCGGAGCCTGGCCATGGAACGGGTCGAGTGGGCAGCCCGCGAATCCCAAGACCCGCTCCGGGTGGCCCGCACGCAGTGGCAGCGCAGCACCCTGTTCCTGGCGAGCGCCTCCTACGACAAGGGCGCCAAGCTGCTGGACCGGGTCCGCCGCGACATCGGCGAGAACATCGCCCAGATGGACGAACCGACCTTGAGCGTGTACGGAGCAGCGCATCTCCGGTCGGCGATTTTCGCCGCCCGCAAGCCCAGCAAGGCGACCGCGTGGGCCCACATCGACGAGGCCCGCGCGGCCGCCCGGGTCCTTGACGCCGACGCCAACCACTACGGCCTGGAGTTCGGACCCTCCAACGTCGCCATCCACGAGGTCGCCGTCGCCGTTGAGATGTACGACGGCACCGAGGCCGTACAACGGGCGAGCCGGATCCACCTGCCCGCCACGGTGCCGCCGGTCAGGCGCGGCCACTACTACATCGACCTGGCCCGGGGCTTCCTCTACCACGGAGACCGCGCGCAGTCTCTCGACGCTCTGACCCGGGCCCGGCGGATCGCCCCGCAGCAGACCCGCAATCACCCGATGGTGCATGAGACAACGCGGATGCTGGTCGAGCTCGAACGGCGCCGCTCCGGTTCGCTCAGCGGGTTCGCGTCCTGGCTCGGTATCACCTGAGGTTCACAAGTTTCACCAGCTGTGAAACTTCAGCGGCCTTGCATGCGGCTGAATTCAAGGTGTGACCTGTGACGCAGAAATAGCCAAGCCGACACAACTTCGCGGCGGACCCGTCACTCGCACCTTGATCGCGGGCGCGGCGGGAACCCTGCGCGGGGCCGCCCGCCGTGCCCGCCCAGATCGTACGGTCGCCCGCCCTGATGGGAGAGCATCGGGCGGGCGCCGTACGACCCCGGGCGGCACGGCGGCGGCGCTTACCCCCGAGAGCGACGCCGCCGCGCCTCAGATCCCCGGCACGTTCTACGCCTGGGACGTGGAGATCGCGGGTCGCCAGCCACGCGGCATCTCCGGCGTCACCGACCAGGCGGC
>NZ_BAAATD010000045.1:0-2202 GCF_039533225.1 Actinomadura fulvescens | reverse complement strand
TCGTCCACTCGGCCATGCACCTGGACGACGATCCGCTGGTCGACCTCACCGACGACCGGATCCGCGCCGTGCTACGTCCCAAGGTCGCCGGCGCGCTGGTCCTGGACGAACTGACCCAGGACCGCCCGCTGGACCTGTTCGTGCTGTACTCCTCCATCACCTCGCTAGGCCAGATCGGGCAATCCTCCTACGTGGCCGCCAACCTCTTCCTGGAGGCCCTGGCCCGCCGGCGCCGCCACTCGGGCCTGCCCGCGTTGGCCGTCTGCCTGGCCCCCCTGACCGGCACCGACACCCTGAACCAGGGCGGCCGCCAGGAAATGATGGTCAGGCTCGGCATCGGACCGATACGGCAGTCCGAGGCGCTGACCGCCATCGAGACCATGCTGTACGCCGGAACCGACGTCGGAGCCGTGGGCCGCTGCGTCTGGGGCCGCCTGTGCCAGGTCCTGCCCACGCTGCGCGCTCCCAAGCTCTCGCTGGTCCTGCCGCCCGGCGCCGAACAGGACGGCGCCGACGTCCGCGAGCTGACCGACCTCCTCGCCGGAATGAGCGCCCAGGAAGCCCGCGATCACCTGGTCGCGGAGCTCACCGAGCTGCTGTCGTCCGTACTGCTCATACCCGCCGACCAGATCTCCCCGGACCGGCGGCTGGACGGGTACGGGCTGGACTCGCTCATGGCCTCGGAACTGCTCACGTCCCTGCAGTCCCGGTTCGCCATCGACATCCCGCCAATGGAACTGATGCGCGGCGGAACAGTCGCCAACATCGCCCAAAGCCTCCTACGCCGCCTAGCCCCAGACAAGGCCGAAACCCCCACGCCCCAGCCCACCGTCCCCAACCCCCGCCAACCAGAACCGGCAGCGAAACCCACAACCTCAAAGGCCTGAGCCATCCCCAACCAGGCCGCTCCCAACCTCAAGGCGGGAGCGGCCTCACCCCGCCAAGAGCATCGCCCTCGCTGCGCTCGGACAGTCTCATCGGGACTCCCGCCCCGAGCCCCAAGCTGGGGGCACGCCCCCAGACCCCCACCCCTTCAGTGGTCCAACCCTTCCGCACGGGGCCACAGGATTTGCGAGCCGCGCCGTTGGTGCGTGAAGGGAACCCGGCCCATATAACCGACTGCAGCGTGAGATCGGCGACAGTCAGCGGACGAAGATGACTGTCAGGGCAGGTACTTGCTTCCGACCAGAGAAGAGCCCTAGGACGGGTCATTGCCACCCTGGAGATGGGTTAGAGCTAGGCCGAACTCCTGCAAACGATCGACGCGAAACCGGTTCCGGTCCGGCCCGGCCCGGGACCGCCCATTGGAGAACGGCTAGCTGATTTCTACATGGAGCCTGGGTTACGGAAGTCGGCCCACTGCTGGGCGACTCTGACGTATTGGGGGATCTTCGGTGTGGCGTTGGCCGCGTGATGCAGCCTCCATCGCTCGGCTGACAGCCGCGCGTGCAAGTCGATTGCGAGCCATGAGGGAAATTGAGAGGCCCACTGCTGGGCTGCAGCCGGGCCATGTCCGGCGCGGATCAGCCAGGGGATGATCTGCGCGGCTTCAACCCACGGAGCACCGCGTGAGGTAAATCCCCAGTCCACGACGACGGCGCGGCCAGCGGCAGTGAGCAGAACATTGGCCGGGTTGAGGTCCGTGTGGAGCAACGCATCACCAGCGATGGGGGAAACGTCTTCTGCCAGGTCTTGCCAGCGCCTCTCCACGCGCATCACGACCGCCTCAGGACATGGAGTGTCCTGGAGCCGGTGAACTACCTTGGCCAGGCTCACCAGGTCTGGTGAGCCTGGCGCATAGTCGGCGTGGCTGCCCTTGATGTGTTCGAACCCGAGCGCGAGCCACCCCCCGGCCTCTACCTGCCACAGGAGCCGGGGGGCGAACTCGGACATGAGCGGGGCGAGTGTGGCTTCTCTGCGCAGCGACCGGACCGCAGAGCCGTCCCCCTCGGGTAGCTTCCGCGAGGCCTTGACGAAGATCTTGCCGTCCGGAGTGTGCACCGTGGAGGCGATGTCCGCGTGGATGCCCGCGCCGGCCGGTTGGATGCTCTCGATGGGCCGGTCCGGTACTCAATGGCCTCCCGGATCGTTCCCGGGAGATCACTCCAGTCGCTACGCATCTCGCCCCTGGGTGTGATCAGCCGCCGCCCGGCGAACTGCACTCGGGCGGGCAACAGCCCGCGCCTTCGTTGTCCCAGAATT
>NZ_BAAATD010000044.1:0-2302 GCF_039533225.1 Actinomadura fulvescens | reverse complement strand
GGGTGTGGTTCGTTTTGAAGGAGAAGCCTGATCACGCGGTGAGGTCGTACTCATCCTGGCGGCGCGTGTGGTGAACACGGTGGTGTTCTTGGGCGAGGTGGTGGCGCCAGTAGGCCAAGAAGTGGCCGTTGGCGACCACCGTGCGGAGCTTTAGCACGGCCTCTGCTCCTTCCAGGCCCCATCTGGCACCGCCAATGTCGAGCCGGTCGGCCACGATGTGACGGACGGCGCCCTCTATGACGCCGGTCGCGATCGGCCATCCCGCTCCCAGCGCTTGGTCGTAGCGCAGGAACGCGGCGTGGTTGGTCAGGTAGCGGATGCAGGCGTTGATCTCGCCCCGGCGGTGTTCGCCGAGTGCGGCGGCTTGAGCGTGCAGGGCGGCGATGACCTGGTCGGTGTGCCCGGCCAGCAGCGCCAGAGCATGGGTGGCGACCCAGTTCTCGGCCGCGGGATCGCCCGGCCGGTGCAGGTCCCATGCTCCAGCCCAGAGCTTTTCGATCACGTGAACGAAATCGATCACGATATGGATCGGTGCCCTGCGTCGGGCGGCCTCAGCGCGAATCAGATCGAGCTGGTGCTGGGCGCCGTCGATCAGCACGACCCAGGTGCGGGCGTGGGTGGGATCGCGGGATTCGGCGTGGTCGAAGGCTTGGGCGATCACCTCGTCCGGCTCGGCGATCACCGAACCACCCAACCATTTCCTCTCCGCGTGCGGTCCGGGCCGCGGCCGCCTGGTCCCGTGCCGTCCACCAGGAACGGCGATCACGTCATGGGGACGGCGGGGCGCGGGGACCGCGTCGTAGACCGCCGCGAGGGTGGCCATGCGTTTTCGGGCGGGTTTCTCCCCAGCGGCCAGGCGAGTGCGGAAGGTGCGCCTCGCGCGGGCGGCGGCCTTGGCAGTAGCTGGGCGCAACGCCTCGGGCCGCATGACGATCCCTTTCTGATCACAGCTGACGATCAACACCTCGTCGGCGGTGCGCGGCATCGGCATCACCGAGGCGTTGAAGGTATCGATATCGACCGCCGCCCGCCGCACCAGCTCAAGGAGCTGCCGCTTGCCTACCACGTTCCCGCAGCGGGCACCGATCGCCTCCAGCGCGTTGTCGAACGAACCCCGCACCGCCTCCACAGCGGCCAGCCGGGCCAGTCCGTGCGAGTGCCGCCCGGCCGGAAGCGACAACGCCGCATCGGCCGGATGCAGATACCCGGTTCCGGCAGCGCGCCAGGCGCAGCGAGTGACGGTCACCGTGCCGAACACCATGGCCAGCAGCCGATGATGCCCGGCCTCCAGCCGGCGCCGCATCCTCCCGTCGGCCCCGACGATCCCGGCCCCGGCGCCGCGAAGGCGCTCGGCGGCCCGGCGCTCGCGTTCGGCTCGCAGATCCAGATGCGCCTGCAGCAACAGCCGCTGCAGCTCCCGCCCCTGCTCGACCAGCAGATCCTCGAGCCGATCGTGACTGACCGACAGAGTCTGGGGATCGGTGAGCTGTCCGATCAGACAGTTGAAGGTGTTCCTCGCGGCCGCAAAGGCGTCAGCATCGGCCCCGGCGACATAGCTTTCCATCGCGGGCTCTTCTTCCCGGCGCGGTCGGTTCACAAGGTGTGGTTGCCTCGAACCTGCACCGGGGAAGAGCCCGCCACAATCACCCGGCCGGTGACGACCCGATGCCGTCCTGTCCATCGCCCGGTCCGGCGGTCAGCTCACGGGCCGCCGAGACAGTCAAGGTGAACAGCCCCGGCTCGTTCTCGGTCGCCCAGCCGCGCTCGACCAGCCGCTTCAGCTTGGACCGCAATCCTTCCCGCTTGGCCGCCGAGTCCTCCAGCCCCATCGCGGCCGCGATCTGCCCGGCCCGCATCGGCGCGGCCGCATCCGCCAGGATCTCCACCGCGTCCTGGTACGCGGTCGGCAACGCCGAGGCCCTCATGCCCGGCCGCCACGACGGCACCGTCAACACCCCGATCGGCGAGGTCACCGGCTCACCAGGATCGACGGGGCCAGGCTCAGCCACCAGCTCCTCGAGGTTTCCGGCCGCCTCACCCACAACTTCCTGCACGGTCTCCCGGGTGATGACCAGCCGTGACAGCTTGTCTTCCTCGGCCTCCAGCAGCCCGGTCAACTCGGCGATCTGTTCACCGATCTCCTCGATCCGCTGCCGGACCGCGGCCTCCCGCCGCGCCAGCTCCTCAAACAACGAGCCCATCGTGGTCGCCTCCACCTCGAACGGTAGAAGACGACCCCACCCACAGCGACCGAACGCTCAAGCTCCGAACTCACCCAGGTCCTTCGAGAAGAACCGCACCC
>NZ_BAAATD010000043.1:0-2519 GCF_039533225.1 Actinomadura fulvescens | reverse complement strand
ATTGAGCAGAAAATTAAAGAAGCCGAAGCCAAGCTACAGCGCTTAAAAGCCAAAGCGAAGGCAACTGAAACACGGCGTAAAATCATTGTCGGTTCGATCTTAATTAATGATGCGCTCAAAGATGGCAGACGCGCAAAATATCTAGCAGAAAGAATCCGTGCCGGTTTAACCAGAGAGATTGATCAAAAAGCCGTAGCGGATCTGCTTGTCCTGCTGGATGAAAAGGCGGGCGAACCAAATGAGTAAGGCATCTGGCGGCAAAGACCCGTTCACGATTTTCGCGGATGAACTGACGCTCCTGCGAAACGACATCAAACAGTTAAAGCTGTCTAGCCTGTCTTATCCCGAAGCCAGCGTGATCAACGATAAAATTACTGAAGATGTTACGACTTTTACGATGGCTGCGGAAAAATTGGAGCGTTCAGTTTCCAACGGTTTTGCGAAATTACAGCAACAAGTTCAGCAAGACGCAAGCAGCGCTGCCAGTAAGGCGGCAAGCTCGGCGATTACAAATAGTCATCAAGAGATTTTGAATGCTGCCAGAATATACTCAAAAAACGCCGGAGAAGCCCGCAGAGAGGCTTGGCGCTATTTTGGAGGGTTCTGGGTGTGGCTATCGTCCATGCTGCTTCTAGGGGTTATTTTAGGTGTGCTGGTGACGATTTATCTGCAAGGTATGATTTCAGCTAAAGAGTTTGGCAAATATCCGAGCATTTACTGCTCAATGGCTGGCGGTAGCGTAGGCGAGTATGAAAGCGGCAACGGGAAATACTGCGTTTTCCATAATATTTGATTTTGAGGTTTGAGGCTGGCCGAGTTAGCACTCCCAGCCTTCATCCATGATAGCCTTTTCGTCTTCGTCCAAAGCGCGCTACCAAATACGCCAGAGAATAAGGCCTAAAAGCGCCAACACGCCCCCCAATCCCATATCCACGACTCTAGTAAGTCTCGAATCACGGAGCCCCTCAATCTGCGCACTAATTCGTTTCAGTTCAAATAAGACCTGATCATTGTTCATTTGTTTCTCCCCAAATCATCCAAATAAGCGCTTAAATAAAGGTTTGTTTGCCTCGGCATACCAACGATCACGATCAGCTTCAGCAGATACAACACGTTTCTCGCATATGTCGGCTCTTTGGCGCTCAGATGATAGCAACTCATTTAAAGCATCAACTTTCGCCTGTAATTCTCTTATCTGACTGTCATTGCGACTATCATTATGACTATCATTATGACTATCTAATGCTACCAATGGCACCAAAACACGAGTTTCGCCGTCATTACCCTTAATGCGCTGCCACTTCTTTCGCATGACCGTCCTACGGGCGGAGGTAAGCTTAATGTTGAGCCTTTTAGCAAGTTCTTTATAGGTCAGAGACTCTGTCGACATAATGACTATCCTTATGGCTGCCATAGTGGCAATCATGATGACTATTGCACATTTAAGTTAATGATTTTCAACACAAACAATTGGCCATAATACGTTAAGTCTGGATCTTGGAAATTCACAGTTTGTATTTAGCGCACCAGTTTATAAAAGCTTGTTCAATGTTGTGCGCTGTTAGCTCAAGATTTCGATTTTTGGCAAAACTACGGAATCGATTGCTGAGAAAACTAAGGTCTGGTAGCTCCGATACTTGCACATGCTGGCGCGCCAGCTTCTCCCATTTGGTGAAGTGAATTGATCCTTCCGCCGGAAAAGGCTCATAAACCGTCTCTGATTTGCCTTGCTGTCGCGCCTTGCGCCCGACCTTGGATGCGCCTAGCTCCTTTGCTACAGGCGCTCTATCAGTCTTTTGCGCCCATGAAATTGTAATGCCGACGACAGTGCGACCTATTTTCTTGGGGGTAGCCTTTAAAGTGAAGCGCGATAGGTGATTAATTTCCTCAATTGCCGGCTGAATTGCACGAGCATTTAGGTGTCCAAATGCTTCTAGTTTTCCCTCAGTAACACCCAGCAAAGCGCGCAATTCCGGTATACTAAAGTTTTTTTCATTAATGAATTGCAGGTTGATCAATGACGTAATGTGCTGGAACAACAGCACAGAATATTTGCTGGTTAAATGAAAAACGGTCTGGCGGTCTAAAATTGCCCAATGGTTCGATTTAGCCGCCATATCTCGAAACATGCGCCCGAAATACCAAGAAACGAGAATTTCACCTGTCGTTTCATGACGATAATCAATTACAGCATGATCAATGATGCCACCTATAGTTTCTTGCAGTGCTGCCGGATCATCAAACGTCATAACAACGCCGCGCAAATCCTCAAATAGAGGTCGGATTGATGCACGGTCGTGATTTTTCATGCCCTCAATGGCGCGAATATCTGCAAGGCGGATTTCATGGCGCACATCATCGGCCATGCGACCGGCTGCTGTGCCTATCATCAAGTGCAGTAATTTAAGCGCCTGCAGGCTCGGGGAATTACGCATGTAAATTCCCCGAGCCATTTCAGCCGGCAGCACCGTTTTTGTCTGATCAAAAGCGCGATCAGCGGCCACTTCTATTGTTTTTCC
>NZ_BAAATD010000042.1:0-4035 GCF_039533225.1 Actinomadura fulvescens | reverse complement strand
GCCATCGCGTTTCCTTTCCTTCGAGATCTTGGTCGATTCGAAGGATCACGCGGTGGCCGTCCTACTTCACGACGCCACGCCCTCTGGCCTGGTCAAACTCGTACACCATCTCCGTGGACGCAACCCCGGTGTGGGGGTGCCGGGCCAGCAAGTCGGCCCAGCGCGCTCCGGCGTCCGCCTCGTACAACGGCTCATCCGAGACCCACAGCCCCGGCTCGCCGCCCGACTCTGGAGTGATCAACCGACCCGGCGGCAGCCCCTCAGGGAGCTGATTCGGCGCTATCGACATGAAGGGATCTTCCTGAAAGCGCCCGCCCCTCACAAGACCGTTGCGGTTCGGCTCGTCGGCTGCCGGCGTCGCGGAGCATGCTCTGGACACCGTTCACCTTGAGCCGGTCGGCGATCTCTCAAGCGTCACTGTCACAGAAGCGGGCCTCGTACTCGGGCTCCACCAGGGCCCTCGTCCAGACCGAGATTTCCAGGTCGACTGAGCCGGACCCGATCCTCCAAGGCCAGGTACGGAGAATCCCCACCAACGTCCGAGCCTGCAAGGTCGGTGGTGCGATCGGCGCCAGAGCCCGACAGTGCACCTGCCCTGGGAGGCCATAGGACGGCATACCCAAAAATGTGGCGCGGGCGGATGCGGCCGAACGGCGCCAGGGCGCCGACCTCGGAGTTCCGTGCTACTTCGCCGATCAGCGGGATAGCCCTGAGCTGATCCCGCCGATCGGCACGGTCTCCCCGCGTGAGAAACCTCTACTCCGCCGGCGGGCGCGGCTCCTGGCCCTGGTCGTCGGTCGTCTTGGGTTCGAGGAAGACCACCGACGGCTCTGGCGCGTCCTCGCTCTGCTCCGTGCTCGCTTCAGACGCCTCAACGTCCTCGGCCGCCTGGAACGCGATGGCCGTCGGGTCCGCGATCTCCGGAACCCCGATCTCCACAGCATCCGGCGTCACGGACTCGGCCGTCTCACCGCCCTCTGACGGCTCCTCGGCTCCCGCGAGCTCCTCAGCGTCCGCGAACTCGTCAGCTCCCGCCGGCTCACCGGTTTCCGCGAGCTCCTCGGCACCCGCAGGCTCCTCGGCTTGCGTGAACTCCTCGGCATCCGCCAGCTCACCGACTTCCGGCAGCTCACCGGCTTCCGTGAGCTCCTCTGCCTCCGTGAGCTCCTCTGCCTCCGTGAGCTCCTCGGCATCCGCAGGCGCCTCGGCGTCCGCGAACTCGTCAGCTCCCGCCAGCTCGTCGGCTTCTGCGGACTCGTCAGCGGGCGCGAGCTCCTCAGCTTCCGAAGGTTCTGGCAGCGTGATCACGGCCATCGCGTCGCCGATCGATTCCTCATCCTCTTCGGTGTCGAAGATGTCGAGGCCTTCGATCTCGGCGTAGCGTTCGGCGGCGTCGGTCTCGTCGTCGCGGTCGGCGGCAGCGGCCCTGGCGAACCAGTCGCTCGCCTCCTCCGTACGACCGGCTTCGGCGAGCGCGTCAGCATACGCGTAGAACAACCGCGCCGACCATGGACGCAGCCGCCGGTCCTTGAGCTCGGGGACCTGCAGTGTCACCACGGCGGCTTCGTACTGCCCCAGATCACGGCGGGCGCCGGATTCGACGATGCGCAGCTCGACGCGCCCCGCCGGGTCCAGCTTCTTGGCCTCTGGTGACTTGACCAGGTCGAGGGCCCGTTCCGGACGCCCCAGGCCCCGTTCACAGTCGGCCATCACCGGCAGGTAGGAGTCGTCTCCAGTGCTCAGGCGGCGCGCGGCGCGCAGCTCGGCCAGCGCCTCCGCCCACTCGCCCGCGCGATACGCGGCCAGCCCGGCCGCTTCCCGGACGAGCCCGACACGCGAAGCCAGACGCCGCGCTTCCCGGGCGTGCTTGTAAGCCGTCTCCGGATCCTCCTCGGCAAGCCTTCCGGCCATCACGAGGTGACGAGCCACCCGACCTGCCAGGTCCTTCGGCAGGGTCCGCAGCTCGACGCGCGCGTCCGCGTCCAGTTCCTCGCCGGTGACGTCCTCGGGCAGGACCGGAATGTCACGCGGAGGCGCCTGCCCCTCACGGTCGTGCTGAGCTCCGCGATCGCGCGGCGGCCCATACGATCGACCCTCATCCTCACGAGGACGGCGCGGGCCGCGGTCGCGGTCACCGAACGGCTTGCCCCGGCCTCCCCCGCCACCGCGCGGCCTGTCCCGGTCGCCGAACGACTTACCGGGACGCGAGCCACGCCTGTCATCACGGTCACCGTATGGACGTGAACCTCCGCCACGAGGCTTGTCACGGTCACCGTACGGACGCGAGCCGCCCTGCCCACCGCGGTCGTCGAACGAACGGCCACGCCGCTCGCCTCGATCACCGAACGGCTTGCCCGGCCGAGAGCCACCGCGATCGCCATAGGCCTTGGGACCGCGCTTGTCGTCGCGATCACCGTAGGACTTGGGACCACGCTTGTCGTCGCGGTCACCGTAGGGGCGGGGCGCACGCTTGTCATCGCGGTCGCCATAGGCCTTCGGACCACGCTCGCCGCCACGATCACCGTACGGCTTCGGACCACGCCTATCGTCACGGTCGCCATAGGCCTTGGGACCACGCTTGTCGTCGCGGTCGCCATAGGCCTTGGGACCGCGCTTGTCATCGCGATCGCCATAAGGCCGGGAGCCACGCCGATCATCGCGGTCGCCATACGGACGGGGCGCACGCTTGTCATCGCGGTCGCCATAGGCCCTAGGACCACGCTCGCCGCCACGATCACCGTACGGCTTCGAACCACGCCTATCGTCACGATCACCGTAGGACTTGGGACCACGCTCGCCACCACGATCACCGTACGGCTTGGGACCACGCCTATCGTCACGGTCGCCATAGGCCTTGGGACCACGCTTGTCGTCGCGATCACCGTAGGCCTTGGGACCACGCTTGTCGTCGCGGTCGCCGTAGGCCTTCGGGCCGCGCTTGTCATCGCGATCGCCATAAGGTCGGAAGCCACGCCGATCATCGCGGTCACCGTAGGGGCGGGGCGCACGCTTATCGTCGCGGTCGCCATAGGCCCTAGGACCACGCTCGCCGCCACGATCACCGTACGGCTTGGGACCACGCTTATCGTCACGGTCGCCGTAGTCCTTCGGACCGCGCTTGTCATCGCGATCGCCGTAAGGCCGGGAGCCACGCCGATCATCGCGGTCGCCATACGGGCGGGGTGCACGCTTGTCGTCACGATCGCGGAAGGGCTTCGGGCCACGCCTGTCGCCGTACGGGCGGCCCTCGCGAGGCTTGTCGCGGTCGCCGGGACGCCTGTCGTCGAACCGGCGTTCACCCCCACGCTGGCCGGAGTCGCGGTCCTTCCGGAACCCGCTGGACCGCTGTTCGCCGTCACGGCCACGTCCCTGCCCGCGGGAATCCCGATCCTTCGGACGTCCCTGGTAACCGCCTTCGCCACGGGGACCGCTACCGCCGCGCGGGCCTCGGGGAGCTTCGCCACGGCGTTCTTCGCTGCTGGAACGACGGTCATCAGCCGGCTTGAACGGACGGCCGGGCCGCTGCCCTCGGTCATCACGCTGACCGCTGGGCTTTCCGGGACGCCCCTTCCAGCCACCGCCAGAGGACGAGCGCTCCTGGGGGCCGCCGGCGCCGCCGTCCCGCTGTCCTGAGGAACGGTATCCACCTGAGCCCCGAGGCGCTCCGCCGCGTGGCCCGCCCTTGCGGGGGCCCTGCCCACCGGATCCCGTGCGGGGCGTGCCGCCTCGCTGGGCAGGCTTGCCACGACTTCCGTCGTCGCCCCGCCGCTCGTCCTTGCGGCCGTCCTCTTCCGTGCTCATCACGTCCGTCACTGTTCTCGGTTGCTTCGTGGACCTGATTCCCATTTTGACAGGTCCAAGACATGCGTCGAGGGCCGCCCCAGCTAACCGGGGCGACCCTCGACAAAAAGTGTCCGGCGGTGTCCTACTCTCCCACACAGTCTCCCGTGCAGTACCATCGGCGCTGAAGGGCTTAACTTCCGGGTTCGGGATGGGACCGGGTGTTTCCCCTTCGCCATAACCACCGAACGACCA
>NZ_BAAATD010000041.1:0-4960 GCF_039533225.1 Actinomadura fulvescens | reverse complement strand
GCCCGCCTGCGCGTAATCGCAGGCGACGCACCGACCGAGAAGATCGACCAGCAAGCAATCACCGCTTAACCTGCACAAACAGATCACGCGAAGGCCGATCTCTTACACCACTCCGCTGGACGTGACCCCCCTTGAACCCAAGCCAAGCTGGGGGAAAGCCCCCAGACCCCCACCCCTTCAGTGGTCCGCCCCCTCCGCACGAGACAGGGCTTGCCAGCCGCAGCCGCTGGTGCGTGCAAGGAAGCCGGTCCAGATACCCGGCTACACGGTGAGATCGGGGACACTCAGCGGACGGCGATGATGGCCAGGGCCAGGTACTTGCTGCCGATCAGGGGAAAGCCCCAAGACAGGTCATTGCCGCCCTGAAGCTCGGCTAGCGCGAGGCCGAACCGATCGTGTGGGCTGATGTCGGTTGCCTGCGAGTAGGCCATCTTTGGGGCGTGCTGTTCGAAAGCCTCCTCCAGCCAGTTCACGGCGCCGTGGGGAGTGCTGGCTTTTCGCTGCAACATGCTTTGTGGCTTCCGCAGCCAGTCGCGCGTCATGACCGGGGGTGTGGCCATGCCGAGGTCGCCGCACAGCGAGTCACGTTTGGGGCCTTGGGCTGTGGCGGTGTCCCCGTGCCACAGGTAGCAGTGGAAGGCCATGGCACGACGTCCTTCGAAGAGGGCAGTCCCGCCTTGGTGTTCCCAGGGCGGGACCTGCTCGTGGGTCTGAGGTCGCTATGCCGCGACGGCGGCCGAGGCAGGGGAGCCGGCCGGAAGGTCAAACTCGCCCTCCTTCACCCCCGCGATGAAGTCACGCCACTCGAAGTGGTCGAACTTGGACACGTTGCCTTCTTCGTCGGTGACGACGACCGCGTCACGCACGATGGCGACGTTGACGCACCCACATGTCTCTTGCTGCCCGTCACAGCGGCTGGACTTGATGAACACATGGCCTCCTTTGAGCCTTCGGGGATGTTGGGGACCGACCGGCCGCGTCGCGCTGTTCATTGGACGTGATCAGCCGGGGTCATGGGGTTGGAGACTGGTATCCGAGGTCATCGATCGGCAGCCTGCGGACGCGATTGTCGTGCGTCGACGGGTGGCGTGTCGGTGGCTTCGACCGTCGGGGAGGCGTTCGTCCCTCGGGGTGGGGACGTCGCCTGGTGAGGATTGCAGGCCACCGTCCCGCCGAGGTGTTCCCACCAGCCGGGTCCGTAGGTGATGGATCTCCGGCAGTGGCGGCAGGTCTGACCCTCATTCATGCCGCTAGACCGTCAGCGTTGGCATGACCATGATGCTCACCACGGAGCAGGCAACTTGCTGAACGGTCTTCACATGCCCCGTGCGCTGGGGCTGCTGCTCATTCCAGAAGGGTTCGTCGAAGTTCATGGCCACGACGCTAGGAGTGGCGCTACTGGGAGAGCCAGGAAGTTGCTTCAGGTTTCCTGGAGACGGCCACGGGCGGCTTCGATCTCTTCCCGAGCGGCTGACCCGAACACGGCTTGGTCTCGCAGAGCTGCGAAAACCCGCAGGAAGTATGCGATGTTCTCCGGTCGGGACGTTTGGAACGCACCCGACCAGAACTCTTGCTTGAGCAGACTCTCATCAAACAGGTAGAACCCCTCTCCGGGGTACAATGACCGAACTCGCCCCTGAGGGATGATGCCCACGGAGACGTACGGGAGAGATGACACCTCTTTGAGGTAGTCGAGCTGGCCGTTCATCACTTCGAGGCCGCCGGTGTTGTTGGACAGCGCGGACGCTTCCAACAAGAACGTGAACATGGGTGCCCCGGTGCCGAGGAACTTCTTACGAGCCATGCGGTTGTGCGCGGCCTCTTCGACGTCTTCGAGTGGTAGGCCGTGAAGCCTCGCGTGAATCGTGAACTGGGCTTTGGTGTACTCGACGGTCTGCAGGAAGCCGGGGATGAACAGGGACTCGTAGACACGGATGAGCTTGGACTTGGCGTACAGATCCATGGCTTGGAACTGGAGGAGTTTCATCCCGCGTTTGTGTCGCCGCTTGTAGTCGCTCCACATCTGCTCAATCTCACGGCTCGTGGCTATGAGTTCGGGGATCAGCCCCTGAGCGTTGCAGGTGGTGGCCCACTTGCGGAGGTCTTCCTCGGTGGGCCTCTGGGGCCCGTGCTCGAGCTTCGAGACCTTGGTCTTGTGCCATCCACACCGACGTGCCAGCTCAATCCCAGTGAGCCCTGCGTCAAGGCGGAGTTCCTTGAGCCGAGTGCCCAACGAGCGCTTTGCGGACTCGGACGGCTGCTGGTCAGACACCTTGCTAGGGCTTGTACTCGCCGTTGGGGATGGCTAGTGACCACGCCTGCTCGAAGGCGTCGTTACAAAACCGCACCACGTCCGCGTCAGTGGAGAGCTGAATCTCGGTTTGCTGGTTGTCTCCGCCGACCAGGTTGAAGACGACCAAGTCGTCACGGATCAGGCAGTCATTGCCCGGCATCGGAACAGCCGACACCTTCGCTCGCGGAAGCCATCTCAGACGCTCTTGCGGATCGGCGATCTGGACAGCCATGCGTTGGTACTCCGAGAGCGGCTCGGAGATGACCCGTACACGTCGGAAAGGGAAGCCACGGGCCACTCTCTCGGCTCGGGAGTCCCGATGCCGCTTCATGGTCTTGTCGACGGTTTCACGGTCACCTGAACGCCATGACTCAAAGAGAGACCGGTCTACCTCATAGAAATCCCGAAGCTCCAGCTTTCGGACCTCTTGGGCAGGCTCGCCGAACAGCAGCTCAAGCCGTCGCGCTGCCGAGATCAATTCCATAGCGCTCCCTGACGTACTTCCGGACGAAGACCTCGGCTGTGGGGCCGGAGATCTCCAAGAAGGTCTCATCGTCGGCCAGAGCTACGAGCTGCGCGGCGACCTTGGGGCCACGCTTCTTACCCTGGACGATCCACGAGTCACGATCGGTGGCATAGAAGCCGTCACATTCGACATCTCCTTGTGACTCTGGATCTTTGGAGTAGAACGTAGCGGTCAGATCGTCCCCGTCGCCGTGAAGTTGCCCCACGTTACGCTCCCAAGTGGTCGGATGGATGGTCGGTATCCGACTCTGCGGCTGTCACTGCGGACAAGAGTCTTCGTAGTCGTACCTTGCTGGAGGCCAAGGCAGGAAACCCAAGCCAGGGCGACTCCCAGCCCCGCTCCTTCAGGAGGCAACCCCCTTTCTACTGCGAGGGCAGCCGGGTCCAGCTGCGAGGTGATCACTTCAACAGAGCCCAGACGCATTTCAGCGTGGGACCGCTGGGCGCGAGCTGTGCCAGGCGGTATCCCCAGTCAGCGGCAAGTTCCTCCACCACCAACAGCCCGCGGCCGCCCAATGCCGTCTGGGGTGGTCGTAGCGGCTGGGGGAATCTCGTGATCTCGGAGTCCCAGACTTCGACGAGCGGGCGGCCGTCGTTCTCGTAGACGCTGAAGATGACTCTGCCTGCCGCTGACGCGTCGATCGCATTGGTGACGAGTTCGGAGACGACCAGGCGGGCGTCATCGATGAGCTCAGGGAGTCCCAGGTCTTGCAGGGCGCGCCCGACTGCGGCACGTGCACGGCTCACCTCGGTCCAGCTCCGGGTCAGGTTGATCTGCAGGTATGGTCGCCTGTCGATTCCGGTCGTCATGGCTGTGCCCATCTGATTCTTCGGAGGTTCGTCCACCCGATCCGCTGGCCAGATTGCACCCCTCTGCGTAGCCTGTCGATGACTCTCTGCAATTCCATGGAAGTCATGGAATTGATCAATGGGGCGGAGGTTGTCCGATGGCGGAGAAGGCGGCAGCCGACTCTCGTGCCTCGATGTGGGATCTGATGGGCAGCCATCTGCGGTTTCTGCGCAAGACGCGGGGGTTGACCGGAGTGGATGCCGCCGCTGTCGCGGCGTGTGCACCCTCCACCATTTCCAGAATCGAGACCGGGGAGCAGCACCTCACCGAAAAGCAGGCAGCGAAGATCGACAAGGCGTGGAACACGGGCGGGATCCTGACCTGGCTGATCTATTACGCGAGAAGAGCAAGTGATCCCGACTGGTTCAGAAGCGTGACGGCTCATGAGGAGCAGGCGGACGAGTTGAGGATCTTCGCTGCGCTGCACGTGCCCGGCCTGGTCCAGAACGAGGACTATGCCCGGGCGCTGCTGGAGTCGGGGCGGGACCCCGATGTCCAGCGATCGCTGGCCGATCGCATGAGCCGCCAGAAGATCCTCACCAGGCGAAACCCGCCAGATCTGTGGATCACACTCTCGGAGAACGTATTGGACTGGCCCGTGGGAGATGCGGGAGTGATGAGAAGACAGCTGGAGCGGCTCTTGGAGTTGTCTTGGCTCAGGAACGTGGTGTTCCGTGTGCTCCCACGCAGTAGTGGAGCATCCGAGGCCTTGGACGGACCGTTTCGCGTGGTCACAACACCGGATGGGCCGGTGGCCTTTTGTGAGGCCGCCAAGGAAGGGCGGCTAGTCTCAGAAGCGGCCGATGTGAACGAGTTTCGGAACAGGTTCGAGCGGATCTGCGCCAAGGCGCTGTCTGAGAGCCAATCCCGGGACATGGTCTGCGAGAAGATGGAGAGGTTGTATGGACCTGCGCTGGCGTAAGAGCAGCTACAGCGAAGGCGGAACCTCAGGGCAGTGCGTAGAACTGGCCGCACTCCACAACAAGATCGGCATCAGGGACAGCAAGGCCCTTGAAGCAGGACACCTTGAAGTTGGCCGCGCCGACCTTGCGGTGCTGGTTGTGGCCGTCAAGGCCGGGCAGTTGGACTTTGAGCGTTGGTGAGAAGCCGCTCTCGATCATGCTTGTTCCGCCTCCGGACCGGCGGCAGTATGCCGAGCGGATGGTGGGCCAGGCGCTGGTTTTCCTCAAGGCCCAGGCCGACATCATGCGGGCCTACGACGCCAACCCCGGCGAGTGGACCCGGATCGTGCCCTCGGTTCCGGTGGATGAAGGGTGGCACGCCTTCCTCAA
>NZ_BAAATD010000040.1:0-5362 GCF_039533225.1 Actinomadura fulvescens | reverse complement strand
GTGTCCGGCGGTGTCCTACTCTCCCACACAGTCTCCCGTGCAGTACCATCGGCGCTGAAGGGCTTAACTTCCGGGTTCGGGATGGGACCGGGTGTTTCCCCTTCGCCATAACCACCGAACGACCAACGCACAACCCCCACAACAGGCGGGTCGGCAAGTTGTTGTCGTCCGAGCCGGTACAGGCTCGAAACAATATGCTGTTGTGTCACGGTTCCCGTTTGTTTTCTGGGAACCACACAGGGACGCGAACACTCTCACACGCAGGTGGCTGTTTCGATTGGTTTGAACGTTGTGTGTGTTCAAGCCACTCGGCCTATTAGTACCAGTCGACTCCACACGTTGCCGCGCTTCCATCTCTGGCCTATCAACCCAGTGGTCTAGCTGGGGGCCTTACAACCTCGAAGGGTTGGGAGAACTCATCTTGAGGCAGGCTTCCCGCTTAGATGCTTTCAGCGGTTATCCCTACCGAACGTAGCCAACCAGCCGTGCCCCTGGCGGGACAACTGGCACACCAGAGGTTCGTCCGTCCCGGTCCTCTCGTACTAGGGACAGATCCTCTCAATTCTCCTACGCGCGCAGCGGATAGGGACCGAACTGTCTCGCGACGTTCTAAACCCAGCTCGCGTGCCGCTTTAATGGGCGAACAGCCCAACCCTTGGGACCTACTCCAGCCCCAGGATGCGACGAGCCGACATCGAGGTGCCAAACCATCCCGTCGATATGGACTCTTGGGGAAGATCAGCCTGTTATCCCCGGGGTACCTTTTAGCCGTTGAGCGACACCACTTCCACACGTCGGTGCCGGATCACTAGGCCCTGCTTTCGCACCTGCTCGACATGTCTGTCTCACAGTCAAGCTCCCTTGTGCCCTTGCACTCGCCACCTGATTGCCAACCAGGCTGAGGGAACCTTTGGGCGCCTCCGTTACTCTTTGGGAGGCAACCGCCCCAGTTAAACTACCCACCAGGCACTGTCCCCCACCCAGATCCATGGGTGCGGGTTAGACGCTCAAAACGACCAGAGTGGTATTTCACCAATGACTCCACCGACACTGGCGTGCCGGCTTCACCGTCTCCCACCTATCCTACACAAGACGCTCCAAACGCCAATGCCAAGCTATAGTGAAGGTCCCGGGGTCTTTCCGTCCTGCTGCGCGAAACGAGCATCTTTACTCGTACTGCAATTTCGCCGGGCCTGTGGTTGAGACAGCGGGGAAGTCGTTACGCCATTCGTGCAGGTCGGAACTTACCCGACAAGGAATTTCGCTACCTTAGGATGGTTATAGTTACCACCGCCGTTTACCGGCGCTTAGATTCTCAGCGTCGACCCTTACGGGTCTAACCGGTCCTCTTAACGTTCCGGCACCGGGCAGGCGTCAGTCCGTATACAGCGTCTTACGACTTCGCACGGACCTGTGTTTTTAGTAAACAGTCGCTTCCCCCTGGCCTCTGCGACCACCCCCAGCTCCGAGAGTAAATCTCATCACCGGGCATGGTCCCCCTTCTCCCAAAGTTACGGGGGCAATTTGCCGAGTTCCTTAACCACAGTTCACCCGATCGCCTTGGTATTCTCTACCTGACCACCTGAGTCGGTTTGGGGTACGGGCCGCCAGTACACTCGCTAGAGGCTTTTCTCGGCAGCATGGGATCACTCACTTCACCTAAAACGGCTCGGCATCAGCTCTCAGGATATGTGAGAGACGGATTTACCTATCTCTCTCCCTACGGCCTTACCCCGGGACAACCATCGCCCGGGCTGAGCTACCCTCCTGCGTCACCCCATCGCTCACCTACTACCACCTCGGGTCCCACGCTCCCCCCATCCACACTCCCGAAGGAGCACGGCGGGGTTCGGGTGGTTAGCATCAGTGGGTTCGGCGTTGGCGCGTACCAGCGGGTACGGGAATATCAACCCGTTGTCCATCGACTACGCCTGTCGGCCTCGCCTTAGGTCCCGACTTACCCTGGGCGGATTAGCCTGCCCCAGGAACCCTTGGTCATCCGGCGCAAGAGTTTCTCACTCTTGATTCGCTACTCATGCCTGCATTCTCACTCCCACAACCTCCACCCCTAGGTCACCCTGAGGCTTCACCGGTTGCAGGACGCTCCCCTACCCACCCCAACACAAGGTTGGAGTGCCACGGCTTCGGCGGTGTGCTTGAGCCCCGCTACATTGTCGGCGCGGAATCACTTGACCAGTGAGCTATTACGCACTCTTTCAAGGATGGCTGCTTCTAAGCCAACCTCCTGGTTGTCACGGCAACTCCACATCCTTTCCCACTTAGCACACGCTTAGGGGCCTTAGCCGATGATCTGGGCTGTTTCCCTCTCGACTACGAAGCTTATCCCCCGCAGTCTCACTGCCACGCTCTCACTTACCGGCATTCGGAGTTTGGCTGACGTCAGTAACCTTGTAGGGCCCATTAGCCATCCAGTAGCTCTACCTCCGGCAAGAAACACGCGACGCTGCACCTAAATGCATTTCGGGGAGAACCAGCTATCACGGAGTTTGATTGGCCTTTCACCCCTAACCACAGGTCATCCCCCAGGTTTTCAACCCTGGTGGGTTCGGGCCTCCACACCGTCTTACCGGCGCTTCACCCTGCCCATGGCTAGATCACCCCGCTTCGGGTCTACAGCATGCGACTATATCGCCCTCTTCAGACTCGCTTTCGCTACGGCTACCCGCCACCGGTTAACCTCGCCACACACCATAACTCGCAGGCTCATTCTTCAAAAGGCACGCCATCACCAGACAAGAAAAAACAAGTTTTCCTTGTAGGAGGCTCTGACGGCTTGTAGGCACACGGTTTCAGGTACTATTTCACGACCCCTCACCGGGGCACTTTTCACCATTCCCTCACGGTACTGATCCGCTATCGGTCATCAGGAAGTATTCAGCCTTACCAAGTGGTCTTGGCAGATTCACACGGGATTTCACGGGCCCCGTGCTACTCGGGAACACACCCAAGAGACATCGCAATTTCGTCTACCGGACTCTCACCGTCTACGGTCGGCCTTCCCATGCCATTCGACTATCACGACGCTTTATAACTCTCTGCCGGGTCGGTAGCCCCAGCGGGATGGTCCCACAACCCCGCACACGCAACCCCTACCAGGTATCACACGCGCACGGTTTAGGCTAATCCGCTTTCGCTCACCACTACTCACGGAATCACTATTGTTTTCTCTTCCTGCGGGTACTGAGATGTTTCACTTCCCCGCGTTCCCACCAACCTGCCTATACATTCAGCAGGCGGCGACACCCCATGACGAGTGCCAGGTTTCCCCATTCGGAAATCCCCGGATCAAAGTCTGGTTGCCGACTCCCCGAGGCATATCGCAGGCTCCCACGTCCTTCATCGGCTCCTGATGCCAAGGCATCCACCGTATGCCCTTAAAAACTTGAACACACAAAACGATCAAACAAATCGCAACAGAGAACAAAACCCCCCTCACAAAAACAACATGAGGAGACCCTTGTTCAGAGATGCTCGCGTCCACTGTGCAGTTCTCAAAAAACAACCGGGCCCACCAGAACCCCCTACAGACCACGTCTGTAGGAGGCATCTGGTCCCGTGATCCGAGGTCATCGGACACTCACGTGCCCGTTTCCTCAGGACCCAACAGCGTGTCCACCAGTCCCGCGACCCCGCCTCGCCGTTCCCACTCCACCCCGAGGGGCGGCGGTACTTGCCGGACGGCACCGTAGTGCTGGTGAGTAGCCAGTGCTCCACATCTATGAGCAGCCACCCGATGAACGATCGTCATCGACGGCGGCCACCGACCACAACCCGCAGGTCGTGGCCAGTTGGTGCTCCTTAGAAAGGAGGTGATCCAGCCGCACCTTCCGGTACGGCTACCTTGTTACGACTTCGTCCCAATCGCCGGCCCCACCTTCGACCGCTCCCTCCCCTACAGGGGTTGGGCCACGGGCTTCGGGTGTTGCTGACTTTCGTGACGTGACGGGCGGTGTGTACAAGGCCCGGGAACGTATTCACCGCAGCGTTGCTGATCTGCGATTACTAGCGACTCCGACTTCATGGGGTCGAGTTGCAGACCCCAATCCGAACTGAGACCGGCTTTAAGGGATTCGCTCCACCTCGCGGTATCGCAGCCCTCTGTACCGGCCATTGTAGCATGTTTGCAGCCCAAGACATAAGGGGCATGATGACTTGACGTCATCCCCACCTTCCTCCGAGTTGACCCCGGCGGTCTCCCATGAGTCCCCAACCACCCGAAGGTGTTGCTGGCAACATGGAACGAGGGTTGCGCTCGTTGCGGGACTTAACCCAACATCTCACGACACGAGCTGACGACAGCCATGCACCACCTGTCACCGGCCCAAAAAGGACCCCGCATCTCTGCGGGTTTTCCGGCGATGTCAAGCCTTGGTAAGGTTCTTCGCGTTGCGTCGAATTAAGCAACATGCTCCGCCGCTTGTGCGGGCCCCCGTCAATTCCTTTGAGTTTTAGCCTTGCGGCCGTACTCCCCAGGCGGGGCGCTTAATGCGTTAGCTACGGCGCGGAATCCGTGGAAGGACCCCACACCTAGCGCCCAACGTTTACGGCGTGGACTACCAGGGTATCTAATCCTGTTCGCTCCCCACGCTTTCGCTCCTCAGCGTCAGTACAGGCCCAGAGAACCGCCTTCGCCACCGGTGTTCCTCCCGATATCTGCGCATTTCACCGCTACACCGGGAATTCCGTTCTCCCCTACCTGCCTCTAGTCTGCCCGTATCCACCGCAGACCCACAGTTAAGCTGTGGGCTTTCACGACAGACGCAACAAACCGCCTACGAGCTCTTTACGCCCAATAATTCCGGACAACGCTTGCGCCCTACGTATTACCGCGGCTGCTGGCACGTAGTTAGCCGGCGCTTCTTCTGCAGGTACCGTCACGTTAGCTTCGTCCCTGCTGAAAGAGGTTTACAACCCGAAGGCCGTCATCCCCCACGCGGCGTCGCTGCGTCAGGCTTCCGCCCATTGCGCAATATTCCCCACTGCTGCCTCCCGTAGGAGTCTGGGCCGTGTCTCAGTCCCAGTGTGACCGGTCGCCCTCTCAGGCCGGTTACCCGTCGTCGCCTTGGTAGGCCATCACCCCACCAACAAGCTGATAGGCCGCGAGCCCATCCCCAACCGAAAAACTTTCCACCACCAAACCATGCGGCCAGTGGTCATATCCGGTATTAGACCCAGTTTCCCAGGCTTATCCCAGAGTCAGGGGCAGGTTGCTCACGTGTTACTCACCCGTTCGCCGCTCGAGTACCCCCGAAGGGGCCTTTCCGCTCGACTTGCATGTGTTAAGCACGCCGCCAGCGTTCGTCCTGAGCCAGGATCAAACTCTCCATCAAGGCCACACGAC
>NZ_BAAATD010000039.1:0-5568 GCF_039533225.1 Actinomadura fulvescens | reverse complement strand
CGTATGTGGGGTTCAGTCAGGCGTCGATGTTGTCGCCGACGGGCCGGTGCCGGGCGTTTTCGGCGGATGCCGATGGGTTCGTGCGCGCCGAGGGCGGCGGGGTGGTGGTGCTCAAGCGCCTCACCGATGCTCTGGCCGAGGGTGATCGGGTGCACGGGGTGATCGTGGGTGCGGCCACCAACAACGACGGCCGCACGATGGGGCTGGCGTTGCCCAACGCCGACGCCCAGGAGGCTTTGCTGCGGCACGTGTACACCGAGACGCAGGTGAGTGCCGATGAGGTGGTGTATGTCGAGGCGCACGGGACCGGCACGATGGCCGGTGACCCGGCCGAGTGCCGGGCGCTGGGCCGGGCGCTGGGCACCGCCCGTACCCGTGGCCCGTTGCCGATCGGCTCGGTGAAGTCCAACCTGGGGCACCTGGAGCCCGCCTCGGGCATGGCCGGGTTGCTCAAGGCGCTGCTGGTGCTACGGCACCGGATCATCCCCGCCACCCTGCACGCCGACGACCTCAATCCGGACATCGACTTCGACGCCTTGGGCCTGACCGTCACCACGCGGGCCCGGCCGGTGGAACCGGTGGGCGAGCGGCCGGTGGTGGGAATCAACTCATTCGGCTTCGGCGGCGCCAACGTCCACATCGCACTAGCCGCCCCGCCCTCGCCACAGATACCTGCTCTGCCTGGCCATGCCGCCCCGGGTACTGAGGTGGCGCTTGGGGCCGGTGCGGTGTCGGGCCTTCCGGTGGTGGTCTCCGCGCACAGCCCGGCGGCCCTGCAACGGGCTGCCGAACTCACCGCCGATCACCTGGAGTCGGTGCCCGAAGAGGACTTCTACGACGTCGCCTACACCGCTGTTCGACGGCGGGGCCTGCGTCGTCATCGCACGGTGGTCCTGGCTCCCTCGGCAGCGTCGGCGGGCCGGGCACTGCGGCGTCTTGCCGACGGGCAGGAGGAGAGCAGGTCAGGGCAGAAGAACGAGGGCCGGACAGCCCCGCCTGCCACACCCGTGCCGGACGGGGAAGACGACGTGACCGCGGCGGCGACGGCCGAGGCGGTGGAGCACGGCCGGGTTGCTCTGGTGTTTTCTGGCAACGGTTCGCAGTGGCCGGGGATGGGCGCTGATCTGTTGGCCGGGGACGCGGTGTTCGGTTCGGCGGTGGAGGCCGTGGACGCGGAGTTGGCTGCGCTGCTGGGCTGGTCGGTGGCGGCTGAGCTGGCGCTGCCGCCGCGGCGGTGGCGGCTGTCGGCGACCGAGGTGGCGCAGCCGCTGCTGTTCGCCGTCCAGGTCGGCCTGCTGGAGGTGCTGCGGGCCGCGGGCGTTCGCGCCTGCGCCGTGGTGGGGCACAGCGTCGGCGAGGTCGCCGCCGCCTACGCCGCGGGCGCGTTGACCCTGGCGCAGGCGGCGCGGGTGATCGCCGAACGCGGCGAAGCCCAGGCGGTGACCCAGGGCCAGGGACGAATGGCCGCCGTCGGGCTGCCCCAAGACCAGGCCCGGCCGATCCTGGACGCCTACCCGGGCCTGGAGATAGCGGCGGTCAACACCGACCGGGACGTCACCATCGCCGGTCCCAAGGGGCCGCTGGCCTCGCTCGCCGCAGACCTGGCCGAACGCACGGTGTTCTTCCGCGAACTGGAGGTCGACTACCCCTTCCACAGCGCCGCCATGGACCCGATCCGGGACCGGCTGAGCGAGCGGCTGGCCGACCTGGCACCGGCGCCGACACAGATTCCGCTGCTGTCCACCGTGACCGGCGGCCCCGTGCACGGAACCGAACTCAACGCCGACTACTGGTGGCGCAACGTACGCCAGCCGGTACGGTTCGCCGCCGCCGTCGAGCAAGCGATCGCCCACGGCACCGACGTACTGGTGGAAGTCGGCCCACACCCGGTCCTGCGGTCCTACCTGCGCCGCATCAGCAACACCACCAAGACCCGCACCGCCGTCGTTCCCACGCTGCTGAACGGAGGACGTGGCCCGGCGAACGTCCGCGACGCGGTGGCGCACCTGATCGCAGCCGGGACACAACTGGAATGGGATCGGTTCTTCCCCCGCCCAGGCACCGTACGGACCCTGCCCGCCTACCCCTGGCAACGCGAACGGCACTGGATCGGCCGACCCGAATCCTGGGCACCCAGAATCGGCGACGCCACAATCCAGCACCCACTGCTGGGCGAACGGCTTCCCACACTCCAACCCACCTGGCACGCGGAGCTCGCCCCGCCACGGGTGCGCTGGGCGGGCGATCACCAGATCTTCGGGACCGCGATCATGCCCGCCACCGCCTATGTGGAGATGGCCATCGCCGCCGGGCGCCTGACCCTCCCCGAGGCGGCCGAAGCGGTGGAGGTCGACCGGCTCACCATTAGCCGCGGGCTGGCGATGCCCGCCGACGCGGAACCACCGTACGTCCAGACGACGCTGTCGCCCGAAACCGGCGTGGTCACCATCGCCAGCGCCGACAGCCGCAACGCCGAACCCATGGAGAACGCACGGGCGCGGGTACGGCCCCTGCTGCGCCAGACTCCGCCACCGCTGGACATCGCCGCGCTACGCGACCGTATCCGCACCCCCGTCGACGTGCCCGATCACTATTCGCGAGCGGCCGAAGGCGGCATCATCTGGGGCCCGGCGTTCCAAATCTTGACCGACCTGTGGGTCGGTGACAATGAGGTCCTGGGCGCCTACTCCTGTCCCGCTCAGACCGACGGCGATTACCACGCCCATCCGGTGATCCTCGACAGCCCGCTGCAGGCAGCGGTCTACTGGCTGGTCGATGACTTGCTGAGCGGCATCGGTTACATGCCCGGCGAGATCGGCACCGTCCGCTTGTGGGGGACGCCCGCTTCCGCGGGCATGGTGCACGTGCGGCGGCGACCGCGCACCGTCACCGGCGAGATCTGCTTGGACATCACCATCGCCGACGCCGACGGCCGCGTCACCGCGGAGGTGCTGGGCTGCCGGATGCGCAGGCTTGCGCGCAGCACGCTCACCCCCTTGGCCCGGTACAAGGTGGAACTGCGTGCCGCGCCCCGGGCAAACGAACGCGTCTCCGCGCGGGGGCAGGAGGGCTCCGGCGAGGTAGATCCCCGGCACGTGCTGGCCGACGCGGCCGCCGACATCGACCGGCTCCGATCGGCATGGCGCGAGCTGGACTATCCGGCGTACGCGCAACAGCTGGAAACGGCCTCTGCCTATGCGCTGGCGACGGCCCTCGCCACACTGACCGCCGATCCGACCGAAGCACAGCCTCTGGACGATCTGGTGTGTGCGGGCGGGAAACCGCACCAGCGGAGCTTGCTGCGCCTGGCATTGCCTCTGCTGGAGCGACATGGCCTGCTGGAGCGGCCCGACGAAGGGCACGCACGCATCGCCGCCCGCGCCGTGGGAGCCTCAGGCGCCGCGCGGCTGCAGCGGATGCAGGCCGAGCTGCTCGACAGCGGAGGTGCCTTCGTCGCGCAGACCGCGCTGGCGGTGCGGGCCGGTCGCTGCCTGCCCGGACTGCTGCGCGGTGAGTGCTCCGAAGCCGACGTGCTGACCGGCGGCGGGGGCATGGAGCTGCTCGAACAGGTCCACGACATCGGCCCGATCGCCCTGTTCACCAACCGGATCGCCCGAGCGCTCACCGAGCAGATCGTACGACGCTGGCCGGACGACCGGCCGTTGCGCGTCCTGGAGGTCGGCGCCGGAACGGGCGGCACCACCGCCGCATTGCTCCCCGCCCTCCCTCCCGATCGCACCCGCTACACCGTCACCGACCGGAACGAGACCTCGGTGATGCGGCTACGGCAACGCTTCAGCGCCTACGACTTCGCCGACCACGCCGTCCTGGACTTCGACCGCGACCCCATCGAGCAGGGATACACCGCAGGTGACTTCGACCTGGTGATCGCCGCGGGGACCCTGCATCTGGCCACAGACCTCAGAGCCGCCCTCGGCCGCATCTCCGCGCTCCTGGCCCCGGACGGCCTTCTGCTGACCACCGGGCCGCATCGCCCTGACAGGGACATCTGCACTGTAGGGATGCTGGCGGAGTTCTGGAGCCGCACCGATCACGAACTACGCCCGCACTCGCCGCTGCTGGAGCGTCGGCAGTGGACGCTCCTGCTCGCCGAGGCCGGTTTCACCAAGATCGTCCAGACTGGAGACGACCACGAGCCCGCACTCGGCGACTTCTCGGTGGTCCTCGCCACCGCTGGGAGGGCCTCGGCCACCACCAGGACGACGCCGGGCGCCGCCATGGGCCCCGTCGGCGGCGCGGACGGCTCCGCCGGCGGCGCGGACGGCTCCGCCGACGGGAACCGCCAGTCCGCCGCCGATCCGGCCACTACCTGGATCATCGCCGGCGAGGACGGCCCGACCGAGCTCACCGACACCCTCCAGGCGCTGATGCAAGGAGGCGACGGCCAGGTAGCCCAGGTCCCGCTCCATGACCCCGACCAGTGGAACGATCTCGTCCCCGCCGACGCCGAAGCGCTCACCCTCGTGATCATCCTCGGCGGCCCCGCGGCGGAGCACGGCTCCGATCCGGCTCCCGGTACCGTGGTGGAGCAGCTCACCCGCCGGGCCGCAGCGCTGAGGGCCTTCGCGGCGGCCTGCCAGCGGCCGTCCCGGCCCCTGCGCGTCTCGCTCTGGTTGGTCGCCCGCCCGTGCGGGGCGCTACCGGAGCCCGACATCGGTGACGCGGCGATGCATCCCGAGGATGCCGCCACCTGGGGGACCACGCGTACGCTGGCCAACGAGCACCCGCACATCAAGGTACGGCGGGTATGCGTGCACCCGAGCGGTGACGCCGTTCACGACGCCCGCCGGCTGGCAGCCGAGTTCCTGGACGCGGGCGACGAGGACGAACTGCTGTTGACGCGCCAAGGCCGGTTCGTGCCACGGCTGGTCGAGGCCGGCGACCATACCGTCCGCACGCCGATCGGCCCGGCGACCGCGTTCAAGTTGCACATCCACAATCCGGGGCGGTTCTTCACCCCGGTCTGGCGGCAGACCACGCCCCCCGTTCCGGGCCCGGACCAGGTGACGATCGAGGTACGGGCGACCGGCCTGAACTACCGCGACCTGATGTGCGCGGTCAATCTGCTGCCCAGCCAAGCCATGGAGAGCCTCGTCGGTGGCCACCATCTCGGCCTGGAATGCGCCGGCGTCGTCGCCACCATCGGTTCCGATGTCACCGGGTTCAGCCCCGGCGACAGAGTCCTGATCTGTTCGCCGTGCAGTATCACCACCCATGCGGTGGCCCAGGAGGAGTACGTCGTCGGCATACCTGACACGATGACCTTCACGGCGGCCGCCGGCATCCCGATGGCGTTCGCCACCGCGCTTCACGCGCTGACCACCTGCGCACGGCTGGAGGCCGGCGAGACGGTCCTGGTGCACGGCGGCGCCGGCGGCGTCGGGCTGGCCTCCCTGCACTACGCGCACCTTCTCGGAGCTCGCGTGATCGCGACGGCCGGTACCCCGCTCAGGCGTGACCTGCTGCGCGCGTGGGGTGCGGACCACGTGCTCGACTCACGGAGCCTGCACTTCGCCGAGCAGATCAAGGACCTGACCGGCGGGCACG
>NZ_BAAATD010000038.1:0-5751 GCF_039533225.1 Actinomadura fulvescens | reverse complement strand
CGTATGTGGGGTTCAGTCAGGCGTCGATGTTGTCGCCGACGGGCCGGTGCCGGGCGTTTTCGGCGGATGCCGATGGGTTCGTGCGCGCCGAGGGCGGCGGGGTGGTGGTGCTCAAGCGCCTCACCGACGCTCTGGCCGACGGTGATCGGGTGCACGGGGTGATCGTGGGCGCGGCCACCAACAACGACGGCCGCACGATGGGGCTGGCGCTGCCCAACGCCGACGCCCAGGAGGCTTTGCTGCGGCGCGTGTACACCCAGACGCAGGTGAGTGCCGATGAGGTGGTGTACGTCGAGGCGCACGGAACCGGCACGATGGCCGGTGACCCGGCCGAGTGCCGGGCGCTGGGCCGGGCGCTGGGTACTGCCCGTACCCGTGGCCCGTTGCCGATCGGCTCGGTGAAGTCCAACCTGGGACACCTGGAACCCGCCTCGGGCATGGCCGGATTGCTCAAGGCGCTGCTGGTGCTACGGCACCGGATCATCCCCGCCACCCTGCACGCCGACGACCTCAACCCCGACATCGACTTCGACACCCTGGGCCTGACCGTCACCACGCGCGCCCGGCCAGTGGAACCGGTCAGCGAACGGCCGGTCGTGGGAATCAACTCATTCGGCTTCGGCGGCGCCAACGTCCACATCGCACTAGCCGCCCCACCCTCCGAGACGGCCCACCATGCGACGCCCGCCCCGGAGACGCCCGACCAGGAGATGACCGACCGGCAGACGGCGGTAACCGGTGCGGTGTCGGGCCTTCCGGTGGTGGTCTCCGCGCACAGCCCGGCGGCCCTGCAACGGGCGGTCGAGCTCACTGCCGATCACCTGGAATCGCTACCCGAAGAGGCCTTCTACGACGTCGCCTACACCGCCGGCCGGCGGCGGGGCCTGCGTCGTCATCGCACGGTGGTCCTGGCTCCCTCGGCAGCGTCGGCGGGTCGGGCACTGCGGCGGCTGACCGAGGAGCCGTCGGAGGACGGGCTGCGGCGCGAGGGCAAGGACCGGACGTCCAGACTCGTTCTGCCCGTACTGAAGGACGAGGACGGCCTCACCGCGGCGGCGACGGCCGAGGCGGTGGAGCACGGCCGGGTCGCTCTGGTGTTCTCCGGGAACGGTTCGCAGTGGCCGGGGATGGGTGCCGACCTGTTGGCTGGGGACGCGGTGTTCGGTTCGGCGGTGGAGGCCGTGGACGCGGAGCTGGCTGCGCTGCTGGGTTGGTCGGTGGCGGCTGAGCTGGCGCTGCCGCCGCGGCGGTGGCGGCTGTCGGCGACCGAGGTGGCGCAGCCGCTGTTGTTCGCCGTCCAGGTCGGCCTGCTGGAGGTGCTGCGGGCCGCGGGCGTTCGCGCCTGCGCCGTGGTGGGGCACAGCGTCGGCGAGGTCGCCGCCGCCTACGCCGCGGGCGCGTTGACCCTGGCGCAGGCGGCGCGGGTGATCGCCGAACGCGGGCGAGCCCAGGCGGTGACCCAGGGCCAGGGACGAATGGCCGCCGTCGGGCTGCCCCAAGACCAGGCCCGGCCGATCCTGGAGGCCTACCCGGGCCTGGAGATAGCGGCGGTCAACACCGACCGAGACGTCACGATCGCGGGCCCGGCGAAATCGCTGAAGCTGCTCGCCCAGGAGATGGCCCGGCGTGAGGTGTACTACCGCGAACTGGAGGTCGACTACCCCTTCCACAGCGCCGCCATGGACCCGATCCAGGACCGGCTGAGCGAGCGGCTGGCCGACCTGGCACCGGCGCCGACACAGATTCCGCTGCTGTCCACCGTGACCGGCGGCCCCGTGCACGGAACGGACCTGAACGCCGACTACTGGTGGTGCAACGTACGCGAGCCGGTGCGGTTCGCCGCGGCCGTCGGGCAGGCGATCGCCCAGGGCGCCGACGTACTGGTGGAGGTCGGCCCGCACCCGGTACTGCGGTCCTATCTGCGCCGCATCAGCAACACCACCAAGACCCGCACCGCCGTCGTTCCCACGCTGCTGAACGGAGGACGTGGCCCGGCGAACGTCCGCGACGCGGTGGCGCACCTGATCGCAGCCGGGACACAACTGGAATGGGATCGGTTCTTCCCGCGGCCGGGCGCCGTACAGACCCTGCCCGCCTACCCCTGGCAGCGCGAACGGCACTGGATCGGCCGGCCGGAATCCTGGGCGCCCAGGATCGGCGACGCCACGATCCAGCATCCGCTGCTGGGCGAGCGGCTTCCGACACTGCAGCCCACCTGGCACGCGGAGGTCACCCCGGCACGACTGCCCTGGGCAAAAGACCACCAGGTCACCGGGACCCCGATCATGCCCGCCGCGGGCTTTGTGGAGATGGCCATCGCGGCCGGGCGCCTGGCCTTTCCCGAGGCCGCCGAAGCGGTGGAGGCCGACCGGATCGACATCGGCCGCGCGCTGTCGATGGCCGCCGATGCGGAACCACCGTACGTCCAGACGACGCTGTCGCCGGAAACCGGCGTGGTCACCATCGCCAGCGCCGACAGCCGCAACGCCGAACCCATGGAGAACGCGCGAGCGCGGGTACGGCCTCTGCTGCGCCAGACTCCGCCGCCGCTGGACATCGCCGCGCTACGCGACCGTATCCGCACACCCGTCGACGTGGCCGACTTCTACTCGCGAGCGGCCGAAGGCGGTATCGGCTGGGGTCCGGCGTTCCAGGTCCTGACCGGTCTCTGGAGCGACGACGGCGATGAGGTCCTAGGCGCCTACTCCTGTCCCGCCCAAGCCGACGGTGGCTACCAGGCGCATCCGGTGATTCTGGACAGCGCGCTGCAGGCCGGGGTGTACTGGCTGGTCGAGGAGCTGCGCTCGGGAAACGGCTACCTGCCCGCGACGATCGACGCGGCCCGGTTGTGGGGAACGCTTGCTCCGGAGGGCGTGGTGCACGTACGGCGGCGTCCCCGCATCGTCACCGGCGAGGTCTGCTGGGACATCACCATCGCCGACGCCGACGGCCGCGTCGCCGCGCAAGTGACGGGCTGCCGCCTGCGCCGAACGTCCATCAGCACCATCGCGCGCCTGACCCGGTACGCGATGGAACTGCGCGCCGCGCCCCGGACCGACAAACCCGCCCCCAAGCGAATGCCGAACGACCGCGCCCAGCCGGACGACCCCGGCCAGCCGGACGATCACGCCCGACCTGACGATCGCGCCCGGTCGGACCATCGCGGCCAGCCGGACGACCGCGCCCGGTCTGACGATCGTGCCTGGCCCGACGATCGTGCCTGGCCTGACGATCGCGGCCGGTCTGACGATCGTGGCGGCGTGGAGACCCGGCAGGTGCTGGCCGACGCGGCCGCCGACATCGACAGGCTCCGGTCGGCATGGCGCGAGCTGGACTACCCGTCGTACGCGGAACGGCTGGAAACGACGTTCGCGCACGCGCTCGCGACAGCCCTCGCCGAACTCACCGCCGACCACACCGAAGCGCGCGCCCTGGAAGACCTGGTGCGCGTGGCCGAAAAGCCGCACCACCGGAGGATGCTGCGCCTGGCCCTGCCGCTTCTGGAACGGCACGGCCTGCTGGAGCGACCGGACGAGCACCACGCGCGCCTGGCGTCCCACGTCGCGGGAGCCTCAGGCGCCGCGCGGCTGCAGCGGCTGCATGCCGAGCTGCTCGAAAGCGGAGGAGCTTTCATCGCGCAGACCGCACTGGCGGTGCGGGCCGGCCGTTGCCTGCCCGGACTGCTGCGCGGTGAGTGCTCCGAAGCGGACGTGCTGACCGGCGGCGGGGGCATGGAGCTGCTGGAACAGGTCCACGACGTCGGGCCGGCCGCCCTGTTCGCCAACCGGATCGCCCGAGCGCTCGTCGAGCAGATCGTCCGGCGCTGGCCGGACGACCGGCCGTTGCGCGTCCTGGAGGTCGGCGCCGGAACGGGCGGCACCACCGCCGCATTGCTCCCCGCCCTCCCTCCCGATCGCACCCGCTACACCGTCACCGACCGGAACGAGACCTCGGTGATGCGGCTACGGCAACGCTTCAGCGCCTACGACTTCGCCGACCACGCCGTCCTGGACTTCGACCGCGACCCCGCCGAGCAGGGATACGCCCTCGGCGACTTCGACCTGGTGGTTGCGGCGGGGGCGTTGCACCTGGCCACAGACCTCAGAGCCGCCCTCGGCCGCATCTTCGCGCTCCTGGCCCCGGGTGGCCTTCTGCTGGTCAGAGAACCACACCGCGCGGAACGGGAGCTCTGCGTCGCCGGAATGCTGGAGGAGTTCTGGAGCTGCGCCGACGACGAGCTTCGTCCGCACTCCCCGCTGCTGGAGGCCCACCAGTGGCCGCCCGTCCTGGCCGAGGCCGGGTTCACCCAGATCGTCCAGCCCGACCTTGAGCCCGCGTTCTGCGACTTCTCAGTGATGCTCGCGACCGCCGCAGGAGCTCCGGCGACCACCACCGACCAGCCCCAGCCCGCCACCGCCGCCGAGCAGGCTACCGCCGAGCAGCACGCCGTCGAGCGGGCCGCCGCCGAGCAGGCCACCGCCGACGAGGACGTTGCCGAGCAGATCGGCGTTTGGGTCATCGCCGGTGAGGAGGGCTCGGCCGAGCTCACCGACGCACTGCAGACCCTGATGCGAGAAGGCGGCGGCGAGGTCACGCAGACCCGGCTCCACGACGACGCCGATCGCTGGTACGACCTCATCCCCGCCGGCACCGAGGCGTTCACGCTCGCGATCGTTCTCGGCGGTCCCGAGACGGGCGACGGCGCCGATCCGGACGCGGACACCGTCGTCGAACAGATCACCCGCCGCGCCGCGGCGCTCGGTGCCTTCGCGGCGGCCTGCCAGCGGCTGCCCGAGCCCCCGCGGCTCTCCCTGTGGCTGGTGGCCCGCCCGTGCGGAGCGCTCTCGGAACCCGGCGCCGACGCCACGGCGATGCATCCGGAAGACGCCGCCACCTGGGGAACCACGCGTACGCTGGCCAACGAGCACCCGCACATCAAGGTACGGCGGGTATGCCTGCACCCGAGCGGTGACGCCGTTCACGACGCCCGCCGGCTGGCAGCCGAGTTCCTGGACGCGGGCGACGAGGACGAACTGCTGTTGACGCGCCAAGGCCGGTTCGTCCCGCGTCTGGTCGAGGCCGGCGAGCACACCGTCCGCACGCCGATCGGCCCGGCGACCGCCTTCGAGTTGCGGATCCCCGAGCCGGGTCTGTCCTTCATCCCGGCCTGGCGGCAGACCACGCCGCCCGTCCCGGGACCGGACCAGGTGACGATCGACGTACGGGCGGTCGGCCTGAACTTCCGCGACCTGATGTTCGCCGTCAACCTGCTGCCCAGCCAGGCCATCGAGAACGTCATCGGCGGTCACGAACTCGGCATGGAAGCCGCCGGGATCATCACCGCCACCGGCTCCGACGTCACCGGATTCCGCCCCGGCGACAGGGTTATGACGTTCGCGCCGACCGGCGTCACCACCCACGCGGTGGCCGACGCGAGATTCGTCGCGGGCATGCCCGACGAGATGACCTTCACCGAGGCCGCCACCGTCCCGATGACGTTCGCCACCGTGATGCACTCGCTGGGCACCTGCGCGCAGCTCAAGGCCGGCGAGACGGTCCTGGTGCACGGCGGCGCCGGCGGCGTCGGGCTGGCCGCCCTGCGATTCGCGCGAGCCCGCGGCGCCCGCGTGATCGCGACGGCCGGTACCCCGCTCAGGCGTGACCTGCTGCGCGCGTGGGGTGCGGACCACGTGCTCGACTCACGGAGCCTGCACTTCGCCGAGCAGATCAAGGACCTGACCGGCGGGCACG
>NZ_BAAATD010000037.1:0-8725 GCF_039533225.1 Actinomadura fulvescens | reverse complement strand
GCCCGCCTGCGCGTAATCGCAGGCGACGCACCGACCGAGAAGATCGACCAGCAAGCAATCACCGCTTAACCTGCACAAACAGATCACGCGAAGGCCGATCTCTTACACCACTCCGCTGGACGTGACCGCGGCGCCTACGGACAGGCGCCGCCCTACCCGCCAACTTCGCCGAGAGGCCTACTCCCCCACGACGCCTACCAACTGCCGTCCAGCAGCGAGCACATCCCCCGGAGCACCGCTCGCTGCTCATTCGCCGTGGGTTGCGCGTGTGGCAAGCGTGATGAGACACCGCACCGATGAGGGGCCGCCTGCGACGTCGTAGGCGCTATGGCGTATCGAGGTAGGCATCAAGGGCACCCGCACCCGCCAGCATCGCGAGGCCTCGCGCCGTCAGCCGGTCGCGCCATTCCTTCAACGTCGCTTGCAGCGGCTCGGGTCCACCTGCGGCCCGTACCTGCTCAAGCACTCGTGCGATCTGCTCTAGCCCATGCCCGCCCCGCCGTAGCTGGTGGGCGAGCTGCGCGTCCCGCACGTCGGCGGAGGTGTAAACGCGGTAGCCGGTACGTGCATCGCGTTGGGGCACGACTACCCCGGCCCGTTCCCACTTGCGCAACGTAGCCGGCCGGATGCCGAGCCTGCGAGCCAGCGGCCCAATGAACGTCATATCCGCCGAGGGCGCAGGCGGCGCCAGATGGCGCGATGGCTTCAGGCCGTGCTGCGGTGCCTTGAGATTGTGCGAGGACCCTGTGTCGTACGACGACGCCAGGACGCGCGGCGGCGTACGTGGCGGCCCAGACCCGCGCAGCGCTTCCGGCCTCGGATCGTGTGGCGACGCCACATCGCGATGCGGCGTTGGCCCGCGCTGTGCTTCGGGCCTCGGCCGGTGCGGCGACGCCAAGTCGCGGTGTGGCGCTGGGGTACGTGGCGGCCCTGGCTCGCGCGTTGATCTTGGGGTGTGCGGCGTCAGATCATGGGGTGGCGGCACTGGGCTGCGTGCCGGCGAATCCGGGTCGTGTGGTGGCGCCAAGCTGCTGGACCGTACCGGGCTGTGCGGTGATTCTGGGCCGTGCGGCGGCGCCAGCTGACGGGGCGGCGTTAGGTCGTGCGGGGGCTCCGGTTCAGGGGGCGGTACGAGATCGCGGAGGGCGCGTTCCACGGCTTCGAGCGTGCGGCGGTCGTCGGCCAGTTGTGCGTGGCTCTCGTCGACCAGGCGCAGCGCCTCCTCGACCGCGCCGCCGTTCACGGCTCGCATGATCGCCGCCGCGGTCGCATGGCCGTGTGCGGGGATCAACGTCATGAACGTCCGCAACGCCGCCGCATGGCGTGGAGCGTAGATGCGGTAGCCGTGCGGCGAGCGTTCGGCCGGGGGCAGGATCCCCGCCTCCTCGTAGTTGCGCACGGCCTGCGCGGACAGTCCGTGTTCCCGCGCCAGATCGATGGGTCGCAACCGCATTTTGAAGGTATACCTTCGCCATCCGCTCGAATCGTCGCCAAAGTTTACGTGGAAATTCAATAGTTAGGTCGAAGGTACGACGCCTTCTCGGGGGTCCGAGGCCGTCGACGGTCACGCGCACCGAGGCGGCGAGCCGCCAGCTACTACGGACGGCGCATCAGCTGGCCCCGCTCGCGCCATGAACGCCGGGTATGGCCGACATCGTGCCCGTCCGCGTGGGCGCGATGTGATGATGGCCGACAACCTCGTTCGCCCACAACCGTTGCCTCTAGCGGCCAAACAGCCACCTGCGGCTCGCCGACCTGCTGCTTCAGCGGCACGCCATGCGTACCGCCGACCGCGAACGGCAGCCTCGGCGGCCAGTACGCCTTCGCCGCACGCCTGAGTGTGGCGAGCGGCGTACGGGCCGGGTCATGGTGGGTGGCGTATGCCCTGGATGCGGGTCGAGCGCTGTAGGGGCTGGCGGATTGAGCGACGCGCGCCCGAGCGGATCGGGGCGAGGGACATGCTCTCGGTTGCTACGAAGAGGTACGCCTTTGGAGATGAGGGGTGTATGTCTCAAGTGTGCAGCAGGTGCGTTGAAGTGGCTTCCGAAGAGCTGGAGATGCATGAGGCACCCTCGCCCTGTCTGGATACGGTGAGTACATGGGTGGTGGTCAGCCGGGTCTGGACGAGATCGAGGCGTGGTTCGCTGGTGTGGTCGAGGGACGTGTGAGCCGCGATGCGGCTGACCGGTGGGCTGGACGTTGGTACACCGACGATGATCTCGAATGGGACGATCTGTCCCGGTGGGCTCTGGGCCTTCTCCACGGAATCGATCTGAGGCCGGAACCCCGTGGGCCGTACGTGCACGACGACGAGCAGGTACGCGGATGGCTTGAGGAACTGCAGCGCCGCCGCGCCGAGTGACACTCCGGCGGCCGTCCCAAGGCCTTGCTTCTTGCGCCCGGGGCGGGTCGTACGGTGTACGACCGGGAGGGCAGGGGGCAGACTTCATGGCCGTCACCGTTCAGCCCACGGGCCTGGGGACTCGACTACCCGTGGCCGCGGGGCTCTTCCTCGACCAGGTCGGCTGCGGGCGGGATGTCCTCGACCGGCGCGAACAGCGGCAGGGATGGCAGCCGCCCTTCTGCCACATGAACTCGCCGCGTTGACACCGATCTCGTAGCCCGCTGAGCTGGCCCTCCTAGTTTCGCCCCCGTCTGTACGCGCGGGCGGGTGCTCCTCGTGGTGTCGGAGGCGACCGCCTTGGAGCCGGTCCGCTGCTCACCGCTCAGGTGCAGGTCAACGCCCTCGTGCTGCGCGATCGAAGCGGCGTATGAGGCCCTCGATCGCGAGAGGAGGCTTGGGCGATACGCAAGTCGTGGGCGAGGTAGTCGGCGTGTGGAGTTGCTTGCGGCTCGCAAGGAGACCTGCGTTCTCCAAGTCGGGCTTGGTGCCCGCGATCCGGCAGTGGTGCTCCGCTCCGTCCAGGCCGCCGATGCGCGTGGGCGGACGGACGGAGACCGCAGGTGTACGGCGCGTGGGCGTAAAGGCGCGTCGTCGCTGGATCTTCGTGCGGCAATCGCACTCGGTATGTCGGCCTGCCGGCGGTGCGCTGCGAGCCGAGGTCGTGGGGGTTTGGGTGCCGACCTCCTGATCAGTCTGGGGGCTTGCCATCGGCCAGTGTCAGGAGGTCGGCGGCTGCCGGGGAGGGCCGGGGTCGTTCGCCGTGCGGACGGCGTGCATGGTCAGGACGTTGGTCGGCGGGCTTGTTTGAGGTCGACTTCGGCGAAGCGGAGGGGGTTGTCTTCCAGGTACGCCTCTACGGCCGCGGAGACGAGCTGGCTCACGCTTTCCGCGCCGTACTCGACGACGAACCGTTCCAGAACCTCGCGTTCGGCCGGAGTCGCTTGGATCGACCAGAGGCTCCGGGCGCCGCCCTCGTCGGTCCAATGCCGCGGCCGCCGCCGGGTCGAACGGCTGGGGAACGCGCTGTCCGCCGGGCGCGGGTCGACTCGCCGGGCCTCGACGAGGGTGCGCAGAGTGTTGGCGCGCCGCGATTCGTCGATGGCGTCGTAGGCGATCTGTGCGTTGGACATCCCCTCCGCCTTGGCCAGCCTGGCGGCGGTCTTGCGGGCCCATGACTTCAGGTAGATCTGGACCTGGCTGGTGGTCTCGGCGGAGACATCGTCCAGCTCTTCGGAATGTACCTCGGCCGGCTCGGCTGGCTCAGCAGGCTTGGCGCGGCGGCGACGCGGACGGCTGCCGGAAGGCTGAGCAGGCGCCTCTTCCGGCGTGGCGCTCGGCGGGGGCGGCGCGGGGACCGTCCGAGGTTGCGGCGAAGGTGCCTGAGTGCGCGTACGCGACGCAGGAGCCGGCGCCGGAGCTGGAGCTGGAGCCGGGGCCGGAGTTGCGGCCGGCGCGGGCGTAGGTGCGGGCACCGGCGCGGCCACTGGTTCGGCCGGGGCGGGCTCGGGTGCGGCTGGCGGCTCGTCGACCGTGCCCAGGAACGCGAACGGGTCTGAGCTGTCCCCTGCCTTCGCCGAACCTCCAAAGATGTCTGACAGGCCGCCCTTGGCTCCGTTCGTCATGCCTGCGCACCTCGCTGCTCGGACTGCGCGATGACCATCAGCAGCTCTTTGGCGAGGTTGAGGTAGTCGGTGGCCAGCCCGTCCAGCGCCGCCGACATCGGCCGGGGGTTGAGGCCCGACCGCTTCGCCGTCCAGTAGTTCGGCTGCTGCTCGGCGTACTCCTTCAGCTCGTGTACGAGCATTCCCATCTCCCGGCAGTCGACCGCGACCCTCTCGGCGTGCCGGATGTGCTGCTGGAACAACGGGGACTTGTCCTCGCCGCCGAACAGGTCGGCGACGCTCTTGCGGACCTTGCCATGGATGGCCTTGGCGTTGGTCCCGGTCGCGAACAGCACGGCGCCCAGCAACTGCATGGTGGGGTTGATCTGCCGCATCTGCTGGAACCGCTGGGCGACGAGCTCCATGCCGTCGAGGCTGCCGTCGTCGGACTTGGTCGGGATCATCACCCAGCGCGCCGCGGCAAGCGCGAGGTTGTCAAGGACGGGCGACTCAGGCGGGCAGTCGATCACGATCAGCTGGTACTCGTGCGCGATCGGAGCGATGGCGGCGGCCAGCTTCAGGTACGCCTCGTGGAAGTCGCCCCGGGTGAGCAACATCGTGATCGTCAACGTCAGGTCCTCAAGCTTGGACCCGCCGACCGCGACATCGAGGTTGGGACGGACGTCGGGCGCGACCTGAAGAGCGGTGCCCTCGACGATGGCGCTGCGCAGAGCCGCGCCCTGGTCGTCTTGCGGCGTCCGGCGGATGCCGAAATCACGGCTGAGGTTGCCCTGCCGGTTGAGGTCGATCGCCAGGGTCCGTCGTCCCGTCGCCGCCACCTGCCCAGCCAAGTTGGCGGTGATCGAGGTTTTGCCCACACCGCCCTTCTCGTTGATGGCGGCGACCACTCGACGGAGCGCTACCGCGCGGCTTCGATGGTCCTTCACCCAGTCCGTGGTGACTGTCATGGCCCCCAGCAATTCTCTCGTGCCCGGCTTGCTATGGGCTCTCTTCCTAGCAGAGGCCTCGTTGGCCCCTCAAGCACCCGAACGACCGTGTCGCGGTGACAGCGTCGTGTGCTGTTACCCCCGGCGCTTACTGACTGTCCTCCCCGGGAGCTTCATCTCTCCCCTTTGGACGCGGGTCCTCTGCTTCTGCCTCTGCTCCCCCGCCTTGCTGACCACTCCCCCGGCGCGCTGGCGACTCCCCCGGCGCGCTGGCCGCTTCCCTGGCGCGTTGACTGCTTCCCCGTCTCGCTGGCCAGTCCCCCGCCCCGCTGACTGCTTCCCCGTTCTGCTTGCTTCTCCCCCGCTCCGCCGGGTGTGTTGTCTTGCCTCTCCGTCCGCCACCTGGTCAATCGGCGTTCCTTTGAACGGATCGCTTGCGCAACCGCCTGGACTGCTGCCCCTTTGTTTGGGCTGCCTACGTTCCCACCTACTGCCGTTCCCACCTACTCCCCCGGCGTTCTTGCTGAGTCTCAGTTCCCTGCTGCTTGCATGTCGCCTCTCTCTGGGGTTTCCGCTGCCTGTGCTGGTGCTCGACTGAACGATCGACCAGCTGCCCTGCTAGCCGCCTTCCGGATCGCTCCTGCTCTCCCTCAAGGGTTCTCTTGCTTTGTCGCACGTCCCACCTGCCTTCTGTGCTCACGAACCGTCGTTCGCCCGGGTGACCGCGCTATCGCCCCATCTACCTACCGCCGGGGTGGGGGAGTGGACGGTCACTAGAACTACGTGTCTAACTTTCCCTGGGGTTATCTGTGTGCTCATCGGTCCGTCCAGCTAGCTGTGTATCCCTGACTCACTCAGGTGGAGCATCGGTCGGATAGTCGCTGCGTACCGCATGTCTCGCCTCTACTGCACACCCAGATATCACAACTGTGAGTTGAGCGGTCTGCTCTGCTGTATGAGCATCAGTGTCTGTTGCGACTCGCTGAGCATCGCCATGCGACCTCTGACTATCTGCCTGTCTGTCTACTGCACTATCAGGGCTTACATCGTTGGCCCTATCGGTAGGACTATCGGTTCTGACCTGCGGCTTTTAATGTCTGATGGCGATCCAGGCGGACCGATCTCCTCATCGCGGTCAGGTAGCCGCGCCCGAACGTCCGGTCGCGAGGGGCGGCGATTGGGAAGTTGACGGGCTCGCGAGAGCACGTAACTCCGATTCCCTGTGGAACGTAGGCTGCGGTGAGGTTCACTCGCGGCGACAGGGTTAGGTCATTGAACGCCGCCATCAAGGCTCGTACAAGGCGGACCTGCCAGGATCACGACGTTCACCATCAGGCCCCGCGTCGTGAACACAGCTGCCTTAACGCCTGATCCGTACGGTGGCGAACGGCTCTCCCGCATTCGGCCGATGCCGGCCCAGCCCCTCAGGCAGGGGCTCTGCGTACCATCCAGGAAGGGCAGATCACCGAGCGCTACACCAAGGCCGCCGAACAACCGCTTCGCCTGTGTCGTTAACACAGCTGTCTTAACGCTTCGCCTGTAGGACTTCCGAGGTCGTTCGCTCCCCGACTGTGGTGTCGGCACGTGTTTGATGCACCGTCGTGGTGTGCGGCGTGCCGATGTCGCACGTCCCGCCACGTTCGTTGCTGGCCGGCTCATGTCCGCGGCCTGGCAGGTCTTCTGCCGTCAGAAGCGCCTCGTGGCTGGCTGCTTGAGTATGTCTTGCGCTTGAGGAGCGACTCGTGGCTGGCTGCCTGCGTATGTGTTGCGCTTGACGAGCGTCTCTTGGCCGGCGTTCAGGCTGAGCGCCTTGTGGTGACGATCCGGCAAACGTCTGCGCTTACCGAGGGTTTGCTGTCCCACGGGAACGCTCCCAGAAGGACTACGGCTTACATGGGCCCTTGCTAGAGCTCATGCGGCTGTACTACGGGCCATGTGCTTGCATGCAGGTAGGAACGTGTCCGCGTGCGCTACAAGTTGCGTACTGCATCAAGCGCGGCCTCGGCTTCCGGTGTCCGGGCCGCTGGGACACCGAGCGTGCCAGCGTGTTCGACGATCTGCTCTGTGGCGCATCGAAGCTGGACTGACAGGCTGGCCGCGGTCAGATCCGTGATCTCGCTCGAACGCATGGTGAGCTCGATGCCCTCGGCCCATTCGTCGGCGTCCTCGTTGGTAGTGAGGTCTTCCCACTCCTGAAGGAGCTTGTGGGCGACGGTCTTGAGGTGAGCGAGTGCTACGTCAGGCGCAGGAGCGACATCCTCGACAGCGTCTGCTGGGACGGATAGGCGCGCGGCTGCAATTTCCCTGGTCAGAGCCTTGATTCGGTCGTGGGTGCCCTGTCGGCTATGGATGCCGGTTGCTTCGCTGAGCTTGGGCGTTTTGATGCGGTCTGCCTTGGCTGTGAGCAGGGCGCGGAGCATGAGGCGGTCCAACTGCTGCTGAGCCAGTCGAAGCAGCCTGATGGCGTCCAGTACATCGTCCTTGGCTTCAGCCGCAGGTAGGGCGTTCCGTCGGTCAAGCGCCCACGTTGCGAAGGCCATCAGGTCTTCTGGTGCCGGATGCGTCGCCAGCTGCGGATCCTCCTGGTGTCGAGCCTGAATTGCCGCGATAACGTCGGCCGCCTTGAGGTGTCGAGGCAGGGGAGTCGCCTTCCGCATGGGACCATCCTGCCAAACCGTCAGCATCTTGCTGACGGTTTGGCTTGAGCGACACGCCCGCAACCCATGGCCGCCTGCGACTGAGCGCTTCGACATGCGACTAAGCGCTTCAATTGGCTGAAACCGGGCGTCGCGCTCTCAACGGTCCGGCACCATGATCGGATGGAGCACAGTGTCGATGAGTCGTGGGACCGGATCCTCGCCTGGCTCGCAGAGAATGCTCCGGACGCGCTGGCGCGGATTGGCCCACCGGCTGCGGCGGCGGAGCTCGCTGAGGCTGAGGCAGCCCTGGGGGTGGCCCTTCCTGCGGGCCTTCTGGCCTGGTGGCGCCGCGCGAACGGCGCGGACCGGCCTTGGCACGGCCGGCCCTTCGACCTGTTGCCGGGTTACTGCCCTGTCCCGATCGAGATGGCGCTTGATACGCGACGGATCCTGCTTGAGATAGCCGAGGCGGACGAGTGCGACGCAGATGAGATCGCGGAGCTGGAGGCCCAGCCGGCGGGGTCATGGTGCGATACGTGGCTCGCACCCTGGATGCCCATCGCGACAAGCCAGGGTGGGCAAGAACTGTTCGTTGACCTGCGGCAAGGGCCGCTCCATGGTTGCGTCAGGGAGTACGACAAGGTCGGCGCCGCCGAGAGCGCACCAAGGTGGACCGACGTCGGCGCCATGCTCACCGACATCGCCGGCGCGCTGGAGCAGGGGACCGAGATATCTGGCCTGTATGCCGGCCACGTCGAGGTGACCCGAGACGGATCCCTTTGCTGGCGAGGACCTGATTGACCTGGCCGGGTGACGCAACTGAGTCGAAGCACGGAAGTTGTCACTGACGCGTTGAGCTGACCTGCGGCTGCGGTGCGGCTGCGGCTGCCGGATGGGCTTGGCGCGCTTGTTTGTCACCGGCGAGGCGCGATACCTGTCGCCACGCGGATTCTCCCCATCACGGTGGCCCTGTTGGCTTGTGCACTGTCCCTTGGTGGGCTGTGAGCGGTTGCGTCCACGGAGATGGTGTACGAGTTTGACCAGGCCAGAGGGCGTGGCGTCGTGAAGTAGGACGGCCACCGCGTGATCCTTCGAATCGACCAAGATCTCGAAGGAAAGGAAACGCGATGGCCG
>NZ_BAAATD010000036.1:0-8854 GCF_039533225.1 Actinomadura fulvescens | reverse complement strand
GTGCCTGGTTGGAGTTCGAGGTCGACAAGCGCGACAACGTGGGCGTTCGTATCGATCGCAAGCGCAAGCAGCCGGTGACGGTGCTGCTGAAGGCGCTGGGGTGGGACGAGGCCCGGATCCGCGAGCATTTCGGCGGGTATGAGTCGATCAACGTCACGCTGGAGAAGGACCACACCTCCGGGCAGGACGACGCTCTGCTGGACATCTACCGCAAGCTGCGTCCGGGCGAGCCGCCGACCAAGGAGTCGGCGCAGACCCTGCTGGAGAACCTCTACTTCAACCCCAAGCGGTACGACGTCGCCAAGGTCGGCCGCTACAAGATCAACAAGAAGCTCGGGCTCGACCTGGACATGAACCAGGGCACGCTCACCGAGGACGACATCGTCGGGACCATCGAGTACCTCGTCCGGCTGCACGCCGGCGAGGAGGAGGCCACCGTCGGGTCCGCCCCGGTGCCGATCGAGGTCGATGACATCGACCACTTCGGCAACCGGCGGCTGCGTACGGTGGGCGAGCTGATCCAAAACCAGGTGCGTCTGGGTCTGGCGCGGATGGAGCGGGTCGTTCGTGAGCGGATGACCACGCAGGACGTCGAGGCGATCACGCCGCAGACGCTGATCAACATCCGCCCGGTCGTGGCCTCCATCAAGGAGTTCTTCGGCACCTCGCAGCTGTCGCAGTTCATGGACCAGACCAACCCCCTCGCCGGCCTGACGCACAAGCGCCGGTTGTCGGCGCTGGGTCCGGGTGGTCTGTCGCGTGAGCGGGCGGGCATGGAGGTCCGTGACGTTCACCCGTCGCACTACGGCCGCATGTGCCCGATCGAGACGCCGGAAGGCCCCAACATCGGCCTGATCGGCTCGCTCGCCGCGTTCGGGCGGGTCAACCCGTTCGGCTTCGTCGAGACCCCGTACCGCAAGGTCGACAACGGTGTGGTCACCGACCAGATCGACTACCTCACCGCGGACGAGGAGGACCGGTTCGTCGTCGCGCAGGCCAACTCCCTGCTCAACGACGACGGCACGTTCGTCGAGCAGAAGGTCCTGGTCCGCAAGAAGGGCGGCGAGGTCGAGCTGATCCCGCCGGGCGAGGTCCAGTACATGGACGTCTCGGCGCGCCAGATGACCTCGGTCGCGACGGCGATGATCCCGTTCCTGGAGCACGACGACGCCAACCGGGCGCTGATGGGCTCCAACATGCAGCGCCAGTCGGTGCCGCTGCTGCGCAGCGAAGCACCACTGGTCGGCACGGGCATGGAATACCGCGCCGCCGTCGACGCCGGTGACGTGATCACCGCCGAGAAGGCCGGTGTGGTCGAGGAGGTGTCGGCCGACTACGTGACCGTCATGAACGACGACGGCACGCGGACGACCTACCGGGTCGCGAAGTTCAAGCGGTCCAACCAGGGCACCTGCTTCAACCAGAAGCCCATCGTCGAAGAGGGCCAGCGGGTCGAGCTCGGGCAGGTCGTCGCCGACGGCCCGTGCACCGACCAGGGTGAGATGGCGCTCGGCAAGAACCTGCTCGTGGCGTTCATGCCGTGGGAGGGTCACAACTACGAAGACGCGATCATCCTGTCGCAGCGGCTGGTGCAGGACGACGTCCTGTCCTCGATCCACATCGAGGAGCACGAGGTCGACGCCCGTGACACCAAGCTGGGCCCGGAGGAGATCACTCGGGATATCCCGAACGTCTCCGAAGAGGTCCTGGCCGACCTGGACGAGCGCGGCATCATCCGCATCGGCGCCGACGTGGTGCCCGGTGACATCCTGGTCGGCAAGGTCACGCCCAAGGGCGAGACCGAGCTGACGCCTGAGGAGCGGCTGCTGCGCGCGATCTTCGGTGAGAAGGCCCGCGAAGTACGCGACACCTCGCTGAAGGTGCCGCACGGTGAGCAGGGCAAGGTCATCGGCGTGCGGGTGTTCTCGCGCGACGAGGGCGATGAGCTGCCGCCGGGTGTGAACGAGCTGGTCCGGGTGTACGTGGCGCAGAAGCGCAAGATCACCGATGGGGACAAGCTGGCCGGTCGTCACGGCAACAAGGGCGTCATCTCCAAGGTGCTGCCGGTCGAGGACATGCCGTTCCTCGAAGACGGCACCCCGGTCGACATCGTCCTCAACCCGCTGGGCGTCCCCGGTCGTATGAACGTGGGACAGGTCCTGGAGACCCACCTCGGCTGGGTCGCCAGCCGCGGCTGGAAGGTCGAGGGCGACGACGCCGACTGGAAGAAGGCCCTCAAGGCCATCGGCGCCGACGAGGCCGGGCCGTGGACCAACACCGCGACGCCGGTGTTCGACGGTGCCCGCGAGGACGACGTCACCGGCCTGATCGAGAGCACCCTGCCCAACCGCGACGGCGACCGCCTGGTCGGTCCGGGTGGTAAGGCGCGGATGTTCGATGGCCGTACCGGTGAGCCCTACAAGGACCCGATCTCGGTCGGCTACATCTACATCCTCAAGCTGCTGCACCTGGTCGACGACAAGATCCACGCTCGTTCGACCGGACCGTACTCCATGATCACCCAGCAGCCGCTGGGCGGTAAGGCCCAGTTCGGCGGCCAGCGCTTCGGCGAGATGGAGGTCTGGGCCCTGGAGGCCTACGGCGCGGCCTACGCGCTGCAGGAGCTGCTGACGATCAAGTCCGACGACGTACTGGGCCGCGTGAAGGTCTACGAGGCCATCGTCAAGGGCGAGAACATCCCCGAGCCCGGCATTCCCGAGTCCTTCAAGGTCCTCATCAAGGAAATGCAGTCACTGTGCCTCAACGTCGAGGTGCTCTCCAGCGACGGCATGTCCATCGAGATGCGAGACACCGACGAGGACGTCTTCCGCGCGGCGGAAGAGCTCGGCATCGACCTGTCCCGGCGTGAGCCGAGCAGTGTCGAAGAGGTCTGATCAACTCAAGGGGAAACAAGTTGCTTGACGTCAACTTCTTCGACGAGCTTCGCATCGGTCTGGCGACCGCCGACGACATCCGCCAGTGGTCGCACGGCGAGGTGAAGAAGCCGGAGACGATCAACTACCGGACCCTCAAGCCGGAGAAGGACGGGCTCTTCTGCGAGAAGATCTTCGGTCCGACCCGGGACTGGGAGTGCTACTGCGGTAAGTACAAGCGCGTCCGGTTCAAGGGCATCATCTGTGAGCGCTGCGGCGTCGAGGTGACCCGTGCCAAGGTGCGCCGTGAGCGGATGGGCCACATCGAGCTGGCCGCGCCCGTCACGCACATCTGGTACTTCAAGGGCGTCCCGTCACGCCTGGGCTACCTGCTCGACCTCGCCCCGAAGGATCTCGAAAAGATCATCTACTTCGCGGCGTACATGATCACGAGCGTCGACGCCGAGCGTCGCGACCGTGACCTGCCGACCCTCGAGGCGCACATCTCGGTGGAGCGGCAGCAGATCGAGCAGGCCCGCGACGCCCAGGTCGAGGCCCGCCAGCAGAAGCTGGAGGGCGACCTGGCGGAGCTGGAGGAGGCCGGGGCCAAGGCCGACCAGAAGCGCAAGGTGCGCGACGGCGCCGAGCGGGAGATGAAGCAGCTGCGCGACCGCGCGCAGCGCGAGATCGACCGTCTCGACGAGGTCTGGAACCGCTTCAAGAACCTCAAGGTCCAGGACCTTGAGGGCGACGAGATGCTCTACCGCGAGATGCGGGACCGCTTCGGCAAGTACTTCGAGGGGGGCATGGGCGCCGCGGCGATCCAGGCCCGCCTGGAGAACTTCGACCTCGACGCGGAGGCCGAGCGCCTGCGCGACATCATCCGCACCGGCAAGGGCCAGAAGAAGGCCCGTGCCCTCAAGCGGCTGAAGGTCGTCTCGGCGTTCCTCAACACCCGCAACAGCCCGCTGGGCATGGTGCTCGACTGCATCCCGGTGATCCCGCCGGACCTGCGTCCGATGGTGCAGCTGGACGGTGGCCGCTTCGCGACCTCCGACCTGAACGACCTGTACCGCCGCGTGATCAACCGGAACAACCGGCTCAAGCGCCTGCTCGACCTGGGCGCGCCCGAGATCATCGTCAACAACGAGAAGCGCATGCTTCAGGAGGCCGTCGACGCGCTGTTCGACAACGGCCGCCGCGGCCGGCCCGTCACCGGGCCGGGCAACCGCCCCCTGAAGTCGCTCTCCGACATGCTCAAGGGCAAGCAGGGCCGGTTCCGGCAAAACCTGCTGGGCAAGCGCGTCGACTACTCCGGCCGTTCGGTCATCGTCGTCGGCCCGCAGCTCAAGCTGCACCAGTGCGGCCTGCCCAAGCAGATGGCGCTGGAGCTGTTCAAGCCGTTCGTCATGAAGCGGCTGGTCGACCTCAACCACGCGCAGAACATCAAGAGCGCCAAGCGCATGGTCGAGCGGGCCCGCCCCGTCGTGTGGGACGTGCTCGAAGAGGTCATCACCGAGCACCCGGTGCTGCTCAACCGCGCGCCGACCCTGCACCGTCTCGGCATCCAGGCGTTCGAGCCGCAGCTGGTCGAGGGCAAGGCCATCCAGATCCACCCGCTCGTCTGCACCGCGTTCAACGCGGACTTCGACGGTGACCAGATGGCCGTGCACCTGCCGCTGTCGGCCGAGGCCCAGGCCGAGGCGCGCATCCTGATGCTCTCGACCAACAACATCCTCAAGCCGTCGGACGGCAAGCCCGTCACCATGCCCACCCAGGACATGGTGATCGGCCTCTACTGGCTGACGACCGAGCGCGAGAACACCGTCGGCGACGGCCGTGCGTTCGGCTCCGTGGCCGAGGCCACCATGGCCTACGACCGCGCCGAACTGGACCTGCAGGCCAAGATCCAGGTTCGGTTCAAGGACGTCCCGCCGCCGCGCGGCTGGCAGGCGCCCGAGGGCTACGAGCCGGGTCAGCCGTACCGCCTGGAGACCACGCTGGGCCGGGCCCTGTTCAACGAGGCCCTGCCCGCCGACTTCCCGTTCGTCAACTACGAGGTCGGCAAGAAGCAGCTCTCGGCGATCGTCAACGAGCTGGCCGAGACCTACCCCAAGGTCGAGGTCGCCAACGCGCTGGACGCCCTCAAGTCCACCGGGTTCCACTGGGCCACCCGGTCGGGCGTCACCATCTCCATCGAGGACGTGGTGACCCCGCCCAACAAGGCCTCGATCCTGCAGGGCTACGAGAACCGCGCCGACAAGGTGCAGCGGGAGTACAACCGCGGTCTGATCACCGACGATGAGCGCAAGCAAGAGCTCATCATGATCTGGAACGAGGCCACCGCCGAGGTCGCCGCGGACATGGAGCAGGCCTTCCCCAAGACCAACCCGGTCTGGATGATGGTCAACTCCGGTGCCCGTGGTAACCCGCTGCAGATCCGGCAGATCGCCGGTATGCGCGGCCTGGTGTCCAACCCCAAGGGTGAGACCATCCCGCGGCCGATCAAGTCGTCGTTCCGTGAGGGCCTCTCGGTCGTCGAGTACTTCATCTCGACGCACGGTGCCCGTAAGGGTCTGGCCGACACCGCGCTGCGCACCGCCGACTCGGGCTACCTGACCCGTCGCCTCGTCGACGTGGCCCAGGACGTCATCGTCCGCGAAGAGGACTGCGGCACCGACCGCACGATCCCCTTCTCGGTCGCCGACAAGCTGCCCGACGGCACGCTGGTCAAGCCGGCCACCACCGAGACCGGTCTGGTCGGGCGGACCATCGCCGAGGACGTCGTCGTCGACGGCACGGTGATCTTCCCCGCCGACACCGACCTGTCGGACACCGTGGTGTCCCGCCTGGTCGAGGCCGGTGTGGACACGGTCCGGACCCGCAGTGCCCTGGTCTGCGAGGCCAAGATCGGTGTCTGCGCCGCCTGCTACGGCCGCTCTCTGGCGACCGGCAAGCGCGTGGACGTCGGCGAGGCCGTCGGCATCATCGCCGCGCAGTCCATCGGTGAGCCCGGCACCCAGCTGACCATGCGTACCTTCCACACCGGTGGTGTGGCGGGTGGCGACATCACGCACGGTCTGCCGCGTGTCCAGGAGCTGTTCGAGGCGCGCATCCCCAAGGGTGTCGCCCCGATCAGCGAGGTCGCCGGCCGGGTCAAGATCGACGAGACGGAGAAGACCCGCAAGGTCGTCATCGTCCCCGACGACGGCTCGGACGAGATCGCCTACCAGGTCCCGATGCGCTCCCGCCTCCTGGTCAAGGAGGGCGAGCACGTCGACGTCGGCCAGCAGCTGATCGCCGGTGCGCAGAACCCGCACGAGGTCCTGCGCATCCTCGGCCCCCGCGCCGTGCAGCTCCACCTGGTCCACGAGGTCCAGGAGGTCTACCGGTCGCAGGGTGTGTCGATCCACGACAAGCACATCGAGATCATCGTCCGCCAGATGCTCAAGCGGGTGAACATCCTCGAGTCGGGCGACACCGACCTGCTGCCGGGTGACCTGGTGGAGCGTCCCCTCTTCGAGGAGACCAACCGCTCGGTCGTGGCCGAGGGCGGCTCGCCCGCCGCCGGCCGCCCGGTCCTGATGGGCATCACCAAGGCCTCTTTGGCCACCGAGTCCTGGCTCTCGGCCGCCTCCTTCCAGGAGACGACGCGAGTCCTGACCGAGGCCGCGATGCACGCCAAGAGCGACCCGCTGCTGGGCCTCAAGGAGAACGTCATCATCGGTAAGCTCATCCCGGCCGGTACCGGCATGCCGCAGTACCGCAACGTCCGGGTCGAGCCCACCGAAGAGGCCAAGGCGGCGGTCTACTCCGTCGGTTCCTACGACGACGGCGCCGAGTACGCCTTCGGCCAGGGTTCCGGCGAGGCCGTCCCGCTGGAGGAGTACGACTTCGGCCAGTACAACCGCTAAACCCGAGGTCTGACGACACGCCGAAAGGCCCCTTCCGCCCCGGAAGGGGCCTTTCGCCTACCCACACCCAACCCCCGTCCACCCCCAAGCCCACCCCGGTCGGCTCTGAGCACATGCCGGGCCTTCACCACCAGGGCCTGAGCCCAGGCCGGGCCTTGACCAGCGGGCCTAAGCACATGCCCGGCCCCTTCACCAGCCGGGTCCGAACACAAGCCCGGCCTCTACCACCCGGGTTCGAGCACACGCCCGGCCTCCGCTAGCCGGGCCTGAGCACAAGCCGGGTCTCCGCCAACCGGGCCTTCGCCAACAACGCCCGAGGACATACGCCGGGCCTGCGCCAGCCGGGGTCCGAGCACATGCCGGGCTTCCACCGGCCGGGTCCGAGCACATGCCGGGCCTGCGCCAGCCGGGTCTGGGCATACGTCGGGCCTCCGTCAACAACGCCCGCGCTGCGCGCGGCCCGGCCTGCGCCAGCTGGGTCCGGGCACACTCTTGGCCTCCGCCAACGACGCCGGCGCCGCGCGGCCCGGGCTTGGGGACAGGCGCGGCTGTGCGCATCGGGGTGGGGTCTTCGGGGTCTGGGACTGCGGAGGCCCCTTCCGGCTGGCGGAAGGGGCCTCGGCGTTGTGGGGGGTGCGGTCGGTCAGGTGCCGAGGTCCACCCAGAAGGCGTCGTGGTCGCTGCCCCACAGGTCCTCGTGGTTATGGCCCTTGATCGGGAGCCTGTTGTCGACGATCGCGTGCTGGACGCTGCCGTCGCTCTTGCGGGTGAACTTCTTCGGGACGCAGCTCTGGACCCTGTCCTTGTTGTAGCGCAGGTTGAGGTCGCCGATCAGGAAGACCCTCTTGCCACGGGCGAACTTGCGCGCGTACACGATGGCCTCCTTGCACTGGTCCAGGGCCACCGACTTGGACTTGTTGGTCAGGTGGGTCGTGCAGGCGACCATGGCCTGGATCTCGCGGCATCCCATGGAACGCTTCTCGGCGCCGCGAACCTGACGGGCGAGCACCCGGTAGTAGGTGCGCGGGGCGTTCTGCCAGGTGAGGACGGCATTGCCGTAGGCCTGCTTGTTCTTGCACCGGGCGGCGCCGCCGGAGGCCTTGTGGGCGGGGAAGAAGGTGTACCTCATGCCGATCGCCTTGGCGATGTTCTGGGCGTCGCGTCCGCAGGCCTCGTTGAGCGTCACCACCCAGGGCTTCCGGCGCCTGATCATTTTGATGGCCGACGTCACGGCCACCCCGCCGCGATAGCACGAGGCGTAGCCGCTGTTGCAGATGTTCATCTGCAGGACCCGCCGATCCCTGCCCAGGGCGGAGGCGCCGTTGTCCGCCGGGGCGGTCTGCCTGGCCGCCGGAGTACTGTGTGCTGCGGCGATGCCAGGGGTGGTCACCACCAGCAGGCCCGTAAGAAAAGTGAGAGCGATGGACCGTGTTCCCATGCGTTGTCTCCTCGGTTGGAGGGGTCGAGGAGCGACCCTAGGGGGCGGCGTTATCGGAGGGCTTCTCATCCGTTAAGTCCGCACCGTCGCCGCTGAGGGCGGGGCCGGGTTTAAGGGTGCGTTCGGGTAGATATAGGGCCTTTGTCCTTATTTGGGTTACCCGTCACCAGATGGGGATGATGAGGTCGCTAACGTGGATATGGGACGAACAGGGGGAACGTGCCATGATGAAGATCATCGCGGCGGGTGTGCTGGGCGTGGTCACGGTGTTCGGCGCCGCAGGGGCGGTTCCGGCGCAGGCCAAGGCACCGCAGACCCAGGACTGCCGTACGTACTCCGGGGTCAAGGTGTGCGGCAAGCTCCAGCTGACCGAAAAGCAGAAGCAGTGCGTCCAGCAGGCGGTCCAGAAGGGGATGACCGACCGCCGCGCTGAGGTGGAGTGCTCTCGATAGCGCGTTCCTACAGGACCGCTTCCCACGTGATGGGGAGCGGTCTTTTTCTATGGGTGTGGTTCGTTTTGAAGGAGAAGCCTGATCACGCGGTGAGGTCGTACTCATCCTGGCGGCGCGTGTGGTGAACACGGTGGTGTTCTTGGGCGAGGTGGTGGCGCCAGTAGGCCAAGAAGTGGC
>NZ_BAAATD010000035.1:0-10914 GCF_039533225.1 Actinomadura fulvescens | reverse complement strand
TCGCCCCCTCGGGGCTGCGCCCCTCTTGGGGCTCCGCCCCCTCGCCCCCTCGGGGCTGCGCCCCTCTTGGGGCTCCGCCCCCTCGCCCCCTCGGGGCTGCGCCCCTCTTGGGGCTCCGCCCCTCGCCCCCTGGCCTTCGCTTCGCTTGGCATGGGGCTGCGCCCCTTTTTTGGGGCTTCGCCCCTCGCCCCCGGCGCCTTCGCTTCGCTCGGCATGCGGCGCAGCCCCCGGGGACTGCGTCCCTGCGGGTTGCCCCCCCCCAGCGCCCTCGCAGGCTTCGGGTTGTTTGGGGCGGGGGTTGCTTCGCGAACTCTTCGGGGGTGGTGTGGCTTGGTCAAGATCAGATGGCCTGGTCATGGGCGTGTGGGTGGTTTCATTACGGTTATGGGAAGACATCGCAGAGGTGCGCGGCGAGAGGTCACGGTGGCGGACCTTATGGATGAGCTGAGCCGGTTCGACCCACACCTGGAGGTCCGGCTGGCCGTTCAGCCTCGGCTGCCGCAGGAGCACACCGTCGGCGCGGTCGCGGAGGCCGACGGGATGGTGTGGATCGGCGAGGGCGGGCAGCAGGGGTATGCGCCGGACGAGGTCGCCGAACGGCTTGGCTGGCGATAACGCGTACCGACCAGGGCTCGGGGTGCACTAAGCTTTTCCTGGTCGGCCGGAAGGCCGCGCGGGGCTATGGCGCAGTTGGTAGCGCGCCTCCATGGCATGGAGGAGGTCTGGGGTTCGAATCCCCATAGCTCCACACATCGAAAGCCGCTCTTCGGAGCGGCTTTCGTGCGTTCTAGGCGTACGGCGACGTAATGGCCTCCAGGGCGTGGCCGTCGGGACTGTCGAAGTAGACGCCCCGGCCGCCGTAGTGGTGATTGATCTCGCCGGGTTTCTCGTGGGCGGGGTCGGCCCAGTAGGTGATCCCCGCCTCCTTGATGCGCGCGAAGATCTGGTCGAACTCCTCGTCGGTGACCAGGAACGCGTAGTGCTGGCTCTGGATCTCGGTCGCGTCCATGAAGTCGAACGTGACGCCGTTGTCGGCTTCGACCGCGACGAACGGGCCCCATTGGGCGCCGACCTTCAGGCCCAGGATGTGCGCGAAGAACTCGGCCTCGGCCTGCTTGTCGCGGGAGCGGACGATCGTGTGGTTGAGGTCGATTGACATGGGTTCCTCCTCGATACCAGTCCACTACGGCGGCGGCGGGTGACGCTAGGGTGCTGGCCCTTGGAGTGAAAGGTCGGGAATGTCGCCGCGAAGACAGGTGTGGCTTTGGATAGCCGCGGTCGTGTTGACCGTGCTGCCCCTTGGCATCTCTTTGCTGCTGGCGTTGATGTCCGGCGCCAAGGGTGTCTCGATCGGGATCGTCGGTTACGGGCGATGCCCGGGCTGGGAGATCCAGGGGGCGTTGTGGCGGGTTCCCGGGCTCGGCTACCTCAGGGGGCTGCCCATCCTGGTGGTGGGCCCGGCGTTCGTAGTTTGGCTTCGTACGCGGTGGCGGTGGCCCGCGTGGGCGGCCTCGGGGCTGCTCGCGTTGAACGCGCTGGTCGAGCCCGTTCTGCTGGGGTACGACGCGGTGACCGAGGGCGATTCCTGCTTGCAGCTGTGGGGGCCGTTCGCGGACTGGACGATGGGCTGGCAGCTCTGGAACCTGCTTCCCGCGGCGTTGATCGCCGCCACCGTCATGCGATGGAGTCGGGTGCTGCGGGGCGTGGCCGCGACGGCCGTCCTGCTGTCGGTGTTGGTGGTGACGGGCGACCGCGGGCGGGACGAGGTCGTGGCGATCGGCCGCGAGGAGTGCCGCGCCGCGACGTACGCCCAGCCGGCGCGGAACGAGTCGTGGGTGGAGGCGGTCAGGCGGATGCCGCCGCACGACAGGGAGCGCGCGTTCCTGTGCTCGATGCGCGGAGGACCGTGGCAGCAGGTCGATGAACGGCCCGACGGTGAGCTTCTGTGGCTGGGACGGCGATCCTGCGAGAACCCCGAGAACATGAGGCGGCTCTTCAACCGGAGCCCGGCGGAACCGGGGCGGGTGCTCGCCTACCTGTGCCCGGAACGGGCCGGGCCGGCGCTGACGCGGTCCGAGCAGCAGGTGGCCGAGGAGAACGCCCGCCTGGACGCGCGGAAGAACGCGCATTGCCGCAAGAAGGTGCCGCGACGCGACCGCGCCAACACCAAGGCCGTCCTCACGACCGACGGCGGCGGCTACTACGTGGGCGGCGGCGAGATGGGCCTCGACCCGATGTACGAGGCGATCAAGAACGGCCTCGTCGGCGTGCATCGCCACGGGGTGGCCGTCACCACCGCCGAGCACCACGACTTCTGCCTCACCGTCCGGCGGGCCAAGGCGCGTCCGCCGGTCGAACGCGCGGGCTGGGACCGGGTGGTCGAGGTCGGCATCGACAGTCCCGGGCCGGTCAGGTTCACGACGATGGAGGAGGTCTTCGGCTTTCCTTCGGTGGGCCAGGGTTCGCTGCGGATCCGCATCCATGTCCGGGACGCCGGGGAGAGCCCCTCCGAGCTGCCCAGGGAGCGTCACCTGGTGGTGGTCTTCCCGGGCAGCTCGAAGAAGACCGTCGTCTATTGATGGCGGGTGGCGGCGTCCGAGTAGCGGAGCACGGCTCCGATCTTGGATTGGCGGAGCAGGGCCAGGTTCCCGTCGGTGGCGGCCACGGCCCTGATGAGGGCGGCGTCGGCGCGTTCCTCGACCGGGTCGTCGACGCCCAGCGCGTGCAGTTCCTCCCGTTCGACGGCGATCTCGATGGGATTCGGGCCGATCCAGACCCGCGCGGGTGAGTCGTCGGGAAGCAGCAGCGTGTCGATCTGCCCGCGCCGCGCGGCCTGCACGGTGGCGCTCAGGCCCTTGACGGCGCGTTCGCCGTGGGCGAGCTCGGTCTCGAAGCGCTCGGCCACGGCCATGAGCCGCTCGGCCTGCTTCAGCTCCAGGATCTCGTCGATGTCCTTGGTCTCGACCGTGTTCTCCAGGAGGGGTTCGGAGATCTCCTCCAGCACCGCGCTGCGGGCCTGGGGATCGCCGGAGACGATGAGCAGTTCGCCGCCGCACTGCTTGGCGGCCTGGTCGACCTCCCGGCCGACCTTCTTGGCGTTCGCCTTCCAGACGTTCTCGGCGGCGCGCTGGATCCGGGACTGGTTCCAGCCCTCGGCCTTCACCTTGCGGATCGGGTAGTCCTCGTCGCCTTCCACGGTGATGGTGGTCCGGGTGCCGTCGGCGGCGACGCAGCAGATCTCGCCGCCCCGGCGGTCCACGGTGACCACGAGGTAGGGGAAACGTTCGCCGCGTTGTGCCAGGAGCGGGAGGACGTGCGGGAGCTGCGACACCCGGGCCAGCTGCCTGGCGGGCGGGCCCGGAAGGCGGGTGAGGTGCGCCACCTCCCCGCCGGCGGCGTAGAGGACCAGGCCCTCGGAGCGCTTTTCGGTCAGTTCCTGCTGGACGGCCGCGTCGACCGCGCGCAGCGTGTCCTCAGGGGCCCCTTCGGCCTCCAGTGTCTCGCGCAGGGCGCGCCACCGCAGCTCGGGTGCCTTGGGGGCCTCCTCGGTCGTCCGGGTGAGGTCGGCGTGGACAGACGCGTAGGGTCCCGGTCGGTCGTAGAGCGATTTGAGGAAGGACAAATCCATATATCTGGCCCTACCCGCCCCGCCTGTATCAAACCCCCCGCTGGAGCCGGGCGTAGGCCAGCTGGAGCCAGTCGGAGCCCGCGACCGCCGTCATCGTGGTCCCCACCAGGCGGGTGGCCTCGGGCGCGAACACCATCCCCGCCGTGTAGCCGGTGGCGACCCACTGCGAGAGGCAGAAGGGGCAGGTGAGAAGCTCCCCGACGGCGTGCCGCGCGCCGTGGCCGCGTACCTCCTCGCGCAGCTCGGCGGGCCCGCCCGTGCCCTCGTACCGGGTGAACGGGGCGCGCAGCGGGCTCGTCACCGTGTCCTTGGCGATCAGCCGCGCCAGCTTGTGCGTCGTGATCGTCATCAGGGCGAGATCGGTGAGCGTGGCACGGGGCGTCCGGCCGCGCGCGAGGAACGCCAGCCCCGCGGCGCTCAGGCCGTAGACGGCGAGCGTGCCCAGATAGGAGCCGAGGGGCCGGTCCGATCCGCCGGTGTACTCGTCCTTCTGCTTGCGTGCCGTGTCGACGACCGATGTCATGAACCAGTCCCTGGGTTGACGATCAGGCAGAACTCGTTGCCCTCGGGGTCCGCCATCACGGTGGTGGGCCAGCCGTCGTCGACGAACGGGCCGCGGACGACCCGGGCGCCGAGGGCGGTCACCCGGGCGATCTCCGCGTCCATGTCGGTGACGCGCAGGTCGACGTGCATGCGATTCTTGGTGATCTTGGGTTCGGGGACCCGCTGGAGCAGGATGTCCGGCCGTTCTCCCCGCGGGTCGGCCAGCCGGGCGTAGGGCGGCTTGTACGGGTCGCGCCGGTACCCGAGGGCGGCGGCCCAGAAGGCCGCCAGGCCCTCGGGGTCGGCGCAGTCCAGGACGAAGACCAGCTGCACGGGCTCAGTGGTCACGCAGGGCCTTGACCAGCTGGGACTTGTTCATCGACGAACGTCCCTTGATGCCGATCTCGCGGGCCCGCTTGAGCAGGTCGTCCTTGGACCAGTCGTCGTACGAGGGGCTCTTGCCGCCCTTACGGCCGACCTTGCTGCTGCCCTGGCCCGCCTGGGCGTTGGCGATCCGGGCGGCCTTCTCCTTGCTCTCGCCCTTGTCGCGGAGCTTCTGGTACTTCTTCTCGTCCTTGATCTGTGCCTTCGGCATGGTCGGCAACCTCCTTCGCCGATCCACCTACCCGCTCCAGGGAACTCACACATTGAACGGGGAGGGAAGGTGCGGGGTGGCCAGCGTGCCGCCGCGTGCGCGGACCCGTTCCAGCAGGGCGGTGCGGGTGGCCCGGGCGGCCTCGGAGTCCTCGTCGTACAGGTAGGTGATCGAGGGGTCGGCGAGCTGCACCGGGTGATGCAGGATGTCGCCGGTGACCAGCAGCTCGTCATCGCCGACCATGATCGATTGATGGCCGGGCGTGTGGCCGGGGGTGCGCAGGAGCATGACCTGCGGCGCCAACCGGAGATCACCGGTGATCGTGTCGGCCAGGCCCGCCGAGCGGAGCGGTTCGAGGATCGCGGTGAGGACGGGTTCGCGCGTCCGTTCCAGCCAGGCGACCTCGTCGGCCTGCAGCAGATGGCGGGCGTTGGGGAAGACGGGCTCGCCGCCGGCAACGGCGCCGCTCGCGTGGTCGCTGTGCAGATGAGTGATCACCACGCTGTCGATCTCGGCGGGCGCGACCCCGGCCCGGCCGAGGGCGTCGACCAGATCGCCGGGAACGGGGGCCCAGGACGCGGCGGGGGAGTCCAGCGGTCCGAGGCCGGTGTCCACCAGGATGTTCGGGCCGCCCGGCACCCGCAGCAGGTAGCAGTAGAAGTGCAGCACCCATTCGCCGTCCGGACCGAAGGCCCCGGGCTCGCCGGTCTCGGCCTGGTTCCAGAGGTCACTGGAACCGCCCGGGAAGAGCTCCCCCGGCGGGCGGCGGAGCGCGGCGCCCATGGGGCCGATCGCGTCCAGGAGCGGAACGATCTCAACACCGGCGGCGACGCGGCTGGTCAGGTTAGTGGCGTTCATGACCTAACGATCTCAGCTCGGCGCCGGCAGGGGAGAATGACCGGGTGCGCATTGGCATCCTGGGTCCGCTGGAGGTGCGGGACGAGACCGGCCGGCCCGTCGCGGTCAGCGGCCCCCGGTTGCGCGCACTGCTGGCCAGGCTCGTGATCGAGGCGGGCCGCGCGGTGTCCGCCGAACGGCTGCTCGACGATCTCTGGGAGGGCGCGCCGCCCGCCGGGGGCGCGGGTGCCCTCCAGGCGCCGGTCTCGCGGCTGCGCGGGGCGGCCGGGCGGGATCTGGTCGAGTACGGCCCGGCCGGCTACCGGCTCGCGGTCGACCCTGCGGAGATCGACGCCGTCGCGTTCGAACGCGCGGTGGCGGCGGCGCGCCGGGAACGCGGGCCCGGGCCGCGGGCGGAGGGACTGCGGCACGCACTCGGCCTGTGGCGCGGTCCCGCGCTCGCCGACGTCGCCGACGCCGCGTTCGCGACGCCGGAGGCCGCCCGCCTCGGCGCGCTGCGCCTGGCCGCGATCGAGGACAGGGCCGACGCGGAGCTGACACTCGGCCACCCGGCCGCGCCGCTCGTCCAGGAGATCGAGGCGCTGGCCGAAGCACATCCGCTGCGTGAACGGCTGCTGATGCGAGCCCTGTACGCGGCGGGCCGGCAGGCCGACGCGCTGCGGGTGTACGAGGAGACCCGGCGGGAGCTCGCGGACCGCCTCGGCGTGGACCCCTCACCCGAACTGGCCGCCGCGCACCTCTCCGAACACCGACAGCCTCCGCAGTACGGTGCGTTCGGTGTCGTCGAGCAGTTCCCAGCTCCAGTCGACGACAGCGCGGAGCGTCCGGTGCCGTGGCAGTGCGGTGCGGCTGCCGCCGGTGAGCAGCCGGAACCGGTCACCGAGACGGCCCGCGACCTGTGCCGGGGTCAGCGCCCGCAGCCTGGCCGCCGCCAGCTCGATGGCGAGCGGGATGCCGTCGAGCTCGCGGCAGATGGCCACGACGTGCGGCGCCGACGCGTCGTCCACCGTGAAGCCGGGGCGGACCGCGGCGGCGCGGTCGGCGAACAGCCGCACCGACGCGTACCGCAGCGCTTCGCCCGCGTCGGCGCCGGCGGGCGGCAGCGGGAGCGACGGAACGGGGCACAGCACCTCGCCGGTGATGCCGAGGGGCTCGCGGCTCGTCGCCAGCACCCGTACACCGGGGGCCTCGGCGAGCGTGCGTCGTCCGACGAAGCTGGTCAGCTGGGCGGGCAGGTTGGTCGTACGTGACGTTCCGCGAGTCTCCGGGCCTGTGGCGGCGGGCGCTCGCCCTTGGTGGGCTTGCGGGGCTGCTTCGCCGCGCAGGATGGCCGGGCCTTGAGGAGGAGTACGCCATGACGGTGTGCTCCGCGGCCCTCGTCACCGAGATGTCGTCCGAGCCCGGCCCGACGCCCGAGAGCCTGCGGCACGCCTTGGACGGCGTGCTCGGCTGGGTGCCTGAGAAGCCCCGGCATCCGGCGCTGATCGTGGCGCGCGGCGCGGCGGCGATCCTCACCGGCGACTTCGCCGCCGCGAAGCGCGCGATACGCGACGTCCACGACCACCCTGACCCGTGGGTCCGCGCCATCTCCCGGGTGGCGCTCGGATTCATGGCGATGAACGACGGCGACATCGCCACGGCCGCCGCCGAACTCCACGCGGGCCTGGCTGGCTTCCGCGCGCTCGGCGACCGCTGGGGGATGATCACCGCGTTGAGCGGCGCGCTGCAGGTGGCGCTCGCACGCGGCGAGGCCGAGGAGGCGGTACGGCTGGGCGAGGAGGCCTACGGCTACGCCGCCGAAGGAGTCAGCCCGGAGCAGGGCGGCACCGTGCTCATCCAGCTCGCCCGCGCCCGCGCCGAGACCGGCGACTTCGCCCGCGCCCGTGCCGACCTCGAACGCGCCATCGGCGACATGGAACGGATCGGCGAATACGCGGAGGCCGCCAACGGCCACCTCAGCCTGAGCGACCTGGCCCGCCGGGAGGGCGACCTGGCCGCCGTCCGTGCCCAGCTCGAACGAGCCCGCGAACTGATCGAGCCACGGGCCGAACGAGCCGACGTTCGCCAGGTGTGCGCCCGTACGTTCAGCCACCTGGGCCGGATGGCCCAGCAGGACGGCGACCTGGAGGCGGCGGCACGCTGGCACGGCCGGGCCCTCCGCGACGTGGCCGGACGGGTGCTCATCGGCAATCCCACGTTCGCCGAACTCATCGAAGGCGTCGCCGCCCTGGACTCCGCGCGCGGCGATCACGAACACGCCGCCGAACTGCTGGGCGCCGCCCACGGCCTGCGCGGTTACCAGGACAGCTGGAGCATCGACGCCGCCGACGTCACGTCCGCCGCCGAGGACGCCCTCGGCGAGGAGGCCTTCGCGGAGGCGTACGACCGGGGCCGCGGCCTCTCCCGCGAAAACGTCCTCGCCCGCGTGACCTAGGTGCGACGCGCGTACAGGCGCAGGGCCAGCGGAAACGTCACCAGGACGATTCCGGCCGCCCACGCCAGGGTGTACCAGGCGTGCGAGCCCATGGGTCCGCCGATCATCAAAGAGCGCAGCGACTCGGCCAGATGCGTGACCGGATTGACCTTCACCCAGGCCTGCAGCCAGCCCGGCATCGTGCCGACGTCCGGCATGAGCACGCTGCTGCCGAACGTCAGCGGCATCACCAGGATGAACCCGATGCCCTGCACGCCGCTCGGCGACGGCGCCACGAGCCCGACCAGCACGAAGATCCAGCAGACGGCCAGATAGAACGCGTACGCCAGCGCCAGCGCCGCCAGAACCGACAACGGGTCGCTGTGGAACCTGAACCCGAGGATCGCGCCGAAACCGACCAGCACCGTCATCGTCAAGCAGAACCTGACCGTCTCGCCCAGCACGGAGCCGATCAACGGCGCCGAACGCGCGATCGGCAGGCTCCGGAAGCGGTCGAAGACGCCCTTGTGCATGTCCTCGTTCAGCGCCGTCCCGAGGCCCATCGTGCCGATGAACGTCATCTGCGCCACCAGGCCCGGCAGCAGCTGCTGCAGGTACGAATGCGTGTCGCCCGCCACCGCACCGCCGAAGACGTACAGGAACAACAGCAGGAACACCACCGGCATCAACGTGGTGTCCAGCAGCTTCTCCGGTGAGTGCTTCAACTGGGCGACGTTGCGCCAGGCCAGCGTCAGCCCATGCCGCAGCGTCCGCTGAGGCGTCATCGCGATCGTCATGCCGGGATCCCTTCCGTGAGGTGGCCGGTCAGCGTCAGGAAGACCTCGTCCAGACTGGGCATGCGCAACGCGAGCTCGGCGGCCACGATCTGCGCCTCGTCCAACCGCCGCACCAGGGCCACCAGGACCGCAAGGTCACTCGCCGGCGCCGTCACCAGGCCGGTCCCCTCATTCACCTCGGGGCGCTCCCCGGTGAGCTCGCCGATGATCGTGGCGAGCTGAGCGGTCCGGTAGGGCTCCGCCGCCCGTACCGCCAGGGTCTGCAGGCCTATCCGGGACTTGAGCTCGGACGGCGTGCCCTCCGCCACCACCCGCCCGTGGTCGAACACCGCGATCCGGTCGGCGAGCGCGTCCGCCTCCTCCAGGTACTGGGTGGTCAGCAACACCGTGGCGCCGTCGGCGACCAGGCCCCGGACGGTCTCCCACACCTCGTTGCGCGCCCGCGGGTCCAGCCCCGTGGTCGGCTCGTCGAGATAGACGACCGCAGGACGGTCGACAAGGCTCGCCGCCAGATCCAACCGGCGCCGCATGCCGCCGGAATAGGTCTTCACCGCGCGGCCGCCCGCGTCCGTGAGCCGGAACCTCTCCAGCAGCTCACCCGCCCGGGCCCGCGCCGCACCCCGACCGAGATCCAGCAGCCGCCCGATCATGATGAGGTTCTCGGTCCCGGTGAGCTCCTCGTCCAGCGACGCGTACTGCCCGGTCAACCCGATCATCGCGCGTACCCGCGCGGGATCGGCCAGCACGTCGTACCCGCACACCTCGGCCCGCCCGGCGTCCGGTTTGAGCAACGTGGCCAGCACCCGGACGGCCGTGGTCTTACCCGCCCCGTTGGGCCCCAGCACTCCCAGCACCGTCCCCCGCCGCACCCGGAGATCAACCCCGTCAAGCGCCCGAGTGGCCCCGAACCACTTCCGCAACCCCTCGACCCGTATCACATCGTCCATGTGCCGCCTCCCGTCCGTCCTTTCACGGACCCCACGTTCAGCCACCCTCCTGACACCCCACCGACACGCCACTGACAAGCCCTGACACACCCCCCACGCCGCACCGCACGACCGGCAGAAGGCCAAGAACGCAAGCGGCGGCAACGCATGTGGCGAGAGGACGGACACCGTGAGGACGCAGACGGTGAGAACACAGGCCGAAAGCCGCTGCGCACCCAGCTGGCGGTGGTGACGGCCAGCCTCGACGCCGCGCAGTTCGACGGGCCGGTCGTCGAGGAAGAGTCAGGTGCCGAGAAGCGCGGCGGCCGACTCGTGGAGGTACTCCATCCGTCCCTTGAGCGGCAGGCTGTCGCGGCCCCGCGCTGTCGCGCACGCTGTTCGCCGCCAGACGCCGGTCTGAGCGGCAGCAAACGCCAGTGCGTAGACCTTGGCGTTTACCGATCCGGCGGTGTTACGAACGTCACCCATGTGCAAATCGGTCAAATCGGAGGCAATGAAGCGGCGCAACGGACGTAATGCCCCGGCCGGGAACGATCCGGTTGAGGCAGGGAAGGAATACGGGGAACGCCATCTGGGTTGGACAGGGCACATCCTCGATCGGAGTCCGGCGCGGGCGCCGGTTGGTGACGGTCTTGGCCGCGATGCCGTGGTGACCAGCAGGTTTTCTGATCAACGACGCGGGGAACGTCTTCCGATTTGACGGGTGCTCGTGAATTACCTACTGTTTCTCATGCCCCAAGGGGATGCAGGACGCCGAGAGGCGGTCGGCCCTGGCGGGGAAGCCACTCAGATAAACGGTTCGAAGCTTGCTCCGGATCGATGTACTCTGATGTGGACGGCCCAGACGGGATGCAGGACGCCGCAAGGTGGCCGGCCCGAGGGACTCCTCCGAAGATCAACGGCGGATGGCTCACGCTATCCGCGGTGATGCACGGTGGGTGGGCTACGTTCCGCTCGATCCGATTCAACTGAGTCGGTTGACAGGAGCGAAGATTCCGGTAAGGTCGAAGGGTTGCCCCGGAGTCGGGTGCCGCGGGAGCGGTGGTCTGGCGCGGTGGGTGTCCGTTTCTTGAGAACTCAACAGCGTGTTAAAAGCCAGTGCCTTTATAGGCCAGCGCACTTTTGTGTGTCTG
>NZ_BAAATD010000034.1:0-11029 GCF_039533225.1 Actinomadura fulvescens | reverse complement strand
GAGGGGGCGGAGCCCCAAAAAGGGGCGCAGCCCCGAGGGGGCGAGGGGGCGGAGCCCCAAAAAGGGGCGCAGCCCCGAGGGGGCGAGGGGGCGGAGCCCCAAAAAGGGGCGCAGCCCCGAGGGGGCGTGGGGGCGGAGCCCCCACATCGGGGGTCTGGGGGTCGTCCCCCAGGTCAACATGACGAAGGAGTGGCGGCCTGCGCTTTCCGCAGGCACACCACTCCCAACTCCGAAGTGGAGCTATGGGGATTCGAACCCCAGACCTCCTCCATGCCATGGAGGCGCGCTACCAACTGCGCCATAGCCCCGCAGCTGCGTGGACGTGCATCCCGCAGCGCTTCGCCAGTGTATAGGAAGGCGGGGGCGGGACTCGAATCGGTTGTCGGGGCTAGGCACCGTTGTCGGTGCGGTCGTCGGAGAGGACGGGTTCGGGCAGGGTGCCCGCGTTGTGTTCGACGAGGCGCCAGCCGCCGTCGCGCATTTCGGCGAGTACGGACCAGCAGCAGTTGGACAGGCCGCCGAGGCGTTCCCAGATGTCCTGGGGGAAGCCGAGGAGGTGGGACATGCCGAGGCGCAGGGCGGCTCCGTGGGAGGCGACGACGAGCAGGCCGGTGGGCGGCAGGTCGTCGAGGGCGCGTTCCAGCGCGGTGCCGACGCGTTCGGCGACCTGGGCGCTGGTCTCGCCGTCGGGCGGCTGCCAGCGGGCGTGTTCGGCGGGGTAGCGTTCCCGGATCTCGTGGGCGGTGAGGCCTTCCCATTGGCCGCCGTCACGTTCGATCAGGTCCTTGTCGTGGGTGACGGGCAGCCCGGTGACGTCGGCGAGGGCCTGCGCGGTGTCGGCGGCGCGCTGCAGCGGCGAGGCCAGGATCGCGGTGGGACGGAGGGCGGCGAGGAGGCGGGCCGAGCGGTGGGCCTGTTCGACGCCGGTCTCGTCCAGCGGGATGTCGGTCTTGCCCTGGAAGCGGCGTTCGACGTTCCAGGCGGTCTGGCCGTGCCGCCAGAGGACCAGGCGGCGCTTGCCGGGCTCGCGCCGGGGCACGTCACTCACTCGCGCTCCCGACCTTGCGGACGCGCTGGGCGGAGTGGGCGTTCACGCTCTCGGGGAGCTCGACGAGGGGGCAGTCCTTCCACAGCCGTTCCAGGGCGTAGAAGAGGCGGTCCTCCTCGTGTTGGACGTGCACGATGATGTCGGCGTAGTCCAGCAGCACCCAGCGCCCTTCCCGCTCGCCTTCGCGGCGGATGGGCTTGGCGTCGGCCTCCTCGCGGAGACGCTTTTCGATCTCGTCGACGATCGCGCGGACCTGGCGGTCGTTGGACGCCGAGCAGAGCACGAACGCGTCGGTGATGACGAGTTGCTCGCTCACGTCGTAGGCAAGAATGTCGTCGGCCAGCTTGTCGCCCGCGGCCTCGGCGGCGATGCGGACCAGCTGTGCGGCCCTGTCGGATGCGGTCACGGTGTGTTCGCGATCCTCCCTGTCGGGGACGTCCCGGTCCTAGCCTCTCATGGCTCCTGGACGCGGCCCTGTTCGTCGGCTTGTGAACGTCGCGATCCGGTTTGGCCGCAACGGTCTCACTATCCAGGGTATGGGCGGAAGGTAAAGCCCGGTAATCAATATGCGCCCTGTTCAGGCGGCATCGTCACGGTAGAGGCCGCGTTTGTTGATGTACTGCACGATGCCGTCGGGGACCAGGTACCAGATCGGCTCTCCGGCCTGTACACGATCACGGCACTCGGTGGAGGAGATCGAGAGCGCGGGCACCTCCATAAGGCTGACGCGGCCGTTCGGCAGGCCGGGGTCGGCCAGCCGGTGGCCCGGCCGGGTGACGCCCACGAACTGCGAGAGTTCGAAGAGCTCGTCGGTGCCGTGCCAGGTCAGCATCTTCGCGAGGGCGTCGGCGCCGGTGATGAAGAACAGCTCGGTGTCCGGCCCGTGCAGGGCACGCATGTCCCGCAGGGTGTCGACGGTGTACGTGGGGCCGGGCCGGTCGATGTCGATGCGGCTGACGGAGAACCTGGGGTTGGACGCGGTCGCGATCACCGTCATGAGATAGCGGTCCTCGGCGGCCGCGATCTTCTGGTCCTCCTTGTGCGAGGAGATCCCGGTGGGGACGAAGACGACCTCGTCCAGCGAGAAGTAGTGGGCGACCTCGCTGGCGGCCACGAGATGGCCGTGGTGGATCGGGTCGAACGTCCCGCCCATGATCCCCAACCGCCGCTTTTGCGTCATGGCGACGAGAATAGCCAGCGCCCCGTGACCCGCCGCCACGCGACCCTCCGGATCACGCCAGGCCCGGCAGCGGCCGGCCCCGGTCGCCGGACGTAGAACGCGTGTCACGCTCCGGGCGCAAGCCCACCGGCGTGGACCGGTCCTGGACGGCGCGCCCGTGGCGGGAACCCTGGGAGTGGGTGGTTCGTCGGACTTACCATGCCGGATATGACGACGAACACACCGGATCGAGCACGCACGCGCTTTCCGGGGATCAGCTCCCGGGCCTACGAACACCCTGCTGACCGCTCGGCGCTGGTGGCGCTGCGGTCGCTGACGGGGTTCGACACCGTTCTCCGTAAGATGTCCGGCCTCTTCAACGAGCGGGCGTTCCGTCTGATGTTCCTGGGCGGCACCGTGCGGGTCGGCGAAAACCAGTTCCGCAACCTGCACGACATGGTCCGGGACGCCTGCTACATCCTCGACCTGCCCGAGGTCCCCGAGGTGTACGTACGGCAGAGCCCGGAGCCGAACGCGATGGCCCTCGGCTCCGACCGCCCGTTCATCGTCATCAACACGGGCCTCATCGACCTGCTCGACGACGAGGAACTGCGGTTCGTCATCGCGCACGAGGTCGGGCACATCCTGTCCGGCCACGCGGTCTACCAGACGATGATGCAGATCCTGATCTCGCTCGGGAGCCGGCTGGCCTGGCTGCCGCTCGGCAATCTCGGCATCGCGGCGATCATCATCGGGCTGAAGGAGTGGTTCCGCAAGGCCGAGCTGTCGTCCGACCGGGCCGGGCTGCTGGCCGGGCAGGACCTCGACGCCGCCAAGCGCACGATGATGAAGCTCGCCGGCGGCACGCGGCTGCAGGAGATGAGCAGCGAGGCGTTCCTTGAGCAGGCGCGCGAGTACGACGCGGCGGGCGACGTGCGCGACGGGCTGCTGAAGTTCCTCAACCTGCTGCCGCAGTCGCACCCGTACGCGGTGATGCGGTTCGCCGAGATCGACAAGTGGGCGCACGGCGGCGAGTACGAGCGCATCCTGGCGGGCGACTACCCGCGCCGCGACGACGACGGCAACGCCTCGGTGTCGGAGGAGATCCGGAACGCGGCCAAGTCCTACCGCGAGTCGTGGGAGCAGACGGCCGACCCGTTCATCGGCAAGGTCCGTGACGTCGCCGACGCCGCCGCCTCGGCCGCCGGCGGGCTGTTCGACCGCGTCTCCAGCCGCGGGCGCCGGGACGACGGCCCGGCCAACGGCGCCGGCTGAGCCGTCGGCGGCGGGACCTCAGGGGATCAGGCGCGCAGCCCCGCGCTTGATCCATTTTGTCATCCCGGCCCGCGTCACCCGGCCTTCGTTTCCGTGGTCTGGTGGCTTCCGTGAGCTTCTCGGGTTTCGGCGGGTCAGAAGGGGGCGGGGAGGAGCAGTTCGACGTTGCGGTCCTTGCGTTCGCCCCGGCGGTTCTCGTCGCGGTCCTGCCAGTCGTTCCCGGCGAGCTCGCGTGACAGCGACGCCAGGCGCACCGGGTCGCCGATCCTGCCGCCGAACGACTCGGGGCCCGCGGAGTCGAGCACCGTCGCGAACACCGACAGGGTGCCGTCGCCGTTGTCGGCCAGCTCGACGATGCGGCTCTGCTGCGGGAAGTCGACGTGCGCCGCCGTGTTGACCTCCCAGAAACCGCCGCGGCCGGACGGGCGGGCGTGCGGGATGACCTCGTTGCGATGGGTGTGCCCGTTCACCCACAGCACGACGTTGGGGTAGCGCAGGAGCAGGGCCTTCACCTCGTCGCCGAGCACCCGGCCGCCGCCGAGCGGGTTGGCCATCGAGTCGATCGTGTGGTGGCTGAAGAGCACGAACAGGCGGTCCTTGACGGCCGGCCGCCGGACGAGGTCGCCCTTGGCGTCGAAGTAGCGGCTGCTGCCGGAACGGAGCTGCGCCTCCAGCCAGGCGAACTGGCCGCGGTCGAGCGAGCCTTCGGAGTAGCCGTTCGGGTTGACCGTGTCGAGCACCAGGCCGCGCACGACGCCTCTGTCGAACGCGTAGTACGCCGTGCCGTCGCGGAGGTTGGCCAAGGTGAAACCGTGACCGCGCAGCGCCGTGCTCGTCTTGAAGTGCTCCCGTACGACCTCGGCGCGCGACACCATGCGGCGCTTGGGATCGGGCGTCACCTGGCGGAAGAGGCCGGCGCCGCCGCTGCCGCGCTGCGTGCTGAGCCGCACGAGCTCGCGGCCGTCGCCGGTACGGAGCATGCGCGCGAGGCTTTCGGCCTGGGCGTCGCTCGCCGGGGCTCCGATCTTGATGCCTCCGGTGGCCAGGCCGGACAGCAGCGGGTTGGGCGGCAGGTTGCCCTGCATGAGCCCGTCGTGGTTGCCGAACACCGCGAGCCACGGCGAGTCGAGTCCGGTCGCCTGGAACGGACGGCGCGCGGCGTCCAGCAGGCCCTTGACGCGCGGGAAGCCGTAACGGGCGAGGGCCACGTCGGGATCGGCGCCGGGCGGCGGGCCGTCCGGGTGCCAGTAGCGGGTGTCGTAGGCCGCCCAGTCCTGGACGCCCTCGAAGCGCCGGAGATCACCGGAGTCGGGGTGGATCCGGCCGCCGTCGAGCAGGTCGATGATCCAGCGCAGCTCGTTGTACTGGACGTTGTCGGCGGCGTCGCCGGTGTTGATCGTGAACGCGAGACCGAGGCCGGTCGCCGGGCCGCGCCCGACCCGGTTGATCGCCCGGACCATCGCCTCGGCGACCTGGGTCGTCAGGATCTCCTGCGGCCGCCAGGCGCCCTCGACCGGCAGCACGCTCAGCGCGTCCTTGAAGCGGTCGAGGAACTCGACCCGCGCCGGCGACTGGGCGTCGATGATGTGCACGTCGGTCAGGTGCCCGAACGCGAGGATGCCTCGACGCCGGGCGGCGCGGGCCGGGGCCGCCGTTCCGCCGAGGTCGCGGCGGAGCAGGTGCGGCTCGCCCGGTCCGGCGACGACCTTGCGGTAACCGCCGGGGCCGGGAGCGCCGAGGAGCAGCGTGCGTTCGAGCGTCGTGCCCGCCACCGGGCCGCGCAGCCGGGGGGCGGCGGACGCGGCGGCAGGGCGAGCCGGGAAGGCGGTCAGACCCGTGGAGGCGATCCCCGCGCCGAGGGCGGCGTCCCGGAGAACGCGGCGGCGGCTGATCTCAGCTGTCACAGCCGAGATCAGACCACACCTACCGACGTGACATCAATAGCCAATGTGTCACATGATGAGTACCGCCAGGTCGTCGCCGCCGGTGGGATCAGACTCCCTTGAGCTGTCCCTCGCCGACGACCACGTACTTGGTGGACGTGAGCTCGGGAAGCCCCATGGGGCCGCGGGCGTGCAGTTTCTGCGTGGAGATGCCGATCTCCGCGCCGAAGCCGAACTCCTCGCCGTCGGTGAAGCGCGTCGAGGCGTTCACCATGACCGCGGCCGAGTCGACCAGCGCGACGAAGCGCTTGGCGGCGGGCTGGGACGTGGTGACGATGGCCTCGGTGTGCCCGGAGCCGTACGTGCGGATGTGCGCGACGGCGTCGTCGAGGCTGTCGACGACGCGGGCGGCGATGTCGAGCGAGAGGTACTCGGCGTACCAGTCGTCCTCGGTCGCGGCGACGACGTCCTCGCCGTACGAGCGGACGCGGTCGTCGCCGTGGACGGTGACCCCCTTGGCGCGGAGGGCCTCCAGCGCGCGCGGCACGAAGACGTCGGCGATGTCGGCGTGCACGAGGACCGTCTCGGCGGCGTTGCAGACCGAGGGCCGCTGCGTCTTGGAGTTGACGAGGATGTCGACCGCGAGGTCCACGTCGGCGGCGGCGTCCACGTACACCGCGCAGTTGCCCACCCCGGTCTCGATCACCGGCACGGTCGATTCCTCGACCACCGAGTTGATCAGTGCGGCGCCGCCGCGCGGGATCAGCACGTCCACCAGGCCGCGGGCGCGCATGAGGTGCTTGACCGACTCGCGGCTGGTGCCCGGCACGAGCTGGATCGCGTCGGCGGGGACCCGGGTCCCTCGCAACGCGTCCTGCATGACGCCGACGAGGGCGGTGTTGGAGTCGAACGCCGACGACGAACCGCGGAGCATCGCCACGTTCCCGCTCTTGAGGCAGAGCGCGGCGGCGTCGACCGTCACGTTGGGGCGGCCCTCGTAGATGATGCCGACGACACCGAGCGGCACCCGGACCTGGCGCAGCTCCAGGCCGTTGGGCAGCACGTTGCCCCGCACGGTCTCCCCGACCGGGTCGGGCAGGGCCGCGACCTGGCGGACGGCGGCGGCGATCGCCTCGATGCGCGGCACCGACAGGCTCAGCCGGTCGATCATGTACTCGGACGTGCCCGCCTCGCGGGCCCGCGCCACGTCGCCCTCGTTGGCCTTGACGATCTCGTCGGCACGGGCGACCAGCGCGTCGGCGATCGTGTGCAACGCGGCGTCCTTGGTGGCACGCGACAGCGGCGCCAGCACGGCCGCGGCCTCCTTGGCCTTGCCGGCGACGCGCAGGAAGGCGTCGCGCTCCGGCACCGCTTGAGCTGTCGGCTCACTCATTCCGGCTCCCATCCAGGGTTCGCGCCTGTTCTTCGGTGGTCAGGACGACGAGGTCATCGCGGTGAATGATCTCTCGTTCGTATTCGGGGCCCAGCTCGCGGGCCAGCCAGCGGGTGGAGCGGCCCATCAGCTCCGGGATCTCCCCCGCGTCGTAGTTCACCAGGCCGCGCGCGACCACGCGGCCGTCCGTACCGCAGAGGTCCACGGGGTCGCCGGCGGCGAAGTCGCCCTCCACACCGGTGACCCCGGCGGGCAGGAGCGACTTGCGGCGCTGCACGACGGCCTCGACCGCGCCCGGGTCCAGCACGATGCGCCCCTGGCCGGTGGTGGCATGGGCCAGCCACAGGTGCCGGGTCGACCGGCGCCGCGCGTCCGGATGGAAGTAGGTGCCCACAGGCTCGCCGGCGATCGCGGCGGCGGCGGACGCGGCGTTCGTCAGCACGACCGGGATGCCCGCGATGCGGGCCGCCTCGACCTTGGTCACCATCCCGCCGGTGCCGACACGACCGGAGCCGCCGAGCTGGATGCCGGCGAGGTCGGCGGGCGTGCGGACCTCGTCGATGCGGCGGGCGCCGGGAAGCCGCGGGTCGCCGGTGTAGAGCGCGTCCACGTCCGACAGCAGGATGAGCGCGTCGGCGCGGGTCAGGTGCGCCACCAGGGCGGCGAGCCGGTCGTTGTCGCCGAACCGGATCTCGTCGGTCGCGACCGCGTCGTTCTCGTTCACGATCGGCAGGACGCCCAGGTTGAGCAGCTGCGCCATGCAGCGCTGTGCGTTGCGGTGGTGCACACGGCGGATCATGTCGTCGGCGGTGAGCAGGACCTGCGCGACGCCCACCCCGTACCGCGCGAACGACGAGGTGTAGCGCGCCACCAGCAGTCCCTGGCCCACGCTCGCCGCCGCCTGCTGGGTCGCCAGGTCCGGCGGACGCCGGGTCAGCCCGAGCGGCCCGAGTCCGGCGGCGATGGCGCCGGACGACACGAACACGATCTCGGTGCCGGCGGCGCGCCGCGCGGCGAGCACGTCCACCAGCGCGTCGATGCGGTCGGCGTCGATCGTGCCCTGCGGGGTGGTGAGCGACGAGGAGCCCGCCTTGACCACGATCCGCCGGGCGGTGGCGATCGGCTGTCGCGCGTTCATGCTCTCCCTCGGGGGTGCGGAGGCACCGGGGGTTTCCGGTGCTCGCCGGCCCGGTGTGGGGCTCGGGCCTGGTCGGTGGCTCGCCGGCCGGCGTCCGGCTCGGGCCTGGTCGGTGGCCGTCCGGCTCGTCGGCTTAGCGGAACCCGTCCAGTCTCCGGTCGGTGCCGCGCGGGCCGGGCGCCGCCTCGCCCGCGACGACCTCCGGCTCCCAGTCGAAGACGATCGACTCGTCGGGGGTGCCGATGAGGACGGTGGCGCCCGGCGCCGCACCCGCCTGCGCGAGGGCCTCCTCGACACCGAGCCTGGCCAGCCGGTCGGCGAGGTAGCCCACGGCCTCCTCGTTGTTGAAGTCGGTCTGCCGCAGCCAGCGGACCGGCTTCGCGCCGGTGATCAGGTACGTGTTGTCGCCCATGGTCTTGATCTCGAAGTCCGCGCCGCCGAGCTCCTTGGGCCGGATGACCAGGCGGGTGGGCTCCGGGACGGGCAGCGACTCACGGTAGTCGCGGACCATCTCGGCCATGGCGAACGACAGCTCGCGCAGACCCTCGTGGGAGGCCGCCGAGACCTCGAAGACCCGCAGGCCGCGCTTCTCGAACTCGGGCCGCACCATCTCGGCGAGGTCCCGCGCGTCCGGTACGTCGATCTTGTTGAGGACCACGACGCGCGGCCGGTCCGACAGAGGCCGGTCGCCCAGGACGCGGTCGTACGCCTGGAGTTCGCGCTCGATGATCTCGAAGTCGCTGATCGGGTCGCGGCCCGGCTCCAGCGTCGCGCAGTCCAGGACGTGCGCCAGCGTCGACGACCGCTCGATATGCCGCAGGAACTCCAGCCCGAGGCCCTTGCCCTCGCTGGCGCCCTCGATCAGCCCCGGCACGTCCGCGACGGTGAACGTGGTGTCCCCCGCGCTGACGACTCCCAGGTTGGGGATCAGGGTCGTGAACGGATAGTCGGCGATCTTGGGCTTGGCGGCCGACAGGGCGGCGATCAGCGACGACTTGCCCGCGCTGGGGAAGCCCACCAGCGCCACGTCGGCGACGCTCTTGAGCTCCAGCACGACGTCGGCCTCGTCACCGGGCTCTCCCAGCAGGGCGAAGCCGGGCGCCTTGCGTTTGGCCGAGGCCAGCGCCGCGTTCCCCAGACCGCCCGCGCCGCCCTTGGCGATCACGAACCGGGTGCCCTCGCCCACCAGGTCGGCCAGGACCTCTCCGTCCGCGGCCTTCACCACGGTCCCGTCCGGAACCGGCAGCACGACATCGTCCCCGTTGGCGCCCGTCCGGTGACTGCCCTGCCCGGGCTTGCCGTTGCCCGCCTTCCGATGGGGGCGCCGGTGATACTCCAGCAGGCTCGCCGCGTTCGAATCCACCACCAGAGTGACGTCACCGCCACGTCCCCCATTGGCCCCGTCAGGCCCGCCTAGCGGCTTGAACTTCTCCCGGTGGATCGAGGCGCACCCATTGCCCCCGTTGCCCGCGGCGACATGCAGCACCACCCGGTCCACGAACTGGGCACCCTGTGCTCCTGCTGCCACGGTTTCCTCCTTATACGCCCCGTTGCGGGGCCTCAACCAAAACAAAGGGGCGGACCACTCAGGTCCGCCCCTCTGCCAACGTCTCTCTTAGGCGGATTACTCCGCCGGCGGGACGATGCTCACCGCGTTACGCCCACGGTAACGGCCGAACTCGACCTTCCCCGCGACCAGCGCGAACAGCGTATCGTCGCCACCGCGGCCCACGTTGAGACCGGGGTGGAAGTGCGTGCCCCGCTGGCGAACGATGATCTCGCCGGCGTTGACGGCCTGGCCGCCGAACCGCTTGACACCAAGGCGCTTGGCATTGGAGTCGCGACCGTTACGGCTGGACGATGCACCCTTCTTGTGTGCCATCTCCTACGCCTCCCTTACTTCGCAGCCTTGATACCGGTGATCTTGACCTCGGTGTACGGCTGACGGTGACCCATCCGCCGCTTGTACCCGGTCTTGTTCCGGTAGTGCATGATGTTGATCTTCGGGCCCTTGACCGCGCCGAGGATCTCGGCGGTCACCTCGACCTTGGCCAGGTCGGCGGGCGAGCTCACGACCTTGTCGCCGTCGACGTACAACACGGCCGGGAACACGACCGTGGAGCCGACCTCACCGGCCAGCTTGTCGACGGTGAGCACGTCGTCGACGGCCACCTTTTCCTGCCTGCCGCCTGCGCGGACAATCGCGTACACCGCGAAACCCTTCGTCTGCGCGCGCTTCCGGTCCGACCCGGTCCCGCGCGTGGTCTTCCAGCCCCCGGATGAGGGCCTACCCCCGGCCGGCGCCAAGAGCGGCACGCCGAAGGAGGCTCCTCCGGCGCTCTCTGCTTTGATCCCGCCATGGGCGAGTGATGCACACCGAGTGATGCCCGCCGGGGCCTCGATGGCAAGTCAAATGGCGCGCTCACACGCGCCGAACCCCAAGAATACCGGATCCCCACCCCGCAAAGCGAACCAAGCCCTCACAAGCAGCCACCCGCAAACGCCCAGACAGCCTATCCGCCACCCCACCCCCACCAACCCGAAGGCAAACCCCCAGAAGCAAGGCCCTCGCTAACGCTCGGACAGCCCCATCGGGGCTCCCGCCCCGAACCCCAAGCTGGGGGAAGCCCCCAGACCCCCACCCCTTCAGTGGTCCGCCCCCTCCGCACGACCACAGGACTTGCCAGCCGCAGCCGCTGGTGCGTGCAAGGAAGCCGGTCCAGATACCCGGCTACACGGTGAGATCGGGGACACTCATTCGAACCCGAGCGCGAGCCCCCCGGCCTCTGCCTGCCACAGGAGCCGGGGGGCGAACTCGGACATGAGCGCGGCGAGTGTGGCTTCTCTGCGCAGCGACCGGACCGCAGAGCCGTCCTCCTCGGGTAGCTTCCGCGAGGCCTTGACGAAGATCTTGCCGTCCGGAGTGTGCACCGTGGAGGCGATGTCCGCGTGGATGCCCGCGCCGGCCGGTTGGGTGCTCTCGATGGGGCCGGTCCGGCATTCAACGGCCTCCCGGATCGTTCCCGGGAGATCACTCCAGTCGCTACGCATCTCGCCCCTGGGTGTGATCAGCCGCCGCCCGGCGAACTGCACTCGGGCGGGCAACAGCCCGCGCCTTCGTTGTCCCAGAATT
>NZ_BAAATD010000033.1:0-18714 GCF_039533225.1 Actinomadura fulvescens | reverse complement strand
AGCCCCCGAGATACTCCCGTTCTCCCGGTCCAGCGCCTCAAAGAACCGCGCCTTCAACCCCTCAAAACCCACGATCCCCGCAACTCCCTGAACTCCAGGGTGCTGCGAGGATCGCTAGAACCCGCCGATGACCGCCGGGGCGTCCCTATGTGTCGGCGTGAGGTTCCAGCCGCCCTGTCAGCACAGCGGCCGGCTCCCACGCCTCGCTCCCGAGCCGGGGGACCGCTGGTTGCAAGGTCGCTTAGAACGGCTGCGGAGCGCCCTTGGTACCGGCACCATCGCCCCATTCGAGAACCTCGTACTTGAGGCCCTTCAGGTGCCCCTCACCGGTGCCGGCGTTGTACTTGTCCGCGGGCTTCTTCCCGTCCAGGAGGTAGCGGAAAGTGTAGGTGTCGAGGTCCAGCATCACGCCTCGGTGAGAAGGCTCACCGGGGCCGCGGTCACCGACGAAGCCGACGACGCTGCGGCCGTTGTAAGAGACCTTCACCTTGGTGTGCAGCGGCCAGCTCGGGCTGGCGAACAGGCCCTTCTGCATCGGCTTTCCACCGGCGGGGGCGCCGGTGTCGCCGTTCACGCCGGAGCCGTCGTCCCAGAAGTAGGACGCGGTGGTCTTGCCCGTGTAAAGGGCCTTCGACTCCTTCTTCTTGGCGGCCTTGGCCTTCTTGGCCTCGTCCGCCTTGGCCTTCTTGGTGCCCTTCTGGTCCGCCTGCTTCTCGGCGACCATGGAGAGCTCGTGGGGGGTCTTCTGCTGCGTCGGAGCGCCGTCGTCGCTGGCCAGCGCCACACCGGCCACCAGGATCCCGGCCAGGGTGCTGCCGGTGATCGCGGTCAGGACGACATTCTTCGCTCGCTTCTGCATGGGAATCCTTTGTTCGGCGTACAGGGCAGCCGTTTCACGCCGGAACAAAGCCCGGACGGACAGGGGAAACGGCCCCGAGGACAGGCGCTCGGGAGAGACCGTCGCTTGAGAGACCCGCGTGGAAGGAAACCCGGACAGGGGTCCCCGCGCCGCGCACATGGAAGTCAGGCCGCAGTGCGGCCACGACTGAGGTGACGGCTTCCTAAAGGGCGGGAGAATGCCGACCGGGGGCTCTATGGCCCGGCACGCGCGACCGTTGCATGGACGGCCGCTGATCGGCGGGGGGGATCCCGCCTGGCGGGCGGGACACGACGGCTATGCGATTGGCTAGGTCAATGGATAGGGTTCGTCAACCTATGACGACCTTGACCTGGCATGGAGCATATATGGCTAAACCAGGCTTGTGCCAAATCTGTTCCGGTTTTACCTTTCGCCAGGTAGATCTTTTAGTGGCGCCTTTTGCCCGGCGGATGCCGGAAAACGCCGATCACGCCTGGGTCACGGCGGGTCCGGGTCTGGCACGATGTGGGTCATGACCGACCACGCCGGCCTCCGCATGGCCGACGACGATCTGCTTCCCCCGCCCGACTGGGGGCGGTCCCGTACCGCCGCGACCGGTACCCGCGCGGCCCTGGCCTTCGCCGCCGTCGCGGCGCTGCTGGTGCTGGGCCGCGTCTGGGTCGCCCCGGGCCTGGACGCGCGGTCCCTGGACGCCTGGACCACGGTCTTCGTGGCGATCTGCGTGCAGGCCCTGCCGTTCCTGGTCTTCGGGGTGGCGCTGTCCGCCGCGATCACCGCGTTCGTGCCCCCGTCCTTCTGGAACAGGGTGCTGCCCCGCAGGCCGGGCGCCGCGGTGCCCGTCGCGGGGGCGATGGGCGCGGTGCTGCCCGGGTGTGAATGCGCCTCCGTGCCGGTGGCGGGCGGCCTGATGGCGCGCGGCGTGGCCCCGGCGGCGGCCCTGACCTTCCTGCTCGCCGCCCCGGCGATCAACCCGATCGTGATCGTGGCCACCGCCGTGGCGTTCCCCGGCTCGCCCGAGATGGTGGTGGGGCGCTTCGCCGCCTCCCTCGTGGTGGCGGTGCTGGCGGGCTGGGCCTGGCTGCTGTTCGGCAAGGGCGAGTGGATCAAGATCCCGTCCCGGCCGCACGCGGACGGGACCGGCCGGTGGGAGTCGTTCCGGCAGGCGATGCGGCACGACATCATGCACGCCGGGGGCTTTCTCGTGGTCGGGGGCATCGCCGCGGCCACGATCAACGTGGTCGTGCCGGAAGAGTGGGTGAACGGCGTCGCCGGCATCCCGTGGCTGTCGGTGCTGGTGCTGGCCGTCCTGGCCGTGCTGATGTCCATCTGCTCGGAGGCCGACGCGTTCGTGGCGGCGAGCCTGTCCCAGTTCTCGCCCACGGCGCGGCTGGCCTTCCTCGTCGTCGGGCCGATGGTCGACCTCAAGCTGATCGCGCTCCAGACGGGTTTCTTCGGCCGCCGCTTCGCGGTCCGCTTCATCCCGCTGACCTTCGTCCTCGCGGTCGGGGTCAGTGCCATCACCGGAGAGGTGCTGCTGTGACCCGGGCCGCCCAGAACCTGCTGCTCATCATGATCGGCGCCGCGGTGATGTGGATCACTCTGGCGACCGACGAGTACCTCAACTACGTGAAGCCGGGATTCCGCTATCTGCTGGTGCCCTCCGCCGTGGCGATGATCGTCCTCGGGCTGGCGGGCCTGCGCCGCGAGTGGCGAGACACCCCTGACGCCACCGGCGCTGCCGGCCACGCGTGCGCAAGCGGCCACGGCAGCGACGGCGCGGACGGTCACGGAAGCGCCCACGCGGACGGGCACGACCACGGACGTGCCGACGGACACGACCACGGACCTGCGGACGGTCACGATCATGGCGGCCGGGGACCGAGGGTGGCCTGGCTGCTCTGCCTGCCCGTTCTCGCGATCTTCGTGGTGGCGCCGCCGGCGCTCGGCTCGTTCACCGCCTCGCGCGCCGCCGCCCGCCAGGCGACGCCTCCCCCGCCGCCTGACGAGGGGTACGACGCGCTGCCCCGGACCGGCGGCCCGGTGGCGATGACCATGGGCGAGTTCCTCGGCCGCTCGTACGAGGCGCAGGTGGGCCAGAACCGCTCGCTGGTGGGGGTCCCGGTGAAGCTGACCGGGTTCGTCACCCCGGGCCGGAAGGGTTCGACCTGGCAGGTCACGAGGCTGAAGATGGCCTGCTGCGCGGGCGACGCGATCCCGTTCCCGGTGGTCGTGCACGGCCTCCGGCAGCCGCCCGCCGACAGCTGGGTGCAGGTGATCGGGACGTGGCGTCCCCCGGACGGCGAGGCGCGCAGCGGCGTGCACGAGCTGGACGGCAGCTCCGTTCAACCGATCAAGAAGCCGAAGAACCCGTACGAGTAGGGAGATCCATGCGGGCGTTGGTGCTCGGCGGTGGCGGCCTCACCGGTATCAGCTGGGAGTGGGGCGTTCTCGCCGGACTCGCCGCCGCCGGAATCGACCTGGCGGGCGCCGACCTCGTGGTGGGCACCTCGGCGGGCTCGGTGGTCGGGGCGCAGATCGCGGCGGGTCTGGAGGTCGAGGAACGTTTCGCCTTCCAGCTGACGGCGATCGATGCCGGTCCGCCGGCCCGGATGGCCCGCGCGGACCTGGCCCGCTCGGCGTGGGCGGTACTCAGCTCGCGGGCGCCCGCGCAGGTCGGCGCCCGGCTCGGCCGCGTGGCGCTCAACGCCCGTACCGGCTCCGAGGCCGAACGGGCCGCCGTCATGAGAACGCGGCTGCCCGTGCGCGACTGGCCCGAACGGCCGCTGCTGGTGACCGCGGTGGACGCGGCCACGGGCGCCTTCACCGTCTTCGACCGGTCGGGCGAGGCGACCCTGCTGGAAGCGGTGGGCGCCAGCTGCGCCATACCGGGCGTCTATCCTCCGGTGACGATCGGCGGCCGCCGCTACATCGACGGAGGAGCCCGGTCGGCCGCCAACGCGGACCTGGCCGCCGGGCACGCCGCGGTCGTCATCATCGCGCCCATCACCCAGGGCTTCGGCGCGATCAAGAGCGTGGCCGGCCAGGCCGCCGGTCTCCGCCGGGCCGGTGCCGAGGTGGTCGTGATCTCGCCCGACGCCGCCTCGCGGCGCGCGTTCGGCCGCAACTCGCTGGATCCGGCCCGCCGCCCGCCCGCCGCCCGCGCGGGACGCCGCCAGGCCGCGGCGATCGCCGAGAACGTGGCGGCCGTCTGGGGGACGGTGTGATCCCCCAGAAGCTCGCCGACGTCCCGTACGCCGAGTGGCTCACGTCCCACGACGGAACGTGGGGACAGGGCGGCGACCACGACACGGTCTTGTTCAAGGACCTCGACCTGGCCGACCTCAACGCCGCGGGCTCCCGCTTCATGGACTGCGCGTTCACCGGCGTCGCCATGGAAGGCGGCCGGCTGCGCTCGGCCCGCTTCCTCGACGTCTGGGCACGGGAGCTGCGGCTGGTCGGCACCGACCTGACCGAGACCCGGTGGCAGGACAGCACACTGATCGGCTCGGTCCTCGCAGGCACCCGCGCGTCCGGCGTTCAGCTCATCCGGGTCGTCTTCCAGGGCTGCAAGCTCGACTCGGTCAACTTCCGTGGCGGCACGCTCGTGGACGTGACGTTCACGGACTGCCTGCTACGCGACGTCGACTTCGGCGGCGCGCGCCTCACCCGGGCGAGCTTCCCCGGCTCCCGGCTGGAACGGACGATCCTCGCCGGGGCAGCCCTGGACGAGGTGGATCTGCGCGGAGCGGACCTGGGCATCACCATCGATCCCCACACGATCCGCGGAGCCATCGTCAGCCCCGCGCAGCTCCTCGACCTGGCCCCGCTGCTCGCCGATGCCCTGGGCATCAAGGTCGAGGAACAATGACCTGATGCGGCCACGGCCGGCACATGGTGGCCGGATGCGGCCGTCAGCGGGCCGGGAAGGTCGTGGGCAGCAGGGGCGACTGAGCCGCCCTCGCCAGCGGAGCACCCGCGACCGCCGGTGCTGGCGGTGGCACGTGCGAGCCGTCGGCACGCCGAGGCTCGGGTGGCGCGGTCTGCCCGGCCCGGCGTTCGCCGAGCAGGGCCATCAGGGCGCGCGCCGTGTCCGCGTCCATCCGCATCAGGACACTCGGCCGTCCGGCCGGGTCGACGAAGGGAGAGACCGCGGGGGCGGCGGCGCCGTGAGGCGGTAGCGCCAGCCGCATCTCTTCGCGGAGGTCGTGGGCAAGCCGCAGCGCCTGTCGGTCGCTGTCGCTCAAGTGTGCGGTCATCGCGATCTCCGGGGAGTTCACGTGCGGGGGTCCGGGGCCAATCCTGCTAGGAAATGGCGTGCAGGTGCAAGAGCCGATGCACGTGCAGATCGAGAAAGATCGTGCGTAACCGATCCGCGTCCCAGTCGTTGTTCATAGACCCCCGCAGGTCGCAGCCGTGCGCCCCCACAGAGGCCCCCGGCGCTAGCGGACAGTGTTCTAAAGGCAACTTGAACGAACCGAAGGTTCAGTCCGTTCACAGAACCCTGAGAAGCCCCTCCCGGGCCCCCGAATGCGACCACGCCCCCCGGCCGCGCCACCGCTCCGCGAGACCGTCGCCGCAGTAGCCGAACAACAAAACACATACGCCCTGCCTCCAGAACATCGTTCGGTTGCCAGCGAGGACCTCACACGAGGGCACAACCATGTGCAGACGCAACTCCTACAGGCAGCACGCTATGCACGGGCGCGATCTCGGGACCAGGCGATTACCTACAGGCTGGCGCGCGCGTGCAGGCGGCGCCACAAGCGCGGGCTGGTCGTGGGAGCAACTGTCTGTGAGCGCGGCCATCTACGCACAGCGCCATGCAGTGCCGGACCGCCGTGTGCGGCCTTCTGCTGGCGGCGCGGCTCTCTACGGGACGCGGCTCTCTGCCGAGCGCGGCTTGCTGGGGGTGGCGTGTTGGGGGTGGGGGTGCGGGGGGGTGATCGCGTTTCGGGATGATGCGGGTGGGATTGTGAGGTGGCGGGTTGATGATCGATGGTGCGTGCGACGCTCGGTTCGCGGCGGTGCGGGAGGCCTTCGCGGAGAACTTCGCGCGGCGCGGTGAGCGGGGCGGTGCGGTGTGCGTCGTCGTGGAGGGGAGAACGGTCGTCGATCTGTGGGGCGGGCAGGCCACCGATGAACGACCGTGGCGTCCGGACACGCTCGTCAACGTTTTCTCCGTCGGCAAAGGTCTGACCGCGTTGCTGGTCGCTCGGCTTGCCGGGGATGGGCGGCTGAACGTGGACGCCCCTGTTGCGCGTTATTGGCCGGAGTTCGGTCAGGGCGGCAAGGAGGTCGTGACCGTCCGCCAGCTGTTGTCGCATCAGGCCGGGCTTCCCGCTGTGCGGCGGAGGATGCCGTCTGGGGCGATGCTGGACTGGTCGGCCATGACCACTGCGCTGGCGCAGCAGGAGCCCTGGTGGGAGCCGGGTACCGCGCACGGCTATCACGTCAACACGTTCGGCTTCCTGGTGGGCGAGGTGGTACGGCGGGTCACCGGGCGCTCGGTGGGTGAGCTGCTGCGGGACGAGATCGCCGGGCCACTGGGGGCGGACGTCCATATCGGGCTGCCGATCGCCGAGCATCGCCGCGTCGCCGACTTCGCCTGGCAGGAGGCGCCGCCCGAGGTCGACCGCGCGGACGAGCTCACCGAGGGACAGCTCATGGAGCACAACGCTTACTTCAATCCGGGCGGGCTGTCCGGCATGGGGGTCATCAACTCCGCCGCATGGCGTGAGGCCCAGCTTCCTTCGACGAACGGCCACGGCACGGCGCGGGGTGTCGCGCGGGTCTACGCGGCGTTGGTGGCGGGCGGGACGTTCGGAGGTGTGCGGGTCGTGGACGCGGACGCCTTGAGCGCCGCGACGGCCGAGCAGGCCTCGGGCGAGGATCTCGTTATGCATCGGCCCGCGCGGTTCGGGACCGGCTTCCAGTTGACTCAGCCGGAACGTCCGCTTGGCCCAAATCCGCGTTCGTTCGGGCACTTCGGTGCGGGCGGCTCCCTCGGCTTCTGCGATCCGGACGCGGGTGTGGCGTTCGGGTACGTGATGAACGAGATGGGACCGCGCTGGCAGAACCCGCGTAACAAGGCGCTGGTGGACGCGGTGTACGCGAGCCTGTGACCCCGAAGGATCGCCAAGTCAGGGGATACGATCGGCCCCGATGACTGATGTTCTCTCGCTGCGGGCTCTCAACCGCGCCACTCTGGCACGGCAGATGCTGCTCGCCCGCGAAGAGGTCTCCGTCGCTGAGGCGGTGGAGCGGTTGTGCGGCATGCAGGCGCAGGAGCCCAAACCGCCGTTCCTGGGGCTCTGGACCCGGGTGGCCGGGTTCGAGGCGGCGTGGCTACGCGCGGCGCTCCAGGAGCGTTCGGTCGTACGGGCGACGATGATGCGCGGCACTCTGCATTTGGTGTCGGCGCGGGACTACGGCGCTCTGCGGGCGTCGATGCAGCCGATGCTGGACGCCGGGCTTCGCATGCTGGGGGCACGTGCGGAGGGCCTCGAACTGGACAAGGTCCTTCCGGCGGCCCGCGTACTGCTGGAGGTACGGGCACGGACCTTCAACGAGCTGCGTGCGTTGCTGCAAGAGGAGTTTCCTGGGGTCAACGACCGGGCGCTGGGCTTCTCCGTGCGGATGTGCCTGCCGCTGGTAATGGTTCCGACCGAGGACCGCTGGGCGTTCGCGCGTACGTCCGAGTTCACGCTGGCGGACACCTGGCTAGGCGAGCCACCATCGGACGACCCGTCCCCGGAGGCGCTCGTACTGCGTTATCTGTCCGCGTTCGGCCCGGCCTCGGTCGCGGACGCGCAGGAGTGGTCCGGTTTGCCGAAGCTGGGTGAGGTGCTGGAACGGCTACGTCCTCGGCTGCGCACGTTCATGGACGACAAGGGCCGGGAGCTGTTCGATTTGCCGGAGGCGCCTCGGCCGGAAGAGGACACGCCCGCCGAGGCCAGGTTCCTGCCCGAGTTCGACAACCTGGTGCTCGCCCACGCCGATCGTTCGCGCGTCATCGCCGACGCGCACCGGCCGTCGCTGACGACCAAGAACCTCCGGGTGCGGGCCACGTTCCTCTGGGACGGCTTCGCCGCCGGGCTGTGGGAGGTGGAACGCAAGCGCAGGGTCGCTACGCTGCGGCTTCGCCCGTTCGAGAAGCTGCCCAGACGCGCCCTGAACGCGCTCACGACCGAGGGCGAGCGCCTGCTGGAGTTCGCTGAGCCGGATGCGCCGGAACGTCAGGTTGTTCTCGCCGACGAGTAGGTTTTCGGTGCGTCCGGGCGATATGACGGAATGCGTGTGATCCGCTCCGAATAGTGATGAATCCGATATCGGTTCTGGTTGAATCTTTCATCGATTGAGCGCAAGCTATCTCCCGTACCCGGAAGCCCCTGAACCCCCTCAGCCCCCACCCCGCCGACAGGACGCGAACCGCATGTTCGAGATCTGGGAGACGAGCGAGCCCGCCCGGCTCATCAGCGATGCCGGCAGCCTCAAGATCGCTCTCGAGAAGGTCGACACGATGTGCCGCCTCCGCCACGACCAGGCCGCGGCCCACGTCGGCGTCTCCGGAGAGGGCTACCACTTCGAGATCCGCAACAACGAGGGCAAGGCACTCGCGCGCCTGACCTACGTGCCGGACACCACCAGGGCATACCAGAGCGTCGTCGTCGACGAACTCCGCGGCGACAACCGCCGCACCTGAAGGCGTTCGCCAGACGCGATCGCCGCACGTGAGGCGCTTCACGACGCGATCGCCGCACGTGAGGCGCTTCACGACGCGATCGCCGCACGTGAGGCGCTTCACGACGCGATCGCCGCACGTGAGGCGCTTCACGACGCGATCGCCGCACGTGAGGCGCTTCACGACGCAACGCCGCGCCTAGGCGCTTATCGACGCAAGCCCATCGCCTAAGGCATTCATCGAGGCAATCGCCCAGCCGTGAGGCACCTGCCGACACGAGCACCGCACCTGGGCGCTTTTCGACGATCCCCCGGGTCAGAGGCGTTCGTCGACGCAACCGCCCGACCCTGAGGCACTCGCCAACGAGATCGCCGCGGCTGGGCGCTTCTCGACGCAATCGCCGCGCCTAAGGCGTTCGTCGGCGCGATCGCCCGGCCTCGAGGGACTTGCCGACACGATCGCCGCACTTGAGGCGCCTCTCGACGCGATCGCCGCGCCTGAAGCGTTCGTCGACGCGGCCGCCAGGCGTCGAGGCGCTTGTCGACACGATCGCCATACCTGAGGCGTTTCGCAGGCTGACCGTCCCTGTGCGACCTGGCCTGACGACCTGACGCTCGCCACCTGGCTGAGTTCTTCACACGAGCGCTTCTCGCGAGCGCTCGTGGTGTGGCCATACGGTTATATCGATGTGGCGCGCGCTACCAAGGCAACGCGCCAGTAACAGGCATTGACCTGCCGGTTGACCACCCCTGGCCATTTGGCTGCGAATCTCGCGCCGCCGTGCGTCCGCGCAGGTTGGTGGACATTCACCGGCCTTTCGTACGCGATCGTAACTTGTTGACCGACCCGTGACTTCACACTTAAGTTGACAACCGTGCACACCACGCGGTCAGGAGGCGCCGCGGAGGCCCCCGCGGGCGACGTCGTCACACGCAACCCCGTATTCAGCGCGAACGGCGAAGGGAACTGCCATGCCCCGAGCACAGGTCATCGATATCGACGAGGCACGGACGCGCGACGCTGAGGACGTTCTGTACGAAAAGACGCTGCGACGGCTTTCCAAGGCCTCGGTCGAGAAGCACTGGGAACCGTACACCGACATTCCGTGGGATGACCCCGACTTCGAGATCGACCCGGACGACCCGCGCTGGATCCTGCCCGAACTGGACCCGCTGGGCGCGCACCCGTGGTACCGAGCCCAGCCGGAACACGTGCGGGCCAGGATCGGTCTCTGGCGGCAGGCACAGGTGTGCAAGGTCGGCATGCAGTTCGAGAACGTGCTCAAGCGAGGGCTCCTCACGTACGCGTTCCGGCTGCCCAACGACTCCGCCGAGTTCCGCTACGTCTACCACGAGACGATCGAAGAGGGACATCACGGGATGATGTTCCAGGAGTTCGTGAACCGCAGCGAGTCGCCGGTGGAGGGCATGCCGCTCGCCGTCCGGGTGATGGCGGAGATCGTTCCCCCGCTGAGCCTCGTCGCGCCCTCCCTGTTCTTCTTCTGGGTGCTCGCCGGCGAGGAGCCCATCGACTACGTGCAGCGCCGCATGCTCCGCGACGGATCGGCCCGGCATCCGCTCCTCAACAAGATCATCTCTATTCACGTGGCCGAGGAGGCGCGGCACATCTCGTTCGCGCGCCAGTTCCTCAAGCACCGCGTGCCGCGCTTGGCCGCGCCGCAGCGGTTCGTGCTGAGCCTGGTCGTGCCGCCCTCGATGAAGCTCGGCGTGCTGCTCATCCTCACGCCGCCGCTCGCGATGGAACGGCACTTCCACATCCCCGAACAGGTCATGAAGGAGACCTACTGGGCGACCGATCGTTCGCAGGACCTCATCTCGAAGGCCGTGTCGAACGTGCGCGGCCTGTGCTCGGAGATCGGCCTTATCAATCCCGTGAGCAAACAGGTATGGCGGTTGCTCAACATCTGGGAGGACGACTGAGCATCACGGCTCCGCCGGGGTTACGGTGGCGGGCATGGCACGGGACTGGGCCGATTGGCACCGCCAGTACGACGAGCCTGACTCGTCCGTAGCGCGGCGGCTGTCCACGGTACGGCTTCGGATCTGTGCGGCCCTCGACCGTGCCCCGGCGGGCCGGATTCAGCTTGTCAGCGTCTGCGCGGGCGAGGCGCGCGAGGTCATCCCGGTGCTGCGCGACCACGAGCGCGGCCCGGACGTCACCGCGCGCCTCCTCGAACTCGACCCCCGGATCGCCGCCGTCGCGGCCGAGGCGGCCGATGACCTGCCCGGCGTCCAGGTCGTCGAGGACGACGCGGCCCTGACCGACAACTACGAAGGTGCCGTACCCGCCGACGTGGTCGTGCTGTCGGGGGTCTTCGGCAACCTGACCGAACGTTCGATCGAACGGACGATCTCCTGCCTGCCACAGCTCTGTGCACGGAACGCGACCGTGATCTGGACTCGCCACCGCCGTTCCCCGGAAGCCATACCGTGCGTTCAGCGGTGGTTCTCGCGGCACGGATTCGAGGAGCTCATCAGCTCAGTCCCCGACGGAACCGGCCTCTGCGTCGGCGTCCATACCTTCCGAGGCGACCCGAAACCCCTCCGCCCCGGCATCCTGATGTTCACCTTCGCCGACGGCCGCACAGCCGACCACTGGCCAGCCACCCCCTAACCGCAGTGCCCGCCACGCTGCATCCGCCTGCCTGCAGTGCGTTCGTGTAACCGCAGCCCTGCCGGACCGTAGCGCGTCCGCTAGTGCGAAAGACGCCTGCCTAGCCACGGCCCTGCGCTGCCGGACCGCATTGCGTTCGGCTGCGGGCAGTCGTGCCGCTGCGCGACACTGCCGCGATCTGTCGTGCGCGCGTGGCAGGATTCGGGGTGTCTGTGGAAGGTGAGCGAGGAGGGCTTGGTGAGGAAGGCGTGGCGGCAGCCTGGCCAGGTCTCGGACGCCTCCGGCCCGCCGTTCGAGCGCGACACCGGTCCGCCGCGTACGCGCGAGCTCGCCGAAAGCCTGATCGCCCACGCAGTGCGGGCGCTTCAGCGCGGTGACCAGGACATTCTGGCTCAAGCCGTAACCGAGCTAACCGCCGAGCCCACACCTGACCACGGCCCCGGGCCGGACGGTGCGCCCACGCCCAGCAGCGGGTCCACGCTCCACAGCACGCCGAGCGGACCGCAACCGGACATCCGATCTGAGGCAGGCGGCGGGCGAGGCAGCGCACCCGGGTGGCGCGGGCTGGTTGACCGGGTTCTTTTGGGGCGTCTGGAGGACGGGGTCGCTGCGGCCTGGCAGCGGGGGTGGCAGCCCGCGGACCTCGCGCGGTTCACGGGACGGCGGCTGGGGCGACGGCACCGGCGGCTGGCGATCGACGTCATCGCCGCTGAGATGCGGGCCTATTCAGCCGTCACAGTGGACGAGGAGTGGCGGCGGCAACTGGTGGAGCTCGGCGCCGAGGTCTGGTGGGACAGCGACCGTTCGTTCACCCGAGCCTGGTGTAACCGTGACGCCACCGATCGCGGCACCTTGATCATGTGTGCGCTGGAGCTGTCGCATCTGCTGGGTTCGCTGCCCCGGCTGGCGCGGATCGGCCCGCCGCCGGGGACTGTGCCGAATGGCCGGGCGAGTACGCCGCGAGCCACGGGGGCCGACCAGCGGATGCTGGGTAAGGTACGCGCGCTCCTAGCCAAGGCGGAGTCGACGGAGTTTCCCGAAGAGGCAGAGGCGCTGAGCACCCGCGCCCAGGAGCTGATGGCCCGATACAGCATTGACCACGCTCTGCTAGCCGCCGAGACGGGCATGGGTAGCGAGCCGGGCGGACGGCGGATTCCGGTCGACAATCCCTATGACTCGCCCAAGGCCGTACTGCTGACCGTCGTGGCCGAGGCGAACCGCTGCCGCGCCGTATGGCATCGTGAGCTCGGCTTCTCCACTGTGTTGGGCTTCCCGTCAGACCTTGCGGCGGTGGAGATGTTGTTCACCTCGCTGCTGGTGCAGGCGACCACGGCGATGGTTCATACGGGCACACGTACGGACGCGCGCGGCAAGTCCCGTACGCGTTCGTTCCGTCATGCTTTTCTCAACGCCTACGCCGCCCGCATCGGGGAGCGGCTCCGGGGGGCGACCGGTGAGGCGACGACCAGGGCGGCCGCGGAGGCAGACGGAAAGGATCTTCTTCCCGTTCTGGCCGCACGCGACCGGGCCGTCGAAGAGGCGGTCGACACGATGTTCCCGAATCTCACCAGGGGCCGCGCCCGGGCGGTCTCCAACTACGAGGGCTGGGTCGCGGGGCGGGCGGCCGCCGATCTGGCCAGCCTGAACGGACGCTCCGAGGTCACCGGAGGATAGCGCCGCGGCTGGAACAGGGCATCGGATCCCCCCGGGGGAGCTGGGGGGACGGCCAGGGTCAGTCCTTCTTGCGACGGGTGTTGCCGCCACGGCCTCGCAGCGGCACGCCGGCCTCCTTGAGGACGTTGTAGATGAAGCCGTACGAACGGCCCGTTTCGGCGGCCAGATCACGGATGCTCTCGCCCGCCGCGTACCGCGGCGCCAGTTCCGCCGCGAGCTTGGTGCGCTCGGCACCGGTCACGCGGGTGCCCCTCGACAGTGTCCGGGTCACGTGTACCTCCAGTTTCGACGGCTGAGCTGCGGGCCGTTCCCCCAGCTCACAGCCCTATTGATCTCTCCAACGTACACATTCCCCGCAATTTCCCCCACAATGCCACGCGATCGTCGCGAGATCGGCCACTGGTGGTCTTTTCCGTGGTGTCCGGCGTGTCGGTACTGGACTATCGAGCTCGTCATACCGTCAACAACACCCCAAAACCCTTGACTCCGAGCTTGATCACAGTCAGCTGAGCAGTGCTGTTCGCAGGCGGCTCCCTACCCGTTCAATCGCGCATCAGCCCCGTCGGCCCAGGCGCTCCGGAGGCGGACCGCCCGCTGAAGATCGTCCAGCTGGTCGGCGAGGGTACGGCGGAGAGCGACGGCCAAGGTGTCGTGTTCGAGGCAGCGTACGGCGGCTCGAACGGTCTCGGGCATGGCGACGTGAGCTGGGAAGAGTTCACGGCCGAGCGTCATCGCGATCATCTGGCCACGCTCCCCGGCTGCCGGGATCTCGTCGAAGTAGCGCTCGACATAGCCGGCGGTCGGCTCAGGGCGAGCAGGCTGCCAAAAGCCCCGCGCGATGGCCGCAAGGAGGCGGGGAGACAGCACGTTCTCGGTGAAGAGCAGCTTCCACGCGCGTCGCTTGGCATCCGGATCCGGCAACGCCGAACGGCACCGGGCGGCGCCTTCCTCCCCGATCGCGCTCGGATCACGTCCGAGTTCGGCGGCGATGTCCGCCTCGCCCGCCTGCTCCAGGGCGCACAGCTGATGCAGGATCTGCCAGCGCAGCTCGGCGTCGAGGTCCGGGCCGCCAGGCACACGCCCGAGACGAAGCCAGTGCCGGAGATCGCTGAGCTCGCCCGGTGTCTGCGCGCTCGGAATCAGCGTCCGTACGGCGGCCAGCCGGAGGTCGTCAGCGGACCCGGACCGGCGCAGAATCGTCCGGCAGACCCCGGACACGATGGCCAGAGCCTCAGAGCGGTGTTCGGGCGGCAGGAAGCGGTCGGCGACGTGATTCCGGGTGAACGTGAGCACCGCCTCAGCGATGGCCACCACGTCCTCACCGGGCAACTGAGCGGCCACGAGCGCCAGGAATTCCCCGGCGGGCAGATCGCCGTCGCGCACCATATCGCGAGCGGTGTTCCAGAGGAGAGCACGGGTCAGCGAGTCATCAATTGTCGAAAGACCCGACTTGACGGCGCCCCAGGAATCCTCGTTCAGCCGTACCTTGGCGTAGGTCAGGTCACCATCATTGAGCAACACCAACGCCGGGCGCCGTACGCCTTGCGCATGCTCTGGCCCACCGCCAGGCGCCGGCGAGGGCCGTTCGGATGGCGTCGCATCAGCTTGCCATGGGCGAGCCGTCCCTGGGCGGTCTGGGCTCGGCAAGGGGGACGACGCCAGTCCGAGCGCGTTAGCCTCCGGAGGCTCAGATTGCCCGGTGCCCGACTTCCCGGGCTTCGCCGAAGGCTTCGAAGAGGACGCACCAGTGTGCGTGGACGGCGAGGGCACGTCCCGTTCAGCCGAACGCGCCGCATCGGAACGCGCCGCATCGGAACGCGCCGCATCGGATTGCGCCGAACCAGGAGTATCAGAGCGCGCCCCGCCGGATGCCGCCCGTTCGGAACCGTTCGCATCGGATTGCGCCCCGTCAGAAGGCGCGGCGCCCAAGGCCGCCCCCGCGGAAGACGCCACACCGGATTGCGGCACGTCAGAAGACGCCACGTCAGAGCCCTCCGCGCCAGGAGGTGCCGCGCCGGAAGACGCCGGGCCGGACTGCACCACGCCGGGAGACGCCGCGTCTGCAGGCGCCACCTCAAAGGGCGCCGCGTCGGACCGCGCCGTGGTGGAAGACGCCACGTCAAAGGCCGTCCCGTCGGAGGACGCCGCGTCGGACTGTGCCTCCTCGGGAGACGTCACGTTCGTGGACGCTACGTCGGAACCTGCCGCGTCTGAAGGTGTCGAACGAGGCGTGTTCGAACGGCCGGAACGTGCCGCGTCGGCTTGGGCGGAGCGTGCCGCGTCGGGCTGTTCCGCTTCGGGCGGGGCGTCAAGCTCTCTCGGTCGGAATACGTCGAGGAGGACGGTCCGGTCAGACCCGGGCGTGACCTCGGCCGGACGGCGCTCACGCAGGACGAGGCCCTGTCCAGGGATGTCGTCGTACAGACTCACGAGCACTCGGTGAGGCCGCAACGTCCCAGCATGTGAGACGACCACCGCCTCGCCCTCAACGTCGACCCTGAGCGTGTCAATGCCCGTTGTGCGCAGCCATCGATGTGCCCACTCCCGTACGTCACGGCCGGGAGCAGCCGCGTCGATGGCATCCAGAAGATCGGTGAGCTCGGCGTTCCCAAAGCGATGCGTGGCGAAGTAGTCGTTGACCCCCTGGAAGAACGCGTCCTCCCCTACCCACGCGACCAGCTGCCGTAGCGCCGACGCGCCCTTGGCGTACGAGATCCCGTCGAAGTTCATGAGCGCCGACGTCACGTCCTCAAGGCTCTCGGCCGCCACCGGATGGGTGGACGGCCGCTGATCGGCGTCGTAGCCCCAAGGCTTACGTGCGACGGCGAAGGCCGTCCACGGATTCGCGAACCGGCTGGCGACCGCCGCGATCTCGTACCCCATGTACTCGGCGAACGACTCGCTCAGCCAGATGTCGTCCCACCAGCGCATCGTGACCAGGTTCCCGAACCACATGTGCGCCATTTCGTGGGCGATGACCGTGGCACGGAGCTCGCGCTGTGTGTCGGTGACCGCGGACTGGAAGACGAAACGTTCGTTGAAGAGCACGCAGCCGGGCTTTTCGATCGCGCCCCAGTTCATCTCGGGAACGAAGACCTGGTCGTACTTGCCGAACGCGTACCGCTGCTCGAACACCTCGTGGAAGCGGTCGAACGCCCGCCGCGTGAAATCGAAGAGCTCCTCGATGTCCGCGTCCAGGTGCCGTGCGAGCGAGCGTCGGCAATGCAGCCCCAGCTCGATGCCGTCATGCTCGGCCTCGACGGAATGGAACGGCCCGCCCGTAACGGTGAGCAGCGATGTGCCTATCGGCTCTGTAGCAGCGAACTTCCAGTGCTGCGTCTGCCCGGCATCGTTGTAGTAACGCGCACGCTCCGCGCCGTTGCTACGCAGTGACCAGGCCGCCGGAGCCGTAACACTCAGACTGAAGGTGGCCTTCAGATCGGGCTGGTCAAAGCACGGGAAGACGGACGGCGCATGGTCGGGCCCGCAGTTGGCGTAGACATAGACCTCGCCGTCCTCGGGATCGACGAAGCGGTGCATCCCCTCGCCCGTGCGGGTGTAGGGCATGTCCGCCTCGACGGTAAGCACGTTCTCCAGATCGAGCTCTGGCAGATCGAGCCGTCCGCCCCGCGCTACGGACATCGGATCGAGCGGGCGTCCGTTGAGCACGATGCGCCGTACGGCAGAGGGCCGGATCTCAGCGAACGACGCGGCACCCCGCTCACTCGCCGCGAACCGGATGACCGTGCTGCAGCCGAAGACCTCGTCCCCTCGGGTCAGGTCAAGTTTCACCGAGTACGAGTGAACGTCAAGTAGGCGGGCCCGTTCACGGGCCTCGGCACGAGTGAGGGGAGCAGCAAAGGTCATACCTCAACACAACGGTCAAGGCCGCCGCGAGGGTTCCTTCATTGCCCATCTGGGGCGAGTTCGTCGGCGAGAAGGTCCATAAGAAGCCCGTCGTGCCATTCACCGGTTACGGGGTCGCGTTCGTACTGCCGCATACGTCCCACCGGCTTGAACCCAACCTTCGTGTAGGAGCGGATCGCCATGTCATTGGCCGCGGCTGGATCGATAGTGAGGCGGTGATGTCCTCGCTCGTCGATAAGCCATCGGGCAAGCACGCGCACCGCCTCCGTGCCTAGTCCCTTCCCGTGAAAGCGTGCGCTCAGGAAGATGTCGATCGACGCATGCCGGTAGTCGGGATCGTCCTCCTCGTCGTACTGGATGGCACCGGCGACCTCGCCTTCCACCACGATCGCGAGCATGTCGTCGAAGTTCTCCGGCGGCGCCCACCATCGTGCGACCTCCGGTTCGCGGACGATCTCCGCCAGCACCCCCGTGTCGCCCGCTTCCACACGCCGTAGGAAGACCGAAGCCCCTCGCAGTTCCATGCCCGGGATCATCTCGCCCCGGGACCCGGGTTTTCCACAGAATTTCGTTCGGCTTCCTTCCGCGGTGCCGTCGGCTCATGCTGGCTGGACGGCAATCGAAAGGAGGCGCGATCATGCGCTCCACCCTTACGTTCTCCGTCCCGGCCACCACCACGTCCCGGTTCGTCGTGGCAGCCGACGCCATGCCGCGGGACCTCCACTCGCTCGTCCGCGGCGAGTCGGCCGGTCCGTACGGGGCGCACGTGAGCGGGCGGCTGGGCACACCGCACCTGACGATCGAACGGGCCGATCCCGAGCAACTGCGCTGGGATCCGTCGCAAATCCGGGCCGCCCATCGTTCCCAACGCGGAGCCGAAGCCAGGCTCCGCGACGCGGAGCACATCGCCGTCGTCACCACGGTCGGTCCCGTCACCGATCAGCCGCGCGGCGTCCAGGTGGCCCGCGCCGCCGCGCACGCGATCGCCAGGGCCACGAACGGCGTCGCTGCCGACCTCGTGACCGGCCACATCTGCGCGGTCGGCGACGAACGTCCGCGGTTCGTGCTGGCCGACGACTGGCTGGGTGACGTCCTCCCGCCCTACCGGGCCAACGGTCGCTGCACCGCTCCTGACCCCGACCAGGAGCTGGAGGGGGTGAACGGCTGCGCCTGCGTACGGCTGCTGACCCGAGGCCTGCGGCGCTTCGGCCTGCCCGAGCTCCAGATCTCCGAGATCGCCTGCCCACATGACCTGGCCGCCCTCAACGTCCTGCGCACGACCGCTCGCCACCTGCTCACCGACCACTGGTCCTGGCTGGCCACCGGCCCCGCCGGCCGCACCCGAACGATCGACGCCGACCTGACGCTCACGACCGGCGACTACGGCGACTTCTGGGGTGCTTCACGAGCCAGTCTCGCGGAGGCGACGTTCCGGGTGCGTCTCCGCCCGCTGACGCCTCGCCTCATCGCGGTCGACCCGCCCGACGACTACCTGGGAACCGCGAACGACTGGCTCTGGGGCGGCACATTGCCCGCCTGCATCACCGCTCAACGCGCCGAAACCCCATCCCTGAACGCGGCTGCATAAACCCGCACCTGCCGACAGCCCATGCGACCGAAACGCGACAGCACAACGCACAAACATCAATTCCAGCCATCGGCAGCCGCCTCCGCCCACCGACAGCCACAGCCACAGCCACAGCCACAGCCACAGCCACCCGATCGCACCAAAAGCACGTCCAGAACGACATCACAACCGCCAGCCAGCATTACGTCGCAACAACCTCGGCCACCAGCAACTCCGACGCAGCCCTCGCGCCCCACAGAGCCAGCCAAACTACACAGCCAAGTGGTCACGTCCAGCGGAGTGGTGTAAGAGGAGACCACCGCGTGATCCGTTTGTGCAGGTTAAGCGGTGAGTTGCTGTTGGTCGATCTTGTCGTTCGGGGTGTCGCCGGCGATGATGTGCAGGCGGGCC
>NZ_BAAATD010000032.1:0-21206 GCF_039533225.1 Actinomadura fulvescens | reverse complement strand
ACACCCCCAGCAGCGCGGCGATCAGGTCGACGCCACGCTCCATCGCGACCGCCACCACGGCCTCCGGACCCGCCCCACGGGCAAGCAGATGCCGAGCAAGCCGATTCGCACGCGCGTCCAACTCCCGATAGGTGACCTGACGACCGTCACCGACCACCGCCACCGCATCCGGAGTCCGCGCCACCTGCGCCTCGAACAACTCCGGCAACGTCAACGACGCGACCTCCACCGACGTGTCGTTCCACGCGTGGAGGAGGCGGTCACGGTCCTCCTCGTCCAGCGGTTCGATCATGCTCAGCGGCAGGTCCGGTGCCTGCTCCAGAGCGGGCAGCAGATTGCCGAGGCAGGTCTGCACCAGCCGGCACAACGCCGTCCCGTCGACGCTGCTCACCGCGTCCACGGTGAGCCCGAACCCGGTTCCCCGGTCGTCCACCGACACGGCCACCGGATAGTTGGTGACCTCGGTCGCCGAGACGGTGTTGATGCCCGTGATGACCTCTTGCGAGGTGCGGGCCGACGCGGCGCGGTCCTGGATGTACCGGTAGTTCAGGATCGAGGTGAACAGCGGGCTGCCGCCCGCCACCCCGCTGGCCTGCTGCGCCAGCGCCAGCGGCGCGTGCTCGTGCACCAGCAGCTCGGCCAGCTGGTCGCGCACACCGGTCAGCGCCTCGCCGACGCCACGCCGCCCCAGGCGCACCCGCACCGGAAGCGTGTTGATGAACAGGCCGGGCACCCGGTCCGATCCGGCACCGGCGTTCATCCGGCCGAACAGCACGGTCCCGAACACCACGTCGTCACGGCCGCTCAACGTGCCCAGCACCCGCGCCCACGCCAGATGGAAGATCGTCGCGGGGCTCACGCCGAGCGAGCGCGCCACCTCACGCACCCGCTCCGCGAGCTCGTCGTCGAGCGGCACGTACGTCCGCCCGACGTCGGTGCCGTCACCGCGCACGTCCAGGAGGCCGTACGGGGCCGTCGTCTGCTCCACGTCCCCGAGCAGGCCGGCGAAGAACCGCTCGTGCTCCTCGCGCGGCACGCCCAGCCGGGCCTGCGCCACGAAGTCACGGAACGGAAGCGGGTCCGGCAGCGAGTCCTCCCGGCCCGCCAGGATGGCGCCGAGCTCCTCGATGAGCACGTCCCTGGCGGTGTGGTCCTGCACCAGGTGGTGCACGCGCAGCAGCGCGAGCCACCGGCCGGTACCGGGCTCGGCCGCATGGTGAACGTCGATCAGCGGCGCCCGCCTGAGGTCCATCTGCGACGCGGCGAGAGCGTGCAGCTGCTCCAGGGGCTCCGGGCCGTCCTCGGTGATCACCCCTTCCGTCACCGGCAGCACCACCCGGCGCGCCACCACCTGGACCGGCTCGGGCAGCCCCTCCCACACGATCGCCGTGCGGTAGACGTCATGGCGGTCGATCAACCGCTGCAGTGCCGCCAGGAAGGCGTCCAGCCGCTCCCGCGAGTCGAACCGCAGCACCTGCGGCGCCACGTAGGCGTCCGGGCCGCCGTTGGCCAGCATGTGATGGAAGAACATGCCCTCCTGCAAGGGCGCCAGCGGGTAAAGGTCGGCGACGTTCGCGGCCCCGCCCGCCACCGTCTCGACGACCTGCCTGATCTGCGCGGCCGACAGGTCGACCAGCGGCACCATCTCCGGAGTGATCTCCGTCGGGTCCGCGGGAATGCCGTTGGGCGGAACGGCGACCTCGGCCGGGCCGCCCGCCACGGCGGCGAGCCCGGCGGGGGTCGGCGTCTGGAACAGCCCCCGTACCGAGACGCGGACGCCGCGCTGCCGCAGCAGCTCGACCAGCCGGACGGCCAGCAGCGAGTGCCCGCCCAGCCGGAAGAAGTCGTCTTCGACGCCCACGCTGTCCAGGCCGAGCACTTCGGCGAACGTCCGGCAGAGGATCTCCTCCTGAACGCTCGCCGGAGCCCGGCCGGTCCTAGCACCGACGGCATAGTCCGGGGCGGGCAGCGTCCGGCGGTCGAGCTTGCCGCTGGCGTTCAACGGCAGGGCGTCCAGGGTGACCACGGCGGCTGGGACCAGGTAGTGCGGCAACCGTTCGGCGGCCAGTGCGCGCAGCCCCTCGGACAGGGCGGCGGCGTCCTGGCCGGGATCGGCCGGGACGACATAGGCGACCAGACGCGGATCGTCGTGGGCGTCCTGGCGGGCGATCACCGCGACCCGCGCGACGCGCGGATCGGCGGCGAGCACCGCCTCGGTCTCGCCCGGTTCGATCCGGAAGCCACGGATCTTCACCTGGTCGTCGGCGCGGCCCGCGAACACGAGCTCGCCGTCGGCGGTCCAGCGGACCAGGTCTCCGGTCCGGTACATGCGTTCGCCGGTGCCGCCGAACGGACACGCGACGAAGCGTTCGGCGGTCAGGGCCGACCGGCGGAGGTATTCGCGCGCCACGCCGGCGCCGGCCACGTACAGGTCCCCGGTCACGCCTGGAGGCACCGGCCGCAGGCGGTCGTCGAGGACATAGACGCGGGCGTTGGGGATGGGTGTGCCGATCGGCACATCACGCGCGTCGGCTGCGGAAGGGCTCGCTTTCCAGAACGTGGCGTCCACCGTCGTCTCGGTCGGGCCATAGGTATTGAACAACACCCGCCTCCGCGACCACCGCGCCACCAACTCCGGCGAACACGCCTCACCGCCCACCTCAATCACCACACCAGCGGGGATGAGCTCCTCGCGCACACCGGCCAGCACCGCCGGGGGCAACGACACATGCGAGATCTGCTGCCCGACCACGAACCCGGCCAGCTCATCACCCAGCCTGGCCGCGTCAGGAACCACCACCAGCGCCGCACCCGACGACAACGCAACCGACCACTCCAAACAGAAATTGTCGAAACCCGCCGACGCGAACTGCGCCACCCGCGAACCCACACCCACCCCAAACCGCCCACGACCCGCCATCGCCGTATTAGCGAAACCAGCCTGCGTAACCACCACACCCTTCGGACGCCCCGTCGACCCCGACGTGTACACCACATAAGCCGGATGGTCAGGCCGCACGACCGCAGGCTGACGCACCTCTTCTGCCGAGGACGCCGGGGAGTCGACCGTCAGGATCGGACCGGCGAATCCCGTGACGGACTCCGCCCCGGCCGCATCGGTGATCACGAGCGCGGGCTCGGCGTCCGCCAGGATGAAGGCCACCCGCTCCACCGGCTCCGCGAGGTCGAGCGCCAGGTACGCGCCGCCCGCCTTCAGCACTCCCAGGACGGCGACCATCAGGTCGACGCCCCGCGCCATGGCGATGGCGACCACGGCTTCCGGCCCCACGCCCCGAGCGGCCAGGCGTCCGGCGAGCCGGTCCGCCCGTGCCCGCAGCTCCGCGTAGGAGACCTCGATCCCGTCGGCGACCACGGCGGCCGCGTCGGAAGTGCGCGCCGCCTCTGCCTGGGCGTCGAACCGTTCCGCCACCGGCGTCCACGGCGTGTCCACCGCGGTGTCGTTCCACTCCGTGAGCACGGTGTGGAGCTCCGCCGGGTCCAGGACCTCCACGGCGCTCACCCGCGTCGACGGTTCCGCGACGGCCGCCGACAGCACCCGGAGCCAGATGGCGACGATGCGTTCCGCCGTCCGCTCGTCGAACACGTCGGCCGCCGCGATCAGCGCCCCGCGCATCCCGGCCGGCGCGCCGTCGGCGTCGAAGCTCTCCGCGGCGGCGACGTCGAGATCCAGCTTCGAGGTGGGCGTGCCGGAGGGCACTCCGGCGACGCCGAGGCCGGGCAGAACCAGCTCCGCCGGTCCCGTGTTCTGGACGGTCAGCATCACCTGGAACAGCGGATGCCGCGCCAGCGAACGCGCCGGGGCCAGCTCCTCCACCAGCCGCTCGAACGGCACGTCCTGGTGCTCGAAGGCGTCGAGGCCCGCCTCGCGGACCCGGGCCAGCAGCTCGGCGAACGTCGGATCGCCCGACAGGTCGGTTCGGATCACCAGCGTGTTGACGAAGAACCCGACCAGCCCGTCCAGGGTCTCGTCCAGGCGACCCGCCACCGCCGAGCCGATCGGGACGTCCTCGCCCGCTCCGAGCCGGGACAGGCTCACCGCGAGCGCCGCCTGCAGCACCATGAACACCGTCACGCCCTCGGCGCGCGCCACCTCGCGCAGCCGCGCGTGCACCTCCGCCGGCAGCTCCAGCGGCACCCGGTGCGCCTGGGACGAGGCGATCGCCGGACGCGGCCGGTCGAACGGCAACGCCAGCTCCTCCGGCGCACCGGCCAGCGCCTCACGCCAGTACGCGACCTGACGCGACAGCACGCTTCCGGCGTCGTCCTCCTCGCCCAGCAGCCTCCGCTGCCACAACGCGTAGTCGGCGTACTGCACCGGAAGCGGAGCCCACTCGGGCGCGCGGCCCTCGCACCGCGCCGTGTACGCCGCCGACACGTCCCGGGCGAGCGGGCCGGTCGACCATCCGTCACCGGCGATGTGGTGCACGACGAGCACGAGCACGTGCTCGTCCGGTGCCACCGCGAACAGGTCGGCCCTGATCGGGATCTCGGCCGACAGGTCGAAGACGTGGCCGCTCGCCCCGCCCACGGCGGCCGGGAGTTCCGCCGGTGTGACCTCGGTGACCGTGAGGTCCCACGCGAGGTCGTCAACGTCCATGATCTGCTGGTACGGCTCGCCGTCGGCCGGCGGGAAGACGGTCCGCAGCACCTCGTGGCGGCCGATCACGTCCTCGAACGCCGCCCTGAGGGCGTTCCGGTCCAGGTCTCCGGTCAGGCGCAGCGCCATCGAGATGTTGTAGGCGCTCGACCTCTCCAGCTGCGCGAGGAACCACAGCCGCCGCTGGGCGTACGACAGCGGGATCCGTTCCGGGCGGGCCGCCGGGGCCGGGGCCGTGCGCGCCGTACCCGCCTCGGTGAGCCGCGCGGCGAGGCCGGCCACGGTCGGTGCTTCGAACAGGGTCCGCAGCGCGACCTCGACGTTCAGTACGGCGCGCACCCGGCTCACCAGGCGCGTCGCCAGGAGCGAGTGCCCGCCCATGCGGAAGAAGTCGTCATCGACCCCGACCGACGGCAGCCCGAGCACGTCGGCGAACAGCTGGCAGAGGATCTCCTCGCGCGCGGAGCCGGGCAGGCGTCCTTCGCCCGCCGTGCGGCCGGGGGCGGGCAGCGCCCCGCGGTCCAGCTTGTCGTTGGCGTTCAGCGGCAACGCGTCCAGGGACACGAAGGCCGAGGGCACCATGTACTCGGGGAGCCGGTCGGCGGCGAACCGCCGCAGCTCCTCCTCGCCCGCCTCACCCACCGTGTACGCGACCAGGCGCTTCTCTCCCGGGACGTCCTCGCGGACGATCACCGCGGCCTGCGCGACGCGCGGGTGGAGGATCAGGACGGCCTGCACCTCGCCGGGCTCGACCCGGAAGCCCCGGATCTTCGCCTGGTCGTCGGCGCGGCCCGCGAACACCAGCTGGCCGCCGGCGTTCCAGCGGACCAGGTCCCCGGTGCGGTACATCCGCTCGCCGCCGCCGAACGGGCACGCGACGAAGCGTTCACCGGTCAGCCCGGGGCGCCCGACGTACCCCCGCGCCAGCTGGTCGCCGGCGATGTACAGCTCGCCGGTCACGCCGACGGGCACCGGGCGCAGCGCCGCGTCGAGGACGAACACGCGGGTGTTGGGGCCGGGCCCGCCCATCGGGACCGCGGGCTCGGAGCCGTCGACCTGGGCGGTCGTGACGATGACCGACGCCTCGGTGGGGCCGTAGGCGTTCACCAGCGAGCGTCCCCGCGCCCAGGCCTGGACGAGTCGGCGGCTGATCGGTTCGGAGCCGACCACCATCCGCGACACGTCCGCCAGGTCGGCCGGGTCCAGCACCGCCAGCAGCGACGGCACCACGCTGGCCGCCTCGACGCCGGCGTCGCGGACCAGGCCGGCCAGCAGCGCGGTGTCGGCGCGTTCCGCCGCCGACGCGATCACCAGGGTGCCGCCGGTCGCCAGCGCCACGGCCACGTCCAGCACCGAGGCGTCGAAGTTGAACGAGGCGAACTGGAGCATCCGCACCCCGGGCCCGGCCCCGAGACGCGCGCCCAGCGCCACCGTCAGGTTCGCCAGGCCGCCATGCGTGGACACTACGCCCTTCGGATGCCCGGTCGATCCCGACGTGTAGATGACATATGCCGCCTGGCCGGGCAGGACCGCCGCCTCCGGCGGGCCGTCCGGCAGCGCGGCCAGCCGCTGCGTGAGCTGCGGGTCGTCCAGGTCCAGGACCCGCACCCCCGCGAGCGCGGCCGCGGTGTCGCCCTGGCCGATCACGATCCGGGCGCCGCTGTCGGCGAGCATGAACTCCAGCCGCTCGGGCGGGTGCGCCTGGTCCAGCGGCACGTACGCGGCGCCGGCCTTCCAGACGCCGAGGATCGCCGCGACCATCTCGGCCCCGCGCGGGAGGCACAGGCCGACCACCGAATCGGCGGCGACGCCCTCGGCGCGCAGCAGCCGCGCGAACCGGTCGGCCCGCGCGTCCAGCTCCGCGTACGTCACCTCGGCGCGGTCGGCGACGAGGGCGACGGCGTCCGGAGTCCGCGCCCGCTGGGCCTCGAACCGCCTCACCACCGGTTCGCTGGGGATCGGCATCGCGGTGTCGTTCCATTCGGCGAGCAGCGTGTGCCGCTCGGCCGGGTCCAGGATCTCGACCTCGCTCACCCGCGTGTCCGGCGCCTCCGCCACCGCCGCGAGCACCCGGTTCCAGGCGTGGGCGATCCGGTCGGCGGTCGGCTCGTCGAACAGGTCGGCGGCGGCCGTCACCACCGCGCGCAGTCCCGCCGGCGCACCCGCGCGGTCGGTCAGCTCGGCGGCGCTGATGTCCAGGTCGAATCTCGCCGAGGGCGTGCCACCGCTACCGCCGGACGTCGTGAGCCCGTTCAGCCCCAGCTGCGCCGAACCGGCGTTCTGCAGCGTCAGCATCACCTGGAACAGCGGGTGCCTCGCCAGCGAGCGGGCCGGTGCGAGGTCCTCGACCAGCCGCTCGAACGGGACGTCCTGGTGGTCGAACGCGTCGAGTCCCGCCTCCCGCACCCGTCCCAGCAGCTCGGCGAACGTCGGGTCGCCCGACAGGTCGCCGCGGATCACCAGGGTGTTGACGAAGAAGCCGACGAGGTCGTTCAGGGCTTTGTCGGTGCGTCCGGCGACCGCCACGCCGATGGGGACGTCGGTGCCCGCGCCGAGCCGCGACAGCGTCACCGCGAGGGCGGCCTGCAGCACCATGAACAGGCTCATGCGGCGGTCGCGGGCGATGGCGGACAGCCGCTGGTGGACGTCGGCGGGAACGTCCAGCCCGATCTGGTGGGCCCGGTAGGAGGGGGCCGTCGGCCGTGGCCGGTCGAACGGCAGCGCCAGTTCCTCGGGGACCCCCGCCAGCGCCCGGCGCCAGTACTCCACTTGCTGCGACAGCACGCTGTCCGGATCGTCGTCGTCGCCGAGAAGTTCGCGCTGCCACCGCGTGTAGTCGGCGTACTGGACCGGCAGCGGCTCCCATTCCGGCGCCCGGCCCTCGCACCGCGCCGCGTACGCCGCCGACACGTCGCGCGCCAGCGGGCCGGCCGACCAGCCGTCCCAGGCGATGTGGTGCACCAGGACGACGAGCACGTGCTCGTCGGTGCCCTCCGCGAACAGCCACGCCCTGAACGGGATCTCGGCGGCCAGGTCGAAGGTGTGGCGCAGCGCGCGGTCGACGGCCGCCTGGGTCTCCGGGGGTGCCACCTCGGCGGTGGCCAGCTCGAATCCGGCCGCGTCGGCGGGCAGGATGCGCTGGTACGGTTCCCCGTCCCGCTCGGGGAAGACCGTGCGCAGCACCTCGTGCCGTTCGAGCACGTCCCGTAACGCCGCCGCGAGCGCGTCGCGGTCCAGCGTCCCGGTGAGGCGCAGGACGATCGGGTGGGTGTACGTCGTGGCCGGTCCGTCCAGCTGCGCCAGGAACCACAGCCGACGCTGGGCGAACGAGAGCGGGATCATCGAGACTCCTCCTGCCCGCGCATGGAGCGCAGGGTCGGCTTTGCTTTCCGGGTACTGCCGTGTTCGGCGAGCCAGGCCGCGAGCCCGGCCGGAGTGGGTGAGGTGAAGACCGCGCGCAGGGGCAGTTCGGCGCCCAGCTCGGCACGGACCTCGCTGGCGAGCCTGGTGGCCAGCAGCGAGTGGCCGCCGAGCGCGAAGAAGTCGCCGTCGACGCCGACGGTCTCCAGGCCGAGGACGGCGGCGAAGGCCCGGCAGAGGACCTCCTCCCGCCGCCCGGCCGGAGCGCGGCCGTTCCCCGCGACGGCACCCGCGGCGTAGTCGGGTGCGGCCAGGGCCGCGCGGTCAAGCTTGCCGTTGGGCGTGAGCGGCAGCGACTCCAGGCTGACGACGGCGGCGGGCACCATGTAGTGCGGCAGCCTCTCGGCGGCGAAGTCGCGCAGGGCCGCCGCCAGGTCCCGGTCTCCGGACTCGCGTCCGGCGGGGACGACATAGGCGACGAGGCTCCGGTCGCCGGGGCCGTCCGAACGGACGATCACGGCGGCCTGCGCCACCCGGGGATGGAAGGCGAGGACCGCCCGCACCTCGCCCGGTTCGATCCGGAACCCACGGATCTTGACCTGGTCGTCGGCACGTCCGGCGAACACCAGGCGCCCGCCGGGCGTCCAGCGCGCCCGGTCGCCCGTCCGGTACATGCGCTCGCCGCCGTCCCCGAAGGGGCAGGCCACGAACCGTTCACCAGTCGGGCCCGGCCGCCCGACGTAGCCGCGCGCCAGTCCGTCGCCCACCACGTACAGCTCGCCGACCACGCCTTCGGGCACCGGGCGCAGGGCATCGTCCAGGACGAACATCCGCGTGTTGGCGATCGGCCCGCCGATGTCGGGCTCGCCGTCCGGCGCCAACGGAGCCGACATGCTCGCGCACACCGTCGCCTCCGTCGGCCCATAGACGTTCACAAACCGCCGCCCCGGAGCCCACCGCGCCACCAACTCCGCGCTCAACGCCTCACCAGCCGACATCAGCGACGTCACCGGAGCCAGATCACGCGGTTCGAGCGTCGCCAAGACCGCGGGAGGCAGCTTCGCGTGCGTCACCTCGTGCCGTGCCACGACTCCGGCCAGCCCCGGCCCCGGCAGCAGGTCGTCAGGATCGGCCAGCACCAGCTGGGCGCCGGACGCCAACGTGACCACAACCTCGGTGACGGCGGCGTCGAAGCTCATCGACGCGAACTGCAACATCCGGCTCGACCCGTCCAACCCGAACCGCTCCGCCTGAGCCACCACCAAACCCGCCAACCCCGCATGCGACACCGCCACACCCTTCGGCCGACCCGTCGACCCCGACGTGTAAATCACATACGCAAGCTGCTCCGCCACAACCCGCACACCCGGAGCCGTCGCCGACGCGGCGGCGATCCGTGGATCGTCCAGATCCACCATCCGCGTGCCGGACCAGCCGGCCGTCACGTCGCCGCGTCCGATCACGAGCGTCGCGCCACTGTCAGCCAGCATGAACTCCAGTCGCTCGGCCGGATAAGCCGGATCCAGCGGCACGTACGCCGCCCCCGCCTTCCAGACCGCCAAGACCGCCACGATCAGATCGATGCCGCGCGGCAGGCATACGCCCACCATGGACTCCGCACCCGTCCCCAGCTCCAGCAGGTGGTGCGCCAGCCGGTTCGCCCGCGCGTCCAGCTCGGCGTAGGTGATCAGTGCATCGCCGTGCGCGAGCGCGACGGCTTCGGGCGTCCGCGCCACCTGTGCCTCGAACAACGCCGCGCCCGACGTCCGCGGTACGTCCGCGGCGGTGTCGTTCAGGCCTCGTACGAGCCGGTCGCGCCAGGCCTCGTCGAGGATCTCGACCGCCGACAGCGGGGTGTCCGCGTCGCGCTCCAGCACGTTCGCCAGGTTGGCGAGGCAGGTGCGCAGCATGCGGCACAACGCCTCACCGTCCACCTGGCCCACGGCGTGGACGGTCAGCCCGAAGCCGGTTCCCAGATCGTCCACCGACACGGTCACCGGGTAGTTGGTGCTGCCCCGGGAGGGCGTGGGCAGCGTGGTGATGCCCCTCCTGGGTTCCGCACCGTGAGGTGCTCCCGAACGTTCGCGATGCCGGTAGTTCAGGAGTGAGGTGAACAGCGGTCCGCCGCCCTGGATTCCGCTGGCCTGCTGCGCCAACGCCAGCGGCGCGTGCTCGTGGACGAGCAGCTCGGCCAGCTGTCCGCGCAGGCCCTTCAGCGCGTCGCCCACACCGCCGGACCCGGTGCGCACCCGTACCGGCAGGGTGTTGATGAACAGGCCGGGAACCCGGTCGGCGCCCGCACCCGCGTTCATCCGCCCGAACAGGACCGTGCCGAACACGACGTCGTCGCGGCCGCTCACCGCCGCCAGCACACGCGCCCACGCCAGGTGGACGATCGTGGCGGGACTCGCGCCGAGTGCGCGCGCCACGTTCCGCAGCCGCGCGCCGGTTTCGTCGTCCACGGCCAACCGCGCGCGCTTCACGCCGCTGCCGTCGCCGTGTGCGTCCAGCAGGCCGTACGGGGCGGTGGTCTCCGTCACGTCGCCGAGCAGCTCCGCGAAGTGGCGCCGGTGCTCCTCCCGGGGCGTTCCCAGCCGCGCCTGCGCCACGAAGTCGCGGAACGGCAGCGGTACGGGCAGCGAGTCCTCCCGGCCCGACAACAACGCGTCCAGCTCGTCCAGGAGGACGTGGTGGGTCGTGTTGTCGAGCACGAGGTGATGGATGCGCAGAAGCGCCAGCCACCGCGCGCTTCCGGGCTCGGCGGCGACATGGACGTCGATCAGCGGAGCCCGTCCGGCGTCCATCGCCGGCGCGGCCGCGAGCAACGTCTCCGCCGGGTCGCCGCCGTCCGGGTCCAGCACGATCTCCGCGACCGGGAGGGTCACCCGGCGGGCCACCACCTGGACCGGCTCGGGCAGGCCCTCCCACACGATCGCCGTGCGGTAGACGTCATGCCGGTCGATCACGCGCCGCAACGCGTCGAGGAACGCCTCCAGCCGTTCCCGCGAGTCGAACGCGACGAGCCTCGGCGAGGCGTACACGTCAACGCCGTCGCCGGCCTGAAGGAGGTGATGGAAGAAGATGCCCTCCTGGAGCGGAGCCAGCGGGTAGACGTCCGCGATGTTGGCGGCACCGCCCTCGACGGCCGCGACGACCAGGTCGATCTGCTCGGGCGAGAGATCGACCAGCGGCAGCATGTCCGGGGTGATCTCGACCGCGTCCGCCGGGATGCGGTTCGGCGGCACGACGATCGCGGGCCCGCCCGCCTCGGCGGCGAGGTCCGCCGGGGTCGGAGTCTGGAACAGCGCCCGCACCTGCACCGACACGCCGCGTTCCCGCAGCGACTCCACCAGCCGGACGGCCAGCAATGAGTGGCCGCCGAGCATGAAGAAGTCGTCATCGACCCCGACGTCCTCCAAGCCCAGCACCTCGGCGAACGCCTGACACACGATCTCCTCGGTCACGCTCGCCGGGGCACGCCCGCCCTTGGCCGCCGCAGCGTAATCGGGGGCGGGCAGGGCCTTGCGGTCGAGCTTGCCGTTGGAGGCCAGCGGCAGACCTTCCAGGACGACCACGGCCGAGGGCACCATGTGATCAGGCAGCCGAGCGGCGGCGAAGTCCCGGACGGCGACTTCCAGCTCGCCTCGATCGTCGTCGGCGGCAACCACATAACCGACCAGCCGCTTGTCACCGGGAACGTCCTCACGTGCCACCACCGCTGCCTGAACGACCCGTGGATGAGCGGCGAGCACCGTCTCGATCTCACCGGGTTCGACGCGGAACCCGCGGATCTTCACCTGGTCGTCAGCCCGGCCAAGGAACGCCAGCCGGCCGTCAGCAGTCCACCGCGCCAGGTCCCCGGTGCGATACATCCGCTCGCCCGAAGACCCATACGGGCAGGCCACGAACCGTTCAGCGGTCATGCCCGCTCGGCCGACATAGCCGCGCGCCAGCTGTTCGCCAGCGACATACAGCTCACCAGGCACCCCGATGGCGACCGGCTGCAACCGATCGTCCAGCACATACAGCCGCGTGTTGGCGACCGGCGCGCCGATCGGCACCGCCACCGCCCCCGAAGCCACCAGCTCCGGCGTCAGCCGCGTCGTGGCCACCCCGATCGTCGTCTCGGTCGGCCCGTAGTGGTTGAACACCTCCTGCCTGCCAGCCGACAACAGCTCGATGACCAGCTCTGCCGATGCGGCCTCTCCACCCAGCACCAGCGACCGGCCTGCCATGACGCCGCCCAGCGCCGCGACGTGCGAAGGCACGGCCTTCACATAATCAATCTCATGCTCGGTCAGGTAGCTGCGCACCGCGACCGCGTCGGTGACCATGTCCTCGCCCAGGACATGCAGTTCACCGCCCGCTACCAGGCTGGCGAACACCACCGTGTTGCCCAGGTCGGTGACCTGCGCCTGCAACACCGCATACCGGCCACCCGACGCGCCGAACCCCACCCGCTCCGGAACCGTGGCCACATAATTGGCCAAGCCCCGGTGGGTGACAGCGACACCCTTGGGACGGCCGGTCGAACCGGACGTGTAGATCACATACGCGACCTGATCCAACGCGAGATCCGTCTCAGGCGCGCTCTGCGGCTGCGCTTGAAGCTGCATCGCCGTCAGCCGATCGTCCAACGCCACCAAGCGATGACGCCCCACCGGAAGATCTTCAAGAACTTCCTCACAAGTCAACGTGAGGATCGCGGCGCTGTCGGCCAGGACGAACACGATCCGCTCGGCAGGCTGCTCCGGATCGACCGGGACATATGCCGCCCCCGCCTTCCACACACCCAAGATCGCGGTGACCATCTCCACGCCACGCGGCAGGCACACACCCACCACCGACTCAGAACCCACACCCTGACCCCGCAACCAGTGAGCGAGCCGGTTCGCCCGCGCATCCAGCTCCGCGTACGAGACCCGAACATCATCGGCCACCACGGCCACCGCAACGGGTGTCGAGGCGGACTGCCGCTCGAACCGTTCCGCGATCGTCGCGTGCGATACCTCGACGGCGGTGTCGTTCCACTCCACCAGGACGCGCTGCCGTTCAGCCGGGTCCAGCACGTTCACCGCGCTCACCCGCAGCGACGGGTCGTCCGCCAGCGCCGACAGAACGCGCACCAGCCCGGCGGCCAGCCGCTCGACCGACTCGCGCTCGAACAGGTCGACCGCGCCGGCGACCACGCCGCCGATGCCCGCGGGGGCGCCGTCGGCGTCGAACCGCTCCCCCACCAGCACCGACAGGTCGAACTTCGCACCGGCCCGGTCCATCGGGAGCGCGCTCGCACGCAGCCCGGAGACCGCGTCACCGGGCTGGCCGGCGGCGGCGTCCTGCATGGTCAAGATGACCTGGAACAGCGGTTGACGAGCCAGCGAACGGGCCGGGGCCAGCTCCTCCACCAGCCGTTCGAACGGCACGTCCTGATGGTCGTAGGCACGCAGGCCCGTCTCCCGGACGCGGCCCAGCAGTTCGGCGAACGTCGGGTCACCGGACAGGTCACTGCGGATCACCAGCGTGTTCACGAAACAGCCGACCAGCTCGTCCAGCGCCTCGTCCACCCGGCCCGCCACCGCGGAGCCGATCGGCACGTCCGTGCCCGCTCCCAGCCGCGACAGCAAGGTCGCCAGTCCGGCCTGCAGGACCATGAACACCGTCACGCCCTCGGCACGCGCCACCTCTCGCAGCCGCTCGTGCACCTCGGCCGGGACGTCCACCGGCACCTGGTACCCCTGGTGCGAGGCGACCGCAGGACGCGGCCGGTCGAACGGCAACGCCAGCTCCTCCGGCGCCCCCTCCAGCTCATCGCGCCAGTACGCCACCTGGCGCGACAGCACGCTGTCCGGGTCGGTCTCGTCGCCGAGCAACTCGCGCTGCCACAGTGCGTAGTCGGCGTACTGCACCGGCAAGGGTTCCCAGCGCGGCGGGCCACCTTCGCGGCGCGCCACATAGGCCGACGTCAGATCGCGTGCGAGCAGGCCGGTCGACCATCCGTCGCTCGCGATGTGATGCACCACGAGCACCAGTACGTGCTCGTCCGGTCCGACGCCGTACAGCCAGGCCTTGACCGGTGCCTCGATCGCGAAGTCGAAGGCGTGTCTGCTCGCTTCCGCCACGGCCCCCGGCAGCGCCTGCGCGGTCACGTTCGTCAGCGGAAGCCCGAATCCGGTCTCCGCCACGGAGAGCACCTGCTGGTAAGGCTCGCCGTCGGCCACAGGGAAGACCGTTCGCAGTGCCTCGTGCCGGTCCAGCACGTCCCGGAACGCCGCTTCGAGCGCCTCCCGGTCCAGCTCGCCGGTCAGCCTCAGCACGATCGGGCTGTTGTAGGTCGGGCTCGGGCCTTCGAGCTGCGCCAGGAACCACAACCGCCGCTGCGCGTACGACAGGGGCACGCGCTCCGGACGCGCCACCGGTACGAGCGCCGCGCGCGCCTGGTCGGCTCCGGCCAGATACGCCGACAGTCTCGCCACGGTCGGGGCCTCGAAGAGCGCCCGCAGAGGCAGCTCGATGCCGAGGACGGCACGCACCCGGCTCACCAGGCGCATCGCCAGGAGCGAGTGGCCGCCGAGCGCGAAGAAGTCGTCCTCGACCCCGACGGTGTCCAGGCCGAGGACCTGCGCGAAGACCTGACAGAGGATCTCGTCTCGCGCCGTGGCCGGTCTGCCGCCTGCCCCGGTGCCCGTGCCGTCACCGAGCTCGGGCGCCGGCAGCGCGGCGCGGTCGAGCTTCCCGTTCACGGTGAGCGGGAGCTCCGGCAGGGTCAGGATCGCCGAGGGCACCAGGTGGTCCGGCAGCGATCCGGCGGCGAACGCCCGCACCGCGCCGGGCAGGCCGTCCGAGGCGGTACCGGGCTCCGGCACGACATAGGCGACCAGGCGCCGGTCTCCCGGAGTGTCCTCGCGTGCGACCACGGCGGCCCGCGCCACGTCCGGGTGGGCGGCGAGCACCGCCCGCGCCTCGCCCGGCTCGATCCGGAAGCCGCGGATCTTCACTTGCTCGTCGGTCCGGCCCAGGTACTCCAGGTCTCCGTCCGCGCGCCGCCGCACGACGTCGCCCGTGCGGTACATCCGTTCGCCGCGATCGCCGAACGGGCACGCCACGAACCGCTCGCCCGTCAGGCCCGGACGATCCAGGTAGCCCCGGGCCAGCTGGTCACCGGCGACGTACAGCTCACCGGCGACGCCCACCGGCACGGGCTCCAGGCCGGTGTCGAGCACGAACGCCCGCATGTCCGCGACCGCACGCCCGATCGGCACCCCGGGATCGGGCGTGCCTGCGGCGGTTTCCGAGGCGGGGGCGGTGGAGTGCGTCACGCATCCGACGGTCGCCTCGGTGGGCCCGTACTCGTTCACGACCGTGGTCGCGGGGTTGCCGTGCCGCCACCGTCCGACCAGGTCGGCGGGCAGCGCCTCGCCGCCCACGACCAGGTCGCCGACCATGTCGCGGACGAGGTCGGCCAGGACCGACAGGTGGCTCGGGGTGACCTTCAGGAACGTGCAGGCGTGCTCGCCGGAGACCGCGGCGCGGACGTCCGCGGCCTCGGTCATCCCGATCACGCGCACGCGTCCGCCGGCCGTCAACGGCCCCAGCAGCGACGTCACCGTCAGGTCGAAGGTCACCGGCGAATGCAGGGCCGCGACTCCACGCAGCCCTGGGTATTCCGCGCGGCACCATTCCAGATAGGCCGCCGCGCTTCCCCGCGACACCACCACGCCCTTCGGCCGGCCCGTCGACCCGGACGTGTAGATGACATATGCCGGATGGCCGGTGTGCGGCGGGCCGGTGCGGTCGGCGTCCGTGAGGTCGTGCGCGGGCAGACCGGCGAGCCGGTCGCCGGTCCCGGGCCCGTCGAGTTCGATGCACGGCAGGCCTGCGGCGGCGCCGAGGAGGGCGGGGGCCAGCGCGGCGCGACCCGCCTGGTCGGTGATCAGGCAGGACGGACCGGCGTCGCCGAGCATGAACGCGACGCGTTCCGAGGGGTGGTCGACGTCGAGGGGAAGGTAGGCCGCGCCCGCCTTCAGCACGCCCAGGACCGCCACGACCAGGTCCGCCGACCGTGGCAGCGCCAGCGCCACCAGCCGCTCAGGGCCGATCCCGGTGGCCGCCAGCAGACGCGCCAGCCGGTTCGCCCGTTCGTTCAGCTCGGCGTAGGACAGCTCGACACCGTCGGCGACGACGGCGACCGCGTCGGGAGTGCGCGCCACCTGGGCTTCGAACATCTCCACAACCGACGCCCGCGGTGTCGCCGCCGCCGTCGCCTCCCGTACCGGAACGAGCCGGCCGCGCTCGTCCCCGTCCAGGATCGCGATCCCGGAGAGGCTGCGCTCGGGCTCCTCGTCCAGCGCCGTGGCGAGGTTGGCGAGACAGGTGTGCAGCAGCCGGCACAGCGCGGCCCCGTCGACGGACTCCACGGCGTCCACGGTCAGGCCGAAGCCGGTGCCCAGGTCTTCTACGGACACGGCCACGGGGTAGTTGGTCGCCTCCCGGGTGAACATCGTCGTGATTCCCGCGAGGCCGGCACCGTGTCCTTGATCCGCTCCGCCGTCCAGGCGCTGGGCGTGCCGGTAGTTCAGGATGGAGGTGAACAGCGGGCTTCCGCCCGGAACGCCGCTGGCCTGCTGTGCGAGCGCCAGCGGCGCGTGCTCGTGAACGAGCAGTTCCGCCAGCCGGGCGCGCATCTCCTCCAGCGCGTCGTCCACCCGGACCCGGCCGACGCGCACGAGAACCGGCAACGTGTTAAGGAACAGGCCCGGTACCCGATCCGCGCCCGCGTTCATGCGGCCGAACAACACCGTCCCGAAGACGACGTCGTCACGGCCGCTCAGCGTGGACAGCACCCGGGCCCAGGCCAGGTGGAAGACCGTTGCCGCGCTCACGCCGAGCCTGCGCGCCGTCGCGCGCACCCGGGCCGCGACATCCTCGTCGACGGGCAGATGCGACCGGTTGACATCGCCGCCGTCGCCGTGGACGTCCAGCAGGCCGTACGGCGCCGTGGTGTCCTCGACCCGGCCCAGCAGGTCGGTGAAGTACCGCTCGTGCTCCTCTCTAGGAACCCCCAGCCGTGCCCGGGCCACGAAGTCGCGGAACGGAAGCGGCTCGGGGAGCGACTCCTCGCGGCCGGCCAGGATCGCGTCCAGTTCCCCGATCATCACGTCCTGGGCCGTGTGGTCCTGCGCCAGGTGGTGGACGCGGAGCAGCGCCAGCCAGCGGCCGCTGCCGGAATCCGCCGTCACGTGGACGTCCATCAGCGGAGCGCGGCCCACGTCCATCCGCGACCCGCAGGAGGACAGGAGCCGCTCCACCGGGTCGGCGCCGTGTGAGCCGGGGTCGACCTCCACGACCGGCAGCACCGCGTCGCGGAGCACCACCTGAACCGGCTCGCGCAGCCCCTCCCATACGATCGCCGTGCGGTAGACGTCATGCCGGTCGACCACCCGCTGCAGGGCGGCCAGGAACGCGTCCAGGCGCTCGCGCGAGTCGAAGCCGATGACCTGCGGCAAGGCGTACACGTCCGCGTCCGCGCCGGCCTGGAGCAGGTGGTGGAAGAAGATGCCCTCCTGCAACGGCGCCAGCGGGTAGACGTCCGCGATGTTGGCCGCGCCGCCGTCCACCGCGGCGACGACGAGCTCGACCTCGTCGGCCGAGAGGTCGGTCAACGGCAGCATGTCCGGCGAGAGACGAACCGCGCCGGGAGGGATCAGGTTCTCGGGGATCTCGACGGCGCCGGGAGCCACCGCGGCCGCCACACCGGCCACGGTCGGTGTTTCGAACAGCGCCCGCAGCGAAACCTCCACGCCGAGTACGGCGCGTATCCGGCTGACCAGGCGTGTCGCCAGGAGGGAGTGGCCGCCCAGCCGGAAGAAGTCGTCATCGACCCCCACGCTGTCCAGGCCGAGCACGTCGGCGAACAACCGGCACAAGATCTCCTCCCGCACCGAGGCGGGACGGCGCCCTTCACCTGTGGTGTATTCGGGAGCGGGCAGGGCCTCGCGGTCCAGCTTGTCGTTGGCGTTCAGCGGCAACGAGCCCAAAGGCACAAACGCCGAGGGCACCATGTAATCGGGCAACCGCTCAGCGGCAAACCGCCGCAGATCGGTATCACTCGCCTCGCCCACCGTGTAGGCGACCAGGCGCTTGTCCCCCGCGACGTCCTCACGCACGATCACCGCGGCCTGGGAGACCCCCGGGTGACCGGCCAAAACGGCCTGCACCTCGCCCGGTTCCACCCGGAATCCGCGGATCTTCGCCTGGTCGTCGGCACGGCCCACGAACACCAACTGGCCACCAGCAGTCCAGCGGGCCAGATCCCCGGTGCGATACATCCGCTCACCGGCACCACCGAACGGGCACGCCACAAACCGCTCACCGGTCAGCCCAGGACGCCCCACATACCCCCGTGCCAACTGGTCACCCGCGACATACAGCTCACCGGACACGCCCACCGGCACCGGACGCAGCGCCGCATCGAGCACGAACACACGGGTGTTCGGGCCCGGCCCGCCCATCGGCACCGCCGGCTCCGAACCGTCCACGGAAGCGGTCGTCACAATGACCGACGCCTCGGTCGGACCATAGGCGTTCACCAGCGAACGTCCCCGCGCCCACGCCCGGACCAGCTCACGGCTGATCGGCTCCGAGCCGACCACCATCCGCGACACACCGCCCAGGTCGGCCGGATCCAGCACGGCCAACAACGACGGCACCACGCTCGCCGCCTCGACCCGGAAATCGCGGACCAAGTCCACCAGCAGCTCTGTATCAGCGCGCTCCGCCGCCGAGGCGATCACCAGGGTGCCGCCCGCCGACAGCGCCACAGCCACATCCAGCACCGAAGCATCGAAATTGAACGAAGCGAACTGCAACATCCGCACCCCGGCCCCGGCCCCAAGACGCGCACCCAACGCCACAGTCAGATTCGCCAGGCCACCATGCGTGGACACCACACCCTTCGGACGCCCCGTCGAACCCGACGTATAGATCACATACGCCGCCTGCCCGGACAGCACCCGCGCCTCCGGCGCGCCTTCAGGCAGCGCAGCGAGCCGCTCGGTGACCCCGGGATCGCCCAAGTCGAGCAGGCGCACCCCGGACAACCCGGTCGCCGTCTCACCACGGCCGAGCACGATCCGGGCGCCGCTGTCGGCAAGCATGAACTCAAGCCGCCCAGACGGATGCGCCTGATCCAACGGCACATACGCCGCACCGGCCTTCCACACACCCAAAATCGCCGCGACCATCTCAGCCCCACGCGGCAAACACAGACCAACCACCGAGTCAGCGGCGACCCCCTCAGCCTGCAACAGGCGAGCAAGCCGATTCGCCCACACGTCCAACTCCGCATACGACACCTCGGCGCCGTCAGCGACCAGGGCGACCGCATCCGGAGCCCGCACACACTGAGCCTCAAACCGCCTCACCATCGGCTCCTGCGGAACCGCCGCCGCAGTGTCGTTCCACTCGACCAGCAGCCTGCGCCGCTCAACCGGATCCAGAACCTCCACCTCGCTCACCTGCACGGCCGGCGCCACGAGCACCGCGTCCACGACGCGGCCCAGCCAGTGCGCGAACCGCTCGGCCGTCTCGGCGTCGAACACGTCGGCGGCGACGACCACCACGCCGCGCAGACCGGCGGGCGCGCCCCGCTCGTCGAAGTGCTCGGTGACGGCGACGTCCAAGTCGAACTTCGCCGCGGCGGTTCCGGGCCGGTCGGTCGACATGCCGACGGCCCGCAGGCCGGGCAGGTCCAGTACGGCCCGCGTGTTGTTCTGCAGTGCCAGAGACACCTGGAAAAGCGGGTGCCGCGCCAGCGAGCGCACCGGCGCCAGATCCTCCACCAGCCGCTCGAACGGCACGTCCTGATGCTCGAACGCCTCGACTCCCCGGGTCCGCACCCGCTCCAGCACCTCCGCGAATGTCGGGTCACCGGACAGGTCGGTGCGGATCACCTGCGTGTTGACGAAGAACCCGACCAGCTCGTCCAGCGCCTCGTCCAGGCGGCCGGCGATGGCCGAGCCGATCGGGATGTCGCCTCCCGCGCCCAGCCGGTGCAGCATGACCGCCATGGCGGCCTGCAGGACCATGAACACGGTGGCCCCGCTTTCCCGTGCGAGCTCCACGATCCGGGCATGCGTCTCGGCCGGGAGCTCCAGTGGAGCGCGATACCCCCGGTGCGAGGCCTCCGCCGGGCGGGGCCGGTCGAACGGCAGCGCCAGTTCCTCCGGCGCCCCCGCCAGTGCCTCGCGCCAGTACGCCACCTGATGCGCCAGCACGCTGTCCGGGTCGTCGCCGTCGCCCAGCAGCTCTCGCTGCCAGATCGCGTAGTCGGCGTACTGGACCGGCAGGGCCGTCCACTCGGGCTCGCGGTCTTCGCATCGCGCCGCGTAAGCCTCTGACACGTCGCGGGCCAGGGGCCCCCACGACCATCCGTCACTCGCGATGTGATGGACCAGCAACACGAGCACGTGCTCGTCCGGCCGCACCGCGAGGAGCGACGCCTTCAGTGGAATCTCGGACGCCAGATCGAACGCGTACCGGCAGGCCTCCGCCACCGAGTCCGATAGGTCCTCCTCGGTCACGTCCGTCACCGGCAGTTCGAATCCCGTCGCTTCTACGTCGAGGACCCGCTGGTACGGCTCGCCGTCGGCCGCCGAGAACGTCGTCCGCAGCACCTCGTGACGTCCCAGCACGTCCCGCAGCGCGGTTTCGAGTGCCCCTGGATTCAGTTCGCCCGTCAACCGCACCACGACGGGGCTGTTGTAGGTCGCGCTCGGGCCCTCCAGCTGTGCGAGGAACCACAACCGCCGCTGCGCGAACGACAGGGGTATCCGTTCCGGGCGAGCCACGGGCGCCAGTGCGGAACGCGCCACACCGGCTCCGGCCAGCCGAGCGGCCAGAGCCGCCACCGTCGGCGCCTCGAACAGCGCCCGCACCGGTACCTCGGCGTCGAAGACCGTACGTAAGCGGCTGACCAGGCGGGTGGCCATCAGTGAGTGTCCACCTAGGCGGAAGAAGTCGTCATCGACGCCGACCGATGGCAGACCCAGCACATCGGCGAACACCTGGCACAGGATCTCCTCCCGCACCGAAACCGGCGCCCGGCCGCCACCGGTGCCCACCACATGCTCAGGAACGGGCAACGCCCCACGGTCCAGCTTCCCGTTGGTCGTCAGCGGCAACTCCTCCAGCACCACGACCGCCGACGGCACCATGTATTCGGGCAGCCGCT
>NZ_BAAATD010000031.1:0-21232 GCF_039533225.1 Actinomadura fulvescens | reverse complement strand
GACCCGCCCGGCGCAGCCAGCGCCGACCCGCCCGGCGCAGCCAGTGCCGACCCGCCCAGCGCAGCCAGCGCCGACCCGCCCGGCGCAGCCAGTGCCGACCCGCCCAGCGCAGCCAGCACCGCTCACCCGCCTGCCGCAGCCACTGCCCACTCGCCGGGTGCTGCCAGCGTCCACTCGCCGGGTGCGGCCACTGCTCACCCACCCGGCGCAGCCACTGCTCACCCGCCCGGCGCAGCCTCCGCTTATCCGTCCGGCGCAGCCACCGCTCATCCGCCGGACGCTGCCAGCGTTCACCCGTCCGCCGCTGCTACCGCCCATCCGCCGGGCGTAGCCTCCGCTCACCCGCCCGCCGCTGCCGGCGCCCAAGCGCCGGGCGTAGCCTCGGCCCACCCGCCCGGCGCTGCCAGCGCTCATCCGCCGGGCGCAGCCACTGCTCACCCGCCCAGGGCGGTCAGCGCTCATCCGCCCGCCGCAGCCTCCGCTCACCCGCCGGGCGCAGCCAGCACCGCCCATCCGCCCGGCGCAGCCACTGCTCACCCGCCGGGCGCAGCCAGCACCGCTCACCCGCCTGCCGCAACCAGCGCTGACCCGCCCGGCGCTGTGAGCGCCCATCCGTCCGCCGCTGCTACCGCTCATTCGCCGGGCGTAGCTTCCGCTCACCCGCCCGCCGCTGCCGGCGCCCATCCGCCCGGCGTAGGCACCGCCTACCCGCCGGGCGCAGCCACCGCCGACCCGTCCACCGCAGCCGACCCTGACGCTCCCACCGCAGCCACCGCCCATCCGCCCGCCTCGAAAGCCTGGCAGGCCAGGCCGCAACAGCCCTCCAACCCAGAGCCCAGCACAGCAGCAGAAGGCCCTGCTCCGCAGTGCGCCGATTTGGCAACCCTGAGCCCGGACCACTCCGCTACGCCTGAACCCCCGGCTCGAACGGGTTCGCCAGCCGCTACAAGTCCGGCCCAACGTGACCCTTCCGCCCCGAACCCAGACCTGTGGCAGAACGTGCCGCTGGGCCCGGCACCTGGCCTCGCCGCATTGCCCGCCCTTGTGGATCGTGCGGCGATGGCGGGCGTACGAGTCGAACTCGAGCTACAACACGTTCCCCTTCCCGAAGGAGTGGCTCTCTCCACCTACCGCATCGTTCAGGAGGCCCTGACGAACGTCGTGAAGCACGCCGCTCCTGCGCGCTGCAAGGTTTCGGTATGGGCAGACGAGCACGAAGTGCGGATCGCCGTGTCCGACGACGGCCCCGGTACGCGCGTGCTGCCCGGTGGTCCCGGTCCAGAGGGAGGGCACGGTCTCATCGGTATGCGGGAACGAGTGATGATGTACGGCGGCGACTTCAACGCCGGGCCGCGTCCCGAAGGCGGTTTCGCGGTGTCGGTACGCCTTCCGTACAACCCCGCGAAGAGGTGAGCGTGACCGAGCCATCGCCGACCGATCCCGTGCGTGTCTTGGTCGCTGACGATCAGGCACTACTACGCGGCAGCTTCCGCGTCCTGGTGGACACCGCTCCCGGTCTGCAAGTGGTCGGGGAGGCGGGGACCGGCGCTGAGGCCTGCGAACTGGCGGCCAAAGAACGCCCCAACGTGGTCCTGATGGACGTCCGGATGCCAGAAATGGACGGTATCGAAGCCACTCGCCGGATCTGCCGCTCGCCCGAGACCGCTGACGTTCGCGTTCTCATCCTGACCACGTTCGACCTGGACGCCTACGTATATTCGGCACTGCGCGCGGGCGCGAGCGGATTCCTCCTCAAGGACACCCCGCCCGCCGACCTTCTCACGGCCATCCGCGTGGTCGCGGCGGGCGAGGCCCTGCTCGCGCCCACGGTCACCAGACGCCTGATCGCCGAGTTTGCCCGCCGCCCCGAACCGTCCCGGCAGTTCGCCCGCGAACTCGACGGTGTGACCGAACGAGAACGCGAGGTGCTGACGCTGATAGCCCGCGGACTCTCCAACGCGGAGCTGGCAGAGCACCTGCAGCTGAGCCTGGCCACCGTGAAGACCCACATCGGCCACCTGCTCGCCAAGCTCCAAGCCCGCGACCGCGCCCAGCTCGTCATCATCGCGTACGAGACGGGCCTGGTCCGCCCCCGCTGACCGCCGAACAAGCAAGTCTCCCGCGCCACCAGGGCCGGCCGCGCTCCAACCGCTCATGTAAGCGCCAGCACCCCGCGAAGCTCTCCAAGATGCACCCGGCTACGCAGAACTGCATCCGTTGCGCGTGCCTACCCCCAAATACGCCAGTCACCGCTATTCCCTACGCCTGCGCACCCGAACGCATCGCTGCTTGGTCGTAATCACTGTGCATGGCTACCTATCTGCACCAAGCGGCATTGATTAAGCTGGAATAGTCGGCGGTGCAGATTGTTGTATGTGGCTTTGAGTGCGTCGGTGACTAGTTCAGTGCGTAGGTGGTCAGTGGTCGCCCAGCCGACCACGCGGCGGGAGCCGATGTCGATGACGGTGGCCAGGTAGAGCCAGCCTTCGCCCGACGGGGAGGTAGGTGAGGTCCCCCCGCCGACTACGAAACCGCACTCCCAGGCTGACCACCACACCAAAGGTCTCCGTCAACGCGGACCAAGCTCAGGCGTAGTCCACGCCGGCGTCGCCCCGGCGAACTGCACGGCGACGGAGGTCACGACTACCACTTCGCGATCTGCGGTGCTGGCTGTGCCGGGGTCGTATCACGCAACGCATGGTCGGCCGCAGATTGAATCCTCGGCCCGGCTCGGTCGGCATGGCTGGGTGGTGGAACGAACAGTGTCATGGCTTGCTGCCGCTTGCTGCCCGCCGCTATGAACGCGACCTTGGGCGCTTCCTGGCTTCGCGGCCATGGCCATAGAGCTCATCTGCCACCGCCTCACCGAGTGAGATGTCGGCTAAGTCTGTGCAGTGATTGCCCTCTCCTTTGGTGCTTCGCTGGCTTGGAGACGAGTAGGGAGCCATGCGAAAACCTGTTGATCGTCCGTGGGGGGCAGCGGCACCGTGGTGCGTCCGAGTTGGGAGACGCGCTGATGAGAACGCACGAGATCCGTGCCAGCTACGACCGCGAGACGATCACGGTGTACCAGGCGTATCGTCCGGAGATCGCTGGTCCGGCGGTCGAGCGGGGACGGTTCGTGCCGCCGTTCTCACGTGGCCGCATGACGTGGATCAAGCCGTCGTTCCTGTGGCTGATGGCTCGCAGCAACTGGGCTCGGAAGCCAGGCCAGGAGCGGATCCTGGCCGTACGGATCACCCGGGCCGGCTGGGACGAAGCGCTCGGCCGCGCCGTTCTCACGCATCCTGACCGGCGGGTCTTCCGCAGCAGCGACGAATGGCGCGCCCGGTTCGCCAAGGCGGTCGTCCACGTGCAGTGGGACCCGGAGCGAACGTTGCGGAGGGCCACGCTCGACGCTCGCAGCATCCAGGTCGGCCTCAGCCGTCAGGTGATCGATCGGTATGTGGACGACTGGATCGTCTCCATCGAAGATCGCACACCTCTGGTGCGGAAGATCCATCAGCTCCTCCAGGACGGGTGGGCCACCAAGGCCAAGGCCTTGCTTCCGAACGAACGCGTCTATCCCTTGTCATCCGACATCGCGCGCGGCATCGGTGCCGATCTTCCGTAGTCGCCGGTGCCGATTCCCCTTGGGCCAAGGCTTCAGGGAACGCGAAGATTACGATCGGTCGTTGTGGCTTTCGCCTGCGCCGGTAGGCAGGCGTAGGACGAGCCGGCGGGTGAAGCCTCCGCGTTCCTTCTCCTTGCCGGCTCGTCGGCGTTCTAGCTCGGCCGGGTTGATGCCGTGCGTCGCCGCCAGGGCGTGAATCACCTCCAGCACATCGGCAAGCTCAGCCGGATCTCCGCTGGCCACGTACTCTCCGGCCTCCTCATACAACTTCGCACGCAGTAGTGACTCGTACTCCCTGTCTCGTGCTGTCCGAACGGACGCGCTGCCACCAGCGTTTTGGACGATCTCCGGAATGCGGTCGCGGACCAGCTTCTCTCCGCCGCCGGACTTGCCGCGATGGGGTTGCGCGCAATGACGTCGGTCGAGGGACTGCACCCACTTGACCGCGACCGCGGCGGTCTGCACCAGTTCGGTACGCAGCCGTCCGGGATCGGTCTCCGCAAGTGCCTCGTAGAACTCCTCGGTGAGGATGTGGCGCCATGTCAGCTCGCCCCGAGACCATGCCGCAGCGACCTCACGTTTGGCCTCGTCCGCCCGTTCGCCATATTCAGGCCCGCTTCCGTCGGGGAACTCCTGCACACCCCAGAGGCGGTCTTGAGCATCGCGTTCGGCTGCGACATCGGCCAGCACCGTCTCCAGCGAACCTGCTACGTCCTCGGTCTCCATGACAGTCGAACGTAGCGGCGCCACGCCCTCACCACGCCCAAGCAGCCGACTCTGAGGCCGCGACGTACTCGCTTCCCCGCTGCGCAGGAAGCATCAGGAGGGCAAGCGATCGGGGGTGCAGCCGAGGAGCTCGTGCATGACGGGTGGGAGCTCGTCCCAGAGCCACTCGTTCAACGTGCCCCGGAACCCAGGCGGTGGACCGACGCCGAGGAGGTCGGGTCCCAGCGCGGTGAGCCACACCGGCAGTGGGCCGTCAGTCCACAGCGGCTCCGCGACGCCCCAGTAGGCGGCGAGGTCCTCGCTTGCCAGTGGCAGATTGGCGGAGAGGACTTGCGGTCCCGGGCACCGGGCGATCGGCATTAACGCCTGGGCCGTCGTACGGAGGACGTTGAGTGCGGCCAGGTCGTGGGGGCAGGCGATCCCCGACATCTGCAGCTCCGGCAGACCGAAGCGATGCAGGCCCCGGGTCGTGAACTCCACGCAGGAACAGCCGTCGACGGAGTCGTCGCCGTCCGAGCAGTGGTCGTCCTCCGGAGGGAGCGAGACGCCGAGCCAGCCGTCCGCCAGGGCGAATCGTGGGGTTTCGTACGCGGCCTCCGGAAGGACCTGGAGAGTGTTGATGTCAACGACCACACCGGACACGGCGTCGCCGAGAGCGCGGGCCACGGCACGTGCCACCTGGGCGCCGAAGGGCTGGTCGGAGACCGGCAGCACCGCGTTCACGCCGAGGTGGTGGACCGCCGTGCGGGCCCGCGTCTCGCTCTCCTGATCGTCTCCGTCCGTGACCGTCGCTTTGGCCAGGTCCCAGGGAGAGTCGATCGCCCTGTAGCTGGTGATTCCGAGCCTGGACGTGCCGAGGCGTTCGGCGGCAGCGGCGGCGAACGGCTCGGCGAGCCGATGCCGCATCGCGAGCCGGGCGTCGCCGGGCTCGTCCGCGGTGGCGATCACAAAGCACGTGGTCGTCTTCGCGGGCACGGTGATGGAGATCGTGTCGGACATGACGGGCCTCCTCGGACCTCGGCGGGCTGGCGCGGCATCGTCCAGCCTCGGCCCGGACCGAGCACGACGGAAGTAGAACGGGATTCTGTGGAAAACGTCTGCGACGAAAATGACGGTGACCCGTAAACGATCTTGCGGAGCCTGTCCGTGGAGACTGCCCGGCAGGGTGCGGCTCAGAACGCGCAGGGGAGAGATTTCACGCCATTGATGAAGCTGGCACGCTGCCGGACTGGTTCGGCTGTGGCGTGGATATCGGGCAAGCGCCTGAAGAGTTCGCGTAGGAGGACGGTCACCTCTCGGCGAGCGAGATGGGCTCCCAGGCAGAAGTGCGGCCCTGGCGCCCCGAAACCCAGATGCGGGTTGGGGGAGCGCGTGATGTCGAACGTATGCGGGTCCTTGAAGACGCTCTCATCACGGTTGGCCGAGTTGTAGTAAAGGATGACCCGGTCGCCCGCACGGTACGTGTGGCCGCTCAACGTGTGGTCTTGCGTGAGGGTCCGGCGCATCCAGGTGACGGGTGTCGCGTACCGTACGACCTCCTCGACCGCGCCCGGCAGACGTGTCTCCAGATCCGCCAGCAGCAGAGACCGCTGGCCGGGGTTGTCCGTGAAGAGGGCAAGGGCGTGTGAAAGAGCGTTGCGCGTGGTCTCGTTGCCCGCCACCACCAGGAGACTGAAGAAGCGCCTAAGCTCCAGCTCGGTGAGCGCCTCACCGTCCACGTTGGCATGGAGCAGCGCGGTGATCAGGTCGTCGGCGGGCTCCTCGCGGCGCAGGCGCCCGAGTTCGGTCATCAGGTTGTCCAAGATGGTGAACTTCTCGCCCAGCACCTGCTCGCGGGTCTTGCCGTCGGGGGAGACGTGATCGGGGTCGCCGACGGCGAGAATGGCGTTCGTCGCGTCGATGACGTCGTCGTACGCCGACTCCGGAATGCCCATCAGGGCACAGATGATCTGCAGCGGCATCGGTGTCGCGACATGGGTGACGAAGTCACACGGGCCGCGTTCGACCAGGCCGTCGACAATGCGGGCCGCGAGATCCGACACGTCGTCCGCGAACTTCTGGATCATGCGCGGGGTGAACGAGCGCGACACGATGCGGCGCAGGCGCGCATGGCGCGGATCGTCCAGGCTGATCATGGACCCCGTGTAGTCACGGATCGACGGCGCCGGGTCCACCAGGCTGACCGCGGTCGGTTCCGAGCTGAAGACCTGCGGATGACGGCTGGCCTCGGCCACCTGCTCGTACCGTGTCAGGGCGTAGAACCCGGGCCCGTCCGGGCGCGGGCAGAAGACGGGCTCCTCGGCCGAACGGAGCGAGGCGAACAGCGCGTCGCGGTCTGGCTGTGGCTCGGCCCAGAAATCGAGGTCGGTCAGCTTCGGTTCGACAATGGAGGGCATTGTCCGAGCCTTTCGCAGGAGGCGGCCGCTGCCCACAGGCTAACCCGCCATAGTCCAGGAACGGATCAGGGCCGGGTCCCCAAGGCGATGCCTGGAGTACCCGGCCCTGGACAACGTCTCCGCGTTGTACGGCCTAACCCGTCAACGGGAATTGATGTCGACGTAAGGACGCTCTGTCTTGCCCACGTACACCTGGCGCGGGCGGCCGATCTTGGTGGACGGGTCGCTCATCATCTCGCGCCACTGCGCGATCCACCCGGGGAGCCGGCCGAGCGCGAACAGCACGGTGAACGCGTTGGTCGGGAATCCCATGGCCTTGTAGATCACGCCGGTGTAGAAGTCGACGTTCGGGTAGAGCTTGCGCTCGACGAAGTAGTCGTCGCTGAGCGCGACCTCTTCGAGGCGTACGGCGAGGTCCAGGAGCGGGTCGGGCTTGCCGAGCAGTTCGAGGGCCTTGCGGGTGGCCTTCTTGACCACGGCGGCACGAGGGTCGTAGTTCTTGTAGACCCGGTGTCCGAAGCCCATCAGCTTGACGCCGGGCTCCTTGTTCTTGACGCGGCGTACGAACGACTCGACGTCGTCGCCGTTGGTGTGGATCTGCTCGAGCATCTCCAGGACGGCCTGGTTGGCGCCGCCGTGCAGGGGGCCGAACAGCGCGTCCACACCCGCCGAGATGGACGAGAACAGGTTGGCGTGGCTGGAGCCGACGAGCCGCACGGTCGAGGTGGAGCAGTTCTGCTCGTGGTCGGCGTGCAGGACGAACAGCATGTCGAGGATCCGGACGATCTCGGGGTCGACCTCGTACTTCTCCGTCGGCAGGCCGAACGTCATGCGGAGGAAGTTCTCGACGTAGCCGAGGGAGTTGTCCGGGTAGAGCAGCGGCTGGCCGATCGAGGTCTTGTACGCGTAGGCCGCGATGGTCGGCAGCTTGGCGATCAACCGGATGCTGGACCGTTCGACCTGCTCGGCGTCGAACGGGTCAAGGCTGTCCTGGTAGAAGGTGGACAGCGCGCTCACCGCGGACGACAACACCGCCATCGGGTGCGCCCGGCGCGGGAACGCCGAGAAGAACGCCCGGAACTTCTCGTCCAGCAAGGTGTGCCGGCGGATGTTGTCCGTGAAGTTCTCAAGCTCGGCATGGGTCGGCAAGTCGCCGTGGATCAGCAGGTACGCCACCTCCAGGAAGGAGGACTTCTCGGCCAGCTGGTCGATCGGGTAGCCGCGGTAACGCAGGATCCCGGCGTCACCGTCGATGTACGTGATCGCCGACGTCGTGGAGGCGGTGTTGGTAAAGCCCGGGTCAAGAGTGACATGACCGGTCTCTTTCAGCAGGGCGCCGACTCCCAGGCCGGATGGACCCTCCGTAGCATTCGTCACCTCGAGGGGCAGCCGCCCGCCCGCATGGTTGAGCTCGAAATCCGACATGTGCTCGCTCGCTCCCGACTCCGTCCACACCTGCGTAGACATTCCGCCCTTCATCGTATCCAGGTGATCATATGAGTCTGATCCGGGCCACAGCGGGGTGCCGGGACCGCCGAATGGCGTGCGGAGCCCGCCATGGCGCAGAATGATCACCCTGCGGGGCGCACGGGACCCGCGCCCCGCACCTGTTGACCGCGTCTCCGGAGGATGCTCACCTGGGGACATGGCCGATGCCTTCGCCGCCGAACTGGTCGCCCGCTGCCAGGCGGAGACCGCGGCCGCCACCAGCGAAAACCGCTTCCTGGAGCTGCTGGAGGCGGGTGACGTGCCCCGCGAACGGCTTGCCTGGCTGGCGGGGGAGGAGTTCCGAATCGTCGGTAGCGACCGGCGCAGCTTTTCGCTATTGGCCGCGCGTTATCCCGATCCGCCTGCCGGTGGACTCTTTCTGGCTCTGGCACAAGGCGAAGGAGAGGCTCTGTCATTGCTCCTGGACTTTGCCGCGGCAGTTGGCATGAGTGAGAAAGATCTCAACGCGTACGAGCCGAAACCTCTGGCCCAGGCTTATCCGGCCTACCTCGCCCAGCGTGCGTCGTTCGGCACGGCTTCGGAAGTGGCCTTGGCCATGCTCGCCAACCTGGAGGAGTGGGGAGCCTATTGCGCACGTGCCGCCGAGGCGTTGCGCAGCCGCTATGGGATGGACGAGCAGGCGGTGGGTTTCTTCCGGTTCTTCGCCGAGCCGCCGCCAGGCTTCGCTGAGCAGGCCACAGAGGTGGTCGCCGTCGGCCTGGCCGCTGGGGATCCCCCGGAGGAAGCAGCCCGAGCCGCCCGCATGCTGCACGCGTACGAGGGCTACTTCTGGAACGCTCTGGCCGAAGATTTGGCCTGATATCCCCTTACGTCCAGGGGAGGGCCGATCGTTCCGCCCAGTAGCGTTCCGGCGGGAGGGCTAGCCCGTCCAGCCCCTCACCACCGACCGACACGGTGAGCGCTGCAAGGTTGGAGCGCAACTGCGTCGGACTGACGGCGCCTAGCAGGACCCGGTCCGCCCACCCTTGGCTCAGGACCGCGGCCAAGGCCACCGCGTCGGCGCCGACTCCGTGCAAGTCAGCCAGCTGTTTGATCTCCTCTGGCGGCTGTACGGCGAGCCTGCCGTTCGCCAGCGCCTCCTTGACCAGCACAAGAGCGCCGGCGTCGTGTGCCTGGCGAAGTGCCTCGCCCGCAGATGGTTCCAGGAGATTCCAGGTTGATTGAACGGCGGTGAACACCCGCTGTCCGTGCACCTCAAGCTCGAACGCCCTCCGTACCGTGTCGGCCTGGCGGGGCCCAGACGTCGAGAACCCCACCCGTAGGCCTTCCGCGGTCAAGCCGGCGAGCGCTGCCTGCAACGCCCTGTCGCCGAACAACGGGCTGTCGACGGTCAGCGAATGCACCTGGTAGACGGCGAGGTGCTCACCGAGCAGTCGCCGGGTCTCGCCGTACTGGGCCTCGAAGCGCTCGAGGCTGTGCTCCTTGCGTTCGTGGACCGGAGCGTCCATCCGCCACCCGCCGACGTAGGCGTAGCCCCATTTGCTGGAGACGGTGATGTCCGTGTGGCTGCGCTCGGCAAGCCATTCGCCCAGGAACTCCTCGGCACGTCCGTACGAGCGAGCCGTGTCCACCCACCGGATCTGACTCGCATAGGCCGCATCCAGTACGTCCCAGGTGGCTCGGCGCATCTTGTCCACGGTTCGTTCGGCAGGCAGGTCGGCCGTACGTCCCAGATTGATGTACGCGGGGCGGCCGACCGCTGCCAGTCCGATCGCCAGCCGTTCAACTCCGTTCATGCCCCCAGCCTGGCAGGTCACCGTCCTCACCAAACGATCAAGCCTGGGTTTTCCACAGAACGGGATTCCACTGTTGCGGTCGCGGACGGTGACCGATCCTGTCGTTCGAGTCATCCGTTCATCGACGAAAGGAGCAGGCATGCCCTCCGAGATCATCCCCGCCGGGCGCAGCGAGTACGGGAATCGGGCGTTCGCCACCGCGCTCGGGCTGACCACCTGGCAGATCAGGCTGGCACGGGAGCACGGCATGATCCCCGAGCCCGAGATCGAGGGCCGCGGCTGGTCCGCCGAACAGATCCGGCAATCCGTCGACAAGTCGGAACGGATCCGGGCCACGTTCGGCGATGAGCCGCCGGTCGGAGCGATCAACGCCGCCGCGCGGCTCGCCGAACGGGTGGCGCTCGACGTCGACCGCGCCGACATCGAGATCCTCGTCGCGCGCGGTGAGCTCACCGTGATCGGCCGGTATCGGACCTTCCCGCTCTACCTCCTGCGCGACCTGGACGCCCTCGACCCGCGGACCGTGGCCGAGGTGGTCGCCGCCCGCAAGGGGCCGTTGGCCGACAGTGTCGACACCAAAGGCGCCGCGGCGATCCTCGGCTGGCCGAAGGACCTGTTCAACCGTGTCGCCGCGGAGCGAAGGCTCGCCACCGACCAGCTGGGCCGCTTCGCCCTCTCCGATGTACGCGCGATGGCCGCCGACGACGAGCTTGCGGAACGAGCCCACGAAGAGCGGCGCCGCCTGGAGACGGCCAAGGCCCGACGCACCGAGACCCAGATCGAAGACAGCCTCCGCAGCTGGCTCCTGCGCTGCATGGCCTACGTCGACCGGACCGTCGACGACCCACCCGACACCTACGAGCCAGGCCGCACCCTCCGCGCCCTGATCACAGCCAGGACCAGCCACCAAGCCGCCTGATCCGTGCGTACCGACAGCCCAAGATCTGTCAGCGGCGAGAGGATCGGCGAGTGTACGGAGGCTCCTTTCGGCGCTGGGCCTCGATCGCTGTGTGAAGGCGGTCGCGTGCCTCACTCCGGGACATCGCAGGCAAACGCTGGGGAAGGCGGCCGGCGAGGTTGGAAGGAAGGGCGACCAGGCCGTCTTCGTTCACCGCGGCCTGCTCTGCAGGCCAGTCGCCCAGGAGTACGGCTGAGACTTCGCTCGGCCGTTGGGCGACGAGCCTGCGGATTCGTTCAGACTCGCTTTCGCAGTCGGCGACCAGAAGAAGGCGGCGCGCCGGGGAGTGGCCTGCGCCCTGGCGTATGGCGAGTTCGGTCTCCAGGTAGGCCAGCGCGGCGTCAAGGTTGCCCGGGATGAAGAGCCCGGCGGTGCTCTCGTCGAGCAGCTCATCTTCGGAAAGCCCGAAGAGCGAGATCGCGGCGGAACGAGGAATCACCAGGAGGGCGTCGTCCCCATACTCCTCCAGAGCGGCCAGGGCGAGCACGCGTGCGGTGTCGGACGCTCCCGGCCCGGTCAGGCCGAGTGCGGAGATCGCGAAGGGGTCGATTGCCGGACGGTGACTGAAGTAGGCGTTCCCCCCGGTGGGCGGCGGGAGCGGAGGAGCGAAGAACATCGCACCCGCGAACGCGCAGATCCGGCGACGGAAGGGATAACCCGCCACGGCCATGACCGGGAAGAGCAAGCCAAGCAGTAACAACGGCTGCATGGAGGAGGTCGCTGACTTATCGCTATCAGTCTGCGTAGGTGCCGGCGGAGCCGATGGAGACACGGCGCCGACGGGCGGCTGGGAGGGCGGAGCACTCGAGGTGCGGGGCAAAACGGGACGCGGCCTTGGGCGGTCAGGCGCCAGAAGGCGCCTCGGCCTCGGCTTGGCCGGATTGTCGTCCGTCCGCCTGGCGCGGCTGCGCTCGCGTTCTTCGGCCCTTGGCGAGCCGTGCAGCGACCGCCAGATCTCCCGGCAGAGCTGCCCGGTACGCCGGGCGCCCCACCTCTCAACCTTGCGGCAGATCTCCGGCCGAGGCGGCTCGGCGAGGCGCGGCGACGTCATCACGCTCACTCCGGCCTCCACCGACGTGGCCGACGCCTGCGATGGGATGCCGACGATGACAGTGCCCACCACGGCCGCACAACCGAGCCACCCGCACACGTGGCGGACGGCGTTGACGAGCCTTGGATCTGTCGAACGGTTCATCTTCGCCCCGGGGGGAGTCGCAGCGGTAACCCGTTGAGATGCCGATCGTAGTCAACTCGACTACGGAGCGTTGACAAATGGTCACAGTAGACACCATCACCTACCATCAACCACCCCGATCAAGATCAACTGCCCACCCACGGACGCCACGGTCAGCGACCGCACCACGAAACCGTCCTCAACCCCTCACCCGCCCGCCAACGATCACCACCCCAAAGAGCGGTGCCTCGAACGCGAAATCGAGCGAGCCCGAGCGGCGACGCCGCCACACACATGCTGCTGAACAAACCAACGTCGACAGCTGGACCTGCCCGGGCGATATGGCAACTGGAAAACCCACGTACAGCGTGATCGCCGGCGGACCGCCACCGCCACGTTCGACACTTACCGAGTGCATGTCCGCGCCTACGCGGTCGGCCGTCTGCACCGGATCCTCAACGTCGATTCGACGACCGTCCAGCCACATCAGCCCGGTAGGCAGGCCACGCCGTACCTCGGCATAGGCCAGGCAGTTCGATAGCTGCACGGCCGTAACCGATGCCGCGCACATACTCATCCTCGCCCTAGGCGCGCCAGCCGCCACCTGCGGGTGCTTTGAGTAGCGGCAGCGGCACTCGGCCAGCACAGAGTTGGACCAACCAGCAAGACTCACCTGGCCGTAGATAACCCTTAACACCCACCGCCACCGCCGCGACCACCGCCGCGACCACCGCCGCGACCACCGCCGCGACCACCGCCGCGACCACCGCCGCGACCACCGCCGCGACCACCGCCGCGACGCTGCTGCCGCCACTGCCGCTGCCACCACCGCTGCCACCACCGCTGCCACGCCGCCGCCACGCTGCAGGCGGCGCCACCATGCTGCGCCGCCACCACGTAGTCACCGCCACCAACGCCACCGCCGTCGCCAGCACCAGTGCCGCCGCCGCGACGCTGCAGTCGGCATCACGCTGCAGCCGGCACCACCACGCTGCGCCGCCACCACCACGTTGTCACCGCCCCCAACACCACCACCACCGCCGTCGCCGCTGGCACCACTGCCGCCACTGTCACCGCCGCTGCCGTCACCACGACGCTGCCGTCACCATGACGCTGCCGTCACCATGACGCTGCCGTCACCATGACGCTGCCGTCACCATGACGCTGCCGTCACCATGACGCTGCCGTCACCATGACGCTGCCGTCACCACGACGCTGCCGTCACCACGACGCTGCCGTCACCACGACGCTGCCGTCACCACGACGCTGCCGTCACCACGACGCTGCCGTCACCACGACGCTGCCGTCACCACGACGCTGCCGTCACCACGACGCCGCCGCGACCACCGCCGCGACGCTGCTGCTGCCGCCGCCACTGCCGCCGCCACTGCCGCTGCCACGCTGCAGCTGGCACCACCATGCTGCGCCGCCACCATCACGTTGTCACCGCCTCCAACACCACTGCCGTCGCTGGCGCCGCCGCCGCTGGCACCACTGCCGCCGCCGTCACCGCCGCCGTCACCACGCTGCCGCCGCCGCGAGGCTGCAGCTGGCGCCACCATGCTGCGCCGCCACCATCACGTTGTCACCGCCCCCAACACCACCACCGCCGTCGCCGCCGCCGCTGGCACCACTGCACGCCAACACCAACACCACCGCCGTCGCTGGCACCAGTGCCGCCGCCGTCACCGCCGCCACGACGACGCCATCATCACGCTGCGCCCGCCATCATCACGCTGCGCTCGCCATCATCACGCTGCGCCGCCGCCACCACCACCGTCGCTGGCGCCGCCGCCGCTGGCGCCAGTGCCGCCGCCGCGACGCCGCCGCCGCGACGCTGCCGCCGCGACGCTGCCGCCGCGACGCTGCCGCCGCGACGCTGCCGCGGCGACGCTTCCGTCGCCACGCTGCACCGCCACCAACACCACCGCCGTCGGCGCCATTGCCTTCGTCGGCACTGGCTCCGCCAGCCAACGCCGCTACTGTCGTCTCCTCATCCCGCTGATCGTCCTCGCGGTCCCGCCCGTCCTGGTCAACGCCTACGCGGGCGTCCAGCAGGTCGAGCCGGGCCTGCGCGACGCGGCGGAGGGCATGGGCATGACCGCCCGGCAGGTCATCCTGCGGCTGGAGCTGCCGGTGGCGCTCCTGCTGGGCCTGCGCACGGCCGCGATCCAGATCGTGTCCACCGCCACGCTGGCGGGCTACGTCGGCCTGGGCGGCTTCGGGCGCTACATCGTCGACGGCTACGCCCGCCAGGAGTACGACCGGATGGCGGGCGGAGCCATCCTGGTCGCCGTGCTCGCGGTGCTCATCCAGGTCGTCTTCACGGCGCTGCGCCGCTTCGTCAGGGCATGGCAGGTACTGACAGTTGGACGATTCGCAACCGGATTCCCGGTGGGGTGGCCAACCTCGGCGACGTCCCTATTGCCGGGACTTTTTGGCTTTCGGGTGAGTCGTCTGTGCAAGGCGCTCGCATCGTTTGGAGGCTCCGCCCGGCACCTTTGCCGACGTCGATCAAGGTGCGTCAGTGGTGCTCGTCGTGCCGGCCGAGGGTCTCGACTGGGGTCGCGCCGGGGCGGGTCCACTGCGGCACGGGGCGGCTCGTCGGGCCCCAGGTGGCGTTGCCGTCCGCGTCCGAGCGCCAGAACCAGCACGAGTGGCGTCCCTCGGGCCAGCCCTCGGGCTTGTCCTCCCATGCCTCGCCGCGGCCGTAGGGCGTCATGTCGAGCAGGCCAAGGGATCCGTTGATGGGTTCGTTGCCACGAGCCGTCGTGGAGTAGGTGAGGAAGGTGCGGTCGCCGTCGCGTAGGAAGCAGGTGATGTACCCCATGTCGCCGCCGACCGGCGCTTCCACGTCGCGCACCGAGTACCAGGGCTGGGTGTAGCCCATGAACTCGACGTAGGCGGCCACCTCGTCCCACTGGCCCGTGGTCAGGATGGCGAGCGAGACGCCGCGGGCGTTGAGGTAGGCGGCGTCCTTTAGGTGCCAGGCCGCGGTGGTGCATCCCTCGCACTGGCCCTGGTGTGGCGCGCCGTCGTACCACATGTGCTTGTAGACCACGAGCTCGTCGCGGCTCTGGAACAGGTCCAGGAACGCGACCGGGCCGTCGGGGCCGACTACCTCGACCGTTCCGTCGAACTCCACCATTGGCAATCGGCGGCGAGCTGCTGCGAGGGCGTCACCCTCGCGGGTGTGGGCCTTCTCGCGGACCAGAAGCTCGTCACGGGCGGCCTGCCAAGTGGCCAGGTCAACGATGGGCGGTCGGCCGGGCCGCGCGGTGGCCGAGTCGTCCGGCGTGGTTGCCATGGTGTCCTCCGTGGTGGTGTCCCGGGCCAGGCAGCGTCGTACGACGTCGTACGACACCAGTACAGACTCGCGGCCCGGCCAGAACTCATCGGAGCGGGCACTTCGGACGAGCTTGCACCGACCGTCTTGGGCTGACGGGTTCCCAGACGCGCTTTGAGCTTGCCGTTTATGCTGCCTGCCCGAAGCGGGCGGCCAGGGTGGTCTCGCGTCTGACTGTTTTCCTCACGTCGTGGATGGGTGGTCGGTGTCGGTTTGTGGAGCCGGGTGGCCGTCCGGGGCCGGGCTTGCCGGGTTTTGGTGCACTGGTCAGCGATGGGCACGTCGTTTGGATGTTGCGAAACCCTCTGCGGACGCGGGCGGGGGTGAGCCGGTCTGAGGTGATGGGCCGTTCCCAGGGCCGGCGTAGGTCGGTGGTGAGTGTGCGGGCGAGACGGAGCTGGGTGTGGACGGCGATGATGATCCAGGTCCATCGGTCGGCGGCGTGGGGGCTGCGGATCTTCGGGGCGGTCCAGCCCAGGACCTGCTTGAACAGCCGGAACGTGTGCTCAAGATCGAAACGGCGCAGGAACGCCTGCCAGAGCAGGTCCACATCGGGCGCAGTGGCATCCACGCCGGACCACCAGAGCCAGACCGGCTTGGGGTCGCCTCCGCCGGGCAGGTGGTCGACCTGAAGGACGATCACGGTGCCCTCGATGATGGGCAGGTCGCCCTGGTGCTCCAGCCAGGCGGCGCGGCGGGTGAGGCGGGGGTGCAGCCGGTCCCAGGAGCGGGCGATGGCGGTGCCGTATCGGTCGGTGTCGGTCGTGGTGACGTGGTCGGGCTCGTGCCAAGTGCTGGCGTTGTCGAAGCGGAACACCCTGCCGTGTTTGGGGTAGCGGCCACCATAGGGGTGGGCCCGGTCGAACTCCTCGCGGGAGGGCGCGGGGCAGCACATCACCCGATCTGAGCGCAGCCTGCCCAGCAGCTCGACCGGCAGTTCTGACAGCAGGAACGACAGGCGAGTGGCGTCGTAACCGGCGTCGGCCACGACCAGGATCGGCGGGTCGCCGTCCTTCCACTGTCCGGCCTCGATCAACCGCATGATGACCTCGCGGAGCTGGCCGGCGGTGACGGCGGTGGCGTCGTCTTGAGGATGCAGGCGGAGTACATCCAGCATCGCCGTCCATGACGTACGCCCGGCCTCCAATGCCGCGCCGAAGGAGTACGGCCAGCCCGGGATGAACTGCGACGCGCTGCGTGCCCTGCCATGCACATGGCAGAACAACCGTTCCGGCGAGGTGTCCGCGTCCGGCCGCAGCCACGGACTGACGTCCACCGCCAGCACGATCCGCCCGTTGGCCGCCCGCGGCAGCGGCAGCCTCGCCAGTGTCCACCGCAGCCGGGCCACGTCCAGGCAGCCGCGGTTCAACCCGTCATACAACGCGCCATGACCGCGCCGATGCTCGGGCGCCAACGTCAGATCCACCAGCGTCTTGACCGGCCCGTTGGTGCACAACACCGCGTCCGCGAGTTCGAACAGCTCATCGGCCCGCGCGGTCAGGCAGTTGTGGAACCGCGAACCGAACCCGGCCAGCACCTCCAGGTCAGCGATGCCGGTCCCGGACGTCTCCTGCGCGGGCGTCACACCCGCGGTCATGCTCAACGACACGGCCATCGCCTCCGCTTCGCTGATCTGTCCAGATCTCGAAGATGAGGCGATGGCCGCTGCACGTCACGGCGACACACCGTACATAAACCGCCACAGTCCCACTACCCCATGTCGTCGAGACAGCGTTCGCGTTCACGCGGTCGGCCACGAGAGGATCATTGTGGAAGACAGAGCTGTCGAAGGAGCCCGGGGTGTCTGGTCAAACGGCGACGATCGCAGCGCGCTGCGGGTGCGGCGGCCTGGCAAGACGGCAGGTGAACCAATTCTCCATCGCAATGAGCTGTGGTGGGATTCGGAGTTCTCTTGCGCGTCCTGCGGCGCCTACATGTGTGAAGATTCGGGTCCGGGCCCGGCGCCTGATCACGTTCGGGAGGCTCTGCTCACTGCACACGGACCGGCAAGGCTGCGGCTGGCCGGTCCGGTTCCCAGTCTCGTGCCTGCGTTGAAGGTCGTCCGGGAAATCTCGGCGACCACACTGTCGCGGGCTCGTGAGCTGGTTGAGGAGCTGAGCCATGAAGGCCTGACAGGGACGCTGCCGGAAATGGAGTTCCTGAAGGCCCGACTGCAACTTCGCGGAGTCCCCGTCAACCTCGATCGGTAGCTCGTCCCGCAGCGAACCCAGGAGCCAGCGCCGGAAGCGGGTTAAACGGCAAGTTGAGTCGGAGTTCTCTACTGTTTGATTGCTGTTGGGGGTGATTTGCGGTGAGTGGCGATGGTGGTGCTGACGAGGCGTCTGAAGGCGAGATGCGCATCACGATGCTGCAGGGATGCGTGGGTCGTCTCATCCTGAAAAGCCCTGTCCTATGGGCTCATCGCGCAACAGGCTTCTTCGACGTCAGCGGTCAGCAACCACTCCCGATTTTCACGCCTGCCGGGCGTTCCGTCAGTGCATTTGCGACCGTCTCATTGCGGGACGCCATGGAGGTCCCTGCCGGATTTCTGGGTGTCCGCTAGTGCTCACGCAATTGGGTGTTTGTTGTGAGTGGGTGTCTGGGGTCAGGCTGGTCGTCGGGGCTCAGCGGGGCGGCCGACTTGGCTGGAGGTCATCTCCTGGATGAACGCACCCACCTGAGCGATCGCGGGACGGGCTTCCGGGATCAAGGCGGAGAAGGCTTGGAAGACATGGATCTGGCCTTCCCAGATCTGGAGGCGGCACGGCACTCCCGCACGTTCCATCGCCTCGGCCATCCGCTCGGCGTCGCAGCGCAGCACCTCGATCGAGCCGCACTGGATCAGTGCGGGAGGGAGCAGTGAGAGATCACTGGTCAGCGGGGACAGCGCCGGGTCCGGTGGAACCGCGCCTTCGACGGCAAGCGCGGCCAGCTTGGCCAATTCGTCGGCGACGATGAACGGGTCCAGGCTCGCGTTCACGTGAGCGATCTTGGCCGTGCATTCGAGATCCAGCCATGGAGAGAGGCCGACCACGGCCGCGGGCTTGGGCAGGCCGTGTTCGACGGCTCGTAGGGTCGCGGCAAAGGCGAGGAAGCCGCCGGCCGAGTCGCCTGCGATCACCACATCCTCGGGAGCGTGGCCACGGGCGAGGAGTAGGCGGTACGCGGTGACGCAATCGGCGATTGAGCCGGACACCGGCACATCCGGCAGCTGGCGATAGGCGACCGAGAGAACCGGCATGCGGGCTGCCGCGGATATCTGCGCGACCAGGCGGCGGTGCGTGGCCAACCCGCAGCAGATGAAGCCTCCGCCGTGGAAATAGAGGACCGCGCGCCCGTCGGTGCGAACTCTTGGTGCCGTCACCCACTCGCCACGGAATCCATCGAACTGCGCTCGGCGCAGTCGTACGCCACGAGGCACCGGAGCCAGAGCCGCCAGTCGTTCCAGATTCGCCAGCCGGTGGATGGCTCGTTCGTCTATCCCGCGTTCGCCGGTCATGCGCGGCCGCAATCTCCGATGCATGAACTCTGCGGTGCGCCGGGCCCGTCGGCTCGTGAGTTGGGCCGCGTCCACCCTGTCGATCACCGTGCTTCCTTCCCGTTCCACGGCTCATCTCGGAGCCGGTTGTGCGCGCGCCCACATCGACGTACGAGCAAAGATCCTCGCCCTGCAATACCGTCCATTGCACGCATCGGCTGAGTCGATCCGTCATTGAGGGGGTGTTCGCGCAGAGACCGGTAACGCAAATCTTGGGCGCGGCCATCTTGTGCGACGCAAGTGCCGGAAGGGCGCGGGAAGTTTTTTTGGGGGGAGGGCTTTAAGGGGTCTTCCCGGGTTGCTGGCGGGAATGGAGCGGCACAGCTGCGTCAGAGCCCGCCAAGCTTGAGCATTGGCTGCGCTACTCCCGGTTTGGCGCTACGGCTCGCCGATCCGGCTTGGTGGGCTTCGTGGGCGTGCTGCACGGAATCCGTGCCGGTGCTGGTGGGTGCGCTGCGGTAGTACGGATGTGCTGGGCGGCGGTGTTTATGAGGGCATGGAGTGTTGGTGTGACTTGATGAGGTTTTTCGTTCGTGATGGCTGGATTCTGTGGCGGTGTTGATGTGTGAAGGTAGGTCACTGCTGGCTGGGTGGCAGTGTTGGTGACGGTACGGGTCGACGATGCGATCGGTGACATCAGCCTTGGCTGGGGGCGCGTGGTTGCGGAGCGTTGGTATTGCCTGGCGTCGGTCGTGGGGGAGGGGCGCGGCTGATGTTGATCCGTCGGCTGGATGCCTTCTGGGACGCTGCTTGGGAACGGTGGGATGGTTCGAGGGATATGGATTTCCTTGCGGAGATGATGCGGAGCAGGAGGTTGTGTTGGGTGAGGATGCGTTTGTGATTCGCCCAATCGGGCGCGTCGAGTCCGCGCTGGTGGATATGGCTGCGGCTCCCAAGCAAGGGGATGAGGGCGCTCCGGAGGCCTGGCTGGTCTTCGAACCCGAGGTCGGTGAGGGATTGCATGATCTCCAGGTCGGGGCCGAGGTCTTGGTTGTCACCTGGCTTGATCGGGCGCGGCGCGATGTGCTGGCCGTTCATCCTCGTGACGACCCGGCCCGGCCGATCACCGGGGTCTTTGGCACGCGTTCGGCGGACAGGCCGAATCCGGTCGGGCTGCATCGGGTCACGATCGTGGCGATCGACGGTGTGCGGGTGCGTGTTCAAGCACTTGAGGCGTTGAACGGAACGCCCGTCGTCGATCTGAAACCCGTCCTGGGGCCGGTCGACGAGCGTTGAGCAGACCTTGATCGTTCCTTGCCGGATGCCGTAAGCATGACCGATGCCGTTCACCATGAGCCACTCGGCGGCCGTCATCCCTCTCGCACGCGGTCCGTTGGTGCCATCGGCGCTGGTGGTCGGATCGATGGTCCCCGACGTCCCGTACTTCCTTGGTATGGCAGCGCTTCGCGGCGCGACGCATGTCCCGGTGGGGCTGGTGACCATTGACCTCGCACTCGGCATCATCGTGTTCGTCGCTTTCCATGTGATGTGGAAGCGCCCGTTGCTCGCGCTGACTCCTGGGTGGGCGCACGCGCGACTCGCCGGGCCTGCGCACGGCTTCCGCCGTTCCATGATCAAGTGGGTGCCGCTGTCCATCGTGGTCGGTGCGGCGACGCATCTCCTGTGGGATGCCTTCACCCATGAACACCACAGCTTCGCCGGCGCGCTGCCATGGCTGCTCACGACCTCGTGGGGAGGGCTCGCACTCAACCGCTGGCTGCAGTATGCGAGTGGCGTGCTCGGAGCGGTGGCGGTTATGTGGTGGCTGGCCCGCTGGATCCGCACGGCGCCCATCATGGAGAACGCGCCTGAACGGTTGCCTGGCCGGGTGGCGTGGACGGTGGTCGGGGCGTTGACGCTCTCGACCTGCGGCGGGGCGCTGCTGGGCGCGGTCACTCTGATCAATCAACCGGACGTTCCGCGTACGTTCCATATGACCCTCGTCAGCGGTGTCGAAGGCGGTATCGCTGGTTTCGGTTTGTCTCTGACTCTGTACGGCCTTGTTTGGACCTTGGCGACACGCCGAAGGAATCTCTCCCGCGTGCTGGCGGGGCGAGCTGACGAATGAGCTGGGTCGGGTCATGGGGCGGTCTGTTCTGTGATTTGGCTGGGTTGCGTCCACGGAGATGGTGTACGAGTTTGACCAGGCCAGAGGGCGTGGCGTCGTGAAGTAGGACGGCCACCGCGTGATCCTTCGAATCGACCAAGATCTCGAAGGAAAGGAAACGCGATGGCC
>NZ_BAAATD010000030.1:0-27239 GCF_039533225.1 Actinomadura fulvescens | reverse complement strand
TCGTCCACTCGGCCATGCACCTGGACGACGATCCGCTGGTCGACCTCACCGACGACCGGATCCGCGCCGTGCTACGTCCCAAGGTCGCCGGCGCGCTGGTCCTGGACGAACTGACCCAGGACCGCCCACTGGACCTGTTCATGCTGTACTCCTCCATCACCTCACTCGGCCAGATCGGGCAATCCTCCTACGTGGCCGCCAACCTCTTCCTGGAGGCCCTGGCCCGCCGACGCCGCAGCGCGGGCCTGCCCGCGCTGGCCGTCTGCCTGGCCCCCCTGACCGGCACCGACACCCTGAACCAGGGCGGCCGCCAGGAAATGATGGTCAGGCTCGGCATCGAACCGATACGGCAGTCCGAGGCGCTGACCGCCATCGAGACCATGCTGGCCGCCGGTAGCGAAGGCGGAGCCGTGGGCCGCTGCGTCTGGGGCCGCCTGTGCCAGGTCCTGCCCTCGCTGCGCGCTCCCAAGTTCTCACTGGTCCTGCCGCCCGGTACCGGAGACCCCGGCACCGATCGCAGGCAGCTGACCGAAGTCCTGGCCACGATGAGCAGCGAGCAGGCTCACCATCACCTCGCCGAGGAGATCACCCGGTTGCTGTCCGGCGTTCTGCTCGTGCCCGCCGACCAGATCTCCCCGGACCGGCGGCTGGACGAGTACGGGCTGGACTCGCTCATGGCCGCGGAACTGCTCACCTCCCTCCAGGCCCGCTTCGCCGTCGACATCCCGCCGATGGAACTGTTGCGCGGCGGAACGGTCACCAACATCGCTCACAGCGTCCTGCGGCGCCTCGCACCGCAGAAAACCCAGGCACCAGGACCGGACACGGCGCCAAGAGCCGCGGACGTCCCTGCTCCCCGGCAAGCAGACCAGCAAGAGCCGCGGCGTGCCGCCGAGCCCACGGCGGCGCCGACAGACCGAGACCATGGCGGCGTTCAGACCCAGGGGGCGACATGGTGAGCGATGCGTTCCACCGTCCTGGGCGCGGCGAGCCCGGCCAGATGGGCGACCATGCCCACCGGGTGGCTGAGACGTACAGGACGGCGGACCACGGCCTGCACGATCACCTGGGCCGCCGACTCGGCGGACATGACGGGGAACCGCCGGTAAGCCGCGTAACGGTCGATCATGCGCGTGCGGACCAGCGGCATCCGCACACTGGTCCAGTGGACGCCGTCCCGGCGGGTTTCGGCCGCGGCCGCGCGGGCGAAGGCGTCCAGCGCGGCTTTGGACGCCAGATAGCCGTGAAACCGTGGAACCGAAGCGATCTGCACACCGATCGAGGAGACGTTGATGACGTGTCCGCCACTGCCCGCGCGCATGTGCGCGACCAGAGGCATGGTCAGGGCCAGCGCGCCGAAATAGTTCAGCGCCATCATGTAGCGGAGGTCCGTCATGCCGGTGTCGGCCAGGTCCTTGCGTGTCAGATGACCGGCGTTGTTGATCAGTATGTCGACGCCGCCGAGGTCGATCATCTGGGCGGCCAGCGCGGCCGTCGCCGGTTCGTCGGTCAGGTCGCAGGGGTACATGCGGCCGATCCCGCCTCGCTCCTCGACCTCAGCCGCCACCGCGGCGAGCGCCTCGCCCCGGCGTGCGACCAGCACCAGCTCGGCTTCGGGCGTGGCCAGCGCCAGCGCGGTCAGCCGTCCGATTCCCTCCGAAGCGCCCGTCACCAGGATGCGCTTGCCCGCGACCACCGCCTCCAGGCGGCGACGCGTCCTCAGCCCGCTGAGGTGGCGATATGGATCAAGGTGGGCCGACGCCCGCCAGATCGCGTCGCCGAACGTCATGCCGCCGCTCGCCGCCATCCTGCTGCTCCCCCCGCTGCAAGTGCGCTCCCGCCATCGGCAGACCTCGAACACCAAGACCTGTTTACGGGAACGATGCGTGCTGATTACATAGCGTAGCCGCCATGTTATGCGGGTGTTCGGCGTGACCGGATGGAACAGGCGGTGACGCGTCGCCACGTCGGGGAGACGGTTATGGCCACCACTGCGAGTTGCAGCGCGTGCGGTTCCGCCGTGGCGGCTCAGGCCGCCACATTCCCGGATGCGGCCGGCGGGGACTGCTCCTCTCCACCGCCGCATCCGGCCGATCCCCTCACCACGTGGCATGACGATGCCTCCCAGCGGTGCGCGCGGTGCCATCGCCGCGAGCACGCCGGCGGTCAGGCGCACTGCCGGGCGGCTTGGGTGATCTCGTTGGTGTAGACGAGCCGGCCGGTGGCGTTGAGATGGATGTCGTCGTCTCCGAACCAGTTCTCCTGGCCTTCGCTGTAGGTGTGGTGGTTGAACGAGAGTGCCGCGAAGTCCTGGAGTTTGAGGTTGTCGGTGGCAGAGGCGTTGGCCAGGGTGCGTAGCTCACGGTTGATGGATTGGGCGGCCCACGCGTACAGCCAGGGAGGAGAGCCCCAGTAACGGGCCAGGTTGTCAGGTGCGGTGACGAAGACGACGCAGCGGCCCGCGGCGACCAGTTCGTTCACCTTCGCGCGGATGCCGTTGAGGGTGTAGGTGAGGCGTTGCTGGCGGGCGGCCTCGTCAGGCAGCCAGGCCATCTGACCGGCGTCGTTGGCTCCCAGTGCGATGACGTAGGCCTGGGGGTCGTGTTGGAGGAAGCCGCGGGCTTCGTCGAGCAGGTGGTTGCCGGCGCGCGGTAGCCCCTGGAGTTCCGGCGAGGCGACCCAGCGGCGACCGCTGTGGCCCTCGACCTCGACCCGCCATCCGGCGGCGTTGAGGTTGCCTTGGACGTAGCCCTGCAGATGCTGCTGGTTGTAGGTGGTGTCGTTGAGGGATGCGGTCAGGCTGTCCCCGAGTACGGCGGCTTTGGGCTGGCCTGTCGAGCCGTTGGAGAAGGGCGCGATGTAGACGGTGCAGGACCCGTCAGCGGCGACGAAGCGGGGGGACAGGTAGGCGGCTACGGAGGTGGTACGCAGCGCGGCGAGGTCACCTTGCCGTTCCTGAAAGCCGCCGGGCTGATCGTGGGGAAGATTCTCCCAGCGCAGTTGCCAGATGTCGGCTGAGGCGTCGGACCAGGCACCGCCGGGAAGGGTGCGGCGCTGGAACGCGGTGGCGTTCATGACGGGGCCGTAGGCGGAGTCCCGCATCTCGTACCCGACACGCCAGGCGACACCGGGCGCCTGACAAGTGGCCGAGCCCGGCACAGCCGAAGCCGTCGCTGAGGCGGTTGCCTCCGCAGGGGTTGCGCCCGCAGAGGTTGTCTGTGGAGAGGTTGTGTCTGCAGAGGGCGGGCCCGGCGAGGTCCTGCCCGCAGGGGTGGTGCCCGCAGAGGTCGTGCCTGGCGAGGTCGTGCCTGCAGGGGTGGTGCTTGAGGAGGTCGTGCCCGCGGAGGTCGTGTCTGCCGAGGGTGTGTCTGCGGAGGCTGGTGCGGGGGCGGTCAGCAGGGCGCTGCTCATGAGGGCGGCGCATGCGGCGGTGCGGACGAGGGGTCTCATGGGCACTGGCTCGCGGCCTGGGTGATCGCGTTGGTGAAGTGGAGCTTGCCGGTGGCGTTGAGGTGGATGTCGTCGGCGATGAACCAGGCCTGCTGGCCCTGGCTGTAGGTGTGGTGATCGAACGAGAGTGCCGCGAAGTCCTGGAGCTTGAGGTCGTCGGTGGCGGAGGCGTTGGCCTGGGCGCGCAGTTCCCGGTTGATGGCCTGGGTGGCGGCGGCGTAATGCCAGGGGTTGGCGCCCAGGTAATCGGCGAGGTTGTCGGGGCCGGTGACGAAGACCGCGCACCGGCCCGAGGTGCGGATCTCGTTGATGATTGTGCGGAGTGCGCTGATGGTGGCGTCCAAACGGGCCTGCCTTTCCTGGTCAGTGCCGCCGAGGGCGATATGGCCACCGTCGTTCGGGCCGAGGGAAATGACATATCCCTGCGGGTCGTGCTGGAGCAGCCCGCGGAACTCGTCCAGCAGGTAACCGTCGGCCCGTACCAGGTCGGCGGTGCCCGGGCGCGGGGTCCAGCGGCGGCCGCCCTGCCCCTCGACCTCGGCGCGCCGGCCGGCGCCGTTGAGGTTGCCCTGGACGTATCCCTGGAGATGCTGCTGGTTGTAGGACGAGTCGTTCAGGCTCTGGGTGAGGCTGTCGCCGAGCACGCCGATCTTCGGCTGGCCGGCGGTGCCGTTGGCGAACGGGCTGAGGTAGACGGTGCAGGCCCCGTCGGGCGCGACATAGCGCGGAGACAGGTAGGTCGCCACCTGGATGGGGCCGAGCGTGGCGAGGTTGCCCTGCTCTTGGCGGTGGGGGCCTGACCAGGGATTGTCCCAGGCGCTCGGGATGTGGTCCCAGCGCAACTGCCAGGTCTGCGTCGAGGCGTCGGTCCAGGGACCGCTCGGCAGCGTACGGCGCTGGAACGCGGTCGCATGGGCGATCGGCCCGTAGGTCGAGCTGTTGACCTCATAGGTGACCCGGTACGCGACACCGGGCGCTTGGCAGATCTGCGTGCCGGTCTCGGCGAACGCGGGCGAGGGGGCCACGACCGTCCCGGCCGCGAGGGCTGCGGACACTGCCGTGACCGCTCCGGTCCTGCTCATGATTGAACGCAATGCGAACACCTTTCAGCGAGGGATTCCGGATTAGCTCCCTCACATTCGCACAGCAGCAAAATCCTTTCTAATACCCGTCGGGTATACCGTCAGACCCGGGCTGACGATACTGCGCGGGTATTTTCCTGGACCCAGATGGGCCTTGGCACGGGAGACTTCGCGTCGTCTAGAGTCAATTCGATGAAATCATTGATGATCCTTGTCGCCGGTCCGTACCGTTCGGGCACCGGGGACGATCCGGCCAAGCTCGCCGCCAACGTCGCGGCCATGAACCGGGCCGCCCTCGTCCTCTTCCGCGCCGGTCACCTGCCCGTCACCGGCGAAGCCCTCGCGCTGCCCCTCATCGAGGCCGGCGGCGGCGCCCATGTCGGCGACGCGGTCTTCACCGAGATCTTCCATCCCGTCGCCGAGCGGCTGCTGGCACGTTGCGACGCCGTGCTCCGCATCGGCGGCGCCTCCGCGGGTGCCGACATGATGGTCGACCAGGCCCGTGCCCAGGGCAAGGCGGTTTACACCGACATCGACGACGTCCCCGCCCCCGCAACCCCCTGACGCCTTGACTATCGGCCGGTGATGCTCCGGGGGTCCGCTACTAGCGTTCGATGAGCCGTCCCGTACGAAGGCGGAGTTCTAGACTTGCCGGATATGGAGCCCTTTGAGGTGCGGGAGCTGCGGTACTTCGTGGCGGTCGCCGAAGAGCTGAGCTTCTCGCGGGCGGCGGAGCGGCTCGGGATGGCGCAACCTCCGTTGTCACGGGCGATCCGGCAGATGGAACGGCGGCTGGGCGCGGATCTGTTCCGCCGGGACAGCCACCGGGTGTACCTGACCGAGCTGGGGGTTTCGCTCCTCGACCACGCCCGGGAGGCCGTCGACGCGGTGCAGGCGGTCAGCCGGCGGGCCAGCCGGGCCGCGCAGACCACGCCGTCGCTGGTGGCGACGGCCAAGCCGGGCATCGCGACCGAGATCCTTCGGCACGTGGTGCGGGAGTTCGAGTCGCTCGCCGGGGCGCCGCGGGTCGAGATCGTGGTGAGCGGCTTCCGCGAGCAGACGACGATGGTCCGCGACGGACGCGCGGACGTGGCGGTGCTGGGCTCGCCGTTCGAACGCAAAGGCATCGAGGTCGAGGTGCTGGCCATCCATCCCCGGGTGGTCGCGCTCCCCGCCGACCATCCGCTCACCGAACGCCGGCGGCTGACGTGCGCTGATCTGCAAGGCGAGCCGATGCCGATCTGGGCGAAGTCATCGCCGTCGGACATCGCCTACTCCAGCGGCCGGGACCGGGGCAGCGCGATCGCCGCTGACGAGGGTCCCGTCGCCGGACCCACCGTGAGCGACCCGGCGCAACTGCTGGAGGTGGTGAGCCTGGGCCAGGCGATCGCCCTGATCCCGGCCTGGCTGGCCGAACGGAACCCGCGGCCCGACATCGTGTACGCGCCGGTGCTCGACGCCAGCCCGTACTCGACTGTGATCGCCTGGCCTGAGGGTGCCCGTGCCCAGCATGTCGCACGGTTCGTCCGGACCGCGACCGAGCTGTACGTGCCCCGCGAGGTGCACGCCTAGATCCGTTCGCCGTGGGGTGGCCACTACAGTGCTCGGATGGCGAAGCTACGGGATCAGATCCTCGCCGAGCTCGGCGTCAAGGCGGCCATCGAGCCCAAGGCCGAGATCCGGCGCCGGGTCGACTTCCTGAAGGACTACCTGCGGTCGACCCCGGCCAAGGGCTACGTGCTGGGGGTCAGCGGCGGCCAGGACAGCACGCTGACCGGACGGTTGTGCCAGCTCGCCAGCGAGGAGCTGCGTGCCGAGGGACACGACGTCACGTTCGTCGCGGTGCGGCTGCCCTACGGGGTGCAGGCCGACGAGGACGACGCGCGGATCGCGCTGGACTTCATCCGGCCTGACCGGTCGATCGCGGTGAACGTCAAGCCGAGCGCGGACGCCGTCGCCGCCGAGGCCGCGCTCGGCCTGCGGGAACTGCTGCACGACGCGCCCGGGCTGCGCGACTTCGTGCGCGGCAACATCAAGGCCCGCGAACGCATGGTGATCCAGTACTCGATCGCCGGGCAGCTGGGCCTGCTCGTCGTCGGCACCGACCACGCGGCCGAGGCGGTGACCGGCTTCTTCACCAAGTACGGCGACGGTGGCGTCGACGTCACCCCGCTGACGGGGCTGACCAAGCGCCAGGGCGCCGCCCTGCTCCAGGAGCTGGGGGCGCCGCCGAGCACCTGGGAGAAGGTGCCGACCGCCGACCTGGAGGACGAGCGGCCCGCGCTGCCCGACGAGGTGGCGCTCGGCCTGACGTACAGCGAGATCGACGACTATCTGGAAGGTGTCGACGTCTCGCCGGAGGTGGCCGCGAAGGTCGAGTCGGTCTACCGGGCGACCCGGCACAAGAGGGCCCTTCCGGTCACGCCGTTCGACGACTGGTGGCGGCGCTGATCAGTCGGTGAGCTCGACCGTGACGACGTCGGGGGCCAGGTCCTTCCAGACGGCGCCGTCGGCGGTGATCACCACGCAGTCGTGCTCGCGGGCGCACACCGCGGCGTGGGCGTAGGAGACCGATCCCGCCGTCTGCCCGATCCGGGAGCCCGCCTCGGCGACCTGCAGCGCCCGGTGTTCGTCGAGGACGTCCACGTTCACCTGGTTGAACCCCAGGGTCGCGTCGATCCGGCCCAGCAGTGTCACGGCGTCGGGGTCGGAGAAGGCGTCCCGCGCGACCTGTTCGAGGGCCGATGCCGGGATCAGCACCGGCAGGTTGTAGCGCTCGACCAGGTCCAGCAGGTGAAAGCCCACGTCGGCGCCGGCCGCGATCTGCGCGAGCGTGCTGTGGTCGAGGACCCTCACGCGGCGGTCCCGGCGTCGTCGTCGGACAGGGAGAGACCCAGGGCGGCCGCGGCCCGCCGCCGTGCGGCCTCGTAGGCGTCCGGCCCGCTGCCGCGCACGGCGGCGAGCTGCTGGTCGAGCCACAGGCGAGACCGGGCATGACGGCTCGCGCGTTCCCGGACGGCCGAGTTGATGTAGTCCGACACCGAACGGGCGTTCCCGGCCGCCACGGCAGCCTCGGCGGCCTCCACCAGGTCATGGTCGATCGTGATGGTGATCCTGTCCTTGGCGCTCATACTTTCATCTTACTCCGCCGCGAGAGGCTCGGGCCGACCTCCGTTCGTCAGTCGGCGGGGGCGGTGGCGGCGTCGCGGAGCCAGGCCGGGGGCCGGGTCTACTTCAGCATCGCGTCGGCGCCGTGGGTGATGGCGTCGGCGCCGCCGGTGGCTCCCGCGTGGATCATCTCGTTGACGGTCCCCTTGACCCGGGAGGCCACGCCCGGCTCAGCGGGAGCCTCCTCGGAGGAGTCCTGCTGCTGGCCTGAGGGTTGCTGGCCGGTGGGCTGCTGCTGGCCGGTGGGCTGCTGCTGGTCGGCGGGGGTGTTGACCTTCGGCTCGTACTGCCAGGTGTCGATCACCTTGTGCTCGGTGGTGACCGTGCCGGGGCCCGGGTAGGTGACGTTGACCGGCACGTTGTTGGGCTGGTCGTCGGCGAACGCCGCCGGCGACTGGGCCGCGACCGAGGTGGTGGCGGCGGTGCCGAGGAGAAGTGCTGCTACGCGGCTACGCGTCGAAGACACGGGAGGGTCCTTCGTTCGGGGGGTGACGGTCACGCGATCCGCGTTTCGTCACGATGAGCAGCAGTACAACTACCAATAGTTATTCACGTTGGCAAGGGGCGGATGGTCCTTGCCGAAAGCGATGTCCGACTTTGCTGGGGGTTGTGCTTCTCGCCAGGTTGCCTTGGCTCCATCGCAGGCAGGTTGCAGGTTGTGAGCTGCGAGGTGGCCGACGTGGTGACCGGGGACGGCACGTTGCTGCGTTACCGGGAACGCGGTCGAGGACGTCCTCTGGTGATGCTGCACGGATGGGGATTCAGCGGCCGCTTCTTCGATCGCGGTGCCGAGGTCTTCGCCGAGCACAGCCGGGTCGTGGTGCCCGACCTGCGGGGACACGGCGAATCGGGCAAGCCCGACCACGGCTATCGCGTGCCGCGCCTGGCCCGGGACCTGGACGAGTTGCTGGAGGCGCTCGATCTGGACGAGGTCACGGTGCTGGGCTGGTCGCTCGGGTGTTCTGTGATCTGGAGCTACCTGGAACTGTTCGGCACCCGCCGGCTGGCCCAGGCGGTGTTCGTCGAACAGACTCCCCGGCAGTACTACGCGCCCGACTGGACGTACGCCCACAGGAGTTGTTACGACGACGCGGAGCTGGCCCGTACGCAGGCTCAGATCGAGTGTTCTGTCGAGGACTTCGACAACCAGCAGATCGACACCATCACGCACCGGCGGCTGCCGGTGGACGAACGCAAGCGGCTGCTGGCCGAGATGGCCAAGTGCCCGCCCCACGTACGCAACGCGCTGATGGCCGATCACACCCGCCAGGACTGGCGCGACCTGCTGCCCACCATCACGGTGCCCTCGCTGGTGCTGGTGGCCCGCCGTGACACCGTCATGCCCTGGCAGGGACCGGCCTACGTGGGGCAGGCCGTTCCCTACGCCAAGACGGTGTTCTTCGAGGGCAGCAGCCACGCGTTGTTCCTGGACGAACCGGACCTGTTCCACGACACCGTCACCGAATTCGTCCTGCACGGTCCGCGGCTGACCGGCTCCGGAGGTACACGATGAGTCCACCCATGCCGTTCACCTACTCCGTCAACGAGTTCACCACGGCGCCGTGGACGTTCGAGGAGGATCTGCGTCGCTACGGCGAGCTGGGCGTGGAGGCGATCGAGCTGTGCGAGGACAAGCTCGACCCGCAGCGGCTGGACCGGCAGCTCGCCGAGCTCGCGGACTCGGGCCTGCCCGTGTGCTCGGTGCAGCCGCGATTGCGCACGCTGTTCCCGAGCCGGATGATGCCTCAGCCCGAGGGTCTCGCCGAGCGTCTGGCTCGCATACGCGCCAGCATCGAACGGCTCGCCCCATATGCCCCGGGAGCGGTGTTCGTGGTCAACACCGGCCCGGCGCCCGGCGGCGACATCGCCGGAGCCCTCGACCACGTGCACAGCGGCCTGCGGCGTCTCGCCGAGACCGCGGCCGACCACGGCGTACGGATCGCCCTTGAGCCGCTCAACCCGATCCTGCTGAACGCGGAAACGATGATCTGGACGTTCGCCCAGGCCCAGCAGCACGTCCGGGCGGTCGGTCACGACAGCGTGGGGATCTGCGTCGACACCTGGAACCTCTGGCAGGACCCGTATCTGGCCGCCGGGCTGCGCGCCGACGGCGACCCGGTGTTCCTGCTCCAGGTCAGCGACTGGCGGACGCCGCGTTCACACGCCGATCGCCGCAGTGTCGGCACCGGGCCGATCCCGACCTCGCAGCTGCTGCACGCCGCGTTCGAGGGCGGCTACCGCGGCCCCTGCGTGCTGGAGATCTTCTCCAGCGACGTACCCGACTCGCTCTACGACGGCGATCTCGCCGCGCTGATCCGCGACAACCGCGTCGCGCTGCAACGAGCCTGGAACGGCCATCCCTGACGACACACCCGTCCCGGCCCACGCACCGCCTTCCGTACAAACGCACCGCCTCCCGCACGAACGCGCCGAACTTCCCTACGTTCGCGCCGCCTTCCGTACGTTCGCGCCACCTTCGGGGTTCGTACGTCCTTGGTGATGTCGGCGTGGCCGGTGCCCTGTCAGACCGGTGATGTTCTGGTGGCCCGGAAGCGGCAAGCTGTCACTCTCCGATGCTCGTCGCCGGGTTTGTCGGCGATGTTCTCTGGTGGCGGCGCCGCGGGAGACGAGTCCTCGAACACGCCCCTTTACAACCCCGTCAGAGGGCATGATGGGCGGTGACCGACAGTGGCTGCGTGGTGACGATTGGCGGTGGTGCGGATGACCGATCGGGACGATGCGACCGGCGCGGCCGGTGCCACGCCGCGTGGACCGGCCGACGTCCTGTGGGTCAAGCGCCTGCCGGAACGTCCCGGGATGCGGGTCGGCGGCGAGATCAACATTCGCACCCGGCAGGTCTGGGAGTCGGCACTGGACGAGTTGCCCCGCACGCATCCCGTCGTTCACCTGGAACTGGGCGAGTTGCGGATGGTGGACGCCGGGGGCGCCGCGGCGCTGGTCGCCACGGCGGCGCGGCTCGACGGCGGCCGCGTGGTGCTCTACGACCCGCCGCCCGCCCTGTGCCGGATTCTGGCGGTGCTCTGGCCGGAGCTGAACGGGATCGAGGTGAGCGGCCGATGACCACGCGGTCCTCGGGTCCGGCGGCCGCCGAGCCGTTCCATCATCCGGCGCTCTTCTACCGCGGCTCCGCCGAATACCTGGCCGGTACGGTCTCGTTCCTGCGCGAAGGACTCGACGCCGGCGAACCGGTCGCCGCCGCCGTGCCCGAGCCCAACCTGGGCTTGCTGCGCGCCGGACTGGGCGCGTCCGCCGGCCGGGTCCGGCTGCTGGACATGGGACGGGCGGGCCGCAACCCCGGCCGGATCATCCCCGGGGTGCTGCGTGCGTTCGCCGACGCCCATCCGGGACGGCGGGTGCGCATCATCGGGGAGCCGATCTGGGCCGACCGCAGCGACCTTGAGTATCCGGCCTGCCTGCAGCACGAAGCGCTGATCAACCTGGCGTTCGCCGGGCGTGCCGTGACGATCCTGTGCCCCTACGACGCCGACGCCCTGCGGCCAAAGGTCCTGGCTGACGCCGCGGCCACCCATCCAATGCTGGCCGACGTTCACGGCGAACGCGCCAGCGACCGGTACGCGGCCGCCGAGGTGATCGAGGGCTGCAACGTGCCGCTGCCCGAGCCGGACGTCCCCGCCGCCGTGCTGGCCTACGACAACACCAGCTTGGCCAAGGCCCGGGTCCTGGCGGTCGAGCAGGCCGAACGCGCCGGCCTCAGGCACGACCGCGTGCTGGACGTCGAACTGGCGGTGAACGAGCTGACCGGCAACACCCTGAGACACGGCGGCGGACGGGGGACCCTGCGCGTCTGGGCCGAAGGCCCGCACCTGGTGTGCGAGGTCCACGACGGCGGGCACATCGACGACCCCCTCGCGGGCCGCAGGCCGGTGGCCCCCACCGTCACCGGCAGCCGCGGGCTGCTGCTGGTCAACCAGCTGGCCGATCTGACGCGGATGCACACCCGGCCGGACGGAACCACCATCCGGATCTACTTCACCCGCTGAACCGGCACCGCGGCCGTGCTGCGAAAAGGGAGATCGTGATGGGGCCTCTGGAGTCCGGGACCGACCAGGACGACGATCTCCGCGTCGTCGCCGTCGGCGGCGTTCTCGACATCACCAGGCAAGGCGACTTCGACGAGGCCCTGGCCACCGCCCGGCTGGACGCCGACGACCTCATCGTCGACATGACCGACGTGACGTTCATCGACACCAGGTGCATGGCCGTGCTCATCCGGCATTGGAAGCGCCTCACCACCGACGGTCATCGCCTCATCCTGGTAGGCGCGACCTACAAGACCACCCGGGCGCTGTGGGTCACCGGCCTGGACAAGCACATCCCGCACACCGACACCGTCGACCAGGCCCGCCAGACCCTCGCCGCCACAGACAAACATGGCACGGTCACGTGTTCAGGGACGTCCGATAACGGTTCAGCCTGATTTCTGGACATTTCGGACCAAAAACCGGCGTGCACTGCTTGGCTCTCCGGCATGCGGATCATGGAGGGTGAACGGCTCGGACGCCGGACACTGTTGACGTACGGCGCGTTCGCGACGGCGGCGGCCGCGCTCGGCGGCTTCACGTTCCTCCGGCGTTCCGGCGACCCCGACAGCCGGGGCGGCCTGGCCGAGCCCACGGACGATCCCGTCGAGGTCGTCTACGGCGCGGGCTGGAACGTCGCCGCCCGGTCCCTTGACCATCCGGTCTCCGAGGCCCTCGCCCGTACCAGGGACGCCGCCGGGGAGCAGTACGCCGTGCTCCTCATCGTCGGCGGCGTGCCCCGGATGGTCATCGAGGTCTGCTGGCGAGCCCACCACGCCGAGCTCTGGAACCTCGACGGCAGCGGCCGGAAGTACCGCGGCGTCTCCTACCGCCGCTGGCCGGACGGACGCCTCCGCCTGTTCGAGGTCCGCAGCTGGAGCCCCGGATCCTCGGGCGGCGAGCCGAACTTCCGGGGCCGGATCCGCCGCGCGGTCGCCGGGCCGGTCCGCGACGTCGAAACCTGGACCCGCACCAACGGCGGCGTACGGCAGACCTATGTCAACTGGTCGGAGTGGCCCGAGCGTGCACGTCCGCCGGACAACGCACCGGTGCCCTCCCCCGGCGACTGGCCGAGGTTCGCGGGGCTGACCGGCTCCGTCACCGTACGCCCGGGCTCGGCGACCGCGCCTACACGTTTCCCCTGGCGAGCACCTCAGCCACTGCGCCCCAGCCACCTTACGGAGCTGACCACCCCGGGCACACGATTCGTGGCCGAGAACGGCAGGAAGGTCACCGTGGAACGCGTCTCCGCCGGTCGGCTGCGGCTGCCGAGCGGCCGCCTGGCGGTCCAGGATCCCGGCTGGTCCGTGGCCGAGCCCGAGCCGCTGCTGGCGACCGTACCTGCGGGTGAGTACCCGGTCGACCTGTTCCGCTTCGCCGGCGTCGGAGCACCCCACGCGTGCCGCGTCCGCGTGACCGGCAAGCCGGTCCGTTCCTGGCATCTGGCTCTGCGCGCAGGCGAACACGAACTCTTCCTTGGCGACGGCGAGCTCTACGGCGCCGGCGTCGACACCGGCACCCTGGCCCTGGCCGACGCCACCGGCTGGCCCCACTACAAGCAGAACGACGTCGAACAGGCCACCGCCGACGACAAGGCCCTCTTCACCTCCCTCGACGACCCGCGCCCCGGCTCCCCGACCAACATGATCGTCATGCCCACGTACTGGGGCGACGGCAGCTATCCCGTCTGGCTCGGCCGCGCGGCGGACGGAGAGATCAGTTGCTACCTGGTCGACTATCTCCCCCGCGCCCGCCCGAGCTCATCAGGGCTACGAGCACGGAACAAGGTTCCGTAAACGGGAGACAGGTGGTCGACACCACCACCCCCGGCGGTCGGCTGGTGTTCCACGTGTTCGCCGCTGGCGCCGCGGCCGCCCTTGAGATCCGGGACGCCCGATGACCAGCCTCCCTTGATGCCCGCCACCCGCTACTTCCGCTCCAGATCGGACGAGGCTGTTTCCGAACCTGGACCGCTGCGAGTCGCGAATGGATTTGCGCTCGGGGGCCCCTACGGGTGTGTGGCGCGAACGCTGACGGCCGTTGATGCGATCCCGGGAAGGCCGATCGGCGTCTGAGATGTGTGAGCGAATCACGCGAGCGGGACGAACAGGTGCCCGATCCGCTCCCTTCGAGTGGTCACCAGAGTGAGCCTGAGCTGGCCCCTCCTGGCGGATCAAGGTCAGTCGGCCTGCGCCGACGACGCGGTCGGCGTCCCCGGGTCACCTGGCCAAGCCAGCAGGAGCTGGACGCGCTGCCGGTCCAGGAGCGACTCGAACTGCTGGACAAGCAGCGGGGCAGCCGCCACCAGACGCTGAACAGCGTCGGAATCTTGTTCGGCGTCCTGTTCACCGCGGCGAGCCTGATCGCGACCGCGCTGACGTTGCGGGCCGGTCAACAGGAATTGCGTACCTCCCGAGAGGGACAGATCACCAGCCGGTACATCCAGGCCACCCAGCAACTCGGTGCGGCCGAGCGCGATGTGCGGGTCAGTGCCATCTACGCTCTGGAACGCCTCGCGCGCGACTCCGGCCGCGACCGGGGCACCATCAGCGACGTCCTCGCCGCGTTCGTCCGTGAACACGACCCGGCTCTCGCCATCCCCGACACCAAACTTCCCCGCGAGCCAGACACCGATGTCTCGGCTGCCCTGACGGTCATCGGCCGCCTCCATCACCACAGCTTCGCGGTGTACTACCCGGATGAAGTCACCCCACCTGACCTGCACAACATCCGCACCCCGGGCGCTGGACTACGGGACGCGAATCTGCACCGGGCAAATCTGATCGGAGCCAACCTGATCGGTGCGGACCTGATTGGCGCAGAACTGATCGGCGCGAAGCTGACCGGCGCGAAGCTGACCGGCGCAGATCTGAGCGGCGCAATCCTCATTCCCACAAATCAGGGCCGTGGGGACCGCGTGAGCCTGGAACGGGCGAACCTCGCTCGCGCGAAGCTGATCCACACGCACCTGAGCAAAGCAAACCTGCGTGGCGCGGACCTGCGGGGGGCCAACCTGCGCGGTGCAGATCTGCGGTGCACGGATCTGTACGGCGCCAAACTAGACGATGCGGACCTAAGCGGCGCAGACCTACGGGGAACCTACATCCCGTCCGAGGAGAGACGCCGCATCTTGGCGACGGCAGATCCAAAGCCCCAGATCGGAGCGGACACTGGCCTGCCGTGGTGTCCCTTCGGTTGAACCTGTGCGGCCATGCACGTCGAGAAACTCGGCCGGGACGGTCTCAAGCGGGGGTGCTGCGGCGGACATGGAGACTGCCGTCGTACGCGGCTGTCGCGTATGCCGAGATTACGAAGGCACCGGATCGCAGGCCGTCAAGTTGCCGTGCCCCAGGTAACCGTTCAGTCCCAGCTGAGGCGTTGGTGCAGAAGGGCTTGCTGGGCGGGGTTGCTGGTGAGGGCCAGGGCCTGCTGGTCGGCGGCGCGGGCGGCGTCGGGTCGTCCGGTGGCGCGCAGGAGTTCGGCGCGGGTGGCGTGGTAGAGCGGGTAATGCTGGAGGGCCTTGCGGTCGGCGGGCGGGAGCGCGTCCAGGTCGGCCAGGGCGTTGCCGGGCCCACCGCGTCGGCCGGGATGGTGATGCAGGGCGATCGCGCGGTGCAGCCGGTGAACCGGGGAAGGCGCCAGGGCCAGCAGCATGTCGTACAGCACGGCGATCTGCGGCCAGTCGGTGTCGGCCCAGGCGGGGGCTTCGGCATGGCAGGCGACGATGGCGGCCTGCAGCTGGTAGGGGCCGGGGCTGCGGTGGGCGGCGGCGCGTTCGATCAGCCGGGTCGCCTCGGTGATGGCGTCGCGGTCCCACCGCGTGCGGTCCTGGTCGGGCAGCAGGATCAGGCCGCCGGACGGGTCGAAGCGGGCACCGGTACGCGCCTGATGCAAGCGGATGAGGGCGAGCAGGCCGAGGGCCTCGGGTTGTTTGGGCATCAGCCAGGCCAGCTGGGCGGCCAGCCATTCGGCGTCGTCGGCCAGGTCGCGGGCGTACGGGCGGTCGCCGGCGCTGCTCAGGTAACCCTCGTTGAACAGCAGATAGATCACCGCCAGCACCTGCCCGAGCCGGTCCGGCAGATCGTTCCCGGCGGGGATGCGGTACGGGATCCCGGCCTCGGTGATCTTGCGTTTGGCGCGCGTGATGCGCTGGCCCACCGTCGCCTCGGGGACCAGGAACGCGGCGGCGATCTGCGCGGTGGTCAGCCCGCACACGGTGCGCAGCGTCAGCGCGATCTGCGCGGTGCGGGGCAGCGCGGGGTGGCAGCACGTGAAGACGAGTTTCAGCCGGTCGTCGGGCTCGGCCGGAACCGGCCACGTGAGCTGGGCGAGCTTGTCACGGTAGAGCTTCTGGCGGCGCAGGACGTCGACGCCGCGGCGGCGCGCGGTGGTCAGCAGCCAGGCGTCCGGATGATCGGGGATGCCGTCGGCGGGCCAGCGCTGCAGCGCGATCTCGATGGCGTCCTGGACGACGTCCTCGGCGGCCGCGAAGTCGCCCAGCACCCGTACCAGGCACGCCGTCAGCCGGCCCGCGTGCTCACGTACCACGCGGGCCAGCTCGGCGTGCACCTCCTCGTGCCGTGCCGTCACGGTCAGCTGAGCGGCCGGATCTCGACGAGCGGGCAGGCCGGCCAGGTCCGCGCCATGGCCATCGCCTCGTCCAGATCGGCCACCTCGATCTCGGCGTAGCCGGAGACGACCTCCTTGCCCTCCACGAACGGCCCGTCGGTGACGATCGCCTCGCCGCCGGTGAGCCGCATCGTGGTCGCCGTCTCGGCGGGCCGCAGATGCGCATGGTGCGTGATCTGGGCGCCGTGCTCGGCGAACCAGCGGCCGACCGCCTCGAACGCCTCCTGCCGCTCGGCCTCGCTCATCGCCTCCAGTTCACGCGCGAACTCCTCGGTCTCCACGAACAACAGCACATACTTCACGTGCCACTCCTAGGCAGGCCGCTACGCGGGAAGAGGACAATACAGGTCGATGCCGTTGCCGTCCGGGTCGGTCACGGTGGCGTGGCGCATCCCCCAGAAGGCGTCCCACGGCTCCTGAACGCCGGTGTACCCGGCCCCGGTGAGCTCGGCGTACTTGGCGTCCACCTCGGCCGTGGTGCCGAACTGGAAGGACAGGAACGTACGCGAATCGCCCGTCGGACGGCTCCACCCCGCCGTCTGCGCGGAGCCGCGGAACTTCTCGGTGTCCAGCATCACGTGCAGCCCGTTCGGCAGATCACACGCGGCGTGGTCGGGGTAGGCGGGATCGACCTCGAACTTCCACCCCAGCCGGGCATAGAAGTCCATGGCGGCCTTGATATCGGCTACCACGATGTCGATGGCGTTCAGGCTCGGTTTCACGGCCCGCTCCTTCCGCTAGTCGATCGTCTCTCACCCCCCAGACGAACGACCCACCACCCGATCCGACACCCACTCAACACAACTTCCGCCGCGTCGACGCCGCCGTCGGAGATCATCTCGGCCACCGCGGAAATGTCGACGGCATCCACTCGGCGAACGCGCCGGACCCGCTCGGCCTCCGCCAGGGCCTTGTCCGCCAACCGAGACCTTCACCCCGGTGCGGCCGGATTGTCCCGGTCGCGAGGGGCATCGTGCTGCCGCTGGGTGTTCTGCTTGTCGGTGCCGACTATGGGCGCCCCAGCGGGCCGCGCTCCGTACGTTGAACGAGCACGCCGACACCGACGCCGATCACCACGGCTGATCCATGCTCTCCAAGGTCGTTCCGATCCTTCTCACGGGCGTGACCTGGCTGAACGGACCGGGGTACGGTCCGTTCAGCCATTTGTCGTAGGCGATGCGCGTTCGCCTTCGGCTAGGGGGTGTCAGGTCTTGTGCTTGAAAAGGTGTGCGGTCTCGTAACGCTGCGTCTTGTGCCAGCTGTACCTGATCTTGTGGCCGCGAGGCACTGTCACGCCGGCCACGACACGGCCAGCCCGCCAGCCGCTCTTCCAGCCACGGTTGCTTTGGACATAAATCCAGCTGTAGCCCTTGCACGATCCATCCACCCGCCGGGTGCCGGCGGAGGTGTGGTCGCTCACGAAGAACCAGGTGCAGCGGGCGCGGGTCTTGAACTTGGAAGCCCGATGAGCAATCTTGGCGGGCTCGCCGCCCGTTCGTGTGGTGTCGTTCACTGACGAAACCGCCAGTGGCGTGCCGGTCGCCTGACTGTGCGCCTGCGCCGGTGGGGCGGCAAGCAGGCTCGCTCCGCAGGCGACCGCCGCGATTCCCAGGACCGTTGTTCGTGTCGCTGCCATGGCGATGACTCCCCTTCGCTGACTGGCTCGGCGGCCGGATGACCACCGGGGCTTGCGGTTTGCCAGGATTGTCACTCCCGAGCGTCTCCCGAGCGTCTCCGGCGAGCCGGGACCTCCGTTGTGAACGGGTCGCCGCCCGTACCGAGGAGATCGTCACGGCCGTACTCGATGCCGGAAGCGCCCTGGCAGGAGCCGGAAGCGGTACGCAGCGCACTGATGCACGCCGACGCCATGCTCGGGGCAGACGTCGACCTGACCCCGCGCGGTCCAGACCCTGCTGCAGATCCGCGAGCCGACCCCGCGATCTGGGCTCTGCTGCGTTCGCGAAGGCTCGCCGCAGGTCGAGTTGTGGTGTTTCTGTACGGTGTGTCGGGGAGGCCACGGGCTCGTCTTCGAGTTCGTCGAAGGGGGAAGCACCGCGTGGAACTGCGGCAACTGCGGTATTTCAGCGCGGTGGCGCAAGAGGAGCACCTGACCCGGGCGGCAGGTCTCCTGGGCATCAGGGGAACGTCGCTCAGCCAGCAGATCATCGCGCTCGAACGAGAGCTCGGCACCGCGTTGTTCCGTCGAACGCCGGGCGGCATGGTGCTCACCGCTGCGGGACAAGCCCTGCTTCCCCACGCGCGTCGTTCACTCGACGCCGCCCACGCGGGGATCCGCGCTGTGCAGAATGCCCGGAGCGCCGAACGCACCTGGCGCGTCGGCGTGACACCCGGCGCGCCCGCCGCCGTCATCGCCTCGATGCGCGCCCGCGTCCACGAAGTGGACTTGCTCGACCTGCCGGTCAGCCATCAACTGGAGGCACTGTCACGCGGCGACCTGGACGCCGCACTGATCGTGCTGCCTGCCGCCACGAGCGGGCTCAGCAGCCGGATCGTCAGCGATGTGCCGCTGGGCGTGCTGATGTCGTCTGGGCATCCGCTGACCGGGCGTGTCCCACTCGGCTGGAACGACCTGGACGGCCAGGAACTGCTGTGGTTTCACCGGGAGCTGGCCCCGGGCTACCACGACGCGATGCTGGAGGCGTTCCGGTTGGCGGGCTGGCGGCCACGCCGCATCCGTCGCGGTCCGCCACGGCGCGGGTTGTTCGTCGCCGAGCTGACGCACAGCCGTTCTGTGGTGGCGGTACGACCCGAATGGGACGGCGGCGACCGCCTGGCCTGGTCGCCGCTGCCCAGCGCCCCACGCCTGCGTCACGCCCTCGTATGGAGTCCGTCACACCCAGACGCAGGGCGCCTCGGCGACCTGGCCCGTGAGGCCATGGCGGAGACCGATGAGGCCGTACCTCATGGACGCCCGTCGGGCCCCTCCGTTTAGCTGGCCGGCATCCATTCCACGGCCGCGAACGGAGCGATGACCATGGCACTGACACACTGGGGCTTCCTCTACACCGCCCCGGGCTGCGACCCCGACCGGGACGTCTCGATCGTCGAGACCGGCGCCTGCCGTACCGTGCTGATCGGGCTCGACCGGCCCGAACAGGCCCCGGCAGCCGCGAACCGGCTAGTCAGCGAGGGCGTTCAGCTCATCGAGCTGTGCGGCGCCTTCGGCCCCCTCTGGACCGCCCGGGTGATCGAAGAGATCGGCGCTGCCGTACCAGTGGGCTCGGTCGGCTACGGCCCCGAAGCGACCAACGGACTGCACGCCATCTTCTCGTGACCCGTTCCAGAACGGCACCCGTCCCAGTGCGCGCACGGACCCGCGAGATGACCGCACCGGCCACCGTGGAAGATGTACGGCGGCGGTCGCGAACAACGTGGGCCTCGACAACCAGGAAGCGCGACCCATGGCCGAGGCTGAGCTAGCCCGGCGCCGACCTGGATCACTCCTCAGCGGTCAGCCGTCCACGGGAACGGGACCCGGTCAGGTGCGACCCAACCGGTCCTGGCGCGCGGGCTCGCCAGCGTCGCGGGCCGGTAAAAGCGGGTGAGCAGCCTCTTGTCCAGCAGCGCCGGGTGCTGGCCGACGAAGACGTCGAACTCACACGTGTCGGACTCCGCGGTGTGGTGCGCCACCAGTTCGACCCAGGCGCGGCTGACGGTGGCGTTGTACTTCTGGGGCGCGCCGGCGTAGCGAACGGTCTGGCGGATGCCGGCGCTGATCAGGCCGACCGCAGCGGCGGGGCCGTGGCGGCGGACGGCGAGCCACGTCAGGTGGATGTGCTGGCGGTGGCCAAAGCGCTCGCGCCCCGCCATCACCTCACTCATCAGGCGGGCGAAATCCGGGTCGTGGGTGTTCATGAGGACTCCTCCGTCAGCGCTTGCAGAACGGCGTGGAAGCCGGTGACCGCCTCCGGCGGCAGGCCACCGAGCGCGCGGCGTTCGAGGTCGGCCATGGCGCGGCGGACCTCCTCGGCCGCCCGGCGGCCGGACGGGGTCAGCTCAACCAGCGTCGAACGGCGGTCCTCGCTTCGGGTGGACCGGGTGAGGTGGCCCCGGCGTTCGAGCCGGTCCAGCACCCCGGTCAGCGTGGTCGGGCGGACGCCCACGTCGGCGCCGAGCCGCGACACGGTGCGAGCGCGGCCGTCGGCGAGGTTGGCCAGGGCGTTGATCTCGGCGGGTGTCAGGTCAAGGTCGGCCAGCTCGGCGGACAGCCACCGCAGGGTGGCGTGGGTCGCGCGCTGCAGCGCCGGAAGCGCCGACCCGGCGGATGTTCCACTCTCAGTTACCACGGTTTCGGATAATACGCTTTCGTAGTAAATCTGGAAAGGCGCGGGTGCGGGGAGAATCTGAAGCGCAGGCCCAGTGAGCGCTGGGCCGAGCCACAAGCAAGGCGCAGTCAAAGCCCGAGATACGGCGCGTCCTGTCCGAGACGGGCGCAGCCAGGCCAAGGCAACGCACAGTCCGAAGCCACAGGCCCAGCCCAAGACCGAGGCGGAGCACGGCGCCAGGCCGAGGTAGAGCGCAACCCAAGCCCAAGGCACAGGCACAGCCCGAGGCGAAGGCGCGGCGCAAGACCAAGGCGAAACGCGACCCAAGACCGAGGCGGTGGCGGGCCCGAGGTGAAGGCGCGGCACACGGCAGAGGCGCGCAAGGCACGCGGCACACGGCAGAGGCGCGCAAGGCAGAGGCGGCGCCAGGCCGAGGTAGGGCGCAACCCAAGACCGAGGCGAAACGCGGCGCAAAGCCGAGGTGGAGGCGTGGCCCGAGGTGGAGGCGCGGCACACGGCAGAGGCGCGCAAGGCACGCGGCACACGGCAGAGGCGCGCAAGGCAGAGGCGGCGCCAGGCCGAGGTAGGGCGCAACCCAAGACCGAGGCGGAACGCGGCGCAAGGCAAGAGGTGGCGCAAGGCAGAGGCGGAACGCGAGTCCAAGGCACGCAAGGCAGAGGTGGGAGCGCGGCCCGAGGCAGCCACACGGTGCGGCACGAGGCAGAGGTGGAGCGGCCTAAGCGCTGCTGAGGCCGAAGGTGTGGGCTGACGTGGAGGTGGAGCGCGGCCTAAGGTGCTGCCCCGCGAGCTAAAGGCGCGGGCTGCGGTTGAGCGGGGGTGTGCGCTGAGCTTGCGACGAGGCCGTACGTACGACGGTTGTCCTTCGCAACGCAGAGGACGCGGGGACAACTGCCCGGCGCGTCGCGTACGACACGGTGGTTTGCAGCGTTCTCGGCTGAGGGTGAGGGTGAGTGCTTGACGCGCAGCTCCGCTTACGTTCGGCGAGAACGACCTCCGGATTGCCGTGACAAACCCGGGCCGCTGTGCACGTGGTCTCCGAAGAACGGTGACGCGGGCCGGGGACGACCTTCGGGAAACGGGATGCTTCGGTCATCATCTGCGTGTGGCCCACCGACACGAGGTGAATTGAACTAACATCGCGCAAGGTCAGCCCGTCTGACCATCACCAGGGAAGCTTGCCCCCTGGTGATGTCGGGCTGGCCATCGCGGTTACGGAAAGCTGGTCTCCGCTCTTGTGAGACCCCTCCGTACGGGCGCACACCGGCGCCACATAAAAACCGATCTCGCGACACGCCCTCGCGGTCGTGGCATGCCACTCGGTGAACCGCCAGGATGGCCGCATGGTTGCCAGCGCTGAACTAACGCACGGGAAGGGTCCACGTCCCAATCGGCGTCCGCACCGTCTCCTGCAAGGCCGGGTCCAGCCCGGCATCAAGGAGCGGGCCGAGCGGGGCGCCGCTGCTCGGGGCGTCTCGATCACCCGGTACCTGGAACTGCTGATCGAAGCTGACGAACTCGCCGACGCAGCCGGCACCGGTGACATGGAACTGCGGTTGCGCACGGCCTGATGACCCCACCCGACCCCCTGACACGACGACCGCGCACGCCGCGGCGAAGGAGACCGATGAGAACCCCGTAGAAAACCAGAAGGCCCCCGCGCCGCTTGCTTGCCGGCTACCGCGCGAAGGCCTTCCCCGAACATCCCCGACCACCACCTACACCGTCCGGCTCTGCCTCGAGGGGGCAATCCCAGGCCGTGCTGGCCGGTGCTCCGCGGTGTCGGGGCGTCCAATGACGTCCGGAGGCCATCATAGAACACCAACCGCTGGCGAGTCCCGCATGCCCCACTTCGGGTGTGGCGCGCAGAAACTGCGGCAGGAATCTCGCCGATGACCAGACCTATGCGGACCGACCGATCCGCGTGCCCGTCATGCGTGCTGCCGTCGTGGGCAACGAGAGCGCACCGTACGGACATTCGGCTCGTGGTGGTGCCTCTGACGGCTCGTTCCTCAGGGTGTGGACAAGTCGGCGCGCCTTGCCCCATCAAACACACCAGAGGTCTACGATCCCAGCTAGGTCGCTGAGCTCCGTTGGACGGGAGCGAAGTGCCCTGAAAACCAGTGACGGCGGCTCTCCGACCATCGGATTGAGGGCCCGATGGCCAGAGAAACGCCGCCGCTGCTGGCGAGACCGAGCGTTCCTGGCAGTCCGCTCAAGGTCTCGTTGCCCCATCGGTCACTACCACCGAGGAGGCTGTCTTGAGGGTACCTAATGCCGGGACCTCGTTGACGGCAGACACGCCAGTAGAGCTCGCGCGTCCCAAAACGGACGATTGCGCCACGGCGCTGTCCTGTGCCTTTGCTCTGCCTGCACCTGGCGATGTGGCGAACCTTGCATCCCGCCCGGGACAGCCGCGTGTGACTTCTCGCGCTCAAGGCGGCCTGGCCGCCGAGCTCGGGCTCCTGACCTCCAGGAGGTCCGGTCCCTGAAATGACGAAAGCGCCCCAGTGGGGCGCCCTCGGACCCGGATAACTTCACATTGGTCCTGACCTGATTCCCGGTGGCGGCCGGTAACGAATCGGGCTCAGACCTCTTACCAACGTCGGAGCTGACAATAGCAAGTAGTCCGACGGCTGGCCAGTCACGCCATCCCATATTTTGTGATGGCCCAGGTCGGCTCGTCCTCGACGTGCCCGGGATCGTCATTCCCCGGGATCAGCCGTTCACACTCCGTAACGAGGCGGAGCAAGTGTGGCGGGTCATGGCGCCGGTACAGGCGGGAGCTTGGGTTCCGCTAGCCGGCGGCAGAAGACTTCCCAACTGCCGCGCGCGCGCGTGGGCGCCCTTCACCGGCCTTGCCGAAACCACGGCCCCCGCCGCCGCACCGCGCGAGCCTGCACCAAACCGCGACGCCGCCGCCCCGCTCGCCCGGCCCTACGCCTCCCCCAACCCGGCGTGTCGTCCCCTACAGAACGCATCGCACCACAGGCCGCCTCTGCAGGCCACGGCGGACGATGCGTTGCCGCACGGAACGCGTTGCCTCCTCCCGGATACGAGCGACAGTGCCGCCCGCAACGCAGTTGGCCGTCCTCCCCAGAACGCCTCTCCCACCACGTCACGGCACAGCTCGCGAAGTCCTCTGCAGACCACGGCGGCCGATCCCGCACACGACCTAGCGCATCGTTCCCTGCAGAACGCGAGGAACGGTGCCCCACGCAATGCGACGTGCCACCCGGAGCAGAACGGATCGCAAAGCGCGCCAAGGGACGTTTCGCCTCGTTCCTCGCAGAACGCGGCGGACGGTACGTCGCAACACGAGCCGCGTCGCCCCCTGCAGAACGCGAGCGAAGGTGCTTCGCGCAATCCGGCGTGTCGTCCCACGCGCGATGCGCCACGGCGCAGGTCGCTGCGTCCGCTGCAGAACGCGGCGGCCGATCCCGCACACGACGCGGCGTGCCGTCCTTCGCAGGGCGCCTCGCACGATGCGCCACGACACAGCCTTCGTCCTTCGCAGAACGGGTCGCACAGCGCGTCATGGAACGCTTCGGCACGTTCGCTGCAGAACACGGCGGACGGTACGTCGCAAGACGAGCCGCGTCGCACCCCGCAGAACGCGAGCGACGATGCTTGGCGCAACCCGGCGTGTCGTGCTTCGCATGGCGCGGCGCCGGGCGGGGCACCTCGGTGTCTGCCGGAGGCGGGATGCGGCGGGTCGCGCGCTGCGGCGGGTCGTCCTTGGCAGGGCGCCTTGCATGGCGCGGCGCCGGGCGGGACACCTCGGTGTCTGCCGGAGGCGGGATGCGGCGCGTCGCGCGCTGCGGCGGGTCGTTCACTGGAGAACGCGTCGCGGGGTGCGCGGCAGAACGGCTCGCGTCGGTCGACGTTGGATGCGGCGGACGGGGCGTCGCCATACGGGACGCATCGTTGCCTGCAGACTGCGGTGAACGGTGCGTTGCGGGGCTGGGCGCGCCGGTCGGCGTGGTGTCGGCGGTGGAGTGTGGCGCGGCGGGCGTGCGCAGGTGCGTTCGGGTGCCGCAGGGCTGCCGACCACTCCCCCGGCGCTGCGACCCTCTCGTTCTGTTGGGGCAGGCTTGGCCTTTCGGGTGGTTCGGCTAGCCGTTCCATCCCGGTCGCTCCTCCGGCCAGCACAGACAAGGCTTCGTCGTGGCGCCCGCGGTAGCCCCGGCCGCCGGCAAGCCGCGGCTTCCGGCCATCGCGCCCACGGGGAACCAGTGGGCCGATCCGGCGTCGGCGGCCGACGCCGCTGAGACCTGGCGTGTCATTCCTCATCTGCTGGGCGCCGTGCCGAACGGACGCCGCTCCCCCGACGGCGGCGACAACTTCCCGCAGGCTCGGCGGCTGACGGTTCGGCTCGGCGCGGATTTCCCGCTCGAACCGGTCACCGTCTCCATCTACGCCCCGGACGGCACCGGACGGCTGCTGGCAGGCGACTTCGACATCGGCAAGGCCCAGCTGGCCGGCGCCACCGATCCGGCCGCGCTGGTAGCCGCCGAAGCCGCCGACTTCGCCGCGCTCATCGCCAGGTGCGGTGGCCGCGTCGTTCACGACATCTCGCCGTCGCAGGGCCGCCACGTCTACCTCAAGCTGCGCCAGGCGGTCCCGTTCGAGGACCTGCGCCGGGTGGCCGAGGCCCTCGCCGACCGGTACGTCACGTTCGACGCGGGTCCGATGCGGTCACCTAAGGGACAGATTCGTGTGGCGGGCTGTCCCTACAAGCGTGAAGCGCGTCCCGACGGCCAAGGCGGCTACACCCGGACGGGTCCGCTGCTGGGATACATGGCGCTCACCATGCCCCTCGCCGACGCCACCAACGTTCTGCGTCACCCGTGCGGGCCCAAGGTTTGGGATCGGCTTCAGCGCGAGCTGACCGCCGAGCTCACTGTGCGCGAGCCCGCGCTGTCTCTGGCCGCGCCCGGCCCGTGCCACATCGACACCGATGGCCAGCCCTGGCTCCCGCTCCGCGGCGGACGCCGTGCGCTTCCTGAACGCCTCTCCGAGCTCGCCCACACCGGCGCCTGGCAGGCCGCACACCTCCAGCCTCAAACGAAACCGTACGCCTCCCCGTCTGAGGCGCGGTTCGCCGTGTTGCGGTCGCTCGCGTCGGGTGGCTGGCGGCTCACCGAGGTGCTGGCACAGATGCGTCCCGAAGGCACCTGGCCTGGGTTGGAAGCGCTGCTGGGTGCCCGCAGTCCCGCTCAGCGCAGAGCGGTCATCCGGTTGGACTGGGATCGAGCGGTCAGGCAGGCTCTCGCGCACCAGTGTGCCTCCAAGTCGCACACCAGCTCTAACTACACACCCCCCGCGGGCGCCGGCGACTACAAAGAGCGATGGCCGGTTCCCCGCATGATCATGGATACCCCGGTAGCGTCGCCCCGCACCTACGCTGAGTTGCAGATCTGGAGCGGAGCGATTTGGCTTGCGGAGCGGGACCCTATACGCTGTAAGGTTTGGGGTCGGCGGGCTCTATCGACCCGGATGGTGCTGCGTGCCTTGGCACTGGCCTCCCGTCTCACAGGCGCCAGCACCACCGCGTTCGGGGTCAGGTCACTCGCGCTGATGTCGGGACTGTCGTGGCGAACGGTGGCCACGGTGCTCGCCGAACTGCGCAATGAACGCGACCCACTGGTCGACCTGGTCCGCCGAGCTGTCGAACGCGACGCGGACGTCTACCGGCTGAGGGTTCCTGAGTCTTATCGCGATCAGGCGACTCGTTACATCTGGCAGGCCGGCCGCATCGAGACCGGGCATCCGGCGTTCCTGGAGCTGGGGCCGGTCTGCGCTCTGCTGTACGAGTCGCTCAGCGCCCGTCCGGCCCGTCCCGTCGATCTCGAACGCCGCGCCGTACTGTCTGATTCGGCGGTCAGTAAGGCGCTGTCCACGCTGGCTGCGTACGGCCTGGCCGAACGAGGGCCTGACGGCTGGCAGCGAGGCCCGGCGGAGCTCGACGCGGTCGCCCACGAGCTCGGCGCTCACGAACGATTTGCCGAACGCGTCGCCCTCTACCGGCAACACCGTGCCGAATGGCACGCCTTCCTCGGTGTCATGGGTGACCCCGAGGAATGGCCCACCGCGGCCGACGCTCTTGCCGCAGGTCCCTCCGATGACGTACCGGTCGACGTGCCCGATACTCCGGCGGAGCTGCTCGACGCGGCCACACCCCCGGACCCGGTCAGCACCGCTCCCGACCCGTTCGACGAGGTTGTGGCGATGGTGCTGAACGAACTCGGCGGCGAGGTCATCCGCCCTTCCCAGACCGGCCCCTCTCCCCCACGCCCCACCCTGAGAGCAGGCCCCAGCCCCTAAATCACCAGTCAATGAAGCACTCTCAGCGAAAGGAGTCACTACACGACGCCACGTGAACCTTCGCCATACCCAAACACGCGAGGGCGGCGCCGGTTGCGTCCACGGGGGTGGTGTATGAGTTTCCGCTGGTGAAGGGCGTGTCGTCGGGACGTGAGACGGCCACCGCGTGATCCTTCGAATCGACCAAGAACCGAAGGAGAACGAACGCGATGGCCGTG
>NZ_BAAATD010000029.1:0-32817 GCF_039533225.1 Actinomadura fulvescens | reverse complement strand
GCACGCCGCCAGCGTTCGTCCTGAGCCAGGATCAAACTCTCCATCAAGGCCACACGACAACCCCAACCCCAAACAGAGCCGAAGCTGCCAAACCTCAGAGCAAATCCCAGCAATGCAACCCCCCAAAGGGGCCGCTTTGCCTCAAAGAAATCCCCAACCACAACCCCAAAGGGTCGCGGCCACGGGGAGACCAGACACACAAAAGTGCGCTGGCCTATAAAGGCACTGGCTTTTAACACGCTGTTGAGTTCTCAAGAAACGGACACCCACCGCGCCAGACCACCGCTCCCGCGGCACCCGACTCCGGGGCAACCCTTCTAACTTACCTTGTCATTCTCTGCTGTCAAGTCGATCAGCGAAGATCGTTTCGACGAGTAGAGAGTGACGCGGTGCCCACGTGCTGATGCACCCAGGTTCGAGACCTGGGACTTCGGCTCGTGGGAGTGCCCACCGGGCCGGCCACCTTGCGGCGTCCTGCATCCCGTTCCGGGCTGACCAGACCATCGTACCGCAGACCGAGCGAGGCTCGAACCGGTTTTTTCGATCTGGTCTCCCCTGAGACCGTCCGCCTGTCGGCGTCCCGCATCCCCTCGGGGCAGGGACGAGATTAAGCGGACCCGCGGAGAGCGTCAAATCAACGCTCGGCCCCGTCTCCGGACCACCGGCGCCACTTCTGCCGGGACTGATGACAAACGCAGTCGGTGGCCCTGAAACTTCGCAGGTCACGCACTACGTTCGCCACTTCCCCCTGCGGTACGGTTCGCTCAGCCGCGCCTCGGGACGCCCTGGTGACGCCGTCCGGAAGGGGAACCGTTGAACGCTTCGGCGGAACGACGTGTGGTCGCCGCGACCATGGGCCCCACCATTCACGACGTGCACGCCTGGCGGTTCACGGTGGCCCCCGGTCTCATCGAGGTACGGGCCGATCCGGCCAGGTTCCGGCCGATGCATGATCCGGCCGGTCGCGGTCTGCACCTCAGTTGCGGAGCGGCGCTGGTCAATCTGCGGCTCGCGGCCGCACAGCTGGGCCATGAGGCGGTCGTCCGGCTGCTTCCCGACTCCGGGTGCCCCACGCTGCTGGCGGCGGTGCGGCTGGCCGCGCGTCGTCACCGGGTCACCCGTTCGGAACGTCTTCTCTTCGCCGCCACGTTGCGGCCCTTCCCGGCGCGGCGACGACCCTCGGGAGGTGCTCCTCCGCTCTCGGTCCTCAACGAGCTCGCTGAGGCCGCCCGGCTCGAAGGCGCGACGTTGCACACGCTTCCGGCGTCCGGTGACGGCCTGTGCAAGGCCGTCCTCACCACCCAGGGTGACTCGCCCGCCGAATGGCTACGGGCGGGCCAGGCTCTTCAGCGCGTCCTGCTGTCCGGGGCGAGCCGTTCGGTGTCGGCCTCGTTCATGTACGAGGTGGTGGACGTTCCCGGCGTCCAGGACCTCGTCCAGCACGGCGACTTCCCGCAGGTCGTCCTCGAACTCGCCTCAACCGCCCTGCCGGAGCGGGCGGAAGGCCGTGAACGCGAACGACAGGGTGACCCGGACCGGGTCGGGTAGCTTCTCCACCCGTTCCGCCAGTTCGCCCGCCGGAATGTGGTGCGCGCTGGGGCCCATCCCCACGAGCGTCAGCACGTCGCCGCGGTCCAAGGAGACCTCGGTTTCGAGCTGTTCCCGTGATGTCGCCTCGAAGTGCCCGCCCAGGGCCGACTCCATCCGCTCGGTCTTCTCCTCGTCCACCGACAGCAGCCCGAGCGGCTCCACCAGCGAGCCCAGGTGCCGGGTCGTGGGCGCGACGACGTGCAGAACGCCCGCCGGACGCAGCACCCGGTGGAACTCCGGCGCGTTGCGCGGCGCGAAGACGTTGATCACGGCGTCGACACTGCCGCTCCGTACGGGCAACGGCCGCCAGAGATCGGCGACGGCGGCACCGGCGCGCGCATGCGCGCGGGCCGCCCGCCGTGCCGCGTACTTGGAAAGGTCGAGGGCCAGCCCCACCGCGTCGGGGAGCCGGTCCAGGACGGCACCGAGGTAGTAGCCGGTCCCGGCACCGGCGTCGAGCACGCACCGTCCGCGGACGTCGCTCACCCGCCGCGCGAGGAGGTCGGCCGCAGGGGCGAAGTGCCCGGCGCCGAGGAACGAGTCGCGGGCGCGCACCATCTCGGCCGTGTCGGCCGTACCGGTGTGCGCGTCGCCGGGCAGCAGGCTCGCGTATCCCTGCCTGGCGATGTCGAACGAGTGCCGTGACGGGCAGCGCAACGTCCGCTCCGTCAGAGCGAGATCGGCTCCGCACAGCGGGCACGCCAGGAATTCGACGATGTCGGACAGCACCGGTCCATCATCGACCACCCGTGCGGAGGTTCAGGAGCCGAGGCGGGCGCGGACGTCGTCCATGTCCAGCCCGCGGACCTGCTCGATGACGTTCTCGAGCACCTGCTCGGGCAGCGCGCCCGGCTCGGCGAACACGATCACGCCGTCGCGGATCGCCATCAGCGTCGGGATGGAGGCGATGCCGAACCGCTCGGAGAGCTCCGGCTGGGCCTCGGTGTCGACCTTGGCGAACGTGATGTCCCCGTGCTTCTCAGCGGACTTCTCGAACACCGGGGCGAACCTGCGGCACGGCCCGCACCACGCCGCCCAGAAGTCGACCAGGACGATCCCGTCGCCCTGCGCCACCTCATCGAAGTTCTCAGCGGTCAATGTGACCGTGGCCATGTCGGTCTCTCCTTGGTCTGGGTATCAGGACGGTAGAGCGGTGAACAGCTTCGCAGTATTCCCCACCCGGGAATCACGGAGCTGTAATGAGCGTTCTCCTGCTAGGGAGATCGCATCGGAGAAGGGTCAGGATGGCTGCAACCCGTACCAAGGGCGACAGGGTCGACGCCCCCGATAAGGACCTCGTGGGGGCTTACCTCGACCGGATCGGCCGTACACCGCTGCTGGACGCGGTGGAGGAGGTCGATCTGGCCAAGGCGATCGAAGGGGGCCTGTACGCCGAGCAGCTGCTCGAAGAGGGCACGCTGCCCGACGGTGTGTCAGGCGAGGAGCTGCAGGAGCTCGTCGAGGCCGGGCTGCGCGCCAAGCAGCGCTTCGTCGAGGCCAACCTGCGTCTCGTCGTCTCCATCGCCCGCAAATACCCCACTGATTCTTTGCCCCTCATCGACCTCATCCAGGAGGGCAACCTCGGCCTCATGCGCGCGGTGGAGAAGTTCGACTACCGCCGCGGGTTCAAGTTCTCGACGTACGCGACCTGGTGGATCCGGCAGGCCATCGGGCGGGGCCTCAGCCACACCGCCCGGACCATCCGGCTGCCCGTCCACGTCGAGGAGGAGCTGTCCCGGCTGCGGCGCGCCGAGCGCCAGCTGAGCCGTGACCTGGGCAGGGAGCCGACCCGCGAGGAGCTCGCCGGGGCCGTGGGCGCCGAGCCCGAGCACGTCGACGAGCTGCTGCGCTGGCGGCGTGACCCGGCCAGCCTGGACGCGACCATCGACGACGCCGGCGAGACCCCCATGGGCGACCTGCTGGAGGACCCCGACGCGGTCACGCCCGAGGCCGAGGTTCTCGCCCTGGACGATCTGGAGGGCCTGGCCAGGCTGCTGGAGCGCCTGCCGGAACGCGAGGCGGCCATCGTGCGCGCCCGGTTCGGCATGGACAACGGCCAGCCGCTCTCGTACGCCCAGATCGGCGCGCATTACGGACTGAGCCACAACCGGGTGCGGCAGATCACCGACCGGTCGCTGCGCAGGCTCCGCCAGCTCGCGGCCGAGGCCGACCCTGCCCGCCGAGCCCTGACCGGCGCCCCGGCGGCTCCGGTCGACGCCGGCGAGCCGCTCCGTACCCCGGTCCGCGCGACCGCCGGTTCGAAGGCGGCCTGACCGTCCGCACCGCTTCCGCCCGCGCGCTCCCCCGGCACCGACGCTGAACGGCGGCCCCTCCCGAGGGGCCGCCGTTCGCTCTGAGTACGCCCTGCGGCTAATGTCCGGCACGGCCGGTGGCGTAGCCTCAAAGCTCGTACGGCGGACATCCCAACCATGGGACGATGCCGGGCGTCTAACCGTGCGATCACAACCCGACGCCCCACACCGACAGCACCTCACCACCGACAGTTCGCAGGTACCACTCGACATGGCCACAGACATCACGGGGGAGCTCGACGCCTGGCGCGCCCTCCCCGCCCTCCAGCAGCCCGACTGGGACGACACCGCCGAGCTGGCGGCCGTCGCCGCCGAGCTGGCCAAGCAGCCGCCGCTCGTCTTCGCGGGCGAGTGCGACCAGCTCAAGGAGCAGCTCGCCGCCGTCGCGCGGGGGGAGGCCTTCGTGCTGCAGGGCGGCGACTGCGCCGAGACGTTCGACGGCGCCACCGCCGACGCGGTGAAGAACAAGCTCAAGACGTTGCTGCAGATGGCGGTCGTGCTCACGTACGCCGCCAGCGTGCCGGTCGTCAAGATCGGCCGGATGGCGGGGCAGTTCGCCAAGCCCCGGTCCAAGCCGACGGAGGTGCGCGGCGGCGTCGAGCTGCCCGCCTACCGCGGCGACGCGGTCAACGGCTTCGACTTCGACGCCGTGTCCCGCCGCAACGACCCGTGGCGGCTGCTGAAGGCCTACCACTGCTCCGCGGTCACCCTCAACCTGTGCCGCGCGTTCACCAAGGGCGGCTACGCCGACCTGCGGCAGGTGCACGCCTGGAACCAGGACTTCGTCGCGCAGAGCCCGGCGGGCCGGCGGTACGACCGGCTGGCCGGGGAGATCGACCGCGCCCTGACGTTCATGAAGGCCTGCGGCGCCAACCCCGACGAGTTCCACGGCGTGGAGTTCTACTCCAGCCATGAGGCGCTGCTGCTGGAGTACGAGCGGGCGCTGACGCGCATCGACCACCTCAGCGGCCTGCCGTACGACGTGTCGGCGCACTTCCTGTGGATCGGCGAGCGGACCCGGCAGCTGGACGGGGCCCACGTGGACTTCCTGAGCCGTATCCGCAACCCGATCGGCGTGAAGCTGGGGCCGGCGACGTCGGCCGACGACGCGCTCGCCCTGATGGACAAGCTGAACCCCACCGGCGAGCCCGGCCGCCTCACGTTCGTCACCCGGATGGGCGCGGGCAAGATCCGCGACGCGCTGCCGCCCCTCATCGAGAAGGTGAGCCAGCACGGCTCGCCGGTGGCGTGGGTGTGCGACCCCATGCACGGCAACACCTGGGAGGCCGCGAGCGGCCACAAGACCCGCCGCCTCGACGACGTGCTCGACGAGGTCGCCGGGTTCTTCGAGGTGCACCGGGCGCTCGGTACCCACCCGGGCGGCATCCACATCGAGTTCACCGGCGACGACGTGACCGAGTGCGTGGGCGGCGGTCACGAGATCGCCGAGGACGACCTGCACCAGCGGTACGAGACGGCCTGTGACCCGCGTCTCAACCGCGGCCAGTCGCTGGACCTGGCGTTCATGGTGGCCGAGCTCTACCGGAAGACCGCCTGAGCGGCGGGCGCGGGGTGTCCGCCGGGGCTCCGGCTCAGGTGGGCACCTCGGCCCGGACGACGCTCAGGTGGACACCTCGGCCCAGACGACCTTGCCTCCGGAGACCGGCTCGGCGCCCCAGGAGCTGGCGAAGCGGTCGACGATGAACAGGCCGCGGTGCGATTCGTCCAGCGGGCCGGGGACGGTGAGGCGGGGCATCTGGGTGGCGCGGTCGCGTACCTCCACCCGGACCCGGCCGGAGCCGCGCAGGAGCCGCAGCTCCAGCGCCGTCCCGGCGTGCCGGACGGCGTTGGCGACGAGCTCGGCGACGATGGCCGTGACGAGCTCCTCACGGTCGATCAGCGACCAGGCCCGCATGGTGCGGGCCGCCAGCCGCCGCGCGTATTCCACGGCCTCGGTCTGCGGGGCTGCTCGGAGCGTGGTCTCGGTCATGTCGTCCGTCACTGTCGGCCCGGGGATCCGTCGGTCGCGGCTCCACCGATGAGAAACCGGTCGAGCCCCGTCGTGCGCAACACGTTCTCGACCCTGCCGTAGGCTCCGGTGACGGTGAGGGTGGCGTTCTGGGCGCGCGCGTGCTTGTAGGCGCGCACCAGCACGTTGAGGCCCGAGGAGTCACAGAAGTCCACGGCGGTGAGGTCCACGACCACCTCGCGCTCCCCCGCGTCCACGAGCTCGGTCAGCCGTGCTCGCAGCTCGTCGGAGGAATGCAGGTCGATGGAGCCGCGCGCGGCTATCGTCGCGCGTCCGTCCTGTCGTGTCGTGTGCAAGGCAAGCCCCACGTCACCCCACCTTACCGATCGATGGTCTCATCATGACGCCCGGAGAACTATCAGGGCAACGTCGTCGTTCGACGGCTCGGCCCCGAAGTCGCGCACCGCTCGCTGGATGCGGGCGGCCACCGCCCCCGCGCTGAGGCCGGTGCACCCCGAGAGCAGCCGTTCGAGGCCGTGCCCGTCGCCGAGCAGCCGGGTCCCCGCCCGCCGCTCGGTGACACCGTCGGTGACGCACAGCAGTACCTGTCCGGGCCGCAGGTCCACGGTATCGGTATGGAAGTCCACTTGATCGAAAACTCCGAGCAGCGGCTGCGGGGAGGCGACCTCGCGCACGGTCCCGTCGGGATCGAGCACCAGCGGCGGCGGGTGGCCGGCGCTGGTCAGCCGGATCGTCACGCCGTCGCGCCGCGGGCGCGGCCGGATCTCGCCGTGCAGCAGCGTAAGGAGCCGTCCCCGCTCACCCTCGCCGAGGATGAGGCGGTTGAGGCGGCCGAGCACGTCCGGGACGCTCATCTCCTCGGCGGCCAGGATCCGCAGGGCGTGCCGGGCCAGTCCGGTGACGGCCGCGGCCTCCGGTCCGGTGCCGCACACGTCGCCGATGGCGAACCGCCAGCGTGACGCGGACGGCGGTGAGGTGCCCTGCCCTGGGAACGGCCCGCCGACCTGCCCGGCGCACTCGAACACGTCGTAGAAGTCGCCGCCGACCTCGCTTCCCTCCCCCGCCGGCTCGTAGACGACGGCCACTTCCAGGCCGGGGATGTCGGGAACGCCGGGCGGGAGCAGGCTGCGCTGCAGGGCACTGCTCATCGCGGTCTGGGCGGAGTAGAGGCGGGCGTTGTCGACGGCGAGGGCGGCGCGGCGGCTCAGCTCCTCGGCGAGCTCGACCGCGCTGCGCGGGAACCGGTCGCCCTGCGGGCGGCCGATGACGATGGTGCCGATCCGGCGCCCGCGGGCGACGAGGGGGAACGCGTACGCCTGGTCGCCGGCCGTGTCGCCGGCCGCGGCCCGCGCGGAGGACGGCGCGGTCACCAGGCCGTGCCAGGGCCCGGGCGCGTCCATCGCCGGCACGACGTCGGCGTGCTCCAGGAGCTCGCGGAGGCCGTCCGACCGGTTTTCGTCGGCATGCCAGACGTAGGCCAGCTGGGCGGCGTCGCCGTCGCCGACCGTGTAGACGGCGCACCACTGCGCCAGGCGCGGGACCACGAGCTGGGCGACGAGCGCCATGGTCCGCTCCTGGTCGAGCGTCCCGGCGAGCAGGTCGCTGGCCTCGGCGACGAAGCTCAGCCAGCCCCGCCAGGACCGTTCCAGCTCGCCGATCCTGGCCTTCTCCAGGGACAGCGACACCTCGTCGGCGATGCGGCCCAGCTGGGCGGCGTGACCCTCGTCGAACCGGTCCGGGGTGGCGCCGACGGCGACGATCAGGCCGATCAGGCGGCCCTGCGCCTCGATGGGGGCGGCGGCGATCGACCGCGCGCGCAGCGCGGCGGCGACCGGGTCGGTGGCGTCGGCCGACATCCAGGGGCCGCCGCCGAGGGCCGCCGGGCCCAGCGCGGCCACCGACAGATCGCTGAACTTGAGCTCGTCGGGCAGGCCCGAGGAGGCGCCGAGGACCAGCCGGCCGTCGCGTTCGGTCAGCAGCACCGCCGACGCGTCCGACGAGAGCACCTCCCGTACGGACGTCACGGCGTCGTCGAGCGTCTCCAGCGCCGCCGGGGAGCGCAGGACCCGGTCACCGGCGGCGAGGACGTCCTGGGCCGTGTCCTGGGCGGGAGGGCGAGAGGCGGCCACGTGGCCGCGCGGGGCGCCCGGACGGCCCTCGGCGCGAACGCCGTCCACCCTGTACTCGGCGCCGCCGTGGGCGTCGGCGTCATGTCCTTGATCACGGCCTGGCCCGCGGACCACCGGCTCGCCCCGGCCGCCCGGATCGAGCCGCGGCCCGTCACCGTCCGCCACGTCCGCCACCGCGGCACCGTTGGCGCCGCCGGCCGGGGTGCCGTTGATCCCGGGCCGGGGCAGGCGGAACCAGACGCCTTTGGTGCGGCCCTCGTACGTGACGCCCCACGAGGCCGCAAGCCGGGCGATGGACGGCAGTCCGCGCCCGCTGGAGGCGCTGAGGCCCGGCATCGCGATCGTGCGGGTCGGATGAAGGTCGCGGACCTCCACCTGGATCTGGTCGTCGGCGAGGCGGCAGGCCACCTCGAAGGAGGTGCCGGCGTAGGTGACCGCGTTGGTCGCGAGCTCGCTGGTGGCCAGCACGGCGTCGTCGGCGGCCTCTTCCATGCCCCAGTCGGCCAGGACACGCCGCACGAACCGGCGCGCGTCCGCCACCGAGGCCGCGGCGGACGGGAAGGTGGCCGACACCGTCTGCCGTTCCAATGTCGTCCTCACCTCGAACCGGAGATTGCCAGGCCTGGCTATCGTGACAGACGGATCGACCGCACGGCCAGGCTCCGCCGAAGAGCCCTGGCGCGGGGCGGGGGTGCCCGGCACACGGCCGGGCGGGCGCGGTTCCGCCGCCATAACTCGACAGACCGTAACACGAAGACTACAGCCCCCGATTTGGGGGTCGTCGTGCTCAGCGGGTCCCGAACTGTAGGGATACGGTGCCGAACAGTGGGGGATCGCCGGACCTCGGCGACGTAGAGTACAGATGTCGGCCTCAAGGGGTGTCCGTGGTCCCCTGCCACCTAATTCGCGGGCCAGGAGGATGAAGAGCATGCCCCGTAACGAGCTTCGCCCTCGCCGCGAGGGCTCGTCCGCAGACACGACACCGCGTTACAGCGACGCCGATCTCGTGCCGCTGCTGAAGGCTCTGACCGCGGTACGGGACGGCAGGTTCGACATCGAGATCGACGCGACCGGCGAAGGTGCCGTGTCGCGGGCCCTGGAAGCCCTGACCGAGATCCGCGACAACACCAAGCACCTGTCGACGGGGCTGGGCCGGGTCCGGCGCGAGATCGGCCAAGGGCACCTCCAGGGGCGGATCTATCCCGGCGGGCTCAAGGGCACCTGGTCCTCGATGGTCGAGGACGCGAACGCGAGCCTCGACAAGCTCACCGACCTCGCCACCGAGATGTTCTACGTGGTGGAGGCGGTCGCCGCCGGCGATCTCAACCAGCGGATGGAGCTGCGGGTGCACGGCAAGCCCATGCGCGGCGAGCTGCTGCGCATGGCCAAGGCGGTCAACGGCATGGTGGAGCTGCTCGACCGGTTCACCTGGGAGGTCACGCAGTTCGCCCGCGAGGTCGGCACCGAGGGGCGGCTCGGCGGGCAGGCGCCGGTGCGCGGCACGACCGGCCGCTGGCGCGACGTGACCGCGGCGGTGAACGCCATGGCGGGCAGGCTGACCTCACAGGTGCGCGACATCGCCGAGGTGACGACGGCGGTCGCCAAGGGCGACCTGACCCGCAAGGTCACGGTCGAGGCGAACGGAGAGCTCCAGGAGCTCAAGCTCACGGTCAACACCATGGTCGACCAGCTCTCGGGCTTCGCCGACGAGGTGACCCGCGTCGCCCGCGAGGTCGGCACCGAGGGTCAGCTGGGCGGGCAGGCCAACGTACGTGGCGTCAGCGGGGTCTGGAAGGACCTCACCGACAACGTCAACGCCATGGCCAACAACCTGACCAACCAGGTCCGCAACATCGCCCAGGTCACCACGGCCGTGGCGGAGGGCGACCTGGGCAAAAAGATCACCGTGGACGCGCAGGGCGAGATCCTCCAGCTCAAGCTCACGGTCAACACGATGGTCGACACGCTGTCGGCGTTCGCCGACGAGGTCACCCGTGTCGCCCGCGAGGTCGGCACCGAAGGCCGTCTGGGTGGTCAGGCCCGCGTGCCGGGCGTCAGCGGGGTCTGGAAGGACCTGACCAACAACGTCAACGGCATGGCGTCCAACCTGACCTACCAGGTCCGCAACATCGCCCAGGTCACCACGGCCGTCGCCGAGGGCGATCTGACCAAGAAGATCACCGTGGACGCGCAGGGCGAGATCCTTCAGGTGAAGGACACCGTCAACACGATGGTCGACACGCTGTCGGCGTTCGCCGACGAGGTCACCCGCGTCGCCCGCGAGGTCGGCACCGAGGGCCGCCTCGGCGGCCAGGCCCGGGTCCACGGCGTCAGCGGGGTCTGGAAGGACCTCACCGACAACGTCAACTCCATGGCCAACAACCTGACCAACCAGGTCCGCAACATCGCCCAGGTCACGACCGCCGTCGCGGAGGGCGACCTGGGCAAGAAGATCACGGTCGACGCGCAGGGCGAGATCCTCCAGCTCAAGGACACCATCAACACGATGGTCGACACGCTGTCGGCGTTCGCCGACGAGGTCACCCGCGTCGCCCGCGAGGTCGGCACCGAGGGCCGCCTCGGCGGGCAGGCGATCGTGCCGGGCGCGGGCGGCATGTGGAAGGTCCTCACCGAGAACGTCAACGGGATGGCGTCCAACCTGACCTACCAGGTCCGCAACATCGCGCAGGTCGCGACCGCGGTCGCCCACGGCGACCTGACCCGCCGCATCGACGTGGACGCGCAGGGCGAGATCCTCGAACTGAAGACCACGCTCAACACGATGGTCGACACCCTCTCCTCGTTCGCCTCCGAGGTCACCCGCGTCGCCCGCGAGGTCGGCAGCGAGGGCCGCCTCGGCGGGCAGGCCGAGGTCGAGGGCGTGTCGGGCACCTGGAAGCGGCTGACCGAGAGCGTCAACGAGCTGGCCGGCAACCTGACCACCCAGGTCCGGGCGATCGGCGAGGTGGCCAGCGCGGTCGCCCGCGGCGACCTGACCCGCAACATCGCCGTCGAGGCCCGCGGCGAGGTGGCCGAGCTCACCGACAACGTCAACCTCATGGTCGCGACGCTGCGCGAGAGCACCCGCGCCAACGAGGAACAGGACTGGCTGAAGACCAACCTCGCCCGGATCGGCGGGCTCATGCAGGGCCACCGCGACCTGATGCAGGTCGCCGAGCTGATCATGACCGAGCTGACGCCGACCGCGAGCGCCCAGTACGGCGCGTTCTACCTGGCCGAGCAGACCGCCGACGACACCGAACTGGTGCTGCTGGCCGGTTACGGCGTGAACAGGAACCACGCGGGCCGGTTGCGGTTCGCCCTCGGCGAGGGGCTGGTGGGCCAGGCCGCGCTCGAACGGCGGACCATCCTGATCAACGACGCCCCGGCCGGCTACGTCAAGATCGGCTCGGGGCTGGGCGAGGCCGCGCCGCTCAACATCATCGTCCTGCCGATCCTCTTCGAGGACACCGTGCTGGGCGCGATCGAACTCGCCTCGTTCGGCCGGTTCACCGACGTGCACCTGGCGTTCTTCGACCAGCTGATCGAGACGATCGGCGTCACCCTCAACGCGATCAGCGCCAACACCCGTACCGAGGCGCTGCTGGCCGAGTCGCAGCGGCTGGCCCAGGAGCTGCAGGAGCGCTCGGACGAGCTGCAGCGCCAGCAGGGCGAGCTGCGCCACTCCAACACCGAGCTGGAGGAGAAGGCCGCGCTCCTCGCCCAGCAGAACCGCGCCATCGAGATCCAGAACTTCCAGATCGAGCAGGCCCGCCGGACGCTGGAGGAGCGCGCCGAGCAGCTGGCCATCTCCTCCCGCTACAAGTCCGAGTTCCTGGCCAACATGTCGCACGAGCTGCGCACGCCGCTCAACAGCCTGCTGGTGCTGGCCAAGCTGCTGTCGGAGAACCCCGGCGGCAACCTCACCGACAAGCAGGTGGAGTTCGCCAAGACCATCCACGACTCCGGCACCGACCTGCTGGAGCTGATCAACGACATACTCGATCTGGCCAAGGTCGAGGCGGGCAAGATGGAGCTGCACCCGCAGCGCCTGTCGGTCTCCAACCTTGTCGACTACGTCGAGGCCACCTTCCGGCCGCTGGCGGTCGACAAGGGCCTGAACTTCGACGTCGAGGTGTCCGCCGAGGTCCCGGCCACGCTCAACACCGACGAGCAGCGGCTGCAGCAGGTCCTGCGCAACCTGCTGTCGAACGCGGTGAAGTTCACCGCGAGCGGCGAGGTGCGGCTGCGCATCGAACGGGCGAGCGACATCGACTTCACCCTGCCCGCGCTCTGGGACACGCCCGACGTGATCGCGTTCCGGGTGATCGACACCGGCATCGGGATCAGTGAGGACAAGCTCCAGATCATCTTCGAGGCGTTCCAGCAGGCCGACGGGACCACCAGCCGCCGCTACGGCGGCACCGGGCTGGGCCTGTCGATCAGCCGCAACATCGCGCGCCTGCTGGGCGGTGAGATCCACGCGGCCAGCGAGCCGGGGCACGGCAGCGTCTTCACGCTCTACCTGCCGGCCCAGTACACCGAGCCGGACGACCGGCGCCGGACCGGCCTGCCGCTGGACGAGGCGGTGTCCGGCCCCGCCGGATCAGGCGCGCTGGGCGCCGGCGTCAGCGGCACCGCGGCCGGGGCCATCGCGGCCGCCGGGGCGGCCGGTACCGGCCTGGCCGGCGGCGCCCTGCCCTCCTCGGTGGTCTCCGCCGCGCAGGTCGAGCCGGTGCGGCCCATCGACGACCCGGCGCAGACCGCGCCCGGCGGCGAGCCCGAGCCCGCGCTGACCGGGCTGCTCGACGAGCCGCCCGCCGACTTCCTCGACACCGTCCTGTCGGGCCGCAAGGTGCTGATCGTTGACGATGACGTCCGCAACGTCTTCGCGCTGACGAGCGTTCTGGAGGGGTACGGGATGGACGTCCTCTACGCCGAGGACGGCCAGGCCGGAATCGACGTCCTGCACCGGAATCCGGACATCGCGGCCGTTCTGATGGACGTGATGATGCCGGGGCTCGACGGCTACGCGACCACGGCCGCGATCAGGGAGATGCCGCAGTTCGCCGAGTTGCCGATCATCGTGATCACCGCCAAGGTGATGAAGGGTGATCGTGAGAAGAGCCTGGCCTCCGGCGCGTCGGACTACGTGCCCAAGCCGGTCGACGTCGACCGCCTGCTCGATGTGATGAGGAACTGGCTCCAACCCTCGACCGTCCGCTAGGAATGAGGAAGGACCACGGATCGGAGAGAGCGCGCGTGGACGACAAGGCGAAGATTTTGCTCGTGGACGACCGCGAGGAGAACCTCATCGCGCTCGAAGCCATCCTCAGCTCCCTCGACCAGGACCTGGTCCGGGCGCGCTCCGGTGAGGAGGCGCTCAAGGCCCTGCTGACCGACGAGTACGCCGTCATCCTCCTCGACGTGGTCATGCCGGGCATGGACGGGTTCGAGACCGCCCGCGACATCAAGCGCCGCAAGAAGACGCGCGACCTGCCGATCATCTTCCTCACCGCGGTCAACAGCGATCCGGACTACGCGTTCCGCGGTTACGCCGCCGGCGCCGTCGACTTCATCTCCAAGCCGTTCGACCCCTGGGTCCTGCGGGCCAAGGTCTCGGTGTTCGTCGAGCTCCACAACAAGAACAAGCAGCTCCAGGAGCAGACGACCCTGCTGAGGGAGCAGGCGGCGCTGCTGCGCGAGCAGGCCGCGCTCCTGCAGACCCGCGGCCCCGACGACGAGCCCGGGCTGCCCGGGCTCGGGTCGGCGAGCGCGGCGGCGCGGCTGACCGAGCTGGCCGCGCATGTCAAGGCGCTGGGCACGCGCGTTCCGCCCGCGCTGCGGCCGGAGTTCGAGGAGCTCGACCGGCAGGTCGGCGAGTTGCGTTCGGCCCTGCTGACGCCGCCGGACACCGCGTTGAAGCCGGCGGCGGACGACGGGCCGCCCGAGACCACGCCGAACGGCTCGGACGCCCAGAGCGGCGCGGGCGAGGCATCCACGGGCGACTCCGAGGACACCAGCGGCACCTGACTCCGCGGATAGGCACGGCTACCGTCCGGGGCCAGCTTGCCCGCCGCCGGGATCGGGAAGGGTCCCGCTGCGGAGGTGGGGCGAAATGGACACCGCCGCATTGTTCGCCGCCGGTGCCGGGACGGGACTCCTGGCGGGTGCCACCACCTGCGTCGCCGTTCAGCTCGGTCTGCTGGCGGGTGCCGTGCGGGGGGCGCCCGGCTCCGCCCGGCCCGTGGCCATCTTCCTCGCCGCCAAGCTGATCTCGCACGCGGCCCTCGGGGCGGCGCTCGGTCTGCTGGGCGGCGCTCTGCAGCCCGGTCCGCGCGTACGGGGCGCTTTGCTGGCCTTGGCCGCGCTCTTCCTCGTTCTGTTCGCTCTGGACCTGCTCGGCTTCGCACCGGCCGGCCGATTGCTCGGGCGGGGGCGGCGGGGAAATGACGGTGAGTTCGACGCCGGGCACTGCGCCGCGCCCGTCGGCGGCACCCGCACGAGGCGGCCCGCCCTGCTGGGCGCGGCGACGGTCCTGGTGCCGTGCGGGCTGACGCTCACGGCGGAGTTGCTGGCGGTCTCCTCCCGGTCCGCGGCGGGCGGGGCCATCGTCATGACCGGGTTCGTCCTCGGTACGGCGCCGGTGTTCGGTCTGGTCGGCATCACCGTCGGCCGCGCTCTGGCCCTGCTCCGCGGGCGGCTGACCGCGTTGATCGGCGCCGCCCTGCTCGTCGTGGCGGGCTGGACGATGATCTCCGGGCTGCGGGTCGGCGGCTGGCTCCCCGACAGCGGGACGGGCGCCGCCTCGGCCGCGGGCTCCGGCCCGTTCGTCCGGACGGACGCCACCGGCACGCAGGTCGTCACGGTCTGGGCGCTCGACCAGGGATACCGCCCGGCACGGCTGACCGCGCGCGCCGGCGTCCGCACGGCGCTGGTGCTGCGCACGCAGGGCACCCGCGGTCACACCCGCGCGTTCACGCTGCCCGGGCGCGACCTGGACGTGGTGCTCCCGGTGAACGGCGAGACGCGTCTCGACCTGGGCACGCCGGGACGCGGCCGGATGCGCTTCGTCTGCGCGTCCGGCCACTATCCCGGAGTGATCACGTTCAGGTAGCGGGGGCCAGCTTGGCGCGGGCGGCCGCGATCCGGGCCAGGGTCCGGTCGCGGCCCAGGATCTCCAGCGACTCGAACAGCGGCAGCCCCACGGTGCGGCCGGTGACCGCGACGCGCACCGGCGCCTGGGTCTTGCCGAGCTTGAGGCCGCGGGCGGCGCCGACCTGCTCCAGCCGGGTCTTGAGCTCCTCGGTCTCCCACGGCGCGTCGCGGTAGGCCTCCTCGGCGGCGGCGAGGATCTCGGCCGCGGGCTCCTTCATCGCCTTGTTCCACGACTGCTCGTCGAACGGCGGCTCGTCCAGGAACGCGAAGTCGACCATCTGCACGATCTCCGACAGCACCGCCACGCGGGTCTGCGCCAGCGGTGCGAGCTGGTCGAAGACCGCCGGGTCGTAGCCGAACGGCGCCTCCTCCAGGAACGGCAGGCACTCGGCGACGAACCGCTCGACCGGCAGGGCGCGGAGGTACTCGCCGTTGATCGCGCGCAGCTTCTTCACGTCGAAGAACGCGGACGAGGTGTTGACGTCCTCGATCCGGAACTCCTCGACGATCACGCTCCACGGCACGATCTCGCGGTCGTCCGACGGCGCCCAGCCCAGGAGCATCAGGTAGTTGCGCATGGCCTCGGCGAGGTAGCCCTCGGCCCGGTAGTCCTCCAGCGCCACCTTGTCGCGGCGCTTGGACAGCTTCTGCCGCTTCTCGTTGACGATCACGGGGAGGTGCGCCCAGACCGGAGGCTCACCGCCCAGCGCCTCCCACAGCAGCTGCTGCTTGGGCGCGTTGGACAGGTGCTCCTCGCCCCGGACCACGTGCGTGATCGTCTGGCTCATGTCGTCCACGGCGTTGGCGAGCAGGAACGTCACCGAGCCGTCGGCGCGGGCGATGACGAAGTCCTCCAGCACGGCGTTCTCGAAGACCGGCTTGCCGCGCAGCAGGTCGACGACCACGGTCTGGCCCTCGTCCGGGGTGCGGAAGCGCAGCGCCCGGCCCGGGCCCGCCTCCAAGCCCCGGTCACGGCAGAAGCCGTCGTAGCCCTTGTGCTGGTCGCCGGTGCGGGCGATCACGGCTTCGCGGGTGCAGTCGCAGTAGTAGGCGCGGCCCTGGTCGAGGAGCGTGCGCGCGGCCTGGGCGTGTTTGTCGGCGTTGGCCGACTGGAAGTAGGGGCCCTCGTACTCCCCGCCGTCCATGCCCAGCCAGGCCAGCGCGCGGATGATGCCCTCGGTCCACTCGGGGCTGTTGCGCGAGGCGTCGGTGTCTTCGATCCGCAGGACCAGCGTTCCGCCCGACTGCTTGGCCATGACCCAGTTGAACAGGGCCGACCGGGCGCCGCCGACATGGAACATGCCGGTGGGCGAGGGTGCGAAGCGAACGCGGATCGAAGACGTGGCAGACATGCCACCAAGCCTAGAGCGCCCAGACCGCCACTCGCGCCGCAATAACCGGCGCGTCGGCCCCGGCGGGTCCCGAGTGGGAGGTCAGGGCTTCCACTGGGGGTCGCGGCCCGCCAGCCCGAGCAGCCGGTCGAGGAGCGGAGCCGGCTCGGGCACCTTCACCTCGGGACCGAACGCCCCGTACCGGCGGCCCATCTCCGCGGTCTCCACCAGGTGCGCGTAGGCGCGTTCGACCATTTCCTGCGGGAACTCGGCGTCCTGGCCGGTGGCGACCGCGAGGTCCCAGCCGTGCAGGACGTACTCGCTGAACAACATGCCACCGATGATCGCCGCGGGCATCCCCGGCGCGGTGCCCGTCAGGCTGGTGTGGCCCTCCCAGGCGGCGGGGTCCGTCCAGGCCTCGGCGCTTTCGCGCGCCTTCGCCGCGTACAAGCCCGCCCAGTCTCCGTCGGCGGTGAAGTCGTGGTCCTCCCCCGGCCCCTGTGGCGGCTGCTCCTTGCGCGCGGCGGTCGCGCCGCGCCCCGTCCAGAAGATCAGATGGTTGATCACCCCGCGGACGTCCCACTCGGGGCAGGGGGAGGGCGCGCCGAGCCGGTCCGCCGGGATCGCTCGGACGATCCGCGTCGCGGTCTGGGCCGCGGGCACCATCAGCTCTCGCATCTCCATGGCGTCTCCTCGCACATCAGTTCGAACACCTCCGTTTCACACTAGCGCCGCCGGCAGGCGGCGTCTTGAAGAAACGCGACAGCGTGTCACCTGAGAAGATCTGCTCATGACCGATCCCCTCACCGGCCTGCCCGCCTTCCAGGAGACCGCCGCGCGGCGCCTGGCGGGCTTCTCCCACACCGTGGTCCCGGACGCGCCCGGCATGCGCCGCGCCGGGGTCGTCATCTGCGTCGTCCCCGGTCCGGACGGCCCCTCGGTGATCCTGATCAAGCGGGCCTACCGGGGCCGGAACGCCGGCCAGTGGGGGCTGCCGGGAGGACGCGTGGACACCGGGGAGACGCCGGAGCAGGCGGCGCTCCGGGAACTGGACGAGGAGATCGGACTGACCGCCGGGCCTGAAGACGTGCTCGGCAGGCTCGACGACTTCCCCGCCACCTCGGGCTTCGCCATCAGCCCGATCGTGGTCGCCCTGCCCGAACCCGGCCCCCTCCGGCCCAGCCCGGACGAGGTCCACTCCGTTCACCACGTGAGCCTGGCCAGGCTGGCCGCCGACGACACGCCTCGATGGGTGCCGCAACTGGAAGGCGGGCGCATGCTGCAGATGAAGCTCGGGCCGGGGTGGCTCGTGCACGCCCCGACGGGCGCGATGTTGTGGCAGTTCCGCGAGGTTGTGCTGCTGGGGCGCGAGGTTCGCGTCGCCGACTTCGTGCAGCCCGACTGGACCAGCAGGTAGCCCGACTGGACCAGCAGGTAGCCCGCCGGGCCGGCAGGTAGGGCTCCGGGAGTCTCCTAGAAGGTCCCGCCGTCCACCACGATGCGCTGGTCGGTCACGTACGAGGCCGCGTCCGACACCAGGAAGCGCACCACGTCGGCGACCTCTTCGGGCGAGCAGACATGGCCGAACGGCGACATCGCGTCCTGCTGGCGGATGTCGTCCACGCCCATGGTCGCCTTGACCAGGCGCTGGCCCATGTCGGTGTCGACCAGGCCCGGCGCCACGATGTTGACGTGGATGCCGTGGCCCCGCTCCTCCTTGGCCAGGGTGTGCGCGAGCGCCTCCATCGCGGCCTTGCCCATCGCGTACGGCGCGCTGAACGGCGGGTAGATCCCCGTGATCACGCTGGAGACGAACACCAGGTCGCCGCGTTCGGCCTGCCGGAGCAGGGGCAGCAGCGCCTGGCTGAGATGGTGCGGGCCGAACGCGTGCACGCCGAGGACCCGGGTCAGCTCGGCGGGGTCGGTGTCGGCGACGCTCTGCCCTCGGCTGGCGATGCCCGCGCTGTGCACGAGGATGTCGAGACGCCCGAACGCCTCGCGCATGGCGGTGGCGAGGCCGCGGCAGCCGTCGAGTGTGTCCACCGACGCCCGGAAGGCGCGCGCCTCGACGCCGAGCGCTTGGAGGTCGGCCACCGTCTTGGCCGCGGCCTCCTCGTCACGCCGGTAGGCGATGGCGACCGCGGCGCCGTCCGCGGCGAGGGCCAGCGCGACCGCGCGGCCGATGCCGCGGCTGCCTCCGGTGACCAGTGCGACGCGACCGGCGAGTGAACTCATTCAAGGGCTCCTTCGGCAGGGGTCCGCTGATGTGGACGGCGTCCCCATCCTGCCGGAGGACGCCGTCCAGACATAAGCGGACCCTGACAAAGATTGCTAGGCCGGTGTGCCTTCGATGACACGGTAGCCGGACGGCCCCAGCACGTCGGTGATCTTGGTGAGCGCGAATCCGGCGGCCTCCAGCAACCGCCGGAACTCCTCCTCGGTGCGCTCCCCGCCGCCGGTGCAGACCAGCATGTTCATGTCGTTCATGACGATGCCGGTGTGCTCCGGGGTGAGCTTCTCCGGTACCACGGTCTCCAGCAGCAGCACCTTGGCGTCGGCCGCGGCGGCCGCGCGGCAGGTCCGCAGGATCGCCACGGCCCGCTCGTCGTTCCAGTCGTGGATGACGCTCTTGAGGAGATAGGCGTCGGCGCCCTCCGGCACGCTCTGGAAGAAGTCGCCCGGAACGAGCTCGCACCGGTCCGCGACCCCGGCCTCCTTGAGCGTCCCGTCGGCCTCCTCCAGCCCCGCGGGCAGGTCGACGAGCACGCCGCGCGCCGAGGGGACGGCCCGCAGGATCGCGGCGAGCAGGGTCCCGTCTCCGCCGCCCAGGTCGGCGATCGTGCCGAAGCGGGTGAAGTCGTAGCCCTCGATGAACGCCGGCGCCACCTCGCGGGTGTGCTCCGACATGGCCTTGTTGAACGTCACCGACCGCTCGGGATGCCGCTCCAGGTATTCGAACGGGGTCATCCCGTTGACGCGCTCCCAAGCGGGGTCGCCGGTGCGCAAGGTCTCCACCAGGTCGCCCCAGGATCTCCATACGTCGGGGGCACAGAAAAGCCCGAGCAAACCGTGGATCGAGTCGGGCGCGTCGGCGCGCAGCCGCCGGCCCTCCTCCGTCAGGGTGAACCGGCCGGGCTCGTCCTGGGCCAGCGCGCCGAGACAGGTCAGCGCGCGCAGCAGGCGGTGCAGCGCCTGCGGGTCGGCGCCGGTCTCGGCGGCCAGTTCGCCGCTCGTCCGCGCGCCGCCGGCCAGTGCGTCGCCCAGCCGCAGCTCGGCCGCCGCGTACAGCAGCTGGGCCGGCATGTAGCCGAACGCCAGGTCGAGCAGTGGTGTCCGCGCCATCGTCGTCGTCCTTTCTCTCGCCGGCCTTCTCTCGCCGGTCGTACGAGATCGACGCTAGGGACGGCGGCACCGGGCCGTATTGGACGAATGTGACCACGATCGTGATCTTGTCGGTTACCGAACCGACATATCGCCTTTATCCAACTAACTGAGACTGGGCGGCTGCTCCTCCTCCACAGCGAAAAGGAGATCCTGTGAGACGCACGGTCATCGTCGCCGCCCTCGGATCCGCCGCCCTGACGTCCACCCTGGTGGCCGCGCCCGCCGCGTACGCGGCGCCGCCTCCCCCACCCGGCAAGGCCGTCACGGCCAAGCACCTCGCGTCGCTGCGCGTCGCCAAGGAGGGTTCGCTGACCGGTTACAGCCGCAGCAAGTTCCCGCACTGGAGCACCGTGAAGGGTGCCTGCAACACGCGTGAGACCGTGCTCAAGCGCGACGGCCGCAACGTGCGGGTCAACTCCAAGTGCGCGGCGGTCTCCGGCACCTGGTACAGCCCGTACGACGGCAGGACGTGGCGCAAGGCCTCGGACATCGACATCGACCACATGGTGGCGCTGGCCGAGGCGTGGCGTTCGGGCGCGAGGTCGTGGACCACCCGGCAGCGCACGGCGTTCGCCAACGACCGCGCCAGCTCGCAGCTGTGGTCGGTCACCGACAACGTGAACCAGGCCAAGGGCGACAAGGACCCGGCCAAGTGGGTGCCGCCGCGCGCCGCGTTCCGCTGCACGTACGTGCGTTCCTGGATCGATGTGAAGTGGCGCTACAAGCTGACGGTCGACTCCGCTGAGAAGAAGGCCCTCACGCGCCTGCTCCGCTCCTGCTGAGCCGTTCCCGCTGATCGCACTCGACGCGACATCGGGCCCACAGCAGCCCCTCGGCTCGTCCGCCGAGGGGCTGTGCCGTGTCCGGGGGCTAGGCCGGGACGGACGTCAGCGGTCGAGCCCCAGCAGCCATTCGCGCGCCAGGTCGAGATGGTCGCGCGTGAGCCCGACGTCGGGGTCGATCGCCACGAGCAGATGTTCGCCGATGCCCGGCTCGGCCGCGACGCAAGCGGTGGCGTCCGGTTCGTCCTCGAACCACACGAACGGCCGGCCCTCCGTCCACAGCGCGACGTGCCGCGCCTTCCAGGCGCCGAGCGTGACGCCCTCGCCGCGTCCGGGAAACCGCGGGATCGGCACGAACGGCAGCTCGGGCAATCCGACCCTGGGCGCGATCCACTCGTTCGCGTGGGCGCACCAGTAGCTCGCCCAGGCCAGCTCGGCGCCGGCCTCTTCGACGAGATCGAGGAGCAGGCGGCCGTGACCCGCGTTCAGCCACAGCTGGTAAGTGATCCCTTCCGGAGAGCAACGGTGGCGGCGATAGCCGGTCTCCCCGCCCGCGCGAGGGCCCTGGAACGGGTTGAGCACACCGTCGACGTCCAGAAGTACCAGCGGCGGCCCCATACCGGGACGGTACGGCATCAAGGCGTTACACGTCGAAGATTCCGGGCACAAGTGGATCTTGATATCCCACACCGCGCCGGGCACATGACCGTCCTGCTGACGCCGCTGATCGCGGCGGCGCTCGTGATCGGCTGGTTCTGTGTCCGGGGCCGGGTGAAGGCCGTCCAGGGGGCCGGGGCTGACGTGGCTCCACGGCCTGAGGCAAGGTGAGAAGCATGTGCCGACTGTTCGGGATGACGACCGGCGGGCCTCGTGTGCGCGCGACGTTCTGGCTGCTGGACTCGCCGCAGAGCCTGCACGCCCAGAGCCGGCGGATGCCCGACGGCACCGGCCTGGGCTGGTTCTCGCTGGGCGACGAGCCGGTGCGCGACCGGGCGCCGATCGCCGCGTACGAGAACGCCGACTTCGCCTCCGCGGCCCGCAACGTCGTCTCGCACACGTTCGTCTCGCACGTGCGGTACGCCTCGACCGGCGCGATCAGCGTGCACAACGCCCATCCGTTCGACATGCGCGACCGGCTGTTCGCGCACAACGGGGTGGTGCAGGGCCTGGACGTGCTCGACTCGTGGCTGACCGACGTCGACCGGGCGCTGATGGAGGGCCAGACCGACTCCGAGATGATCTTCGCCTACATCACGGCGGAGATCCGGCGGGCCGGCGACACCACGGCGGGCCTCATCGCGGCGATCAGCCGCATCGCCGCCGAGCTCCCCGTCTACGCGCTCAACATCCTGCTGGCCGAGCCCCGGCGCCTGTGGGCGCTGCGCTATCCGCACCACAACGAACTGTGGGTACTGCACCCGGCGCTCGGAGGCTTCGGGCAGCGACACCTGGCCTCGGGGCACGAGCCGGGCAGCCTGGACGTGGCGGGGGCCAACGGCGCGACGATCCCGGCGTACGTGATCGCCAGCGAGCCGATGAGCGACGATCCGGACTGGCGGCTGCTCGAACCGGGGGAGCTCCTGATCGTGGACGGCCTGGAGGCGACGTCGCACTTCCCGTTCGACGATCCGGCGCACCCGCTCAGCACCGAGGACCTCTCGGCGGCGGAGGCGGTCTCGCAGGCCTGACGGCTGCCGAATTGTCGGCTTCGGCTCGTACAGTGGAGCGGGTCCGGCTGATCGCTGCATGAGGAGTCGCCTAGCCCATGGCCAACGAACTGACGCTGATGGCTGTCCACGCCCACCCGGACGACGAGGTCCTCAGCACCGGCGGCCTGTTCGCCCGCTGCGCGGACGAGGGCATCCGCACCGTGCTGGTCACCTGCACCAACGGCGAGCAGGGCGACGACTCCGGCGGCCTCAAACCCGACGACCCGGGCCACGACGCCGCCGAGGTGGCACAGCGGCGGCTCGCCGAGCTGGGCGAGTCGGTGCGGCTGCTGGGCATCACCGACCTGGAGCTCCTCGGCTACCGCGACTCCGGCATGGACGGCTGGGCCACCAACCAGCACCCGGACGCGTTCGCCAACGTTCCGGTCGAACGCGCCGCGGCACGGCTGGGCGAGCTCATGGAGCGCTACCGTCCCCAGGTCGTCGTCACCTACGACGCGAACGGCGGCTACGGCCATCCCGACCACATCCAGGCCCACAACATCGCCGTCGCGGCGGCCGCGGCGACTGGGATCCCGCGCAAGCTCTACTTCACCGCCGTGCCGAGATCCGGTGTCACCCAGCTCTTCGAGGAGCTCAAGAGATCCGGCATCGACCCCGGTTTCGAGCCGGACGACGACTTCGGCACCGCCGACGAGCTCATCACCAGCGTGGTCGACGTCGCCTCTTACGTCGACCGCAAGCGCAAGGCGCTGGAGGCGCACGCCAGCCAGGGCGACAGCATCTTCCTCCTGCGGCTGCCCGACGAGGCCCAGCGGCTGGTCTACGGCCAGGAGGCCTTCGTCCGGCACTTCAGCCACGTGCCCGTCCCGGACGGCATGGAGGACGACCTCTTCACCGGCCTGCGGCCTCAATAGCCTTCCGGAGAGCTGCACGGGTCACCACCAGGACTGGGCCGTGAGGGTCCTTGGAATCCCGCACGGCAACCGCGTCAGCCCGGTTCGCCAGCTCGACACAGTTGTCGCCTTCCGCACTGCTGCGCGACGCCTTACGCCATGTCAGGTCCATCGTTCCTGAATCACCTTCTCTAGAAGGTCTCTCGCCCTTGTCATTGCTGCTTTCAGTTAGCTGCGTCCTCAATAGCCTTCCGGAGAGCCGCGCGGGTCACCGCGAGCACCGGGCCGTGAGGGTCCTTGCTGTCGCGAATGGCGACTGCGCCGTGCATGCTGGCGACTTCTACGCAGGTATCGCCCTGGGAACTGCTCCGTGAAGACTTTCGCCAGTTCAAGTCCATTGTTCCTCGTACACCCTTCTGATGAATGTTCTGGTGTCCCGTACGTTCAACGCGTTCGCTTGCAGGGCGGCGAATGTCGCGCTCACCCAGGCAAGATCAGCAGGGTCCGTTGACGTCTGTCCGTCCATTGCGTTGACCGTGTACAGCGCTTCGCTGCGGTCCGTCTGGGTCGCTATGGTGAACGATGCGCGGGCTTCCGATACGAAGACGTTGGGGAGTACCTGGAGAGAAATGTTCCTCCGGTGGGAGATCTCTGCGAGGAACTCCAATTGTTCCCGCATGACTTCCGGTGATCCGATCTCGCGGTACAGAACGCTCTCCTCCAGGACGACGTAGACCTGTGGCGCAGTATCGCTGAGGATGCGCGCCTGCCGGGACAGTCGCAGCTCGATGTCCTCCGGCTTCGAGAGAATCATACCCATGTAGGCCTTGGTCTGGAATTGCCCGTACACATTGTGGGTCTCGTACGAGCGGAGCTGCGCCGCAGTCCCCTCCACCTTCGTGAAGTCCACGAAATGCCGGGGGTACTTGGTCCCGCGTATCAGCTCGCTCCACGACTTGATGATCTCACCGTCAGCCGTCAGTGCGGCGTCCACCCGCTCCGCGAAGTCCTCACGGCAGCGAGTCGTACCAGCCTCCACCTGACCGATGTAGCTGCGGCTGACCGACACCCGGCGCGCCAGCTCGGTGAGCGTGATGGCCGCGTTCTCCCGGTGCCTGGTGACCTCCGAACCGAATGCCTTCAGCTCGGGTGACCGCGTCCGTGCTGGCAAGGGGAACCTCCGGGAACCGAACGGGAAGCGAAGGGGAGCCATTGAGTTGCCCTGTGTGGCTTGCCTGTCACCGTACGCTGTTTTCTGTCTCCATGTAAATGCGTCACAAGGCAGGAACGGTGGGTGACAATCCCGAGGGAGAGCGGGTCATGGAGGACACAATCGTGCTCAAGCCGGTGCCGGAGGCCATCAAGTCGGCTCGTGATCACGTGGGCATGATCGCAAGCGCCCTTCACATGGATGACTTCATACCTCGGTTGATCGTTTCCGAGCTCGCGGCGAACGCCTGGCGGCACGCCAAGCCGGACGATCACATCATCGTGCGGGCTTATCCCCTGCACGGGCGGCTGGTGGTCGAAGTCTGGGACCAAAGCGACGAGATGCCGGTCATTCAGCATCCAGATGTCACGCAGGAAGACGGCAGAGGATTGATGATCCTCTCTCAACTGGTCTTCCGTTGGGGAACGCGCCCTGTAGCGGAGGGTGGAAAGATCGTGTTCGCGGAGATTGCCGTATGACCGCGCGCATCGTCGAGCGCATCTTCGCTTGGTGGGGTTCCTGGCACGACGTGAAAGTCGAGCACGGATGGCAAACCCATTTCGGGGCTTGCGTCCGGCTGGACACGCTGGCGCCGATCCTGGAACAGCGGGGATGGGCGTACACACAGCAGTACGGCCTAGAAGTGCCCCGGCTCGTCCTGCATCACCCTATGGACGGACGCATGGTGATGCTCTCGGCCGCGCATATAGATGGGCGGGGATGGGCCTACAACCTGCTGAGCGGCGACGGACAGCCCAGCTATATCTACATTCCGTGCGTGCCCATCGGGGACGCCATCCAGGCCCTGGAGCTGTTCACGGCGCTCCCGCCCGGCGACCGTCCGGGACCCTGGCGACCCCGCTGACGCGCCTGACTTGTGAAGGCGCGCTGCGAAGATCGCTGCGCGCCGGAAGCGCGGCGGGGCTCAGGGAGTCTGACGGGTGTGCTCCGGCGACTGTGATCTGGCCGCGTCGCGTTCGTCCGCGAGTCTCCGGGTCTCCTCCGTGACGGGCGCGGCCAGGATCGCGGCCACGACGTCGATGAGATAGCTGGTGAAGAGCCGGTCGTCGGTGTGCGGCCCGGAGCGGGCGCGGCGGGCCAGCTCGATCGAGGCGTACAGGATCGCGGTGAACCGCCGGTGCAGCCGCGCGGCGTCGGCCTCCAGCAGCGGTTCCACGAGCGCGCGCCAGCGGTGCAGGCTGTCGGCGGGATCGTCGAGCGCGGCGGCCGCGGCGACGGGTCCTGGCCGGTTGATGACGTCGGCCCAGAGTTGCAGGAAGTCGCGTCCCGCCTGGTCGGCCAGGCGGGACGCCAGCGGCCGGACGAGCGCCGCGGCCAGGTCGCGCACCCCGCCGCCGGCGGCCTCGTAGGCGTCGAGCAGGGCGTGGCGGCGGGCGTCCACGTCGGGCAGGTGCCGGTCGAAGATCGCCTTGATGATCCCCGCACGGCCGGCGAAGTGGTACTGGACGGCGGTGGCGTTGCGGGCGCCGGCCGCCTGGTTGATCTCGCGGAGGCTCACCGCGTCGAGGCCGCGCTCGGCGTAGAGACGGAGCGCGGCGTCGAGGAGGCGTTCCCTGGTGCCGTTCACTCGTTCGCGAGCGCGTGTTCGAGGGCCTCGGCGTAGCGCTCGCGGGCCGCGTCCCGGCGGGTGGGGAGGTGGGCGGTCGGCCAGAGCCCCTCGACCGGTTCGTAGTCGCGCAGCACCTGGCGCGCGACGGTGATCTTGTGCACCTCGGTCGGGCCGTCGGCGATGGCCAGCGCCTCGGCGCCCAGCAGCATTTTGGCGAACGGCATCTCGTTGGAGACGCCCAGAGCGCCGTGCAGGTGCATGGCGCGCTGGACGACGTCGTGCAGGACCTTCGGCATCGCGGCCTTGACCGCCGCGATGTCCTTGCGGACCTTCTTGTAGTCCTGGTGCTTGTCGATCAGCCAGGCGGTGCGCAGCACCAGCAGGCGGAACTGCTCCATCTCGACCCAGCTGTCGGCGATCTTCTCCCGGGTCAGCTGGAGCTTGGACAGCGGGCCCCACCGCGTCTCCCGCGACACCGCCCGTTCGCACATCATGTCGAAGGCCTTGCGCACCTGCGCGATCGTACGCATCGCGTGGTGGATCCGCCCGCCGCCGAGCCGGGTCTGGGCGATGACGAACGCGCCGCCCTCCGCGCCGAGCAGATTGTCGGCGGGCACCCGGACGTCCGCGTACCTCAGGTAGCCGTGGGAGCCCTCACGTTCCCCGGCGATACCGACGTTGCGGACGATGGTCAGGCCGGGCGTCCCGGCGGGCACGATGAACATCGACATGCCCTCGTACGCGCTCACGCCGGGGTCGGTGACCGCCATCACGATGATGAAGCTCGCGTGGCGGGCGTTGGAGGAGAACCACTTCTCCCCGTTGATGACCCACTCGTCGCCGTCGCGCACGGCGCGTGTGGTGAAGAGCGTCGGATCGGCGCCGCCGTGCGGCTCGGTCATCGAGTACGACGAGGAGATGTCGCCGTCGAGGAGCGGGCGCAGGTAACGCTCCTTCTGCCCGGGCGTGCCGAAGTGCGCGAGGATCTCGGCGTTGCCGGAGTCGGGTGCCTGGCAGCCGAACACCGAGGGCGCCCAGCGCGAGCGGCCGAGGATCTCGTTCAGCAGGGCCAGTCTGACCTGCCCGAACCCCTTGCCGCCGAGCTCGGGGCCGAGATGGCAGGCCCACAGCCCGCGTTCCCTCGCCTGCTGCTGGAGCGGCTTGACGAGCCGCTTGTAACGCGGGTCGGTCTTGTCGTACGGGTCGCCGAGCACGAGATCGAGGGGTTCGACCTCGTCGCGGACGAACGCGTCGGCCCAGTCGAGCAGTTCCTGGTACTCGGGGTCGGTCTCGAAATCCCATGCCATCGCGGGCCTCCTCGGGCGGTTCGGTGCCCTCGATAATCCATGCCCCTGACTTCCTAATGCAAGTGCATGAAACGACGATGTCGCCGCCCGCGTCCTCGCGCGCCGGAAGGTGACTGTTACTCTCCGGTAGGACCATGTTCTTCGAGGGAGACCGACCGTGGAGCAGATCGACCCCGCGCTCGTGGACTTCGACGTCCTCGCCCGCTGGATGGACGGCCAGGGCCTGCCCACGGGCCCCTTCGAGGACGTCACCCCGCTCAGCGGGGGCACCCAGAACATCCTGATCCGCTTCCGCCGGGGCGGCGAGTCCTATGTCCTGCGGCGCGGTCCCAAGCACCTGCGCGCCCGTACCAACGACGTCCTGCGCCGCGAGGCCCGCGTCCTGTCCGCCCTGGACGGCACCGGCGTCCCGGCCCCGCGCGTCCTCGCCGCCTGCCCGGACGAGTCCGTCATGAACGGCGCGGTGTTCTACCTCATGACGCCGGTCGAGGGGTTCAACGCCTCGGTGTCACTCCCCGAGCCGCACGCGTCCGACGCCCGCGTCCAGCGTGAGATGGGCCTGAACGCCGCCCGTGCCCTCTCCTCGCTCGGCGCGGTCGACCACGCCGCCGTCGGGCTCGGCGACTTCGGCAAGCCGGAGGGCTTCCTGGAACGCCAGGTCGGCCGCTGGATGTCGGAACTTGACTCCTACAGCGCCCTCGACGGCTATCCCGGCCCCGACATCCCGGAGCTGGACAAGGTCGCGGGCTGGCTCGACGACAACCGTCCCACGACGTGGCGTCCCGGCGTCATGCACGGCGACTACCACCTCGCCAACCTCATGTACTCCTTCGACGGCCCGCGGGTCGCGGCGATCGTCGACTGGGAGATGTGCACGATCGGCGATCCGCTGCTCGACCTCGGCTGGCTGCTGGCCACCTGGCCCGAGCCCGGCGACGCGAGCACCTCGCTCGCCGGTCCCCTCGGTGACGGGGGCGCACTGCCGGCCGCCGCCGACCTGGTCACCGCCTATGCCGAACGCGCCGACGCCACGGCGGGCCGTGACCTGTCCGCGATCACCTGGTACGCCGTGCTCGCCTGCTTCAAGCTCGGCATCGTCCTGGAGGGCACCCACGCCCGCGCGTTCGCCGGCAAGGCGTCCAAGGAGACCGGCGACCTGCTCCACAGCATCACCCTGAGCCTCTTCCGCAGAGCGCGGGCGTTCATCGCCGGTTGATCACTTCCGGTCCGGGGTGAGGCGCCAGTATCCGTTCGGGTTGTAGAAGAAGTCGTCGTCGTCGTAACGGTCGCAGGGGTGGTGGCCGAGGATCCACCGGGGAGCGTCCTCGGCCAGGCGGAACCCCTCTCCGTCCGAGAGATTCTGGCCGCGCTCCTCAGTGAGCATGTAGAGGGCGAGGGCGTCGATCAGCTCCGCGGCCTCTTCGGGCTCGGCGCCCTCGACCTCGATGTCGGGCTGGCTGAGCAGATGCATGCCGCAGCTGAAGTGGAGCGAGCCGTCAACGATCGGTCTCTTGACCCAGGCGAAATAGAGCGGAACGAGTTTGCTCTCCCTTTCGGGGTCGTCATCGGCGGCGGCCAGGTCGTCGGCCGCGGCCAGGTCGTCGGCCAGTTCGAGCCACCGGTCGCGTCCGTGGGTGAGGCCGCTGCTCTCGTTCTTGACGGCGGTGGCGCCGGAACGCAGGAGTTTCGCGGTCAGCGCGAGCAGCAGCTCCGAGACGAGAGGCCCCATGCCGGGAAGGATCGGGCGTGACAGAAGATAGGCCACCGTGTCGTGGGACTCGACGGCCTCCCAGTCGGCGCCCGTGAAGGACGCCTCGGCGGCGCAGCTGCGGAAGGCTCGCGGCATGCGCGGGTCGGGGTGGGGCTCGGAGTACTCGCGGTCGAACTCGAACCCGGCGTCCTCCGCGATGCTCGCCACGAGGTCGAGATCGAGGCCGGAGCCGAGCACGCACAGCACATGGCGGGGGGTCACCAATAGTTGATCATCGGCCATCCGCCGCACCCTACCGGGCCGGGCCGTGGCCGGTGGGGCCGACGCCGGATCGGCCCCGTCCGCCTCGACGAGAATCGCTCGCACCCTTGTAGTACTACGTGTTGTCGTACTACGTTCCGTCGTAGGAGACGACTCACCGGGGGTGAGGGTGATGTCAGCGACCGGACGCGCCGCGGAGGCGCTCGACGAACGGCTCGGCGGCGCCGCGTTCGCCCGGCGCGCGATCCGCAAGGCCTTTCCCGACCACTGGTCGTTCATGCTCGGCGAGATCGCGCTCTACTCGTTCGCCGTGCTGCTGCTCTCGGGCGTGTTCCTGACGTTCTTCTTCAAGCCGAGCATGGCCGAGGTGGTCTACGACGGCTCGTACGCGCCGTTGCGCGGGACGGAGATGAGCGAGGCGTACGAGTCGACGCTGCACCTCAGCCTCGACGTGCGCGGCGGACTGCTGATGCGGCAGGTCCACCACTGGTCGGCGATCGTCTTCGTCGCCGCGATCCTCGCCCACCTGCTGCGGGTCTTCTTCACCGGGGCCTTCCGCAAGCCCCGCGAGCTCAACTGGCTGCTCGGCTTCACGCTGTTCACGCTGGCGATGGTGAACGGGTTCACCGGCTACTCGCTGCCCGACGACCTGCTGTCGGGCACCGGAATCCGCCTGATCATCGGAGCGGTCCAGTCGATCCCGCTCGCCGGCACCTACATCAGCTTCTTCCTGCTGGGCGGCGAGTTCCCGGGGACGGACCTGATCCCGCGCTTCTACATCCTGCATGTGCTGCTCGTGCCGGGATTGATGCTGGCCCTGGTGCCGGTGCACGCGATCATCCTGCCGTGGGTGCAGAAGCACACCGACTTCCGGCGCGGGCGCAGCACGGCGAAGGCCGTCGAGGGCAAGCCCTTCTTCCCGGTCTTCATGGCCAAGACCGGCGCGTTCTTCCTGTTCACCGCCGGGGTCACCGTGCTGCTCGCCACGTTCTTCCAGGTCAACCCGATCTGGCAGTACGGTGCGTACTCCCCCACCGCCATCAGCGCCGGGTCGCAGCCCGACTGGTACCTGGCGTTCGGCGACGGCGCGCTGCGGCTCATGCCCGGATGGGACGTCACGTTCGCCGGGCACACGCTGGCCCTCGGGGTGCTCGTGCCGCTGCTCGTGATCACCGTCTTCTTCACGGGGCTCGCGCTGTACCCGTTCCTGGAGGCGCGCCTCACCGGCGACCGGGCGGTGCACCACGTGCTCGACCGGCCGCGCGACGCCGCGACCCGCACGGGCGTCGGCGTCGCGGGCATCGTGTTCTACGGCGTGCTGTGGGCCGCCGCGGGCAACGACGTCCTCGCCGAGACCTTCCAGCTGTCGCTGTTCGCGACGACCTGGATCTTCCGCGTGGTGGTCGTGGCCGGGCCGGTGATCGCGTTCGTGATCACGAGGCGGATCTGCCTCGGCCTGCAACGGCGCGACATGCTGCTGCTGAAGCACGGCATCGAGACGGGCATCATCGTCCGTGAGCTGTCCGGGCGCTACGTCGAACGCACCCGTCCCTTGCCCGACGAGGCCAGGCCCGCCCTGGAGCGGGCCGAACACCAGGCACGGGCAACGTGATGTCGCATTCCTGCCAGCTCCGGCCAGGGCGAACACGCAGACTGAGAGTCATGAACAACCAGCGCCCTTTTCGGTTCGGCATCGTGGGCGAATCGATCCGCACGGCCGACGACCTCACCACGACGGCTCGCCTGGCCGAAGAACTCGGCTACGCGACGCTGACTCTGCGCGACCACTTCGTGACCGAACCCTTCGGCGACCAGCCGGCGCCGCTCATCGCGCTCGCCGCGGCCGCGGGGGTCACCACGACGCTCGGCCTCGGCACCCTGGTGCTGGCCAACGACTACCGCCATCCGGTGATGCTGGCGAAGGAGGCCTCGACGCTGGATCACCTGTCCGGCGGGCGGTTCGAGCTCGGCATCGGTGCGGGATGGCTCCGGGAGGAGTACGAGCAGGCAGGAATGCCGTTCGACGCCGCGGGCGTACGCGTGGATCGCCTGGAGGAGTCGCTGCAGATCCTCCGGAGCCTCCTCGGCGGGGAGAAGACCTCGTTCAGCGGTGAGCACTACCAGGTGCGCGACCTCACGGTGTTCCCGGCGCCCACGCGTCCGACGCCGATCCTCGTCGGCGCGGGCAGCAGGCGGATGCTCGGCCTCGCCGGGCGGTACGCGGACACCGTCGGCATCCTGCCGCGCGCCCTGCCGAACGGCACCATCTCCGACGAGATGTCCGAGCGCATGCCCGACACGATCGCCCGGAAGACCGACTGGGTACGCGAGGCCGCGTCCGGGCGGGATGTCGAGCTCAGCATGCTCGTGTCGCCCGTCTTCGGCGCCGATCCGCGCAAGGTCGCCGCGCGCCAGGCCGTGCTGCGCGGCTGGGGCACCGCGGCGGCCGACCTGGTGCTCGACATGCCGTCGCAGTTCGTCGGCCCCGCCGAGCACATCGCCGAGCAGATGGTCGCCCGACGGGAACGTTTCGGCTTCTCCTACTACCTGGTCGGCGACGCGGCGATGCGAGACTTCGCGCCAGTGGTCAAGCTGCTAGCTGGCCGCTGACCGTCGCGGGCCGTCGCGGGCCGTCGCGGACAGCCGCTACTAAGCGTCCGGGGCTAGGTGTTGTCGGGGAGACCGGCCAGCGAGCGTTCTCGGGCGACCTCGGCCTCGGTCATGCCCAGGTGGCCGTCGCCGAGGTCCGTCCGGGCCTGCTCGTCGATCCAGCGGTTGTGCGTCTCCCACGCGGTCTGCTTGCTGGTGCCGAGGGCCTCGCCGATGCGTGACCAGGAGGCACCGGCTCTGCGGGCCGAGCGCACCGCGAGCTGGCGGCCGTAGCGGGCCTTGCGGGCGATGACCTCGCCGAGCGCGAGCAGTTCGAGCGCCTCGGCCTGGGTGAGGGCGGTGACCTCGGCGTCACCTTCGGCGAACGAGTCGCGGGCCCGCAGTTCGTCGTAGCGGAGCACGGCCTCGCGCAAGGTCAGGGTCCTGTCGAGTTCGTCTGGCGTAACCATGACGCCATGGTCTCGTCAGGATGGCCTGACGTCAAGTTGGCCTGACGAAAATGGGCCTGCCGGACTCCCGGAACGGATGTCAGCATGGAAACGTCCCGGCGGGGACAGGGCAGACAGTAACGCCCCTACCTGGAGAGATGAGCCAGGAATCGCGCCGTCGCCCTGCCCCACCGGGCCGTCAACGGCTCAGCCAGCGTCAGGGGCTCAGCACACCGTCACGGGCCAGCACAGCGCCACAGGCTCAGCACAGCGCCACAGGCCAGCACAGCGCCACGGGCCCAGCACAGCGCCACGGCCCCAGCACATAGGGACGCCCCGGCGGTCGAGATGGGCGGATTCTCGGGGTCCTCGCAACACCTGATGGCTTACGTGGTTGTCAGTAGATCACGCAGGCGCTCGGCTGGGGTTCTCCAGCCGAGCGTTTTGCGTGGTCGGCCGTTGAGTTGCTGGGCGACGT
>NZ_BAAATD010000028.1:0-37261 GCF_039533225.1 Actinomadura fulvescens | reverse complement strand
AAAGCGAGCCAACCCTCGGAGGGCGGCAGGAAGTACTCGAGCCAGCCCGCCCGACATCCTGCGGCAGGCTACGGGCAGCTAACCCGACCACGATGCCGCTGCAGCCATAGAAGTCGGGAAGTACTGGCGTAGCAGGCCGTTGGTGTTCTCGTTGGATCCGCGTTGCCAGGGTGAGTGCGGGTCGCAGAAGTAGACCGGCACTCCCGTGGCGAGGGTGAACTGCTTGTGCGCGGCCATCTCGCAGCCCTGGTCCCAGGTCAGCGAGCCGCGTAGGTGCTCGGGCAGGGTCTGGATCAGCGGCACCAGCACATCGCGGACTTCCTCGGCGGTGTGACCGCCGGGCAGGTGCCCGAGCATGACGTAGCGGGTGGAGCGCTCGACCAGGGTCACGATCGCGCTCTCACTGCGGGGGCCGACGACCAGGTCGCCCTCCCAGTGGCCGGGCACCGCCCGGTCCTGGGCCTCGGCCGGACGCTCGGAGATCATCACCATCTCATCGACGAACCGGCGAGTGCGCTGCTCCGGGCTGCGGTGGGGTTTGCGGCGGGTGCGCCCGGTGCGCAGCGCGTCCGCGACCTCGCGGCGCAGCCCGCCACGGGCCTGGACGTAGACCGCCTGGTAGATCGTTTCCGGACTCACCCGCATGCTCTCGTCGTCGGGGAACTCGATGAGCAGAGCGTGACAGATCTGCTCGGGCGACCAGCGTTCCTGGAGCTTGACCGCGACGAACTCGCGCAACCGGCCCACCTGGGCGAGCTTGGAGTCCTTGGGGCGCGACCGGCTCTTGGCCCATGCCCGCTGGGCTTGGTGTGGCCGGTAGACGCCGTCGACCGAGCGGGCGTCGATCTCACGCTTGACGGTGGAGGCCGGCCGGCCGAGTGCCCGTCCGATCGCGCGCAGCGAGCGGCCCTCACGACGCATGTCGGCGATCAGCTCACGGTCGGCCACGGTGAGGAACCGGGGGTGCAGCTCGGCCTCGACCGCGGCAACCGATGGCCCCGACGTTGCGGCAACGGTGGTGATCACACCAGTCGTATAGTCGATCAGGCGACCGTCTGCGCGCAGGCGCGAGTGGCCGATCTGCCGGATGCCCTGGTCCCAGTCCTGAGCAGTGCGCTCGTGGACACCGACCTGTGCGGCGGCATCGCGGCGCCGGACACCGGCCGCACGCAGCCGCTCGTACTCCGCCCGCCCCCGATGCCCACTCGGGCCTGTCTTCCCACGACCACGCACACCGGCCTTCCGCGCCCACCCATACGCCGTCGCACGATTCACCCCGACCGCCCGAGCAGCCCCCGAGATACTCCCGTTCTCCCGGTCCAGCGCCTCAAAGAACCGCGCCTTCAACCCCTCAAAACCCACGATCCCCGCAACTCCCTGAACTCCAGGGTGCTGCGAGGATCGCTAGAACCCGCCGGACCGCCGGGGCGGGGTGTTCTTGGTGCCTCTGAGAGGGTGCCAGGCCGAAACCGTTCAGCCCTCCAAGGGCGCCTCCAGCAGTATCGGCAAGTCCTCCAGCCGGATGCCCTTCGCGCCGCCGCCGGCACCGCGCCGGTTGATCTGCCGGGTCGCCACCCCGTACGGCTTCAACGCGTTCGCGAGCGTCGTGGACGCCGCCGCGCGCGCCTCCCGCAACTGCGCCTCGTCGAGTCCCTCGACGTTCAGCCACGCACCGTAGACCTCAGGCCGGTACACCGTGAGCGCCTCGACGAGCCGCGCCGAGTGCACCGCGTTCTCACCGGCTGGCCACACCTCGCGGATGTGGTCGATGAGATCGCTCTGGTTGACCGGGTCGGCGCCTCGCCCGCGGCCTGACCGGTGAGCGTCCCAGCCGCGATGCGCAGCGCGAGCGCCCGCTTGCCGATCTGCTCGGCCTCGGTCTGCTTGATGAACGCCGCCCGCACCGTGCCGCCCTCACGGCCACGGACCAGGATGCCGGTGCCCTGCTCACTCACGGAGATCCCGGTGGCGCGCAGCCCGCGTTCGTGGGCGCCGGTGCCGAGCACGTTGTTGTTCGCCCGCCAGTCCATGACCGCGAGGTAGAGCCGGGTGCCGACGCTGGAGGACACCGATGAGGCCGTCGGCGGGTGGGTAAGCCCGGCCGGCAACCGCCGGGACTTCACCGTCCTGGTCGAACGCTCCGCTCTCCGCTTCGGAGAGCGGAGCGTTTGTTCATCGTCTGGTCGCCGGTGGGCCGGGGGCTCTAGGCTCTGCGAAATGTCCCGCTTGCCCTTCTCAAAACCCACGTCCCTGCTTGTCGCCGGCGTCGCCACCGCCACGGCGGCCGCGCTGGCCGTGTCGCTCGCCCCCGGCGACCCCGAACCGGTGCGCGCGGCCCCGGTGGCGGCCACGCAGACCATCGCCCTCCAGTCGTCCGGTGACCTGCGCAAGGATCTGGACACGATCCTCGCCGACCCCGCGCTCAAGGGCGCCAAGGTCGGCGTCGTCGTCCGCTCGTACGCGGGCGGCAAGCCGCTCTACACCCGCAACGGCGGCGCGCCCCTGATCCCCGCGTCCAACCAGAAGCTCGCGACGACCGCCGCGGCGTTCGGAATCCTGGGGCCGCGCTACACGTTCCGGACGAACGTCGTGACCCGCGCCGCGCGCAAGGGCGCCACGCTCCGGGGCGACCTCGTGCTGAAGGGCACCGGCGACCCGACGCTCCAGGCCAAGGACTACGACCGGCTCGCCGCCCAGCTCCGCGCCAAGGGCGTCCGCAAGGTCACCGGACGCCTCGTCGCCGACGACACCTGGTTCGACGCCCGCCGCTGGCCGAGCGGCTGGGACCCGTCCGACGCCCCGTTCGCCTACGCCGCGCAGATCTCGGCGCTCACCGTGTCACCGGACGCCGACTTCAACGCCGGCTCCATCGCCGTCCAGGTCAGCCCCCGTGCCGCCGGAACGCCCGCCGCCGTGCGCACCGTCCCCGCCACCGGCCACGTCAAGATCGTCAACCGTGCCACGACCGGCGCCCCCGGCAGCGCGTCCACCATCAGCGTGCTGCGCAAGCCCGGTACCAACGTCATCGATGTCACCGGCTCCCAGCCCGTCGGCGGCGGCACCCGCACGAGCCTGGCCAGCGTCCACGAGCCGACCTTCTACGCCGCCGACGTCTTCCGCCGCGCACTGCGCGCCCGCGGCATCGCCGTCACCGGCAAGACCGTGCGCGGCGCCGCCCCCAGGGGAGCCCGCACCCTGGTGTCGCGCAAGTCGATTCCCTTGGCGAAGCTGGCCGTCCCGTACATGAAGCTCAGCAACAACACCATCGCTGAGATCCTCGTCAAGGCGATGGGCCGCAAGATCTCCGGAAAGGGCACCTGGGCCGCGGGCCTGCCCGCCGTCCGGTCGTACGTGTCCAAGCTGGGCGTGAACACCTCTCGGCTCACGTTCGCCGACGGCTCGGGCCTCGGGCGCGGCAACAAGCTGACCGCCGACCAGCTCATCAACCTGCTGCGCGGCGTCCGTACCAAGCCGTGGTACCGCACGTACTACGACTCCCTGCCGATCGCGGGCAAGCCCGAGCCCTGGGTGGGCGGCACGCTGCGCACCCGCATGGCCGGGACGGCCGCCGAGGGCAACGCCCACGCCAAGACCGGCACCCTCACCGGCGCGACCGCCCTGTCCGGCTACGTGAAGGGGCCGGACGGCGTCCCGGTCGTCTACTCGATCCTCTTCAACGCCTACCCGGGCTCGATCACGGCCGTGCGCGGCCTCCAAGACAAGATCGTCGTCCGGCTGGCCGCCGGGTCCAGCCCGCAGCGCCTCACCGTGCGTTCCTACCCGAACCAGCGGGTGCCCGAGCTCGAATGCTCCTGGACGGCGACCTGCTGACCAACGATGCGGGCCTCCTCGTCGCCGGACGAGGAGGCCCGCGCCCCGCCGCCCACCGATTCCTTTCGGCGCGACGCCGAGTCGATAGGAGAACGGAACTCCTATGACGACCGAGAGGGAACGATCATGACGACGACGGGAATCCGGCTGGGCGGTCTGGTGCTGGGCAGCGCAGACCCGGAACGGCTCGGCGCCTGGTACCGGGCGGCGTTCGCGCCGTCGGCCGAGCCGGGCAACGCCCTGAAGGTGGGCGACAACCGGCTGATCTTCGACCACCGCGACGACCTTGAGCAGAGCGCCCGGGAGCCCGGCAGAATCCTGATCAACTTCTATGTCGAGGACATCAAGGCGGTCGCGGCCCACCTGGAGACGCTGGACGGCACACGGTGGATTCGCCCGGTGGAGGAGTTCGGCGGGGGCCTCATCGCGACGATCGAGGATCCCGCCGGAAACTACGTGCAGATCGTCGAGCTCCGACGGTGACGCCGATGGCCGATACCAAACACGCCCCGACCGAGAACGACGCCTTCGCGCACCTGACCAAGCCATACCGGCCAGAGCTCCTGGCCTACTGCTATCGCATGCTCGGTTCCGTCCACGACGCCGAAGACCTCGTCCAGGAGACCTACCTGCGCGCGTGGCGTTCGTACGAGGCGTTCGAAGGCCGAGCATCCGTGCGCACCTGGCTCTACCGGATCGCCACGAACGTCTGCCTCACCGCACTCGAAAAACGCAAGCGCCGTCCGCTGCCGTCGGGCCTCGGCGCGCCCGCCGACGACCCCGGCGGCCCGCTCGCCCCGTCACCCGAGGTGACCTGGCTGCAGCCCTTCCCCGACCACCTGGTCCGCGCCGACGATCCCGCCACGATCGTCGCCGCGCGGGGAAGCCTGCGGCTCGCCTTGATCGCCGCCCTGCAACACCTGCCCGCACGCCAGCGCGCCGTCCTCATCCTGCGCGACGTCCTGGCCCTGCGCGCCGCCGAGGTCGCCGACCTGCTCGACATCTCCGTTCCCGCGGTCAAGAGCATCCTGCAACGCGCGAGGGCCCAGCTCGGCCAGGTGGCACCGTCCGAGAACGACCTGACCGAAGCCCCCAGCCCGCACCAACGCCAGCTGCTGGACCGCTTTGTCGCGGCCTTCGAGAACGCCGACATCGCGACCCTGACGAATCTGCTGACCGAGGACGCCGTCCTGGAGATGCCGCCCACGCCCACGTGGTTCGCCGGCCGCGACAACATCGGTGCCTTCTTCGCCTCCAGGGTCCTCGTCGCGCCGGACACCTTCCGGCTCGTCCCGACCGCGTCGAACGGGCAGCCCGCGGCCGCCATGTACAGGCGCGGCCCGGACGGCGTTCACCATGCCCACGGGGTGATGGTCCTGTCGGCGTCCGACTCCGGCATCACGCACATCGTCGCGTTCCGCGACCCGGCACTCCTGGAGGTGTTCAAGCTCCCCCCAGCCCCGCCGTAACAGCCGCCGCCCGGACCGTTCGCCGAGGCGCCGAGGTCGGTGGCGCGGCGGCGGCGCCTGCTGGTCGCGGGCGCGCGGCGGCGGCCGTGGCGGCTGTCGTGCTGCTGGCGGTTGGTGCGGTACGGCTCTGGTCGCCGGACGTGTCGGCGGCGCAGGATGATCCCGGTCAGGCCCCGAAGACCACTTCCGCCGAGGGAGGCGCGGCCGGCGCGGCCCCCGGCGGCGGGCCTTCGCCCACGACTCGCGCCGGCCGCGCGAGCGACCGGCCCAGCCCGGCCGCGTCGGAACGCGGCACTCCACCCAAGCCGAAGCCTGGCGATCCAAAGCCGGGCACCAGCCCGCCGAAGCCCGCGCCCAAACGGGTCGACCTCGGCCCTGGCCGGTTCTCGGCGTACTGCCAGCATCTCGGCTGGGAGTGGGTGGAGTACCGCGCGAGCCCCACGCCTGGCGCGTACTGCGTCATGCGCAAGGGGCAGACCATGTTGCTGACCACCGCGCAGCGAGACCGTGGTTGCCAGTGGCGCTACAACGATCCGCGCGCCCGCCACTACTGGAAGGGCAAGTCCAACTACTGCTACACGACGCGGTGATCAGGCCGGCATGGTCATCACCTGAGGGGCGTGAGAAATTCGGTCTTGCAGAGCCCGGCGTGCAGGCAGATGAATCCGTGGTTCTTCCTCTTGAGCAGGAACTTGGGCTTCTTGCCGCTCTGGCGGATGAACGCCTCGTGGTTGGGCGCCTTCCGGCGCCAGCCGGTCAGCAGGTACTTGCCGTTCTTCCAGACCGCGACGCCGACCTCGTAGCGGATGGCGCCGCCGGTCTTGGGGCAGAACGGGATGGTCGCGCTGTGGTCGAGCCCGAAGCTCACGACGCCCCGCCCGATGTTCTTCTTCTTGATGTCGAACTTCATCCTCTTCATCGAGGCGCGCTTCTTGGCGACGACCTTTCCCTTGCGGTTGAGCACCTTGGTGGTGCCCACGTCCTTGTCGACGGTGACCTTTTTCTTCTTCCAGTCGATGTGGACCTTCATCATGGTCCGGTACGTGCGGGGCCCCGTGGAGTAGGTGCGTCCGTCGCCCTTGAACCAGTAGCGGGTCCCCCCGATCGGGTTGTTGTAGTAACAGCCGAGCGCCGTCACCTTGGTGTCCGGGATGAACGTCCGGTAGGTGAAGGTCGTGGTCTTGCGCTTGGCGACCACCTCCGCCGGGTCGGCCTGCGTGTTCTCGGCCAGGACCACCGGTCCCGGGGGAGCGGCCACGGCAGCGGGCGGCGGGGCCGCTGCCGCCTGCCGCGGGGCGTACACGTCCGCGCCGAATGCGAGCACGCTCGCGGCGGCGACACCGCCCGACAGGGTCTTGAGGGCAGTCGTACTCAAAGGCACTCCTTCGTCCTGAGCTGTCGGCCGCACGCAGCAACCACCCAGCTTCCTTGCGCGGGGTAGATGGCAACCACTCTTGGGCAGCCCGCCCGGTCGGCACGAGGAGCACTTGCGCCAAGGACAATCGTTTTTAGGACAACCTGCCGCCCGAGCGGCAGACGTTCAGTGGTCGGCGGTGAGTTCGCCGTGCAGGTCGGCGCCGGGCTGGTTGAGGCCGGTGATGTGAACGGCCTTGCCGCGCTGGGCGGGGTCTACCGGGGGGCGTTGTCGCGGCGCGGTGGCAGCCCGAAGGCCAGCGCGCCGATCACCGCCAGCACGGCCGCGGTCGCGGCGAACGCCTGGCCGTACTGGGCGGCCAGCATCGCCTCGCCCGTGGTGGCGCCGCCGCCGGCAGGACCGGCAGTGAGAGCGACAAGCGCCGCCAGCCCGAGCGCGCCGCCGACCTGCTTGGCGGTGTTCATCAGTCCTGAGGCCGCACCGGCGTCGCCGTCCGCGACGCCGGAGGTGACGGTGGCCGTGAGCGGGGTGTTGAACACCGCGCCGCCCACCGACAGCAGCACCGCCGGGCCCGCCACGCCGCTCCAGTAGGTGTCGCCGGCGGTGCTCTGGCTCTGCCAGGCGAACCCGGCGGCGGCGATCCAGATCCCGCCCGCGATCAGCACCCGGGTGTCGACGTGCCGCATCAGCCACGGCGTGATCCGCAGCCCGATCAGGAGGGTCAGCACGGTGTGCGGCAGGAACCCCAGCCCGGTCTGCAACGCTTCCAGGTGCAGCACGTTCTGCATGTAGAGGGTGAGGAAGTACCACATCGGCACCTGGAACGCTGCCCCGGCCAGCAGCATCACCCCGTTGCCCAGCCAGACCGCGCGTCTGCGTAGCAGCCGCGGCGGCAGCAGCGGCCAGTCCGCCACCCGCACTTCCACCACCGCGAAAGCCACCAGCGCCAGCACGCCGACCACCCACACCGCCGCCGTCACCACGCCCGGGCGGCCCTCGCCCGGCGACAGCGCGTAGGTGACGGCGACCAGGCCCGAGGTGGCCAGGACCGCACCCGGCACGTCCAGCCGCCCTGTCCCCGCGCGTGCCGGGCCGTCGCCCAGCAGCCGTGCCGCCGCCACCAGCGCCGCCACCCCGATCGGCACGTTCACCAGCAAGATGGATCGCCAGCTCAGATACTCCGTCAGCGCTCCACCGACCAGGTTTCCGGCCGCGCCGCCGGCCAGGCTGACCGCCGTCCAGACCGCCAGCGCCCGGGTCCGCGCCGCGCCCTCAGGGAACGTCACCGTCAGCACCGTCAAGGTGACCGGGGCCAGTACCGCCGCGCCCAGGCCCTGCACCGCCCGCGCGCCGATCAGCAGGCCCGCCGAGGAGGCCAGGCCGCCGGCCAGGCTTGCCGCGGTGAACAGACCCAGCCCGACGCCCAGCACCCGCCGGTGCCCGTACAGATCCGCCAGCCGCCCGCCCAGCAGCAGGAATCCACCGAACACCAGCGCGTAGGACGTCGCGACCCACGGCAGGTCCGCCGCGGCGAACCCCAGTGAGCGTTGGATGGACGGCAGCGCCACGTTCACCACCGACACATCCAGCACCACCATGAACTGCGCCGCGCACACCAACGCCAAGATCCCCGCGGATGCGACCGGGCCAGGCTCCCTGACATCCGCGGCCGTCTGGTCGGCCGGATTCCGGGTCATGATCACCTCCCTAGCAAACCAATGTGGTCACATTGGTTTGCTAGGATCGACGGTAAGCGATCACGAACATCCAGGTCAATGCCGACCCAGCGGCCGGCAACGCAGAGGGGAGAGCGATGAGCCGACGCACCCGCGGCCCGGGCGCCGACCACGACCAGCGCGCCACCCAGATCGCCGACGCCGTCCTCGCCGTCGTCGCCGACCACGGCCTGACCGCTGTCTCCCAGACGCGCGTCGCCGACGCCGCCGGTGTCTCCACCGGCCGCGTCCAGCACTACTTCCCCACCAAACAGCAACTGATGGAGGCGGCCTTCGACCGCGCCAACGCCCTGTCGGCCGCACGGATCGCCGCCAAGACGGGCCAGGACGCCGACCCTCGCCAGGTGCTGACCGTGGTGCTCACCGAACTGATCCCCTACGACGCCGTCACCCAGACGCACATGCGGATCCGCCAGTCCTTCACCGCCCTGGCACTCACCGATCCGGCCATCGCCGCCCGGCTACACGCCGACTACACCCGCTTCCACCAGCAGGTCACCGACCTGCTGCACCACACCGGCGTCACCGACCCCCACCCCGCCGCCCTCAGCCTGACCGCCTTGGCCGAAGGACTGGCCTACTACGTCCTCACCGGCCTGTGCCCCGCCGACACCGCCCGCGACCGCATCCTCGCCGCGATCGCCGACATCCGCTAACGCCCACCGGCCAAAGCTCACCGAGGCCCCGCACCGGGTCTTCCGCAGAAGTCGTTCAGGTGTGCTGTGACCAGCCGCGCGTGTTCAGCGGCGGACGCGGTAGCGGAAGTGGGTGGCTTCCGGCGTGTCGATCACCCGGACGAGCTCCAGCTCGATCTCGAACGGCATCACGTCCCCGAACAGCCTGCGGCCGCGGCCGAGCAGCACCGGGATCAGGTGGAGCCGCAGCTCGTCCAGGACCCCGGCCTCAAGAGCCCGCTGCCCCGTGTACGCGCCGCGCACCTGCACGTCCCGGTCGCCGGCGGTGGCCTTCGCCTGCGCCATCGCGCTCTCGATCCCGTCGGTCACGTACGTCACCAGCGGATAGCCGAAGCGCGCGGCCGGGCCCGGCGGCCGGTGGCTCGGCACGAAGATCGGCAGACCGTTGTGGTCCCCGCCCCAGTGATCCATGAGCTCGGCGGTGCGCCGTCCGGCGAGGACCGCGCCCGCCGCGTTCATCTCGTCCAGCAGTTCCTGGGCCGTGGCGGACCGCCGGCCCGACTCGTCGGTGTCGGCCCACTTGTGCAGCCGCTCGCCGTCCTCGCCGCCGAGGAAGTCGTCGGGATCGGCGATGTACCCGTCGAGCGACATCGACATGTCGAGCACTGAGATGGACACTTCGGCCTCCTGTGGGTGCGGGATCTTCGCCAGCCTGGCGAACGGGGGTGGCGAAGTCGTGTCAGTCCTGTGAAACTCGCTGCCGGGCCGGTGAGAGGGGCGTTCGCGTGCTGACGGTCGAGCTGCTCGGGCCGCTGCGCGTGACGGTGGCCGGACGGGCGGTCGAGCTTCCGGCCGGTCGGCTACGCGCGTTGCTGGCCGTGCTGGCGATGTCGGCGGGCCGTACCGTTCCGGCCGACAGGCTGGCGACCGCGGTGTGGGGCACGGACGCGCGCGGAGACCCGCGGGCCAACGTCCGTACGAACGTCAAGCGGCTGCGTCGCGCACTGGGGGACGACCAGCTGGTCGTGGCACGGCCCGGCGGATACCTGCTGGCGGCCGAGCCGGACCACGTGGACGCGCTCCGCTTCGGCCGCCTGCTCGACGAGGCCGCGGCGCGTGACCGGGAGGCGGAGCGGTCCCGGCTGGCCGCCGCGCTGGCGCTGTGGCGGGGCACTCCGTGCGACGGGATCCGGTCGGACTGGCTGGAGCAGACCGTGGTCCCCGCGCTGCAGGAGCGATACCTGACGGCGTGGGAACGGCGAGTCGAGCTGGACCTCGCGAGCGGAACGCAACCCGACCCGGCTCGCCTAGCCGAACTCGCCGATGAGCATCCGCTCCGAGAATCCCTCTGGGCGTGCCTACTGCGTGCCTTGGCCTCGGCAGGGCGCCCCGCCGAGGCACTGGAGCGGTACGAGACGATCCGGCGCCGGCTCTCCGCGGAACTCGGCGCCGACCCCAGCCCTGAGCTTCGCCAAGTCCACGCCGACCTGCTCGCCGACGGCGACGCGTTCGACGGCCACGCGGTGCCACGGCAGCTGCCCGCCGCGGCCGGCGGCTTCGCCGGGCGCGAGGCCGCGCTCGCAGCGCTGAACGAGCCGATGTCGCCGATCACGTTGATCACCGGCACGGCCGGGATCGGGAAGACGACCCTGGCCGTGCAGTGGGCGCACCGGGTGGCCGACCGTTTCCCGGACGGCCAGCTCAGCATCGATCTGCGCGGATATGACCCGTCAGGGGGGCCCGTGCGCCCGGCGGCGGCGATCCGCGAGTTCCTTGACGCGCTGGGCGTTCCGCCGCAGCGCATCCCGGACACTCCGGCCGCGCAGTCCGGGCTCTACCGCAGCCTGCTGGCGGGGCGGCGCATGCTGGTGCTGCTGGACAACGCCCGCGACGTCGGCCAGGTCGTTCCGCTGCTGCCCGGAACACCCGGCTGCCTCGTGATCGTCACCAGCCGGGACCAGCTGACCGGTCTGGTCATGACCTACGGCGCTCGTCCGTTCACCCTCGGCCTCCTGGCGCCGGACGAGGCCAGGCGGTTGCTGGCCGCCCGGCTCGGCCAGCACCGGATCGCCGCCGAGCCCGCTGCCGCCGAGGAGATCGTCCGCCGCTGCGACGGGCTGCCGCTGGCGCTGGCGATCATCGCCGCCCGGGCCGCGATCCACCCGGCGCATCCGCTCGCCGCGCTCGCCGCCGAGCTCCGGGACGCACTCGGGGCCATGGAGAACGCCGCCGACATACGAGCGATCTTCTCGTGGTCGTACGAGACGCTCGGTGATGCCGCGGCGCGGCTGTTCCGGCTCGTCGCCGGGCTGCATCCCGGTCCCGACGCCACGGTCGCCGCCGCCGCGAGCCTGGCGGGCGTACCCGCGTCGCGCGTACGGGCGCCGCTGGCCGAGCTGACCCGCGCCAACCTGCTCATCGAGCACGCCCCGGGCCGCTACACCTGCCATGACCTGCTGCGCGCCTATGCCGCCGAGCTCTGCCAGACCGGCGACACCGCGCGGCGCCGCCTCGTGGACCACTACGTGCATACGGCGTGCGCCGCCCGGCGGCTGCTCGGCGGGGACATCGAGGGTGACATCGAGACGGGCGCCCCAGTCCCGGGCGTCAGCGTCACGAACTTCGCCGGACGCGACGAGGCGACGGCCTGGTTCACGGCCGAACACACCACCCTGCTCGCCGTCCTGAAGCTCGCCGCTGACCTGGGCATGGACCGGCAGGTCTGCGAGCTGGCGCGGGCGTTGTTCGTGTTCCTGCACGGGCGGGGCCGCTGGCATGACAGGGCCGAGACCCAGCGGGCCGCCGTCACCGCCGCCCAGCGGCTGGGCGACCCGGCGCAGCAGTCCCGCGCGTACCGCGACCTGGCCTTCGCGTTGGCCGACCTGGGCCGCTTCGACGAGGCGCACCGCAACCTCGGCGCGGCCTTGGAACGAGCACGGGACGACCTCGCCGGTCAGGCCTGGACGTACTACCGCCGCGACCTCGTGTACGCCATCCAGGGCCGGGACGCCGACGCCCTCCACGCCGCCCGCCGCGCCCACGACCTCTTCGAACAGCTGGGCGACCAGTACGGCCAGGCCATCGCGCTCACCGACCTGGGCTGGCTTCACGGCCGCCTGGGAGACCACGCCCAAGCCCTCGAACTGTGCGAACGCGCCCTGATCCTGCACCAGAAACTCGGCAACCTCGCCTACGAGGCCCACACGTGGTCATGCCTGGCAGACACCTCCCTCCACCTAGGAGACGCCACCGGCGCCATCCCTCGCTACCGCCACGCTCTGGACATGTTTCGCGAGTTCGACGACCCGTACGCCGAGGCCAGCACACTCGCCCACCTCGGCGCCTGCCATCACCTCACAGGCGACCACGCTGCCGCCCGCGAACACTGGCGCCGCGCCCACACCCTGCTCGGCGTCCTGGGCTCCACCGCCGCCGACCAGGTCTACGCCCAACTGGCGATCGTCAACGACTCCCTGGCCGACGCCTTCCGCCATGCCCGCGATGGGACGCGGTGACCGCGCGCAGCCGCACCGTCCGTTCCCCGGAACGGACGCGGCAGGCGAACGCGGGTCGAGCCTGAACGCAGGGCGCCTCACCTGGTCGCACGTCGTCAGGTCTGGAGTCAGGCGACGGCCGTCAGCGCCCGCAGTCCACGGGGATCTCGTACGCGAGTTCGTATCGGTCGACCGGCACCACGATGTCGGCGGTCTCGACCGGCCGGTCCGCGGTGCGGTAGGTGCGGCGGATCACCATGACGATCGAACCGAGCGGTTCGGCCAGCTGCTCCGCCTCCGCCGCGAGGAGGGACCGTGCGGTGACAACCTCGTCCGCGCTGGCGATGTGCTGCCCGATCGCCTTCATCCGCGCGATCACACCCGCGCCGGCGTGCGGGCCCTCCTCCGGGAACTGCACGGACGTACCGCGCGTGATGTCGAGCGGCTCCCATGAAGAGGAGAGCATCACCGGCTGATCGTCGGCAAGGAAGACGTATCGCGTCCGCATGACCCCGTCGCCGACGGCGACGCCGAGCCGCTCAGCCACGGCCGGAGTCGCCTCTTCCGTCGACGACGACGACCGCCATGATCCGGTGCGGCCTTGCTGCCGCATGTCAGCGCGAAACGGCGAGCCGTCGCGGGCCTCGGAGTACCAGGAACGGGTGAGGCGGCGGACGGCCGGGCGGACACGGACGTATGTGCCGGAGCCTGACCGGCTTTCGAGATAGCCCTCCGAGACGAGCAGCTGTACGGCTTGCACTGCCACGCGGTCGGAGACGCCGTGGTGGGAGGCGAGCTGGTGACGGGAGGGGACCCGGTCGCCTGGCGCGAGCACGCCGTCGACGATCTGGCTGCGCAGTTCGTCGGCTATGCGCTGGTAGGCGGGCTGGGTCACGGTAACTCCGGGTGGTCGTGGGCGCGCGTTCCAGACACAGCCTGACAAGGTGTGTACTCAGGTCGCAAGCTGAGTACTCAGCTCACCGCGCGCGCCCAGGACGCCGAGATGGTCGTCGCCGAACTCGCCGCCAACTCGCTCCGGCATACCCCGAGCGGCCGGCAAGGCGGCGAAATCAAGATCTCGGTGTCCTGCCGCACGGGCTGGGCACGTGTCGCAGTCTCCGACTCCGGCCGCGGGTCATGGTCGAGACCGGGCAGGCCCGACGACCTCCAGAACTACGGCCGAGGCTTGCTCATCGTCGAGGAGTACGCCGACAAGGTCGGCCACGACGTACATGACGGCGGCCAGACGATGTGGGCCGAATTTGGTTGGTGCGCCGATGCATGAGCGCCTGTCGCAGGGCCGCCCGCCGCGTCGTACGGCCCCCCTCTCGCGCCGCCGCTCAGAAAGGGTGGCAGGGTTTGTGGCGGTGACACGGTTTCACTAAGAGTCAGCGGTGCACGTGAGCAGGCCGGATTTGACCCAGACAGTGCGGGCGGGCCCGTCGAGGAAGCCGACCTCTTCGAAGAACGCCGTGCACTTGCGGAACGACCATGCGATGGTGGCGCGGCGGTGCGGGCTGTGGCGGGCGACGCGGCGGGCCAGCGCCGGGTCGAGCCCGACCGCCCGGTAACAGGACGGGTGCGTCATCTGGCCGCTCGCCATCCAGGCCCAGCGCGCGATGCAGTAGGCGGCGAGCCATCGCCGGGCCGGTGCGGCCTTGGCGACCATCCGTTTGAGCTCTTCGCGCGCGTACTTGATGTGCCGGGCCTCCTCGATCACGTGGATGCGGGCGACCTGGCGGATCAGTGGCTGGATCTCCTCGTCCGGGAACGTCAGCCGCTGGAAGGCGTCCGTGAACTCCTCGACGGCCAGGATTCCGGCGAACATCGGCATCGGGTCGCAGACCACGTTCAGCGCCTTGCCGAGGTTGAAAGGGACGCGATGCACGCGGTGGGTCTTCAGCCCGCAGGCCCGCACCATCTGCCCGAACATCTTGGAGTGCCGGCATTCGTCAGCGACCTCGGTCATCGCGTACGCGAAGTGCCCGCTGTCATAACGGTTGCGGTAGGCGTGCTGGATCAGGCCTTGCATCAGCAGAAGCTCAGACCAGATCCCGAACGAGACCATGCTGCACACTTCATGCTTGCTCAGCTCCACCCGCTGCCGGTGCGTCAGCTCTTCCCACAGCGGCGTCTCATAAAGAGAAACCAGCTGAGGGGGCATGTAGAACTGGTCGGGGTCCTGGGAGGCGTCCCAGTCGACGTCCACGTCGGGGTCGAACGAGTGTTTCCGGGACGTTCTGAGGAGGCGTTCGGCGACCAGTTCGCGGTCGGTCAGCTCCAGCGTGTGGTTCCCGTCCTGGCAGCGGATCTGCGCGGCCCGGGAACGGGGTCGGTCGGCGGAATGGAGTCGGTCGGCGGAGCGGGGGCGATCTGAGAACGAGTCCATAGCCGCCTCAGGCTAACTATGAGCAACAAGCTGATTACACAACGTTCTCGCCTGTCTTGTCTGGCGCCCCGGAAGCATCATCTTCCGCAGCCGTCCCCTCAAGGCTGGGGGTGTCGCTCGCCCCATTCGAGCATGGCGTGCAGGACGGTGGTGAGGGTCGCGCCCTGTTCGGTGAGTTCGTAGACGACTCGCGGCGGCACCTCGGCGTACACGGTGCGGGTGAGGATGCCCTGGTGTTCCAAAGAGCGCAGCCGGTCGGTGAGCGTCTTCGGGCTGACAGTGCCCAGGGCATCGCGCAGCTCACCGAAACGTTTCGGGCCCGTCAGCAGTTCGCGGACTATCAGGGTCGTCCATTTTCCGTCGAGCACCTTCAGTGTCCGTTCGACGCCACAGCCGACGGGCTTTGCAGACCGAAGACGTTCTAGCTGATCAGAACCGATAGTTCCCATAGGGAAACAATATTACGGCCTAGGTACTGCTTCCCATCGGTTACTACGGTCTCGCCCATGAACAACTCATTGATCGTGGTGCATGGCGCGTCCGGCGTTCAGGGCGCTCCCGTCGTTCGTCACCTGCTTGCGGCCGGGCACGGCGTTCGCGCCCTCACCCGCCGGCGCCGCACGACGCCGCTGGACCCGGCCGTTCGGGCACTGCCCGTGGACCTGCTCGACACCGATGCCCTCGCGCGCGCCTACCGGGAAGCGGACGCCGTGGTGGTGCAGCTTCCGCTCGTCTTCGATCCCGAGGTGGCGCTGGCGCAGGCCGAGTCGGTGCTCCGTGCTCTGCGAGCCGGTGACGTGCGCCGGGTGGTGTTCAACAGCGGGAGTACGTTGCCGCCGGGTCCTGTCGGCGTGCCGTTCGTGGACGTGCGGGTCATGCTGGCCGCCCGCCTGGCCGAGCAGGTGCCCACCGTGAGCGTCGTCGGCCCGGCCGCGACCTACATGGAGAACCTCATCGCGCCATGGTCGGCGCCGCGCGTGCGCGCGGGGGAGCTCGCCTACCCGCTGGACGCCGAGGCCCCGGTGCCCTGGGTCGCGCTGGACGACGTCGCGGCGACCATCGTGGATCTGCTGGGCATGGCCTCCCCACCGGCACTGCAGGTGGTGAACGGCCCCAAGGCACTCGTCGGCGAAGAAGCGGCGGCCGAGCTCACCGCCGCGCTCGGCCACGAGGTGAGGTGGCGGACCATCGAGCCCGACGAGTACGAGCGGATGCTCGCGCCGCACCTCGGGAACGAGGCGGCGGCGGGGATCGCCGCTGCCTACACGCCACCGCCGCCGGGGACCCCGCCCGCCCCCGCACCCGACCCGGCCGTGTTCCGCACCGGGGCGACCACGCTCGGAGACTGGGCGAGCCGCCAGGACTGGGACCGCGCCTGACCCGACGTTCTCTACGGTTTGGCGGCGGTGTAGATGTTGTACCGCCAGGCGTGCCGGTGCTGATACATCTCGACGCCGCTGAGCGCGTTGACCACCTTGTCGGGGCGGTGAAGGGCGCGCCCGATCCGGTAGGGCAGCCGCCCGGCGAGGGCGAACGCGCGCAGCATCGGCAGGACGTTGGCCGACACGTCGATGACCGAGGCGACACCGAACCCCGCATCCGCGAGCAGCTCCTCCAGGCGGCCGTGGTCGAGGATCAGCATCGCGGGCATCGCCGCCAGCTCGCACATCGTGCGCAACGCCTCGTCCGCCTCCCGGCTCAGCTCGGCGGACGGGGTCCTGGAGTACTCGAACATCACCAGCCGCCCGGCCGGCCGCAGCACCCGCCGGAACTCCGCCAGCACCCGAACGGGATCGATCGCGTGGACCAGCGTCTCCATGGTGTAGACCGCGTCGAAACAGCCATCCGGGTGAGGAAGATCGTGGTAGTCGCCCACGCTGAATTCCAGCAGGCCGCCCAGCCCGGCGGCGGCGGCGCGGCGGCGGGCCAGGGCGATGTTGAACTCCAGCACGTCGATCCCGTTCACCCTCAGCCGGTGCACGGCCGCCAGCCGGCGGGCGACGTCGCCGACGCCGCACCCGGCGTCGAGCACGAGACTGCCCGCCGGCAGGTCCAGCCTCGATGCCAGAACGTGTTCCATACGGCGCATCGCCGCCGAGAACCCCCACATGCGATGCCCGTGCCCGTACCACCCGAAGTGCTTGGTCTCCCCAAGCAGGAACCGGTAGCCCAAGCGTGACTCGGTATTGGTGTAGTAGCGCTGTACGCGGCGCAGATGCGCCGCCTGGGAGAGTGCGTGTTCGGCTGACTGTGTCACGGGGTGCTTCCTACCCCGGGTGTGGCTCTCCGGAGACGGCTTAAGCCAGACCGATCAGGAATCGAGAAGCGCCGATCACCGGGCCGCCCCTAGCGTGATCGCCATGGACATCACCATTCAGGCGAGCTTCCTGCCGCACGACGACCCGGACGTCTCGCTGGCCTTCTATCGCGACGTCCTCGGCTTCGAGGTCCGCAGCGACGTCGGCTACGAGGGAATGCGCTGGATCACGGTCGGTCCCGCCGGCCAGCCCGGCACGTCCGTCGTCCTGCAGCCGCCGGCCGCCGACCCGGGCATCACCGACGACGAGCGCGGCACCATCGCCGCGATGATGGCCAAGGGCACCTACGCCGGTATCCTCCTGGCCACCACCGACCTCGACGGCACCTTCGAACGGGTGCGCGACGGCGGCGCCGAGATCGTCCAGGAGCCGACCGAGCAGCTGTACGGGGTCCGCGACTGCGCCATCCGCGACCCCGCGGGCAACATGATCCGCATCAGCGAGGCCCAGTGAGCCGCCACAAGGCGTAGCGGCACGGGCGCCCTAAGTGACGCCCCTCCCGACCGACCGCGCTGATCAGGTAAACAGTGGATCGTTCCCCGCGCCCGAGAAGGCGGCCCGACCCTTAGACATGGAGCAATGATGAGCATGGCCCCGAGGACGGACACGCAGCCGCCTGCGTCGCACGTCGCCGACAGCCACGACCTGATCCGCGTTCACGGCGCGCGCGAGAACAACCTCAAGGACGTCAGCGTAGAGATCCCCAAGCGGCGGCTGACGGTGTTCACCGGCGTCTCCGGCTCGGGCAAGAGCTCCCTGGTGTTCAACACGATCGCCGCCGAGTCCCAGCGGATGATCAACGAGACCTACAGCGCGTTCGTGCAGGGCTTCATGCCGACGCTGGCGCGGCCCGAGGTCGACGTGCTCGAAGGGCTCACGACCGCGATCATCGTCGACCAGCAGCGGATGGGCGCCGACCCGCGTTCCACCGTCGGCACCGCCACCGACGCCAACGCGATGTTGCGCATCCTGTTCAGCCGGCTCGGGCAGCCGCACATCGGCCCGCCCAGCGCGTTCGCCTTCAACGTCCCCTCGGTCCGGGCGAGCGGCGCGATCACGGTCGAACGCGGCGGCAAGTCCAAGGCCGAGAAGGCGACCTTCACCCGCACCGGCGGCATGTGCACGCGCTGCGAAGGCCGGGGAACGGTCTCCGACATCGACCTCACCCAGCTCTACGACGACTCCAAGTCGATCGCCGAGGGCGCGTTCACCATCCCCGGCTGGAAGTCGGACAACGTCTGGACGGTGGGCACCTACGCCGCGTCCGGCTTTCTCGACCCGAACAAGCCGATCCGCGAGTTCACCAAGCAGGAGATGCAGGACTTCCTCTACCGCGAGCCGACCAAGGTGAAGGTCAACGGCGCCAACCTCACCTACGAGGGCCTGATCCCCAAGATCCAGAAGTCGTTCCTGTCCAAGGACAAGGAGGCGATGCAGCCGCACATCCGCGCGTTCGTGGAGCGGGCGGTCACCTTCACCTCCTGCCCCGAGTGCGGCGGCACCCGGCTCGCCGAGGGCGCCCGGTCGTCGAAGATCGCGGGGATCAGCATCGCCGACGCCTGCTCGATGCAGATCAGCAACCTGGCCGAATGGGTCCGCGGCCTCGACGAGCCCTCCGTCGCCCCGCTGCTGGCGTCCCTGCTGCACACCCTCGAATCGTTCGTAGAGATCGGCCTCGGCTACCTCTCGCTCGAACGGCCGGCGGGCTCCCTGTCGGGCGGTGAGGCGCAGCGCGTCAAGATGATCCGCCACCTGGGCTCCTCGCTCACCGACGTCACCTACGTCTTCGACGAGCCCACCGCGGGCCTGCACCCCCACGACATCCAGCGGATGAACGACCTGCTGCTCCGCCTGCGCGACAAGGGCAACACCGTCCTGGTGGTCGAGCACAAGCCGGAGACGATCGCCATCGCCGACCACGTCGTCGACCTGGGACCCGGCGCCGGTACCGAGGGCGGCACCGTCTGCTTCGAGGGCTCCGTCGAGGACCTGCAGTCCAGCGGCACCATCACCGGCCGCCACCTCGACGACCGGACGGCCCTCAAGGACAAGGTGCGGACGCCCACCGGCACGCTGCAGATCCGCGGCGCGACGACCAACAACCTGCGCGACGTCGACGTCGACGTCCCGCTCGGGGTGCTCACCGTCGTCACCGGCGTCGCCGGCTCCGGCAAGAGCTCGCTCATCCACGGATCGATGCCCGACGAGGGCGTGGTGTCGATCGACCAGAGCGCGATCCGCGGTTCCCGGCGCAGCAACCCCGCGACCTACACCGGACTGCTCGACCCGATCCGCAAGGCGTTCGCGAAGGCCAACGGCGTGAAGCCCGCGCTGTTCAGCGCCAACTCCGAGGGCGCCTGCCCCACCTGCAACGGCGCCGGCGTCATCTACACCGACCTGGCGATGATGGCCGGCGTCGCCACCACCTGCGAGGACTGCGAGGGCAAGCGGTTCCAGGCGGCGGTGCTGGACTACCACCTCGGCGGCCGCGACATCAGCGAGGTGCTCGCGATGTCGGTGGCCGAGGCCGAGGAGTTCTTCGGCTCCGGCGAAGCCCGCACCCCGGCCGCGCACCGCATCCTCGAACGGCTCTCCGACGTGGGCCTCGGCTACCTCCGCATCGGCCAGCCGCTCACCACCCTGTCCGGAGGCGAACGCCAGCGGCTCAAGCTGGCCACCCACATGGCCGAGAAGGGCGGCACCTACGTCCTCGACGAGCCGACCACGGGCCTGCACCTCGCCGACGTCGAGCAACTGCTCGGCCTGCTCGACCGCCTCGTCGACACCGGCAAGTCGGTCATCGTCATCGAGCACCACCAGGCGGTCATGGCCCACGCCGACTGGATCATCGACCTGGGCCCCGGCGCCGGCCACGACGGCGGCCAGATCGTCTTCGAAGGCACCCCCGCCGACCTGGTAGCCGCCCGCTCCACCCTCACCGGCGAGCACCTGGCAACCTACATAGGCGCCTGACCCAGCTCGCGCCCTACCGGGCAACACCCCGGTAGGGCCCGCCCGGCGGGCCGTTTTCGTCGCGCTCAAATATCGAACTCGCCAGCCTTGATCGCGGCCACCAAGTGGCGCCACTCCTCAGGCAGCAGCACACGATTGTCGGCTCTGCTGATGTCGACCTCCACACAGGGCTTGCAATCGACACAGCTGCTCGGCGAACGGAAGGCGTAGTGCGGCCCTTCGTGGACCGTGATCCCTTCCCGCTGCACGATCGGCGCCTGCAACCGCCAGCGCTGGAGGCGTCGCCGCAACGGCCACGTCCAGCGGACGACCCTGCCGGGCTCCGCGCCTGCGAGAGGCGCGTAGGTGTAGCGCATGACCATCCTCCTCAGCGCGGGCACCGTACTCGCGAGGTCTTGCTGTTCCAGCCCTTTGCCGGGTAGCGGTACCGGACTCCGTCGCTGGTGGTCCCAGACACATAGAACCTCACACGCCAGCGACCCGGCACACATTCCGCCACGCTGACCGGTGCCGACCGACCCCGGGGATGTCGGTCTTGACGTCGTCGTAGATACCGATCCACTGGTTGTGCTCGTCCTCGCGGTGCAGCTGGACGTGCATGGCGTGACGGTTTTGCCGCTCGCGGCATTCCACCGCGATGACGGCTTCGACGAGCGCGTCGCCCTCGATTCCGGTGGGTTTGGCGGTCGCCCTCTGGTAGGTCCAGGCGTTGCAGCCTTTGGCGGGGCTGCCGCCGCTGGCCTTGCCGCATTCCTCGGCCGCGCCGAGGACCGCCAGGACGGCGGCCCGAATCGTGTTCGAGGTGGACATGGTCACTCCTCCACGGTGCGGCGTGACGGCCGCGGACTGTTGGGGACAGATCCCACGACCGTCATCCCGCGGCCCCGGGGATTCGACCACCTGGAGCCGCGGGAGTTAAGCCGGGCCGCAGGAGTCTTATGCGGTGTCCGCGAGCGCCTGGCGGCGGGCCTGCATGGCGGTCGCCCACAGCATGAACACCAGCTGCCCGAGCTGCTCCTCGCCCATCCGGTTGAGGACCGCGTCGGCTTCGTCGTGGCTGCCGCGTGCCCGCGCTTTGACGTACGCGCGGGCATGGCGCAGCATCACGCGATGGATGCCGCGTGCCTTGACCCGAGTACCGGCCGAGATCCCCAGGGCCATCACCCGCGCGTACCCGTGCCGCTCCGACGGTGCGAGCCGCGCCACGTCCGCCACACCTGCGATGACCACGCCCGCCGTGACGGCGTCACGCTGGATCACGTCGGCGAACGCCTGGGCCATCACCGGCCCGGCCACCGCCCACCCCGGCGCGACCTTCACCCGCTCGAAGTACCGCAGCGGGCCCTCGACCGCCCCGGACACACCCGCCATAATCAACGCCTCGCACTCCGCGCCGAGCTGGTCCCGGTCAACCACAAGGGGTCCCTTCCTTCGTTTCGGGGGATTTAGGAAAGCTGTTGGCAGATCAGGTCGGCGGCGGCCACCACGTCGTCCACCGGGGCGATGTCGGCACCGACGCCCGACCCACGGCGATTGCGCCCCACGAAGTGACCCCAATAGGCGCGCACACCCACATCTGCACCCCGCGGCCCTCGGTATACCAGCCACGGCCCTCCAGCTCGGCCGCCAGCGCCTCGACCGCCGCCCGGCGCCGCGCGAACTCCTCACCCGGCAGCATCACTTGGCGTCCGGGCCGTGCGGCCCCGACGCCGTGATCAGGCGGACGCGTCGCTCGGCGTCCCGGGTCACCTCATCGGCGGTGCCCAGCAGATACCCCTGACGACCCAGATGCCGGGCAAACATCGGCCGCACCCTCGACAACGCACGCTTCAACGCCGCCGTCACCTCCATCTCCAGCTCGCCGCCAAGCTTGGTCTCGGCCTCGTCCTGAACGAACGACAACACCAGATCCACGATGCGGGGATGAAGCCGCGCTTTCCCGGCTTCCTCGAACGCGCCGAGCACGACCGGCAGCATCTTCAACGGCGTCGCCTTCGGCCCGTCTGCCGCCGTGGCGAGCCGCCGGGCCGCTCCATCCTCACCGACGCCGTCCGGGAAGTAGGGGCCGCTGCTACTCACCGATCCACCTCACCGAGCATGGCGCGCAGCTCCTCGGCCGTGTCGGCGTCCAGCGCGGTCACACTGTGATCAACAAGCCGCCGGGTGGCTGGGTCTTCCACGGGATACCGGGTCGCCCACCATCGATCACGGTTCGTGATGATGATCGACCAGCGGGGGAACTCGGCGCGCAGCTCAGCCTTGGTCTGCTGATTCGGGTCTTTCTTCGTCCGGGCCACGATGACCGTCTCCGTTGCGATGTGATCGAGAAACGCGACGGCGAGGATGGGAAGGGAGCCTCGCCGCAACGCATGCCGGGTCGTACGGCCCCCGCCTCGGGCGCCATGGCCGGCGGCGGGGCGGGCAGCCGTACGGCGGTTGAGGGGCGCGGCGGCGAGAGCTGACTCTGATCGTTCCGCGGCCGCGCCGTCTGAGCCGTATGACCCCCCGCCACACAATCCCGTCCCGGACTGCGAGCGGGAGGCCGTACGACGTCGGATGAGCGCACCCCACACACGTCGGAACAGGGCTGGCGCGCTCACGATGCGCGAGATCACCACGACGAATCCTCGCGTGGCGCCCCGGCAAGCCGTGTAGACACCGTGGGAGTGACCGACATCAGCGCACCGTCTCACGCACCAGGAAGGCGCCCAGAAGCCGCCGCCACCCGCCCCGGCTGCGCTGGGCACGGTGCGCGTGCGCAGACCGCCGTGACGGCCGGGTGACGGGCGCGGCGGCGCGGGACGGCCGGGTCGGCCGTTTCGTCGTGGCGGGCGTGACGGGTGCCGGTGTCCACTCCGGCACCGCTTGCCCGATCGGTGTCGAAGTCGTACGGCGGGGCGCGGTCAGCTCCGCCAGGCGTCGCCCCAATGCCGCCGGCGACCCGGCCTCGACCAGGCGGTCACGGTCCCGCGTGATCGCCCACCAACGGCCCGTGAACTCCCCGAACCACGCACACACGCCAGGAAAGCGCCGACGCAACTCTCCTACGAACACGTCAGGATCGATGTCTGTCGCCGCCCAGGGCGGCGCCTCGGCTATCTTGCTCACAGTCGGACCTCCTGTGTCCGGCGAGGCCCCGGAACCCCCTGGTGTTCGCGCACCAGGCCGGGGCCGCCTTGGTCTTGGCGTGCCCCTAATCGGAACGCACCGTTACGGGGCGGCAACACCTCGCCACGAGGGCGTTCGGGACGTTAGCCTGAACGTGGAACGCCCCCGAACGTCCCTAGGTCTCAGGTGGCCCCATGCCTAACGAGCGTCTGCGGGTCGCTCTCGCCGAGAGCGGGTACACCGAGCGAGCCCTGGCTGAGCAGCTTGGCCTCGATCCCAAGAGCGTCCAGCGCTGGATCACCAAAGGCGTCGTGCCGCGCCGAACAGCAGCACACCGGGCAGCTCGCCTCCTGGGGATGAAGGTCAGTTACCTGTGGCCCGATCTGGATGTAGCCTCGGCCACTGACTCGTCCAGATCTGAGGTGGTCGAGTTCTATCCGCACCGCTCAGACACCCCACGGCGGCTCTGGCTCGACCTGCTTGCCGGCGCCACCCGAGAGCTCTGGCTGTTCGCGAATGCCTCCTTGTTCTTGCCTGAGGAAAACCCCGAGTCGATCCGGCGTATCCAAGAGAAGGCGGCGGAGGGCGTCCGGGTGCGCATTCTGATGGGCGATCCCGATAGCCTCGAAATGGCCCAGCGCGGCGTGGAAGAGGGCCTATTCGAGGCGATCCCGGCCCGGATCCGGATGGCGTTGTCCTACTACAGTCCGCTGGTGGGCGTTCCCGGGGTGGAGTTCCTGCTTCACCGCACGTGTCTCTACAACTCGATCTTCCGTTATGACGACGAGATGCTGATCAACCAGCACGTCTATGGCACGTACGGCTACATGGCTCCGATCATGCACCTACGCCGCATCGAGGGGGCCGACCTGTTCGCCATGTACGTCAGGAGTTTCGAACGAGTCTGGGAGACGGCATCGCCGATCGAGGAGTCGAAGTTCTGGGCCGAGCGGTCGCCCGGCCGCTCTACGCCAGAGCCCGCTTGAGGGCGGCAAGAACAGCATCGGTGTCGGCCAGGTCCGGCAACACGATGTCTGCCCCGGCGTCGGCGAGCTGCTCAACGGTATCGCTCCCAGAGGCAATCGCCAGGACTCTGGCGCCGCCGTCCAGGCCAGCCCGTACGTCGTTCGGCGTGTCGCCGATGAGCAGTGTGTTGTCGCGGGCGAACGGCTCGCCGTACTTGCGGCTGGCGCGTTTCTGCGCGATGCCCACCAGGTTGGACCTGATGCTGTCGTCGGAACCGTAGGCGCCCACCTCCCAGTCGAGTGGCGGACCGGCGAGCCCGAACGTGTCGAGCTTGGTGAAACCGTTCGGTTGCATGTTGCCGGTCAGCACGGATTGATATACCCCCTTGATTTCGGCGAGCGCGGCCAATGCCGCTCGCGCTCCTGGCAGTTCTCGCCCGCGTACGGCCAGGTCGCTCCGTCGGGCGGACAAGGATGCCTCCAGTGCCTCCGGGATCCGTGCCGCCATCTCGTCGGTAAAGGGCATCCCGTGACGCTCGACCAGGTCGCGCATGATCAGGAAATCAGTGCTTCCACCGGTTCGAGCGCGATGCACGGGGGAGGTCATGGTCAGCAGCTCGAATGCTCCGCCGTAGGCGTCTTTGGAGACACCGCCGTTGGCGATCAGGGTGTTGTCGACGTCCCAGAGGACGAGCAGGGATCCCATGACGCGAACCCTAGGCGCTGTGGGGGGTCCTTCCTAGGTCCGGCGCGGCGACGCAGTCCTCGTGTGCGCCGCGCCGATTCCGCGTGATGTCTCGGCCCAGGCGACCACGGTCGCGACTGGTCCCGCGTGGTCGCGAGCATCGAGAGCGGCCTGCACCTCGACGGCGCGTTGATGCCCGATTCTCGGTCGTGACGCAACGCCCGCACCGAGGGCAGCGCACCCCGCGGCGAGCGGTTCAGTGAACCGGTCGCGAGCGCTCTCCACCGACCTGGCGAGCGCCTCGTCCAGCACGGGCGAATCGTCGGCAAACGCATCGGGGAGCGGCTGCCTGCTGCTCGGCGTTAGCCGAGGATGAAGGGGAGTCTTGCGGCCAGGGGGCCCAGGGCGGTCTTCTCCGTGTCGGTCGCGGCCCGGCGTCCGGTGGCGACCAGGAGCACGTCCTTGTCGGAGAACGACGCGGGGAACGTGGTTCCGGCGATCTTCTCCAGCATCTCGCGGGTCCGGGCGAGCCCTTCGGCGGGGGGTTCGGGGGCGTCCTTGAGGTGTGCGATCAGGTCGAGGTGGTGCAGCGTCCACTCCAGCACGTACGCGGAGAGGTAGTCGCCGGCGGTGAGGACCTCGCCCTGGGTGCCGACCCGGAGGTTCGGGTCCGCGAGTTCGGCGGCGCGGCCGGCGGCGGCGCCGACGTCGTCGAGGTGGAACTTGAGCAGCCGCGGCTCCTGGTACGCGGCGGCCAGCCGGACGGTCAGCGCGTCGAGCGGGTCGTCGCCGGTCGGCGGTGTGTCGGTGACTTGCCAGTAGGTGATCGCGTCACGGGTCGGTTCCGTTTCGGCGGGGGTGGCCAGGGTGATCAGGACGTCCTGGGCGTCGATGACCAGATGGCACACCAGGTCCCGTACCAGCCAGCCACGGCAACCGGACGGCTGTGCGAAGTCCTCGTCCGGCAGTCCGGCGACCGCCGCGCGCAGGGCCGACCACGTGCGTGAGAAGAGATCCACATCGGCAACGTAGTGCGGCCCCGCAACGAGGGACAACCGCATTTCAGGCGGTACGGATGTGTTCAGTAGGCGACGGTGAAGCGGGTTTGGTGGTGGGTGGGGTGTTCGGCCTCGTCCAGTAGGGCGACCGCCAGGTCTTCTATGGAGATACGGGATTCGCCATGGGCGTCGACCAGTAGTTCGTCGGTCCCGAGGCGGTACGTGCCGGTGCGTTCGCCTGGCTCCAGCAGGGCCGGGGGGCTCAGGTACGTCCAGTCCACGCTGGTTTCGGCGCGGCAGGCCGCGTGCTGGGCGGCGCAGGCGAGTGCGATGTCGCGGATCTCGGCCGGGAGCCCCGGGTCCTCGACCACTGTGAGGCCGCCGGGCGTGGTGAGGGTCGCGGCGCCGCCGACGACGAGGAGCCGGACTCCGGTCCCGGTCAGACCGGCCAGCAGTGCCTTGGTGGCCGTGACGAGTTCGTGCTCCAGGCCGGGCGCGGGACGGGTGGCGGTGATCACCACGTCCTGGCCGGCGGCGAGGCGGGTCACCTCCTCGGGGTCGCGCGCGTCGGCGGTGCGGTGGTGCGCCTCGGCGGGCAGTTCGCGGAACCGGGCGCTGTCCCGTACGACGGCGGTGACCTCGTGGCCCCGGGACAGTGCCTCGGCCACGACGCGGGCGCCGACGCTTCCCGCTGCTCCGAACACGGTGATGCGCATGGTCATGAACTCCTATGTGTCGTGACGAGAGGGCGTTCGGTGGTGGCGGTCTGCGGGGCCGGCTCGGCTGGACGTCTGGCGGTCAGGCTGCCGGCGAGGGTGCCGCCGAGCGCGAGGGCCATGCCGAGCAGTTGCAGCGGGGTCAGGGCCTGGCCGAGCGCGGCCCAGCCGATGACGGCCGCCGACAGGGGGCTGAGCAGTACGAGGAACGCAACGGACGTGGCGGGGAGGCGGGAGATGCCCCGGAACCACAGCCAGTACGCGGCGGCCGTGCCGATCACTCCGAGGTAGACGTAGCCGCTGATGGCGCGTCCGTCGAGCGCGGGAGGCGCACCCTCGAAGAGCAGGGCGACGGGGACGAGCATCAATCCGCCGAGGGTCAGCTGCCAGGCGGCCTGCGCCAGTGGGCCGACTCCCTCCGGGCGGCCCCAGCGCTTGGTGAGCACAGTGCCCGCCGACAGCAGGGCGGCTCCGATGAGCCCGGCGAGCAGCCCAGCGGCGTCCAGTCCCGCGTCGGCGCGCAGGACGACGAGCGCGACCCCGGCCACCCCCGTGAGGCCGGCCAGCACCCGGACCGCGGTGGGCCGCTCGGCGAGCAGCAGGGCCGCGAACGCGAGCGCGAAGAGCGGTCCGGCCGCCCCGAGCACCGCCGCGACGCCTCCGGGCAAGCGGTAAGCGGCCAGGAACAGCAGGGGGAAGAACGCGCCGATGTTGAGCAGGCCGAGCACCGTCGAGCGCCAGAGCCAGATGCCGCGCGGGAGGACGCGGGTGGCGACGAGCAGCGCGAGCCCGGCGGGCAGTGCCCGCATCGTCGCGGTGAACAGCGGACGGCCGGGCGGCAGGAACTCGGTCGTGACGGCGTAGGTCGAGCCCCAGACGAGCGGGGTGAGCGCGGTGAGGGCCAGGTCGCGGACGTTCGGCAGGGAGGCGCCGGGCCGGGGGGCAGTCATAGGGTCTCTCCTCATTAATAATCTCAACGTTGAAATAACAGCACCAGAGTATGCTCTCCGTCAAGTAGATGAACGTTGAGATTGTTCACGCTGAGAGGCCGGCCGATGAGCGACGCAGTGGATCAGATCCTCGCCCAGTGGCGGCGGGAGCGCCCTGACCTCGACGTCTGGCCCATGGGGGTCGTCGGGCGGGTCAGCCGGCTGTCCCGGCTGCTGGACCTTGAGCTGAAGAAGTTCTTCGCCGGGCACGGCCTCGAACGCTGGGAGTTCGACGTGCTGGCCACGCTCCGCCGGTCGGGACCGCCGTACGAGCTGACCGCGGGGGCCCTCAACCGGGCCGCCATGGTGACCTCCGGCGCGATCACCAACCGGATCGACCGGCTGGCGGCACGCGGTCTCGTCGAGCGCGTGCCCGACGAGGAGGACCGGCGTTCCGTGCGCGTGCGCCTGACCGGCCAGGGCCGGGAGCTCGTCGACGAGATCGTCGGCCCGCACGTGGACAACGAGGCGCGGCTGCTCTCCGGGCTCGCCCCGGAGGAACGGGATCAGTTCGTCCGCATGCTCCGCGGCCTCCTGGAGTCATTGGGCGACAAGACGATCAACCCGGAGGCGTAGCGGAGCCGGAGTCTAGGCGGGCTTGCGGGCGATCACGACTCCGTTCGCGCCGGGGGCGTCGAAGCGTTCGACGCGGACCTGGGTGAAGCCGGTGTCGGTGAGCCAGGCGCTGTACTCGGCCGCGGTGTAGTTGCGTCCCCAGGTCTCGACGAGCATCGTCAGGCTCATCAGGGCCGCGTCGGGCGGGCCGTCCTTGGCGTCGTTGACCAGCAGCTCGCTGATGAGGATCTGCCCGCCGGGGTCCAGGGCCCGGTGGCACTTGGCCAGCAGCGTCCTGCAGTCGTCCTCGGACCAGTCGTGCAGGATCATCGACAGCAGGCAGGCGTCGTAGCCGCCCGGCAGTTCGGGCTCGGCGAAGAAGTCTCCGGGGATGAGCTCGATGCGTTCGCCGAACCCGGCCTTGTCGATGACCGGCCGGGTCAGGTCGCACACGAACGGCAGGTCGTAGATCGCGGTGGTCAGCACGGGGTAGCGGCGGCACAGTTCGATGTCGTAGGCGGCGCCGCCACCGCCCACGTCCAGCAGGCGCCGGACGCCGCCGAGGTCCACCGAGCAGGCGAGCACGCTCGCGGTGAAGATCGACAGCGAGTGCATCGCCTGCCAGAAGAAGTCGACCATGACGGGGTCGCCGGGGTCGAACAGGCTGCTGCGCTCGTCGGGGTTCCAGGCGGTGGGCCGGTCGGTGCGCAGTGCGTCCATCAGCCGCATCCAGCCGGGATAGTCGTGGGCGTCGACGCCGGCCACCCAGCCGCCGAAGTAGTAGGGCTTGTCTTTGACCAGGAACTCCTCGGCCAGGGCGGAGTTGCCGTACCGGCCGTCGCTGACGTCCAGCAGCCCCAGGGACGCGCATGCGGTCACCAGCGTCTCGGCGGGACGTGGCCGCAGGCCGAGCCGGTCGCCGATGGCGTCGGCGGTGAGCGCGCCGGTGGCCGACAGCATGGTGAACAGCTCCAGTTCGCAGGCGGCGGCCAGCGTCTTGGAGGCCCAGAAGCCGGAGACGATCTGCATGAGAGGTCTGGGTGTGAGCGGCCCGGTGGTGTGCATGGGGTGTCGTCTCCCTAGCCGGCGCCTGTGCGCCTGTGCGCCGTGGCGCCGGATGTCCTGGTGATGACCGGCCCGGAAGGCCGCCGGGCGAGGGCGACCTTCCGGGCTGGGACTCCTCGTCGTTCCAGACGTGGTCGTACGTGGCGGCGAGGCGTCAGAACGGCTTGTCCTTGGGGTCCGGCCAGACCATCGAGGCGCGCCGGGCCCGCATCTGCTCCTCGTCGTGGTGGAACTGCACCCATTGATCCACCAGGTTTTCGGGGTGGCCGAGCAGCCGGTTCATCGTGCGGATGCTGGCGAGCTCGTCCGCGTGGAGCTCTCCGTCGGCCGCGCAGGCGCGGACGGCGTCGTGGATGATGCCGCGAGAGCAGGCGTTGGCCGCGTCACTGCTGCTCAGTACGTCGTCGAGCGCGTCGTCCCCCTCGTACTCCTCCAGCATCCTGGCCAGTTCGTCGGTGCAGCCGAAGGCGGCGAAGTAGCCGACGATCCACTCCCGCTCGGCCGGAGCGATCACGCCGTCGCCCTTGGCGCAGATCATCAGCGCCTTGGCATACGACTCGAAGTCATCGATCGACGGTTTCGAGTCGAACGACCAGTCCTTCCTGAAGAGCCAGAGGGCTCCCTTTTCGCGCGTATCCATTTCGATCTCCCCTCCACATTGCTTTTCTTCATTTCGAAGCCAGGGGCACCATGTTCATGAATGAGATGATCTGCCATCCCGCGCGACCGTGCTCGACCACCGCCTGCGCGTGCATCGTGTTTCCGGGATTGCCGCCCAGGCCGCGTGCCGGTGAGCCATCGAGGTGCAGCAACTGTGAATCCAGGTGGACGATGGCCAGCCGCGAACTGCAATGTCTGATCTTCTGGACGGTCAGCACCAGGCGAGTCCCGGAGTAAATGGTCGCAAAAAGCCGATCGTGCGCGGCGGCGATGGCGGCCCGATCGTTGAGCCGGTCGCCGCGCACGGAGGTAAATTCGGCGACGGGGGCGAAGGCGCGCGCGAAACGGCCCGCATCGGCCTGTGCCCACGCCGCCTCCATTGTGGCGAAGAGCTCGGCTATCCCGGCATCGCTCATGGCTCTATCCGGAAAAGAACGTCAATGGCTGCACAGGTCATCTCATCAGCGTCGAGAGGTGGAGCCCATGCACCGATGGTGTACTGGAATCCACGTCCCGATCGTTCCAGATAGCAGATCATGTTGATGGGCCAGCCGGTATTTTTGAACATGTAGGCGTCCATGGCGGTCGGTGCCTGGCTGAGGCGCAATCCGCGTTCGTGGGGCGGGCCGATGCGATGCCAGTCCGGATGCATATGGATGGAGCCGATGATGTCCCATCCTCGGTCGTCGGCTTGTTGGTGGATGCGCAACAGATCCCGTGGATCGGCCCAGAAACCCCGGTGCTGGTTGTCGTAGGCGGAGCCGAAGGCAGGCACGATCCGCGAGCGGAACTCGACGTCGGCCACGGGGTCGGTGGCCCGCACGCTCCGCCCCGGGGCGATCTCCCGGACCAGCGCCACATCCTCGGTGATCTCGCCGACCAGGACGGCAAAGCACGACAGGGGCATGCTGGGCGTGCACAACTCATATGTCCGAATGGCCGCATCGATGAACGTCTGAAGGACGCAGTGGTCGACGACGACCGAACTGCATCTCAGCCCTTCACCGGCGACCGTCCGCGACATTGCCCGCCCTTCACTAACTCTTGGTAGTCATGCTGCATCACCCGGCGAACAATCCCCAGAGCGGCGGCCTCCTCCATTGGTCGCACAACCAAAGGACCCCCAGCGCGGCGTTTGCCGGTGACCGCCCACGGGCATCGCCGTATCGCGCAGAGCGGCTATCGCCGTATCGCGCGCCGTATCGCGCTGAGCGGCTATCGCCGTATCGCGCAGAGCGGCTGACGTCACTGCTCCCGCTCGTCAGCTGATCCCTGGAGGCGCCGCATGCCCCGGCCGACCATCCGACACCTGGCCCTCTACGCCCGCGACCCGCAAGCCTTGGCGCGGTTCTACTGTGAGCATTTCGGCATGGACGTGATCCTCGCCGACCCCGATGGCAACCACTTCCTGGGCGACGGCTATCTGACCCTGGCCCTGCTGAAACTGCAGATGGCCGGAGAGGCCCCTGCCGGAATGAACCACTTCGGCTTCCACGTGCCCGACGCCGCACAAACCCGCGCAGAGCTGACAGCCGCCGGCCTGGAAGAGCCCGCGCTGCGCGCATCAAAACGGCCCTTCGCCGAATACCGCGCCATCGACCCCGAGGGAAACTGGTTCGACCTGTCCGAACACGGATACGGCATCCCATAAAGGGCATCCCGCATCCCGTGGTTCACATAGAGGGCATTCCGTGATTTCCGGAGGCGTGACCCGGGCAGTCAGGCCACCGGCTGGACGAGTCGCACGATGGCCTGGGCCGCCGCGCGGTGCTCGGCCGCCGCGTCCGGATCGGTTTCGTCGAGAACGGCCGCGATGCCCTCGTGGGCCAGTGCCTCCTCGTTCCGGTAGCCGAGCTTCGGAGCCAGCTCCAGCGCCTGCCGGTGCAGCCGCAGTGCCTCGTCGGGCAGGCCCGCCAGCCGGCAGGTCTCGCCGTAGCCGTTGAGGAAATGGATCTTCCAGTGTTCCTCGAACAGCTCGTCCAGCAGCGCGAACGCCTCTCGGTGGCTGGCCAGCGCCTCCTCGTACCGCCCCATGTGCCGTAGCGCGACGCCCAGGCAGTTGAGGCACCACGCCTCGTTGTGCTTGTGCCCGTCCTCACGCGCCAGCGCCAGCGCCAGCTCCAGGTGCTCGATCGCCTCGTCGGGCTGCTCGTGGGCGATGGCCACGCCGAGGGTGATGCGAGCCGTCAGCGTGGGAGGCCATGCGGGATCGGCGTGCGGGACGTCCAGCGCCGTGCGGGCCAGCCGCGCCGCCTCCTCGCGATGTCCGAGCTGCAGCATCGCCCAGGCCTCGTAGGCGGTCGCATGGGCCGTTCCCATCGGGCAGTCGGCGTCCGCGTACAGGCTGCCCGCCAGCCGGAAGAGGTCGAGCGGCTCCTCGACATGGCCCTCGTCCCACCTCAGGTAGCCGCGGCGCATGGTCAGCTCGGCGGCCGACCGGGCGTCTCCCGCGACGGACACCAGCGGCGCCGCCGCCTCGTACGCGGCCCCGGCCTCCGCCATGCGACCCGCGTTGTAGCGCGCGAAGCCCAGGTCGATGTGCGCCTCGGCCAGCTGCAGCGGATCGCCCAGCCGCTGCGCGGCGTCCAGCGAACGCTCGAACAGGACGTTCAGATGCGTCGTGCCGCAACGCCGCGCGAAGTACGCCCGCATGAACCGCGGCAGCTCGCACACGTGCAGGTCGGCTCCGACACCGACCGCCGCCTCGAAGACGGCCATCAGGTTGGTGTACTCCGTGACGAACCAGAAGAGTGCCGCGTGCTTGTCGGTGAACCGCGGCAGCTCGGCCGGAGGCCGTCCCGCAGAGACGTCCCGGCCGGGGGACAGGTGCGACATCGCGGCGTCGGCGGCGGCCGCCGCGTGCACGTAGTAGTCGAGTACGCGGCGCAGCGCCGCCTCGCGCTCCGCCGGTGAGTCGTGCTCGGTGGCGGCGCGGCGCGCGTGCTGGTGGACCAGGTCGTGCAGCCGGTAGCGCCCGCCCGCCGGCTGCTGGACGAGGTGCGCGTCGAGCAGGTCCTCCAGCATCGCCCGGGCCCTGCGCAGCGGAACGTCGGCCAGCGCCGCCGCCACGTACTCGTCGAACGTCGAGCCGGGCAGCAGGCTCAGGAACCGGAAGAAGCGGCGCTGGGCGTGGTCCAGCTGCCGGACGGACATGGCGAACGCGGTGTCGAACTCGTTCTCGCCCTCCGCCAGCCGTTCGACGAGGATGCCCACGGTCCAGCCCGGCCGGTGCCGCAGCCGCGCCGCCGCCAGCCGCAGGGCCAGCGGCAGATGGCCGCACAGCCGCAGCACCTCGGCGGCCGAGTCCGGTTCGCGGGCCAGCCGCCCGTCGCCGCCACCGGGGTCGCCGCTGGCGCGGGCCAGCAGCTCGGCGCTCTCCTGCGGGGTCAGCACGTCCAGCGACACCGGAGGCACCTCGTCCAGGCCCAGCAGCCGGTTGCGGCTGGTGATGAGGGTGACCGACAGGCCGGCGCCGGGCAGCAGCGGACGGACCTGGTCGGCGTCGGCGGCGTTGTCGAGGACGACGACGGCCCGCCGGTGGGCCAGCTCCGCCCGCCAGCAGGCGGCGAGCGGCTCGATGCCGCCCTCCTGCGGGATCTTCTCGGACGGGACGTCGAGGGCGGCGAGCAGGGTCCGCAGTGCCGGGTCGGGGCCGAGCGGCTCCCGCCCGGCGGTGAACCCGTGCAGGTCCACATAGAGCTGGGCGTCCGGATAGTCGGCGGCGAGCCGGTGCGCGGCGTGCACCGCCAGACAGGTCTTGCCGACGCCCGCCATGCCGTCGACGGAGACGACCCGGCTGCCTTCCACCGCGGCGAGCACGGCGGCGAGCTGGGCCTCACGTCCGGTGAAGTCGGGCACGTCACGCGGCAGATCGTTGCGGGGCGGACGCGGGGTCCCGGGCGGCGGCGACGGGGGCTGGACCTGGCGGCTGGCCTTCGGAGGCGCCGGCAGGGGACTGGAGGCCCGTTCCCACAGAGGACGCAGCGGACGGGGGTCGCGCTTGACCAGCCGGCACAGCGCGATCACCGCGGACCACGGCGGGACCGTCTGACCGCTCAGATAGCGCGACAGCGACGACGAACTGAGGCCCGCGTCCCGCGCGAGCGCCCGTACGCCGCGATCGGACAGCTCCTGCAGCAGGCGCAGCCGGGAGGCGAGCTCGTCCTTGGGGTCGTCCTTGGCCGTCCGCTGCTGCGCAACCACTGTTCCCCTGCCTCTCTGTCCCGCCTCGGCGGAAACTTCCCAGACCGGGTCAATGCTGGTCAAGGCCGTTTCAGCTGTCCCAGAGTGTCCCAGCGCCATAGTCATGGCAAGCCCGCCCGGCTGTGATGGAGCCATGCCCCGAGGGAACGGGGGCAGCGGCTACAAAAGGGAGAAACCGACATGCAGGCTCGTATGCAGAACCCCGCCATGGTCCTGTCCGGCGCGATGAAGCCCATCCAGGAGATCTTCAAGGCCGTGCACTCCGGTGGGGTGGACGGGGAGACGCTGGAGCTGGTGCACCTGCGGATCAGCCAGATCAACGGATGCAGCGCGTGCGTCGATGCCGGCGCCAAGACGGCCCGCAAGGCCGGGGTGAACGACGACAAGCTCGCCACGGTCGCCGCCTGGCGCGAGACCCCGTACTTCACCGACGAGGAGCGCGCGGCGCTCGAACTGGCCGAGGCGGCGACCCGGCTGGCCGACCGCCCTGACGCGGTGAACGACGAGATCTGGGACAGGGCCGCCGCCTACTTCGACGAGAAGCAGCTGGCCGCGATCATCCTGATGATCGGCGTCACCAACCTGTTCAACCGGCTCAACGCCACGACCCGGCAGATCGCCGGCGCCTGGGGATGACCGACGCCGCACACCACACCGGTGGCGGACCGACCAGTGGGAGGTAACCGAAATGGCACACGACGAGCAGGCGGCCGGTCGCGCGGAACGCACGAGCGGAGGGCACAGCGCCCTGTCACGCTGGATGCAGCACCGCATGAACGCCCGTATGAACCGCAAGATCCGAGGCGGCCGGGGCACGTTCATGGGCATGGACGTTCTGATCCTGCACACGGTGGGCCGCCGGAGCGGCCAGTCACGGGAGACCCCGGTCGCGTGGTTCTCCGACGGCGCGGACGCCTGGCTCGTCGTCGCGTCGGGCGGCAAGACCAGGCACCCGGACTGGCACCTCAACCTGATGGGCCGCCCCGATCAGGCGTCGGTCGAGCTCCCCGGCCGCGAGGCCGTGGCGGTGACACCCCAGGTGCTCCACGGCGCCGAACGTGAGCAGGCATGGAAGAGCATCACCGCCGCCCAGCCCCGCTACGCGAAGTACCAGAGCAAGACCGACCGGGAATACCCGGTCGTCCGGCTCACCCGCCGCTGACGCAGGCGCCCCGGGCGCCCTGGCGCCGCCGCACGAAATGAGGGACACCGGTCCCGGGCCAAGGCCCGGGACCGCTCGCTTTTCTCGCGCGCGCCGCCGTCACCCGGTCGGGAGGACGGCGTCGCCGGACTCGGTGAAGTAGGCGGCGCTCTCGGCGTCCGCCGGGTAGTACGACTCGATCGCGACCTCGTCCAGGGTGATGTCCAGAGGGGTGCCGAACGTCGTGATCGTCGAGAACAGCCGCAGTTCCCGTCCGCCGAGGCGAACGATCATCGAGATCACGATGTCTGCCTCGGCCGGTGGGCTCGCCGCGTCCTCGGGGCCGGGCGCCAGCAGCTCCTCGTACAGCGCGGTGAGCTCGGGGTCGGGGGCGGCGGCGAGCTGACGCCTGATCCGCGACCGGAACACCGCGCGCACATCGGCCAGATTGACGATCAGAGGCGCGAGCCCGCGCGGGTCCAGCCCGAGCCGCACCATGTTGACCGGCGGCCGCAGCAGGTCGGGGGCGACATTCGCGAAGAACGGGTCGACGGCGCGATTGGTCGTCACGATGTTCCAGCGGCGGTCGAAGGCCAGCGCCGGGTACGGCTCATGTGCGCGGAGCACCCTCGCGACCGCGTCCCGGGCCGCCGACAGCGCCGCGTCGCCGAGCGGCCGTTCGGGATACCGGGGCGCGAAGCCGGCGGCGAGCAACAGCCGGTTGCGTTCACGCAGCGGCACGTCGAGCTGGTCCGCGAGCCGCAGGACCATGTCGGCGCTCGGATTGGACTTGCCGGTCTCCACGAGGCTGACGTGGCGGGCCGAGACGTCGGCGGCGATCGCGAGATCGAGTTGGCTGAGCCGGCGGCGATGCCGCCACTGCCGCAAGAGCTCCCCGGCGGTATGCACGATCATCGAGGGTACTCATCGTGGCGCCGTGCGCCATGAAGTCCGAGTTCATCGACAGTCGTCCCCGGCCACGGACACACTTCGGCCCATGACCACCGAGAACAAGAGCGTCGTCGAACGGGCGCTGGCGGAACTGATCGGCACGGGCGACGCGGACGCGCTCGCGCCGTTCCTGAGCGACGACTTCGTCCACCACCGGCCGGACTCGACTGTGTCGACCAAGGGGGAGTGGCTGGCCGCCGTGCGCGCGGCGCTGGTCCCGCTCGCCGGCATGCGGGTCGAGGTCCATCACGTGCTGGCCGACGGCGACCACGTCGTGATGCACTCCCGGCGCGGGCTTCCCGGCGGGCCGGAGATCGCGGTCATCGACATCTGGCGGCTCGCCGACGGGCTGATCGCTGAGGGCTGGGAGATCATCGAGCCGGTGTCCGAGGCGGCCGCCCACCTGGCGTGGTGGGAGCCCGCCGGGTGAGGCCGCCGACGGCCAGAGATCTCCCGAGAATCTATTCACTCTCCGTCATGAATTCACCACTCCAGGCGAGATTGAAGGTGGTGGAGCCACGCGGCACGTCCGGCTGAGCGGGTCTATGGCCGCGCCGCTGCCGCGGAACCGGCGAGAGCGGAGGACAAGCAGGATGGGCAGTGGCGACAAGCGGGAGTCGGAGTCGGGGCAGGGGTGGGGCGCGAACGCGGTCGCGGTGGTGGGGGTGGGGTGCCGCCTGCCAGGGGGAGTGGTGGACCTGGACGGGTTGTGGCGCGTCCTGGAGGAGGGCGTCGACGCGGTCGGAGAGGTGCCGGGCGACCGGTTCGACGCCGATCGGTTCGTGGACGAGAGCCGGCCGCGGCCCGATCGCAGCTATACCCGGGCTGGGGGATTCCTGGGGGACATCGCTGGGTTCGACGCCGCCTATTTCGGGATCTCGCCGAAGGAGGCGGCGGCGATGGATCCGCAGCAGCGGCTGCTGCTGGAGATGGCGGTGGAGGCGATGGATGACGCGGGTATCGATCCGGCCGGGCTGGCCGGGTCGGAGGCGGGGGTGTTCGTCG
>NZ_BAAATD010000027.1:0-39077 GCF_039533225.1 Actinomadura fulvescens | reverse complement strand
GCCAGCTCCTCAAACAACGAGCCCATCGTGGTCGCCTCCACCTCGAACGGTAGAAGACGACCCCACCCACAGCGACCGAACGCTCAAGCTCCGAACTCACCCAGGTCCTTCGAGAAGAACCGCACCCAAAGGCTTACAGCAACCTGCTGGAGGTGGCGCGGTGCATGCGGGTCAAGGGCTACACCGTCGATGACCCCCGGCCGGGCGACTTCGGAGTGACGCCCAAGAACGTCACCGATGCCAACAAGGCCAATCAGGACTCGGCCGCCTGCGTCAAGCAGGCCAACGCCGCAAGATGATGAGCAATCAGCAGCGGCCGGTTCGTCACACCGTCGAGGTCGGCGGCGACTCGCTCACCGGCCCACAGGTGGTCGCCGTGGCGCACGGCGATGCGCTGGTCCGGGTAACCGACACCGCGGTGGAGCGCATGGCCAAGGCCCGGTGCCGGGTCGAGGAGCTCGTGGACGCTGCAGTGCCCACCTACGGGATCACGACCGGGGTCGGCGCGCTGGCCGAGGAGCCGATCTCAGCTCACCAACAGCGGGCGCTGCAACGCTCGCTGCTGCGTTCCCACGCCGCGGGCACCGGGCCCCCGGTGGAGCGTGAGGTCGTCCGCGCCATGATGTTGCTGCGGGTACGGACATTGGCGACCGGGGTGGCCGGTTCGCGGCCGGAGGTCGCGCTCGCCCTGGCCAGGATGCTTAACGCGGGCGTGACTCCGGTTGTGCGCGAGTACGGCAGCCTCGGCTGTTCCGGGGATCTGGCACCGCTGTCCGCGGTCGCCCTGGCGCTGATCGGCGAGGGGCAGGTGACCACTGCGGACGGATCAGACCTGGATGCGGCGACCGCGTTGGACAACGTCGGGATGATGCCGCTGGTCCTGCAGGAGAAGGAAGGGCTCTCCCTGATCAACGGAACCGACGGCATGCTCGGCATGCTGCTGTTCGCCGTTGACCGCCTCACCGCACTCCTGGACATAGCTGACCTCACCGCCGCCATGTCGGTCGAGGCGCTGCTTGGCACGGACCGCGTGTTTGCCGCCGACCTTCAAGCTCTGCGCCCCCATCCCGGTCAGGTCCGCTCGGCGCCCCGAATCTCAGCACTGCTGAGGGATTCTGAGATCCTTGCCCGCAGCGGATCGAGACGGGTTCAGGACGCCTACTCGCTCCGGTGCACTCCCCAGGTACATGGCGCGGCCAGAGACACGCTGTCTCATGCCACGACGGTGGCCGAGCGTGAACTGGCGTCCGCCATCGATAACCCGGCGGTCATGGAGGACGGCCGGGTGGAGTCCAACGGCAACTTCCACGGCGCCCCACTGGCCTACGTCCTCGACTACCTGGCCATCCCGGTCGCCGATCTGGCGAGCATCGCCGAGCGGCGAACCGACCGGCTCTGGGACCCCAAGCGCTCGGCGGGATTGCCGGCGTTCTTGGCCCACGGCACCGGCGTCGATTCCGGGCTGATGATCGCGCATTACACCCAGGTCAACATGGTCGCGGAGCTGAAGCGACTCGCCGTCCCGGCATCAGTCGATTCGATCCCGACGTCGGCGATGCAGGAAGATCACGTGTCCATGGGCTGGGCCAGTGCCCGCAAATTGCGGCGCGCTCTGGACGCCTTGACGTCGGTGCTGGCGATCGAGTTGCTCGCGGCCGCGCGAGCACTTGGCCTGCGTGCGCCGTGGCGACCCGCCGCGGGCACCGCCGCGGCGGTGTCGCTGCTGCGTGAGCGGGTAGCAGGGATCGGGCCAGACCGGCACCTCTCACCGGAGATGCAGGCGGCCGAAGACCTCATTCGATGCGGCACCCTGGCGACGATCAAACCAGCTGGCTGACCCGGGTGTCGGGCAGCTCAGGTCATCGGCACACCAGGACCACTCTGATCAAGCGTGGCGTTCCAACCCGCGCACGATCTCTCAGGCTGAGCCACGCCGCCGTCCGGCAGCCGCACTGGTCGTGCTTCAGATCAGTGGGTGAGGAGTGACCAGGCGATCCCGGCCACAGGCAGCAGGACCAGAGCGGCGGATGCTGCACACGGCATCGCGTTAGGACCGGGCGGGGTGTCGTCCCAGCTGTTGCGCCTCATGATGGCGCGGCCGCCGTGTGCGAGCGCCTGGTCGAGTTCGGGCCGTTCCTGCCCAAGATAGGTGGTGGCGAGCAGGACGCGCCGCAGAGCGCCTTCGCGGGTGTAGCTGAAGACGCTGGTGAGAGCCAAAGCTGCCTTCGGTCGTGCCGAACGCACCGTTCCGGTGCCGCGGTAAGAGATTCGGATGTCGCCCGAGCGCCTGACGCCGACGGGGCGGGGGTGACACGCCTGGTGACACGCGGACTTTACAGTCAGCCGGGACTGAGCAGGACTGTTCCCCCCGCAGGAGTTGACCGATCAACTGCCGATAGGGCGCCAGTGTGGTCTGCCCATGAAATGGATCATTGGCTACGATCACTTGACCCCGCGCCTTACGTCGGTTGACAACAGAGACGAGGGTTAGATGACACCCCCCCGAACAACCGGATGGCGCATGCGCCGATGGCTGGCAGTCTCGCTGATGCCCGGCCTTGTGGCTGCTGCGACTGTGGTCGCCCCGCCCCCGGCTACGGCGGACGGCGAACAGCAGGCCAGCGCAACGATCGTCCTTGCCCGGCAGAGCCAGCCGGTCCTCCAACGCCCCGCGCTGGACGGGCTCAAGCACGCCGCGTCACGCGAGGGGATCACTCTGGAGCGGGCCATCGACCGGCACGTCACCAAGGTCACGTCGCCCCGGTCCGGACGGGCCAACGGCGACACTCTCCCCGACATCAAGATCGACGATCTACCGTTGGCCGAACTGGTCGACCTGCGGCTCATTGCCCGAACCGAACGCATCGGGTTGGCCGAGGCCATCGACCGATTCAGCTGGCAGCCGCGCTTCCAGGAGGCCGCCGACCAACTGCGGAAGGATCTTCCGTGGGACTTGGCCGGCGCGTCGATCAGCGATGACGGCATGCGGGCCCGGTTCGCCTTCAAGGGCAAGGTCCCCGTCGCAGCGGTGCGCCTGGCCAGGACTCTGCCGACGGCGGTCGAGCTTATCGGTGGCACGGGGTACTCCGAAGCCGACCTTGATCGCGTGATGAACACCGCCCACGCACAGGTGGCTGGGCAGGGCGGCTTCACCCGCCTGCAGAGCAGTTACGACACCGACCGCGGCCTCATCACCATCGAGGCCCAGCGGCCCAAGGGATATGCGAGCACCACGAACGCTCCTGCGGTCCCCCGCTCCGGGAATTCGAATATCAAGATCGAGGTCAAGGTCACCCAACTCCGGCCGGTCCGTCCAGCGGACCGGTATATCCGCGGTGGCGGGCTGCTGAACGGTTGCACCGCGGGGTTCCCCGTCAAGCGCATCATGACCCGGGAAACCGGCATTTCCACCGCCGGGCACTGCGCCTCGCGCCGCAACACCTATCGCAACCACCGCATTCACGGAGGCTCGACCGGCATCGCCCGGAAGCGCACGCATCAGGGCGCCTCCGGCGACATAGCTTGGTACTCGCGCGGAAAGTTCAGCCCCAGCAAGTCCTTCTACTACGACTGGAACAAGTCCCGTTGGATTCACGACCGCTCCGGCATGCCCGGTAAGGGCACGCGCATCTGCAAGTTCGGCAGAACCACTGGCGCTTCCTGCGCCAAGGTACGTCATGCCAACGTCACCGTGAGCTCAGGCGGCCGCACCTACCAGCACATGGTCATCATGAACGGTGGCGGGGTCCGGCCCGGCGACAGCGGCGGCCCCTGGTACTACGGCAACCGCGCCTTCGGCATCACCCACGGGTACGTCGGCGGCACCTCACGGTCGGTCTTCACCCCCGCCTACCTGCTGCAGAATCTGGGAGTCGACGTCTACGAACGATGACCAGCGACCGCGAAGGCGCCAGCCGATGGTGAACCTGGCGCGGTGACGCGGCCCCGGGGACTGCCCTACCGGCGCCCCCCGGGGCCGCCGCCGATCGTGGAAGGCTCAAGAAGCCATCCAGGCTCAGGAACCATCCACACTCCGGCAACGTCCAACGACCGGACGGTTGATCCATGCAAATCACAACGCGAGGGATGTGCAATGAGGCGGCGTTCTGCAACCACAGCGGTCGTCATGACGGCCCTGGGCGGGCTGGTCACTGGCTGCAGCACGGGCGGCGGAGCTGATGCCGCCACCCCGACTCCCGACCGGGCCAGCACCCCTGCTCCCGACCAGGCCAGTCCCGACCAGATCAGCCTGCAAGGGGCAGATCCTCGCATCATCGTCGCCAAGCTCTCCTCATACACCGCAATGCGCCTGCCCGGCACACTCGGCTACGACTCCTCCACCAAGTGCCTGTACGTCAAGCACAAAGACCAGCAGTACGGGCGCTCGACCCCGATGTGGCCCTCGGGCACCACCCCCGTCACCTACCGGGGGAAACGAGGCGTCAACGTCCCCGGAACCGGCCGGATCCTCGACGGCGACGCCGTCCTTGCCAACGGCGAATACAACTCCAACGCTCCCGCCCTCGCCACCGCGGGCCTCCCCGCAGGCTGCCCCACCAAAGGCCAGCGGCTCACCACCATCGCACCAGACGACCCCACCGGTCGAAAGACCCCAACCAACTGATCACCGTCTGCGCCCCGGTACATCGCGTGGGGCCGGTACACGTCGGTCATACCGGGTGAGGTCGAGACCACCGTCGCGCGGTCTGGCGCCGGGGGAGGCCGCTGCATCAGGCGCGCGAATTGCTCGTCCCGCCGTCTCGCTCGGCCCCGTCCTGGACGTCACGGGGAGCGTGCGGCATGAGCGTTGCGAGACTTGGGGTCGTGGGACTATCAGGCCGAGAATTCCCGCTTCGGAGCGAGCCCTTGGGTAGGCAGCCGAGATGCCGGGAAACCCGCCGTTGAGATGTGGGTCCACGCGTGCTACTGCAAGCGGGCGGCAGGGCCAGCTCGACGTACCGTCTCTTCCCGACCATCCCCGCAGGCCTCCGGCGGCCCGCTGCAACCAGCCCCTGGCCTGCGGCGGTCTTCGTCATCCTCATGACGAACGCGCCGTTATCAGGCCGAGCCGGCGCAGCCGGTGCCGGATCTATCTTCCTTCCCCGATCAGCGAGCGACCGGAAACGCTCGCCCGAGCATGCTGCACAGCGCCGCGGAGCGCACGGCCGCGACCAGCGGAGCCGGCGAGAACAAGATCTCAACGCGGGATCCGGCCGTATCTCGGTCGTTGGCCGGTGAGATCCCCGGGTCGGACGGCGGGCCATGCAGGTCATCGTCGCGGAGATCGGCCTGGACATGGGCAGGTGCCCGGCCTCGGCCCGTCTGGTGTCCCGCGCGAACTCTGACCCGCGGCCATCCAGTCGGGCCAAAACCAGAGCAAGACCTCCGATGGTGCTAAGTCGTCAAGCGGCCGCGATCTGAGTGCATGTGAAGGCCTTGCTGATGTCGTAGGTCTGTCCGGTCTGGAGGCAGTGAAAGAGCTGGCCGAGCATCCGGTTGAACAGGTGGCGGAGGGCGGATGGGTGCCGGTCGCCTCGGTCTCGGCGTCGCTTGTAGTGGGCGCGCGCGGGTTCGTGGTTGGCGGAGGCGGCGAATGCCCAGATGAATCCGGCGCCGGCTAGGCGATCGTTTTTGATCATTCGGTGTGTGATGGAGATGCTGCGGCCGGAGGCGCGTGTGACCGGCGCTGATCCGGCGTAGGCCTTGAGTGATCGGGCGTCGGCGAACCGTTCGCGGTCGTCGCCGATCTCGGCCAGGATCCGGGCGCCGAGCTGGTCGCTGAGGCCGGGGAAGCTGGTGATGACCTGGTGGTCGGGGTGCTGGCGGAAGGCCTCGGCGACGGTTTCGCTCAGGCGGTCGGCGTTGGTGCATTCGGTGTCCAGGACGGCCAGGAGCGCGCGGGCCTGTTCACCCATCGCCTGTTCGACCAGCGGTGGGTGGTGAAGTTGCGGCTGCCGCAGGGCCTGGTGGAGCTGCGCGGCCAGCTGGTCGATGCCGCGTTTGCGGCCGGCCCGGCGCAGGGCTGCGGCGATGCGGGTGAGTGTCAGCTTGGCCGCGGCCGTCGGAGTGAGGGCGATGGCCAGGACCGCGCGGGCCTCGCGGCTGGCCAGGTTGGTGGTGCGGCCAGCGAAGGCGGCCAGGAAAGTGGGGAAGTACTCGCGCAGTAGCGAGCGCAGCTCGTTGGAGGCCTTGGTGCGCCGCCAGGTGGCATCCTGGTGAGCGCGGGCCAGCACTGCGATGGCACGGGCGAGTTCGGTGTCCTCAGGCAGCGGCCGGTGTGCGTGGGCGTCGGTGCGCAGGATGTTCGCCAAGGTCAGGGCGTCGACATGATCGGACTTCTTACGGGCCACGGTGTGGCGTTCGCGGTAGCGGGCGACGGCCATCGGATTGATGGAGTAGACCTTGCGGCCGGTGCCGCGCAGCGCGGCCACCAGCAGGCCGCGCGGGGTCTCGATGGCGACCGGGATCGGATCGGCCGGGTCATCGCCGACGTCGGCGAGCATCTGCAGCAGCTCGCCGTACCCCTCGGCGGTGTCTTTGATCCGGCGCTTGGCCACCAGGTCACCGGCCTGGTTGACCAGCGCGATGTCGTGGTGGGATTCGGCCCAGTCGATCCCGCAGAACACTTTCACGTGGGGCTCTCTCCTTTGGTCGCCCTCGGCTTGTCCGCCTGTGGTTCTGGCCTGGCAGGGAACGCGCAGCGCTCTAATAACAAGGCTCGTGGCCTGGCCTCCGATGGAGCCGTTCGCGATCCCAGCGACCCGCGCGGGTTCCCGGTCTGCTTAGAGAACTCAAGGCTCTGATGAGTGCAAGGGATACACCGCGCGGGCGGCTCGAACCACGATCGACAACCTGCCGTAAGCCGCCGTGGCGGCGCTCACGAATCGATCAGCCACCGCCACGGCGGGCCGCGTCTGCACGGTCTTGCTCTAGGCCTCAACAGACCGGATATGCGACAGGCGTCTGACGCGACGGCCCTTATTAGATCAGCGAGGGTAGCCTGTCTATCAAGGGCGTGCTCGACGAGGTCGCCACGGCCAAGACCCAGATGTTCCTCGGCGACGCTACCGGCGCCTGGTCATGCGGAGGGGCAAACTCAAAGCCCTGGTGACAATCGCCCGTTCCATCCCGACCATCATCTGGCACCTCCTCACCGACCCCAGCCAGCGCTACCGGGTCCCTGGGCGTCGACGGACACACCCGCGCATCGACGTCGGCGCAAGAGCCGCGATCACATCCGCCAGCTCGAACCGCCAGGCTTCAAGGTCACCATCGAACCCGCCGCCTGAAACCCGGCACCCAACCCGGTGGAGCCGATGCTCCGCCGGGGGCTGCCGCCTGCCACGGCTCAGGTCATCGTTTTCCGTTCAGCAGAACGGGCAGTTGCACGCGATGACGGTTCGGCAAATCCGAGGTTTCCAGCTTCCGCGAATCCTCTTGTAGCCGTCGTGGCAGCGGTAGGTGACATTGCTGCGACAGCAGCCGCATCGCTTGTCGTATCGCCAGTTCCAACCGTCCCAGCCCTTGCCGCGCACGCAATCGTTCTTGCGCAGCTTGTACTTGTTGCGCTGCACCTTGAACCAGCCCGGTCTTGTGCAGGTGGTCCTGCCGGTGAACCGGCAGCAGTCGTAGCAGCTGGGGCTTGGACCGCAGCCGGGGCTGCAGTTGTGCTTGCCGGCGTAGCTTGGGCAGCGATTGAGGATCTGATAGCCGTCGCGCGCGGCGCTGGCCTCGCGGGCGAACGGGAACAGGCCCAGAGTGGAGATTCCCAGGCCGGTGCCGATGGCCACCGCGCTGCGCAGCACACCGCGCCGCCCCCAGGCTTGCGGGTCGTGGGCGAAGCGGCGCCCGGCGGGCACGGCGTCCTGCGGTGCGGAGTCGAGCGTAGGGATATTGGAAAGCGCAAGTTTCATGCTGCGGACCTTTCACCGAAGAGTTGGCTGACGAGATCGCGGATCTCGTGCGGGGCACCGAGCGCGGTTGAGGCGAGCACGGTCCCTTCTGTGCTGATCACGACGCCGAACGGCGTCACCGGGATCTGGTAGCTCTCGAACGCCTCGGTCGCGTTCCCGACGAGCCGCACTCCATGGGAGCGGTGATCGTTGGGGTCGTCGGCGAACAGACCCACGAACTCGACTCTGTTCTCGCCCTCGTTGACGAGTTCCTCGGCCACCTGCAGCGTTCTCTCGCAGCTGTCGCACTCGAGGTCGAGGAAGAGTGCGACCACGGGCACGTTCCTGCGGACGGCGTCCGGCAGGGGCAGCGCTGGCGCGGCGGCCCCGATGCTCGGGCCAAGGTGATCCACACGACTGTCGCCGCCCTTGAGGGCGTGCAGTTGACGCAGCATGCCGGCCATGGCCAGTGCCAGCACCAGGATCGCCGCCCAGGCGAGAATCAGTGCGCTGGTCGTGAAGTCCATGAGATTCCCTGTTTGTTCGGATCGTGGAGGGTGCTCGGCAGAATCCAGGCGAGCACGGTGAAGGTGGACGCGGCGAGGAAAGCCAGGAGCGCGTCGCTGCTCCACGTCCACGACAAGACAAGGTCTACCTGTGCCGCCGCGAAGCCGCAGCCGAGGGCCAGCACCGTGGTACGCACCGGCACCCAGATGCTGATGGGCTCAGCCCGTGACGAGCATGCGCACGGCACGCCCGGGTTCCGTCTCAGCAACACCGCCGCGTAGGCGGCAAGGGCGACGTAGAGGACCATGGCGCCGGCAAGCGCGTACGTCATCAGGTCTCGCGCGGTCGAGGCGCTCAGACCCGGCAACAACGCGGCCAGTCCGAGCGATGCGATAGTGCACTCGGCCAGCGCGACGCATTGCGCCACCACGGTCACGAACGTGGGGGGCCAGAAGTTGTGGCTGCGCAACATCGCCTTGAACACGTCCAGCTTGGCGAAGTGGATGGCCCCGGACAGGGCAAGGACCGCGAACCCCATCGACGCGCTGACCGTAGCCAGAAGAGTCTCCATCTAGGCTCGGGTCCATTCGATGTGGAGTTCGGCCAGGTGCGGAAGCAGCCGTTCGGGATTGTCGTCCTCATCCGGGACCACATGGGTCACCGCATTGGCTCCCGCGAGCACGAAACTGTGGACAGCGCCCCCTGCGGCACCGGCATCGGACTCGACGAACAGCTCACCGCCGACCACCCGCTTGCCCTGCCAGGCGGGCAGCACCTTGCCGACCTCACGGGTGGCGGGCTGGATCTGCAGCAGGCCGAGACCGGGCACCTCCTTGACGAACGTGACGCTGGCGACTGGGGCCTGCGACGGTCGCTTAGCGGTGAGGACCAGTCCGTCGGTCAGCTCGGCGATGCGCACCTGGTCCAGGACCGCCAGCAACTGCCTGTGGTTCTTCGCCTCGTACGCGTGGGTGAACAAGGAGAACTTCTTGCCCTCCCAAACCGCCACGGTCAGCGACGACCTCAGCTTGATCGTCTTGTCGTACTGGCTGGTCCGGCCGAAGCGCAGCCGACCGCCCTGGAAGCGGTATTCATGCGGGAAGCTCCGCACCCCAAGATCGCGCGCCGATGCGGTGGCAGATCCGGCCACGCCCGCGTCAAACTCCTGCAGATGTGTGCCCAGGTGAAGCTGGAGCAGGCTGGTAAAAGGCTGGTCGAGAGCCAATGCCGACCTGATCGTCACACGGCTGCCGTCGATAACTCTGTGTGAGATTGTTGTCAAGGCCATGAGGTGTCCTCCGAGTGAGGGGTTTCAGCCGTTAATAGCGACCAGCACGAGAAAACCCAGCATCACCCCCGAGGCCGACCTCGTGAGCGGGCCTATACGGGCGGCGGCCCGCTTGTTCCATTCCGGGTCTCGGCTCCAGTACTGCGCCGCTGCCGTCGCTCCCCGACCTATTCCGAAGCCGAGCCCGGCCAGCGCCACCGGGACGAAGCCTGGGCTGATGAAAAACAGTGCGATGGCGAGTACGTACGGGCTGGTCGATGAGATATAAGTCCGTACGCCAGTGCCCAACTCGAACCCAAACTGCAGCGCACCCCGTAGTGGCTTTCGCAGCAGGACTTCCTGCGGAATCTGTCGGGCATGCTGTGGAAGCGGCAGCGTCACGACACCGAAGTCGCGCAGCAGGCCGGCGCCTGCGGCGACGAGGGCGACTCCGATACGGCCGGTTTCCGGGACCGGATCGGTCAGTCCTGACACGAGCCACAGCACGCTCGCTGAGAGAAGGCCACCGAGAACAAGTCCCAAATTGAAGAGCGCGAGCACATACCGTTGCCTAATCCGACCTCGCCACCCTGGCGAGAACAACACAAGGTTGCTGTTGAAGGTTCAAACCGAACCTGACAGCGAGTAGCCAGCGAGGGCGCCGATCGCCGCCCAGCCGAGAACCATGGCGTCCATGGCCGCCGCGGCTACGACAACAAGTATCAGAGATATGACAGGTAGTAGCGGCGCAGACAGTCTTCGCCGCAACCAGACCTGACCGAGCAACATCTCCGCCCCCGCAGTACCGTAAATTGAGCCGATCTTCAGGAACCGGCAACAACCAGGATCTTGACCGGAGGCAATATCGTAAGTCGAAGAGATCTTCAGGAGCCAGCAGCAATCAGGCCCTTGGCCGGAATAGGTCACACTCTGAATGACCTCGCGTGCAGCATTTCAGTCTCCTGCTGTGTCCTTGGAAGTGGAGGTGCCTATGGCGGACAGTGAGCTGGGCCGGTTCGAGGAGTTCATCACCCATCGATTGCCCGCGTTGTACCGCTATGCCTGCGTGCTGACCGGGAACCATCACGACGCCGAGGACCTGGTGCAGGAGGCGTTGACCCGCGTAGGGACGCACTGGTGGCGCGTCCGCCACAAGGACGATCCGGAGGGCTACGTACGGACGGCCATGGTCCGGATCCTGGCCAACCGACGCCGAGGCCTCCGCGAGCGGCTGATGGCGCACACACCGGACCAGCCGGTCGACGATGCTGGGCTGGACGGGCTGATCTCCGACGCCGCGATGATCGCCTACCTGGCGGGACTTCCGCGCCGGATGCGGGCGGTGTTGGTTCTCCGCTACGTCGACCAGCTTGGTGATGCGGAGATTGCCGAGGTGCTCGGCTGTTCCCCTGCGACGGTGCGCAGCCAGGCCGCCAGAGGCCTCGCAAAGCTGCGCACCGCAAGCCACATGGAGGAAAGCCATGAATGACCTTGAGCGGCGGGTCGGTAAGTTGCTCGTCGAGCCATTCACAGAGATCGTGCCGCCACAGGACCTGGCAACCCGGCTTGTCCGGAGAACGCGAAAGCGGCAACGCCGCCTCGCCATGGCCTCAGTAGCTGCAGCGGCAACACTGGTGGTGGCGCCTGTGGTGATCGTCCAGACGGTCAAAGGCCCGGCGCAGCAACCGCCTTCGCAGCGCGGTGCCGTTCCCACGGCGAAGCCTCCGTTGTCCGGCGCCATCGACTCGTTGGTGGATCGGCGTTCGATCACGCGCATCCCGCGCAGACTGGCGGCAGCGCCGCCATTCAATGCCCTGGCGCTCGGCTCAGACGGGACGGTGCTGGGCGCGGTCGAGCGAGGTAGCGGAGAGGATGAAGTTCCCGCCACCGGCGTGTGGCGAGTCCGGCCAGGAGGAAAGGCCCCTCAACGAGTGCTGCCCAGACCCTCGGAACACGGTGCCTTCCTCTGGTCGATGGCAGCCGGTGACGCCGGATACATCTGGCCGAGCGGCGAGGGACTCACCTGCCTGGGGCCTAATGGCAGGACTCCAGCGGTCAAAGTCTCTGCCGAGGGAGGCACGGCACCGTTCTTTGCCGATGGCCCCTCTCTCATGTGGAGCGAGAAAGGCGCCATCAAGCTGTCGAACGGCTGTGGCGGAGCGGTCAGCACCTTCCCGACGCGCGCGGACCTTGTCGCCTTCTCCTACCCCCATGCCTTCCTCAGGAACAACACAGGGTTGCAGCAACTGGACGTGCGCTCCGGCCGGATCAGGAGGCTGAACACCGGGAGAGTGTCGGACAGCGCCGTCGTTGCCGCCGGGTCCAGCGTGCTCGCCTGGACCGATGGCGAAGCCCTGGTGATCCACGACCGCCAGACGGGAACGACCCGCCGGGCACTCACCGGCCTGCCCAACGCAGAAGCTGAGTCCTACTTCTCTCACCTCACGACGAACGGACACGTTGTCGTTTACTCGGTACAGCATCAAGACGACACCGCTGACTCCTCCGCCGTCGCCTACGGCCTTCGCACCGGAAACAAGTTCGAGCTGCCCGGACACGCCTGGGTCGCGGGCGGCTACGTACTGTGGCGGGATACCGATGAGTACCTGCTTGCAAAGCTACGACCTGAGTTCCGCAGCTGAGGCCTAGCATCGCGTTCCTGCCATGGTTGCCTGCTCAGTGCGTACTCCACGTCACCGTGCTCTGCTCCTCGATGCCGGACGCAAGGAGAACCAGCCCAGGAACGCGCGGGTCGGCCTTTCGACTGCTGCCCGACGGGCAACCGCTGGTAGTCCTGCAGGATCGCCGGGAGGGTCTCGTTCGCCACCACTGAGCGCGGAACCGGGCGGCCGTTCTCGACGAACCGCATGACCCGGGCATCGCCCTGCAGGTCAGCGAGATCATCCAGGTCGGCGTCAGTGAAACGGCGCAACAGCATGCGCTCGGTCTCAGATGGACATCCACCGCTCGATTGGGACCGTTACCCGCTACCTCCGGGCTTCCACATTTCGAGCAGCGGCAGCGGCCCACAAAGTCCTTCGACCAACAGTCCGATCGAAGACCTACCGCCCACGGACAGTTACCAGTCGCTGGCTCTACCCCATGGAGTGAGACAGAGCCAGTTCTCACTGAGCGTTAGCAGTCGTGGTTGAAGGACGTCGAGCGTGGTCGACTACTCCCGCCCAGGCTGCCGACCCTGGTCAAGCTGGCCGAGGCGCTCGGCGTCGGCGATGTTGCGGTCTTGGCTGGCACCGACATGCGTGTCAGTGACGCCGCGTCCATCCTCCCTAGAGCCGCTACGCCCCAGGCGACGACCACACACCGTGACAACCAGCACGATCAGCACCAGGAACACGCGACAACCGAATACGCGAGCTCACCAACGTGGCATGGCCCTCAGAGCGCACGCAGGCCGGCCAGGACTCCCTGGTACATCGTGACGTCGAGCAGATCGGTGTCGGGGCGTGGCTGCTGAACGTCGATCAACCCCTGTTCGAGCAGGTCGCCGAGCAGTACCCGGACGACGCCGACCGGCAGTCCCGGTGGCCCGGCTACGTCAGCGACCGATTGCGGGTCAAGGCTACCGGTGACCGTTGAGGCGGTGTTGGCGATGGTGGGTGGGTTGCGGCGGCCGAACTGGTCTGCGATGTCCACGACGGTTTGCGGTGTCTGGCAGTGCGTGAGGATGGCCAGGTGTTCGGACTCCAGACCGAAGGCACGCTCGTGATCGCGATGTATCCCGTCGCGTGCGGTGCTGTAGATGCGGGTCTCGTCCAGCACTGCCTGCAGCGGGACCGTGGCCACCACCATGGTCAGCAGATCCCATTGTCCGCTGGTGGGCTCGACCCGGCCGCGGGTGATGACGTAGGGCCGCACATAGGGACGCACTGCGGAGGCGAACGCGTCCTGGGAGGAGGATTCGCCGGCGTCGCCGTCGTTCATCATCACCGTCGACCCCTTACGATCGTTGCTCCGGCTCGCGGTACGGCTGGGCTGGATTCGCCGACCCGCTTGCTCCGCCGTCCTGCCCGGCGCTTCGCCCACCTTCGTCCTCGCCCAGGACCTCCTGGCGAGCTTGTTGAGTGCCGCGCTGGTAGGAGCTCATGATGCGCTTGACTTCTTCTGGGTCGCGGAGGTCGACCGCGTCGTCTACGACGCGGGGCTCGTCGGTTTGCAGAGCTGGCGCCAGGCTCGCCTGCGGTACCCGGACCGGCAATCCACCGGAGGTTTGCTCCGTGTCCAGTTCGGATCGGGTCTCGTCACTGGCCTGAGGAGCTTGCTGCGCGGGTGCATGATCCACGGTGAGGGGCACTTCGCCGGGGGCGTCTGGTGCGTTGTCTGGGTCCTGGGGTTCGTCGTCGGGACGGTGGCCCACCAGTAGCGCCAGCCCGCCCCGGGGGGTCGCCAAGGTGGCTTCGCCCTGGCTGGCGGGCGGCTCGGCCACGGCAGCGGCGGGACGGGGCGCCGCCGGAAGCTGCGGCGGTTCGCTGAACACGGTGTGAGGCAGCAGAACGACAGCGCGAATCCCGCCGTAGGGGGACTTGTTGAGGGTGACGGTGAGCCCGTGGCGTTGTGCGACCCGTCCGATGAGCAGCAGGCCGATACGTTCGCGTGGAGCCTGGTCGAAGGAGGGAGGGTTGGCGATCATCGCGTTGGCGGCGTCCAGTTGCTCGGCCTTCAGTCCAAGGCCCCGGTCAATGACCGAGACGGCCAGGCCGGTGGCCGTCTCCTCGGTCTCGACGTCCACGGGACCGGGGGAGAAGCTGGTGGCGTTTTCGATCAGCGCCGCCAGCAGGCGGGTGATTTCGGTGCTGGCGCTGCCGGTCAGCCACCGCTCTGGTACGGGATGGACCTGGACGCGCTGGTAGTCCTTGGCGTGTCCTTGAGCGTCTCGGATCACGTCGAGCAGCGGGTGAGGGCGGGCGCCGGTGAGCTTGACACCTGACAGGATCAGCAGGTCCAGGGTGAAGCCGCGTTGCCGGGTGGCCAGGTGGTCGAGCTCGAACAGCTCTTTGAGCCGGGTGACGTCGATGTCTTTGCGACGTTCCAGGGCGTCCAGCAGCGCCAGCTGCTTCAGAACGCTGCTTTGGGTGCGGCGGGCGATGTTCTGCAGGATCTCGGCCGCGCCTTCACGGGTCTTGTCCAGGGCCACGGCGGCGCCGATCGCGGTCTGCTGTACGGCGTTGATCGCCCGGCCGACATCGCCCACTTCGTCGCCGCTGAACTTCAGCGGCGGCGCTTCGGCGGCCACGTCGACCTTCTCGCCGCGGCTGAGCCGGTCCACGACGCTGGGCAGGCGATGGTCGGCGAGCTCGTGTGCGGCCCGCGCCAGCTGCTTGAGCTGGGTCAGCAGGGAGCGGGCGGTGGTGACGGCCAGCACGATGGAGGCGATTACCGCCACCAGGCCCAGGACGACGGCGAAGGCGAAGGAGATCAACACGCCGATGGCGCCGGGCCGGGCCCGCTCCACCAGGTCGTCACCGCCGGCGTCGATCGCCTCGTCGAGCCGGGACAGGACGGCGCTGGTCGCCGTGTGCCACTGCGCTGCGGTGACGCCCAGGCGGGCTTGGGAGCGGGGCTGGCTGATCAGCTGATCCTCCAGCCGCTGCAACGCGGCGTAGTCCGATGCCTGGGTGATGGCCGTATACCGGGCGGTGTCGGCCGACGATAGCTGCGCGTGGGCGTCGCGTTCGGCGCTTCTGCGCAGGGCGACCGCTTGCACGACCTGGGTCAGGTCACCGGCTCCCAGGCGGTCTTTGGCCAGCACGCCGGCCAGCAGCGCGTCCTCGCGTGCCAGCATCTCCCGGGCCCGGGTTAGCCCGATGAGCGCGCGGACGTCGGCGGCCAGTTCGAAGTCGTCGAGTTCACTGGCCGCATAGTTGATCAGAAACGCCGAGTCGATGATGTCGTTGAACGGCCGGACTGCGCGCACCAGGTCGACCGTTCGGTTGTCGACGGCCGCTCTGGCGCTGGTCAAGGTGTCCAGTCGCTTGCCGGTGGCGCTGACGTAGCGCTTGATCTTGTTGCCCGGGGCGTCGGGTGCCGTGCGGCGCCACGCGGTAATCATCTTGTCGGTGCGTGCACGTTGTGCGGCAAGTCCGGACTTGGCATGGGTGGAGGAGGTCAGATAGATGAGCGAAGCCCGCCGTTCGGCCTGCAACTCCTTCACCAGGTTGTAGGTGGGGCGGCCGGCGGTGGTGTCGCGGGTGCCGGTCTGCAGGAGGGTGAGGCCGTCCTCCAGCGCCTGCCAGGCCGCGAAGATCCACAGCGCTACCAGCGACACCAGAACGACGGTGACCTTCTCACGCAGACGGATCTTGCGGGGGCCAGACGATCGGCGCAGGCGCATATCGGTCCTTGCTCACTAGTGAAGGGGGATAGGTTCTCCCAGCTCGGCTGGCAACCCACTCTGAGCCGACAGGCAGGCCGCTACAGCGCAACTCCAGGCACCTGATTACACCTGGAGCACAGTAGCAACGAGCGAATCCGCCGGATCACCAAACCCGCACCTTTACAACGAATCCCGCTACTGCAGGACAACGCTTGAGGCGTGTGCGCAGACCTCGCTGGCTCGATCAATTCCGCCCGGTCCTGCGAGCAGACCGTGACCGGCCCCGGCTGCTGGGTCGCCGCACCCCGCCAACGTCGGCCAGGCGGTGTGTTAAAGATCTCCCCAGTAGTCGGCGCGCTGGACGCCGTAGTAGCTGGTGCTGAACTCCAGTTGCTGGCGGAGGAAAGCCGCCCCCTGCGGGCAGCGGGCCTGCAGCGGCTGGGCCTGGAGCCGGAACTGCGCCGCCAGATCGGCGATCTGTTGCTCGACGACGGTCTGGTCGGCCAGCATCAGCGCGTTGAGGTCGTTCCATTCGCCGCGATCTCGCTCGATGGTGGCCAGATCGTTGAGCAGCCGCAGCGCCTGCTGGACATAACCGCTGAGTCGGCGGAGCTCGTCGATCTCAGCCAGCACCATCGGGTCACCGATGGCGATCCAGTGAGCGACGTTGCTCCAGGTGGACCCGAAATTGTCGGCGTTGGCCAGATATTGCTCCAACGTCGGCAGTCCTGGGCTGGTGGGATCGGAGGCGATGGTGTTGCGCAGAGCGTTCCATTCCCATTCGCGCATCATCGCCGCAAGCATCCGGTCCAGTTCCTCACGCCAGATGGGTTCGAATGCCGAGAAGGCCGGTGCGGTGGCGAGCTCGGCGCGCAGTTCGCCTAGGAAGGCGGTGAGGCTGTCGCCTGTGTCAGGCTCGTGACCCGCGGCGATGCGTGAGCAGCGATCAGCGATGTCGCGGACTTGGTCGCTGCTGTCGGTGACGTAGTCGATCTGCCAGTCCACGGCGAAGATCCACAGCGATGTGCGGGCGTGCATCCGCAGCTGCTGGGCGGTGTGGCCCGGCGCGCCGCCCGCGATGGCTGCCGCGAGCTTGAACGGGAAATCGGCGTCGAACGGCTGCGCGGGGAACAGGTCACGGCGTGCCTCGATCGCACGTTGCAGGTCGGCTGCGCACTCCATGATCTGGCGAGCGACCATGCCGTCTTGATAGCCGGGCACCATCAAGGCGTTCCCTCCATCGGCACGAGCGGTGAGCGGTCCGTGGTCGTCCGGTGGTTACTCGCGGGGCTGCAGCGTGAGCATCACCGGCTGCTGTGGCTGCAAGGTGAGCGACAGCTTGGCCTGCGCGGGCAGCTCGCTGACCACACGGATGCGGAACCGTCGCAGCATGGCCGCGACGATAAGAACGGCCTCCACCATGTAGACGTGCTGGCCTAGGCATTGATGGGCGCCATCGCCGAACGGCAGGTAGGCGAGCGGGTGACGCGCCCGGACCTGCTCACGCCGGAACCGGTCGGGGTCGAACTCCAGGGGCCGGTCCCACACCTGCTCCAAACGGTGGGTGAGGTAGGGGCTGATCATCAAGGTGGCACCGGCCGGGATCGGCACGCCGTCGATGACGTCGTCCTGGTGGGCCATCCGCGGCACTGCCCAGCCGACCGAATGGATGCGCAGAACTTCCTCCACCACCATCCGCGTCGTCTCCAGCTGGCGGACGTGCTCGTAGCGCAGCGGGCCCGCGCCGACCACCTGGTCGACCTCGTCCTGCACCCGGTCGGCGATGTGGGGGTGTTCGGCCAGCGCGACCCAGATCCAAGTGAGCGCGATCGCAGAAGACTCCGACCCGGCGACCCACATGGCGACGATGTCGTCACTGACCTGCTGGTCGGTCAACGTTGCGCCGTCAGCGCCGACGCCTGCCAGCAAGCGGGCGATGAGGTCGTCCTGATCGCCGCTGCGGCCACGCGCGGCGGCGACGACCGGGTGCAGGATCTGGTTCACCGTGCGGGTGGCGTCTTTGAAGGCGCCGTCGCCTGGCAGCGGCACCCGGTGCGGGACGAACGGCAGCGCCATCCGCCACAGCAGACTGCCCATCGCGGTCGCGACCGCCTCGCCGAGACGGTCGCTGTCCTCCTCGGTCACCAGCGAGCCGAAGAAGAGCGGATTGATGACCGCTTGGGCAAGCCTGGTCATCTCCAGACCGGCCTCGACGGGTGCCTGAGAGGTGCGTCCGCTCAAGGCATCGACGCCGGCTTCGACGGCGGTGATGAGCTGGTCGCTCATCTGGGTGAGATGCCGGGCGGAGAAGGCGGGTTTCAAGATGGTGCGGCTGGCCTGCCATTGAGGCCCTTCGGCGCCGATGCCGTCGCCGGTCAACCGGCCCAGCGCACTCCACATCGCGGCGCCGCGCGGGTAGTTGCCGGCGTGGTCGCGCAGGATGTGCTGCAGATGCTCGGGGCGCGTGACCACGTAGGGGCGAAACGGGCCCAGGCTCAGCCGTGTGATCGCCCCTTGGGACTGTTGTCCCACCCAGTTCAGGAATCCCAGTGGGCCGTGACGGCGTACCTGGGAGATCACGCGGGGCAGTGAGATGGTCCGCAGGTCGCCTTGGAGCGTGCGTGTTCCTGCCGTAACGGTCATGGTGCTCGCCGTTCTGGCCGAGGGCCGCCGGGGCCCGACGTACGGGAAGGTCGGGCCGCCCGAGGCGGCCAGCGGTCAGTCACGAGTCGGGGGCAGCGGCGTCACCAGATGATCTCCGTACGAGTTCCAGCAGCAAACAAGCGCGATGATCTTGACAAGAAGTATCACATAACCGTTGAATCCCGACAAGATTCCACCGTGTGAGGTTGACCAAGCGGTCGAGTGAGCAAGGGCCGCCCTCACCTGGACTTGCGGTGAGCACTGTCGGAGACGTGCGTGCGGCCTAGGCGGCACCCTCGGCGCCTCCGGCCGACTTCTCGCTCTTCTGCTGGGCTCGTGTTTGCCTCAGTGATCCGGCGCTTGGCCTCATCCTCCTGGTCGGCCACGCACTTGGCGTAGACGCGGAGGAGGACGGCCACGCTGTATCCGGCCCATTCGGCGACCTGGGCGGGCGGGACGCCGGCGCCGAGCCAGGTGAACACGGCTGCATGCCGGAGGGCGTACGGCGTCTCAGCGAGCGGCGAGGCGGCCTCGGCCGGGGTGAGCGCCTTCGCTCTGGCCTTGTGCCATACACCGAGGTACGTGCGGTCGGTCATGATCCCGCCGCGAGGTCCTACGAACAGTCGGCCTCCCGGGATCTGGAGCTCGGCGATGTGGTGCCGGAGCAAGCGAACGAGATCCGGATGCAGGGGAACCGGCCGCGTCTCGCCAGGGGCACGATGCTTGAGGAGCTGCCGGTCCCGTGGGCTCCCGCTGTTGGTCCACCTTGAGCCACTCCGTGGCTCGGAATGTGTGAGCCGCATCTCGCCCCATCCGATCTCGGGCAGGCTGACCAGGTGCTCGCGCCGGAGGTCTACGGTTTCCTCGGGGCGCAGCGCGGCGTAGTACATGACGGCGAAGAAGGCCACCATGCGTTGCCCTCGCTGCCTTGGGCCTTGACGGCGGCCAGGAGCCGGTCAGCCTGCCGATCCCGTTCGGTATCAAGAGAGCTGGAGAGGTCAACGAGTTCGCCGAGGCGGACGGTGGTAACTGGCCCCATCCACGGCGCTGCGCTTATGTTCCGCACAGCCACGCTCCGCGCCCTCGGAGGGTGGACGGGTATCCCGTACGACGACGAACTTGCCACGTTCGCCGCGCTCTCGCCGATCTGTGACGGCTACTACGACGAAACCATCACGTGGCTGTACCGGCACCACCCGGGCCAGACGCATCGCAGCGAGGGTGCGCAACTGCTCAGCGCGGCTGGGCGGCTCATCGCCCTTCAGCGGGCAGTAGCCGCACAGGCAACGGGAATGAGCTTCTCTACCTCGGCCGCTACTGACTTCGTCCACGAGCGCCCGTCCAGGTCGGCGAGGTCACCAAGGACACGACCCTCGGCGCTGGCTAGCGCCTTAGGCCGTGTCCGGGGAGCCTTGGCGTGCCGCATGTTGACGCTGCCTGGCACCGTATGCATCGGTCTGTTTGTGGATCTCTGTCGGTGCCTGCGAACCTGGCCAGATCATGATCAAATATTCCTCTGGGGGAGGAGCGTCTTCGGGCGGTTCCCCACGCTCCCATGCTGTGCTGTCGGTGACGAAAGAGTCCACGGCGTCCCGGCCGCGTGCGTGAACGCGAACCCGATAATGACCGGGGCCGTGTTGGGTGAGGAAGGGGTAGAGGCGCTCTGCCTCAGTCTCTGTAAAGAGGCTCGTTACACGGACCCTGCCATGTGGGGCGAGCATGGAAACCTCTACCACCTCCTCCCAGTCGTCGATACTTGCCGGTGAGGCGTGCTCAAGGACGGCCACCGCGACAGACACTTCGCCGGTGTGTATTCCGGTGAATACAAAACAGACTCCGGAGTGCGCACCGATCAGACCATTCGATCGGTCTGGCTGAATCCCTGAAAGGCCAGCCAGGTGTGTTTCGCGTAGGTAGAACACGTGATGACTCGCGAAGATCGTCCCCTGAAATGAGTCACTCATGAGGCGACGATACATCGTCTGTTTCGCGAGCGCCTAGTAGAGCCACATAGTGAAGGCATCCCCTGACCTGATACCCGGCCTTTCGGGAAGTATCCGGTAGGTAATATAGAAATCCTCCAGCGCCACCCCGCCATTGCTGTTCTGGGTTTCATCAATCATGCAAATACTATATCCCCTACGGCCGGTTTGATTTACAGGGACAGTGTCTGGCATGTCACACCATGTAAAGGTCCGCCGTAGATCGCGGGGAGGGATATCCGGATTGGCTGTCATCGCACCCTGCTTGGTCGAGGCCATGGGGTATTCGTCGCAGCTTTTCCCGTCGGGGCGGGGGTAGGGAAATTCACCAGTAGGGCAGGCTCGATCCCGATTTCTTTGGACGTCCGTGCCGGTGATCCGGTTCAAGAATGTGCCGCTACCGCGAAAGCCGGGCAGGCCGGAGTCTTGGGCGTCCTTGAGGTGCTTAGCCAGTTGAGGGTAAGGGCCGCTCATGCCGTACTTCATGGAAGATTCGTACCAAGAATTTGCGCAGCCTGGTCTGTAGGAAGCTCCGGGTAGGTCATTATCGCAGCGTACTTCCGGAGCACCATATGTATAGGGAAGGCTTGGGGTGTAACCGGGCTTCGAGAAGCGAATAGTAATGCTGGGATTGGCATTTCCGACTGCTCCGACGGCAGTGGCTGTACTCGCGATGTTTGCTGTTCCTAGAGGTACGTTCTCCAAGGTCATGGGCTGGCTTGGATAGTTGCTGGTCTGCAATCTGCAAACTCCGGTGCAATTGAATGCGCCCTGTACCATTGCCCCTGCTACCTCACCCCAATACGCGTAGGAGTCGATCTGCTGCTGCATGGCGAAGTTGGGATTTATGGTACTGACGGCGATCCCATCAACCGCAGCGAAGTCGATCCATCCCACCTGGGTCCAAACATTGTTCACCGTTCGCCAAAAGCTCACCCGCAGGTCAAAGATCCCGCAGGTATAATCGCGCACCCCCTGCCAGTATCCGCGAGCCTGCATGTCGTAGCACCATTCCGGAAGCGGGAAAGCGGCTCGTGTCGCCTGCAGTCTTCTTCCTGGCCCTGTCCTCTCCACACAGGTGACGCCCTTCTCGCCAGCTAGGGCCGACTTATCGGTTCGGGCCACTGCGTCGAGAGTTGCATCGTCGCATTTGCCGAGATCGGTTGAGAATTTTCTGGAGCCGTCATATGGCTGTGGTTCTGGCGGTGGGGGCTTTGTCGTCGATATTACGGGCCCGATAAGTGACTCTGGGGTTACACTGTCCGCCACTGCAGGAAGAGCCGCTAGATTGAGCACGGCGGCTGTAACGGCTGCAATTAGACAATAGAGAATGGACTTCATGAAGCTTGTTCCCTTCGCTGAATCATCTTGCCCGTTAGCCCGCCATCAATCAGGCACCTCCCTTCTTGACTTTTGATATCGCGTGTCAATGAACGCATCTTTGACGCTACCTGGGCAAGTGCTTGACAAGGCCAGAGGTGGTCATGTCCGACTGTGGTAAATCCTAGGAGGGTTGGGAACGGCGAGGATTTTCCTCATTGATGTCCACGGTTTTTGTGTGGCCTAACAGGAGAAATCCTTACCTCGATGTAGATTTACGCACGCAGTGATTCGACACTTACTCATAGTGTTGGGGGAATGGTTGTCGCTGGTCGTCACCGCGGGCAGTGTGGGGACGCGCCGCAGTTGGAGGTGGTGATGGCCGGCATCCGGGTGCCCCGTCTCGCAGGCGGCCATCCCCGCACCCGGCCCGATCTGGTGCGCGCCGACAAGGCCTACTCATCGCGAGCGATCCGCCATCACCTGCGACGGCGCGGCATCGCAGCCACCATCCCGGTGCCCGATGACCAGGCCGGGCATCGGCTACGGCGGGGCAGCCGCGGTGGCCGACCGCCCTGGTTCGACCCGGCCGACTACCGCGGCCGCCATGCCGTTGAGTGCGGCATCAACCGCCTCAAACGCCACCGCGCGGTAGCGGCCCGCTTCGACAAACTCGCCGTCCGCGTACTGCCAGGCCACCATCCACATCGCCGCCATCAACGAGTGGCTGTGATCGCTTTTTGAAACAGGCCCTAGGCCTAAGCTAGGGCCGGGTCCAGCGGACCGGCAGCGCTTTGAGGCCCCGCATGGTCGAGTGCTTCCATTGCAGGTCCGGTTCGGGGATGGCCAGCCTCAGGTCGGGGAAGCGGGCGATCAGCGTTCTGAGCGCTACCTGTAGTTCCATGCGCGCCAGGTGGGCGCCCAGGCACAGGTGCGGGCCATGGCCGAAGGTCAGATGTGGATTGGGGGCACGTCGCAGGTCGAGTTCGTCGGGGTTGTCGAAGCAGCGCGGGTCGCGGTTGGCCGCGGCCCGGGCGACCAGCACGGCGGTGTCTTGAGGGATCAGCACGTCGCCGAGCCGGGTGTCGCGGGTGGTGCCGCGCGGCATCCCGTCCCGCGCATCGACGGGAATCAGTCGCAGCAGTTCGTCCACTGCGGTGGGTATCCACGCGGGCTGCTGCTGGAGCTGGCGCCACGCTGGTCGGTGACGACCGATCAGCAGGAGGACCATATTGCCGAGCATGCTCGCGGTGGTCTCGAACCCCGCCACCAGGACCGCGATGGCCAGCAGGATGCGGTCCTTGGCGTCTACCTGGGGAGCATCGGCCTGGGCGAGCACGGTCAGCAGATCGCTCCCGGGGCGTGCCGCGCGTTCTGCCAGGGCCTTGGCCATGTAATCGGCCAGCGCGGTGCCGGCTTCGGCGGTCGCGACCATCTCCGCCTCGCCCGCTCCCGGCCGCAGCCCGACCAAGGCCTCGGCCCAGGCGCCGAACTGGGTCCGGTCCGCAGCCGGTATCCCCAGGACTTCGCAGATGATGGTGATCGGAAGCGGCAATGCCAGCAACTCGATCAGGTCGGCTGGTTGGCTCGACGCTTGCATCGCATCGAGGAGGCCATCGGTGATCTGCTGGGCGCGCGGACGCAGCTTCTCGGCCTCGGCGGCGGTGAAGTAATCCTTCACCAGGTCCCGCTGGGCCCGATGACGATCGCCCTCGATGTCGACCAGGAACGCCTCCGGTCGCAGCGCGTCGGCGACGGCCGCGTGCTCGCGGGAGAACAGCTTCGGCTGTCCCAGGACCTTGCGGACCTCGGCATGCCGGGTCACCAGCGTGACGACCTCGCCCTCGGGTGTGCGCACCTGCGCCACCGGCTCGGTCTCGCGTAGCTGGGCGTACATCGGATCCAGGTCCAGGCTCGGGCACTTCTCGTAGCCGCCGGAGAACGGATACGGGTACGGGCCAGCGGTCATTACAGGTTCCCCCGCGTAGTCAGGTTCGCTCCAACGAAGGGGCCGCCATGCCGGCCGTGCGGCACGGCCAAGCGGCGTGCCGCCGCAGCGGCCCCGCTCAGCAGAGGCTAGGGAGGCGATGTCACCCGGCCTGTCACCCGGGAGAACGGCCGATCTGGGATCAATCGCAGAAACCAGCAGTAAATACCCGCCGTCGGAAATCATGACAGTGGAGTATGGGGTCGTTGCGTTTCGGTGCCGCCGATCCCCGATGGAAAGTAGTTGAGCAGGGTGGACATCTTGATGCTTGGCAACCTGATGGTCATCGATGACCATGGGGCGCGAATCGAGCCCCAGGCCAAACGTCTTCGGAACCTGATCTGCATCCTGGCATGGGAAGACTGGTCTGTGCCCTCGCGGCAGCTCAAGGGTCTGCTGTGGGAACCCGATGGCCGTGACTACACCTCGGCGTTGACCACCTTGGTGTACAAGGTTCGCAAGGTTCTGCCCCCTGACCGGCTCGTCAACGAGCATGAGCCGCACCGCGATCAGCGCTATCGGCTCGTCCGTAGGCCGGGGGACAGTGTCGATACTGAGCGGTTCGCCAGCCTGTCCACCCTGGGGGACAGGGCGCGCGGAGAACGAGACTACAGCCGGGCGGCTGATCTGTATCAGGAGGCGCTGGCGCTCTGGCGTGGTGATCCTGAGGACCCGCCGCTGCCCGACCTTCCCGAGACCTTGGCCATGCAGGGCTTGTGTGAACCGCTGCTGGCACGCCGCCGCCTGATCACCGAACAGCACATCGAGACCCTGCTGACACTCGGGCGGCACAGTCCCGTACTGGCCCAGCAGATCCGGGTCCACCTCCGATACGACCCGGCCAATGAACATCTGCACGGCCTGCTCATGCACTGTCTGTACCGCGATGGCCGCAAGGGCGAAGCCCTGCTGGCGTTCAACGAGGCGGCCGCCAGCCTGGACGAGCTGCTGGACGCGCCACCCGGACCGGCTCTGCAGCGCCTGCGTGACCGCATCGTTGTCGACGACCCCGAGCTGCAATGGAAGGGGGCGCAGCCATCACCGCCGGCGGCGCCACTGGAGACGGGGGCCGAGGCCACCATCCGCGGTGTCACCGACTACATGATGGGCGGCAAGGACAACTACGCCGCCGACCGAGACTTCATCGACCAGATCGTCAAGGAGACCGGCACCGACAGCGTTCTGCTGCCCGGAGAGAACCGCGATTGCGTGATGCGGATGGTGCGGTTCCTGGCCAAGCGAGGCGTCAGTCAGTTCCTGGACATCGGATCGGGCCTGCCCGACCCCTTCCACCGTCACGTGCACGAAGTCGCCCGCCAGATCACCTCAGAGACCAAGGTCCTGTACGTCGACAAAGACCCTCTCGTCGGCCTGCACACCACCGCCGTCATGGCCGACGGCGACCAGGTCATCTTCCGCCAAGCCGACCTGCAGGACGTCGACAAGATCCTGCACGAGGCCAGCGCGCACTTCGACCTCAGCCAACCGGTGGCCCTGATGTTCATGAACACGTTGCAGTACGTCGGCGACGCCGATGACGATCTCGGCACCGGGCCACTGGTCAAGACGATGCAGCGCTACCTGGACGCGCTGCCAGCCGGCAGCTACCTGGCCATCACTCACATCACCGACGCCGGGCTGGATCCCCGGCTGGTGAAGTACATCGATTCCCGGCTCCCCAACGCGCCGCTCGCGCAGAACCTGCGGTCACCGGCCCAGATCGAACGGCTGTTTTGCGGGCTTCCCTTGCTGGAACCCGGGCTTACAGACGTCGCCAACTGGCGGCCCGACCAGCCCTTCATCAAACGCCAGCTGCGCATCATCGGCGGCATCGCCGCCAAGGAGCAGTGAACGAACCTGAGCTGATCGAGCAGTCGGCGTCTCCGATAGCGTTGCCCCGGCAGCACAGCGCGTATCGGCCTGATCGGTGAGCAATCATGGATTCCACCAGTGATCCGTCGTTCCCCCCACCGTGCAGCAGTGGCGACGACACGGCGCCCGCGCTGGCGCAAGCATTGGAAACGCTGGTCACCGGCCATCTCGAAAGTCATCGGGGCACCGGCGGGGAAGACGGCGAGCAGGTACTGCTGTCTTTGCTGATCACCCCGGCCGACCTTGACGCGCAGACCCGAGCCGCAGTTCGCCCCCACATCTCGGCCGTCCTGGCCGGCTCCGCCGTGCTTGCACCCTCCTCCGTGGACCCTCTGGACGAGGAGACGACGGGATGGGTGCTGCCCTACCGGCCCGAAGCGATCCCCCCAGCCCTCCTGACCCAGCCGCCAGCCCGCCGACATGTCGGCAGCGATCGCCCAGCCGTCATCGCCGATGCGATCGGCGTGCACGACGCACTGGTCGGGGCCGAACTCGGCCCCGCGGTCTTCGCGCTTATGAGCGTGGGGCCCCGGACGATGTGGAGCGGACCGCTCGCCGATCCCGAACCCGTCACCACCGCGGCGGTGATAGGCCGAGATGGCCGCGAACTGTACGCCGCGCTCGGAGCCGACGGCGAGATGTGCATCGAACACCACGACGGTGCGCCAGCACCCCCCAGCGCGACCAACCTGCTCGACCTGCTCTACCCGGGGCTCGCCGGCGATGAGCCACCTTTGGCTCCCTGCTTTCAGGACCTGGTCACAGCAGTCCTGCGCCGAGCACTCGGACGTCCAGGCGCCAGCCGGGACGACGATGTCGACATTGCCGTTAACGTCGCAGCCGTGGCGTGGCTGCATCAGCTCGCCAGTCACGCCCAGACGTCTGGGCCACTCACCCAGCGAACCGCCGAAGACTTCAAATCAGCCGCGCTCAGAGCCGCCGAGAACCTTCCCAACCCCATCGAGGCCCAGGCCGCCGGCATCACAGTCAACAGCCAGGAGATATGGGACGCACTATGGAAGATGCTCGCTGACGGGCACGCTCTCGCTCCCGGAATGGCTGCGGTGGACGCGGACTGGCGGGACACGGGCGTCCTGGCACTGCGGGTGTACGCCTGGGCGGGTGACACCGAAGCCGCATTCAACGCCTTGAGCGAAGGGCGCTCCTGGTTCACCACCGCCGACCAGGCTTCGATCGTCCGGCGCGTCCTCACCGACCTCTACCTTCTCGACTGACGCCACTCAGCTCACCGAGTTCCACCGGCATGGGCCGGTGACGTGGCTACGACAGCAGGTAGGTCACCGACGCCAGCCCGGTCGCGGCGATGAGGCCACGCAGAAGGGCGGGGCTGAGCCGTTGCCCGACCAGCGCGCCGAGCCACCCTCCGAGCGGCGTCCCGCAGCCGATTAGCAGGGCCGGGCCCATGTCACCACCCTTGCCACCTGGCCTTTGAGGCCCTCCCGTCGGGCGACCCACGATTCTGCACGCTGACCAGCCGCGCCACCGGGCGCGCACCGGGCCCTTTGAAATCGCCTACCGCAGCTAAGGAGCAGCTGACGATCGACGAGTCCGGTAGGCACCCTTCTCGCAGACGTCGCCGCCGGTCACGTGAGAGGTCCAGCGGTGACAAGCCCGGTGACACGTGCCCCCTACCGTCACAAGCGGGCTTCACACCGACGTCGACACCCCGGCCGGGGGAGTCGGCGGCGCCTGGCTGAACAAGGGCCCCGTCACTACAGCCGGTTCGCTGGGAGGCGGACACCTTGATCGAAACCCAGGACAACGTGAACACGGTCGCTCACCAACCATGGTCCCGAAGCGCGGCAACTGCGCGGTCGTGCAGGACAAGGGCGTGGCCAGCATCAGGCGGAAGGCGGCCGGTCCAGGCGTGAATTCGATCGAGACTGACCACGCAGGCAGCCCGGTGGCCAATCGCGCTCACGCCGCTCGCATCTGGAACCAGTGGCTGGGCGGTAAAGACACCTTCGGTGTCGACCGGCTCGCCGCAAAGGAGTGCGCCGCGCTGGCCCCCGGCATCGTGGACGCAGTCCGTCACGAGCGAAAGTTCAAAGCCCGGACCGTGCGACACTTGGCCGAAGCTGGGATCCGCCAGTTCCTTGACATCGGCGTAGGCCTACCGCTCTCCGAAAGCAGCCACGAAATCGCCCAGCGCATCGACTCCCAAAGCCACGTCGCCTACATCGACGACGACCCCGCGGTCATGGCCTACGCGCGCGCCCTCCTCACCAGCAGAGAGGGACGGGCGCCCACCCATATCCAAGCTGATCTATCCGACCCTCAGGCGGTTGCGCTCCAAGCCATCAAAGTGATGGACGACCGCGAGCCGGTGGGGATCTTGCTGGTCGGCACTCTGAACTTCGTTACCGACCATGACGACGCGGCCGCACTCGTGCGCTGCCTGCTCGACGCCGCACCCGCCGGCAGCTTCCTGGCCCTGGCCCACCTCAGCGACCAGGTTTCGGGGGAACAGATGCAACAGGCGATCGAGCACTGGAACAAGGTCGCCCATCCAGCCATCACCACGCGGTCCCACCAACAGGTGGCTCACCTGCTCGACGGGCTCAACCTACTAGCTCCTGGAATCACCACCTGCACACAGTGGAGACCCGAACAAACCTGCACTCCTCCCGTCGACCAACTCGGCGCGGTCGGCCGTGTCCCACCCAAACGGGTCACCACTACTGAGGCCCAGGCGTCACAAACCGCTGCGTCCAGGTCCCCGAGCAGGCACATAGTGCCGCAAGGCCGACACCGCCTCACGTGGCGGACGTCAACAATGTCCAGCCCCGGAGGCGCAAGCAGCATCGCCTCGAGCAGCCCGTGAACCTCGCAACCGATTCCGGTCATTGTCATCGCCTTTGAATGCCGAGCAGACGGAGCCCCGGATGCCGTTGGCGCCCGGAGCGTGCAGGTAAGAGCCAGGTACAGCCGCTAGGCGCCTGCGCCCGGGCTATCGCCGGTCTCCAGGTCGACTCTGGCCGCGCCGTCGCTTTCGGGCTCGCTGTCGGCATCGTCGGTGTCGCCGGGCAGCGGTACCCCGTCGCCTAGATATGGGACGCCTTTGGCGACGGCGCGCTCGATCGGGGAGGCTGTGTGGCCGAGGGCGACGGTTGACAGGCGCCAACGTCCGTACAGGTCAGATTGTGCTCGCGCGCAGGAAATACCCGCTTGAACGTGACCTTTCGCATCGGCCCGGGCCTCTGGCGCGGCCGAAAGGTTTGATCATCAAGAGGGTCGCGGCAGTAGCTGGCGAGCCACTGCCCGGAGCGATCAAGGACTGTTGGGAAGGCCCCAAGCAGGCAAACGTTCCGGAGGCGAACCTCATTCTTTTGGGCGACAATGCCGACCATAGCAGTGACTCTCGCGAACATGGTTATTACCCCTTGAACAACGTACTAGGAGCGTTCGTCCGTCGGCTTGGCGGCGATCCGATAGCGGAGGCTCGGCCGCCGATGGGGCCCTAGGCGGGTCCTCGTCGCAGCGAGGACCCTGCATGCCTTCGTGTGGGCGTTGGCCAAGATGGGCTCGCGTCGAAGCGACGATGTTCCGGGCGGCCTCAAAGGGCAAGTGGCCGGCCTGGACGGGATCAATCCTTCCAATCACCCTTCTCGGATTTGCGCGAGCAGACCCAGACGGTATCGATGGCTCCTATCTAGGTGAAGTACCGCGCCAAGAACCGCCCGAGGTATGTTTTCAGGCTGTTTACTCGGCTGCTGGTCCCCGTTCGGGTCCAGATGGGATTGGTACGTTTAACAGGGGCCAATGAAACCGATGGAGGAGGCTGGACCGTTGAATGGCGTGACAAGTAGAGAGTGGTCTTCACTGGCGTCCTACTGTGATCCTCGCTGGTCTACAAGCCACAAGGCTCCACACCGCCGGGCGCCCTTCCAACAGCGGCTACACAACAACCGGATCTGCCGATCCAGACCGTCCTTCAGGCTGGAGGCGGACTGAAATGCCAGAACAGCAGCCTCGCCTATTGCAGGCCGGCCGCACGATGGCGGTGGCCACTGCCATCAGCCGCCTCACCGGGTTCGTCCGCACGTTGGTGCTTGCCGCCGCACTCGGGCTAGGGACAGGGTTGCTGGACGTCTACACTGCCGCGAACGTCACCCCAAACACCATCTATGAGGTTGTCTTCGGCGGCGCATTGGCGAGCGTGCTGGTTCCGCTGCTGGTCCGCGCGACTGATGATGATGACATCGACGGGGACCTATTCGCCCAGCGACTACTGTCGCTGGTGGTCTATTGCCTAGGTGCTGTCGTGATGGTGACGGTAATCGCGGCGCCATTTATCGTGGACCTTTACGCTCCCGGGTTCAGCCTCGAACAGCGTCAGCTCGCGATCATGTTCACCCGGTACTTCATGCCCCAGATTCTGTTCTACGCCGTGAGCGCGGTGTTGACCGCGGTACTCAACGCTCGCGGCCGCTTTGCGTCGCCCCCGTGGGCGCCAGTGGCCAACAACGTCGTCGTCATCGCAACCGCAGCGGCCTTCATGCTGGTAGGCGGTACCGGGAAGCTGGAGTCGCTCACCCAGAGTCAGACGCTGATTCTATCGATCGGCACCACCACCGGAGTTGCCGCTCAGATGTTCGTGCTCATCCTCACCAGCCGCCGAGCCGGATTCCGGCTGCGGCTGCGGGTTAACCCGCGCGGCATTGGGATCCGCCGGATCGCGGCACTGGCCGGATGGACAATCGTATCGGTTGCCGCAGCCCAAGCTGTCTTCGTCGTGATCACCCGAATCGCCTCGCAGTCCGGATCCGGTGCGATCGGTATTTACTCCCACGCCTACACGCTGTTCCAGATGCCCTACGCGGTCATCGCAATCACCGTCATGACAGGGGTACTGCCTCGGATGAGCCGGGCTGCCGCCAACCGTGACCTCGCCCAGATCACCGCAGACCTATCTCAGAGCCTGCGGCTGACCAGCGTGGTGCTGGTCCCTGTCTCCGCCGCGCTCATCGTGCTCGGGCCGAATCTAACTACCCTCCTGTTCGCCCATGGCAACGCCTCATCAGCCGCAGCCCACCTAACCGGAAAGGTGCTGGCCGCCTTCGGGCTCGCACTCGTGCCATTCGCCGCCCACCAGATCATGCTGCGAGCCTTCTACGCCCTGGGTGACACCCGCACTCCCTCACTCCTCAGCTTCACGGTCTCCGCTATCACGATCGTCACCTGCCTGGCCGCCGGACGCATCACATCCGGTCCGAACCTGATCATCGCGCTTGCCGCCTGCTCCGCTATGGCCTACGCCATTGGGCTGCTCGTCACCGCCCAGCTGCTCCGCCGCCGCCTCGGCCGCGTTGACGGCCGTCGACTTCTTGGGGCACACAGTCGGATGGTTGTCGCCGCGGCAGTCGCGGGCTTGGCCACCGCTCTCACTACCCGCGCCGTCAACACAACAGCCGTAACAGGCTGGACCGGAACACTTGTCTCCGTCGGCGCGGCGACCATGGTCGGAGCCGGTGTTTACGCCCTCACTGCCAAAGCCCTTCACGTTACCGAGCTCAAGACACTGACCGCCGCCTTTCGGAGCAGCAAAACCTGAAGTGCCGATACAGAACCATCTATCACAGGAGAATTTAAGAGAGCGCCAGAGTTTCCAGCACTCCCAGTCCTCGCGGCGGACATGAGAAATTCAACCAGCCAGACTGCAGTGGGCAGGTTTCCATCCTGATCTTGCTGTCACAGCCTGATAGCGGTCCGCGCGGCGCTGATCGGCGACAAAAAAGGATGAGTGGAACTCGTCGCAGGAGGATCGACTGATGTCGGTGATGTAGTGCCCGGCCCAGTGCGCGTGGACCATCCCCGCCTCGGCGTGCGTCGTGGGTGACCATAGGGCGCGAAGCTTGAGGCCAAAGCCGAGGACTGCCGTTCCATCCGGGGTTACGGGCGGGGGAAAGCCAGACGGGTGAACACAAGTGAATCCTCGATGACGCTTCGTCATTAGCACTCTCGCCGATGGGGTCGTAGCAGCGGGAGATAGGAGCCGGCCGTTAGAAGCCGGCGGGTGCCGCGGCGACGGACAGGGAGGCCGTCGGTAATCACGTGGTTCAGCGAAACGCAGAATCTACAGGCACGGCGAGAAGATGTCACTCAGGAAGAGCACAGGTCGACCTTGAACTCAGGTTGAGTCGCCTGCCATTCAGACGGCATTTGCATCCACTGAGTTGAAATCTCATGGCAGCAGGGCTGCCTGGACGCCATCCCCTGTACTGGCGCCATATTGTACCGATTCCATTCGAATCCGTCCTGCCACGCGGGCTGCTACCAGCAGTGACCAGCGAGACCGGGATCGAACCGCCGCACTATTGAGTGAGCCGACCAGAGTGCTCGCGCAGTCGACTGGCGGCCGTCGCAATCCCTACGACTACGGCGACGCCGGCGATGCTGCTGACGAAGAAGAGGAAGGCACCGACTGCCCATAGCCCATCGGAGTCATCGTCGGTGGCCCAGTCAACAGAAAGTGCGAGTGTTGTGGTAGTTGGGATGAGAAGCACGGCGAGGATTGGGTGCCTTCGCCATCCTGCGAGTGCTGTTATAGCTATGATGCCAAGCCCTAGGCCAATGCCCTGCCATACCTCATAGGGGCCACTGACGCTGCCATCGGGGTGGACATCTCTGTGCTGGTCCCAGCCGAACCAGAGAAGGTAGTTCAGAAGTGCCATGATCGGCAGCGCTACCAGATAGGAAATAGTTACACGAACCCGTGAGCGATTTTTCATTTTCAGCTCTATTCTAGGGGTGCGAAGTCCGGGGCCTCTCGGAATCCCGGGACGGGTGGGCGTACCCGAGGTGCGGTGAGACCTGGCACTGCACCTCGGGAACCAGCCGGAGAATTTCACGAGAGGATGGATGGACCTTACCCGAATCGGCCTAACTGGACCAGGTGACGCCCCTGTAGTAATCCTTCGCCCATCCCTTGCACCTGGCGGCGGCGGCCTTGTAGTACGGACAGGTCTTGTCTCTCATGGTCGTATAGAAGACACTGTCGATTGCGCCCTTCTTCTTCCTCGGCAGGTAGCCGCGATACATGAGCGCGCGCCCGTAGTCGTGATTGTCGCATGCAGGTCTGAAGTCGAAGCCGCCTGGAGTGTCCGATGACTTGGTGCAGTGATCGTGTTTGACGACCACGACCCAGAATCCTGTCCGGGTCTGGGCCCAGCGCACTCGCCTCCAACTTCCGGCGTAGTGGATTTCCGTCTTCCCGTTGCGCTTCTTGGGGAAGCAGCCCGAGCGGCCCCACATCCAGTCGGATGCATACTGACAGCGCGCCGCAGCGACGCTGGCCATAGGCTCCTTAACCTGCCGGGTCAGCTGCCCGTCAGGTCCATAGCTGAATGTCCAGTACCCGCGTTCGCCGGAGCTGAGACTGGTGATGTTCCCAGCGGTGTCGTAGGTGTAGTTCTCCTGTTGTTTGGCTCCGTCGCTGCCTGTCGAGGTGACCTCGCGAAGTCTCCCGGACTCGTCATACTTGTAACTGGCGGCGACGAAGGCGGCTGTTCCGGCATCCGCGCTGAGGCTGATGGTGCTCAGCTGTGTCTTGTAGTCACCGATCGTGGAACCGGTTGCTGTGGTGTCGGAGGCATACGAGAAGCCGGCCGACATGCAGCCAGGCCCCGGTGTTGCGCCACACGAGGCTGGGGCGGCCCCTTCGTCCGACTCCACCGGAGTCACGACGCGTTCCACCTGCCCCTGTTGGTTGTAGGTGATGACAGAGGTTCCTCCGTTGGAACCCACGACAGCGGTGATCAGCCAAGCGTCACCGACGGCGGACCAGGTCACCACCAAGCCGGACGCCGGACGCTCCATGATCTTTCCTGTGGTGTCCACGGACATGCTTCCGCCTTCGGCGCTGGTATAGCCACCGTCGGCCCCCTTGGTATACCGAGTGGCATTCCCGTCGAGATCTGTGATCTCGACATAGCCTTCGCCGCGGCGGTCATCGAGGCGGCCGGCGCCGATGCTGCCGAGAATCTCCGGGCGCCAGCCCGGCCCAAAGAGTTTCTGATCGGGACGCGCAGGTTCCGCCCGATTGACGTCGAAGCCTCGGGGGATCAGGACCCCAGCTTCGGGGACGTCGTTGACCGTGAGAGAGATGCCCTTCTTGTCTGGGATGGTGGTGCCGGGGCCCACTACTTCCAGCGGAAAGCTGATCGTCTGGGACGAGGCTCCCACCTTGCCCGTCAGGGCATAGGTGCCGGGGATCGTTCCTTGAACAACCGCTGCGGTACCGGTGGGATCATCGCCCTCGGCCGGACGGGTGAGCGTGACGCTGCCACCTTCGATAACGGGTGAAGTCACCTGAACCGGGCCAGCATCGCCGGGAAGATCGGTGGCAGTAAGGGTGATCTCATCGAGTGGCTCTGCCTTCGGCAGATCAACATGCAAGGCGGATGCCGCGGGGGTGAGATGGTAGCCACGGAGCGATACCTGGATGTGCACTGGCGCGCTGCCGTGGTTGGTGATGGTGACGAAGCCTTCGTCATCCGGCCGCGCGAGATCGAAGCCGTTGGTAGTGTCCCCGTCCTTGCCATAGTTGACGACGGACGCCTTGGGGTCGGGGCTACCCGCCGGATAGACCGACAGCCACCCGCTGTTGGTGGGACGCCGGGCGCCGATGTTGATGGCAGCAGCCTCTACCCGGTCGGCCAGCACCCCGGCAGTACCGGCCGCGTCAAAGGTCAGCGACTTGCCCGCGCCCAGGGGTGCAGTGGAGCCTTCAGGCTCCAGAACACCCGTGCCGTCCAACGTTTGCAGGATGGTTTGTGAGGTGACCGGCTTGTACCGGGTTCCTCCCGGTCCGCCGCTTACCTTGTAATAGCCACGTAGGGTGACCGAGATATCTACCGTGGTGTCGTTGTGGTTGGTGATCGTTAGCTTGCCGGTCGACGTCAGCCGCGCGACTTCAAAGTTGCTGTTGTACTCGCCCGGGGTAAAGGCGACGGTGGACACTCTCGGGTCCGGCTGGTCAGACGGATGTACCGAGAGCCACCCGTTGGTCTTGTGGTTCATTGCCAGAACATTCATTGCGATGGCGGTGGAACCCGTGCTGGGCATCCCTGCGACCCCTGCCACCTGGAAGGTCCGCGATCCATTGGCAGGGATCGGAGCCTTGGTTTCGGTGCCCAATCCGTATCCCGGCCGGGTGTCGTGCACGAAGGCAGTTGGCAATGGGTAGTACTCATTGCCGCCCTCCACCGTTGTGGCATCACGAAAGTAGCCGCGGACGTCCACGAGGACGTGCACAGGTGCTGTGCTTTCGTTGACTACGGTTACCTTGCCCGTGGAGGTGATACGCGTGTAGTCGGCTCCGGTGGTGTTCTCATTCGCTGAAAAGGTCACCGTGGCATTGATGGTCGGAGAGCCTGAGGGATACATCGTGAGCCAGCCGAACTCCGTCGGTGCCACGGCTTCGACCTTCAGCGCCACAGCGGACACGCCCGACGCCGGTATCCCGGCACGACCGGAAACCTGGAAGGTGACCGAACCCTTGGCCGGCACCTTACCCGCCGCAGCCGCGCCGTTACCTGATCGGGTATCCAGCAGAGGTGTCGGTCCAAGGGGAACGTACTGACTCTGACCAATGAGATCTGCGTTGGCGCGGGGAGCCCCGACAGTGAGAACTGTTAGCGATGAGAGAATAGCGAAGAGTGCCGTCACCATGGCGACGGCACGCCCCACCCGCCCTCTAAGAACAGGATCCATTCGTACCTTTCTGTCGGCTGCACCCTTTCAAAGGGCAGAGGAAATAGCCGAAATCGGCCATAGGAGCACATAACGCTATCGGTTTGGCATGCTCTTTTATGAACAAGGCCCTGGTGGCAAAGGTCACAGAGAAATCTTGGGCGTGCGGTCAACCAGCAGCCTGCGATGTGCGACAGGGCGTCGCCGTACAAGCTGCGACAACGAGCTGCCAGGCCACCGGGGTCGCGTCCAGGCGGGTGGTGTAAGAGAAGGCCACCTCGTGATCTTTTGGCTACTCAAGCACCAATGGCATCGATTGTCACGTCGGCATCATTGGTGTCCGTTTCCTGGCCTACTGCCTGGCAGGCGGCCAGGATTTCGGTGCCCATGTAGCGGCGTTGCTCGGTCCATTCATCGTTCTGCTCGGCGAGCACGGCGCCGACCAGACGCGGGCCGGTCGGGGAAGATGCCGACCACGTCGGTCCGGTGTCGGCGTACTGCCTGATGTGCAGAGCTGAGTACGGGTAAACGGGCTCTGTCGCTGATCTTGGGACATGGAACGATCCGGTAGTTGATCGTGTTCGGAGTGCATTCAGGGATGTGTTGAAGAGTTGCTCCCGCACTGGGCGGGGGCGTGGTCGAAGCCGTGGAACGCGCCGCTGGGATGGTGACCTTGCGGGCCCGCTGCCGAGCGGATGAGGGGGTGTGTCCGCGCTGCGGTACGGCCTCGGGTCGGGTGCATGACCGGTACGTACGTCGTCTGGTCGACGCGGCGCTCGGTGGGCTCCGGACCGTGCTTGCGGTGACGGTACGGCGCTTCAAGCGCGTGTGGTCTAGAACTGATGGTGATCGTTGACACCTGGGTCTCCGGCCACTACGGAGATCATCTATGTCGACCCCCAGCACGCAGCTCCAGCTCGACCGCCCGAACCCTCCGCTCGATCGTGAGGCCAAGCGGCGCCTGGCTGTCATCCGGCATGTGGAGGAGGTCACCGGCAACGTCGCGATGACGTGCCGGTACTTCGGGATCAGCCGGCAGGCGTACTACATCTAATGGGTTCCGAAAGATGGGCATGGGCCGTGCCTCGAAACGATCAGAGCCGTCGAGTTCTTCGCTAAGACCGGCGGGTTCGAGCCCCCTGATCGCACCCCGCTCTCGACGACCTGTACTACATCAGGCCCTCGAGGTCCCGTACCAGACCGGCCGGGAGCGGGGTGCTCCGATGCTCTCCTGTTTGATCTTGTCCGTGGTTCAAGCCCGCCAGCACGGAGCACCCCTCGAAGAATCGGAGCCTTCGAGCTCTCAACAAAGACAGGGGACCGTGCGGGTCGCTGGGATCACGGACGGCTCATCAGATGTCCCTAAGATCCTTTGCGTCTGGAGTGAGTGGCTCTGGATACCCAGGGCGGCGGGGTGTGGCTGATCGGATGTTGCCCCTTGCGGTGGCCCGGCTTGACTGGCCGCCCCGTCGTTCTGGACGCCCTGACGCCCTGTCCGCTGATTGAGAGCTGATGCGGGTAGTCGCTGCTTAGGGACATGCTGGCGGGTCGTCCAAGGGTTGACCGACGAGCAAGGCGGCAGATCGAGTGGCAGCGACCAATGTGGTGTGGATCGGGATCGATGTCTGTAAGGCCAGCCATCACGCCGCGGCGGTCGACGCCGACTGCTAACTGCTCTGGTCGACGAAGGTTCCCAATGACCAGCATCGGGCCGAGGAATCCTCAACGGGGCACTGACGATAGTCACTGTGGTCGGCGGCGAGCGCCTGGGCGGCCAGGCCGCGCCTGCGGATCTCCGCCAGCGGCGCGTGCGTCATAGCGCTCGGCCGACGAACGCATCCACGAGCCGGTATAGCGTGCTTAGGGGATGGGCTCGTCCACCGCGAAGCGCTCGGCGAGGGGCAGGTAGGCGGTCAGCCGCCCGATGATGCGGTCGACCGCGCACGGCAGATTCCACACCGGCGCCAGCGCCGTCCCGGTGGAGGAGATGAACCACGGTTGCCCGTCAGGGCCGACGCCAACCTTTACGCTGTCACCGAACCGCGGCGTTGCCGGGAGGAACACCCGTTGCGGTGCGGGGATCTGGCCGAACTGCGGACGGGAAGCACCCCGCGCAGCGCGAGTTCCTGGCCGAGCGCGTCCAGGCGATCGATGGACTTCACCGCTCCACCTCGCCGAGCTTGACCCGCAGCTTCCGGCCGTGCCGGGCGTCGAGCGCGGTCGCGTGATGGTCGATCAGCCGCCGGATGGCCGGGTCTTGTACGGGGTAGCGGGTCGGACACCAGCGGTCGCGGTCGGCCGTGATGATCGACCAGCCGGGAGGCTCACGCCTGAGCGTGGCCTCGACCTGAGTCATCTTCGTCATCAGCCGGACCCCTCCCGTCCGGTCAGGCCCTCGCCCGGTGTTTCGCCCACCGCCCGGGGCCGACTGCGTCACACTCGCGATCCATCTAATTACAGTGGAGGTGGTGTCCGGTGTCGGTTTGGCACAGACGCCACAAGACGCCATTGACACCAGGTCAACGGGAGGCGGAACGGATGTTGCGGTGATCTTTGGCGAGAAGGCGGCCGCCTTGAAGGCCGACCGCAGCATCGGCGTGCGTCAACTGGCCTACGACCGCCCGCTTCCCAAGATCAACGCTCGGGTCATCGGCTGGAGTCTGCGCCGAGTGCGTGAGATCCTGGAACTCGGCTATGAGGAGGCGGTCGACGGATTCGGCCGTGACGCTCAATGGCTGGCCGCGGTCGAGACCGGTTTCGGTGGCATCGGCCCGGGCGAGGTCGCCGCACTGCTGGCGCACTACGGCGAGGTACCGGATCGGATCAGGTCGGCGCTGACGGGGGCTGCCTGCCCGTCCGGACGGTCCGCTGTGGCTGCGGTCTCATCTTGGCCGACTGTCGGGAATGTTGCGGGACATCCTCACCTCCGAGGCGGAGGCTGACCTGGTGCGAACCTTCGGTATTCAGACGTGCCCGACCTAACCCGTGCCGAAGGCTACGCGCGGCTGCTGTATGAGCACCGGCTGACGCCTGAAGACCACCCCGAAGGGAACTGGCCGCTGCTGGCGGCGCGGCAGCGGCATCGGCCAGGCGGTGAGCCGCGCACCCTTGACGTCGCCGTCGACCAGCGGGTCGTCGCCGCGGTTCCCAACGGACATCAGAACGTATGGCGCGAGCAGATCGAGTACCTGCTCACGCTCTCCCAGACCGGTCACACGGTGCGGGTCGTTCCGGGCGGGCGTCGGCGCCTACGCCGGTTTGGACGGGCCTTTGGAGATCTACGAGGTTTCAGCGTTCAATGACCGACTTGGCATTGTGCACTGGCCGGATGGTCTGGGCATGAGTCCGACCGATCTGAGCTCGCATTGGCAGAAGATCGAACAGGTGGCGCTCACCCCAGCCGGCACGCGCCTTTGCTGAACGACGCCGTCCGATGGTTGCGTCCACGGAGATGGTGTACGAGTTTGACCAGGCCAGAGGGCGTGGCGTCGTGAAGTAGGACGGCCACCGCGTGATCCTTCGAATCGACCAAGATCTCGAAGGAAAGGAAACGCGATGGCCG
>NZ_BAAATD010000026.1:0-40715 GCF_039533225.1 Actinomadura fulvescens | reverse complement strand
ACCGCAGCCGACCCAACCCCGACGGTCGACTCTTCGGACAAGTCACTTCCCAGACCCGCCACGGCCGACACTACGACATGCACTACGGCGCCTTGACAAACACAGAGGCACCCAAAGGCACCGACCTGTCGGTGCACAGCCCCCAAGACCTCGAACACGTCGCCCAGCAACTCAACGGCCGACCACGCAAAACGCTCGGCTGGAGAACCCCAGCCGAGCGCCTGCGTGATCTACTGACAACCACGTAAGCCATCAGGTGTTGCGAGGACCCCGAGAATCCGCCGTCCGGGAGCGGGGTATTCGTCAATTTTCAACCGGTGATCAAGGGTTCTTCAGCTCGATGAACGTGCGCAATCCGTCCTCGTTCCGCTCCCCGTTCCAGGCGTACTGAACGAAGGTGCCAGTGCCGTTCGCGTCGAACGCGGCCACATCCTCGCCGGGAGTGGTGAGCTTCACGATCCGGTCGGCCATCGGGCCGTCAACAAGGTAGATCCGCTCTCTTCCTTCGTCGTCTAGGTTCAAATGATCTTTAGAGGACAACTCCGAGCTCCTTTGCTCGTTTCCCAAATGGACGGGGCAGAGCAGGCTCCCCGCAGTGGAGGCAAACCGCGCTGCTTGGCGGTCAAGGTATGGCACCTGCGCCGACGCTCCAAACGGGCGCGGGCGACGGCTACGCGCCCAGCGGGAGCGCGGCGCGCATGTCCCAGCGGTACAGCCGTCCGACTCGCATCTGCTCGACGAGGTGGACCTCGTGCACGCGGAGAGCGCGAGGCTCTGGCCGGACGGCCAGCGCGTCGAGAACGGGCTTCGCCGGGCCGTCGCCGTGGCTGTAGGCAACCGAGACGTGAGGCGTCCACTCGGGTTCGTCGGCGAGCTGGTGCACGCGGACGGATCCGGCGACCGCGTAACGAATCGCCTCGCGTACCGGGTCGAGCGCCTGCGGCGGCCTGATGCCGAGCATGACGGCCTCGCTGTGAAGCCACAGCTTGCCCAGCTCGACCTCGACAGGCTTCAGGGTGGCGAAGCGGTCCGCCGTCTCGCGGAGCATGCGCTCGACCTCGGCGGGGCTGATCTCGTCCGCGAACCCGACGATCTGTGTCGTCATGTGCAGCCAGTCCTCGGGGATCAGGTCCAACCCGGCCAATCCGGCCAACTTGTCCTGACACTGGCGGACGACGTCGCGGGCGTCGCCCTGGTCGTGCAGCAGCACGTGCCAGACAAGGAGGCGGCGGCCTGGCCGGACGCCGGGCCGCCACCACCAGTGGTCGGACATGCGGGCTGGGTACGGGCTCATGGAGTCTCCGGTCCGGTGATCGCTTTGTGCTCCAACGATCCGTCCCGGAAGGCGCGGATCTTGTCCCGCAGATCGGCGGCGCTCTGGTCTCCCTTGTAGCGGCTGTGGCCGAGCCGCTGAGCGACCTCCGACATTCGCCCGATGATGGTGACGACGCGGAACTCCTGACCGAGATCGAACACGGGGGCCAGTTCCTCGGCGGCGCCCTCGGGCTCGCCCATCATGACGTGGGCCAGCGCGGCGCCGATGCGCACCTGAGCCCACGTGCCGTACACGCGAGGGTCACCGTCCGCCCACGCGTCATCGGCCGCTCGGACCGAGCGCAGCACCGCGACCGGGTCGCGGGCACCTAGCCCGACCTGGAGCGCGTAGGTCTCCTGCCGCGCACGCGGACAGCTCCAGGCGTCTGCGACGTCGTCCACATGGTCAGCGTCGTCGCGGGCTCTTTGCGCACGGCTAAGGGCCTGGTAGGCGTCTTCGATCGCGCCGCTTGACTGCAAGGCCGTGGCCTCCGAAACCGCAAGCAATACCCGCCCGCGCGACCCAGCAGGCGCGAGCTCGAAGCCGCGGCGAGCCAGCTCGGCGGCTGCCTGGTAGCGCTCCTCCCACCTTGCGGTCTTGGACTGGGCACACAGCACCAGCGCTCTGGCGGAGTCGGAGTCGGCTTCACTCGCGCACGTCCACGCGGCATACCCGTACGCATCGGCGAGCGAATAGCGGCCGACGTCCCCGGCGAGAAGGTTGATCAGCGCGAAAAGCTCGGCCGAGATCGTGAGCAGCGTGCGTTGCTGTGCGATGCGCTGGCGCCCGCCTTGGAGGAGGTGCGCCGCGCGGGCCTGGAGCTGGCGAGCGTCAGCGAGGACCTCTAGCGGGGGGCGACGTGGGTAGTCGAACGTGAGGCGCCGTGTGGCGGTCTCCAGGTAGCCGATGGCGCCGTCCCCAACGTTGGACTGTTCGAGCCAGTTGGCCAGGGCCACGACGTCCTCGGCCAAGCCAGCAGCCGGGCGAGCGGGCATCGCTCTTCTCAGTGCCGCAAGTTCGCCGCCAGCTGAGAGCAGTTCGTCGAGTCGCTCGGCCACCTCGACGGACGGCGCACGGTGGTCGTTTGCGATCCGCGAAAGGTACCCGTCGTTGCACGGCACCGAACGCGCCAGGTAGCGCTGGCTCATCCCGCGTTCGGCCATGAGCTGCCGAAGCTTCTCGCCGAAGGTCATCGCCTCACCCGTTTCGCCCGGGTTGACCCTGCTGCCTGATGCTGCCTGCACCTGGAGGCAGCAGGCAGCATCTCCCACGGTAGCTGGACCGGCGGGAAGTGTGACGGGTGACGCAGACAAGTCGGCCCCCGGCCGGTGGGTGAACACCGGGTTCCGGAGGCCTGACCGGAGGTGAGTCCGGCTGATGACGAACGTAGCGGAGATCAAGGACCAGCTGCGCCGAGAGTTCCCTGACTGGTCGATCATCACCAGCAGCGCTGGTCGTTGGTGGGCGACCCGTGCCCCCGAGCGGGGCGAGCTCGTTCAGCATGGCGCCTCATGCTTGGAGGCCGACGACCCGGACGATCTGTACGCCCAGCTCGCCGGAGTGAGCGCCGGTGAGTAGCAGCGGCCCCCACTTCCCGGACGGTGTCCGCGAGGCCGAGGCCGCCCGGCGGCTCGCCACGGCGGCGGAGGCGCCGAGGGCGTCGCCGTTGAAGATGCTTCCGGTCGTGCTCGGCGCGTTCGAGGAAGCCGGGAAAGAGCGGCTCCATCCGCGCATCGTGGACCTGGTGCTGTCGTTCGTCCAGGACGAGGCCGAGACCAAGCTTGGCTGCGAGCCGAGGATGGATGCGACGGCCGCGCTGAAGCGGGCACTGTCGAGGGTGCGGCCGATCTTCGCCCGGCATCTGGGCCGTCAGGGGTATCTGCTCGGCACGGCCGACGAGGTCAGCAGGGACGCCGAGCGACGGATCCACCAGGTCGCGGCGTCGGGGCCGCACGGCCCGGACGCGACGTGATGCTGCCGGGTGAGGAGATCGCGCGGCGTCGGGCGTCGGGCGTCGGGCGGCGATCGAGGCGCTGGCGGCCGAGCTGGAGGGCCGTGGCTGGCACACCTACAACCGCGGGGTGCAGATGTGGGTGTGCGCGGTGCCGTTGGGGCCTGGGCGTGAAGTCAGTCGGCGCCTATTGGGATCACTTCGTGTGGCGGCGTGGGTCGTACGTCGAGGCGGACATCGGCCCAGTGGAGGACGTGATGACCGCCGCCGACCTGATCTGCAAACAGCTTTCCCAGACTCCCCGAACCGGGAGGAAGGACCCTTGTGGTTGATCGTCTGAACGTTCACCGGGACCGGGAGCAGGTCCGCGCGGAGTGCGAGGCGTTGATCATGGCGGGTGCGTCCGGGGCATACGAAGGCCCGCTCCGCTACTTCGAACGCGTGAAGGTCGCGCCGGGGTGGGCGATGGCCGGGCCGGTGATGGCCGAGGTGTTCGCGGACACGATCCAGCGGGACGCGGCAGCGGCCGGTGTGGTCATCGCAGGTGTGGCGGACGTGGCGCGGCTCGCACCTTCGGAGCGGCATGGGTACGCGCGCCTGATGGCCCTGGGGATCCCGGCCGGCACCCGGGTCAAGGGCCGCCGGATCCATCGCGCCATGCTGCGTCACGCCCGCACGTACATCAAAGCGCGGGCACGCGGCAGCCACGACGAAGCCGGCGCGGTCCTCAACCGGATGGACGCCGAGCAGCTCGGGCAGCTGGTGTTCATGCTGTGGGCGACCGCCATGCAGGCCCGACGCGCCGCGCTGACGGGCATGAGGTAAGCCTCCCGCCGCCCCGGGTGAAGTTCCCCGACCCCGGGGCCGCGGGCCACCGTGAGGAGGGACCATGTACACCTCGAACACCATCCGCGCCGCCGTCCTGGCGGTCCTCGCTGCGGTCTTCCTCGGCGCGGCCGAGGAGTGCGGAAGCACGTCCACCCCCGGCGCAGGCGACAGCAAGCCGTGCGTCATCACCGCCGTCAGCCCGCCGCACAGGGACTCAACAACGGGGTGGATCACCGCCTACATCAAGTCGCGGTGCTCGCGCCCCCTGGGGTCCATCCGGGTGGCGCTCCGGCTGGAAAAGCACGAATCCGGGGACCGGCGCAACGTCGGCCCCCAGCGCGCAAGCACACAGGTCCCGTATCCGAACGAGCGGACCTACACAGCCGACACCGCATGCTCTGCGGGGCGCTGGCGGCTGTTCGCCAGGATCACGGGCACCGATCGTGGCAAGGATTTCACGTTGGAGAAGGCGACCAGGGGATCACGGATCAGGTGTTAGGTGGAGGCCATGGGCAAGTACCTGGAAGCCGGGGACACCTACGGGCCTGAGGGCGGAGCGGGGCCACTGCGCAGGGTCCGCACCCTGCTGGTGACGACCTGGTGGAAGCTGGGGTGGCTCCGAGAACGCTGGATGGACAGACACGGGACCTACTTCCACGGGCACCGGGTACCAGAGACGCGACACTGGCTACGGGTCTGGTGGCAGGATGACGTACGCGGCCACTGACCCCGGACATGGCGAGATGCCCCACCTTCCTCGCCGAAGTGAAGGGGGCGGGCCGTTCGCGGTCAGGACCTGTCGGCGCTACGCCCATCGGCGCCCAGACGATGAACAAACGCTCCGCTCTCCGAAGCGGAGAGCGGAGCGTTCGACCAGGACGGTGAAGTCCTGGCGGTTGCCGGCCGGGCTTCCCCACCCGCCGACGGCCTCAGCCTACCGGTGCCGGAGGCCCGCCAGCCGAGGGTCTGACCACGTTCCGATCCGGAGCGGCCTGGGGAGTGGCCTGGGTTGCGGGGTGCGGTGCGGGCTTGGTTTCGGGTGCGCGCCGGGGACGCGGCAACGCGCTTCCGGCCACCGCGGCCACCACGGCGATGGCGGCCAGCACCACCCAGGCGGTACGGAACGCCGCGAACCGGTCGTTCGCGTTCTGCGGCGTCCCGAGGATGGCGACGAGCACGGCGACCCCGATCGTGATGCCGATCTGCCGGACCATGTTGATGATCCCCGACCCGGTCGCGAAGCGCTGCGGCGGAAGGGCGCCCACGGCGCTGCCGAAGAGCGTCGGCACGAGGAGGCCGAATCCGGCGCCCACGAGGATCATGCCGCCGAGCATGCCGGTGGCGTAGTTGGGCTGCACGGTGATCCCCGCCGCCCACCAGCCCAGGCCCGCCGCGAAGAGCAGCGCGCCGGTGACGACGACGCGGGCCGGGCCGAGGCGAGGGATCAGCCTGCCGGCCAGTATGGAGAAGACGGGGACCATGGCCGGGCCGGGCGCGATGCCGAAGCCCGCGCGCAGCGCCGACCAGTGCCAGCCGTCCTGCATCCAGAGCACCGCCGACAGCAGCATGCCCCCGAACGCCACGGACGCGACCAGCATGGCCGCCGTCGTGATGGCGAACCCCCGGCTGCGCAGCAGGTCAAGCTCCAGGATCGGACTCGGATGGCGCGCCGACCATCCGAAGAACACGGCGATCAGCACGGCCGCCGCCGCCAGGGTGCCGATGACGCCGCCCGATGACCAGCCCCAGGCCTCGCTCTTGACGAGGCCGAGCGCGAGGGCGGCGATTCCCGCCGTGAGCAGCGCCGCGCCCAGCAGGTCGGGCAGGGGGCCGCGTTCGGCCGCGGTGTCGGGCAGCAGCCACCAGCCGAGGATCAGCGCCACCACCCCGATCGGCAGGTTGATGATGAACACCCAGCGCCACGACACCTCGACGAGCGGTCCGGCGACAACGGGCGCGACGGCGACCGCGATGGTGCCGACGACCGCCCAGGCACGCGCCGCTCCCGGGCGCCGGGCCGGCGGGTAGGCCGCCAGCACCAGGCCGAGCGAGGTGGGTACGAGCAGCGCCGCGCCCACCGCCTGCCCGGCGCGGAACCCGATCAGCATCGGCACGTTCGTCGCCGCCGCGCAGGCGCCCGAGGCCACGAGGAAGATCGTCACCCCGGCCAGGAAGCCGGTCCTCTGGCCGGTGCGGTCCGCCAGCCGTCCGGCCGGCACGAGCAGGGCGGCGAACACGATCGCGTAGGCGCTCAGGACCCAGCTCAGCTCGCCGAGGTCGCGGGGACGCAGGTCGGCGGCCATGGCGGGCAGCGCGACGTTGGCGACGAACAGATCGAGGCTGGACAGCACCACTCCCAGCGACACGATCACGAACACCACCGCCGGGCGGGTGGTGACTCTTGGCATGAGGACCTCCGTGTGGATGCCGGATCGACCGTCTTGAAGACTCGCGGCGCGCTCGGAAGGAATCGGTCGTGGCGGTCCGACTAGTATCGGCTGATATAGTCTCACTTGAGATTATCTCAGGTGGACGGCAATCGACGGGGAGACCCTCATGCGGACGGTTCAGGTGCGCGACCAGGTCATGGTCGCGGCCGAGGTGGTCAAGACCTATGGCTCAGGTGACGGCGCGGTGACCGCGCTGCGCGGGGTGTCGGCGGCGTTCACCCGGGGCCAGTTCACCGCGATCATGGGGCCGTCCGGATCAGGCAAGTCGACCTTCCTGCACTGCCTGGCCGGTCTGGACACCGTGACCTCCGGCACCGTCGTCATCGGCGAGATCGACCTCACCGGCCTGTCGCGCACCCGGCTCACCGAGCTGCGCCGCGATCGGATGGGGTTCGTCTTCCAGTCGTTCAACCTGCTGCCGATGCTCACCGCGGAGGAGAACATCCGGCTCACCGGGCGGCTGGCGGGCCGTCGCGCGGACCGGCGATGGTTCGACACGATCGTCGACGCGCTCGGGCTGCGGGCGCGGCTGGATCACCGGCCCGCGGAGCTGTCGGGCGGGCAGCAGCAGCGGGTCGCCGTGGCGCGGGCGCTGCTGACCCGGCCGGAGGTGCTGTTCGCCGACGAGCCGACCGGCAACCTCGACTCCCGTTCCGGCGCGGAGGTGCTGGGCTTCCTGCGGTCCGCGGTCGACTCGTACCGGCAGACGGTGATCATGGTGACGCACGATCCGGTGGCCGCCGCGCACGCCGACCGGGTGCTGTTCCTGGCCGACGGGGCGATCGTCGACGAGCTGGCGGGCCCCACCATCGACGCCGTGCACGCCCGCATGCGCAAGCTGGAGGGCTGACGCCATGTGGCTGATCGCGCGCCGTTCGTTCACCGAAGGCTGGCTGCGGCTGACCGCCACGCTGCTGGCCGCCGTTGGCTCGATCGCGCTCATCGCGGGCTCGCTGCAGTTCGCGCTGCGCGCGCAGGAGGCGGTGTCGGGCAGCGACGCCAGCGAGTACTTCCGCGCGGACGTGCTCGTGCACGGCGGAACGATCGATCCGGACGACCCGTACGCGCCGCCGGACGGCCGGGTCCGCCTGGACCGGTTCGCCTCCCGGTCGGACGTGGCGGCGGCGGCCGGGGACGCCGCGGTGGCGGTGACGGCCGCCCGCCCCGACGGGAAGGCGATCAACGCGTCGGCCGAAGGCCGTACGCAGCTGCGTCCCTGGGTATCGGACCCGCGGCTCAACCCCTACCACCTGGAAGAGGGGCGTGCCCCCACCGCCGACGGCGAGGTGGCGGTCGTCGGGCACCTGTCGCGCGCCGGGAAGCTGCGCGTCGGCGACACGATGACGTTGACGCTCCCCCGCGAGACGCGCCGGGTACGGATCGCCGGGATCGTCAGCGTCCAGGGCCGCGGCGCGGTGGCCGCCGGCGACCTGGTGCTGGCCGCGCCCGAGACCGTACGGCGCGTCGCGATGTTGCCGCCGGGCACCTGGCGGAGCGTCTGGCTGAAGGCCGCCCCGGGCGTTCCGGCCGATCGGCTGCGTGGCGAGCTGGCCCGGGAACTGGACGGCGCAACGGTGCGCACCGCCGAGTCGGTACGGGCCGCGCAGACCTCGGCCGCAGCGAGCGAGGGCGCCTCGATCGCCGGGGTCGTCGGCATGCTCGCCTCCGTGGCGATCTTCGTGGGGCTGTTCGTGGTGGCCAACACGTTCGGAACGCTGGTGCGGCAGCGGACCCGGCGGCTGGCGCTGCTCGGCGCGATCGGTGCGACGCCGCGGCAGATCAGCCGGCTGATCCGCCTGGAGGCCCTGGTCATGGGCGCGATCGCCGCCGTAGGGGGCGTGGCGGCGGGCTATCCGGTGTCGGCGTTGATCACCCGGCTGTTCGCGCGGGACGGCTTCGACGTCTCGGCCGCCGACGCCCAGTTCGGCTGGGTCGCGCTGGCCGTTCCAGCCGCGGCTGGAATCCTGGTCACCCAGCTGGCCGCCTGGCGGGCGGCCCGCCGCGCCGCAGGCGTCTCACCGGTACAGGCCATTACCGAGACCCCGGAGCGCCGCTGGCCCCGGCTGCTGGCCGCGTTCGCGATCTTCGCCGGTGCGGGCTTCTGGTACGCGGTGGCGGTCGCGGTCCGCTTGAGCGATCCCCCTGGCCAGGACCGCACGTTCGGGGTCACCCTCATGGTCCTTTTTGCGTCGATGCTGGGCGTGACCGGGCTGGCCGTCCTCACCCCGTTCTTCGTCGGCCCGCTGGGCGGACTGATCGGCCGTCTCTGCCGGGGCGAGACCGGCAGGCTGGCGCACGCCACCATCACCCGCAGCCCGCGCCGCGTCTCCTCGGCCGCCTCGTCGCTGATGCTGGGCGTCGCGCTGGTCGCCTCGATGGCGCTGGTCACGCTGTCGGTGAACGAACGGTTCCAAGAGACAGGACGGCAGGTCATGGCGGCCGACCACGCCATCACCGCGACCGCCAAGACCGCCGAGGGCGCCCCCGCTCCCCTGGCCCGCGACGTGGCGACCCTGGTGGCGGGCACACCAGGAGTGACGAGAGCAACCGCCCTCACCCAGACCGAAGTCAAGCTGGTGTCCCCCGAACCGTTCCACCTCCTAGTCAACGCCGCCGAGCAGACCGGCCTCCGCGACGTCCTGCGCCTGGGCGGCCGCCCGCCCGCACTGCGCCCCGGACAGATCGCCCTGTCCTCGACCGTCCTCAAGGAGCAAAAGCTAAGGCGCGGCCAGCAGATCATCGTGCGAGGCGCCCAAGGCCGCGTCACACTCACGGTGGCGGGCACCTACCACGACCCGTCCCACCTGTTCGCCGAGCAGGCGCTCGTGTCGCCCGCCACGATGGACCGGCTCGACACCAACGCCACGACCCAGACGGTCCTGGTGCGCGGCGGCTCCCCGGAGTCCCTGGCCCGCGCCGTGCCAGGCGCCCGCGTCCTCGACCGTGACGCCTACGTAAAGGCGGCATCGGCCTCGCTCACCCGCGCGCTACGCGCGACCTACAGTTTCGTCGGCATGGCATTGCTCCTGGCGCTGTTCGGGATGGCGACCACGGTGTCGATGAGCGTCACCGAACGCACCCGCGAGTTCGGACTGCTGGCCGCCGTGGGCGCGACCATGAAACAGATCCGCTCGATCGTCCGCTGGGAGGCCGCCACCGTGGTCGCCCTAGGCACGATCCTCGGCCTCGCCATCGCCCTGGGAACGCTGACACTGCTGCACATCACGACGGGCAGCTCGTTCCTGCGCCCGTCCCCGCCCTGGTGGCTGCTCCCCCTGGTCACGGCCGGCGCGGCCCTGGCGACCCTCGCAACCTCAGCCCTCCCCGCCCGCCAAGCCGCAACCGTCCCCGTCCTAAAAGCCACCAAATCCGAATAACCCCCACGACACCGCTGATGAGCCACGGGTGCTTGGCGTTGCCGCTACAGGTCGGCGAGCTTGGCGGCCAGCTTCGGCGTGGGAGCCTCGTCGCGGGAGCGCCAGGCGTAGCCGTCCACCTCTTCGGCCTGGATCACCACCTTGGGTTCCTGGACCCAGAACGCCCACCGAACGTCGGCGTGCCAGTGCTCGGGCTCGCCCTTGGCCTGGCTGGCGGGAATGGTGTGCACGTCGATATCGACCGGGGTCACGTCCTGTCCAGGCGGGGCGACGGCACCGTGCCAGGAGATCCCGGTCTCCTCCTCCAACTCGCGCAGCGCCGCGTACGGCAACGCCTCGTCCTCGGGCTCCAAGTGCCCGCCGGGCAGCAGCCACCGACCCAGCGCCCGATGCCGGATCAGCAGCAGACGGCGGTTGTCGTCGATGACGACCGCCCCGCAGGTCACGTGCCCGCCGTCGAACTCGCTCCGCGATGTCAGGTCCCGCCCGGCTTCCAGCGCCTCGGTGAGCGGCCTCAGGTGTTCGGCCTCGCCAGGGTGCGCGGTGAGGTAGCGGGCGACGGTGGTACGGATCTCGTCGGTGCTGATGCTCATGGCGTCCCATCGAAGTAGCGCAGCCAGGTCGCGGCGATCAGGCTGCGTTCGGTCGCGTCCAACTCGTGCAGGCCAGGCTCAAGCGATCCGGGCCCGGCACCGACGGCCGCCAGCGTTCCCAGAGCAGCCAGGATCTCGGCCTGCACCAGGAAGATGAAAGCACCTACGCTCGCGCCGTGAAGGAAGTTGACCGCGTTGCCATCGGCCAGCAGGTAGAAGAAGTGTCCGGTCCGGGCGTAGCGGGTCACGTGCGGCCCGCTGGCCGTCCGCACGTACAGCCCGTCGAGTGCCTCCAGCTCCAGTTCGTCGTCGCTGCTGGTGACCGAGGCGATGTACGCGCCGTTGGCCACCCGCGCGAAGTCGTCCTCGCGTAGCGCGAGGTTGCCCGTGGCGCACACGATCAATCCCGCCCCGGCGATCGCCTGCGCCAGGGTGGACGCGGTGCGGAAACCCTGCGACATGGCTTGAGTTCGCTGGACGGGATCGGAGTCGAAGACGGTGGCGCCGACGTGCCGGGCATGCAGCATCGCCGCGATCGACCGGCCGAGCTTGCCGTACCCGATCACCGCCGCCGGACGGCCCTGCAAGATGTCACCGCGCGAGCGGATCAGCGCCTCGGCCGAGAACGTGACCGACTGCCCCACCAGGTAGTCCTCAGGGTCCTTCAGCGGCGAACGGGCGACGCTGAACACCGGACACGGCAGCTTGCCCAGCGACGCGCCGAGCGCCTCGTACCGCTGGTGGCCATTCTCGGTGTCCTCCACCACCCCCACGACCTGGCCGGAGAACCGCCCGCACAGGTCCGCCAGGCTCGGCGCGAAGTACCCGCCCACGTCCAGCAGCACCACTGGCTGGCCCGCCGCCCGCGACTCCAGGTAGGCCAGCGCGTGACCAGGGTCAGCGAACGCGGCCCGGTCCAACTCGTCCACCGGCATCTGCCCGGTGATCTCCTCCATCGCCGCCGGGTCGATCGACTTCGGCTTGGGCAGCACGGCCGCGACCTCAGCCATTCGCCCGACCGCCCGCAGGAACGCGGGCCGCTCACCCAGCAGATGCGTGATCACCAACGCCGACACCCCGCGCTCGGCTGCGTACCGGCCGGTGACCCGGCGAAAGAACGCCTCAGCCCGCGAGATCTCGAAGTCCTCCAACGCGGTCACGCCGCATCTCCCCTGCCCGGCTCGGAACGGACCAGCCGCAGCACCACACCGGCGACCTCGGTCACCTGCTCCGCCCGGCCCAAGATGCGGCACGGGCCACCGCCGTCGGAGCCGGGCACGCAGAAGTACAACGGTCCGTCCCAGGGCTGCGGATGACACGCCACCTTCATCCGCTGCGCGACGGTCAAGCCCAGCACACCGATGCCGAACGGCTCGACAGCGACCCCGCCATCACGCCGCAACGTCTCACTGAGCTCATCCAGGCGCCTGCGCTCGAAACTCATGCCCGCACCCGCCCGAACGCGCCCTTCACCGCCGTGATCGCATCGGTCGGCTTGTCCGCCTCGCAGATCCACACTGCCCCCGACCACGCGAACCACAACCGGCCCCCGTCGGTATCGCGGGACTGACACCACACCCGCACTGGCCGGACGCCCGCGCCATCAGCCGCCACCAGGTTGCCGTCGTGCACCTCAACCGCGTACCGCTGCCCGCGCAGCAGAGCAGCCAGCGCTTCCAGGGCCGCCTGAGGCGGACTGCTGCTCTGCTCGCGGTCGGCCTCACGGGGCCGATCCAGGGAAACCACGGGAACCCTCCTCACCTACCGGGATAGCGCGTTGTGCGCCACCCAGCACGCTAGGTAGGAGGCAGGATCCGCCCATAGCAGCTTGCGGAAACTTGCACACGTTCAGGATGAGGAGATCACGTTGCGGATGAGATCCCGTGCGGCACGGCCCACCAGCGCCATCCGACTCATAGCCTCGAACGTCCTGACGTACTCGGCGATCTCCCGGGACTGCGTCACCGTCAGGTAGCTGGCCACGAGTTCGACGTTGACCTGGGCGTCGTCAAAGATCCAGAAGTTTTCAGTCGGCCAGCGCTCTCGACCTGATCCCAACGGGATCACGCCGAGGCTCACAGACGGAAGCGATGAGCACATGATCAAGTGGTTGAGCTGGCCGACCATGACATCCGCGCTGCACACCGTGTTCCTGAGTGCCGTTTCCTCGATGACGAAGGCGAAGCGGTGATCGCCCTTGTGCAGAACCTCTTGACGGCGCATACGTGCGGCAATCGCCTCGTCAACGTCGTCCGGCAGCCCGTCGCGTTCCATGATCGACCGCAGCACGGTAGCGGTGAACGCCCGCGTCTGGAGCAGCCCGGGGATCAGCCAGGATGAGTAGACGCGGAAGCGCCGAGTCCTCTCATAGAGCGGCAGACGAGTCTCTTGCTGCCGTTTGAGCCCGCTCTTGAGGAGCCGCCGCCACTCGACATACATCGTAGTGAGAACGCGCAGGGAAGCTATCAGATCCTCGGTCTGATCCTCAGCACCACACGCTGCGCACCAGGCGCGAATGTCGGCGGGCGACGGCGCGGTGCGGGCGTGCTCAAGGCGCGAGCTCTTCGACTCGTGCCAACCGCAAACCCGCGCCACTTCCCGGGCGGTCAGCCCTGAATCCTGCCGAATCTCCCGCAGGCGATCGGCAAGTGCCTGGCGAGCTTGCTGGACGCTCGATGAGGGCGAGGTGGTCACGGGCACTGCTGACTACGGTCAGGACGGCTGGTAGGCGTCGTGGTCGACACCGCGTTCCCACACAGCCTCGAAGGCCGAGGAGCACAGCTTCACGACGTCGGGATCCTCGCTCACCTCGACGCCAGTCGGGCGGCCCTCCCCGTCGAAGTGGTTGAACAGCACGAGGCGGTGATCCACCAGCCAGAAGTCGTTACCCGGCAACGCCAGGTCCGAGGCCCGTCGCCGAGGCAGCCACCGGAGTTCCTCACCCGCCTCCACGTTGGTGAAGGCGTAGGAATGTGAGTACCTCAGGTACTCACTCAGCGGTTCGGAGACGATACGACCTCGTCGTAGCACAACGCCCCGGGCCGCTGTCTCGACGACCAGGTCCAGCCAGGGCCGCCACCATGAGGTGCGGTCGGCGCGGTCCCAGCGGTGACCTGCTCGCCACGCGGTGATCCGCTCTTGTTCCCCCTCGACCGTGTAGATGTCACGCATCTCCAGGTGAACGGCGCGCTCGGTAGCTGACCGCAGCAGGTCAGGGTACGTGGGTGCCTTGTCCGTCACCGTTCACCTCCTCGAAGAACCGCATCATGCGCCTGGGGAATCGCATCGTCAGCTCACCAGGTGGGTCGTCTCCGACCACCGCGCGAGTCTCGGCGTCGGCAATCTGCCACCCGCGAATGACATAGACATCGGCCTCGCGGTCGACCCACACGGTTGGCGACTGGCCGTCGTCAGAATCGGGGTCTTTGCCCAGGAACTCTAGGGACATGGGTACCTCCTGCGTTGCGGTGTGCACGTGCTTGCACCCCTACTGTGCGGGCACACAACGCTCGCCGCCAAGGGACGCGACCAGGGCAACCCCACCAGCCAAGCGCACCGAGTGTAAGGGCCGGGCGGTAAGCGATGTATCCGTTACACCAGCCTGTGCAGCCGGGCCCGTCCTACAAGCCGCCAAAGCCGGATAATTCCGGCCAATGGACGCCCGACTCGTAAGTGGCAGCAGGTCGCGGTCATCAATCCTCGGTAGACGCCCCTTGCCGCCACGGGTCTCGAGGGTCAGGTGGCGGCGGGCAGCGCACGCAACTCCCGCGCAGCGGAAAGCGCCGTCGAAGCCGGTTGCGGAGGTTACGGGGTTAGTCTTCGGCGGATGACGGAGCTGAGCACGTCTACGGCGACCACGAGCGCGAGGACCATCAGGATGTAGGTGAGCATCTCGTCGAACCGGAACTCCTGGATCGACTGGTTGATCAGGAAGCCGATGCCGCCGGCGCCGACCAGTCCGAGTACCAGGGACGCCCGCACGTTCACGTCCAGGCGGTACAGCGCCAGGCCGATGAGCTGCGGCACGGCGGCGGGCAGCACCGCGTGCGCGATCAGCTGGACGCGGCCGGCGCCGGCGAGGCGCAGTGCCTGCGCCGGGCCGTCGTCGATCTCCTCCATGGCCTCCGACCAGAGTTTGCCCATGACGCCGGTGTTGTTGCAGACCAGGGCCAGGACACCGGCGAACGGCCCGAGCCCGACGGCGGTGACGAAGATGAGGGCGAACACCACGTCCGGTACGGCGCGCAGGAACGACATGATCCCGCGGGCGATCTGGTAGACGGCGGCGTTGCTGCTGGTGGCGCGGCTGCCCAGCGCACAGAGCACGATGGTGAACGGGATCGACAGCGTGGTGCCGAGCAGGCCGATCCAGAGCGTGACCAGGCACGCCTCAAGGCCGCTCCGCACGACCGGGTCCCAGGCGAAGTCGGGCGGGAACGCCTCGGCGACGAAGCGGGCCATGCCGTGCCGGCCCTCGGCCAGCATGCCGAGATCCATGTCGGTGTCGATCCAGGCGGCCGCGTGCAGGGCCACGAGGGCGGCGGTGATGAGGCCGGCGGTGATGATGGTGCGGGGACTGCGCCTTCTGCGCGGTACGGGCAGGCGTTGGACGGTGCGTTCGATGACGGCGCTCATGCGGAGACCTTTTCGTTCGCGATGTAGAGGGCCGATATCTCGTTCTGGGAGATCTCGCCGGCGTGGCCCGCGAAGCAGATCCGGCCGTCGCGCAGCCCGACGATCCGGTCGGCGTGGCGGCGGGCCAGCTCCGGCTGGTGCAGGACCGCCGCGACCGCGATCGACTCGGATCGCGCCAGGTCGGTCATGACGTGCATGACGTTCTCGGCGGCCGACGGGTCCAGCGCGGACACCGGCTCGTCGGCCAGCAGCACCCCCGCCCGCTGGCAGAGGGCGCGGGCCAGCGCGACCCGCTGCTGCTGGCCGCCGGACAGCGCGGCGATCCGTTCGTGCGCCCGGTCGGCGAGCCCGACGCGGTCCAGGCAGGCCATCGCCTCCTCGCGCAGCTCGCGCGGGAAGGCGACGGGCGCCCACGAGCGGCGCAGCGGCAGGCGGCCGAGCGCGCCGGCGCAGACGTTGTCGAGCGCCGAACGCCGCCGCACCAGGTGGATCTGCTGGAAGACCATGGCGATGCGCGTGCGGGCCTGGACGGAGGAGCGCGACCCGTCGAACAGGTCTGCGCCGAAGACGTGCGCGCGGCCTTCGTCGGGGAGAACGAGGCCGACCACGCACTTCAAGGCGGTCGACTTGCCCGAGCCGTTGGCTCCCAGGAGGGCCACGACCTCTCCGGGCGCCACGTCCAGGTCGAACCCGGACAGGACCGCGCGCCCGCCGAAGGATTTGCACAAGCCACGAATTGCCAGGGCCGGAGGCGTCATGGTGTCCGTCATGGCGTGGTCCTAGACGTTCTTCTCGGTCAGGCCGAGAGAGTCGGCCAGGTCGAACAGGGGCTGGTAGTTGCGCCGGCCGACGGTCACCAGCGGGCCGGGCTTGACGTCCAAGTAGGAGCCCACCTTGGCGACGTCCTGCGGGGTCAGCGAGGTCAGCGCGGTGACCAGCTTCTGCCGGAACGCGGGGTCGAGGTTCTTGTTCACCGTGATCGGGTCGTTCGGGATCGGGTCGGACGCCCAGATCTGCCTGAACTTGGCCGTGTCGAACTTGCCTTCGGCGGCTGAGGTGGCCTGTTGCTGAGTGTTGATCTCGGCAGCGTCGACCTTGCCGTACGTCAGGGCCAGGAGGGCCTGCGGGTGGCCGCCCGCGTACTGGAGCTTGACCTCGGACTCCGCCACGCCCGCCTTCTTGAGCGCGTACCGGGGCAGCGCGTCGCCCGACGTCGAGCCCGAGTCCGACAGGGCCAGCGCGCGGCCCTTGAGGTCGGCGACGGTGGCGATCGGGCTGTCCTTCTTCACCCAGATGCCCGCCTTGTACGTCGACGGAGATCCGTCCGGATTCCCGAACGAGACGACGGGCTCTACACCCGCCCGCTTGGCGGCGAACACGTAACCGAGCGGGCCGAACTGCGCCATTTCGAGCTTGTTGTTCTGGATCGCCAGTACCTCGGCGGAGTAACCCTGGACGATCTGCACCTCGACCGGGCAGCCCAGTTTGGTTTCCAGCGCCTTGCCGAGCGTCTTGTACGCGGGGGTGAGCTTGGCGGCGTCCTCGAACGGCTCGACGCCGAACCGCACCTTGCCGTTCGGGCAGGAGCCCTTGGCGGAGGTCTGCTTGCCGTCATCACCACCACAGCCGGCCAGAACAACGGCGGCCAGGGAGACGACGGCGGTCATCGCGAGAGAGGGACGAAATCGGCGCATGGCAGGGCCTTTCACTGTTCTCACTGCTGAGGAAGGGAATCCAGGACGGCTCGCGCCAATCCGTGGGCGGTGGTCATCCCGATGCCGGCGGTCACCGAGACGGCGCGAACACCTTCGGCGACCTCCACATTGAGGAAGGAGGTCTGGGTCGAGGCCGCGTACTCGCCTCGCCAGCGGCGCAGGACACGCAGGGACGGGACGCCGAGGAGCCGCGCTCCCTCGCGCAGCAGCAGCCCGGCCGTCCTCTCGTCGTCGAACGGCGCGTGGGTGGCGCCGTAGTGGTGGGTGTCGCCGAGCACGATGGTGCCGTCGGGCCGCTGGGTGAACATCAGGTTCACCCCTGCGTCCAGCAACTCCGGCGCCTCTGACGCGAATCGTTTCCGCAGCGTGTCGATCGACGGTTGCGCGAGGAATCCGCCGTACCGCAGAAGCGACGAACCCGTCAGGACGCCCGGGGCGACTCGGAGACCGCCCGGTGGGGCGACTTCGAGCATCCGCAGCAGGCAACGGGTGACACCCGCGCCGTCCGCCGTGTCGGGCAGGAGCCGGTCGATGTCGTGGCCGACCGCGAGCACGGTGCGAGTGGCCCGCACCTCGCCGCGCGTCGTCCGGACCAGGCCCGGCTCCACGGACACGACGTTGGTCCGCCAGACGATCGGAACGCCCTGCGCCTCCAGCCACGCCGTCATGGCCGCAATCGCCGTGGGCGCGTCCAGCCGCAGGTCGAGCGGCAGATGGGCGCCTCCCAGCGGGGCCGGTCCGGCCACCGGCAGCCGCCGTGCGACGCCGGCCGCGTCCAGCAACCGGACCTGCCCGGCGCCACGGGCCTCGGCGAACTCTTCGAGAACGGCCAGTTCCTCGGGCTGCCGGGCCACCACGAGCGTGCCGGCCTCGCTGACCTCGAACCCGGCACGTTCGGCGAGCCAGAGCCAGCGCTCCCGGCCGGCGAGCGCGTAGTCGAGGGCCGCACCGTCCTGCGCGGTCACGCAGACATGGCCGAAGTTGCGGACCGAGGCGCCGGCGGCGAAGGCGTCGCGATCGACGACCGTGACCGACCAGCCGCGCAGGTGCGCCTCGATGGCGTGCGCGAGCCCGACGACGCCGGCGCCGACCACGAGGAGGTCGACGGGCGAACGGGGGGCGGAGGCGGTGTTCATGCCCCAGAGCGTTCTCGGCGACCTGATCCGCCGTCAACGCTCACCGGTAACTTGTATGTACAAGTTAACTACTCGTTCACCTGCTAATTCGTTCCTTCTACAAGCTGTTGACACCGCGTCGCCCAGCACTTGTATGTTCAACCCATGCCGTCCGGAACCTTGCACGCGAAGGTCGCCGACACGCTGCGGGAGCGGATTCTCACCGGAGCGCTCCCCGTCGGTGCCGCGCTGCCGTCAGAGGCCAGGCTCACCGAGGAGTTCGGCGCCTCCCGGGGGACCGTGCGGCAGGCGCTGGCGGCGTTGCGGAACGAGGGCCTGATCGAGGGCGGCCGCGGTCGTCAGCCCGTGGTCCGGCGCCGTCCGATGGGCCAGCCCTTCGAGACGTTCATGTCGTTCAGCGCCTGGGTCGAGCAGTCCGGGCACCGGCCGGGCCAGCGCACCATCGAGCTGGCCCGCCGCGGCGCGGACGAGATCGCGGCGGCCGCGCTCGGCCTGATGCCCGGCGAGCAGGTCGTCGACGTCCTGCGGCTGCGGCTCCTCGACGGCGAACCCGTCATGCTCGAACGCAGCACGTTCGTGCTCGACGTCGGACGGCTGCTGTTCGAGTTCGACACCGACGCGGGATCCATCTACGCGGGACTCGTCGCCCGCGGAGTCGACCTGTCCGCGGCCACCCACACCATCGACGCCATCGCCGCCACGGTCGAGGACTCGCGACATCTCGGCGTGGCCAAGGCAAGCCCCCTGTTGCGCGAACGGCGTACCGCCAGCACCGCCGACGGCCGTCCCGTCGAGTACGCCGACGACCGCTACCGCCCCGACCGCGCCACCTTCACCATCGCCAATGCCCGCGCGCACCATCTCGCCTTCGCCCGCGGCCTGCCAGGAGACGCCCAGTGACAAGCCCGTTCGACCTCGCCGCGCTGGACATGGCCGGCACCACCGTGCAGGAGGGCGGCGCCGTCTACGCCGCACTGGAACGGGCCGTCACCGCCCGCCTCGCGCGTCCCGTCCCGGCCGGCGTCCTGCACAAGTGGACCGGCACCGACAAACGCGAAGCCGCCGCCGGCCTGCTGCGCGAGCTGACCGGCGAATCCGCCCCGGCCGACGTGGACGAGGTCTATGCCGACTTCACCGCCCGCCTGGCCAAGGCGTACGCCGCCACACCCCCGACCCCCCTCCCTGGCGTCACCGAAGCCATCGGGGCCCTCCGCGCCGCAGGCGTGAAGGTCGTCCTGCAGACCGGCTACTCACGCGAGGTCGCCGAGTCGATCCTGGAAGCCATGGACTGGAGTGTCGGCGGCACCATCGACGGCCTGGTCGCCAGCGATGAGGTGACCGTGAGCCGCCCGGCGCCCTACCTGATCTTCCGCGCGATGGAACTGGCCGGAGTGACCAGCGTCGACCGGGTGCTGGTCGCCGGGGACACCCCCAACGACCTGGCCGCCGGGCACAACGCCGGCGCTCGCTTCGTCGTGGCGGTGCTGACCGGAGCCACCTCGGCCACCGATCTCGGCCGTCACCGGCACACCCACCTGCTGGAGTCGGCCGCGAGCCTGCCCGAGCTGCTGTGAGCTCCTGCCATCACCGTTGACCGTCAAGCCCGGTGAGGAGGTCATCGAGGGCCTTTTTGAGGGCTTCGGCGTTGGCCGGGGTGAACCATGTGGTGCGGATGCGTTCGTTGTTTCCCTTCGGGGTCTCATGGTCGGCGGCGAGCTGGTGCAGGGTGCGGGTCTCGTCGTTCAGGGCGCGGCCGACCTGCTGAAAGAGTCCGCGGACGTAGCGGTCCGCGTCGTCAGGGGCGATTCCGTGGCCGACGGCCCACGAGGTAAGCGTGGCGAGGTAGGAGTAGTGGGTGGTCAGCGTCCCCGTCACTGCGGAGAAGACGTTGAAGGCCGACTCGTCCGCGACCGGGAGCGCCCCGCCCAGGTGTTCGAAGAACGAGTTCACCGCCGGATGGGACGGGTAGGTCACCGTGACAGAACGGCGTTCGCGAATGGCGGGAAGAGGGATGGCCCGTACGAGCGGAGCATCGGTGGCCAGCGTCCTGCGCAGGTCGTCGTTGCCGACGCCGGACATCACATTGATCACGATCTTGTCGTCGGCCACCGTGAGGCCGGCGAGTGCCTCGTGCCGGTCCTGACCGCGGACGGCGATGATCACGATCTCGGAGCGGTCCACCACCGCCTGGTTGTCGGGACACACCCGTACGCCCTGGTAGCGCTCGGACAGCTCCCTGGCTGTACGGGCTCCGCGAGGGGAGAGGAACACCTCGGGGCCATCGTCACCCCGGCAGTACAGGCCGTCCACGATGGCCCGGCCGATCTCGCCTACCCCGATGATGCCGATGCGCTTCACTCTGTCCTCCATGGTGCGTGGTGGTCGCACCAGCCGAATCCGAAGAAGCCTAGCCAGACGCAGCGACGCCCGGTGCCCCCGACACCATGATCTCTGGCTGCGCACCTCCGTCGGCTGGCCGGGGCCTGTCGTGCCCCGGCCAGCCTGTTCGGGTCAGACGCCGGGGATGGCCTGGGCGCGGGCGTTGCGCTCGAAGACGGACCAGAACGTGGAGGAGCAGTAGGTGCAGTTCGGGCCGAAGTACGGGCCGCGGGCCGCCTCCTCGCCCATCAGGTGGAAGCGGAACCACGCGGTGAGGGGGCCGTGCAAGCCGGGGATGCCGTAGTGGTCGGCGCCGCGTTGCTCGGCGTAGATGGCGGGGACCTGGGTGGCCTGGCTGTAGACGCGGCGCACGGTCGACGGCCGGACGGTGGGGTCGTTCTGGCCGGCGAAGAACACCGCCGGGCCGCGTACCCGGCTGCCGCTGTTGAACGCGGTGGGATAGATCGGGGCGATGGTGTCCACGCGGGGGTCGGCGCCGGCGGCGACGGCTGCTCCGCCGCCGAAGGAGTGGCCCGTGGCGCCCACGTTCGCCAGGTCGACCTTGCCCTGCAAGGCACTGCCGGCGCGGGCGTTCTCGGTTGTCAGGTAGTCCAGGCCGCGCAGGATGGGGCCGGCGGTGCCGGAGTTGCCTTCGGCCGCGGCGATGATGAAGCCGTGCGAGGCCAGGTGGTTCAGCAGGGGGGCGTATCTGTCGAGCTTGGAGATGGCTCCGTTGTTCCACAGGATGACCGGGTGAGTGGTGCAGCCCAGGGTGCCCGGGTTGGCGGGCCGGAAGATGGTGGTGCCGGCTCCGTTGGACGCGGAGGTCACGGTGAAGGGGCCCTGGGAGGCCCATTGGCCGTTCGCCGGCGGGCAGGTCGAGGCGGCCGTGTCGGCGGAGCTCGTACCGGTGAGGGCGCCGGCTGCGAGCAGGGTCGCGAGCAACACGCCCAGGCGGCGGGGGGTGGGGAGCGGGAGCTTCATGGATCTCCTGTCATCGAGGGGCGTTGGTGGTCACGGCGTGGCCGTACTGGCTAGGCGTCCGCGCCGGCCGTCTCGTTGCCGTGCCGGGGTTCTCCTGGATGATCTTGTTGATCAGGTTGAAGACGCCGGTGTCGTGGGGGAACCGCGAGTGGTCGATGCAGGTCGGGGTCAGCCGGTTGTCGGCACCGGCCAGCTCGGCCGACTGGCTCGGGTTGACGTTCCAGTCGCAGGTGGAACGCAGGGTGGTGTACCGCACCGCCGGGGAGCCTGGCACCTCGGTGCCGGAGTTGAGGTCCCGCAGCCAGGGCGAGCCGATGGCGAACTGCCGGCACGAGGTGTAGAGGTTCCGGCACATCGAAGCGGTGGTGGTGCCGTGGTGCGGGCCGGCCATGGAGAAGTAGTGCGAGACCTTGTCCTGCGCGCCGGGCACGTGCTTGAGATAGGAACGCGCGGCCAGGGTGGAGGCCGACCAGGTGACCAGGATGACCTTCTGGGCTCCGGTCTGGCGCAGCACCCGGTCGACCTCCTGCCCCATCGCCTGCCCGGCCTGGGTCAGGTCCCCGGTCATGCTGGTCCGGTCGGTCCAGGTGATGGCCCGGTCGTCGGGCCAGCCGGCGCGGACGAAGTTCTGCCGCATCGTGCTCATGTACGACGTGGTGCCGGTCATTCCGGGAACGATGATCACCGGATCGTGCGCGGCCGCGGCCGACGCGGTGCGCGCCGGCATCACCAGTGCCACCGCCGTCAGAACGGCGGCCAGGGCCGCGGCGGCTCGATGTCTGGGCACGAGGCCCACCTCCTGGTGGTTGAGGGCGAAAGCACATCCTCTGTGGGGATGTGACCGTTTGGGTTCCCTCGATGAAACCGCGCGTACGACTGTTTGACACGGTCCCGACACAACACTCATTGGCCGACGCTGCTGTGAACCGCTCACACCGAAGCCCCTCTACCGCAGCCTCGAGAATGATCACGGTCATGTACTGGGGCCGCGGCCGAACGAGAAGTCGTGCCACCCGCCCAGACCGTGAGTCACGTGCTCTCCCGGATGCGGGTGAGGAACGGCAGGATCGCCTCGATGAAGTGCTCGTTGCGGTCGCCGGCGACCATGTGGCCCGCGCCTGCCACCTCGACCCGATGGACGCAGGGGACGCTCACGCAGAATTCTGCGGCGATCGCTTCGGGCACCACGTCACTGATCGCGCCACGCACCAGCAGGATCGGGACGCCCGCGGCGCGGGCGGCGGCGAGATGGCGCGCCGCAGCCTGGTCGCGCGCCGCAGCGCCGGCCGGGTGGATGCTGTCGGCCAGGCGCTTGAGTAGGCGCGGGTCCCAGTGCCAGACCCAGCGAGCGCCTTCCCTGCGCAGGTTGCGCCGCAGTCCATCCAGGGCCTCCGGACGCCGTCGATGCGGCAGGTAGGCCGCCACGGCGTCGGCGACCTCGTCGAGACTTGAGAACCCGTCCGGCCGGGCCGCCATGAAGTCCAGGATCCGGCGAGCACCGGCGGGGTCGGGGCGGTGGGCGACATCGACCAGCACCAAGGCCCGGACCGCGGCCCGCGGCGCCTCGCCCGCGGCCAGTAGCGAACTGAGACCGCCGAGCGAAGCACCCACCAGCACCGGCCGCCCGCCGAGCGCAGCGACCAGCGCGCGCACGTCGTCGGCGAACAGGTCGATGTCATAGCTGCCGTCAGGCGACCAGCCGCTCTGGCCGTGCCCGCGCAGGTCCGCAGCGACCACCCGCCATCCCCGCGCAGCAAGCCGCCGCCCCGCCGTGCCCCAGGCACCGCGCGTCTGGCCGCCGCCGTGCAACAGGACAAGCGGCGGCGCATCCGGTGCGCCCCACACCTCCGCCGCGAGCACCACCCCGCCGCTGCCCGTGAACCGGCGCCGCGGTGACGCCGGGTTCGCGGCACGCCCGGCTGTCACGTTGCATGCCCCCTCGCGCACGCCGGTGCGGGTCGTGCCGTGAGGTTCTCCAACCCCTCCTGACCCGCCCGCGGCACCGTGATGTCGACCACCGTCGCCGCCTTTCTACCTTGGACTGTCAAGGTAGATTAGGAGCAGCGACCTTGGCCCGTCAAGGTAAGAGGTCGATCGCGAATGTCCCCGGCGACGCGGTCCTGCCACCGTTCCGGCCACGCCGGTGGAGGCCCACACGGTCGGCGCGTCCGTCTCGCTGTCGGGGGCGCCCGTCAACTGGTCGGGCGTCGGCGTTCCGAGGGTCAGCCGGCGGCGGTCAACGCCCGCAACTCCCGCGCGGTCGGAAGCGCGTGGGCTTGCTCGGGGAGGGCATCCAGGACTCGGCGTGCAGTGAGAGTCACGCGCTTGATGCGGCGATCCTCTGGAAGGGCTTCCAGGACTTTAAGAGCCTGCTTGCTGGCTTCGTTGGGGTCCTGGCGTGCTTCGAGGACGATGCCGTACAGGTCAAGCTGTACGGCGTTGTACAGGTGCGTCTCTGGCCGGTAGAACTTCCGCGCGGCCTGGTGCGCTTCGAGCGCACGGTCGCGGAGTCCGGCCAGCGAGTAGACGCAGCTTTGGTCGAACCGGAGTAGTTCCTCGCGGTCGGGCTCGGTGGAAGGGACGCGGTCGAAGATCTCTTCGGCGTGGCGAACAGCGTGCACGGCCGCGTCCGGGCGACCCATGAAGGCGAGAACCTCGGCCTCCACCGTGGTCGCGTAGATCATCGTTCCGCTGGGGTTGCGGCCCGAGAGCCGTCAGGCGTCGCGGGCGAGAGCCAGCAGCTCACCGAGATCTTCGCGGGGATCGGTGACACGGTTGGTGACTTCCCAGCTCCGCGTGTAGGCCGACAGCAGGTTGTCTCCAGACCTGTCGGCGAGGCCGCGGGCCGTGGCCCACCAGCGCGTGGCAAGGCGGGCATCTCCGATTTGGAGCGCTGTTCCCGCGACGAGGTAGGCGTGTTTCGCCGCTGCGTGCGCAAGGTCGCGCTCTACGTCCTTGGGTTGAGTCTGAGCGAGATGAGGCGCCATCTCTGCCCAGTCGCGGGTGAGGCCTGCAAGGACCCTCTCGGGCGCGTCGTTGACGTAGCTGCGAACGTGCGTGGCGTAGGCGTTGGCCCAATCGTCGAGCATGGCGCGTGAGACCGAAGCACCGGGAAGACGAGGGTGGCTTGCCTGCCATGCGTCGGTGAGTGTCGCGAGCATTGGTGCGACAGCGGCACCGGCCGCCAGGGCACCAGCATCTTGAATGAGCCGTCGCCGTTTCACGTCGTCTTCGTCCCGGTTATCGGGAATGGTGCTGAGATCCAAGGTACCCGCGCTGGTCGAACGGGATGCGGGGAAAAGTTCGGTACGTGGGAGGTCGTAGGCGGTGGCGTAGGCGTCGGCCCAGTCGCAGGGGAAGTGCTTGCCCTTCTCCCAGTCGAGGATCTGGCGGGAGAGGTTGCGAACGTCGCCGTGCTCGACCCTTGCGGCGCGCATGAGCTGGCGGGCCATCTCACGCTTGGCCCAGCCGCGCGCTTCACGCTCGGTCTGGAGCCGGATCGCCCACGCCGGGCGCGGCTCGTCGGGCGTCGGCGTTCCGAGGGTCAGGTGGCGGCGGTCAATGCCCGCAACTCCCGCGCGGCCGGAAGCGTCCGGTGGTCGTCCGGGACGATATCTAGTAGTTGGAATACCAGCTGACGAGTGGCCAGGACGGGACGGGGCCGGTCCATAAGCGCCTTGGTAGCCAGATCGAGCCCTTCGCTTGCCTGCCCCTCTTTGACCAGTGTGACAGCGCGCATCAGCCGAAGATTGACGATCGGAGGCGTGGCGGTGGAAGGGTAGAGAGACCATGCGTGGTCTATCGCTGCCCCGGCTCTGTTGTCACCGGAAATCGTGCGAATGTAGGCATCATTCCAGTGCAGCTGACTCTCTTGAAAGGCGAGAACGGTTGGTTCGCTGGAACTGTGAGGCAGTTTTTCAAATGTGCGCTTGAGGAGATCCATGCTCATGCGTGAGGTGTGGGCGTCGCCATGAAGCGCGGCGGTGCAGGCACCTGCGGCGTATGCGCGTGCAAGTCCGGACGAGGGGGTGCCGTCGGCGATCTGGGTTGCCTCGTTCATCATGGTCATGACCGAACGGTGCGAACCTCCTGCCCAGGAGGCATGTTGGGCGGCTCTGCCGCGTACCCAAACCTGTAGCGCACGGTCTGCGGATTCGTCAGCGGCCCGACGCGCGGTGTTCCACGCCCGGCGGGCCGCGCGGCCATCTCCCAGGTTGCAAAGCGTCTCAGCCAGTAGACCGGAAAGCCCGGCGCTTACCCGCAGAAGGCCGACCTGCTCACGGGGCGAGCGTCCTTTCATGAGCAGTTCGCCTACAGCGACGATGTCGGCGGTCAGAGCCGGGATAAGCGAGTCGAACGATTGCCGATAGAGTTGGCGCCCATAGTCATCGACAACCCGTTCCCACTCCTCCAGATCGGTGTGGCGGTCCAGAACGCCATCGATTCCAGAAAGGAGGTCTTCGAGAATTCCGGGGGGAATAGTGGCTCCGGCGCCAAGCGCGGCGACGAGCCGGAGTGCGGCGCGGCGTCTCACATCGTCGTCCCCGTTGTCGGGAATGGTGCTGAGGTCCACGGTACCCGTGGGTGCGGCGGCCAGGCTGTGCGGAGGCTCGGGGAACAGTTCCTCTACGGTCTTGCCGGTGACGCGGGAGTAGATCTCTTGGTAGCGGTCGCCGGGGATGTGGTCACCGCGCTCCCAGCCTTTGATCATGCTGGCGAGACTTTGGACGTCGGGGAGCGGGGTTTCGCCGGGGCGTACGGCGCGCTGCATCATGATCGCCCATTTCTCGCGTGAGCGACGCGGTTGGTGGTCCTCACGGAGTCGGCGGAGTCGTGCTCCGATCGCCTTTGCGTCGGGTTTCACGCTGTCGCGCCTCCCCGGGTGTCAAGGGATGGGGTGGGGGTGTTCCCTCGTGGCCCCATTGTTCCCATGGAACTGTCCCGGATGACGCGGATTCACTGAGAGGCAGCGGACGCGTACCGACTGCGTCAGGTTCTGGTGCGCGTTCCGTCCGTGGATGCCAAGCGGCCCCGGCCGGTGCTGCGAACACCGGGGGTTCCGGGGCCTGACCCGATCGGAGGTCGGGCTGATGATGACGGTAGCGGAGACCATCGCCGGCGCGGCGGTGGTCCGGCTGTCCTCCGGCGGTCCGGAGTTGTTCGCGTGGGACGTTGAGTACCGGGGGCGGCGAGACTACGGCCAGGGCGGCGTGACCGACGACAAGACCCGCGCCTTCACCTGCGTGACCCTCGCGCTCCTGGGGTCCCCGCTTGGGTCCCATGGGCGGGTACGGCGAGTGACGCTGTCCCCGTCCGGCGAGGTCGCCCACCTCGAACTGGGTGTGCTGGGGCAGGCGTTCCGGAGCCGCGACGGCGTCAGGTGGACGGACCAGCCGTGAATGACGACACGCCCGTCATTGGGCGGTATCTGCTGCCCCGGGAGGAGTTCGAGCGGCGCCGGGACGCCGTCGAGGCGCTGGCGGCGGAGTTGCGGGCGCGTGGTTGGTGGGTGTCGCAGGCAGGTGCACACCTGCGTGCGGCGCGGGTGCCGTTCGGCCACGGCCGTGAGATCAGCGTTGAACGCGGCGGATTCGTGTGGCGCAAGGGCGGCTCGGTCTACCGGCCCGCGTTCGCGCCGATCGATGACATCGTGGGCGCGGCCGACGTCGTCGCGAGGGTGGCCGGATGACCAGGGTGGTGTCGGCGGTCGTGCCGTTCGCGTCCGACACCGCGCGGGCGTTGGAGGCCGAGGTGGCCCGTAGCGGGTTCAACCGCGCGCAGGTGATTGATTTCGCGGTGCGGGCGTGGGTGCTGGTGCAGAACCACCAGGCGAACGGCGGACAGATCTACTTGAAGCAACCCGACGGCACCGTCCACGAGGTGGTCTTCGAGCCCAGGAAGTGAGCCGGGACCCGCTCGTGCTGCGGAGCACGAGCGGGAGCCAGGCGTGAGGCTACTTGGGCAGGCGTGCCAGCAGCCAGTCGGCGAGTTCGGGGGTGACCAGGGAGTGCTCCTGGTTGTCGGAGGCGCACTTGAACTCGTCGAGGTCGCTTTCGTCGGGGGGCAGCGTCGCGACGTTGGCGTAGAGGTCCTGCTGCTGGTCGATGTCGCGGATGGCGACGGCGCTGACGGTGGGTACGAAGCTCACCCATTCGTGCGGACACTCGACGGCGCCGAGTGCGGCCAGGTTGTCGCGGGCGATGCCGAAGCTGCGCAGTGTGCCGCCGGGGGCGGCGTCGGCTTCGGGTAGCCCGCTGGTGTGCCGTTCGACGGCGGGTGGGGGGTTGGTGATCCGCTGGCGCTTGAGGTGCGCGACGAGCTTGTCGTCACCGCGGGCCTGGGCGTAGAGGGTGGTGGTCCGGTAGGGGTGGAGCAGCCCGGTCGCCTTCAGCATCTCGGCGCCCGCGTTGATCTGCAGGCCGTTGCCCTGGCCGGACCCGTTGGCGAGTCCCAGCTTCAGCGGACGCTGGGGCCAGGAGCCGTACCGCTCCAGTTCCTCCAGGAAGACGGCGCGCAGCGGGTCGGGGTCGGTGTCGGCGGTGACGGTGTCGATGTGCCAGCGCAGCAGCTCGCGGGCCGCGGGACTGTTGATGTAGTCCGACATCTCGGTGACGCCGTCCTGGTCCTTGAGGTAGTGCGCCATTGCTTGCAGGCTGATGGGGATCCAGGCACCCCGGTGCGGGCTGTCCCAGGAGAAGTAGACCGCGGTCTGGTGGTCTTGGCGCCGCTGCTCCATCTTGGCCAGGGCGTAGCGGGTGACCAGCCCGCCCATGCTGAACCCGCCGGCCACCAGCGGCTCGTTCCCGCGCCTGTCCGCGATCGCCCGGCTGATGCAGGCGATGGCGACGTTGGCGTTGTCCTGGATCGCGGCGGACCGCTCGGTGTAGCCCAGCATGATCAGGTCGCTGCCGCGCTCGCGCAGCGCCGTGGCCATCGCGTACTCCCGCCGCTCCAGGTGCTCCCACATCGCGTCGGGGTTGCTCGGCCCGGAGTTGAAGCCGTCGGCGAAGATCACCGGCTTGGCCAGGCCGAACCGGCTGTTGGCGAGATACACGAGCGCGAACCCGCCGTCGAAGTCCCACCGCTGGTCAGGGGCGGGCGCGGCCTGCGAGGGCGCGAGGTCCTCTCCCAGGATGTTCCACGCGCGGACGGTCTGATCGGTCATGGTCATCGCCTCACTCGGCTCGGGGTCTGTCCTGAGCCTGGGTCGATGACAAGAGCATTACAAGGAGTCAAATTGTCCAGTAACGGCCACCGACCGTGATCACAGGATCACGGCGAGCCTGCCCCCGGGCCGTGTGCCGGCCCGGGCGACAGCGTGTGCCCCGGGGCAGCTGCTTGAACGCCTCCGCCGGGGCTTCAGTCGTGGGCGGGGAGTAGGTCACGGTCTTCGGCTGGTGACGGTGTGTTGGTTCGGCGCGGGATGGTGAGGGCTATGAGGGCGGCGGCTATCAGGAGCGCGGCGCTGAGGGTTAGGCCGAGCGCGTAGCCGTTGTTGAGGGTTTCGGGTGTGGCGGTCTGGCCGGTCCGGTGGTGGGCGGCGGTGCCTAGGGCCGCTAGGCCGAGGGACGCGCCGATCTGGCGTGAGCTGTTGAGCAGGCCCGAGGCGGTGCCGGTTTCGTGGGGCGCGACGCCGGTGGTGGCGGCGGAGACGAGCGGTCCGAGGCAGAGTCCGATGCCGACGCTGGCGACGATCGAGGGGCCGAGGACGTCGGTGGCGAACGCGCCGTCGGAGCTGATCAGGCTGAACCAGGCGAACCCGGCGGCGGTCACGAGCCCGCCGAGGATCAGGAGCGTCCGGGGGGCGAGCCGGTAGCCGAGCTTGACCGCGAACACGGAGCCGGCGACCACGCCGAGGGCGAACGGCAGGAACATGAGCCCAGTGAGCGCCGGTCCGGTTTCGAGGACTCGCTGCAGGTAGAGGGACATGAAGTAGAACGCCGAGGCCATGGCCGCGCCTGTCAGGAGGCTGAAGGCGTTCGCGCCGGTGACCGAGCGGTTGGCGAACAGGCCGAGCCGGACCAGCGGCTCGCGGTCGGTGGTCCGCTCGACCTGGACGAACGCGGCCAGCAGCGCGGCGGCGACCGCCAGGGTCGTCAGGGTGACCGGCGAGGTCCACGAGTACTGCTCGGTACGGACGACGCCGAACACCAGCAGCGTCATGCCCGCCGTGGCCAGGACGCCGCCGAGCACGTCCGGGCGGCCGCTGCGGGTCGGCGGCGGGCCGGCAGGGACAGCGCGCCAGGCCACGGCCAGCGCGAAGGCGGCCATCGGCACGTTCACGAACATCACCCAGCGCCAGCCGGCGTACTCGGTGAGCAGGCCGCCGATCAGGACGCCGAGCGCGCCACCGGCGGCGTTCGTCGCGCTCCAGACACCGAACGCCCGGACGCGGGCCTTGCCCGCCGGGAACGTTTCGGCCAGCAATGCCAGCGCTGCCGGAGCCAGCGCGGCGGCCCCGATGCCCTGTGCGGCCCGGGCCGCGACGAGCTGGCCGGGTTCCTGGGCGAAGCCGCCGAGGAACGAGGCCAGGCCGAACAGGACGAGCCCCAGCAGCAGCACCCGCTTGCGGCCGTACCGGTCGGATGCCTTCCCGCCCAGGAGGAGCAGCCCGCCGAACGTAAGGGCGTAGGCGTGGATCACCCAGGTCAGGCCCACCGCGCCGAAGCCGAGGCCGGCGGCGATCTCCGGCAGCCCGACGTTCACGACCGAGAGGTCCAGCGACACCATGAACTGCACGACGGCGACCGCGGCGAGCGTGAGCCCCGGCCGGGCGGCTGAACGTGTCGTCATCGTTGACTCCCTTACTTTCCGAACATGTTCCGAAATTGGGTAGAGAAAGGCCGCCGCCAGGGTTCCGGCGGCGGCCTTTGTCGATCAGACGCTGGTCAGGCGCCAGCCGTGGGCGCGGCTGCGTTCCCGCCAGTAGTGGGCGTACCGGCCGTCGCGGGCCAGCAGCTCGTCGTGGACGCCCTCCTCCACGGCACGCCCGCCGTCGAGGACGACGATGTGGTCGGCCTCGCGCAACGTGTGGAGGCGGTGCGCGATCACCAGGACGGTACGGTCCCGAGACAGGGCCGCCATCGCCTGTTGCAGGGCGTGCTCGTTCTCGGCGTCCAGCGCGGCGGTCGCCTCGTCGAACAGCACGATCGGGGTGTCCTTCAGCAGGGCGCGCGCGATCGAGATGCGCTGCCGTTCACCACCGGACAGGCGGCTGCCGCCTTCCCCGACCGGCGCGTCCCAGCCACCCGGCAGCCGGTCGGCGATGTCGTCCACCCGTGCCGTACGGGCCGCGGCGTAGACCTCCTCGTCGGTGGCGTCGGGACGGCCGACGCGCACGTTGTCGAGGATGGTCCCGTCGAACAGGTAGACGTCCTGGAAGACCGCCGAGATGAGCGACGTCGGATCCGGCAGCCGCCGGACGTCCACGCCGCCGACCCGCACCGAGCCGGCGTCGGGGTCGAAGAACCGCGCGATCAACTTGATCACGGTGGTCTTGCCCGCGCCGGACGGGCCGACCAGCGCGGTCATCCGGCGCTCGGGCACCCGCATCGAGAGCCCGTCCAGCACCGCTGTGCCGTCGTAGCCGAAGCGCACCTCGTCGAGCTCGATGTCGGCGCCGTCCGGCTGCCGCGTCACCTCGGACTCGGGCAGCGTTTCGGTGTCGAGCAGCGCGTTGATCTCGTCCACCGCGTTCTGCGCGACGCGGACCGCGCCGCCGAGCTCGGCGATGAACATGATCGGTTCGACGAACCTGGCCGCCAGCACCAGCAGCGCGATCAGCTCGGCCGTGCCCAGCGAGCCGTCGAGCGCCAGGTAGGTGCCGAGGGCCAGCAGCACGATGAACGACGCCTGAGCGATGAAGCCGAGCCCGACGATGCCGGGCATCCCGGCGCGCAGCATCCGGCGACCGGCCGTGTGCTGTGCGGTGAGCGCGTCGTCGAGGGCGGTGTGCCCTTCGACCGTGCGGCCGAACGCGCGCAGCACCGGCTGGGCGCGGGCGAACTCCACGATCCGCCCGGCGGCGTCGGCGTGGACGGCGTCCGCGTGGCGATCGGCGGCCTGCATGCCGCGGCCCGCCATCCGGAACGTCACGGCCGCGGCCACCGCCGCCACGGCCATCGAGACGGCCAGCCGCCAGTCGAAGACGAACATGGCCAGCACCACGACCAGCGGCGTGACACAGGTGTCGACCAACGGCCGCAGCAGGTGCGCGGGCACCGACATGATGTCGACGACCCGTTGCGCGGCCAGGTGCCCGATCCCGCCGACACGATCGGCGCTGAACCAGGCCAGCGGCAGTTGCGCGACCTTGTCACCGATCCGGTGGTGCAGGTCGCGGCTCAGGTTCGTACCGGTCTTGTAGCCGGCCAGCGCCGCCGGATAGTTGACGGCCGCGTACCCGATCCAGAGCACGGCGAGCGCGATCACCCACGGCCAGGCGCGTTCGGGCTCGTTCCCGAGCACCTCTCCCAGCACCGGGACGAGGAGGACGAACGCCGCCCCCTGCAGCAGCGCCGCGGCGGCGAACAAGCCCAGCAGCCGGCGCAGCGCGCTGTCGTGCTCCGGGCCGAGAGCGGCGAACAGTCGGCGAATCATCAGAGTTCCTCCCCCGCCGCACCGGCGTAGGCGTTGGCGTCGGCGTTCCCGAGCCCGGCCTGTTCCTGCAGCCGCCACATCCGCGCGTAGCGGCCACCGGCGGCGAGCAGCTCCTCATGGGTGCCCTGCTCGGCCATCCGGCCCTGGTCGAGCACCACGATCCGGTCGGCGCCGGTCACCGAGGCCAGCCGGTGCGCGACGACGAGGACGGTCCGGCCGGCCGCCAGCTCCGACAGCGCGTCCTGGATCAGCGCCTCCGATTCCGGATCGGCATGGGCGGTGGCCTCGTCGAGCACCACGATCGGGGTGTCGGCGAGGATCGCCCTGGCGATGGACAACCGCTGCGCCTCCCCACCGGAGAAGCGAACGTCCCTGCCGACCATCGAGTCGTATCCGCCCGGCAGCGCACGGATGCGCTCGTCGATCGCCGCGGCCCGGGCCGCGCGGCGCACCGTGTCGTCGTCGGCGTCGGGACGGGCGAGCCGGATGTTGTCGCGCACGCTGGCATCGAGCAGCTCGACGTCCTGCAGCACGAACGACACCAGCCGGTACAACCGGTCGGGCGCGATGTCGCGCACGTCGACACCGCCGATGGCGACGGCGCCCGCGGTGGGGTCGAAGAACCGCGGCAGCAGCTTGGCCAGCGTCGTCTTGCCCGAACCCGACGGTCCGACCAGCGCGGTCACGGTGCCCGGTTCGAGTGCCAGGTCGATACCGCTCAGCACCGGCCGATCCGGGTCGTAGGCGAACTCCACCCCCGACAACTCCACCCGGAATCCCCCGTCGTCCGCCGGGACCCGTGGCCGCGCGGGCACCGCCAGCTCCGGCGCCGAGAGCAGGACGCCCACCCGCCTGGCCGCCGCGCTCGCCGTCTCCATGTCCTCGCCATGGAAGTCGAGCGCCTGCAGGGGCGCGGCCAGCCCCAGCCCGAGGATCACGAACGGAATCAGGTCGAGCGGGTCCAGGTGCCCGGCGGAGACCAGCGCCGTCCCACCCGCCAGCGCCGTGAGCAGGATGGTGATCGGGCTCAGCACCAGCGCCGACGCCGCGGCCGACCGGGCGCTCTGCGAGAGCCAGGCCATGAGGAAGTCGGCGAAGTCGTCGGCGGCCTGCGCGTACTGGCGGTGCGCCCGCTTGGCCTGCCCGAACATCTTCACCACCACGATGCCCTCGACGAACTCGATCACGCTGCCGACGATGCGCTGCAGAGCCTTGTCGTAGGCCGCCATCCCCGCGGTCATGCTCATGATCCGCCGGGCGAACAGCACGACTCCGATCACGATCGGCACCAGCAGGATCAGCGTCATCCGCCAGTCCACCCAGAACAGGTAGACCAGCGTCACCAGCGACGTCACCACGATGGAGGTGAAGTTCAGCAGTGAATGCGCCACCAGGTGGTGCATCGCGTCCACGTCGTGCTGGACCGCCTTGCCGATCCCGCCCGCGCCCCGGTCGGTGAACCACCCGAGCGGAACGCGGCCCAGCCGGTCGACCAGGCGCCGCCGTACCGACAGCTGGAAGTCCAGATCCGCCTGATGGGCGAGCGCTCCCGCCACGGTGGTGAGCAGCAGCCACACCACCAGCGCGCCCGCCGCGACCGCGGCGATCGTCCAGGCGCGGCCCCGGTCGACCGGCCCGGCGACCAGCAGCGTCCCGGCCAGCTCGGCCACCGCGGCGAACGGCACGACGGCGACCGCCGCCGCGACGGCCTGCAGCCCGACCGCCGTTCCCAGCCGCCGCCGGACGGGCCGCAGCAGATCCCCGAGCCCTATCTCATCCGCAGCCTCCGCGCGCTTCGCGGGTTCCGCGGGCTTCGCGGCTTCCGCGGGTCCCGCAGCCTCCGCAGGCTTCGCGGGTTCCGTAGCTTCCGCGGGCTCCGCAGCCTCCTCGGCTTCCGCAGCCTCCGCGGGTCCCGCAGCCTCCACAGGCTTCGCGGGTTCCGTAGCTTCCGCGGGTCCCGCAGCCTCCGCGGATTCTTCCGCGGGTTTCGTGGAAGAAGCCCGCTCCGTTTTCGTCGTGGACTTTTGGAACATGTTCCGAAAGTAGCATCACGATCGCCGCAGGGGGAAGTCCCGGCCCGTACCGGCCTGCTTCGCGGCACCGGCCGGTGGGCGGCATGATGGGACGATGTCCCGAACGCGCACATCGCACGGCCGCACCGGCCGGCCGCCCGTGACCTCCCGTGCGCAGATCCTGACGGCGGCCCGCGAGATCATCGACCGGGACGGCTGGGAGAAGCTGACCATCCGCAGGCTGGCCGCCGAGATCGGGATCGGCCCGACGACGCTGTATCACCACGTACGGGACAAAAAGGAACTGCTGCTCCTGCTGCTCAACGACTACCTGGGCCAGGTCGAACACCCGCCGCTGCCCGACGACCCGCGAGACCGCATCATCGTGGCCACCACCGCGATGCACGACGCCGGCGCGGCCTGGCCATGGGTGGTAGAGACCGCCACGACCGACGGTTTCGTAGCCTTGCTGGACGAATCGGCGCTGTGGATGGTCGAGGTCATCCTCGCCGCGGCCGAAGACTACGGATGCACGCCCGCACAGGCCGTCTACATCTTCCGCTGCATCTGGTACTACACCGCCGGTGAGATCATCGTCCGCGCCAACACCGCGAGCCGGCGGGCCGGTGACCTGGGCCCCTTCTCCCTGAGCGACCTCGACGCCTCCCAGGTGCCGCACCTGGCCGCCATCGGCGACTCGTGGGGCGATGTCGCCCAGGCGGACACCTACGTTGACGGGCTCTGCGCGCTCGTCGACGGGCTCCTCGCACAAGCCACGTCAGCGAAGCCCTAGCCCGACATCCCTCACCCCTCGTCCCTCCGGGCCTTGGAGGGCGCCTTCTGGCGCGCCCCGGCGCGGGCCGGTCAGTGCAATCGACAGATACTAGTTGTATTCAGCCATATGCGGGCAGTAATCAACTAGAGGACGGTGACAGAGCCACCTCCCTGACAGAACAGGAGGTTGAACAGTGCTTCAAGTGATCGGGGCCGGACTGGCCCGGACGGGGACGGTGTCGTTAACCGCGGCCGTCGAGGAACTCGGCTTCACTCCCTGTTTCCACATGCGGAAGGTGATGGCCGATCCGGGCACCGCGCAGGCGTGGCTGCGCGCGAGCCGGGGCGAGCCGGCGGACTGGGAACGGATCTTCGATGGGTACCAGGCGAGCGTGGGCCTGCCGGGTGCCCGGTTCTGGCGCGAGCTGGTCGAGCGGTATCCCGAGGCCAAGGTCGTGCTCACCGTCCGCGAACCCGAGCAGTGGTACGACAGCGTGCGGCACACGATCTCCGACAACGACCTGAAGCCGCCCGCGGGCCAGGCCGAGCCGCACCTCGCCGCGATGCTGGAAGTGATCCAGGAGCTCGTTCACAAGGGGCTGTTCAAGGGACGGCTGTCGGACGCCGAGTACGCCATGGACGTGTTCAACCAGCACAACGCGCAGGTCAGGAGTGCCGTACCCCCCGACCGGCTGCTGGAGTACCGCGTCACCGACGGCTGGGGGCCGCTGTGCGACTTCCTCGGCGTGCCCGTGCCGGACGCGCCGTTCCCGCGGCGCAACGACCGCAAGCAGTTCGCCGAGTTCATGCGGGCGGGACGCCGCCGCGATCCGGCGCTGCCTGAATGAAGTTTTGACTAAGACCAATCCACCCTTGGTTACATTCCGTGCATGGAATGACCATTTCTGGCGACAATCCGTTATGTTCGCGCGTCCTTGGAGGCGTCGAGATGACAGTGCTCTGCAAACCGGCGGTTCAGGTACCCGAAAACGTCCTCACCATGGAGGAGGCACTGTCAATCGCGGGCCGGCTGCACCGTCACCATCGCGAGTTGCCCCTGGTGTTGCGCCTGATCGGCAACACCGGCGTGCGTAAGCGGCATTTCCTCCAGCCGATCGAGAAAACGCTGGAGCATCCCGGTTTCCAGGCGCGCAACGAGCTGTTCCTGTCCGCGGCCAAACAGCAGGTGCCGCAGGTCGTGGAACAGGCGCTCGCGCACGCCGAGCTGGAGGCCGATCAGATCGACCTGATCGTCTTCGTGTCCTGCACCGGCTTCAGCATGCCGTCGCTGACCGCCTGGATGATCAACAAGATGGGTTTCCGGCCCGAGACCCGGCAGCTCCCGATCGCGCAGCTCGGCTGCGCCGCCGGAGGGGCCGCCATCAACCGGGCGCATGACTTCTGCACCGCGCACCCCGGCAGCAACGCCCTGATCGTGGCCTGCGAGTTCTGCTCGCTGTGCTACCAGCCCACCGATGTGGGCGTCGGCCAGCTGCTGTCCAACGGCCTGTTCGGGGACGCCGTGGCGGCGGCCGTGCTGCGCGGCGACGACGAGGGCGTCGGAGTCCGGCTGGAACGCAACGCCTCGTACCTGATCCCGCACACCGAGGACTGGATCTCGTACGCGGTGCGCGCGACCGGCTTCCACTTCCAGCTCGACAAACGGGTCCCCAAGACGATGAAACCGCTGGCCCCCGTTCTCCAGCGGCTGGCCAGACAGCACCAGCGCGATCCGGCACGCCTGGACTTCTACATCATCCACGCCGGCGGTCCGCGAATCCTGGACGACCTCAGCCAGTTCCTTGAGGTGCCCTCGCACGCCTTCCGGCACAGCCGGGCCACGCTGACCGAGTTCGGCAACATCGCCAGCGCCGTCGTCCTGGACGCGCTGCGCAGGCTGTTCGACGACGGCGGCGCCCGGCCCGGCGGCAGCGGCATCATCGCCGGCTTCGGCCCCGGCATCACCGCCGAGATGAGCATGGGCAGCTGGACCGGAACGCCGTCCACCACCACTCAGGGAGAGAATCTGCCATGACCGGCTTGTTCGTACCGCCCGGCCAGGGAGACGACACCAGTGCCGCGGCACTCCAGATCACCTTCAAGGTCACCGGAGACCGGTCCCGGCATACGACGGTCTACGAGACCGTGGTGGCGCCCGGTTTCGACGTCGGCGCCCACCTGCACCACAACCTGGAGGAGTGCTTCTACATCCTTGACGGGGAGATCGAGGTCTTCGCCTTCGACCCCGTGGAGGCCGATGGCCAGCATTGGAGCGGCTGGGAGTCCGCCGACGGGCGGCGGCCCGTTCGTGCCGGTGCGGGAAGTTGCGTATTCGTTCCGCCCGGTTGCCCGCACGCCTTCCGCAACAACGCCGACACGCCCGCCCGGCTTTTCCAGACCGCCTCTCCCGCTCCCTTCCATGAGCTCTACCTCAAAGCCATGTCCGAAGCCCTGGCCACCAATCCGAACATCTCACCGGAGGAACTCGCACGGCTGCGCGAAGCCCACGACATCCACCAGCTCACGCCCCTGAAATATCCCGGCTAGCCCACACCCGAGAACCCGGGAAGCGCCTCAGCCGGACTTGGGGCAGATTTCATAGCGAAGGCTGCCGACGGTGGCGTGGCCGTGTTTGCGCATCGGCGCGACGGCGTCGCGGTAGGCGGCGGCCAGGTCGTCGTGGTCGCCGTCCAACTCCATGCTGTCGGCAGTGGCCGCAAGGTAGTTGGAGAGCCAGAGGCGGGCTATCACCGGATTCCGGAACGGCGGACCCAGATTGTGCGGGCCGTCCTCATCGGCACCTGGAGCACCGCTGCCGGGGACGGTGGTCTCAAGACATGTGGTTCCCAGGCACACGGCGAGATAGATCTGATCCTCTGACGAACCCATGGTCGATTGTCCTACGTTCACAGTGCTGACGTGTGGAAATCACCGGCTGAGGCGCCCAGGCGGAGGGCTTCGAACGCGCGCAACTGCGGCGTCGGGCTGCGCTGGGGTGTCGCGGCCAGTTCCTCGTCCGGATCGTAATCACTCGTCCGGATCTCCCAGCGTCTTCCCAGTTTTCTCGATAAGAACTCCATAAAGCTGGTGTCTATACTTCCGCACGTTAATCCCCTTATGGCACCAGGAAGGCGCGTCATGCCCCGTCCGAGACTCACGATGACAGCGGCGGCCGCCGTCGCGGTCGTCGCCGCCGTGTCCTGCGGCGCCGGTTCGGCCACACAGTCGGTGACGAAGGCCGGTGCGGCCACACAGACAGTGGCGAACGCCGGCGCGGCGAAACCCAAGCCTCGGCCGAACATCGTGTTCGTGCTCACCGACGACCTGGCCCCGAATCTGCTCCGCTACATGCCCAACGTCCAGCGGATGCAGAAGAGCGGCACCACGTTCTCGAACTATTTCGTGACCGATTCGCTGTGCTGCCCCTCGCGGGCGACGATGCTCACCGGCCGTTACCCGCACAACACCGGGGTCTTCACCAACCAGGGCTCCGACGGCGGCTACGCCACGTTCAACCGGAAGGGCAACCAGCATCGGACCTTCGCCACCTCGCTGAAGGCCGCCGGATACAACACGGCCATGCTGGGCAAGTACATGAACGGCTACCAGCCCACGAACCCGGTCCCGCCCGGCTGGAGCGAGTGGTACGTCGCGGGGAACGGCTACCCCAACTACAACTACAAGCTGAACGAGAACGGCCGCCTCGTCTCGTACGGCAACAAGCCCTCCGACTACCTCACCGACGTGCTGTCGCGGAAGAGCATCGACTTCGCCCAGCGGTCGGTCGCCGCCAAGAAGCCGTTCATGCTGGAGCTGTCGGTCTTCACGCCGCACGGCCCGGCCACTCCGGCGCCGCGCGACAAGGGCAAGTTCCCCAAGGCCAAGGTGCCGCGCACGCCCGCGTTCAACGAGGCTGACATGTCGGACAAGCCCGCGTGGATCAAGGGCCGCCCGAAGCTCACGCAGGCGCAGATCAAGAAGCTGGACGCCACGTTCCGCAAGCGGGCCCGGTCGGTGCTGGCGATCGACAAGGCGATCGGTGACATGCAGGCCGCGCTCAAGGCCAGCGGCGCAGACCGCAACACCTACTTCGTGTTCACCTCCGACAACGGCTACCACATGGGCGAGCACCGGCTCATGCAGGGCAAGCAGACCGCGTACGACACCGACATCAAGGTGCCGCTGATCGTCACCGGGCCGGGCGTGCGCGCCGGACGCACCGTCAGCACGCTCACGCAGAACACCGATCTGTGCCCGACGTTCACCGACCTCGGCCGTGCGCGGCCCCCGGCGCAGGTGGACGGGATCTCGCTGGTGCCCTACCTCACCGGCAAGCGCCCGCCGAAGCCGCGGGACGGCGTGCTCATCGAGCACCGCGGCCCCAACACCGTCGCCTCCGACCCCGACTTCCAGGCCGCGCCCGCCGGCAATCCCCCGACCTACAACGCGCTGCGCACCACGCGTGAGCTCTACGTGGAATATGCCAACGGGCAGCGCGAGTACTACGACATCCGCCGCGACCCGCACCAGCTCAACAACACGTTCGGCCGCCTCTCCCCCGGCCAGCTGAAAAAGCTGAGGTCGATGCTGCGCGAGCTCACCACCTGCAAGGGACGTGAGTGCCAGAAGTAGCCTCCGCCTGACGGCCTCTCACCGGCGTTGCGCCGGTGAGAGGCCGCACCTATGGGTGCCTGGTCGTTCAGGTGGCGGCGTCCGGGTGCGCCGGGGTGGTGGCCTTGGCGCGGCTCCAGAAGAGCTCCAGCGCCCACCGTCCCCATGGGGCGGTCAGCATGAGCGACCCGGCGCCTTCGGGGTGCAGGCGCGCCGCGCGGCGTTCGGTGCGGCCCGGGCGCATCGGCAGCGTGGCGGCGGTGACATGGTGCAGCACCTGGTCGTGCGCCAGGGAGAACGGCCCGGCATAGGCGACCGTCTTACGCACCGGCCCCACCCCCACCGTGAGCACGGCGGCGACGTGACAGTCGGGGGTATAGAGCAGCAGACCCTTCCAGCCGACGCCGGGAAGCTTGCGGGCACGGCCACCACGACGCAGGACGACACGATCCAACGTCCAGCATCCCAGCAGGTCGTCGACGGTGACAGCCATGCCCCAACCTCCATTCACCTACTCAGAGTCTTTCACTGTCACTTTCCGTAATTGCAGAGAAAGGGACTGAAACTCACTCCCCGGCCACCGATCAGGGACTCCCACACTGGGCACTGCGGCTGGTTAGGCGAGTTTCCACCGCTGGCCTGGTGCCTAGTGAACGCGGGGTCAGCGCTGTGGTACTGCGCTGCACCGCCCTGCTCTGGAAGGAGAACCGGATGGGATGGCGGCGCGGCGAGCGGGCCGGCTGCTGACCGGTGAGCCGCCCTGGCGATGACCGGTCACATGGCCCACGCCGCGGCACGTTCGCAAGGGGCGACGGTGGTGCGCGTGCTGCACGACCTGGCAGAGATCTCCCGAGGAGAGATTCACTCTCTGTCATGGATTCACCACTTCAGGCGAAATTGAAGGTGGCGGAACGGGCGAGAGCGGAGGGGCGATCGGGATGGGCAGTGGCGACAAGCGGGAGTCGGAGTCGGGGCAGGGGCAGGGGTGGGGCGCGAACGCGGTCGCGGTGGTGGGGGTGGGGTGCCGCCTGCCGGGTGGTGTGGTGGATCTGGACGGGTTGTGGCGCGTCCTGGAGGGGGGCGTCGATGCGGTCGGGGTGGTGCCGGGTGACCGGTTCGACGCCGATCGGTTCGTGGACGAGAGCCGGCCGCGGCCTGATCGCAGCTATACCCGGGCTGGGGGATTCCTGGGGGATATCGCTGGGTTCGATGCGGCCTATTTCGGGATTTCGCCGAAGGAGGCGGCGGCGATGGATCCGCAGCAGCGGCTGCTGCTGGAGATGGCGGTGGAGGCGATGGATGACGCGGGTATCGATCCGGCCGGGCTGGCCGGGTCGGAGGCGGGGGTGTTCGTCG
>NZ_BAAATD010000025.1:0-58577 GCF_039533225.1 Actinomadura fulvescens | reverse complement strand
GCCCGTAGCGAGCGGCGTCCAGGTGCGTGCATCGCGGGGGCGGAGGAGGGAGTCGGCCCGGGTTTGGCCGTCGACTGACGACAACTCCGCGAGGTGCGTGCCTGGGCGTCGCGTAGTAGGGCAGCTGGCTTCGAGACACGCCCTGGGTCAGCGGCCCTGGAAGTCCGGCTCGCGGCCTTCCAGGAAGGCCGTGACGCCCTCCTTGGCGTCCTCGGTACCGGCCAGCACGACCAGTTCGCCGAGCAGATGCGCGATCTGGTCCTCCAGCGGACGGCCCTCGACGGCGAAGAACGCCTCGCGCCCCATGCGCAGCCCGACGGGGCTCTTGGCAGCGATCGTGCGGGCCAGCTCGGCCACCCGGCCGTCCAGGTCGGCGCGCGGCACGACCTCGGTGACCAGCCCGATCTCACGGCCCTCCGCGGCGGTGACGCGCTGCCCGGTGTAGTAGAGCCGGAACGCCTGCTTGGGCGGCACGTTCCGGTTGATGATGGCCATGATCATCATCGGCCAAAGGCCCACATTGACCTCGGGCGTACCGAGCTTGACGTCGTCGGCGGCGATGACCAGGTCGCAGGCGGCGGCGAGGCCGAGCCCGCCCGCGACCGCGTGCCCGGCGAGTCGGGCGATGATCGGCTTGCCCAGCCGGGGAAACGCCGTGAACAGGCGGTACGGGCCGCTCGCCCGGATATCGTCCGCGACCGGACGACCCGCGTCCTGCTGGGCCCCCAGCCCACCGAGGTCAGCGCCCGCGCAGAACGCACGGTCCCCCGCCCCGGTCAGCACGATCACCCGGACACCGTCATCGACACCGGCCCGGCCGAACGCGTCGAGCAGTTCCTCGATCATCTGGTCGCTGAGGGCGTTGCGCGCCTCGGGCCGGTTGAGCGTGATCGTGGCGACCCGGTCGGCCACCTCGTACAGGATCGCCTCGTACATTCATCCCTCCACGGACCCGCCGACCTCAACCGGCTTCCCAGCCACGCGACAACCCCAGCCACCGCGAGCGCGCGGCGCTGTCCGGTGGAACAAGCCGAAGGCGCAGTTCCACCGGACAGATCGCGAAGCGATGTCGCGCTCGCAGCTCTAGCGGTTCGGCGCCGAGCCGCCAGGCGAGGGGCCGAGGCCGCTAGAGCCGTTCGATGATGGTGGCGTTGGCCTGGCCGCCACCTTCGCACATCGTCTGCAGACCGTAGCGGCCGCCCGTGCGCTCCAGCTCGTGCAGCAGCTTGGTCATCAGGATGCCGCCGGTCGCGCCCAGCGGGTGACCGAGGGCGATCGCGCCGCCGTTGGGGTTGGTCTTCTCCAGCGAGGCGCCGGTGTCGGCCGCCCACGCCATCGGCACGGGGGCGAACGCCTCGTTCACCTCGAAGACGTCGATGTCGTCGATCTTCAGGCCGCTGCGCTGGAGGGCCTTCTCGGTCGCGGGGATGGGGCCGGTCAGCATGTAGACCGGGTCCGAGCCGCACACCGCGAGGGTGTGGATCCGCGCCCGCGGCGTCAGGTTGTGCTGCTTGACGGCCTCCTCGGAGGCGATGAGCAGCGCGGAGGCGCCGACCGAGATCTGCGAGGCGACCGCGGCCGTGATGGCCCAGCCCTCGCGGAGCGGGTCGAGGCCCGCCATCTTCTCCAGCGTGGTGTCGGGGCGGGCGCCCTCGTCCTTGGACAGCCCGGCGATCGGCGCGATCTCCCGGTCGAAGTAGCCGGCCTCGATGGCCTTGGCCGCGCGCTGGTGGCTCTCCAGCGCGAACTTCTCCAGGTCCTCGCGGGAGAAGCCCCACTTCTCGGCCATCAGCTGCGCGCCGCGGAACTGCGAGATCTCCTGGCTGCCGTAGCGCTCGGCCCAGCCGTCGCCGTAGGGGAACGGCATGCCCTTCTCAAGCGCCATCGTGACCGAGGAACCCATCGGCACGACGGCCATCTGCTCGATGCCGGAGGCGACCACGAGGTCCTGGGTGCCCGACATCACGCCCTGCGCGGCGAAGTGGATGGCCTGCTGCGAGGAGCCGCACTGCCGGTCGATGGTCACGCCGGGCACGTTCTCCGGCAGGCCGGCCGACAACCAGGCGGTACGCGCGATGTCGAGCGACTGCGGCCCGACCTGCATGACACAGCCCGTGATCACGTCTTCGACGGCGGACGGGTCGACGCCGGTGCGGTTCACGAGCTCCTTGAGCACGTGGGCACCGAGGTCGGCGGGGTGAACGTCCTTCAGGGCACCCTTCTTGGTGCCGACGGGGGTACGGACCGCGCCGACGATGTACGCCTCGGCCACTACGCCTCCAATGTGGGGTTGGGGTTCCGTCCCGAAACCGAGTGAGATTCGGTCTGTCAGTATGAGATTACATCCCCTCGGACGCAACGCCATGTGACCTGGGTCTCGGAAGCCCCACCCTCAGTCGGGAGCGGCGTGCCGCCCGCCTCCCGCGTGGCCCTCGCCAGGCACCGCCCCGGCGTAGACGGCCTTTCCGTCCGCGTCGTCGCCCAGGCTTTCACGCGAAAGGCGGGTGAGGATCTCGGCGAGTTCCCGGTGCTCTTCGGGCGACCAGCCCGCCAGGTGCTCGGCCAGCCCCTCGCGCCGGGCCTCGAACAGCCGGATGGCGGCGGCCTGTCCCGCTTCGGTGATGCTGAGGTCACCGCCGCTGCGAACGACGAAACCCGCGTTGACCAGGCGGTCCACGTACGGGCGGCCCTGCTCGACGAGCACCTCCGCGCGTTCGGCGAGTTCGGCGCCGGAGACCGTGCCGTCCTTGGCGATCCGGCAGAGCGCCCACATGCTCCCGGCGGGCAGGTTGACCCCGGCGAGGGCGCCGAGCCGTTCGTACAGCTCCATGGCCTTGGCGTCCTTGCGCATGAGCGAGCTGAGCGCGCGTTCGATCTCGTGCCTGGACGACCGGACCGTGTGAGCGCCGCCGAGGCCCTCGCCGTAGTCCTGGGCGCCCGCGGTCGCGCGAAGCGGCACCTCGCGCAGAAACCAGGTCAGCACGACGGCGACGACGGCGATCGGGACCGCCCAGAGGAAGACCGTCTGGATGGACTCCGCGTAAACGTGCAGCACGTCGCCCCTGACCTGTGGCGGCAGCCGGTCGAGAAGCTTGGGATCGCCCTCGGCGGCCGTGGGGTCGAAGCCCGGCGGCAGCTTGCCGCTGCGGGCCACGCTCTCCATCTTGGAGGAGAGCTGGTTGGCGAACACCGAGCCGAACACCGCCACGCCGAACGAACCACCGATCTGGCGGAAGAACGTGACGCCCGAGGTGGCCGAGCCGAGATCCTGGTACGGGACGGCGTTCTGCACGGCGATGACGAGCACCTGCATGACCAGCCCGAGCCCGAAGCCGAGCAGGGCGAAGCGCAGGCTCATCGAGAGCGTGGAGGTCGTCTCGTCCATGCGCGAGCACCACCACATGGCCACCGCGACGATCGGCGTGCCGACGACCGGATAGATCTTGTAGCGGCCGGTGTTGCTGATGAGCTGGCCGGACCCGATCGAGGCGACCAGCATGCCGACCATCATCGGCAGCAGGTGCACGCCGGACATCGTCGGCGAGACGCCGTGCACGACCTGCAAAAAGATCGGGATGAACGTCATGGCGCCGAACATCGCGAAGCCGATCACGAAGCTGATCGCCGAACTCTGCGAGAAGACCGCCGACCGGAAGAGCCGCGGCGGCATGACCGGCTCGGCGGCGCGCAGCTCGACGAAGATCCACAACACGATGAGGATCACCGAGCCGACACCGAGCGCGATGATCTGCGGTGACGCCCACGCGTACTGCGTGCCGCCCCAGGTGGTCATCAGCACCAGCCCGACCGACCAGCCCACGATCAGCAGGATGCCCGGGTAGTCGATCCGGTGCTGCTCGCGGACGGACGTGGTGTGCAGGACGGCGGCGATGACGATCAGCGTGAGGATGCCGATCGGGATGTTGATGTAGAAGACCCAGCGCCACGACAGGTTGTCGACGAACCAGCCGCCCAGCAGCGGCCCGCACACGCTGGAGACGCCGAAGACCGCGCCGAAGAGGCCCTGATAGCGGCCACGCTCCCGGACCGGCACCACGTCCCCGACGATCGCCACGACGAGCACCATGAGCCCGCCGCCGCCGAGGCCCTGCACGCCGCGGAACGCGATCAGCTGGGTCATGTCCTGGGCGACACCGCACAGCGCGGACCCGACGAGGAAGATGACGATCGAGGTCTGGAACAGCCGCTTGCGGCCGTACTGGTCGCCCAGCTTGCCCCACAGCGGCGTCGAGGCCGTCGACGAGAGCAGGTACGCCGTCACGACCCACGAGAGGTGGTTGAGGCCGCCCAGATCGCTGACGATCGTCGGCAGCGCCGTGGAGACGATCGTCTGGTCCAGCGCCGCGAGCAGCATGGCGAGCATGAGCGCGCCGAGGATCACATACAGGTCCCTGCCCCGCGGCATGGACCTGGTCTCTCCCTGGGTCGTTGTCTCAGCGGTCATCCCGCGCCCCCCGTGACGTGGACATACGGAGGAGATCTACCCAGCCGGGACGGAAGATCACAACGCGCCGGGACCCGCCCGATCAACCCGTCTATCGTGGGGGGAAGGCACCTCCCCCCGGAACGAAGGTGACCATGGAAGGGATCATCGCGCTCGTCGTGACGGCGCTGCTGTGCGGATTCGCGGTGCGCTGGGCCGCCCTGCGGATGCGGCTGCCGGTGCCGACCTACATAGCGGTGTTCGTCGTGTTCGTACTGGTCACGCTGGCGCTGTTCGGACAGCGGCTCGAAGGGTGAGTCCAGGTGGCATTTTCTCTCCCGGAGGGGCGAACTTTCTCCCCTTGCGAGGAGTCATAACTGACGAATCCGGTTTCCAGACCCCGCTCGCAGTCGTGCCGGTGGCACGCGCACGGCCAGACCGAGCGGCATCCCGCAGCGCGAAGCCGACCTGAGCCGAGGGAGATCCGCCGTGCCGCACCCCGCGACCGAGATCCATGAGTCCGGCGGCACGGTGACCCCGCACGTACGACGCCTGCTGGACTTCGCCGAGCCGACCGGCGACGACGTCTGCCTCGACGTCGCCCGTGGCCGCGGGCCGATGCCCGCCGCCCTCTCCCCCCAGGTCCGCCACGTCACCGCCGTGGACGCGGCGCCGCCCCCCTCGGCTTGGGACGGCCGCCCTGACGGCAAGGGGCGCGTGCCCACAGTCGAGTTCGGCACCGGCCCCGTCCGCATCGCAGACGCCGACCCGGCCGGACCACGCCGGTCCCAGCACGCCGCACCGCGGCAGAACGACCTGACCGACCCCGACGGCTTCCCGGTCACGTCGGCCGACGAGCTGACCGTACGGGCGGAGGCGACCGCGCTCCCCTACCAGGACAACGCGTTCAGCCTGGTCACCACGCGTTTCTCCCTCTACAACCTGGGCGACCCCGCGCGGGTGTTGCGGGAGCTGCTGCGGGTGACCCGCCCCGGCGGACGGCTGATCATCGCCGATGTGGTGCGCACCAATCTGGCCGGGGCCGACCGGGACTGGATCGAACGGGTCCGCGACCCCGACCACCCGGGCACCTTCTCGATCGCCGGTCTGACCGACCTGATCACCAGCGCCGGGGCGAACGTCCGGCGGCTGGACGTCTTCACGGTCGAACGGCCGGTGGAGCCGTGGCTCGCCGGAGCCCACTCCCTGGCCGCCGCCGCGGAGATCCGCGAGGCCCTCGAAGAGGAGATCGACGGCGGCCCCCGGACCGGCGCCAAGCCCCGCGTCATCGGCGGCGAACTCTGGTTCACCCAGAACTGGGCCCACGTCGCCGCCGAGCCGATCTGACCTCAGGGCACGAGCACCGCGGCTCCGGTGAAGCGGTCGGCGGCAAGATCGGCCAGAGCCCGGTCCGCCTCGTCCAGCCCGTACGGCCGCGTGTTGAATTGAGCCCCGGCTCCGCCGGGTTCGCCTGGCGGCTCGCCCAGCGGCCCGCGTCTCGTGCGAGCGCGACATCGCTTCGCGATCTTCGCTCTGACCTTCGCTGGCGCTCGCTCAGAGCTCAGGTAGCGCGCTCGCGCCTGCTGGGGTTGTTGCGGGGTTCCGGCGTAGCTTGGTGATGTGATGAAGGCTTGGGCGGTGGAGATGCCACGGCCGATCTCAGCTGGGCCGATGAGACTCCTGGAACGGGAGGTTCCCGAACCTGGGTCGGGGTGGGGCGCGCGTGGCGGATACGCGGAATACGCCATCGCCGTGGACGCGTAGGCCTACTCGCTGCCGCCTGAGCTTGACGATGTGCAAGTCGCGCTGTTGCTGTGCGCCGGGATCATCGGGTACCGGGCGCTGCGGCGTGCGGAGCTGCCGCTCAACGCAAAGGGAGCTCGAACCAGACTGCTTTGCCGTCGGCGGTGGGGCGGGCGCCCCAGCGGGTCGCCAGCTGGTCGACCAGGTAGAGGCCGCGGCCGCCCTCGTCGGTCTCGCCCGCGCTGCGGATGCGCGGGAGTCTCAGGTCGGAGTCGAAGACCTCGACCCAGATCGCCTCCGCGCCGCGGCGCAGGCGTAGCCGGAAGTCCTTGGTCGGTGGCTCGCGGCGGCCGAGGTCGGCGCCCAGGTTCCAGTCGTCCTCGTCGAAGACCGCGTCGAGGTCGCCCGCCGAGTTGAACTGCACCTGCGGCATGCCGGAGGGCACCAGCTCACGGCGGGGGGTCGGCGTCGTCGTGGCGTGGAGCACGACGTTGGTGACCACTTCGGAGACCAGCAGGCACGCAAGCTCGGCCTGCTCGTCGAGCATGCCCCAGGCGGCGAACGCGTCGGCGGCCATCCGGCGCGCCTCCGACACCATGATGGGCTCGGCGGGGAACACCCGTTCCTCCACGGCGAGCTCGTCCCCGCCGGTGCGGATCACGACGATGGCCACGTCGTCGTCGATGTCGCCCTGCACCGCGTCGTAGGCGGCGCCCGCGATCGTCTCCACGTCCCGGCGGGCCACCTCGGCGATGGCCGCGCGGACCATCTCGCGGGCCTCCTCGCGGGTGTGGTACTCGCCGTTCTCCTTGGGCCGGCGGTCGATCAGGCCGTCGGTGTAGAGCACCAGCGTGGCTCCGGGCTTGAGCTCGGTGGACTCCTCGTTGAAGAGGATCTCGCCGCCCAGGCCCGGGCCGCGGACGCCGAGCATGGCGCCCTCGCTCTCGAACTTCAGCTCCGTGACCTCGCCGTCGGCGATCAGCAGCGGCGGGTCGTGCCCGGCGTTGGCGAACTCCAGCACCCGCGACCACGCGTCGTAGACGAAGTAGGTGCACGAGACCAGCGGAGGCCGCACCTCGTCGTTGTAGGGAGCCCACCCCGAACGCTGCCGCTCCGGCCGGGTCATCGTGCGCACCCATTCGTCCAGCTTGCGCAGGATCTCGGCGGGTGACTTGTCGTCCTGGGCGAACGCGCGCATCGCGGCGCGCAGCTGGCCCATCACCGCGGCGGCCCGAGCCCCGCGGCCCTCGACGTCGCCTATGACGAGCCCGACGCGGCCGGCCGACAGCGGGATGACGTCGTACCAGTCGCCGCCGACCTGGGTCTGCACGCCGTGCCCGTGCGACTCGATGGGCCGTGCGGGCTCGTAGCGCCAAGCCACCTGGAGGCCGTCGAGGCGCGGCGGCCGCTCGCTGGGGAGCAGGTTCTTCTGGAACGCGAGCGCGGTCTCGCGTTCCTCCTCGAAGAGCATCGCGTTGTCGACGGCGATCGCGACCCGTCCGGCGATCGCGCCCATCAGGTCGCGGTCGAAGCCGTCGTAGTGCGGGTCGGGGCGCTTGGTCAGGTTGGACAGCGCCACGCTCATGACGCCCAGGAGCTCGCCCCGGACGATCAGCGGCGCCGAGATCACCGAGGTGATGCCCATCTCGTCGCCGAGCCGCTTGCTGGAGTCGCTCGGCGCGGAGAAACGGTGCTGGACCATGTCCTCGACCAGCACCGCGTCGCGGCGGCTCATCGCCTTGGCGCTGAAATGGCCGGGCGGGTAGGAGATCGTTTCGCCGATGTCGGCCCACGTGCCGGGCGGGGGCTCCCAGCCGCCGGCGTGCCGGGCCGCGCGCCGGATGAGCCGGCCGTACGCCTGGTTGTGGCGTTCGCCGGTGTCGAACAGATCGATGAAGCAGTGGTCGGCGAACTGCGGCACCAGGATGTCGGCCACCCGCCGCAGCGTCGTCTGCAGCTCCAGGGAGCCGGCCAGCCGCTCGCCGATGCGCTCCAGCAGGCCGTAGCGGTCCTGCTCGCGCTGGTTGCTGCGGAGCGCCTCGCGTGCGAAGATCACGATGCCGTCGACGGCCCCGGACGGATGCCGCAGGGGCACCGCGTGCGCCCGCGTGTAGACCGAGGTCCCGTCGGCGCGCAGGTTGCAGAAGGTGCCCTCCCACACGCCGCCCTTGAGCACATGCCTGGCCAGCTCCGTGGCCTGCTCATGATCTTCCTCGGCGATGCCCAGCGACAGCACCGAGTGACCGATCACCTCGTCTCCGCCGAAGCCGAAGAGCTGACGGGCGAACGAGTTGCCGTAGATGACGTTGCTGAAGCGGTCGCAGACGATGACCGCCATCTCCATCTGGCTCAGGACGGTCTCGGGCGGCAGGTGCGCCGCGAACGGCGATTCCCCCCAGCTCTTCATGACCCCGCCCGTCCGAATCCAGATACGTCCCCAGTATTGAACGACGAACTCGCCTCAGGGATACGCGAGAACGCCGGGACGGAACGGAGATCTTCGGAAAAGACCAACGGACCCTCGTCAGCGCCGGCTGACGAAGACGTGCTCTGCGATGTCGCGCGGCAGCTCGCTCGCAGGGCTGTCGGCTTCGTCGTCACAAATCACCCGCACACCGTCGTCCGTCGTCCGGAGAGTTACCTCGCGTCCCGGTTGTATCCCGATTTGCTTGAGTTTAAGCATCAGATCACTGTCGCTTTGCACCTGCTCGCTGATCCTGCGAACGATCGCGTGGGCGCCGGCGGTCGTCGCGACGTCGGACATCACCGAGACCGGCGCGACGTCGGAGTCGTCGTTCTGGCCGCCCAGCTCGTCGAGGCCGGGGATCGGGTTGCCGTGCGGGCAGGCGGTCGGGTTGTCCAGCAGGGCCACCAGGCGCCGCTCGACCTCCTCCGACATCACGTGCTCCCAGCGGCACGCCTCGATGTGGACGTCCTCCCAGGGCAGGCCGATCACATTGACCAGCAGGCATTCGGCGAGGCGGTGCTTGCGCATGACGGACACCGCCAGATGGCGGCCAGTGTCGGTCAGTTCGAGGTGCCGATCCCCCTCGACCCGCAGCAGCCCGTCGCGCTCCATGCGTGCCACCGTCTGGCTCACCGTCGGGCCGCTCTGCGAGAGCCGCTCGGCGATGCGCGCGCGGAGAGGGACGATCCCCTCCTCTTCGAGCTCGAACACCGTACGGAGGTACATCTCCGTGGTATCGATCAGGCCGTGTGAGGTCACGAGCTCCCTCCAGTCTTGTGCGACCCGAGTCTACTTGCTCGGCACCACCCAAAGGCGGTGCCTGCACATATCCCTCTCGTGGCGGGTATGGAGGAACGCACCATGACTGCGAATTCTTCCCATGACGCGGGGCCCTTCCTGCCGGAAGATCCCCAGCTCCGGACCGATCTTGAAGCCCTGCGGCGGGCCGCGGCGGGCTGCCGGGGTTGTCCGCTCTACGAGAACGCGACGCAGACGGTCTTCGGCGAGGGCTCGGCGGACGCGCACGTCGTCCTGGTCGGCGAGCAGCCGGGTGACCAGGAGGATCGCCAGGGGGCGCCGTTCGTCGGCCCGGCCGGCCGGCTGCTTGACCGCGCCCTGGACGAGGCGGGCATCGAACGCGGCGACGTCTACGTGACCAACGCGGTCAAGCACTTCAAGTTCAAGTACCAGGGCAAGCGCCGGATCCACGAGAACCCCAACACCGGCGAGATGCGCGCCTGCCGCCCCTGGCTCATCTCCGAGCTCCAGAGCCTCGACCCGGACGTCGTCGTCACGCTGGGGGCCACGGCGGGCAAGGCGCTGCTGGGCTCCACGTTCCGCGTGACCAAGCAGCGCGGCGAGCTCCTCCCGATGCCCGACCTGGAACTGCTCGGCACCCCTGCCGCCAAGGTCGACGCCGAGGAGAAGAAGGACTCGGCCGCCTGGCTGCTCGCGACCATCCACCCCTCCGCCGTGCTCCGCTCGGACAATCGCGACGAGATGTACGCCGGCCTGGTCGACGACCTGCGGAAGGTCGCCGGCGCGCTCACCTAGAGCACCCAAGGCTGGCCTAGGAAGGCGCGGGTAGGTGGCAGGTGCCTATTTGGCGGCCGGTGCTGATGTGTGGGCGGGTGTCGCAGTACGGGTGTCGTAGCGGAGCAGGGCCGGTACGGCGAGGGCGGCGACAACCACGAGGACGGCACAGGCCAGACCACCGCCCACCCAGGAAACCGTTGCCCCGGCCATGGCGGCGGTGGCTCCCGCGCGGAGGTCGCCTAGGCGGGGCCCGCCCGCGACGACGACGGTGAAGACGCCCTGGAGGCGGCCGCGCATCTCGTCAGGGGCATACGTCAGGAGCATGGTCTGGCGGAAGACGGCCGAGACGAGGTCCGCCGCGCCGCCCACGGCGAGCAGCAGGACCGCCAGCCAGAGGCTGTGGGCCAGCCCGGCGGCGGCGACCGCCAGCCCCCAGACCACGATCGACGCGACGAGGGCGATGCCCTGGCGGCGGACCCGGCCGATCCAGCCCGAGGAGAGCCCGCCGAGGACGGCGCCGATCGCGATCGCGGCGAACAGCCAGCCCACCGCCTCGCCACCGCCGTAGCGGGTGTCGGCCAGTTCGGGGAAGAGCGCGCGCGGCATGGCCACGCCCATCGCGATGATGTCGACGACGAACGACATGAGCAGCACCGGCTGAGTCGCCAGGTAGCGGAAGCCCTCGAACACCGAACGCAGGCCGGGCGTTCCGGTGACGTCGCCGAGGGGAGGCACGGGCGGAAGCCGCAGCGCCGCGTACAGCCCGACGGTGAAGAGCACCGCGTCCAGCGCGTAGGCCGCCGAGTAGTCGAAGGTCGCCAGGATCACCCCGGCGAAGAGCGGCCCGGCGAGCATGCCGATCTGGCTGACCGTGAAGTTGAGCGTGTTGGCCGCCGGGACGAGCTCCTTGTCCAGCAGCCGGGGAATGATCGCGCTGCGGGTGGGCGAGGAGACCGCGAAGCCGGTGGCCTGCACGGCGACGATCAACATGATCAGCCAGAGGTTGTGCAGCCCGAGCAGCGCCTGCGCGAGCAGTAGGAGCGTGGAGACCCACGTTACGCACGAGGACAGGAAGAGCAGCCGGCGCCGGTCCATGTGGTCGGCCACGGCGCCGCCCCACAGCCCGAAGACGATCAGTGGCACGAGGTTGGCCACGCCCAGGACGCCCACCCAGAACGAGGACTTGGTCATGTCGTAGACCTGCACCGGGACGGCCACGGCGGTGACCTGGAAGCCCACGAACGACACGCCCTGGCCCAGCCACAACCGCCGGTAGGCGCCATGGGCGAGCGGGCGCGTGTCGATCGCGATCCGCCTCATCCAGCCGGATCGGGGCTCGACGGTCTCTTCGGGGGGCTCGGTCGCGTTCGGCACGTCGCTCGCTACCTGTCGGGGGCAATTCCTTAGCAAGGTTAAGCACTTCGCCGACAGTCGCCTAACCCGGGGTCACTGATGACCCCGGGTGAACGGTCACCTGCTGATCAAGGTGCGAGACGTTCCAGCACCCAGGTGGTGTCCGCGCGCCGGTAGCGGAGCCGGTCGTGCAGGCGGTCGGGCCGGCCCTGCCAGAACTCGACCGACTCGGGGAGCACCGCGTACCCGCCCCAGAAGTCGGGTCTCGGCACCCCCGGTCGCCCCTCGTCCTCGCCCCCGGCTCGGCCGGTCGAATCGGCCGGATCCGGCCAGCGCTCGGCGAGCTCGGCGTAGCGCGCCTCCAGCTCGTCCCGGCCGGCGATCACCGTGGACTGGCGGCTGGCCCAGGCGCCCAGCTGCGACCCGTACGGGCGGGTGGAGAAGTAGGCCTCGTTCTCCGCGTGCGTCAGCGGCTCGACCCGCCCCATGACCCGCACCTGCCGGTACATCGCGTGCCACGGGAAGACGAGCGCCGCGCGGGGGTTGGCGGCGAGGTCGCGGGCCTTGTCCGACGTCAGGTTGGTGAAGAAGCGGAAGCCGCCCGGGCCGTACCCCTTGAGCAGGACCGTCCGGGCGCTCGGCACCCCGTCGGCGGAGGCGGTGGCCAGGATCATCGCGTTCGGTTCGGGCAGGCCGGCGGCGGCGACGTCGGCGAACCACGCGTCGAAGAGCGCGAACGGTTCGCCGGGTACCTGCGTCTCCAGCAATTCGGCTCCCTCGTAGGATCTGCGGAGCCGTGCGGGGTCTGGCGTTGGGCGATCCACAGCGTCTGAGCCTCCCACCAGGTCATTACGCATCTCACACAGGCCTGGGTACTCACCAGTAGGGCGGACAGGGTTCAATGGCACGGCACCGCCTTATCACTATGGGGACGAAAGGCAGGACGACATGTCCGACTTCAAACCTGGTCTCGAGGGGGTCGTAGCCTTCGAGACCGAGATCGCCGAACCGGACAAGGAAGGCGGCGCCCTGCGCTACCGGGGCGTCGACATCGAGGAACTCGTCGGCCGCGTCTCCTTCGGCGACGCCTGGGGCCTGCTGGTCGACGACAGCTTCGACCCCGGTCTCGCCCCGGCCGAGCCGCACGTCCTGCCGGTCAACTCCGGCGACGTCCGCGTCGACGTCCAGAGCGCCCTGCCGATCCTCGCCCCGGCGTACGGCATGCGCCCGCTGCTCGACATCAGCGACGAGGAGGCGCGCGCCAACCTGGCCCAGGTCTCGGTGACGGCGCTGTCGTTCGCCGCCCAGTCGGCTCGCGGCGTGGCGGTGCCGATGGTGCCGCAGAGCCGCATCAACGAGGGCAAGACGATCACCGAGCGGTTCATGATCCGCTGGCGTGGTGAGCCTGACCCCAAGCATGTCCAGGCCATCGACGCGTACTGGGTCTCCGCCGCCGAGCACGGTCTCAACGCCTCCACGTTCACCGCCCGCGTCATCGCCTCCACGGGCGCCGACGTCGCGGCCAGCATCTCCGGCGCCATCGGCGCCATGTCGGGACCGCTCCACGGCGGCGCCCCGGCCCGCGTGCTGCCGATGATCGAGAAGGTCGAGCAGGTCGGCGACGCGCGCAAGGTGGTCACCGACATCCTCGACGGCGGCGAGCGGCTGATGGGCTTCGGCCACCGCGTCTACCGTGCCGAGGACCCGCGCGCCCGCGTGCTCCGCCGTACCGCCAAGGAGCTCGGCGCCGAGCGCTACGAGGCCGCCAAGGCCCTGGAGGACGCCGCACTCGAAGTGCTGCGCGAGCGCCGCCCGGACCGCGCCATCGAGACCAACGTCGAGTTCTGGGCCGCCGTCATCCTGAACTTCGCCCAGGTCCCGACCGCGATGATGCCCGCCATGTTCACCTGCGGCCGTACCGCCGGGTGGGCCGCGCACATCCTGGAGCAGAAGCGCACCGGCCGCCTTGTCCGGCCGAGCGCCCGGTACGTCGGTCCCGGCAGCCGTTCCATCGAGGACGTCGCCGGCGCAGCGGAGGTCCTCAAGCGCAACGACGCCTGACGGGTTTCCCCCGCCAGGGCGTCCGCCACCCCCGCACAACGCGCTCGAGGCCCCCGGCAGTCAGCCGGGGGCCTTTTGCATGCCACGTCCCCGGGTGCATGCCACGTACTCGGGTGCGTGCTCACTCCTGAGGGCAGGCGGCCTCCGGCTGGCCGCCGCTGACCAGGCTGCCGCACACCTGGAGAAGCCGTGACCTCGCGGCGCACCGCCCGCCTTTCGAGCCCGAACGGCGCCACCACTTGATATGCCGCAGCAGCAGGGCGAGGTCGGTGAACGAGGAGCTGCGTGACCTGGCGCGTCTCGTGAGGCGTTCCGACGGTGAGCAACAGCGGGCGCAGCCGGTCGCCCGCCCTGCGGACCGGCCTTTCGCGGAGCCGCTGGAAGAGGCTGAGCAGGCCTTCCAGCCGCACGAGATCCCCGCCCATGTTCACCCGGCACCTCCGCGATCCCCGATTCGCCGCCCGCCGGCCCATCGGACGCCGCTCGCCATGAAATCGGCCACCGGAGGACGGGGGAAGGGCTTTTGCCATGATTGATTCGTGATCGACGACAACGACGAGCCGCTGGAGGGCGATATCGGCCCCCGTGTCCGGCCTCCGTCACCGGTGCCGCCCGCCGCCGAGAAGGCGCCTCGCACGGCCGACGCCGACCCCGCCGACGCTGCGGAGCAGCTCAGGCGGTACGAGGAGGAACGCGAAGCGCGCCGCCGCCGGACCAACGCCGCCTCCGGCCGGATCGCGGCCGTGTTGGCCGCGTCGCTGCTGGCGTTCCTCGCCTACGACTCGATCGACACCGCGCTGCAGGCCCGCGACAAGGGCGACCCCTGGCTCTACCCGCCCGGCGCGATCGCCGCGGTCTGCGTCGCCGCCCTCGTCGCCCTGCTCATCTGGGTCCTCCGGCGCCGCCGCCGCTGACACGACCGGCCCGCACAAACGTCCAAGTGCTGATCAAATCCGGCGACCGGCACTGGCGAGACTGCCCATTCTTCGAAAATCACGAAGCGGTTAACGTCCAGGCAGCCGGGCGCCGATCGTCGGCGTTCCGACGGTGCACGAGCGGGGGCACATGAAGGACGACACCCGGCACGAGGAGGGCTCTCTCCGGGCACGGGCCTGGACCGCCGCCACGCTGGCCTGGCAGGCGCAGCCCAGGACGACGGCCTGCTCGGTGATCGTGTCCGTGCTGATGGGCATCGCGCCGGTGGTCACGGCCTGGCTCACCAAGGTGGTGCTGGACGGCATCGGCCGCGGCTCGGGCGCCTCCGAACTGGTGCCGGCGGCGGGCGCGCTGGCCACGGCGGGCCTCGTCCTCATCGTTCTGCCGCATGTCTCGGAGTACCTGCGGGGACGGCTCCACCGGTCGCTGCGCGCCCACGTCTCCGGCCGGCTGTACGGACGGGTGAACGACGACCCGGGGCTCGGCCGCTTCGAGAATCCCGCCTTCCACGACGATCTCCGGCTCGCGCAGGAAGCCGGGCAGAACGCGCCGGACCGCATCGTCCGCTCGTCCCTCTCGATCGGCCAGGGCACGCTCACCCTCGTCGGCTTCGTCGGCACCCTGATCGTGATCAGCCCGGTCATGGTCGCCCTCATCCTGTTCGCCGCGATGCCCTCCGCCCGCGCCCAGCTGCTCCTCAGCAGGCGCCGCGCCAAGATGCTGTGGGGCATCAGCACCAACTCCCGCCGCCAGTTCTTCTACAGCTCACTGCTCAGCAGCCCGGAGGCGGCCAAGGAGGTGCGGCTGTTCGGCCTCGGCGACCACCTGCGCGGCCGGATGCTCGGGGAACTGGCGGCCATCAACGCCGCCGAGGAGGACGTGGAACGCCGGACCCTGCACAGCCAGGGCCTGCTCTCGCTGCTGGGGGCCGTGATCGCGGGCGCCGGCCTGCTGTGGGCCATCCTCGCGGCGGCCGACGGCGCGCTCAGCATCGGTGACGTCTCGGTCTTCATCGCCGCGGTGGCGGGTGTGCAGACGGCCCTGAACACGATCGTCGGGCAGTGGGCCGACGCGCACAACGCCCTGCTGGTGTTCGGCCGCTACCTGAAGGTCATGCGTGCCGACCCTCTGCTTCCCGTACCCGCCGATCCGGTGCCGCTGCCCGCGCTGCGCAAGGGCATCGAGCTGCGCGACGTGTGGTTCCGCTACGACGAAGGCCACCCGTGGGTGCTGCGCGGGGTGGACCTGTTCATCCCGTACGGCGTGTCGGTCGCCCTGGTCGGCCTCAACGGCGCGGGCAAGAGCACGCTGGTCAAGCTGCTGTGCCGGCTGTACGACCCGGTGCGCGGCTCGATCCACTGGGACGGCGTCGACCTGCGGGAGGCCTCCCCGGACGAGCTTCGCCGCCGGATCGGCGCGGTCTTCCAGGACTACATGTCCTACGACCTGACCGCCGCCGAGAACATCATGCTCGGCGACCTGGCGAGCGGCGGTGACCGGGCGGCGGTGGAGGACGCGGCCCGCCGCGCGGGCGTCCACGATGTCCTCGCCGCGCTCCCCCGCGGCTACGACACGCTGCTCAGCCGGATCTTCTTCGGTGACAACGACGAGGAGGAAGCGGGTGTGATGTTGTCGGGCGGGCAGTGGCAGCGGCTCGCGCTGGCCCGCGCCCTGATGCGCGACCGGCAGGACCTGCTCATCCTGGACGAGCCGAGCTCGGGTCTCGACGCCGAGGCCGAGCACGCCATCCACCTCGGGCTCCGTACCCACCGCGCGGGCCGTACCAGCGTGCTGATCTCCCACCGGCTCGGCGCGGTGCGGGAGGCCGATCTGATCGTCGTGCTCGGCGGCGGACGGATCGCCGAACGCGGCACGCACGACGAGCTCATGGCCCTGGACGGGGAGTACGCACGGCTGTTCACCCTTCAGGCCAGCGGTTACGAGTCCGCCGCGCCCGGCGGCGGCCGGAACGCCACATCTCAGGATGCGGACCCGCCGAAGATCGATTCGCCTGCTCAACTACCCTTGCACGGGTGACCGAGAGCGCGAATCCAGCCATTGTCATTCCCGCAGACCTCAAGCCCGCCGACGGCCGTTTCGGCTGCGGCCCGTCCAAGGTCCGGCCCGAGCAGCTCGCGGCCCTCGCCGAGTCCGGCTCGGCCTACCTGGGGACCTCGCACCGGCAGAAGCCGGTCAAGTCCCTGGTCGGCCGCGTCCGCAGCGGCCTGGCGCAGCTGTTCTCGCTGCCGGACGGCTACGAGGTGCTGCTCAGCAACGGCGGAACGACCGCGTTCTGGGACATCGCGGCGTTCGGGCTCGTGCGCGCCAAGTCCCAGCACGTGACGTTCGGCGAGTTCTCCAGCAAGTTCGCCAAGGTCACCAAGGGCGCGCCATGGCTGGACGACCCTTCGGTGATCTCCAGCGACCCCGGCACGCACCCGCTGCCCGTCGCCGAGGACAGCGTCGACGTCTACGCCCTCACGCACAACGAGACCTCCACCGGCGTGGCCATGCCGATCCAGCGGGTCGGCGGCGGTGACTCCCTCGTCCTGGTCGACGCGACCTCCGGCGCCGGCGGCCTGCCCGTGGACGTGAGCCAGACCGACGTCTACTACTTCGCGCCGCAGAAGTGCTTCGCCGCCGACGGCGGTCTCTGGGTGGCGCTCGCGTCCCCCGCCGCGCTCGCCCGGATCGACGAGATCGCGGCCACCGACCGCTACGTCCCCGAGTTCTTCAGCCTGCCGACGGTGGTCGACAACTCCGCCAAGGACCAGACGTACAACACCCCGGCCGTGGCCACGCTGCTGCTGCTCGCCGAGCAGATCGAGTGGATGAACGAGCAGGGCGGCCTGGCCTGGACCACCGCCCGCACCGCCGACTCGTCCCAGCGCCTCTACACCTGGGCCGAAAAGACCTCCTACACCACCCCGTTCGTGGCCGACCCGGCGCAGCGTTCCCAGGTGGTCGGCACGATCGACTTCGCCGACGAGGTCGACGCCGCGGCGGTCGCCAAGGTCCTGCGGGCCAACGGCATCGTCGACACCGAGCCCTACCGCAAGCTGGGCCGCAACCAGCTGCGCATCGGCATGTTCCCGGCCATCGACCCGGCCGACGTCGAGGCCCTCACCGCCTGCGTCGACCACGTCGTCGAGCGTCTCTGACCGTCGGCGAAGCCGTCATCCGGTGGGAACGAGCTCGGGTGACGGTCCCGTGGCGGCGATCCCGTCCGACACCGCGGCACCCGGCGTGCCGACCACGCGGTGCCGCAGGGACGCGCGGTCACGGGCCAGGTCGGCGGCGGTGAAGCCGGTCCACACCCGTTCGTCCAGGTCCCAGGCGCGGGCCGTGGGCATGAAGCCCGCCCGGGTGAGCACGCGCGGCCGGGGACGGCGGCGGGACGAGGCGGTGGACAGCCCGATCTGGAGGTAGGTGCCCTCGCGGAGCATGACGGCCGACGCGAAGCGCACGGCCGTGTGCCGCTCGACCTCGCGCAGCCAGCGCGGGTTGGAGGCCCAGTAGAAGTTCTGCTCGGTGTCGACCGCCACGGTCAGCGGGCTGAGCGCGGCCCTGGCGAGGTTGACACGGTCCGGACGGGCCCGGTCGACCCAGGCGAGGGCGGCCCTGCCGACGAGCGAGCCGAGCAGGTCCGTCACGTTCGCCGCGCCATCGCATCGGGCGAGGAGCTGGAAGACCGGCTCGCTGTCGGTGGTGCCCAGCGCGGGCGGCAGCCACGGGTGCCGCTCGCGCAGCGCCACCGCGTCCACGTCGCCGTTGTGGGTGGCGACGATGCCGGCGCCGCCGCCGTCAGGCACGACCAGCGGGCTGGCGTTCAGCAGGTCGAACGGGGAGCCCTGGGTCGCCCACCGGGTGTGCCCGAGCACGACCGGCGACCGGTCCAGCAGGTGGAGCAGGTCCGTGCGCCAGACACCGGAGAAGCGCCCGCGGCCCTTGATCACCCGTACTCCGCCGTGGTCGAGCTCGGACCTGCGGTCGTCCGCGTGCCCCTGCGGCGTCCCGCCCCCGCCGGTCGCCCGCGACGCCGGGCGGCCGGTCAGGAGGGCCACGCCGGCCGAGTCGCGCCCGCGTTCCTCCGCCAGGGTGCCCAGCGTGACGAACGCGTCCGACGCCCGCTCCGGGTGGTCGGCGAGGGGCGAACGCAGCAACCCGAACAATCCACACATGCTGGATGAGATGCAGATCATGAGCTCCCGGTTCGAGCCGTCCCCCCGGGCGAATAAGCTCAGAACGTGAACCGTGCGCCCCAATGGCTGCTCCCCACCGTGCTCACCGCGCTCGTCCTCGCGGTGGTCGTCGGTGCGCTGCTGAATTGAACGCCACCGAGGCCGGGTCCGGTCCGCACGGGAACGGCGTGGAGGATCTGACCGACATGGCCCGGACCGGGGAAGATCAGTTCATGCGATCGCAACCGCCGCCCCGAGCCCGGCCGGCCCGATCCGCCGCCGCCCTCGCCTCCGCGTTCACCCTCGCCGGCACGGTGACCTTCGCCGGCGCCACGACCTCCGCGTCCGCCGCGTCCGCCGCGTCCGGCTCGGTCGGCGGCGCCCGCGATCCCAAGGTGGCGTTCAAGATCTCCGATCCCCGGATCAACGAGTCGAGCGGGCTGGCGCTCAGCAGGCGGCACGCGGGCGTGACCTACACGCACAACGACTCCGGCGGCGTGGCGCAGATCTTCGCGCTGGGTCCCGACGGCTCGACCAGGGCCGTGCTCTCGCTCGCGGGCGCGCAGGCCCGCGACTGGGAGGGCATGGCGGTGGGGCAGGACGAGAAGGGCCGCCCGGCGATCTACGTGGCCGACATCGGCGACAATCTCGGCGGCGCGTGGCCGCACGTCACGGTCTACCGGATTCCCGAGCCCGCCCGGCTGCGGAACCAGACCGTCCGCGCCACCGCGTTCAAGCTCAAGTACGAGGACGGCCCGCGCAACGCCGAGACGGTGATGATCAACCCGCGCACCAACCGGCTGTACGTCGCGAGCAAGCTGTTCTCCGGGGCGCTGTACGAGGCGCCGGCACGGCTGCGGAGCAGCGGCTACAACAAGCTGCGCAAGGTCGGGGACGCCCCCGCGATCGCGACCGACGGCGCCTTCGCGCCCGACGGCCGGAGTTTCGTCATCCGCACCTACTTCGGCGCGCGAATCTATTCCGTGAAGGACGACGGAAGGCCGGGCAAATCCATGCGTACCGTGGGGCTGCCCGCCCAGGAGCAGGGCGAGTCGGTCGCGTACTCGCCGGACGGCAGGTCCCTGCTCGTCGGCTCGGAGGGCGGTGACCAGCCGGTGTACCAGGTGGCCCTGCCCGACGGCGCGATCCCGTCCCCGGCCGCCAAGACCGGAGGCGGCGGCGACGGGGGCGGCGAGGGCGGCCGCGGCTCCAAGAGCACCGGCGTGGGGATGTTCCTCGTGCTCGGCATCGCCGCGGCCGTCGGCTACGGCGTCGTACGAAAACGGACCTGAAGCACACCATCGGATCGTCGGAAGGAGGCGACGGCCCCGCGAGGCGCCGGAGAGGATGGGAACTGTGGAGCATGAGCTTGCCGGCCTGCGCGGGCCGGGGGGCCGATGGCGTCCGGTGGCCGCGGGACCGTTCTCGTTGCTGGCGGTGGCGCTCGCCCTGTTGCCGATCCGCCCGGTCTGGCTCTGGGCGGCCCTGATCGCCGCCGTGGCCGCCGCACCGTGGCTGCTGGGCGCCGCGCCCGAGGCACGCGGCCGGCGGACGCGGCCGTACTGGCGCCTGACCGCGGACGGGCTCGAACGGGTCGGTCCCGGCGGGGTCCGCTACGAACGGTCCCGGATCGAGGGCCTGGCCCTGACCTCAGACGACGGTGTCCTGACGGTCTTCCACAAGTTCGGCCGCACCGCCGTCGGCGAGGTGTCGGCCATGGGGATGGAGCCGCTGGCCCTGTTCGTGACGGCCCGCCGCCTCGGCATCCCGATGCACATCCTGGACGGCGAGGCGGCCGACCTGCTCGACCCGGCGGTCGAGGACGGCCCGCGCGTGCCCGGGCTTGACGACACCGGCCTGACCCGCGACCACGTCGCCGAGCAGCGCCTCATGGACCAGGAGGCCCAGCTCCTGGCCGCCTCCCATGAGCCCTCCGCCGAACGCTCCCCCGGCCCGCCCGTCCACCTCTCGTCGCCGGCCCCCCTGCCCAGCCGCCGCCGCATCGCCGTCCTCGGCGGGCTCGCCGGCCTGCTGGGCGTCACCATGGTGGCGCGCATCGCCGTCGAGGGCGCCGACGGTTTCGGTCCCCGCCTCGCCGCGGGTTGCTGGGCACTGACCGCGATCGCGGCCGTGCTCGTCGCCCGGCGCCGGCTGCTGCGCAGCGACCACGTCGAGTGGGAGATCACCGGCGAACGCCTCCACGTCCGCGGCCCCCGGCTGAACGTCGAGGTCGCCGCCGCCGACGTGGCCGCGCTCGTCCTCGGCCCCGGTCTGCGCGCCGATCCCGTCTCCGGCGACCCCAGGCCCGCGCCCCTCGCCGTCCTCGCGTTCGACCACCGGCTCCGCCTGGTCGCCCGCCTGCCCGCGCACGGACTGGACGCGTTCCAGCTCGCGCACGCCCTCGACGACCACGGCCTCCGCGTGATCACCGCCGCGACCCGGCCGCCCCGCACGCCCGACTACGGCCTCGACGGCCTGCCGGACGTCTTCGCGCAGGTTCCCGGCGGCCGGCTGGTCGTCGCCGACGACGGCCTCGGCTGGGCCGACGCGGCGGGCGACGTCGTGCTCCGCATGCCGCAGGACCGCATCGGCGGGATCGAGCTGCTGACGATCGGCGGCCACGCCTGGGTCCGCCTCTACGACTCCGACGGCGACGAGTTCTTCGCCGCGCCGCTCTCCGCGCTCCGGATCTCCCGCACCGACCTCCGCGAGGCCGCCCGGCGCGCCGGGCTCCCCATCACCGACGCCGAGTACGACGCCTACCTCAGCGCCGCCTTCCACTCGGCGGTGTCCACCCTCTCGGCCTCCGCCCCGTCCGTCACGCTTCCCCAGCTCGAACTCTCCCCGCCGCCCGGCCCCGTGACCGCCCCCGGCATCCTGCTCGACGCGACCCGGCGGTCCCGCATCGGCACGTACGGGATGAGCATGCTCCTCTGCGAGCTGGTCGCCCTCCTCGGCGCCGTCTGGCTCGGCCCCGACCTCGGCGGCATCCTGACGACCGCGAGCTGGTCGATGCCCGCCGGCCTCCTCATCGGGCTCGGCGGTTACTGGCTCTACGACCGCAACCGCGCCCAGCTGCGCGTCTCGTCCGCCGGCCTGGCCGTCATCACCCGCCGCGGCCGCGTCGAATGGGATCTCGACCGTGACCGCGTCGGCGGCGTCGGCATCGACGACTCGACCGACCGCATGCCCCGCCTGGTGGTCTGGAGCCCGGCAGGCCGCGTCCTGCGCCAAGTCACCTTCCCGCCCGACCTCACCGAGCTCCGCCGCGCCTGCGAACAGTACGGCCTCCCCTGGGGCCCACCAGACGCCGACCGCCCCGCCCCACCGCCCCCCGAGCTCTGACCGCTCAAGTCGCCCGCCGCCCCGATCGTGACACCGTCGGAAGACTCTCGACGTCGGTCGATCTACCCGTGGTCACGGTCAGGCAGGACGATGGTTCTCCGCAATGTAGGCCTCTTCCACTTCCAGATCCCCCGTTTCAATCAGGCTGACAAGCGTCGATCGCAGCGACATATAGTCAGCTTGCGGAGCAATATTCACAGCCAAGTGAGACTTCACCGAGCTGAATTCCCACTCGCATCCAGCTTCAGCGAGGATGGCCAGCACGCGACTCTGAAAACTCTCTTCGCCGTTCCGAAGGATCAGCCTGATGGTCGAATTTCCGCCATGGGCGACCACGCCCGCAAAAACCAGCTCCCGTCGCTCGTGGTCAGGCTTGGCACGGATGACATCTCCGCAGGCCAACCCTCTGACGAAGAACGGGATATTCTCCAGAACGAGCTGATAGGGACCCGTTCCCTTTCTTGCCCAGATACGTTCGGTAGAGAATGGCGGCCAGGTTTCTGAAATCGGTTGAAGGTCGAACGCTACGAGAAACTTCCCGGGGGGACGCTTTTCGGGCATAGACACCAGCTACATCCTTATATCGTGATCAAGCCTAGATGCCTGGCATCAGCCAAGGGCTTGGGCAGGAAGTCACGAAGTTCATCGTCCCATTGCTCGAGCGTCTTTGTCCATTTGTCTCTGTTGCATGTCCTGCAGGCGACACAGCCGTTGTGCGGGGAGCCACAACCTCCGGCCCATCTCGGCCGTACATGGTCGATCTGAGCATCATCAGGGAGTCCGCGTTGACGCACCCCTCCGATGATCGATGCGCGGCGGGTTACCTCCTGACCACAGTATTCGCAGAGAAATTGCCCCCCGTTGCGCGCTGCGTTGTCATCGTAGACCTGCTGCCGACCGGCATCCGTGAAGTCCAAGCCGGGTCGATCGTCTGGATGGTTTCCGCAGTTGTGAACGAGGACCGGTGTGGCAGCTGCGGCCACGTAGTACGTGTGGTCGACGTCAACGCTGAGGTTGTGGACGCGCTGGTAGCCGGTCCGGGTCTTGCGCCCAGTGATTTGGACGTGGGTGCCGGCGCTGGTGCGGAGCCACATGCCGGGCTTGAGCTTCCCGGCCTCGGTCCACTGCTTCTGGTCAGGGAGCCAGAAGGGGTGGTTGTCAGTGGCGGTGAGCGTGCCGGTCTTGTGACCGCGTCCACCGTCGAGGTCAATGGTGAGTGCAACGAGGTTTTTTACACCGGCGCTGGCGAAGGTGCTCAGGACTGTCTGAGGGGCCGTCTTGCCGGTTTCCGGGTTGGTGGCCAGCACCTTGTCGCCGACTTTTAGCTTGTCGATCGCTTTCTGTGTGCCATCGGCCATCAGTACGGCGGTGCCTGGGACGAAGCTCTTCTTTGCGCAGGTCGAAGCCGCCGAGCGACCGCTGGAGGAAGAGTTGGTCTTCTTGGCTGAGGCTGGTGCGGCCTTGGCGGCGGGGTTGCCCTTGGCTGGGCTGCCTCCCTTGCCTCCGGAGCCGAACTTGATCTTGCTGGAGATTTTCGGCGCGACTCTTGAGATGAGCGGGGCGGCTGCGCGGCCGGCCAGGCCCATGGCTCCGGCGGTGACCGCACCGACGGCGGCGCCGGTGGCTGTGGCTTTGAGGAAGCCGCTGGCGCTCCATTGATCGCGGGGTGTGTTCTGGGCATGGCTCATGGCGCCGTAGACGGCTCCTGCGGCGGCGGCGCAGCCGACGGCGCCTACGCCCGTCCAGCCGACGGCGGCTCCGCAGCCGACGCCTACTGCGACTGAGGCGATGGTGGCGCTGTGTTTCTTGACGAAGCCGCCGGTGGCCTTCTTGGCCTTGCAGACCCAGCTGGTGCACGGGGGCTTGGCCGGGGGTTGCGGTTGTGGGGAGAAGACCGGGGTCCGGTAGACCGGGGCGCCGCTGCTGTTTCTGGCTTGGCCGCCGTGGTCGCTGTCGCAGGAGGTGCCGCAGACGGCTTCTGGGTGGTGGGGGCAGCCGGCTTCAGGGGAGCACATGCCGCTGGGGTCGCTGCGGTCGATCGGGTTGTTCTCGGCATAGCCGTAGCCGTTCCAGCTGCCGGGCAGCTCGGCGTTGAACATGGGGTCGACGCTGATGAAGCGGCCCGTGCCAGGGTCGTAGTCGCGTGCGCCTAGGTGGGTGAGGCCGGTGGACGCGTCTTTGGTGCCGCCGACGTAGCCCTTATCCATCTGGGTGGGCCAGGTGCCGATGGGGCTTTGGCGTTCTCCGCCGAAGGGGCCGAAGCGGCGCAGGCTCCAGGTGTCTTGGGCGACGGCGTTGACGGTGGCGTCGGCGCTGCCCTGGTAGTCGGGAAGGAGGAACTGGACGGTGGAGTTCGAGGTGCCGGTGCGGTAGGCGACGGTCTGGCCGCCGTGGCTGTAGTAGCGGATCGCGCTGACCGCGCCGGTGAAGGAGAGCCTTATCTCTTGGCTTGGCAGGTAGAGCGTGGTGCCGGTGCTGTCCTTGCGGATCAGGCGGCTGCCGCCTGCGTCGTAGATGAAGCTGGCCAATTCCTTGTCGGAGGTATCGGTGACCTTGGACAAGTTGCCTTCGGCGTCCCAGATGAGCTTTTGACCTGGCCGGGTCGTGGTGTTTCCGGTCTCGTCGTAGGAGTAGAGGTCGGTGCGGGTGTTCGGGCCTTGGGTCTCGGTGACGCTCTTGAGGGCGTGCGGGCTATTCAGGCCGCTGCCACCGAGGGAGGCCGGGTAGGTGTAGGTGCGGGTCTTGTCGCTAGCGGGTCCGCCGCTGAAGGCGTGCTGGATTTCCTTGGTCCGGGCGCCGATCTTTTCGCCGTTGGCGTCGTACTCGTAGGTGGTCCAGTACGGGGCCGGTCCGCCGACCGTGGTCGCTGAGGGCGCGGTATCGCAGTTGGTGGTGGAGCTCCAGGCCTGGGTCAGGCGCTGGGCGTAGTCGTAGTTGAAGCACTGCCGGTCGGGTGCCTGACTGACGGTGTTGGTCAGGATCGATTTGATCGACCCGGAGTCGGTGTAGTCGTACTTGGCCTCCACGTCGTAGGTCGCGGTGGAGGTCTGGCGCTTGGTGGTGGCGCGGGTGAGGCGCTGGGTGGCCTCGTCACGGTCGAAGGTCTGCCAAATGAACTTGTCGGAGACCGCGGCCAGCGACAGCTGGGTGACGTCGCCGTGCGAGTTGTAGATCGTGTCGGCGACGTAGGTGGCCAGGCCGTGCGACCACTCAGGGAGCCCGTCGGCGTCGTACTCGGTGGTGACCCTCTCCTCCGGCAGGTTGCCGGCTGCCGGATAGGTAGTTGAGAGCGGGCTTCCGTTGAAGTTGTAAGACTGGGTGGTGGTGTAGGTCTTCCCTAGCGTGCCCTGGGAGGCCGGGATGGTGATGGACGTGCCTTCGGCGCGGTAGAGCCCGTCGTATCCGGTGATGGCGGTGACGTACTTGTCGGCGCCGATGTGACGGGTGGACGAGACCGGCAGGCCTAGCGCGTAGGGGAGGGTGTCATAGATGTAGGAGGTGAGCGGCGTGGAGCCGTTCTTGACCTCCAGGGTCCGGCCGAGCTTGTCGTAGCTCTTGGTGAGGGTGGTACCGCGGGCGTCCTTTGATGTGGCGACTTGGTCGAAGTGGTCGTAGGTGAGGGTGGTGGCGCCCTTGTCGGGGTCGATGGTGGTCGCCGGACGGCCCTGGACGTCGTAGGTGGTCTTCCACACGTTGCCAGCGGCATCGCGTACTTCGTGCTGACGGCCTGCGCCGTCGTAGGAATAGGTGGAGGCCAGGTAGGCGCCGGACAGGTCGGCGGTCTTGTATTGGCGGGTCTCGACCGTGCGTCCGCGGGCGTCGGTGATGCTCATCGTCGGCATCGCCCCGTTGGGCGGGATGACGATGCTCTGCTCGCCCTTGTACTGGTTGGTGGTCGTCCACTTCCTGGTGGAGTTGCTGAAGAGAGTGGCCGTCAGCGGACGCCCAATGCCGTCGTATGTGCTGATTGTCTGGGATGGCACCTGGTTGTCGTCAGCGCTGGTGAGCACGCTGGACGGGTTGCCGGACATGGCGTACGGGGCGTTGGCCTTGAAGACCAGCCCCCGGCTGTCGTACTTGGTGTCGGTCACCATCCGGCCACCGCCGGGTGCCTCGGTCTGGGACTGGCGCGGACGCAGCAGCCCGTCCAAGACCTCAACCGACGTGTCGTAGGTGTTCGGGTCCGTTTTGCGGAGGGTCTTCGTGGTGATCGAAACCGGGTTCCCGTTGGCGGGAAAGGCGTAGGTGTAGATCGTGGAAGGCCGGTCCGGGTTTGAGCTCTTGCTGTTGCCCGGTAGCCAGGCCTGGACGATCCGGCCCATTCCGTCATAGACGGCTTCGGCCACGCGGCCGTTGGTGTCGGTGACCTTGGTCGGTGTGCCGCGCGCGGGGTTGTACTCGGTAGTGGTGGTGAACCGGGTCGCCGTCCCCTTGACGTTCACCGGCGGAGTGGTGACCGTGGAGGACTTCAGCCAGCCTTCGGCGGCGTCGGTGTAGCCCGAGGTGGTGGTGCGATCGTCGGACGTGGTGGCGGGGTCGCCGACCTGGGTGGTGGAGGTGACACGGCCGTACCGGTCGTGGATGTTGGTGACCGTGGGGGCCAGTACCGAGCGCCCGGCGGAGACGTTGGTGAGTGTTTCGACGCGTGAGTCGTCGCCCTTGGTCGGGAAGTCGCCGTAGTTGCCACCGTCGTAGATGGTCTTGACGTCGGAGATCATGTCGCCCGGGACGAGGTTGGGCTCGTCGCTGGCGCCGTTGTCGCAGTCGACGGCGACCTTCAGAGTCCGGATCGGCAGGGTCTCGATGGGGATCTGATTGCTGCCGAGAAGACCGCTGGGGTAGACCGTGCGAGTGCAGGTGTCGTCGGCGGCGGTGCCAGGGTCGCCTTCATCGTCGACGGCGACGGTACGGCCGCGCGGGTCGTAGGTGTTGTAGGTCTCGGTATAACGATCGGTGCCGTCGGCCTTGCGGGAGCGGGCCTTCGTCCACGCGGGCTTGACCCAGCCGGCGTACACCGTGATGTCGTCGTCGCCGTTGGTGTCTTTGAAGGTACGGGTGGCGGTGCGCTGCCACTTGGGCATCGAGACGCTGGCGGTCACCTCGGCGTCAGTGTCGAACGAGCCGTTGAACGTGCGTGTCTCGATCGCCACACCGGCGAGGGTGTCGATGTCGTCGATCGTATTGAGCAGGTTCTTGGAGTCGTTGATGGTGACGTTGGAAGGGGTGACTCCCTTGCCCTGGTAGTTCCCGTCCATACCGCGGGCATAAGTCGTCTCAGTACGCGACTGGACTTCGCCGTTCTTGCCATCACCGACGACAGTGCGAACCTTGCTGTAGCCGCGCCACTGCGACCAGTGCCGCCACTTGTCCTTGGTCAGCCCGTCGTCTTCGGCGTACCGCCATGCGGCACCGCCCACGTAGGTGTAGTCGGTGATGCGAGAGCGAGACCCTCCGGTGTCATCGGACTCGATGACGTAGCTGGCGACGTACTTGTGGTACCAGTCGTCGATCGTCTTGCCGTTGGGGTCGGTCCACTTGACGGGGAAGCAGCGTTTGGTATTCGACTTGGGCTCGGGCATGTTGCCCGCCGAATAGACGCATTCGCCCGCCGGGGTCGGCGTCACGTACGGATCTGAGTAACCGACCGAGGTGGTGGACCCGGTCCCGTTGTTCACGCCGACCAGACGCGGCCGATCGAATCCGGGCAGCGCGTCCACACCACTGCCCCCGCGCCCGGTCACGACGCGGTTGGGCATCAGCTGACCGGTCAGCGTGATCTGCGGGGCCTTGGTGTCGGTGCCGTACTTTCCGGTCTGGTCGATGGTGTGCAGCCACAGCACACCGTTCTGGTACGTCTGGCCGAGGTCGTACACGTCGACCGGGCTGTAGGTACCCGCGGTCTTGTTCGTCAGCAACTCGGTGGTGATGCTGGTCAGGCGCTTGCGGTCGAAGAACGTCGGCGAGATCTTCTTGAAACCGCAGGTGTCGCCGTCCTTGCAGATCTGGTCGTCAGGGAAGTCGGTGCGGTCGGCGACATCGAACCGGACCCGGGCGGTGGCCGGCGTGGCATAGGTCTCGCCCTGGCGCTGGCCGTAGTCGATGCGCTTGAGGTAGCCGCCGGAGGTGTACTTGGTGCCGCCGGAGAACTGCTCAACGCGCGTGTAGTTGTTGGTCTCGGTGCCGTAGTAGTACGTGATCGTGTTCTTGTGCGGATCGATCACATGGTCGAGGTTCCACCGCCATGCCTGCGGACAGTGCGCGTCCTTGAAGGTGGCGTCGTAGCAGGGCTCTCCGGAGTCATCACCGAAGACAGGAACCGTCCACGCCGAGTTGGTCTCGGTCTTGCCCGTCGACCAGTCGTCCGGACGGTCCTTGCCGAACACGTACTGGGTGCCGTCCATCGTGGTGACGCGCCACCACTCGCCGTTGTCGTCCCCGTTGGCCGCACCGGTCAGCCGCTCGACCCTCGAGCCATCGTCGTTCTTGGGCCGCCACGACTTCGAGCCCGAGTCGTACAGCAGTTCGGTGGCCTTGCCTCCCAAGGACAGCACCGCGTTGTCCCGGCCCCAGCACAGGTCCCCAGAGGTGTGGCCGTCATCGATACAGGGCTTGTACTTGCGTTCGATGAAGCCCGGCCAATACGAGAAACCATCGCCGATCCACGACGCCTGGGAGTTGTCCGCGGCCGTCTTGCCGTCGACCGCCCCCGAGCTGTACCCGATGGTGATCTCCGGCAGCAGGCCACCCGGTACGGGAGGCAACCGGACCGGATAGGACCAGGAGAACTCCCCCGTGTTGGTTCCCGCGTTCCAGCTGGACGCCGGCGTCAGCTGGGTGGCGGACCAGTCACCACCAGGACCGGACGCGCCCGCCTCCGCCGCCAGCACGACGGCACCGGTCTGGGCTTCCGGTGTGACCGAGCCAGCAGGTATGTCCACGTCGGCGGACAGTGACTTGGTCTTGGGATCGTTCAAGGTCGGGAGCGGAGTCCGCTTCTGGCATTCGGGCTTGGCCGGAGTGGTCAGAGCGCACGAGGGCAATCGCACGAGACGCAGCCGCGATGCCCAGTCACCACCATGCGCGGTAGCGAACTGTGAGTAGTTCAGCCCGACCTTGGCCCGGCCCGCCTCCTGGCCAGACAGGGTCACCAGGACACCGTCCGTACGGGCCGCTTCAGCCAGCTTCTGATCGCCGAACTGGACCCTCACCTTCGAAGGCGCCGGTCTGGTGCTCGATTGAACGCCCCGCTTCGGAGTCGGCGCGGTGAGCCAGACCGGAAGCTTGCCAGCCTGGACCCACGGCGCCGCGGTGCTGGCATCCGGCTTGATCGCGGAAAGGTCCGCGGTGACCTGTCCGCTGGCCGGCCACGTCGGCTCAGGGATCTGCTTGTCTATGGGCGTGCCGGCCTGGCCAGGGAGTTTCGGCGTGCCGGCCTTGTGCGTCTTCCCCTCGATTCGAGGTGTCTTCTGGGTGCCGGGACGGCGGTCCTTGCCCCACTCTGACAACTTGGGCCGGACCGCCGCCGCCGCTTCACCGATCATTCCGGTGAACAGCGCCAGTGAGGTCATCAGGGCGACCAGTACGATCATTCCGCGTGCTCGGCCGAGCACCCTCAGCACACCACTCACTGACGCCTCACATCCACACGTCGCCGTACATGAGCCAGTACTTCGCCGGATCGACTGCAGCCGGCTAGGCGCAGCGCCACTCCGAGCCGGGAAGGCAGTTCAGCTTCCACACCTGATGCGCTTCGACGGGCTCCCGAGGAACGTTCTGAACGACATCGCCGAGATCGTCGGCTGAGGCGTCCTTGACCTCGACGACCTGTCCGCTGTGCGCTGCGATGAGCTGGTAGCCGTCCTTGCCGTCGCCCGCGATCGGCGTCACCTTCCAGCTCTGGTGCTGCGCTCCGGGTTCACACAGCCCTTGCCGGATGTTGGCGCCCGCGACCGTTGAACCGTCGGCCACTTCGAGGCACTTGGCGGTCTTGGGATCGCTCAGGGTGTTCACGCTGATGAGCGTGTAATAGCCGTTGCCCTGATGGACGAACTTCCAGTCCTCCCAGGGGTAACCCTCGCAGGTCCACTGGATGACATCGGCACCGTCGGTGGTCGACCCGCCCAGCACGTTCATGCACTTGTTGCTCGACGTGTTCCGCAGACGGTAGGTGACTCCGTCGAGCTCGTGGAACTTCTGATCGGTGATGTTCCACAGCTGCTCGTCCAGCACCGGGTCCCCGCACGACCATTGCAGCACGTTCGCCGCGGATCCCATGCTGCCGCCTTCGACAGTCAGGCACTTGTCACTGCGCTTGGACTTCAGCCAGTAGCCGTTGGCCTTCTTCTCGGCCTTCCACAGCTGGCCGGGATTGCCGTTGCAGTCGTACTGCCACACGTTGCGTCCGTCTGCCGTGCCTGAGCCATCCGTGGCATCGACATCAAGGCACTTACCGCTGTTCGGGTTCGTCAAGGTGTAGTAGCCGTCCCCGGCGTCGGTGAACTGCCAGTTCTGGGCTTCTCCGCGGTTGCAGATCCATTGCTGCACGTTGGCCTGGCTGGCTCCGCTTGCATCGACGACGTCCAGGCATTGCCCCGAATTCACGTTGACCAGCCGCAGCGTCTCTCCGGCGAACTGCTGATCCTGGATCGACTCGCCGTAGATGGCCCGCAGTACCGACTCGTCCGGGTGCGCGAGCGGCCACAATTGCGAGTCGTCCAGCCACCCGTTCCAGTACGAGCCTTTCCCGGTGGCGGTGGTCGTGGTCCCAAACAGCAGTGATCCGGTTCCGGCCGCGGGTACCCAGGTCGTGGTCGCCGCTGCCAGTTCCTCCGGCATCACTCGCTTGGTCGTGCAGTTCCATGGTTCCGCAGGCACAGGGCAGACCTTCGTCTCGCCCTCCGCCTGGGTGCGAAGCCAGATCTCACTCTTGATCGGGTCGTACCCGGCCATCAACGAGACCCAGTGAGAAGTCCAGGGAGTGCCGTCGGCCGCCTGCGGGAGATTCCTGCTCACTTTGCCGATCTCGGTGCCGTCGGCTTTCCGGTGCCGGAAGGTCCACCGGTTTCCGATCCAGCCGAGTTCGAACACGCTCCCATCAGCTGCCGCCTGGCTGACGACGATCTGGTCGCCGGTGGTGGTCGCGAGTTTCGCCCAGGTAGAGAACATGAACCGCTTGCTGGTATCCACCAAGGGCACCGGCTTGCCATCGGGTCCCGTACCGGGCCGGACTTCGCCGAACTGGGCACCGTTCAATCGAACGGAGCGGTCCGCGGGCACCTTGGCGAGATTCCCCGGCTGGTTCATCGCCGTGCCGCTGCTGAACACCATGTCCGCGTTCGGGTTCGCGGTCCCGGTGCCGGCCACCGCGTGGGCGATGTTCCCGCTCGTCTCGTCCATCGCCCAGCCGGCGTCCCGGGGCGGCTGCTCGACACCGAACTCGTACTTCTTGACAGGGCTCGGATTCCCCGCACGGTCGTATCCGGTCACCTCAAGCCACTGCCACCCGAATCGCTTCGGGGTCCAGGCGGGAGTCGTCGCCGACGCTCCCGGCGCGATCTTGTCCAGGGTGCCCGACCTGCCGTCGGAGAACTTGTAGAAGAACTTCACCACGTCGCCCGAGCCACCGGGACCGAAGGTGAACGTTCCCGGCTTGTACTTACGACCCTCGGCGTCGTAGCCGCCGGTCCTGCCCTCCGGGTACTCGGCGGAGGTCACGGTAGGCTGGTTCGGCCGCTTGCCGTCGATCACGAACTCACACCAGGCCGACCAGGGGCCGTACAACTGCGTGTCGTCCTGGCCGCGGACTCGCCACATGAAGCCCGTCCCGCCGTCCGGGCTGGTGGGGGCCTCGTCTCCCTTGACCATCGTCAGGGTTCCGTGGAGGTAACCGTCAGCGGCCGCCTTCCGGAACTTGCCATCCGGCGGGTCGTACCGGTTCCAGCTCTCCGCCGGCTTGCCCAGGGGCGCCACCTCGTACTCCGCACGCAAGAGCTGGCCCTCGGCGCCCCCCGCGCTGTCCCCGTCATAGTCGGTGAAGCTGCCGTGCAGCGTCCGGTCTCTGGACAGTCCTACCCAGGGGCGGTTGGCACCCTGGACACACGGCTTCTTGGTTGTGCCGCCGTTCTTGAAGTGGACGTCCTTGGGTGCCAGGGGGACACGTGAATACTTCACGACCATGCGCGGATCGACATCCATCACCTTCCAGGTGTGGGTGTCGTCGTAGTCCTTGTCGGGATACAGCCCGAGGTTGAAGATGTCCCACTTGTAGTCGGTCACCCACTGCAGCATGCGGACCAGGTTTCCGCCGGTGAACCTCGCGTCGTTGGCGCCATTGTCGTTGCCGCATTCGGGTCTGCCGACCCTGACCGAGGCGCTGGACAGCCATCCGTTGTCCCAGCCCGACCCCGAGGGGACGGACTCGCCGGGACGCGAGTTCCAGGTCGTCGACGAGTCGAAGTGCCCGGTGTTGAACAGCCGCACATCCCGCGGCGTGCATGACCAGGCGTGCAGGGTGTCGAACGTGATCGCCACGTCGTTGACCTTGACCTTGACGTTGCCCGACCATTGGTGCAGCTTCGAGGCGTCCATGCGGATGAACGAGCGCTTGTCGGTCCCGTCCTCGACCTCCCGCCCGGTGGGCAACCGGTCCGGCTTCCAATACTTGGCATCGGGGAAGGTCCGGTCGACATAGGCCCAGCCGGAGTTCCAGGCGCCATGACCGTCGTTGTCGGCTTCACGGTCGCCGTTCCAGGTCTGCCAGGAAGGATCCAGGACGACCGGGAACTTGGTGTCGGCCGCGGTGAGCAGCTTACGGTCGGGCACCAGGGCCAACGACCCGGACCCGACCTCGACCGCCATCGGCTTGGTCGTGGCCCGCGGTGCCGGCCCTGCCGCCACCTCCTCCGGCGCGGACTTCGCGATCGGCCTCTGACCAGCGGGCTCAGTGCCTTCCCACATCAACGGTGCAGGTGCGGCAAAAAGCTCGTTGCCGGTGGCATCGACCGCGGCCAGGCGTTCCCCCGAGAGCTCTTTCAGCTTCACACCGGACGCCCGGATGCCGAACTTGATCTTGGCCAGGCCGGGGGCTTTCGCCGCTTCCGGAGTCCGTACGACGACAGAGTGGCTCCACCCGGTCGGAGTCGACCGCACCACCAAGTCGACCCCGGCACCGCCGGCGTCAACGTAGGTGGCGTTGTCACCGTCCAGGACAGGGGCGGGCAGTTTGGCCCCTGTCCATGTCAAAGTCAGGGACTTGCCGTCCCGCGTCATAGTCGCCAAGACATCGTTGCCGCCCGCACCGAACGAGACGCCGTTGACCGACATCCGTGAGGCGATCCCAGCCCCTGTGCGTTGCAGCGTGAGATCGGCGTCGTGGAAGGTTCCATTCCGCTTCACTCGAATCGGCACCGGCGAGGTCTCGAACTGGAACTGACCGTCCGGCAGCGCGCTCAGCTTTGTCGTCTCGGACGCCTGCTCGGTCACCTCCACCGGCCGCCCGGTCTCCTTCGCCCGCACCGACGCGCTGAGCTCTGGCGCCGGAGCTGGCGTGGACTCCACCTCTGATGGCGACGCCCCCGCCGGTGCAGCCGAGATCAACGAGGCCACCAGCGCAGCCGAGATCACTGCGGCCAAGGCCCGGGGACGAGTTCCGAGAAACACGGAGGAATGGCAGTGAGAAGCCGCTGACCTTGGTCGATGCCGAGTAGCCACAGACACCCCAACACACAGTAAAGCCGGAATAAAGTCGGCTTAACTTAACGTGACAGCGCTCTGGTCTGAAAGATCAAGTTCCAGGAAATAATGTGACGCTCGTCACTCTGCATCCTTGTCAACCGACGCCCTGAACTGCACGTCTCTCTAGTTCGGATGAGCAGGCCACGTGGAAGGGCGTCTATCAACATCACAGTGAGTCACGATGCGACACCTTGGACAGGTTGACCAGCGAGTTTAGGAATCGAGTCAACGATGGTCGTCGACCAAACGACATTCGCTCGCGCTAGTGACTTGATGGCAGACCGACTTTCCTTTATAGAACCTGACGGATAGGTCATCCGCCTCGCATGGCAATGAAGACCAAGGCCAGTGCGGCCAGGAGGAGGGCCAGGACTGCGTAGCCGTAGGTGAGGGTCGCTGCGGTGGCTACCGCAGTGACCAGCAGGGGGCCGCCCGCGTCGCCGAGCTCGCGGCCCACTTTGGCGGCTCCCAAGGTTTGGCCGAAGTGTGAGGCTGGGGTGGTCGCGGCGAGGGCGGCGAAGCCCAGCGAGGTGATCGGGCCGGTGCCGGTGCCTATCAGGCCTGCTGCGGTCAGGACTCCGGGCAGTCCGGGGATGGCGGCGGCCAGGCCGGTGGCGGTGAGGGCCAGGCCGATGAGGATGCCGCGCCGGGCGGTGATATGTCCGGCGTCGAGCGCGCGGCCCGTCCGGGACTGGACGACCGCGGCACAGCCGGCGAGCACGGAGACGACCGCGCTGGTGGCCAGCGTGCCCATGCCCGCGGCGGCGCCGGACAGGGCAGGAAGCCCACGCCGACGGAGAGGGCAGCCGTCGCCGCAGCAAGGGCGGAGGTGGGGCCCAGGAAGGTTCGGGTCGAACAGGCGGCGGGCCAGGTCGAGGACCGTCTGCCGAGCTTGGGCAGGGGCGGGACGACAGGAACCGAGAGCGCGGCCAGAGGGCGGCCACGGCGGCCAGGACCGTGAGGGTCAGGAAGAGGAGGCGCACATGAGGACCCCGCCGGGCAATGGGCCGAGCGTGTAGCCGATGGACTTGTAGAAGCCGTACGAGCCGAAGGCCCTGCCGTGCGAGGACGGGTTGAGGCGGGCGACCAGCACGGAGGCCGAGGGGCTGAACGCGGAGGCGGCGGCGCCCTGGCCCAGCCGCGCCGCCCACAGGTAGGCGGTGCTGTCCACGGCGGTGTAGAGGGCGGATGCCACGGCGAACGCGATGAGCCCGCCCAGCAGGAAGGGCCGGGCTCCGACGCGGTCGGCGAGGGAGCCGAAGAGGGGCTTGAGCAAGGCCTCGGCGCCGTCGTACGGGGCGAGGAAGCCGCCGAGCACGAGGACCGAGGTGACCGCGCCCTCGGAACCGGGGTTGGCGGCGATGCCATGGGCATCGAACGCGGTGGTGAACCCGGCCGCGTACAGCGGCCACATCTGCGCTCTTATCGTTTCAGCGGAGCGACCACGTCTTCAGCGGCTCGTACACCGGCTGCGGGTTGTCCTTGCCCGGCAGATGGCTGCGCATCAGGTGGACCGAGCTCGCTGTCCAGGAGGAGCCGGCGAACGCGGACAGCACCTCCACCAGAGGCCGCACGTCCACCGGCTGGCGGGAGCGCGCGAGCGTGAGGTGGGGACGGAACCCCCGGTGCTTGTCGGGCAGGGTGCCGACGCGCCGGCCCGCGGCCGTCGTCGAGGCCGCCAGGCGGGCGAGGCCGCGCCGGTCGCCGTAGATGCCCGCCCAGATGACGCGGGCGTGCGCGCCGCTGCCAGGGAAGGCGCCCGCGCCCGCCAGCGAGAGCGAGAGCCGGTCGTACCGGCCCACGGCACGTTCCAACCGGGGCAGCAGTCGTTCCAGCGTGCGTTCGTCGATCTCGCCGAGGAACGTCAGCGTGACGTGGACCAGCTCCCGGCGGATCCACTTGAGGGCGGGCCAGTCGGCCTTGATCGGAGCCAGGAACTCGTCGAGCTCATCCAGGACCTCCGGCGGCGGAACGAGCGCGACGAACAGTCTCATCGGCGTTCCAGGTGCCCGATGCGCATCGCCACGTGCACAGCCTGTCAGCACATGAGCCGCATTGTCACGCCCCGAACCCGGTCCGGTCACCCCAGCGACTGGGACTCTCCGCCGTACGACGCGATCGTACGGGCGTGAGCGCCGAGCACGTGCGCCAGAAGGGACGGGGGCCGCGTGCCGTCACCGGCGTCCTGCAGCACGTCCGGGGTGAGCGTCCAGTCCGCGCCGACCCACCCGTCGGCGACGCTGCCGGGGATGGACGGCAGGCTGTTGCAGACCTGGCGGACCCTCATCGCGCGGACGGACTCCGAAGCCGGGGTGTCGGTCTCCACCAGCAACACGGGCACGCCCACCAGCGGACCGTCCTCGACCAGCCGGAGCACCTGGTGCGCCTGGTCGCCGTCGAGCATCGAGCCCGCGTCCAGGATGACGGCGAGCCTGATCGGCGGGCCGGTGGGCAGCTCGGACTCGTCGGCGCCCACACCGCGCAGATCGATCAGGTCGAGCAGGCGGCCGAGCCGTTCGGCGGCGGCGGGCCCGGTCGCGACGCCTCCGCCGAGCAGCACCTCGCGCAGCACCGTTCCGGCCGGGTCCAGGTCGTTGAGCCAGCCCGCGCCCGCCAGGCCCGCGGCGTCGATGACCTCGACGCCCGCCACGCCGGGCGGCACGGCGGCGAAGAACCGGGTGACCAGCGACCAGGCGTACGCGATCGAGTCGCCCGGCAGCGCGCCGCGCGAGATCCAGATCCCGCGCCGCCACGGCATGCGCAGGACGAGCGGCACCTGGAGCCCGGGCAGTTCGTCGACCGACAGCCCGCCCAGCAGGACGCCGTCGGCCAGGTCGGTACGCGGCTGCCAGGTCAGCCAGGCCGGTCCGGAGAACGGCGCGACGTCGGCCGTGGAGAACGGGTCGCGGCTCGCGAGCTCGTCGCGCAGCTGCGCGGCGTCGGCGTGGAGTCGCTCGGTCGCGGCGTTCATCAGCTCCTGGTAGCGGCCGGACGGCGCGCGCCCGGCGATCTCGTCGTTGCGGATGACGAGCGCGTGTTCGGTGGCGGCCCGGAACGCCGACAGTGAACGGCTCGCGTCCTCCCAGACCAACCAGCACCGTTCGACGTAGCCGACCTCGTGCGACCCCGGCTGGCGCGGCTCCTGCCGCTGCTCCGCGGATGCGGGAGCGGTCGCCGCGGCCGGGAAGCCCGCGGGCGGGGTGAACGAAGGCGCCGCGGGGGGCGGGCTCGGCTGCGTGGACGTGTCGTCCTCGCCGGAATCCTCGACCTCCACGCCGTGGTCGGTGACCAGTTCGGCCAGGCCGCCCGCGTACCCCTGCCCGACCGCGCGCACCTTCCAGGCACCGGCGCGCCGGTAGAGCTCGAACCCGACGATCGCCTTCTCCGGGCCGAGCCCGTCGACGGTGAACGCCACCAGCGTCGCCCCGTCGGTGCCGACGACCTCCAGGCGGGGCGGCGCGGCGGCGCCGAACGACCCCGGCCCGGCGAGGCTCACGGCCACCACCACGGCGTCCGCGTCGCCCGGCACGGCGTCGAGGTCGACGTCGACGCGCTGGCCGCCGCCCGCGTCCGACCAGCGCACGCCGGGCGCCTCGGGGGCGTTGAAGAAGACCAGGTCCGCGTCCGAACGCACCCGCCGGCCGGGACCCACGATCAGCGCGCTCACGTCGACCGGCACCGCGCAGGTGACGACGACGGCGAGAAGACGCGCGGGCAGCGGGGCGTTGGCCCCGCGCAGCAGCTCTGTCATCCGGGGATCGTCCGCGCTCAGGCGTGCGCGGTGATCGTCGGCAGCATGTCCTCGAACGTGCGGCCCTGGCTCGGCTCCCCGACGGCGGCCATCTTCCAGCCGCTGCTGTGCCGGTAGAGCCGGGCCATCACCATGGCCGTGTGCCCGCCGCCGCCCGTGAGCGTGTAGCGCGCCAGCTCCCCGCCGCCGGTCTCGTCGACCAGGCGGCAGAACGCGTTGTCGACCTCGTCGAAGGTCTGGCCGTTGAACGAGCTGACCGTGAACACCAGCGAGGTGACGTGCACCGGCAGGCGGCCGAGGTCGACGAGCACCGACTCGTCGTCACCGTCGCCGTGCCCGGTCACGTTGTCGCCGGTGTGCCGGACGGAGCCGTCGTCGCTGACGAGCTTGCCGAAGTAGACGACGTCGGCGAGCCGTCCGTCGGCGAACAGCACGCAGGAGGCGTCCAGGTCGATCTCCTGCTGGCGGGCGCCGAAGAAGCCCTTCTTCTTCACCGCGTCCCAGCCGAGCCCCATCCGCACCATCGTCAGCGTGTCGCCGGGCTTCTCCAGCGAGATCCGCTGGCCCTTCTCCATCGAAACGGCCATCGCCGTGCCCCACCCCTCCTCCGTACGAGCAGCACCCTGCATCAGTAGCCGGCAGGCACCAAACCGGGCGAACCCCGGCATGCCGAGCAATGACCGTCAAAGAGTGTCAGTAGCCCCGCCCCGCTGTCATCCGGTTCGCCAGCATCGCGGGCACGCGGACGACCTTGCGTGACTCGCGCGGAGCGGCCAGCACCGCGACCACGAGGGCGGTGAGCGCGGCGACGACGCCGCCGAAGACGATCGTCATGCGGGGGCCGAACGCCTGCGCCATCCAGCCGACCATCGGGGCGCCGAGCGGGTTCGTCCCCATGAAGACGAGCATGTACAGGCCCATCACGCGGCCGCGCATCTCCGGCTCGACGCTCAGCTGCATCATGGCGTTCGCCGCGGTGGTGAAGGTCATGAGCGCGATGCCGGTCGGGACGAGCATCACCAGGAACGTGGTGTACGTCGGCATGAGCCCCGTCATGACCTCCAGCACACCGAAGACCAGGACCGAGGCCAGCAGCAGGCGCAGGCGCGGACGGGCGACGCGGCGAGCCGCCAGCAGCGCCCCGGTGAGCGCGCCCAGCGCGAGCATGCTGGAGGCGAGGCCGAACGAGGAGGCGCCCGTGTGGAAGACCTCGCGGGCCACCAGCGCGACCGTGATCTGGAAGTTCATGCCGAACGTGGCGACGAAGCCGACGAGGGCGAGCACCAGCATCAGGTCACGGCGTCCGCGTACGTACCGGAGCCCTTCGCGCAGTTGCCCCTTGGCGCGGGCGACCGGCTCGGCGACGTTCAGCTCGCGCTCGCGCATCGCGTACAGCCCGAGGAGCACGGCGCCGAACGACGCCGCGTTCACCAGGAAGACCGGGCCGGTGCCGATCGCCGCGATCAGCAGTCCGGCGAGCGCCGGTCCGAGCAGCCGCGCGCCGTTGAACGTGGCGCTGTTGAGGGCGATGGCGTTGGGCAGATCGCGCTTGCCGACCATCTCGACCACGAACGCCTGCCGGGCGGGGTTGTCGATCACCGTGGCGAGCCCGAGGCCGAACGCCAGCAGGTAGACGTGCCAGACCTGCGCCGTCCCGCTCAAGGCGAGCACGCCGAGGACCAGCGCGAGCGCGCCCATCGACACCTGGGTGATCATCAGTAGCCGGCGCTTGGCGTAGCGGTCGGCGATCACACCGCCCCAGAGCCCGAACAGCAGCAGCGGCAGGAACTGCAGCCCGGTCGTGATGCCGAGCGCGACGCCGCTGCCGTGGGTGAGTTCGAGGACGAGCCAGTCCTGGGCCACCCGCTGCATCCAGGTACCGGTGTTGGAGACGACCTGGCCGGCGGTGAAGAGCCTGTAGTTGCGATTGCGCAGCGACCGGAACGTCCCACCGGCCGCCGGCGTCAGGCCTGGCTGAGTTTGTCCAGGATCGGGGCCGCCTCCCGCAGGATCGCCCGTTCGTCCGGCGTCAGCTCGCCCAGGCGTTGCGAGAGCCACGCCTCCTTGCGGCGCCGTTCCTCGGCCAGCAGGTCCCGTCCCGCCGCCGTCGCGCTCAGCATCACCTGGCGCCCGTCCGTCGGGTGCGGGCTGCGCTCCACCAGCCCCCGACCCTCCAGGAACGCGATCACTCGGGTCATCGAGGGCGGCTGCACCTTCTCGTGATCGGCCAGCTCCCGCGGGGTCATCGACCGATGGCGCTCCAGTGCGGCGAGCGCGGCGAACTGTGTCAGGGACAGCGGACCCGGTGCGCCGGCGCCCGCGGCGGGGACGGGTCTCAGCGTGCGCAGCCGGCGCGACAGCCGCGCGATCGAGATGCGCAGGTCTTCGGCCAGCCCGTGCGCGGACGGCACGGGCTCTCCGGTCGGTGACATCGTCATGTTCGTTCGCAGAAGTCATTGCTTTTGCTAACGATCCGCCGGGGCTCTGCTATTCCCCGCCACCGGCGGCGGCGCGCAACGACTCCGGCCCCTCCGATCGGTCGCTGGACTCCCGGCCCTCATCGTCCCACGGGCCCGCTTGACAAGGATGGCTAATGGAATTAGCTTTACGGCTATCAGACATAAGGAGTGCGACGGCATGACCGATCACCTCGACGTCCCGGGCGGACGGATCGCCCACGACATCACCGGCGAAGGACCTCTCGTGGTCCTCGCTCCCGGGATGGGCGACGTGCGGGCCACGTTCCGGCTGCTCGTCCCCAAGCTGACCGAGGCGGGCCACCGCGTCGCCACGGTCGACCTGCGCGGCCATGGCGAGTCGAGCGTCCCGTTCGACTCGTACGGCATCGCCGATGGCGGCCGGGACCTGGCGGCGCTCATCCGGCACCTCGGCGGCGGGCCGGCGGTGGTGCTCGGCAATTCGTTCTCCAGCGGCACGGCTGCCTGGCTGGCCGCCACCGAGCCCTCCCTGGTGAGCGGCATCGTGCTGGAGGCCCCCTTCGCCCGGCCCGTCACCATGAACGCGGTGACGCGGCAGCTCGTCAGGGTCGTCCTCAGCAGCCCGGCGCTGTGGGCGATGTACTACAAGAGCCTCCTCAAGGGCCCGAAGCCCGCCGACTTCCCCGCGTACGTCAAGGCCCTGAAGGCGAACCTGCGCGAGCGCGGCAGGCTGGCGGCGGCCCGCACCATGGGCCTGGACCGCAAGGCCGAGCTGTCGGGCGTGCTGGCCCGGGTCTCCCAGCCCGCGCTCGTCGTCATGGGCGCCAAGGACCCCGACTTCCCCGACCCCCGGGCCGAGGCCGCGCTCGTCGCGGGCGAGCTCGCGGGCAGAGCGGAGACCGTGATGATCGAGGGCTCGGGCCACTATCCGCACCAGGAGTTCCCCGGCGAGACCGCCGCCGCCGTCCTGGCCTTCCTCGGCCGGGTCGCGCCGGCCACCCGGGGAGACGTCTGATGCCGCGCGCCGGGCTCTCCCCCAACGGGGTCGTCGACGCCGCGATCGCGATCGTGGACGCCGAAGGCCCCGCCGCCCTCACCCTCTCCGCCGTCGCCGGGCGGGCCGGGGTGCAGACGCCGTCCCTCTACAAGCACGTGCGCAACCTCGCCGAGCTGCGCCGGCTGGTGAACCTGCGCGTCCTCGACGAGCTGGCCGAACGGCTCGGCGAGGCGGTGCTCGGCCGGTCCGGCGACGACGCGGTGCGCGCCATCATGCGCGCCTACCGCTCGTACGTCGTCGACCACCCGGGCCGCTACGCCGCCATGGACCAGGCACCCGACCCCGATCCGCGGCTGGAGGCCGCCTCCGGCCGGCTCCTCGGCATCATCCTCGCCACCCTCCGCGCGTACGAGCTCGACGACGCCGGTCTCGTCCACGCCGCCCGCGCCCTGCGGTCGACCGCGCACGGCTTCGCCATTCTGGAGGCGTCGGGAGGCTTCGGCCTCCCGCAGGATCTGGAGACCAGCTACGAACTGCTCATCCAGATGGTCGTCGGCGGCCTCCACCGGGACTAGCCGACGTTCAGCAGCTCCTTGACCGGGTCGAGCGCGAAGTAGAGCACGAACAACGCCGCGATCAGCCACATGAGCGGGTGGATCTCGGCGAACCGGCGCCGGGCCGCCTTGATGGCCACGTAGCTGATGAAGCCCGCCCCGATGCCCACCGTGATCGAGTACGCGAACGGCATCAGCACGATCGTGAGGAACGCCGGGATCGCGATGTCGTAGTCGTTCAGATCGATGTGCCTGATCTGCGTCATCATCAGGAAGCCGACCACCACCAGCGCCGGCGTGGCCGCCTCGAACGGCACGATCGTCACCAGCGGCGCGAAGAACATCGCCACCAGGAACAGCCCGCCGGTCACCACGCTCGCCAGCCCGGTCCGCGCGCCCTCCGCGACGCCCGCGGCCGACTCGATGTAGGTGGTGTTGGAGGAGGTCGACGCCGCGCCGCCGGCCGCCGCCCCGACCGAGTCGATCAGCAGGACCTCGCGGATGCCGGGCAGCTCGCCCTTCTCGTCGACCAGCCCGGCCTCCTTGCCGACGCCGACGACCGTGCCCATGGTGTCGAAGAAGTCGGCCAGCATCACCGTGAAGACGAACAGGATCGCGGCCGTGACCCCGACGCGCTCGAAGCTCCCGAAGAGGCTGAAGTCACCGATCAGGCTGAGGTCCGGCGTATCGACGATCTTGTCGGGCAGCTCCGGCACGTTCAGCTGCCAGCCGTCCGGGTTGATCACGGGCTTGCCGTCCGGGCCGGGTCCCTTGTTGAACGGCCCGGCCTCGGCCAGCGCCTCCACCACGATCGCGACGGCCGTCGTGCCGAGGATGCCGATCAGGATCGCGCCGCGGACCCGGCGGGAGACCAGGAGCACGGTGAGCATCAGCCCGAACGCGAAGACCAGCGTCGGCCAGCCCGACAGGCTGCCCGTGGCGCCCAGCTGCAACGGCACCGTCGCCTCACCGGCCGCTCCCGGGATGCGCCGCACGAACCCGGCGTCCACGAATCCGATCAATGCGATGAACAACCCGATGCCGACCGCGATCGCCGTCTTCAGCCCCGCCGGGATCGCCCTGAACACCGCCACCCGGAACCCGGTCAGCACCAGCACGAGGATGATCAGGCCTTCGAGGACGATGATGCCCATCGCGTCCTCCCACGACATGCCGCTGGCGATGCTGTAGGCGAGCAGCGCGTTCAGGCCGAGGCCCGCCGCCATCGCGAACGGGTAGCGCCCGACCACGCCCATCGCGAGCGTCAGCATCCCGGCCACCAGCGCAGTCGCCGCCGCCACCAGCGGAATGCTCGCGCCGGGCGTGGTCAGGTCGCCGAGGAACTGCTCGTCCGCGTCGGCGACGGTCCCGATGATCAGCGGGTTGAGGACGACGATGTAGGCCATCGTGAAGAACGTGGCCAGCCCGCCGCGGACCTCGCGGGCCACGGTCGAGCCGCGTTCGGAGATCTTGAAGTACCGGTCGAGCGGGCTCACCCGCCGCCCGCGTGCCTCATCGGTTGTGCTCATGCGCGCACGGTGACAGAAACGTGGCTGACCCAAAAGACCTCAATCGCCGTTTAGGCTGAGCGCATGACCCGACCCCGCCGCCCCGATCCGCCGCCGCTGGAGACCAACGACGTGCGCATCGCCGTGGCGGGCACCGCCGCCTGGGCGGTCGCGCTGGTCGTGCTCCTGATCGTCGGCGCCGACCGCTGGTGGCTGTGGGTCTGCGTGACCGGTATCGCCATCGGCCTCTTCGCCATCTGGTACGTCCCGCGCCTGCAGTCGGGCCGTGCCCGCCAGGAAGCCGCCCGAGCGGCCGACCGCGCCCCCGCCGACCCGGAGTGACCTCAGCGCCGCCGGCGCTCGCCGCCGGTGCTCGGCGGCGTCGCTGCTCAGGTCGTGCGCAGGTCGGATTCGGCTTGGAGGGCAGGCAGGGCGGACGGGTCGCGGAGGGCGGCCTCCAGGAGGAGCCGGTCGTCCCAGCGTTCACAGGCCCAGGCGAGCCCGCGGGCCAGTCCGGCGGGACCGGACGCGTGGATCTCGCCGTGCTCGTACCACCAGGGCACGGGCTGGCCGTCCACGACGAGGCGTTCGTGCGCCAGGTAGGTCTCAGGGGCGTCCGGTAGCAGGGCGTGGACGACGTGCGGGACGGAACGCTTCTCGCCGGGAGACTCGACGACGCCCGGGATCTCCTCGGCCGCCATCGGCAGGTCGAGCAGCTCGGCAAGGCGCTCGGCCCGTCCGTACGCGGCGATGACGAGCGGCTGGCCCACCAGCAGCGGCAGCAGGTCCGGGCGGTCGAGCACGAGCGCGTCGGCGGCGTCGGCCACCTCCACCTCACCGTCCACGACGGCGCGCACCCGTTCCGGAGGCCGTATCCGCGCGTCCTCGGGCAGATCGGCCAGCGCCGTCCACAAGACGCTCAGCTGGTCGCGTGCCACGGCGCGGTCCGGGTCGCCCATACGGTCGAGCAGCTCCTGGGCGCCACCCGGCTCCGCGAGCAGCGCGTCCAGCGACGTGCGCACGCCCAGTGCCAGCAGGAGCTCGCGGTCCAGGTCGCCCGACACCGCCTCGTACAGCCCGGCCAGCGGCTCCGAACCGGCGGCGAACCGCAGCTCGGCGGGCCGCCGCCCGTCCAGGACAGGATGGCGGCCGAGCCACCAGGCGGTGTAGGAGGGCACCGAGACGCGACGGCCGTCGTCCAGCGTGACGTGGGCGGGCTCGACCAGCGCGGCACGCCACGGCGGCCGGGCGAGGCAGCGGAGCGCGGCGTCCCAGTCGGCGACGAGTTCGAGGTCGCGGACGGCCTGGAACTCCGGCACCAGCGGCGGCAGCTCCTGGAGCCCGAGCCGGTCCAGCACCTCCTCCGCCCACAGGTCCTCGCCGTCGAGGTCGAACGAGTCGGCCAGATCCGCGAGGGCCGTCAGGCTGACGTTCTCGCCCCGGACGAGGGCGAATCCGTCGAGCACGCCGACGGCCTCCAGGGGCTCGGTGCCCCAGCGTTCCACCAGCTCGCCCGCCACCACGCCGAACGGCGCGTCGCCGGCCATGATGTCGCGCAGCGGGCTGCCGGGCAGCAGGAGCTCTCCCGCCGCGTAGAGCTCGCCGTCGTCGCCCGGCAGCGCGAGCTCGGCGAGCCACGGTTCGGTGCCGGGGTCGAGGTGCGCCGCCGCGGCCAGCCCGAGCACGGCCCCGGCGACCCGGTCGGGGTCGTCGGCGTCGAACGAGCCGTCCACGGCCGCCCGTACGGCCGGATCGGCGAGCACCGTGCGCGGCCCCGCCTCCACCGCGCCGAGCCGCAGCAGCAGCGGATGCTCGGCCTCCGGGTGAACGAAGCGCAGCCCGAGGGCGCCGAGCGCCGCCGGGTCGATGCCCTCGGCGGCGACGAGGAGCCCGCGCGGCCCGCGCACCATCCGGGCGGCGTGCTCCCTGAACGGATCGGGCTCTCCCGCCAGCGGCACCGGCAGGGCCCCGAGCGAGTCGGTGGACGCGCCCGTGAACGCCTCGTACAACCGCCGCCACCACGCGGGCTCCCGGTCGAGCGCGGCCAGTTCGTCCACGATGTCGGCGAGCTCCATGCGCCGGACGCCGAGCGCGGCGAGCGCCTGGTGCCGGACGGGCCACCCGGCGGGAAGCAGGCCCGGTACGACGACCTCCGTACCCGCCGGACCGCCGGCCAGCAGTTCGATGAGCGCCGGCGGTCCGTCGACCGCCACCGCGTCACGCCCCCGGACGACCTCGCCGTCCTGGGTCGCCGCGGTCGGAAGCAGCGGGGTCTCGGGGAGGCGGGCCAGGACCGCGCGGCGGATCGCGGCGTCGAGCTCGCCCGCGCCGACCGGGCCGGGGACCAGGTCGAGCAGGCTCGGCGTCGTCGGCAGCTCCCGCAGGAGCCGTACGTAGGCCTCGGCGGCCCGTTCCACCAGGAAGCCGGTGAGCGGTCCGGGCGCGACGTGGCGGCGGTCGGGCGCGAGCGGGAACGAGGCGATCAGCAGGGCCGGCAGGCCGAGCCGTTCGTCGCTCGGCGTCGGGGCGTGCACGACCGCGGGCGTGCCCGCGGGGAGCCCGCCGGACTCGGGCATGGCCCAGCGCACCTGCCACGTCGGACGGGCACGCTCCTCGGTGGGACGGTCGGCCAGGAGCTCGGCCGGGACCCGGCCGTGCGCCTCGACCGTCCGCCAGGGCACCTCGTCGATCACCGCCGTGCCCGGCGCGCGGTGGTCGGCGGTGACGGTACGGAGGAGGACGCCGTCGACCTCGATCTCGATCGTTGCGAGGGCGGGCAGCGCGAGCATGAGGGCCGGGCCCACCTGGTCGAGCTGATCCCGTACGAGCGCCTCGGCGGCGTCGTCGCGCAGCGGGAGCCGGACGACCGTCATAGCGCCCTCGGGGATAGGCGGAGGCGGCAGCGGGCCGGTGAGCGGGAACGGCAGCCGGAGCAGGGGCACCTGGCCGCCCCGCCGGGCGAGCTCGTCGGCGAGCGCGGGAATCCGCGCCACCAGCTCACGGGCCCGGACGGCCGACCATTCGACGCCCCCGATCGAGGGGTTGTCGCTCACCGCGACCACGGCGGCGAACCCGACGCCGAACCGTCCCACGGCCCCCTCGTCGTCGCGCTTGGCCGACGCCCGCAAGGTGGACAGCGCCTCCACGCCGGCGGCGTCGAGCGGCGACCCGTCGTTGGCGGCGACCAGGACGCCGTCGCGCAGGCTCAGCCAGAGCCGCCCCGGCGCCCCGGCGCGCGCGGCGGCGTCGGCGGCGTTCTGCGCCAGCTCGACGACGACACGGTCGCGGTAACCGCCGAGGGCGTAGTCCTCCTCGGCGTTGGCGTCCTCACGGAACCGCGCGGGCGACTCCGCCCAGGCGCGGAGCACCCGTTCCCGGAGCGCCCCGGTCCCGAACGGATCCGGAGCCGCGCCGCGACCCGACGGTTCAGCCACCGGCCCGTTCACCCACCCGTCCGCACGACATCAACAGGGACCGTACGAGGCGATCAGCTGTGACCGAGCGCCTCTTCGGCCGCGGTGTCCGGCGGGGCCGCGCCCGACGCGGGCATCAGGTCGTAACCGAGGTCGTCGATCACCGGCGGGTTGTGCTCGGAGGCCGCCGGGAGGCTGACCGCCTCGGAGTGCGCGCCGCAGCCGTGGTCGGCGGACACGACCCGGCCGTCGTCGGGGGCGTACCCGTTGGCGCAGACGCCGAAGACCTGGCGCAGCTCACCCGCGAGCTGCACGTAGAAGCCGCAGGTCGAGCACTGCGCCGGAGCCGAGGCCGCGATCGGGGCGCGCGGCCCCGCCACCCCCTCGTACCAGCGGGTCGCGGCCTCGTCGCGCCCCTCCCGGGACAGCACGCGCACCCGGCCGAGCCCGAGCTCCCACACCATCTGCTGATCAGCGGCGTCACCGGCCTGGGCGTACCCGGACCCCGGGGCGGCATCGCCCACCTGGGCGAACCCGGGCGCCAGCCGGACGTCGTCGGGCGCCGTCGGCAGCAGATCTCCCGGGCCGAGGTCGCCGGGACGCAGGCGTTCGAGCCACGGCACCCACGGCGGCGCGAGCAGGGCGTCGTCGCCGGGCAGCAGGACGCATTCGTCGACCGTCACCACCTTGGCCCGGGCGGCCCGCGTCACGGTGACGGCCCAGCGCCACCCGCGGTAGGCCGGGTCGAGGCAGTCGAAGTAGTGCGTGACCAGCCGGTCGCCCTCGGCCCGTACACCCAGATGCTCGCCGACCGGGTTGGGCCGCGCGGTCTGCACCGCGGCCTCCCGGGCAAGATCGACGGCTTCCGCGCAGGCCGCGTCGACGGCCGGCGGACGGCTGCGCCGGGCGGCCACGGTGGCGGACGAAGGTGCGGGACGGGATTGACGCAGTGGGCTCACATCCCAATTCTCGCTCATGGAATGACGTGGCCGCGCACCCCGTCGGCCACAGCGCCCACCCCGTCCGTTCAAGACCCCACAAACTCCCGTAGATCTGCGGGCCCGCGGAGCCCGAGGTTGGCTCGCCGATCGCCCGGGTAAACGTCAGTCCTGGCCTGGTGGGGGGTGAAGACGGGGCCTTCCCGGGTGAAGATGGTCGAGGGCACACCAGAGAGATATGAGGCGGAGCGGACTGGGGGAACAAGCCGCATGGGTTTCCGGGACGGCGTGGGAACGGCCACGCGCGGGGCGGGACGGGCCGCTCGGCGGGTCGGCGCCGCCGCCCGGTCCACCGGCAGGCTGACCCGCCGCGCCACGCACGCCCAGGGCGCGGGCCGCAGCGGTCTGGGCAGCCTCATCGAGGCCGCCGCGGTCAACTCCACCGGTGACGCCCTCGTCGCGGTGGCCCTGGCCGGGACGTTGTTCTTCGGGCTGGACGTCAACCAGGCACGCGGCCAGGTGGCGCTCTACCTGCTGGTCACGATGGCCCCGTTCGCCCTTGTCGCGCCTCTGATCGGCCCGGCGCTCGACCGGATGCGGCACGCCCGGCGCTACGCGGTCGCCGGCACCTTCGTCGCCCGCGGCCTGCTGTGCTGGGGCATGGCGGGAGCGGTCTCCAACGACGACGTGGTGACGTTCCTGCCCGCCGCGTTCGGCGTGCTCGTGTTGTCGAAGGCGTTCGGCGTCCTGCGCGCGGCGGTCACGCCACGGGTCCTGCCCGACCAGATCACGCTGGTCACCGCCAACGCGCGCGCCTCGTTCGCCGGGCTGATCGCGGCCTCGATCGCCGCGCCGCTGGCGGCGGGCCTCACCGTGCTCATCGGCCCGGCCTGGCTGCTCCGCCTCGCCATGCTGGTCTTCCTGATCGGCGTGTTCTTCAGCATGCGGCTGCCGGGCCATGTCGACTCGCCCGAGACCGTCCCCGTGGTCCCCGCCGACTCCGCCGACTCCGCCGACTCCGAAGACCGGGCTCCTCCCCGCAGGCACCGCTGGCGGACGCTTCCGCGCGTCGGCCCCGTCGTCGCCGAGGCGATGGAGGCGAACGCGATCCTGCGCGCCTTCTCGGGCTTCCTGATCCTCTACCTGGCGTTCCTGCTGCGGCAGGCGCGCTTCGACCAGGTCTCGCCGAACGTGGCGCTGGGCCTCCTGGCGGCCGCCGCCGGAGCCGGTGGCCTGGCGGGCACGGCCCTGGGCGCCTGGATGAAGTCGCGGGCGCCGCGGATCATCGTCTTCGCCACCCTCGCGTTCGTCACCGCCGTGACCGCGGTCAGCGCCGCCTTCTTCGGTCTCTGGGCCGCCCTCGCGGTCGCCCTGGCCGCCGGGCTCGGCCAGTCGCTCGGCAAGCTCTCCCTGGACGCCGTGGTCCAGCGCGAGATCGGCGAGGAGGTCCGCTCGTCCACGTTCGCGGTCTCGGAGACCCTGCACCAGCTCGTCTGGGTCATCGGCGGCCTGCTGGGCCTCGGCATGTCGATCGTCGCCGACGGCCGGCTCGCCCTCGCGATCGTCGCCGGCGTCCTGGCCCTGGCCTTCGCTACCCTCCTGGCACGCCGGTCCGGTGGCCGCGCCCTGCGCCCTCAGCTCGATCTGGACGACTCGCCCGCCACCCCGGCCCGCCCCGGCTGACCTCCCGCCGCCACCGTGCGTCAGGAGTGGAGGTCGTCGGCGACCGCGCGGAGCACGGTCGCGATCTTCTTCGCCTCGGCCGGAGCCGGGTGCTTGCCACGGCGGTAGGTGTTGGAGATGCCGTCGAGCAGCTTGATGAGATCCTCAGTGATCAGCACCATCTCGTCGGGCTTCTTGCGGCGGGCCTTGGCCACGGCCTTCTCGACCGACGGCAGGGTGTCGAGCACGCGCAGCTGGAGCGCCTGCTGCCCGCGCCGGCCCTCGACCACGCCGAACTCGACGCGCTGCCCGGGCTTGAGCGCCGGCACGCCGCCGGGGAGCGCGGAAGAGTGCACGAAGACCTCCCCGCCGTCGTCGCGGGTGAGGAAGCCGAAACCCTTGTCGGCGTCGTACCACTTGACCTTGCCAGTCGGCACGGTGGACCTCGTTCGAATCTCGTCCTGAATTGGCCCCAAGATTAGCGCCCGGCCGCGAGACGGTGAACACACGAGCGACGGCTGGAGACGGCTGCGAGCCAACGGACAGAAGCTACAGGTGACCGGCGCCGATGGCATCCAGATATTCGGCCAGAACAGATCATCCCAGGAAGATTGCAGGCAGAGGCCACTATCGGCCGTCGCCGCCGCGCCCCGTAGCAGAGAACCCGCCGAGCCACCCGGGGAACGCCAGAAGATCGGGAAGCACGATGTCGGCGCCGTAGGCCGTCAGCGCCGCGCTATCGAACGGGCCGGTGGCGACGCCGACCGCCACGGCGGCCGCGGCCCGGGCGGCGTCCACGTCACCGGTGTGGTCACCGACGTACGCGCCGGCACCGAACCGGCGCAGCGCCACCCCCTTGTCGGCGCCGAAGACCCCGCCCACCACCTCGTCGACCTCCAGGCCGAGAAAGCGCACGGTGCGCTCGGTGTCGCGCTGGTTCTTGCCCGAGACCACGATCGTCCGGCCGCCGCGCGCCCGGACGGCCTCGATCGCCGCGGCGGCGCCCGGCATCACCACGGTCGCCGGGATCGCGATGTCCGGATAGATCTCCCGATAGCGTGCGGCCATGGCGGCGACCTCGTGCGGCGGGAACCAGTATCCGAGCTCGGCCTCCAGCGGCGGCCCGATCCTGGTCACGACCAGCCGGGTGTCGATCGGCACGCCGGTCTCGGCGGCGAGGGCGTCATAGACGGCGCTGATGCCCGCACGCGTGTCGGCCAGGGTCAGATCAAGGTCGAACCCCACCGCGACCGCGGGGACATCGGCGCCGCGAGAATCTAGCTCCAGCACGTTCCACAGGGTAAAGGGAAGGTATGACGGAGATGACCAGGCGTTGGGCCCGAGCCCGGACCGTCGTCTCCGTACGCTCGATGTGGGGCCTGACCAGCACGCGCACCCGCGCCCCCCTGGTAGTGGCGATGCGACGGGATCCGAGTAGGAGGGCGCGGGAATCTGTGCGCGTAACGGCGATTCCGGTTTTACTTGACCGGAACTGGTTGGTCCGGCCGACCGAAACAGCGTTTCGTGATCCGGATATACCCGCCTCCGCAGCCGTAAACCGTGCTACCAGGAAAAACACGCGACCCGAATAATCCACCCCGGGCGTCACCCGCCCCGCCCGGCCCACAGGGAGGCGTCATGGCAGACGACACCGATCGCACCCAGAACCCGCATCCGGGAGACACAGGCCCGCACCCGGCGGAGACCAAGGTGGCCGGCCCTTCGCCTGCGCCCACGGAGACTTCTCGCCACGGCCGTGCGCGGCGCCCGCGCTCCCCGCGCGGCGAGACCATGGCGATGGCCCGCAAACGCGCCGTGAACGTGGTCGCCTGGCTGATCTCCCTCGTCACGACCGTCGTCGTGCTGATCCTCGCCGTGCACATCGTCTTCGTGACGTTCGAGGCCAACACCGCCAACGACCTCGTCAACACCGTCGGCGACTGGGCGGACGGCCTCGCCTGGCAGTTCAAGGACGTCTTCCAGCCCGACGACCACAAGGTCGAAGTCGCCGTCAACTACGGGCTCGCCGCCCTCGTCTACCTGATCGTCGGCCGCATCCTGACGTCCCTCGTCCGCCGCCTCTCCTGACCCGCAGGTCGCGTCCCGTCCTGACCGGCGGGTCGCGGCCGGGTCGGGTCGGGTCGGTCAGAAAAGCTCGCGGCCGGGAAAGCGGACCAGCTCGAAGGGCCAGGCCGTGGTGGCCCACTCGCGGGCGAACTCCTCCAGTTCCTTCTCCAGGGTCGGATCGTCCTGGTCGGAGCGCACCCAGAACACCACGACGGCGTCCGCGTCGGGGTCGTCGGAGGGGGCCACGTGGATGCGGCCCAGCTGGCGTTCCTCGTCCGGCGTCGTCACCACGTAGCTGAACGACCGCCGCAGCTGGCCCTCCTTCTGGAGCCAGGCCACGTCGATCAGGGCCTGCTCGAAAGTGAACTCCGGCGCGGGCCAGCCCCATTCGGGCCCGAACTGATCGCGGAGGCGGTCCATGCTGCCCACGATCGCGCCGTAGTCCTTGACCACGTCGTGCACGGTGATGGGGCGGATCCGGAACCGCGGCCCGGCGACCAGGGTGGGGATCACGAAATCCTCGGGGAGGAATTCAGGCATCGTCGACCCTTCCGGCAACGCCCCTACGGCGACGGGGCGCGGAGGAACGAACTCTAGTAGGCCGCCCGCCGGTGCGAGACAGATCACGAATTCGGGCGTGCCTAGCGCGGAGCACGGACACCTGGTCGAACATGCCTTAGTGTTCTTGCGGAGGAACTACAGAACATGACGACTTCTACGCGCGAGCGGATCGTGGCCGAATCGCTCCGGCTGTTCGCCGACCGGGGCTACGCCGCGACCTCGGTCGCGGAGATCGAGGCCGCAGCGGGGCTGTCCCCTGGCGCGGGCGGCCTCTACCGCCACTTCCGTTCCAAGGAGGAAGTGCTCGCCTCGGCCATCCGCGAGCATATAGACCGGACCCGGCAGCAGGTCAGCGAGGTGCTGGACCATGCCGTCGCGTACGAGGACCGGCCGCTCGAAGTCCGGCTCAAGATGACCTGCCAGGCCGGGCTGGCGAAGATGCGCGAGGAACAGGACCTCATCCGGGTGCTGTTCCGCGACCTCGACCAGTTCCCGCACCTGGTGGCGGAGATGCGCGAGGGGATCGTCAACCCGCTCTACGACGGCATCGCGACGTGGCTGGGCGCACAGCCCGAGTTCGAGGGCATCGACGAGGACTGGGCCGCCATCGCCTCCATCCTGGGCGGCGCGGTGGTCAACTACTGGCTGGCCAACGAGTCGATGTACGAGCCGCCCACCCGCATCGACGAGAAACGCTTCGTGGCCAGCTGGGCGCGCTTGGGCCTGGGCCTGGTCAACCTGGAGAAGTCGACCGCCGCGCCCTGAGCCCGCTGGCCCCGTTCAGCCGGTTCCTCTGCTTCTTCGGCGGAACGACACGCGCCGTGCCCCGCGCAGTGCGGCCATGACGCGGGCGAACGGGCCGCGGACCTTCTCCTTTCGCCGTTCGCGACGTAGCTGAACGGCGCCGGAGGGGCTCCAGGTGAATCGGCGGGTCGTACGGCCACCGCCGCGAACGGTGGGTACCGGGGCGCGCGGCTTCGGCTGCGGTAGGCCTCCCTGGACGTCGCCAGCGTCGTCTTGGGCGTCCTGGGCCGTGTCGTTGGCGTCGGCCTTGGACGCGCGTTCCGGCGTTCGGACCTCTCCGTCGCCCGCAGCCGCCGAGTCCGTCGCCGCCCTGATCTCGTCCAGCCGGCGCCGCTCCCGGGCCACCAGGAACGTCGGGTCGCCGAAGCGCGCCAGGACCTGCCGCACCCGTCTGGGATCGGTGCTGCCGTGCCGGTGTTCGTCGATCCGCCGGCGCAGCCGGTTGCAGAAGTCGAGACGCTCCCGCGAGCTGAGCTCGCCGTGGGCGGCATCGGCGACCTTCCCCAGATACTCAAGGACCAGCTGATCGGCAACCTCGGTCATAGCGCCACCTCGCTCCGGCAGTGCGCCCAGGGAGGCCGCCCCGCCTCCTACGCTGATAGTGCCGGGGAAGCACTGGGCACGCCACATTAAGTTTGGAGCGGGATGGACACGTACGCGGACTGGTTGCGCGCACGCAGCGATGACGAGCTGCGTGCGCTCCTGTCCGTCCGGCCGGAACTGGTCGCGCCCGTTCCGGCCGACCTCACCGCTCTCGCCGCCCGCGCCGCCACGCCCGCCGCGATCTCCCGCGCCCTGGACCGGCTCGACCGTTTCTCGCTGGCCGTTCTGGAGGCCCTGCTCGTCCAGTCCGCCCTTCCCGAGCCGGAGGCGTTGCCCGCGGCGTTGAACGCCACGCCCGAGGAGACGGAGGCGGCCCTCGACGTCCTGCGCCGGTACGGGCTCGTTTGGGGGAACGGGACGAGCAGCCCGGCTCCCGGCGTGCGTCAGGCCCTGCCCCATCCGGCCGGTCTGGGCCCGCCCGTCCAGGAGGCCTTCGCCGGCTACCCACTCGACCGCCTCACCACGCTGATCACGGACCTGGAGGGCGAGGAGCCCCGTGGCTTCGTGGACGCAGGCGGCCTCCTGCAGCGCCTGGCGACGGTCCTGGCCGACCCCGGGCCGCTGGTCGGCGACGCCGGTCCAGAGGCCCGCGCCGCCCTGGAGCAGCTCGTCTGGGGGCCGCCGATGGGGCGGGTCAACGACGCCCGCCGCCCGGTCCGGCTGAAGACCGCCGAGACCCCCATCGAACGCCTGCTGGCCCGCGGTCTTCTCGCCGCCGAGGACGACCGCACCGTGACGCTCCCCCGGGAGGTCGCCCTCCACCTGCGCGGCGGGCGGCTCTTCCGCGACGTCACCCCGCGGCCGCCCCCGCTGACCGGCCCGCCCGCCCGGCCGGAGGAGCTCGCCGTGCGGGCGGCCGCGGGCGAGGCGTTCACCGCCGTCCGCCAGACCGAGGAACTCCTCGAACGCTGGGGCGTCGAGCCGCCCGCGGTGCTGCGCAGCGGCGGGCTCGCGGTCCGCGACCTGCGGGCCGCCGCCGCGTCGCTGGACGTCGAGGAATGGCGGGCGGCTCTGCTCGTCGAGGTCGCGTACGCGACGGGCCTGCTCACCCGCAGCGGCGATCTGGACGGCGAATGGCTGCCGACCCCCGCCTACGACCTGTGGCTGCTGCGCGACATCGCCGGCCGGTGGGCCGAACTGGCGCGCGGCTGGCTGCGCGGCGACCGCGCCGCTGGGCTGGCCGGGGAACGCGATGAACGCGACCGGCTGATCAACGCCCTCAGCGAGGGCATGGTCCGCGGCTCCGCCCCCGCCCTTCGCCGGACGACGCTCGACGTCCTGGCCGAGGCGACGGGCGAGGTCCCGGACGCGGACACGATCAGGACCTACCTGACCTGGGCGCGGCCCCGCCGCGGCGGCCCGTTCCGTGACCGCATGGTCGACTGGACGCTGCGCGAGGCCGCCGCGCTGGGCCTCACGGGCTTCGGCCAGGTCGTCCCGTACACCCGCGATCTCCTCGACGGCGGAGATCCCGAACCGCGCCTCGAAAAGTACCTGCCGGCCCCGGTCGAGCGGATCCTCATCCAGGCCGACCTGACCGCCGTGGCCCCCGGCCCGCTGGTCACCGACCTGGCCCGCGAGCTCGCGCTCTGCGCCGACGTCGAGTCGACCGGCGGCGCCACGGTCTACCGCTTCACCCCCGAGTCGGTCCGGCGTGCCCTGGACGCGGGCCGGACGGGGGCCGACCTGGTCGATTTCCTGGCCAGGCACTCGGCGACGCCTCTGCCACAGCCCCTGACGTACCTGATCGAGGACGTGGCCCGGCGCCACGGCCATCTGCGCGTCGGCAGCCTCACCTCGTACGTCCGCACCGACTCGCCCGCCACCCTGGACGAGATCATGGCCGACCGCCGCTCCGGCACGCTGCGCCTGTTCCGGCTCGCCCCGACCGTGCTCGCCTCGGCGCTGCCCCGGCAGGAGCTCCTCGACGCACTTCGCGCGATGGGCCTCGCCCCGGTCGCCGAGGCCCCCGGCGGCGGCGTGATCGTGACCCGTCCGGACGCGCACCGCGCCGAGCCGCCGCCGAGCACGGAGATCGTCCGGCTCGGCCCCGACGCGAACGCCGACACCGCCATGATCGCCGCCGCCGTCCGCGCCCTGCGGGCGGGCGACGAGGCCACCCGCCACGGCGCCGAACAGGCCCGGCTGCGCGCCGAGACGCCGTCCGGTGAGCCGCCCCGTTCTCCCGCCATGGCCACCATCGAGCAGCTCCGGGACGCCGTCGAACGCGGCGCCCGCATGTGGATCGGCTACCTGGACCAGCAGGGCCAGGCCTCCAGCCGCATCGTCGAGCCCGTCCGCGTCGAGGGCGGCTTCCTCACCGGCTACGACGCCACCCGCGCCGCTGTCCAGCGCTTCGCCCTCCACCGCATCACCGGCGTGGCCGAAGTCGACTCCGAACCCACCTCCGACGAATGACCCGGGGCTACTGCTTGGCGTAGTCGCGGGAGAGCCAGTGTTCGGGGCGGACGCGCACGACGACCATGGTGTGGGCTATCTCGCTGGTGGATTCCAGGTACAGGGCGGCATCCTCAGCGCCGAGGTAGCGTTCGGCCAGGGCGCGGCGTTCTTCGGGATGGGCCTGCTCGATGGTGGTGACAGCGCCCTCCACGAAGACGTACCCGTACGGCAGCTGCTCGTTCTGGACGGTGAGGCTGAGCCTGCCGGCCTTGCGGATCAGCTCCATCTTGCGGCTGTCCTGGCCGGTGACGAACGAGATCTCGCCGCCCGGCTCGTACAGGTACCAGACCGGCACGCTCAGCGGCGCACGGCCCTCCTCCGCGGTGACACTCAGGATCGCCACGTGCGGATCGGCCAGGAATCGTTCCCGCTCGGCGGCGTTCATCGTCAAGGTCATGATCGATCCCCTCGCTTCGTCACGGTGTCCTCGATCAAGAATGCCCGGGACCGGCCACCGGGACCAGGAACCAACCGATAACCTCCTCAGTCCAATGAAATGAGACACCGGGCAGGTAGCGTGCGATTCATGTGGGATTCAGACGGGCCGTGCCCGGTCCGATCGGCGCGGGGAGGTTGCCGGTGAGCGGCTACGGAGGCCAACCGCCCGGCTGGAACGACCCGTACGGGCAGCAGCAAGGCCCGTACGGGCAGGGTGGGGCGGGGCAGCAGCCCGGCTGGGATCCCCACGGCCAGTACAACCAGGGCGGCGGCTCGTACGGCTACGGCCCGCCCGGGGTGTACGGACCGCCGGCCAGCGAGGGCTCGGCCATCGGGGCCCTCGTGGCCAACATCATCGTCACGCTCTTCTGCTGCGGCGTGTTCGGGATCGCCGGGATCATCACGTCCGCCATGGCCATGTCCAAGGTCAAGACCGATCCCGCCGCCGCGCGCAAGCTCACCACCTGGAGCTGGGTGATCTTCGGTGTCTCCCTGGTCATCGGCCTGATCATCATCGTGGTCTACGTCGCCGTGATCATCAGCCAGGCCGACTCGTCGACCGGGAGCATCTGAGCCTCCGGACGGTGAGCCGCTGAGACACCGGCGGCGCGGACGGGCCCCGGGAAGAGACGGGGCTCGGGAAGACGCGGCTCGGGAAGAGACGACGGGCCGCGGCTGTTGGACCTCAGGCCGGGCCTCCAGGCCGAGTGCCGGTACGCCGACGTCGCGCTCGGGTACCGTGCAGCAGTCGCGCATCATCTTCCAGTCCCAACCGGGGGTTTCTTCCTGTGACCGAGGGTCCGCTCATCGTCCAGTCCGACAAGACCCTGCTCCTTGAGACCGACCACGAGCTGGCCGACGCGTGCCGCAAGGAGATCGCCCCGTTCGCCGAGCTGGAGCGGGCTCCCGAGCACATCCACACCTACCGCGTGACGCCGCTCGCCCTCTGGAACGCCCGCGCCGCCGGACATGACGCCGAGCAGGTGGTCGACACGCTGCTCAAGTTCTCCCGCTACCCCGTGCCGCACGCGCTGCTGGTCGACGTGGCCGACACGATGGCGCGGTACGGGCGGCTCCGGCTGGAGAAGCACCCCACGTACGGCCTCGTCCTCTCCTCCACCGACCGTTCCGTCCTGGAGGAGGTCCTGCGCGCCAAGAAGATCAAGGGCATGTTCGGCGACCGGGTCGGCGAGGACGCCGTGGTCGTGCACCCGAGCGAACGCGGCGCGCTGAAGCAGGCGCTGCTCAAGCTGGGCTGGCCGGCGGAGGACGCCGCGGGGTACGTCGACGGCGAGGCGCACCCGATCTCGCTGGACGAGCAGGGCTGGGAGCTGCGCTCGTACCAGAAGGAGGCCTCGGACGCCTTCTGGCACGGCGGCTCCGGCGTCGTCGTCCTCCCCTGCGGCGCGGGCAAGACCATCGTCGGCGCGGCCGCCATGGCGCAGGCACAGGCCACCACGCTGATCCTGGTGACCAACACCGTCTCGGCGCACCAGTGGAAGCAGGAGCTGATCAAGCGCACGTCGCTGAGCGAGGACGAGATCGGCGAGTACACCGGGACGAAGAAGGAGATCCGGCCGGTCACGATCGCCACGTACCAGATCATGACGACCCGCCGGAAGGGCGCCTATTCGCATCTGGAGCTGTTCGACGCCCGTGACTGGGGCCTGGTGGTCTACGACGAGGTGCACCTGCTGCCCGCGCCGATCTTCCGTATGACCGCCGATCTGCAGGCCCGGCGCAGGCTGGGCCTCACGGCGACGCTCGTACGCGAGGACGGCCGCGAGGGCGACGTCTTCTCCCTCATCGGGCCGAAGCGCTACGACGCCCCCTGGAAGGACATGGAGTCGCAAGGCTGGATCGCCCCGGCCGACTGCGTCGAGGTCCGGGTGACGCTGACCGACTCCGAACGCCTCGCGTACGCGACGGCGGAGCCGGAGGAGCGCTACCGCTTCTGCGCGACGACCGACACCAAGACCAGGCTCGTCCAGGCCCTCGTCGACCGGCACCGCGGCGAGCCGACCCTCGTCATCGGCCAGTACATCGACCAGCTCGACGAGCTCGGCGAGCTGCTGGACGCTCCGGTCATCAAGGGCGAGACGCGGGTACGGGAACGCGAGCGGCTCTTCGACGCCTTCCGTTCGGGAGAGGTCGACGTGCTGGTCGTGTCGAAGGTCGCGAACTTCTCCATCGACCTGCCGGAGGCGTCCGTCGCCGTCCAGGTCTCGGGAGCGTACGGGTCGCGGCAGGAAGAGGCCCAGCGACTGGGACGTCTGCTGCGCCCGAAGGCTTCCGGGCACGGAGCGCGGTTCTACGCGGTGGTGGCCAGGGACACGCTCGACCAGGATTACGCCGCGCACCGCCAGCGGTTCCTGGCGGAGCAGGGCTATGCCTATCGCATCGTGGACGCGGACGCGGTGCTTGCGGGCGAAGAGATTTAAGGGACACGCGGAAATAAAGAAAGGCCCCGCCGTGGTGGCGGGGCCTTTCCCTTTGTTTGTGTCCGGCGGTGTCCTACTCTCCCACACAGTCTCCCGTGCAGTACCATCGGCGCTGAAGGGCTTAACTTCCGGGTTCGGGATGG
>NZ_BAAATD010000024.1:0-70468 GCF_039533225.1 Actinomadura fulvescens | reverse complement strand
CACGGGTTCGGGTGCGGGCGCTGCGTGTCGCGGCGGCGGGTACGGCGTGAACGGTGTCGACTGGCATGAGAGCCAAGCCTTCCCTGAAGCTGTAGCGCTCGGTCGCTGATATAGGTGAGCGACTCGGATACGCGGTGGAGACCAACGGCGGTACACGGCCAACAGCCAGTGCTACGGCTCGTGTCTCCTAGATATCTCTACGTCACCACAGATGTGGCTCCGGCGCCAGTACTAGGGCCACCACTGTTAAGTTCGGCGTGCAACTCTCACCAGCTGACCCAAATCATGCAGGGCTCGTTTGTATTTCGAGTCTCCGTTGCAATGGGCGGTGAGCCGACCCCCGACCAGCGGGAACGCGTAACCGTTCAAGCAAAGACGTAGGGCGTCGGCTCGGCTTCGATCAGCCTTATAAGGAAAATGATTCGGCTATAGCGCTTCGCGCAGCGCTTTTCGGATGACGTCCGGTTTTCAGCAGCCGACCAAGCGGAGCCCGTCAAGGGCCCCAGGACACCCGCCGATGGACGTTCGCGCCCACCCAACATGCGCCTGCTCGCCACCCGCGCCCCCACACCCGGATCCGCGACGTCGCCGCCCACCTCGCCGTCACCGAACGCCTGGTCCAGCACGTCACCCGAACCGCAAAAGATCCACCGAAGCCCCGGCTGACCTGGGCTAACTCAAACCCTTGTACCTGACCACACGAGTCTCACCGACACCTCAACTCCTGATCGACATCGGCTTCGACGCCGCCGCCCTGCCCGACGCCCGACGCCTCGACCGCCACGACCTGCTGCCCGACCAGTAAGACATGCCAACTGGGTCAGCACCGCGCAGGACTACGTGAGCGCCGCGAAGTCGGTGTGCTCTTGCTGCACCGCTTCGGGGTAGGCGGAGGCCTCCTCATGCTCGGCCAGGGCCCGCTAGTGCGCTGACCACATACGTTCACCGTGTCTGGTGACACGCCGCTCGACGTGCATGGCGTATGCGGCTGGTGGCTCCACTCTCGATGGCAACGTGATCGCTGTCGGGGGTGGAGGTGCGTGGATGGCAGCGTGGCTGATCTCGGTGCCCTGCCCCTCGTCCTGGCCCTCGATACAAATCAGGACCGAACCGTCGGCGAGGGTGCCATCACCTGGCAGCATCCTTCGATTCGTCGGTCCGTTGCTGCCCCACCAGAGCAGGTGGGGCCACCACGCCATGAGCGCCAGCCGCCGGTGCTTGTCCAGGTTCCACACGTTGTTCAGGCGCGGCAGCGGAGCGAATGCCCACCGCTCGTCGTAGTCCACCTCGACGTCGACACCGTACTCGCGAGCGAGTTCGATGAAGAATGGCTGGACAGCCCAGAACGCCTTCCGCGCTCGTTCGTCGTAGAGACCGGGCTTCTTGGTGAAGAACTCCTCGAAGGCGGCGGGCGTCTTGCAGATCGGAAAGGAGCTCGCGCGGGTTTGCGCGGCGGTCAAGTGGCCGCCGTGACATTGACGGGCGACCTCGAACGCCAGACACTCCAGCGCGCCGCGCAGATTGTTCACCACGTCGCCGACGATGGTACTGAAGTGCACCGGAAACGGCTGGTGGAACTTCAGCCGGTCGGTCACGTCGGTCAGCTCCGGAGTCACCGAGTACGGCGAGCTGTCGCGGAACGCGGCGATCTCGCAGCTGAGTTCGTCGAGGTGGATCCTCGCACGGTCGGCCTTGGCCCACCACGCGGAACCGGGGTCATCCCAGGCCGGGACGTAGTTCACGAACACGCTTCATCGAGGTCAACTGGATATCGGGTGGTCAGCGGCATCGGGATTCAGGAGCGACGGGAGCAGCCTGGCGGGCGTGACCATGGCTAGGAGTTCAGCGCCGCCTCGCTGGCTCACGTTCAACCATTGGCAGTGCCGGCGTCATACCAATAAGCGTCGGCGGAGTGCGATCAGGTCTCGACCCGCCGAAACTCCCCACATGGACTTCAGATGTCCTGACACCGACTGGAGCGCGCTTGCGGTCGCTCCCGCCTACTCCCAACTGGCGGGCGTCCTCGCCGGCTTCGTCTTCACCGGAATAGTCCTACTCCTGACCCAGCGTTCCCTCGGGATTCTTCGAGTCCGCACCCTGTCCTTGTTCTTCGCGGCCTTCTTCGTGCTCGCCCTGGACAGCTACCAGTGGGGTCTGATGGCAGGCGACAACGTCGATGTCAGGGCGTGTAACCGAATATGGACGGAAGCAGAGATCGCAAGTGGCCTTCTAGGGCTTGGTGCGGTCGCCATCATCAACGGCGTCGGCTGGCTCCTGGCGGCCCACCTCCAGCAGGAGGGGTCCCAGCAGGAGGAATCACAGACCGAGCATCAGCAGGTCGTGCGGCAACTCGAGGTGTTGTGCCGGTTCGCGCTCTACAGCATGGCCGCGATCGTCGCGCTCCTGCTTGGAGTCACCGGCAACGACTACCTCAAGATCGTTTTCATGGGACGTTCCTATCAGTGGACCCACTGGCTGGCCCTGGCGTATCCGGTGATCATCCTCGGCGTCCTGGTGTTCCTGCGGCGGAACCGCGGCGCCGACGTGTCCACGGCTCTCAAGCTCGGCGCTCTGGGAAGTATCACCTATGCGGCTATCGCCACCGCGTTTCTAGGCTCGATTGTGGGGATACCGGCCGAATTCTGGGTTTGATGCTCCTCTCTGGATGACCGGGCTGACCCTCGCCATCGGCCTTCTCATGCCAGCCCCGTGCCTGGTCGCGCTCGCCTACGCCACTCCGCGCTTCCAGCGCACCTGAGCGCATCGGTCACCATTGCAGTGTCCGACCCGCCCCACGGGCCTGGGACGATCAGGCGTACGCGGTTCTGCGTGCCTCGTACAGACGAAGCCTTCCTCGACCATCCACACCGCGGCGAAGGTGGTCCAGTACAGATTGCTGACGTTGCCGGTGATACGGGTCATCGCCATGTCACGGCCCCGCACAGTGGCGCGGGCCATAATCTCGTTGTCGAGCAGACCGAGGGTGCCGAATTGGTCGCCGTGGGCCAGCGAACTGCAGCCGCTCCAGACCACCTCGGCCAGGTCGGCGCGATTCCGGCTAGGTCGCCGGCGTCACGAACGATGCGGCTGTAGTCGGCGCGTGCTTAAGTTTCTGATGAGCCTCGTCCGCGGTGATCTTGAGGGCGGCGAGCAGGTCGTTCACCCGCGCGAGCGCCTCGTCCTTCGTTCTGGCCGCTGGCTGGTTCACCAGCTCCCGCATGCGATAGGAGCCCTTGACCTCCTTGCGCTGGAGCGCGAGCCGCCGGGTCATGCGGATGGGGCGGCCCTTGGGCCCGAGCAGCCACACCGCGCGGGCGCCGTTCTCTATCGCTCCGCGCACCAGGGAGGACTGAGCATGGGTCTGGATGCGGGCTTCGATGTGACCGTCGACCGGCGGCCCAAAGACCGAGGCACGAAGGCACTCGAGGTGGTCGGTCGCTACCGTCAGCGCGTGCCAGGCGTAGCCGGACAGGTCAAAGGGGTGGGTCTTGGCGTCGTCGCCGGCCAGCGGACTGCGCGCGGCGACGTTAGAGGCGTTCGGGTCGTTCTCCGTCTGCTCCCGTCGCTGCTGGGCCTTGTCGAGCAGGGCGGCGAGCTTGCGCAAGTCCCGTTCCTCGTCGCTATCCACAAAAGGTAACCGTACGCAGGCCATCCCGAGCGTAGCGACCCATATAGCTTCCCCGGATCTGGCGGAGGCACCCCGTCCAGCCGCACGCTAGACCCGCGCCGGAGCCGGGTTTGCGATCTCGGGGAGCACGCGGCCTCTGCCGATGACCGTCTGGGATTCCCCGATTCCGGGAGCAGGGGTTCCCGCCTGAGGACCGTTTCCCTCTGCGCCGCCGAACAGCGAGACCGCAGGGTGTGCCGTCGTTGTGGAAGCGGGGCCTCCGGCCGGTTACAGAGTCCTGCGGTGTCGTGAATGACTCCCAAGGACTCCGGCGAACCAACGCTGGACGAGGCGCGGCCACTCCCGAGAACGTCTGGCCGGGCAGGGTCAAACGATCAAGGGCCAGTTCCCGATCTTGGGGAACTGGCCGCTGAGCTCGGAGTTCGGGTGGGCGATACTGGGTTCGAACCAGTGACCTCTTCGGTGTGAACGAAGCGCTCTCCCACTGAGCTAATCGCCCCGGCGGAGCTGCCTTGCGGCGTTCCGACGTCGGAAACTCTAGCGCATCCAGGGGGGTGCTCACACATCGGTAAACGGGTCAGCTCCAGGGGGTCCAGTCCTCGATGTTCCACGGCAGGTTGAAGCTGTAGACCACGAGGTAGGCGATGACCGCGGCGCCGACGAGGATGCCGCCGACGATGGCCAGGATCGTGTTGCGGCGCTTCTTGCGGGGGTCGAGGGCCTTCTCCTTGGCCCTCTCGGCGGCCTGTTTGGCGTGGTGGAGGGCGCGCTTGGCCCAGGCGAACTCGGTGGCGAGGATCGCGAGGCCGACGATGATGCCCAGGATGCCGGGGCCGGGGGCGACCATCATGACGAGGCCGCCGATGAGGACGGTCACGCCCACGGTGAAGACACCCAGCCGCCAGGTCGTGTTGAGGAGGCGGTTCCGGCGGATGAACTCGCGGAAGCGAGTGAAGGCACCCGCGTCCTTTTCATGGTTTATTGCCACGTATTTACTCTATGTCAGAAGGATGGCCGCATCGGGCCGCAGGCCGCTTCCGGGCAACCAATCGCACCCTCCCGATCGTCACACATGGAGGGGCCGGCATGCCGCAGGGGCGTTCCGATTGATCCGCTTTTGCCCAGGTCAGGGCCCCGATGAACGAGCGTGAGATAGATCACACAGGGGGCCCGAGCCGGAATGTTCCCACATCTTGTCTCAGTTACGCGTCATAGATCGCGGGGACATCCGTGAGAGGGAGTGAGGTTCCCACCGGAACACGCCCGCGCGTTAAGCGGGACCGACGTCTGAAGGAATGGCCATGAACAGCAGCACTACCGTCTCAGCGGAGCTGGGCCTCCGTCTCGTCGTCCCTGACCGCACGACCGTCCCCCTGCTCGCCGGGTTGGAGTACGCGGCGGACGACCCGTATGCCATCCGGATGGCCTTTTATGTCGGCAACGACGAGCCGGTGGAGTGGATCTTCGCTCGCGAGCTGCTCACCGTCGGCATCGTGCGGAAGGTCGGGGACGGGGACGTGGAGGTGTGGCCCGCCGGGCCCGACAACGACACCATGCTCAACATCGCGCTCTCGTCGCCGTTCGGCAACGCGTTGTTCGAGGTGCCGCTGTCGCCGCTCGCGGATTTCCTGCACCGGACGTACCAGGTCGTACCGGCCGGCCAGGAGTCGGAGTTCGTCGACATGGACGCGGAGCTCGAGAACCTGCTGTGGCCGTCCTGATCACTCGCTGAGGCGGGCTATCTGGCGCATCTTGTTCATGGCGTCGAGGGCCGCCACCTTGTAGGACTCGGCGAGGGTCGGGTAGTTGAAGACGGCGTTCACCAGGTAGTCGACGGTGCCGCCGCAGCCCATGACGGTCTGGCCGATGTGGACGAGCTCCGTGGCGCCCGTGCCGAAGACGTGGACGCCGAGGAGGGAACGGTCTTCTGAGGAGACCAGGAGCTTGAGCATGCCGTAGGAGTCTCCGATGATCTGGCCGCGGGCGAGCTCGCGGTAGCGGGAGACACCTACTTCGAAGGGGACCTTGGCCTCGGTGAGCTCGTCCTCGGTGCGGCCCACGAAACTGATCTCCGGGATCGTGTAGATCCCGATCGGCTGGAGCTCGTGCATGCCTGTGACGGGTTCGTCGCAGGCGTGGTGGGCGGCGAGGCGGCCCTGCTCCATGGAGGTCGCGGCGAGCGACGGGAAACCGATCACGTCTCCCACGGCGTAGATGTGCGGCACCTCGGTGGCGTAGTCACCGTTCACCTTGATCCGGCCGCGGCCGTCGGCGGCGAGCCCGGCGGCCTCCAGGTTGAGCTCGTCGGTCATGCCATGGCGGCCGGCCGAGTACATCACGGTGTCGGCCGGGATGCGCTTGCCGCTTTCGAGGACGGTGATCGCGCCGCCGTTGCGGCGTTCCACGGAGGCCACGCTCTCCCTGAAGCGGAACGTGACGGCGAGGTCGCGCAGGTGGTACTTGAGCGCCTCCACCACTTCGAGATCGGCGAACTCCAGCATGCGGTCACGGCGTTCGACCACGGTCACCTTGGTGCCGAGGGCCGCGAACATCGACGCGTACTCGATCCCGATCACCCCGGCGCCGACCACCACCATGGTCTCGGGGATGCGTTCCATGTTGATGATGCCGTCGGAGTCGATGATCGTACGGTCGTCGAACTCCACCGTGCCGGGCCGCGCCGGCTTCGTCCCGGTGGCGATGACGATCTTGTCCGCGGTGACCTTGTGCTCGCGGTCGTGCCCGTTGCCGACGCCGATGGTGTGCGGATCCAGGAAGCGCCCGGTGCCGGCGAGAACGGTCACGTGGTTGCGGGCCAGCTGGCTGCGGATCACGTCGATCTCGCGGCCGATGACATGCTGGGTTCGCATGCCGAGATCGGCGACCGTGATGTCCTCCTTGACCCGGTAACTCTGCCCGTACAGCTCCCGCTGGTTGAGCCCGGTCAGGTAGAGGACGGCCTCGCGGAGGGTCTTCGACGGGATCGTGCCGGTGTTGATGCACACCCCGCCGATCATGTTGCGCCGGTCGGCGATGGCGACCCGCCGTCCGAGCTTCGCGGCGGCGATGGCCGCGCGCTGCCCGCCGGGGCCCGACCCGAGCACGAGGATGTCGAAGTCGTTCACGCCCCCAGTCTGGCCGCGCGCGGCGCCCCGCATAAGACCTACGAGGGAAGCAATCCCGCGCCTGCCTCCTACTGCTCGTCGAGGGCGACGGCCTGGGCGATGTAGTCGCGCAGGGCGGCGCGGTCGAGGTCTTCGAGCTGCTTGATCTTGACGTGCCTGGTCTTCTTCCCGACGCCCTGGAGCAGGCCGTGGTCGTCGGTGAAGTCGGCGCCACGGTCGAACGCGAACGTCAGGTGGGTCTTGCTCACACTGATGATCGCCAAGGTCTTGCGCCCCTTCCAGGCGGGCGACCCGTAAGCGATCACCTCTTCGGCGCCGGGAGCGCATTCGGCCATCAGCTCCCGGAGAGCGGCGACGAGGGGTCGCTGCTCAGGCGCGACCTTGCTTTCGACGAACTCGTCAACGGCCTTGCTGCCCATGGATGCCTCGCTTCGCCGGGGGGTGGGAGTCGCAATCCTGCGGCAAAACGATCATCGCGTCCAGAGGATCGGGCGATGGGGCGCGCACGTTCCTCGCACAGCTGGGGCGGCAGGTCAGGCGTGGCTACGCATCGCCTACAGATCGTGGCCAATTGTCGGTTGTGGGTCGTTCACAGGTCGCTGAAGGCCGGTTATGAGGTCGTCCAGGCCTGCTTTGATGCGCGCCAGGGTCAGGCCGCGCCGGTGGCGTTGGTAGCGGAAGAGGTTGGCGGCCAGCGGTGCCAGGAGGGCGTCCGCGAGGTACGGGGCGTCGGCGCCGGGGCGGACCTGGCGGATCAGCATCGTCAGGTGCATCTGGTAGAGCCCGTACGAGCCGTCATTGAAGCGGGCGTACGAGGAGTCCATCTCGGCCGCGAGAAGGAGTTCGGACTGCTCCTCCGTACGGTCGGCGAGCGCGTGCAGGAACGCCCGTACACGTTCCACGGGCGGTCCCCCTGGTCCCAGCGGCGGCGACCCCGTCAGGAAGCTCGCCTGGAACTCTCGCTCGCGGTCGTCGATCACGGCGTAGACCAGGCCGGCACGGTCGCCGAAGCGGCGGTAGACCGTGCCGACGCCGACTCCGGCCGCGCGCGCCACCTCGTCCATGGACAGCCCCTCGGCGCCGCGCGCCGCGATCACGTCCGCCGCGGCGGCGAGGATCTTGCGGCGGTTGTGGGCGGCGTCGGCTCGTTCCGCCGGCGGTCCGCCCGCGATCGGCAACGTGCGCTGACGCAGCCCGGAATGGCCGCCCACCGCGTCCCCGGTCCCGGCCTCGCTGCTCACCCGCACCTCGATTCGTTGCTCACCGGACGCCCTGGCCTCGTCGCTCAACCGCCCCGGCACCCGGCCTCGTCGCTCAACCGCCCAGCCTACCCAAGCGGAGAGCTCTCCGGTTTCAGTTGCCATGTGGAGAGTTCTCCGATTAGTCTCTGCCACGACTTAAGTGGAGAGTTCTCCGGTTAGGAGTGAACGGTGATGGGTGAGCTTGCGGGCAAGGTGGCGTTGGTGACCGGTGGCGGCCGGGGCATCGGTGCGGCGATAGCGCTGCGCCTCGCACGGAACGGGGCGGACGTGGCGCTGACCTACGTTCAGGCACCCGAACGTGCCGCCGCCGTGGTGCGTGAGATCGAGAAGCTGGGGCGCCGCGGGCTGGCGATCGCGGCCGATGCCGCCGATCCGGAGGCCGTCACGAGTGCGGTCGAACGCGCCGCGACCGAGCTAGGCAGGCTGGACATCCTGGTCAACAACGCCGGTATCGCACCTTATGGGCCCCTAGAGGACGTCCGGATCGAGGAGGTCGACACGACCCTGGCGATCCACGTCCGGGCGGCTTATGTGGCCTCTCAGGCAGCGGCACACCACCTTCGGGACGGCGGGGGCGGGCGGATCATCAGCATCGGCAGCAGCCTCGCCGAGCGGGTGCCCTATCCCGGCTGGACGCTGTACTCGATGAGCAAGTCCGCCCTGATCGGGCTCACGAAGGGGCTGGCCCGCGACCTCGGGCCCGCCGGCATCACCGCCAATCTCGTTCACCCGGGCTCGACGGACACGGAGATGAACCCCGCCGACTCCCCCGACGCCGACTTCGAACGAGGATTCACGGCCCTGGGCCGTTACGCGCGACCGGACGACATCGCCGCCACGGTCGCGCACCTCGCCGGACCCGCGGGCGCCTACATCACGGGCACCGCGATCACGGTCGACGGAGGTGTCACGGCGTGAAGGCCGCCTGGATCCTGCTGGTCGTGGCGGCCCTGCTGGAGCTGGTCTGGGCGACCGCGCTGAAGCAGTCCAACGGCCTGGCGCGGCTCTGGCCCGCCGTGATCGGCATGACGGTTGCCCTCCTCAGCGTCGTCGTGCTGTCGGTGTCGCTGCGTGATCTGCCGGTGGGCACGGCCTACGCGGTGTGGGTGGGGCTCGGGTCGCTCGGCGTAGCGATCACCGGCATCGTCGTCCTCGGCGAAAGCGCTTCTCCCGCCCGGGTGGCGTGCCTCGCCCTCATCCTCGTGGGTGTGATCGGCCTGAAGGTCGTCGACGGGTGACGCCACGGCCTGAAGGTCGTCGACGGATGACGCCACGGTGGGCGCGAGCGGCGACGCCCTCGGCGCGTCCGCGAACGTCCGGGCGGCGGCCTTGGGAGTGTCTTTAACGTGGCGGAGGACGGGCACGGGTAGGAGATGAGCATGGAGATGCTGGGCATCGACATCGGCGGGTCGGGAATCAAGGGCGCGCCGGTCGATCTCGCCACGGGCGAATTCACCCGCGAGCGGATACGCGTCGCGACGCCGCGGCCCGCCGAACCCGAGCCGGTCGCCGAGATCCTCGCGCGGATCGTGGACGACTTCGGCTGGTCCGGCCCGGTCGGGGCGACGTACCCGGGCGTGGTGGTGAACGGGGTCACGCGGTCCGCCGCGAACGTGGCCAAGAGCTGGATCGGGCTCGACGCCGTCAAACTGTTCGACGAGGCCACCGGGTGCCCGGTCACGCTCCTGAACGACGCGGACGCCGCCGGGATCGCGGAGATGAGCCACGGCGTGGGCAAGGGCCAGAAGGGCACCGTGGTCATGCTGACGCTCGGCACGGGGATCGGGAGCGCGCTGTTCACCGACGGGGTGCTGGTCCCCAACACCGAGTTCGGCCATCTGGAGATCGACGGCCACGACGCCGAGACGCGTGCCTCCGCCAAGGTCCGTGAGGAGGACGATCTCAGCTGGGAGCAGTGGGCCAAGCGCCTCAGCGACTACCTGGCCCACCTGGAGGCCCTGGTCACCCCTTCGCTGATCATCGTCGGCGGCGGGGTGAGCAAGAAGGCCGCCAAGTTCGTGCCGCTGATCCACAACGTGGCCGCCCCGGTCATTCCGGCGCGCCTGTTCAACAGCGCCGGAATCGTGGGCGCCGCGATGGCGGCCGCGGCCGCCGCACAAGCCCCCACCGCCCGCGACCTCACCCGCACGGCCTGACCCGCACGGTCTCAGGGGGTTTGCGGGCGGGGGACGTTCACGGTGGCGATCTCCCAGGGACGCATCGGCCTGGTGACGCCGCCGGTGAGGGTCGCGGTGGTGGCTTGGGAATGTTCGGCCACGAGGCGGACTTCGAGCTGGCCCTCGCGCTCGCGCAGGCTCGTCATCACGACGCCTTCGCCGGTCAGCTCGATGCCGCTGCGGACGGACGGCAGAGGTGTGCTGGAGGGTCCGTACCCTGCGGCCGTGAGCAGGTCGTGCCGGAACGACTCGGCGGCGGCCAGGACGTCAGGGCCTGGAACGCCGCCTGACGGGTACGGCATGACCGCTAGGTCCACGACCCGTTCGCCCCGGCATTGGGCCCGCGGCGTCGGGAGTTCGGGACCGGCGGGCTGGTCGCGGTTGGCGTTGTGATGGCGTGACAGATAGCCGACCGAGCGTACGAGGGTCAGCGCCAGTTCCCGTCCGTCCCCGGTCACCTCGTACTCGGTGACGTGCTCCAGCAGGGCCGCCAGACCTCCGGCGGCCACGAAGCCTGAGGCGGGGAACGTCGGCAGGGGCACCTCGCCGCAACCCCCCTCGGACGCGAGGCCACGTTCGACGATCGCGAACTGGCCCTCGGCGAACGAGGACGAAGCGGGCACCGGCAAGGGCAGGTGCAGGCGCACCCGATGGTCCTCGCAGCGGTTGTCGAACGAGACGCGCAGCCGCACGAACGGCTCTCCGGCTCGGAGCTCGACCCGCATCACGACGGGAACGGTCTCTTCGGCCTCGGATCGGGCGTCGCCAGGCAGGTCGCCCTTCGCGGGCCAGCGGTACGTGCGCACGACGTCGAACGCGGCGATCAGCGGCCCCGCGGTGACCGCCCGCACGCGCACCGACTCGGGCACGTCCACCAGGCGGTCACGGCGCGGCGGCGCGTAGTTGTAGGTGTCGCCAAGGTCGCCGCCCTCCATCACACGCCCGAGACCCTCCACGACCCGGCCGCCGGAGGAGCTGATCGAGAACGTGCCGTCCCCGGCGATCTGGACGCGCAGCAGGCCGTTGTCCAGGACGTCGTCGCCTTCGGCCCGGACCGGCCGTTCGACCACGGCCGTCCCGGGCACGGACGCCCCGGCCACGGACGCCCCGGCCACGGACGCCCCGGCCACGGACGCCCTGGGCACGGACGTCCCGGGCACCGTTGGCCCGGGCGCCGGTGTCCCGGTGGTCGTTGGCCCGGTGGTCGTTGGCCCGGGCGTCGGGCGTACGGCGAGGATGCCCAGCGGCGGTGCCTCCACCTGGGCGGCGACCGTGCGGCGCGGGTCGGCGATCGTGACGACGCGCCACTCCCCCTGCGCGTCCCGCACGGCCTCGCGGACGTGGGCGATGTCGAAGGGCGTCTCGGCGCGCTGTGTGACGAAGAAGGTCAGTGTCCGGTCCGCCACGTTCCAGTCGCGGATGTCCTGGCCGAACAGCGAACGCCCGAACACCCGGTTGAGCACCATCGGCAGGTCGGACGCCGGGTGAACGGCGTCGTACAGCGTCGTCGCGGCGACTTCGAGCGTCTGGGCCGGGTAGGCGCGCCCGGCGGCGTCCTCCAGGACGACCTCGCCCTCCGCCCCGACGTCCAGGACGACGACCGCGGTGCGGCGCGCCGGGGTGGGGTTGAAGACGAGGTGGGCGTCGAACGGCAGCGCGGCCGTGAGCCCGGCCGTCACCAGGTCGCACACCGCCCGCCCGAGCTGTTCGGCCTCGGCCATGCGGGCCGCGACCTGTTCGGCCGTCTCGTCGCTGCCGCAGCCGGTCACCGAGTCGTGGCAGCTCACCTCGATCAGGCGGCGCCAGGCCATGTCCAGGAAGCTCGACGCGCTGCCGTCCCACCAGAGCGCGTCGAGCGGCTCGGCGTAACGCTCGACGAGGCGTTCGGCTCGGCTCATCGCCTGTTTGAGGTGGACACGCGCCGAGATGACGCCGGGCAGGATGTTGGCCCGGGCGTGGGAGCGCAACTCGCCGCGGACGCGCGGCAGGCTCTCGGCCGAGGGGTCTTGCGTCGCCATGTACCCGGCCAGCGTGTCCAGCCTCATGCCGTTGCCGAGCCCGTCGATCTGGTCGGCGAGATCCGCGGCCGGGGCCGTGTGGTCCGAGCCGTACATGGCCAGCAGCGGGCCGCCTTCGGGACGCCAGGCACGCATGCGTTCGGCGAAGTCGGACACCCTGCCCGGCAGGAGCGCGGCCTCGGAGACCTGGCCTTCGCCGTACAGCCCCGCCTCCTCGAACATGCTGGCCGCGTTGCCGTAGCCGCCCTCAGGCATGTATTCGGTACGGATGGCGGTCCCGTCCGGGGATTCCCATGCGAACGCGTGGGTCCGTACGGCGGACGGAACGCCTCGCCAGACGCACGCGTGCTCGATTCCGGCGAGCCGCAGGATCTGCGGAGTCTGCGCGCAGTGACCGAACTGGTCCGGCAGGTAGCCGACGCGCATGGCCGCGCCGAGTTCCTCTGCCCGCCGCAGGCCGAGCTCAAGGTTGCGGACGATGTTCTCGCCGGAGCACAGGAACTCGTCGTGCAGGATCTGCCAGGGCCCGACGGCCAGCCGACCCTCCCGGACGAGCGCCGCGACCCGTTCACGGCGTTCCGGCCGTACCTCCAGGTAGTCGTCGACGGCCGCCATCTGGCCGTCCAGCGTGAAGTGCTGGCGCGGGTCGGCCTCCATCCGGTCGATGACCTCGTCCAGCAGCGCGACGAGCCTCAGCCGGAAACGCTGGAACGGCAGGTACCACTCGCGGTCCCAGTGGGTGTGCGGAACGACGACGATCGGGGTCTCGGTGGCCGGGGTCATCCGCATAGAGCGATCACCTCGTTCTCGTGGGTTTCCAGACGGTGCGTTCCGGCGGCCCGGACGGGCACCCGGACGTGGTCTCCCCGTACGGCGAGACGGTTGCCGTCCGGGCGGACGAGCACGGTGCCGTCGGCGCCGAGGGCGATCAGCTCGTCGTCCACCCGGAGCAACATCGGCGTGCCCCCGCCCGCGCCGACGCCCGCGTCCGTGCCTGCGCCCGGCCCTGTGGTCACGGCGGTACGCCCGGCGGCCAGCGCGCCGAGTACGTCGTCGTCCTCCGCGAGCACCCAGGTCGTCGGCTCGCCGAGCGACTTGTGCTGGGCCGGGTCGTGGTAGTCGCTGCCGCCGAGCGGCACGACGTCCGGCCGCCACAGCGAAGCCCAGGACAGCGGAGCGCCCCAACGCCGGTCCCACCAGGACGAGTGCCAGATCTCGGCATGCCGGGGGCGGGCCTCCGGCGGCAGGTCATGACGCCAGGCGCAGTCGCCGCTGAGGGGATGGTTGATGGAGATGACGCCGCCCTGCCGTTCGGCGAAGGCGACCCACTCGGCGGACGGTTTCCGGAAGTCCACCCATCCCGTGTCGCCGAAGACGTTGGCGTGCCCGAGATCGGTGGTCACCTCCTGCCCGGGGACGAGGACGATCCCGGCGCGGGCTCCGACCGCCGCGAGCTCGGGATGGTGGCTGACCGTGTTGTGGTCGGTGACGGCGAGGAAGTTCAGGCCGCCGGCGACCGCGCGGCAGGCCAGCTCCGGAACGGTGAGGGTGCCGTCGCTGTGCACGGTGTGGGAGTGAAGGTCACCGGCGAGCCAGCGCATCCCCGCCGGAGCGGGCAGGTCTCTGATAGGCGCACGCTCGGGCAGCACTGGCCACGGCGTCTCCGTCGGCGCGGGTGTGGCGGAAGCCGAGGTGGTCACGGTGACCTCGTACGGGACGCCGTCCGGCGGGATCCGGTGCAGCCCCAGCCATACGTTCCAGACGCCGGGTTCGAGCTCTCCCGGCAGATACCCGGGCGTCGCCCACTGCGCCGCGATCGTGAACTCGCGGCGCGCTCCCCCGGACCAGCCGCGGAAACCGTCCGGGCCGTGGCAGCCCAGATCGATCACGCCGCCCTCGAACGACAACCGGACGGTGACCGCCGCCGTGCCCGGTGCCACCTCGAACGGCAGCTCGCGCAACCCCCGTTCGAGCCTGTCTTCCAGCGTCCATCGTCCCCGATGCACCGTGGTCGTCCCCGCGCTCACCACACCCCCACAGTCATGCCGTCACCCTGCTGCCACCGCCACACCGGTGCCGCAAAGCCGTCGCCCTCATGCGGCCGCCGTCACGCCGTCGCCTTCGCCACTGTCACGTCGTTTCCGTCACGCCGTCGCCTTCGCCGCTGTCACGTCGTTTCCGTTCACCAGATCTCCGTCGCTGTAGAGCAGAGCGCGCTCCGTCCGTGGCACGGCCCAGCCGCGTTCGTCCGGCTCGGGCTCGCCGCCCTCGCCGACGAGGGCGTGAACCAGGACTCCTTCGACATCCAGTGTGACCAATGATGAACTGCCGAGATTTTCGACCACCGCGACCCTGCCGCTGAAGGCGTCGTCGACCGGGCTCGCCGAGTAGTCCAGATAGTCGGGCCGTACCCCGTACACGACGGCCTGCCCGTCGGTGACGAGCCCGCGGGCCTCCGCCGGAAGCGGCAGCGGCGTGCCCGCCGCCTCGACCTGGCCGCCCCGGACCCGCGCGTCGATGAGATTCATCGGCGTGGAGCCGATGAACGAGGCGACGAAGACGTTGGCCGGACGCCGGAAGACCTCGGCCGGAGTGCCGATCTGCCTGATCCGACCGGCTTCCATGACCGCGATCCGGTCGGCCATGGCGAGTGCCTCCGCCTGGTCGTGGGTGACGAAGACGGTGGTCACGCCCAGCTCGCGCTGCAGCTTCTTCAGGAACGTGCGCGCCTCCAGCCGCAGCCGCGCGTCGAGGTTGGACAACGGCTCGTCCAGCAGGAACACCCGCGGGCGCGCCGCCATCGCGCGTGCCAGCGCGACCCGCTGCTGCTGGCCGCCCGACAGTTCGCCGGGGCGGCGCGCGAGGAGCCCGTCCAGGCCGAGCGCGGCGGCCACCTCGGCGGCCGCCGCGTGCCGTTCCTCCTTGCCGGTCTTCTTGATGCGCAGCGGGTAGGCGATGTTGTCGGTGACCGACATGTGCGGGAAGAGCGCGTAGTCCTGGAAGACCATGCCGACGTCGCGGCGTCCGGGCGCCAGCCGCGTCACGTCCGTCTCACCGATTCGCACCGAGCCCGCCGTCGCGGTCTCCAGGCCCGCGACGGTGCGCAGGAGCGTCGTCTTGCCGCAGCCGGACGGGCCGAGCAACGCGAAGAACTCGCCGTCCGCGATCTCGAGGTCGAGGGCGTCGAGGGCCCGCACGTCGCCGGGGTAGACCTTGGTCAGACCGCGCAGGGTGATGACCGCCATCAGCGCTTGATCCCTCCGTGGAAGCGGAACCCGTACCGGCGGCTCACGAAGACGTACATGCCCACGACCGGCAGGGAGTACAGCAGCGAGAACGTGGAGATCAGGGCGAGGTCGGGCTGCCCGCCCTCGGTGTAGAAGGTGTACATGATCACTGAGGCCGGGGCCTTGTCCGGGTCGCGCAGCAGCAGGAACGGCATGAGGAAGTCGCCCCAGACCTGCGCCACCGTCCACACCGTGACCGTGGCGAGGCCGGGCCGGATCACCGGGACGACGACGTGCCGGAGCGTCTGCAGCGGCGAGGCGCCGAAGACGCGCGCGGCCTCCTCGTACGACGTGGGCGTGTTGTCCGTGAAGTCCTTCAGCACGAAGATCGCCGCCGGCAGCAGCCCGCCCGTCAGCACGAGGATCACACCGAGATGCGAGTCGATCAGGTTGAGGTTGAACGCCAGCAGGAAGATCGGCACCATCGCCGCCGTGCCGGTGATGATCGACGACAGCAGGAGCAGCACGTACAGCAGCACGTCGCGTCCAGGGACGCGCACCCGGCTGAGCGCGTACGCGGCGAGCGCGGCGCAGGTCACCACCAGCGCCGCCACCCCGGCCGCGAGCAGGACGGAGTTGCGCAGCGAGGCGAGCGCGTACGGGTTGTCCATCAGCACCCGGAAGTTGTGCAGGGTGAAGTCGGGCAGCGACGCCGAGATCTGCGGCTCGGCGTCGAACGGCGCGAACGCCAGCCAGAGCAGCGGCAGCGAGAAGAAGCCCAGCACCGCCGACACGAACGTGGCGAGCCCGATCCTCCCCAGTACTTCGCGTACGGTCACGCCGCCACCTCGCTTCCGGGCTTGCGCCGCTCGCGGAGCGCGCGCAGGTAGAGCAGCGCGATCACGAGGTTGATGAGGATCATCACGAGCGAGATCGCGGCCCCGAAGCCGAGCCGCCCGTCGCCCAGCGCGGTCCGGTAGACGTACACCGACATGATCTCCGACTTCCCGTCCGGCCCGCCCGCGGTGATGAGGAACGGCGTGAAGTCGTTGAACGTCCAGAGACTGACCAGCAGCAGGCTCGTCAGGATGTGGCCGCGGATGCGCGGCAGGACGACGTCGCGCAATGTCTGCAGCGTGGACGCGCCCGCCAGGCGCGCGGTCTCCAGATGCGAGGGTGGAACGTTCCCCAGTGCGGCGCTGTAGAGCATCATCGAGAACGCGGTGCCGCGCCAGATGTTGAACACGATGATGCAGGCCATGGGGTGGTCGAGCAGCCAGGCGGTGCCGGGCGTGCCGAGCAGCGCGTTCAGCGTGCCCGAGTCGCGGTCGAGCAGGGCGATCCAGAGGAATGCGATCACCGAGCCCGGCAGGATCCAGGCGAGCAGGATCACCCCCTCCACCAGCCGCCGCACCGGCCCGGACCGGTCGCGCATCACCCACGCCACAGCGAAGCCGAGCAACGTCTGCCCGACGACGGCCGAGCCCACGACGAACTGCAGCGTCAGCCACAGCGAACGGTGGAACTCCTCGTCGCCCAGCACGTCCGTGTAGTTGCCGGTCCCGACGAACTGCGGATCGCTGGCCGCGATCCCGGTGAGCCGGTAGTCGGTGACGCCCAGGTAGAGCGTCCAGAGGGCCGGGAAGACCAGGAACACCGCGACCAGGACGAGTGCGGGCGCGACGAACGCGGCGCCGCGGCGGGTGCCGAGCCCCGCCGCGTCGTCGCTCATCCTGCGGGACGGGGCCGTCCCCGGCGCGGCGGCCGTGGCGGTCGGCTCAGCCGGTGGAGACGTTGGCGGCGCCACCGACGATTCCCTCCAGCTTCTTGGTGTATTGCGCAGCCGCCTGGTCGGGGGGTGTGCCGGAGACGACGCTCGCCGTGGCCTCCTGCAGCGCGGTCGAGACCTGCGGATAGGCGGCGAGCCCCGGGCGGTACGTAGTGATCGGCAAGACCTTCTCGGCGAGGTAGGACAGGAAGGCGTCGCCCTTGAGGATCTCGGCGTTCACGTCCGTACGCGAGGTAATCTCCGGCGTGCCGGCCGTCCGGGCCTTGTGCATCTCCGGGGAGTTCATGAACGTCAGCAGCTCGAAGGCCTGCTGCGGGTACTTGGTGTTGGGGTTGACCACGGTGACGGCGCCGCCCGACATGCTGACGAACGACTGGCCGCGGATGCCCTTGCCAGGACTGATCGCGGGGAACGTCGCGTACCCCACGGCCTGGTCACGGTCTGCCATCTTGGCGATCCCGGTCTTCGGGTTGATCACATCACGCCAGAAGTAGTCGCCCTCGGCCAGGATACCGATCTTGCCTGCGGCGAACGCGGCGAACGACTTGTCGCGGCCCTTGGCCTCCTGCTGGAGCTTGGGATCGCCCAGCCCCTGCCTGTAGATCTTGGAGTAGAGGCCGAGGGCCTCCTTGACCGCCGTTCCGCCGCCCGCCCACTTGCCATTGGCGTAGACCTCGGCGCCCGCCCCGGCGAGCAGCGGCAGGACGCCCTGCATCGCGGTGGCCTCGCCCATCGCGGTGCCCGCGTTCAGCTGGACGGGCGTGACGCCGGGCAGCCTCTTCAGCGCCTGGCCGGCCGCGAGGATCTCGTCCCAGCTCCTGGGCTGCCAGTTGGCCGGCAGCCCGGCCCGCTCGAACAGGCGCTTGTTGAAGAACAGCACCCGCCCGTCCGTGCTGGCCGGGATGCCGTACCGCTTGCCCTCGAACGTGGCCAGTCCCTGGACCGACCTCGGAATCTGTGCCCAGCCGTCCCAGGTGTCGGCTCGCGGGCCTGCCACCTTCGTGAGCGGCGCGATGTAGCCGGCCTGCGCGAACTCGCCGACCCAGATGCCGTCCATGTCGAAGACGTCGGCGCCCGACCGGGACTTCAGATCGAGCGCGATCTTGGTCTTGTACGGCTCGTCGTCGACGCCGTAGCCGCGGAAGGTCACCTTCGCGTTGACGCCCTTGGCCTTCTGCGCGGCGACGAACCGCGGGATCACCGTCTTGCTGATCCACTCGGCCTCCTCGGTGTTCTTGCCGCCCTCGATGGCGTTGCGGCTGATCACCAGGGTGAAGCTCTTGGCCTTGGCGTTGCGGTCGGGATCGGTCGAGGACGAGCCCCCGCCGCCGCATCCGGCGACGGCCGCGCCCGCCAAGAGGAGCGCGGCCGTCACGCCGATGCGCCGCCGGTAAGGACTCGGGAAGTCCCCGGAAGGGTCGCGGGAATTCGGGGAGAAGAGCCGTCGGGAGCCGGGGAACGCGGGTCGCGAACCGGAGAAGCGTCGTCGGGAGTCGGAGGGGGACCGTCGGGAGCCGGCAGGGTCGAAGACCACGGTGACCTCCTTTTGCGCGTCACCGTTAACGTGAACGAAGAAAGCGATCACGTAAAGACCCGGCCGGGTCACGGCTTGCTCTAGATCACGGATCCATGAGCTCGCCGCTGCGGGCGGCGAAGACCTCCATGGCCTTGCTCGTGACGGGGCCGGGCGCGGCGGGCAGCGCGGTGCCGTCGACGGCGTGGATCGGCTGGACGTCGCGGGTCGTGGACACCAGGAACGCCTCTTCGGCCTGGTAGAGCTCCTCCAGCGGGAGGTCCTCCTCGTCGCCGCCGAACCACTCCAGGACCAGCGCGCGGGTCACCCCGGCCAGGCAGCCCGCCGTCAGCGGCGGCGTGATGAGACGGCCGCCCCTGACCACGAAGATGTTGCTGCCGGTGCCCTCGGACAGGTTGCCCGCGAGGTTGCCGAAGATCGCCTCGCCGCCGCCACGCTCCTTGGCGTAGGCGAGCGCGAGCGCGTTGTCGGCGTACGACGTCGTCTTGAGGCCGTTCAGCGCGCCCCGTTCGTTGCGCGGCCACGGCACCACGGTGACGGCCGTGGTCGCCGGGAACGGCTTCTGCTCGGCGGCGATGATCGAGATCGTGGTGCCCTCGGTGCCCCGGTCGGAGCCGAGCGGGCCCGGGCCGCTGGTGTAGGTGATGCGGATCCGGGCCAGCGGCCACTTGGGCGCCGCGGCGAGGACCTCCAGGGTGCCCTGGGCAAGGGCGTCCTGGTCCGGCTCGGGGAGCCCCAGGCCCGCGGCGGAGCGGGCCAGGCGCTTCAGGTGCCGGGTGAGGGCGAACGGCTCACCGTTCGTCGCCTTGACGGTCTCGAAGATCCCGTCGCCGACGAGCATGCCGTGGTCGAACACCGACACCTTCGCCTGCTCGGGGGCGAGCAGTTCACCGTTGAGCCAGATCTTGCCCTGCCCGGTCGTCACCGGAAGCCACCTCCAATAGCCGAGCCGCCTTGAGCTCGGTCTCCTGCCATTCGCGGAGCGGGTCGGACCCCCAGGTGATGCCGGCGCCGGCGCCGAAGCGCAGCAGGCCGTCCTCAGCCCAGAACGTCCGGATGCCGACGGCGAGCGCGGCGCGCCGGGAGTCCGCGTCCACCCAGCCGATGGCTCCACAGTACGGGCCCCGCGGAACCGGTTCGAGCTCATCCAGCAAGGTCAGCGCGCTGGACTTGGGCGCCCCCGTGACAGAACCCGGCGGAAACGTCGCCGCCAGCAGCTCCGGCCAGCCGTTCGGCTGCGCCAGGCGGGCCCGGACGGTCGAGACGAGATGCACCAGGCCGGGGATCTCCTCGGGCACGCACAACCCCGGCACCGTCACCGATCCGATCTCCGCGACGCGGCCGAGGTCGTTGCGCACGAGGTCCACGATCATCACGTTCTCGGCGCGGTCCTTGGGCAGCAGTTCCGCCGCCGTGCGCGCCGTTCCCTTGATCGGCCCCGACTCGACCACGTCACCGGAGCGCGCGAGATACAGCTCCGGCGAGGCGCTGGCGATCTCCAGCCCGGGCAGCCGCAGGGTCATCGCGTACTCCGCCGGATGCCGCTCGGCCAGGCGCAGCCCGAGGCCCGCGATGTCGGCGCCCTCGGGCATCGTCGCCGACAGGATCCGGCACAGGTTGGCCTGGTAGACGACCCCGTCGGCGATGGCCGCCCGTATCCGTTCCACGCCCCGTACGTACTCGGACCGGCTCAGTGAGCTGCGCCACTCCCCCGGCGGGCCCCACACGCCCGCCGGATGCGGCGCCCGCCGGACCCGATCGAACCGCGCACAAGTGATCTTGCCCTCGTACGTGGCCACGACGGCCCACCAGCCCCGCGAGTCGAGCGCCGCCGGGTCCGTCGTCACGTCGGCCGGCCCGGTGGCCAGCAGCCCCCCGACGTGAGCGAACGAATCCTTCATGCCGACCAGTGTGACGCGAGCGATCCGCCGTCACGCACCCCGGGGCAGGATGCAGCCGAACGAGTCCGCCAGACCGCGCATCCCGGCCTCGGTGGCCGTCAGTGCCCGCCGCGTACTCCCCCGCTCGAACCACCCCAGCTCGATCAGCCTCTCGGTGAGCGCGGCGCCCAGCGCCCCGCTCAGGTGCGGCCTGCGTTCGGTCCAGTCCAGGCACGGCGCCGCGAACCGCCGCCGCCCCTTCCGGAGCGCGGCCAGGTCGATCCCGAGCTCGCCGAGCCGGTCCTCGCCCTTCTCCGTGACCTCGCTCCCATCCGGCTCGATCAGCCCCGTGTCCACCAGGGCCGCGAACAGGGCCACTCCCGCCTCCCCCGCCAGATGGTCGTAGCAGGTACGGGCCGTGTGCAGCCGCCGGGCGTCCCGCGACTGCCTCAGGTTCCGCACCGTCACCGGCGGGCTGACCCGGCTCAGCGCCTCGATGACGTGGGCGATCTCCGGACCGGTCAGGCTGTAGTAGCGGTGCCGCCCCTGCTTGATCACCGTGACCAGCCCGCCGTCCAGCAGCCGCGCCAGATGCGAGCTCGCCGTCTGCGCGCTGATCCCCGCGACCCGGGCCAACTCCCCCGCCGCCAGCGGCCGTCCGTCCAGCAACGCCGTGAGCATCGCGGCCCGTGCCCGGTCGGCCAGCAGCGTCGCCACCACCGAGATGTCGGAGTCATACGCCAGGTCACCCATGTCCCGGAGCATATGCGGCCCAAGCTTCGACGCCCATCGAAGCGACCCCCGCAAACCGGTTTGGGGAAGCCGCGACTTCACGCTAAGGTTTTCCTCGTCGCCGCAAGGGATCCGGATCCCGAGCAGCACAAGCGGAAGTGGCTCAGTTGGTAGAGCATCACCTTGCCAAGGTGAGGGTCGCGGGTTCGAATCCCGTCTTCCGCTCTGAGGGGCCTTGCGGAAGGCCTCCCTCTGGTGGAGTGGCCGAGAGGCGAGGCAACGGCCTGCAAAGCCGTGTACACGGGTTCAAATCCCGTCTCCACCTCAGCCCGTACTTCCTCGGAAGCACGGACCCGGGCGATTAGCTCAGTGGGAGAGCGCTACCTTGACACGGTAGAGGCCACTGGTTCAATCCCAGTATCGCCCACCACAAACCCACAGGTCACAGCCCCATCCCACACCAGGGACCGGGGCTTTGATCGTCTTTGGGAGATATCCGGGAGATCATCGTCTCCCGACCGCTACCGCGTCGGCCATGCCTGGCTGCTTATGCCCCGGGCGAGCCGCGGGGTCGCCATCCCAGGCAGGTCGCCAGAAGCGGCGGGCGAAGTTGCGTAGTACGCCTCCACGTTCCCCGGTGAAGACCCGCTCATACGGGCAGTCGATCACCAGCGGCTCGTACACCTGGGCCAGGAACGGCGGCAACTGAATCCACCGCCGCCCGGTCGGCGTCTTGGGCCGCGGGGCTTCCTCGATCTTGCCCCTGGCCTCGCGGATCGGCCTTCTGACAGGAAACCGTTTGAGATCTTTGTCGTACTGGTTGGGCTTCTGTGAGATCAACTCGGACCAACGAGCGCCGGTGTAGCCGTCCAACAACGTCAGCACAAAGCCCGAGTACCCCATCAGACCCTCCATCCGCAACGCCACCCGCAAGAACTGCAGCGGCGTGGCCACCAACCGCTCAACCACCTGCTCACCCGAGGTCACCTTGATCCCCTGACACGGGCTGAAGGGAACCTTGCGCGCCCGAACCGCGGCATTGAGGATGGTCGAGAACAAAGCGAAGACCGAAGCCACAGTCGACTCCTTGAGCTCCTCGTGCAACTCATTCACCCAACCCTGAATCTCCATGTAGGCATCCAGCAGCGCGACCAAAGGCCAGTCCTCCCACTGTGGAAGAACGTGATTATCCAGCTGAGACCGGTACTTCGCCCGGGTGTTGATCGCCAGCCGGCTGACGCTCATCCATTGCTCGGCGAACTCTCCGAACGGCACTTCCGACACCTGCGGGTCGATCCAGGTGCCTTTTCGGATGAGCGCTTCCTGCTCCTCCCCATACCGCTCAGCAGCCGTCTTGTTCTCAAAGCCCGGAGCCGACGCCAGCAAGATCACGTGGAGGAGCGTCGAGAAGTGACCGGGGCCGCTACAACAGGCCCACGGGCACCAGCTCGGACAATGGCCGCCAGATCGTCCTCACTGAAACGCAGATGCTTGCCAAAGAACGTGCACGGGATCACCCGAGCCGCAGCCTTCTTCCTCAGCCACGACTCCGATACCTTCAGCAAGCGAGCAGCCTCAGCAGGCGTGTAGACGCGCACCGCATCATGCACTGCAGCACACCCTGAACACCTCACCGCCAGACAACACATCCGCTTCCAGCCAGCCGCCTAGGGCGACGTCTGCGGCGTCGGCAGGCATGCCGCATCATCAAGGTCAGCGACCGCGTCCTCACTCAACCGGAGGACCAGTACGAGGCCGAGATCCAGGGCAAGAACTACCTGGGCATACACGAACACGGCGTGCACGCCATCGCCAACGAACGCCCCGAACACGGCACCGGCCTCCACCTCCGACGAGAACCCCTTCGAGATCATCCGTTAGCGAATCGTTAGTGGCTTCGCAACCGCCCGATGTTGTGGTGAGCGTTGGGGCTGATGACGACTGCTGGGAGCGGGCCATTAGCGCCGATCAGGTCGGCTTGGCACTCCGGTCAGGTCTCGCGGTACGCGGCGCGACCGCTCGGCCGCCCAGTTCACGGCGCGCAGTCGTGACCACGCACAAGCAACAGCAGCCGGAACCGGCGGAGACCGTCAGCAGCGAAGCCAATGCCTCAACCGGCCCCACGGCTATTCGTGGGCCCCGCTTCGGGCAGGCAGCTTAAACGGCAGGCTAACCTTCTGTTTACAAGCCGCGACAGACCCGTGCCAGCAGGTCACCTGCTCTCCCATCTCATCCCGGTTCGTACCGGTATCCGCGAGCCAGCGTCCCGGCTCATCCCGCCCAATCCCGCGGGGTACCGGGACGCTCGGGCACACCTCGGGCACACGCGCGACTGACCATCTGACGGCCATCAGACGGCGGACGCCTCCCTTGCCCGCGTTCCTCCTCGCGCTCCCGGTCGGCGGCGAGTATGCCGGCTCCGGTTTCGACGAAGAGCGGATCAGCCTGGACGATCTGGCCGTGCATCTCAACGCCGCGGCAACCTGGCTGCGTCATCTGGCGATCGCCGCCGAACGACCGCATCTGACCGCCACCGGCTCGCGGCAATCACGCCCACGCCGACTTCCCGATAACAGCGGACCCGCCTGCCGGAGACCTACTTCCGCTCATCACCTGGCCGTCATAGCGCGGACGTACCTGTCCGGAGCGCTGACGATCTGTCCCGTGCCCTAAGCCCCTGTCTGAAACGTGGCTTGACCTCGGCGGCGCGGGTCATTCTCTCGCTGACGAAGTGGACCGGACCCTGTCCAAGAGCCCTGTAGGGACGAGGGGTTCATGTGGCTGCCGTGCGGCGTGCATGTCCCAGAGGATGTCGGCCAACTCGGCGGGTTGGCGGCGGCCAGGTCGGGCACGGGTTGGCCCTGGGCCCGGCGTCGTTGGTAATCCGCCTCGAAGGGAGTGCCCAAGATGCGAGCGCCGATATAGAGCATGCCGACGTAGACGCCCTTGTCAGCGACCTCGGCCGCGAGCGACTGAAGATGGTCGCGCTGTGCGGCCAGGACCGTGGGCCAGCCGCTCATGTGCGGCCGCCCCTGGACGGCGGCGGCTCCCTGAGCGCTGAGGATGGCGCCGTCATCGCGTTCCAGCATGGCGGGCAGGAACTGCCGCACCAGAGCCAACAGCGTGCACAGCGTGATCGGCATGCGGTCCTGGAGCAGCTCCGCGGTGAGATCGGCGGCGGGCACAAAGACCAGGTCGGTGGGCGCCGGACTGTAGTAGAGGACGGTGGGGACCCCGACGTGCGCGCGAATCCGCTCGGCGAGCGACGGTACGCCGTCGGCCCGGTCGAGATCGGCGGTGATCACGTGTGCGGTGACGCCCGCGGCGGACAAGTCCCGGGTGAGCAGGTCGAGGGGGCCTTGGCTGCGGGAGCCCAGGACCACCTCGTATCCCTCCCTGCCGTATCGGCGGGCGATGGTCCGCCCAGTACTGGACCGGCTCCGAACACCACGATGGATTTCGTCATGCCGCCCAGCCAACTGCATCGATGATTGGACGATCCATGAGCGAACATCCGAAATGCCTTTGTGGTCGTCTACGGTGACGGTGTGGACGTGCTGACGGACCTGCTGCATCGAGCCCGCGCCCACAATGCCTTGGTCAGACAGCCGATCAAGCGGCCACCGTGGGGAGTGGCGTATGCCACCGCTCACGGTCGCGGCCACGCTCGGCGGACATGGCTGGTTCACACTCGGGGAGCCGGCTCCCGTGCGTCTCGCCGCAGGCGATATCGCCCTGATCACGGCCTCCGGCGGGTACACGATCGCCGACGACCGCACCCCAGTTCGTGATCCGCGACGGACGCAAGCACCATCTCACCGGCCCCCGGCCGATCCCCTAGGCCCCCGCACCTACGGCGACGGGCTGCCGGGGCCACCGTCATGCTCCGTGGCATATGCGAACTGCACGGCGACGCGGCCTCTCGCCTGCTGGACCTGTCCCGCCGCTGGCGATCGTGCCCGCCGGGCCGCGTACCCGGACGGCCCTCGATCTGCTCTCCGCCGAGGCGGCCAGCGACGAGCCGGGCCAGGACGCGGTCCTGGCCCGGGCTGCTGGACCTGGTCCTGGTGATCGGATTGCGGACCTGGTGGCAGACCGGAGGCGACGGCGCCCGCCTGGTACCGGGCGCTGACCGACCCGGCGATCGGTGCGGCGCGCAGCCTGAACCTGCTCTACCGCTACATCACCCAGGGCCGCGTCGAGGCCGACCGGCTGCCGGTCTCATCGAAGAAGCTGACCCGCCTGCTGCTCACCCGGCCCGACGATCTCCATCGCGAGCAACGTGACCTGCTGAACGAACTCATCGCCGCATGTCCCGAGATGATCACGCTGGCCGATCTGATTCGAGCCTTCGCCGGCCTGCTCCAGCCACACCCAGACAACGCCGCGCTCCTGGACGAGTGGCTCGAGACCGCGCGTGCCTGCGACCTGCCCCACCTGCACAGCTTCACCCGAGGCCTGGACCAGGACACCGACGCCGTCCACGCCGCACTCACCCTGCCCTTCCACAACGGCGGCACCGAAGGAGTCAACAACACCCTCACCGGCGGTCACCGCAATGACGTCACCCAGCTGATCCCATTGATCGAGGCGATCCCGCCAGTGCGTGGCAAGGTCGGCCGTCCTCGCCGGCGCCCAGATGTGCTGCTGGCCGACCGCGGCTACGACCACGACAAATACCGGCGCCTGGTGCGGGCCAAGGGCATCACCCCGGTGATCGGCCGCCGCCAGACCCCGCACGGCTCCGGGCTCGGACGGCACCGCTGGGTGGTCGAGCAGACCCTGGCCCCACTGCACTGGTTCTGCCGGCTACGCATCCGCTGGGAGATCCGCGCCGACATCCACCAAGGCTTCCTCGCCCTGGCCGCCGCGCTGATCTGCTGGCGCCGCCTCCAACCCACATTGCGTTAGGAGCTCTTAGTCCAGGACCTCGATGAACCGGTTTGATTCACTGTCGTCGGTCGCGGCGTAGACCTGCTTGGGCAGCAGGGAGCGGTCCTCGGCCAGGACGCGTCCCAGAACGCGGCCGTCCTGGCTGATGCGGGACACGCCGGTCTCAAGCGTGGCGTTGCGGCGGCGTTCCGCGTCGACCTGCGTCATCTGCCAGCGGGACCGAGCCGTCTGGTCAGGTTTGACCAGTGCCGAGGCGGGACGCGCGCCGGTGCCCGGAGCGGTGATCGCCCGGTTGGTGCCCTGCCGGGTGAACCGGAAGCCGTCGCCGTCAGAGGTCACCACCCAGTTCGCCGCCCGCCAGTTCCTGCGAGCTGCGGCTGCCTCACCGACCGGCGAGGCCCATACCGGTGCCCACCGGAACTCCAAGACTCGCAAGGCGCACCGCACGGCGGCCCGGGGTTCGGCAGTCCTAACACACCGGTTGTCGCACGGACACTCAGGCGAACTGTGAGACCAGCAGGATGATGGGCAGCGAGATGACCGAGGCCAGGGTCATCGGGATGGTGTGGGTCTTGACGGTGCCGCGGGTGGACAGGCCGAGAAGCGACTGGAACATCCAGAAGAAGTTGCTGCTCACATGTGGGAGGAACAGAGCGCCCGATCCCGCGGCCAGTGCGACGAGCACCGTCGGGGCGTCGAGGCTTCCGGCGATGGGAGCCAGGATGCCCGCTGCGGTGATGCCGGCGACGGAAATGGAGCCGAGCGCGATGTGGAGAACGGCTGCCACGAGCCAGACCAGCAGCAGTGGTGGAAGAAGCCCGGCGGAGAAGGCGTCGCCCAGGACGTCGGCCATGCCGGATCCCTCGATGACGAAGCCGAGAGAGCCGCTGATGCCGCTGAGTACGAGAATGGGTCCGCACTGGGTCAGCGCGGAGCCGATGGCGTCGCTGACCTCCTGCCGGGTGCGGATCTGGCTGGCCAGGGCGTAGGCCAGGCCGGCGCCGAGGAAGATGGCGACGATCGGATCGGAGAGGAATTTCAGGGCGGCGATGTCCACGGACATGGTCTTGGCCAGGGCGCCGCCCGCGATGAGGAACAGTGCGAGCAGGACCGGCGTGACCGAGAGGAACAACGGAAGCTCACGCGCGCTCGCCAGTACCGAGCCCTTTGCGGGCTGGCCGGTCTCCACCGCCGTGGGCGTGATGGTGACGCCGCCGGTGCCTTTGGGTGCCTTCAGGGGCGGCGGCTCACCGTCGGAGGTGGCGTCGGCTGCTGCAACCGGCTCTTCGTCGGCTTCGAGCTCGTCCAGCTCGGGGTCCCATGGTGTGAATCGCAGGATGGCCGCGAAGGTCAGCATGGTGAGCAGGGCGGTGGGTAGGCCGACGGCGAGGCCGAGGAGGAACATCTGCCCCAGCGGAACGTCCAGGATGCCGGCGATGGCGACCGCGGCGACGCCGGGTGCCACGAAGACCAGGCCCACCTCGATGCCGGCGGTGAGGGCGCCGCCCATCAGGGCGCGGCCCTTGGGTCCCAGCTTCGGCCCGAGTTGCCGGGCCAGTGGCGCGGAGAGAACGAGCAGGACGTCGGAGTAGATCGAGGTGAACAGGGAGCTGAGGGTGGCCGCGAACACGTAGGGGATGCTGCGGTCCCCGAAGATCCGCAACATCGCTTCGACCAGACGCTGCATCGTGTTGGTGACGGTCAGCAGGGCGCCGAGGATGACGCCGAACGTGACCAGGATGCCGATGTCGCCCATGACGTCGGCGAAGCCGTCGGTGACGGCCTCCGTTGTGCCGCCGGCTCCCAGGCGCGTCGTGAGACCGAGGTACAGGGTGCCGAAGAGCAACGCGAAGACCGGTGGGAACTTCAGCCAGGTGATGGCCAGGACGATGCCCACGATGGCGACACCGGTGTTGATGAACAGGAAGGCTTGGTCTGGCATCCGTGGCTCCCTTTGGTGAGTTGCTCACGCCCACCAGCTCAGGCCGATGAGACGCAGACCACATGGTGACGACAGCCACCCGGGCCATGTCCAAGACTCATTTGCAGGCCGATCGATAGCGTTCGCCTATCGAGCAGTCGAAAAGGCTATGGACGATCCGTCGCCGACTGCTCAGAGGTGGTGTGGAGATGGACGTTCGACAGCTGCGCTATTTTCTGGCTGTGGTGGACCACGGCGGCGTGCACCGCGCGGCCGAGCACCTGTTCGTGGCGCAGCCCTCGATCACCCAGTCGATTCGCCGCCTTGAGGCCGAACTCGGCACCAAGCTGTTCGTGAGGCAGTCCCGCGGCCTGATCCTGAGCCCATCGGGTGCCGCCCTGGTCGAACCCGCCCGCGAGGTCGTCCGGTCCCTGGATGTCGCCCAGGAGACGGTCGCCGCCGTCGATGGACTGCGTGGAGGGCGACTGCGGATCGCCTCGATGCCCTCGCAGGTCGTCCGCCCGCTGACCGGCCTGATCGCCGAGTTCTCTCGCCGCTACCCCGAGGTGAACGTCGCCGTCGCGGCGGCTGACCGGCCCGACGACGTCCGCGACACACTGCGGCGAGGCGTCGCCGAGATCGGGGTGGTCGCGACCGCCGGCCACAACGAGGCCTTGGCCGACCTGGACCGGCTGCCTATGCGGTCCCAGTCGTTCGTCTTGGTCGCCCGCGACGACGCCACCCTCCCACCCGGCGACGGCGCACTGACCATCGACGAACTCGCCGGTCTGCGACTGGTGGCCGGTCAGCCGGGCACCGGCATGCGGCGGGTCGCCGACGCCATCACCGCCGCGACCGACTGCCGCATCGTCGTCGAGATCGAGCACCGGGAGGGCCTGCTCCCGCTTGTGCTCAGCGGCGTGGGCGTCGCGGTCGTCGCCGACGCCTGGAGCGGGCTTGCGAACGCCGTGGGGTTGCGGGCCCGCCGCCTGGACATCAAGGAACGGCTCGACGTCGCGCTGGTCTGGCAGCGGCACCGCCTCAGTCCCGCGGCGGCCGCGTTCGTGGCCCTCGTCGAAGAGCCGCCCGCAGCCTGCGACAGAGATCGATAGTCTCCGGCTATCGATCGGGCTGTTAACGAGTCTTGGACATGAAGGCCGACGCGACGCTCCACTGGTCCCATGACCACACGCCACCGCATCGCGCTCATTCCCGGAGACGGCATCGGCACCGAAGTGCTGCCTCCCGCCTGTGCCGTCCTGGACGCCGTCGGCCGCCGCCACGGGCTCGACTTCACCTACGACACCTTCGACTGGTCCTGCCAGCGCTACGTCACCGAAGGCGCGATGATGCCCGAGGGCGGCCTCGACCGCATCCGCCATCACGATGCCGTGCTCCTGGGTGCCGTCGGATGGCCGACCGTTCCCGACCACGTGTCGCTGTGGGGTCTGCTGATTCCGATCCGTCGGCAGTTCCAGCAGTACGTGAACCTGCGTCCGATCAAAGTCCTCGACGGCGTGCCGAGTCCCGTCGCCAGGGCGACCCCGGACGTCGACTTCGTCGTGGTGCGAGAGAACGTCGAGGGCGAGTACTCCGAGATCGGCGGCCGTCTGAACCGCGGGTTCCCCACCGAAATGGCCGTCCAGGAAGCGATCTTCACCCGGCAGGGCACCGAACGGATCCTGGACTACGCGTTCGCAATCGCCCGCACCAGGCGGGGCGAGCTGGTCTCCGCGACCAAGTCCAACGGCATCGTGCACACCATGCCGTTCTGGGACGAGCTGGTGAGGGAGGCCGGTGCCCGATTCCCCGAGGTGTCCTGGCGCCAGGAGCACATCGACGCCCTCGTCGCCAAGGTCGTACTGGACCCCTCACGCTTCGACGTCATAGTCGCCTCCAACCTCTTCGGCGACATCCTCAGTGATCTCGCCGCAGCCGTGGCGGGCAGCATCGGTATCGCCCCGGCCGCCAACCTCAACCCCGAGCGAGACCATCCCTCGATGTTCGAACCGGTCCATGGCTCCGCCCCCGACATCGCCGGCCAAGGCAGCGCCAACCCCCTGGGCGCCATCTGGTGTGCCTCGATGATGCTCGACCATCTGGGACATCCAGAAGCAGCCACCGAGGTCTTCGACGCGTTCGCCTCCACGCTGGCCACCGCCGACGCCCGCACCGCAGACCTGGGCGGCACCGCCACCACCAAGGAGTTCACCGACCTGGTCCTCCAGGCCCTCACACGTCACTGAACAACGGTCTCCGGGCGCAGACTGTCGCTGTTTCTGCATTGGGTGGTCATGGTGCGTTAGTTGGTCATGGTGCGTCGGCGTCCGCCGCAGCCGGTGCAGCCGGGTGGTCGGCGGCCGGGGTGAATCGCTGGGTGAGCGGGACGAAGTAGAGCTCGATGACGCGCTGGCGTTCTGCGTTGTCCTCGATGGGCAGCACGGTCTCGGGTGTGAGGACCAGAGACAGCACGATCCGGACGAGGATTTCGGCGAAGCTGTCGATGTCGGGCTCGGGGATGGCGATGCGGCCCGCAGCGATCTCGGCCCGGACGAGTCCGGCGATCCATTCGCGGGCTTCGGCGACGGGACCGGCGGCCTGGGTGGTCAGGTAGGGCAGGATCAGTTCGGGTTCGGTCTTCAGCAGCCGGTTGAGCAGGCGGTGCTGGCGTAGGAAGGTCACGCAGAACAGCAGGCCCTCGGTGAGCTTGGCCGCTGAGGTGGGCTGGGCGGTGACGACGGTTTCGGCCTTGCTGAGAAAGCGTCGCAACTCCCGCATGAGCAGGGCGCTGAGCAACGCGTCCTTCTTGGGGAAATGCCGGTAGATCGTCACACGGGACAGACCGACGCGGCGGGCGACGTCATCGACGGTGAAGCGCCGCACGCCGAAGTCTTCGGCCTGCTGCAACGCGGCGTCCAGGACGCGTTCAGCGGTGTGGTCGTCCACCGGCGCACTGTTCCTGGCCCGGTCTAGCAGACCTTCGAACAAACCCATAGCGCCAGCGTAACGATTCCAGGTTGGGTTTTGTACATGGTTTACATCTTGACGCAAGTTGTAACGCTTGTTTAGCTTTCGGATCATTGCGGTCGCTGTGGCCGCGATGCCACCCGACAGCTTGGAGAGCGGTCATGGGCCCACCGCCGGAGCCGGCCACCGAGGCAGCAGAGCACGTACACGATCCGGGGCAGGTCAGGCCGGACACCGAAGTGGCGATCATCGGGGCGGGACTGAGCGGTCTGGGGATGGCCATCGCACTGCAGCGCGCCGGTTTCGAGGACTTCCTCATTCTGGAACGAGCGGACGACCTGGGCGGTACGTGGCGCGACAACACCTACCCAGGTGTCGGGGTGGACGTCCCGGCGCAGGCCTACCAGTTCAGCTACGCCCTCAATCCGCACTGGAGCCGGGTGTTCGCGCCCGGTGCAGAGGTCAAGCAGTACCTGGACCACCTCGCCGAGGAGTACGGCCTGCGCCAGCGTGTGCGCCTGCACAGTGAGGTCGTCGAGCGGGTCTGGGATCAGCACGCGCAGCTGTGGCGACTGAAGATCGCGGGGCCGGGTGAGGTGCGTGCCCGGTTCGTGGTCAGCGCCATCGGGCCTTTCGTGGATCCCAAACCGGTCGACATCGCGGGGGCCGACCGGTTCATGGGTGCGGTTCTGCATTCCTCACGGTGGGACGACGACTGCGATCTGACCGGCAAGCGGGTCGCGGTGATCGGCACGGGCGCCAGCGCCGTGCAACTGGTTCCGGAGATCGCCGCCACAGCGTCCAGGCTGGATGTTTACCAGCGCACGCCGATCTGGGTGGCGCCCAAGCCTGACATGGCGGTTCCCCGGGTCGTCATGTGGTTGTTCCGGCGGGCCCCGAGACTGCAGGAGGCGGTCCGCCGCCTGGCGACCCGTGCGGTGGAACTGCTGCTCATCGACGTCGTCGTCCAGCACCGGCGGATCCCCTGGCTCGCGCGGACCGGGGCGGCGCTGTTGCGGTCACTCTGGTACCGGCTACAGGTCCGCGATCCCGAGGTGCGGCGGCGGCTCATCCCCGGCTACGGGCTGGGCTGCAAGCGGCCCTCGGTGTCCAACTCCTACCTGCCGACCTTCAACCAGCCGCACGTTTCGCTGATCACCGAGTCCATCGAGGCCATCACCGAGCACGGTGTCCGGACCGTGGACGGGCGTGAACGGCAGGTGGACGCCATCGTGCTGGCGACCGGGTTCCGGCTGGCGAGCGATCCGGAGAACTTCCGGCGCACGCCGGTCCGGGGCCGCGACGGCTTCGATCTCGCCACCGCCTACACCCAGTACCGGCTGGCCTCTTACGAGGGCGTCAGCATGCCGGGGCTGCCCAACCACTTCATGATGTTCGGCCCGTACGGCTGGGTCGGCGGTACCTGGCACCAGCTGGTGGAGACCACCTCCGCGCACATCGTGCGGGTCCTCGCCGAAGCCCGCCGCCGCGGCGCTGCCGTGGTGGAGGTCAAGTCCGAGCCGACCGCGCGGTGGACCGGACAGATGCGCCGGCGCCTGTCCCGTTCACTGTGGGCCAGCGGGAACTGCGCCACCGCCAGCAGCTACTACTTCGACCATCACGGCGACACCCCGTACCTGCGGCCGACGAGTTCGGCACAGGCCCGCAGGGCCAGCCGCGGCTTTCCTCTGGACGACTACACCTACCTGCCTGCAAGCCCTATCACCCAGATCCCCGTCCGTAGGGACGCTGAGACAACCGAGAGGATGCCATGACCACCACAGGAAATCTCGCTCCCCGTCCGGTGCCGCGGCGCACCGTCCACGTCCGTCGGGTCCGCTTCTCGCACCCCGACGGCGCGCTGCGCCGGCACTACGTCGACGGTGACCTGGTGATGAGTCACGTGCTCGCGGTCCTGTCAGCGACGTTCCCGCCAGGAGAGGACTTCTTCGTCCGAGCGGTACGCCACTACCGCGACCAGATCACCGACCTCGAACTGACCGCCCAGGTCCGCGGCTTCATCGGCCAGGAGGTCGTACACGGCCGCGAGCACGACCACCTCAACCAGGCCCTGCGCCAGATGGGCTATCCCACCCAGCTGATCCACCGGTTCATCGACAAGGTCCTGATCCTGTTCGACCGGGCCCTGCCGGCGCGCGTGCGGCTGGGCTTCACCGCTGGCCTGGAGCACTACACCGCCACCATCGCCGAACACCTGCTCACCGACCCCCGGGCGCAAGCCCTGCTCGGCGACACCGAGGTTCGCTCCATCCTGCTCTGGCACGCCCTGGAGGAGTCCGAGCACAAAGCCGTCGCCTTCGATGTCTACCGCGCGGTCGGCGGCACCGAGCGCATGCGCATCTGGACCATGCGAGTGATCAGCACCCTGCTCATCGCCCACGTCGTCGCGGCCACGGCCTTGTCCATGCTCACCGACCGCGCCACCTACAACCCGATCCGCCTGGTCCACAGCCTCGCCCGCCTGCGCCACTCACCGTTCCTGACCCGCGAGGTCATCCGCGCCCTACGCGCCTACAACAGACGCCGTTTCCACCCCGACGACATCGACAGCACGCAACTGCTGGAGCACTGGCGGGCCGAATTGTTCGGCCCCCAAGGAACCCTCACCGGCAAGCTGAAGTAGCCCGTCCCGTGCGCATACCGCACGCCTCCCAGCCGCTCGGAGGCCACCCCTTACCCACCCCTCCGATCGTCGGGCATCAACGGGTGGACGGCGCGGGGCCGTGCTGGCTCGTGAACGGGCAGCCCGACGCAGGGGCTCCCGGGCAGTGCCTGGTACTGCGCGCTCCGGCGTCCCCGAGCCGAAGAAGGCTGGAGCGAGGGACGGTCAGGACGCGGAATCCGCCGACCGTCCCGCGATCTGAGTGATCTGTTCGCTTGTGCGGGCCTGGATCTGGGCTTGCATGGCGCGGGCGAGCAGGGAGGTGACGGCTTTCTCACTGAGCGGACGCAGCCGCTGGATGAACTCGGCGACCTGGGGAAGATCTTGGCGTTCGCGGTAGTGGGCAGGGTCTTCGAGGTTCCCGGAATCGACGGTCAACTGGACGAAGCGTTCAGCGATGGCTTGGCAGTCGGCGTCGGTCTGCTCGGCGACGTCGAAGACGGTCTCCAGCGAGATGCCGGCGGCGACGAGTTCGGCGCCGACTTCGAGCAGACTCGGGCTGGGCACCAGGAAACGGTCGCCGTCAGGACGGATGAAGCCGAGCCGTCCGGCGCGGGCCAAGGCGTCCTGCAGATAGTCGGGCGGCACTTCCTCAAGAGGCCGGCCCGGAAGGAACATCGCGGCCAACTCAACCAGCCCGATCCGCTCGGGACACTCATCAGACCAGGGATCAGTAAGGGCCTTCTCCACGCCGAGGATGTCGGCCAGGTCATGGCCCTTCTCCCAGGCCGACAACAACTCGGCGATGGTGGCGATGGTGTGGCCGCGCTCCTGGAGTTGAGCGATGAGCCGCAAACGGGCCAGGTGGCTGTCGTTGTATACCGCGATCCTCCCCCGGCGTTGCGGCGGATGCAGCACTCCGCGTTCCTGCAAGGCCCTGACCAGCCGGGTGGTGGTGCCTGCCGCGCGCGCCAGGTCGTCGATGCGGTACGTCGCCATGGCCAGTCTTTTATCACCCAACGTCATTGACAATCACTCCATGATGCCGTCAAGATACGGCTCAAAGGAGACAGTGCCATAGATTTGCGGCAGAGATGGACGGGCCTGCTACGAGGGCGGATCCGTCCATCCCGCGCGGAAGCGACACGTGGCCGACCCCGCCCGGCCGCTCCGTGCGCACCTGCACGGCTGACCCGGTGAAGGCCGAACGCGGCCGTCCGGTCGGCGCGCACCGTCGGCAATCCATCCCGACACGCCGCATGACCCTCCCGGCTCGCTACCGGTCCCAAAGGAGAGACCTCGGCGTGGACGCCCACCCCCGTCTGGTCCCACTACCGTTGCCCGACGTGCGCGAGGACTTCCTTGCACTACGTCCGCTCACGCCTGGCATCGCCGCCGAGGTGGTGCAGGCCATCGAACGAGAACTACCCGACTACGCCCGGCCGCAGGATGAGCGCCGCACCAACGCTCTGGCCACAGCCGTCGACTGGACGATCGGCCACTTCATCGACCTGGCCATCAACCCCGCCCTGCCATCGGACGCAATCTTGCGGTTCTACCGCGACGTCGGGGTAAGCGAGGCCCGTGAGGGCCGCAGTCTCGACACCTGGCATGCCGCGATGCGCATCGGCGCAGGCGCCGCGCTGCAACGCCTGCTCGAAGCATCGGAGAAACTCAAACAGGGGCTCACCGCTTCCGTCATCGCACGGATCACCCAGGCGATGTTCGGCTACATCGACCAGCTCGCCGCAGCGGCCACCGCCGGCCACTCCGACCCCAGAGCACGTGCCTACGGAGACCTCCAAGCCGCCCGCCACCAGCTCATCGACCTGCTCACCAGCAAAGAGCCATCCAGCCCCGCCGCGATACAAGAGGCGGCGGCCGCGGCGTCGTGGACGGTTCCGCGCAGCGCCGCCGCAGTCGCCCTTCTCGGCCGGTCATCCGAAGCCCGCCGCCCCGTCCTGGCAAGCGACATCCTCACCGCGTTCCATCTTCCGGCCCCGTTCCTCATCGTTCCCGACCCCGGCAGCCCCGCTCGGCGCCGCCAACTGGAAGCGGGCTTGCGTCAATGGCACGCCGCCATAGGCCCCACCGTCCCGATCTCAGAAATTGCCGCATCCCTCACCTGGGCCCGCCAAACCCTCGACTTGCTCGCCCAGGGCCTGCTCACCAGCAACACCTCCATCGCAACCGAAGACCACATCCCACTCATCCTCATCGGCACCAACCGCGACCTCGTCATACGAGCTGCCAGTCGCCGGCTCGCGCCGCTCATGGACCTGCGACCGCAGCAGAGATACCGACTCGCCGAAACGCTCCTTGCCTCCCTCGAATGCGACTTCAACACCACCGAAGTCGCCCGCCGTCTCCAAATCCACGCCCAAACCGTCCGCTACCGTCAGCGCCAACTGCAAGAACTGCTCGGCGATCTCCGCCACGACCCAGGCCGACGCCTCGAACTCCACCTCCTGGTCACCGCCTGGCTCACCACCACCCCCAGCCCGCCCTCCACCTGAATTCCTGCGCCATCGCCGTTCTTCCTCAAGGCGCGAGCGCCTCGACCGGCAGCGCCGCCCCAGCCCGCCTCGCCGACCCCTCCGTAGCCCGGACCGCTCTCACCGCCGACGCATCCGGTGGATCGTCACAGGGCCACGTTCGAGCCGCGAGACGGCCGCTGCCCGAACGACGCCGAGGCGAAGAGGCCAACGAACCGTGGCCAAGCTCACCGAGGGCCTGGCGTTCTGCGTGGTCTACCTGCGCGAACACCGTCTGCTCAACCGGCTGCGGCGCACCGAGCCCGAGCTCATCCTGCCGTACCTGACCGCCCAGGCCGCCGGGCCGGTCGCCGAGGCCCGCGAATGGATCGCCGGCCTCGTCCGCGCCGGGATCGACGCCGGGCGCATCACCCTTCCCGAGCTCGACATCGACAGCTTCGCCGAGCTCCTGGTCCGGCTGGTGCTGTCGCTCGTCCTCTCCTCAGACCGTCCTGCCCATCGAGGACGAGGAGCAGCAGCAGCGGGTGATCGAGCTCTACTTCCTCCCTCTCGCGCGCCACTTCGAGACGTCCGCCCACGACCAGCCACCGACGGCGGCCGCACTGCCTTCGGAATCGCCGTAACGCGGTCGCCTCCACCTGAGCGGTGCGTGCCGGCGCGTCAGCTACGAGAGGAATCCGCTGGGTCGCCCGGAGCCGTTCGGGCCAGCCACGCGCGCACAGCCAGGTGCAGGGCCAGGCGCCGGGAGGGGTCGTGCAGCTCGTCGCCGAACAGGACCTGAAGCTGTTTGAGCCGGTAGCGGATGGTCTGGGCGTGGACGTGCAACGCGGCGGCGACGGCGGTCGAGGTGAAGCCGTGTTCCAGGCAGCTTTCGAGCGTCTTGGCCAGCCGCCGGATCTGCCACGCGGACATGCCCGCGTTCAGCAGCGGCGCGAGGATGTGATCGAGCAGCGTGTCGGTGAGTTCCGGGTCCAGGCGCAGAAGGATGAGCGGCAGGTGCTCGACCGCCACGATCGGTCCACCGCCGGGCGGGAGCTCTGAGCGGGGCAGGGCCAGGGCGAGGCGGGCCACGCGAAGCGAGTGCGCGAGGCCGGAGACCGGGACCGTCGGGCCGATCGCGGCGATCCGGTTTCTCAGGCTCGCCTGAATCAACCGGCCGCGGCCGGGCCCCTCCGGGTCCGGCACGATGAGGCAGGGCTCGTCCAGATGCAGGCCGACCAGCACATCGGGCGGCGGCATGAGTCCCGATCGGGTGCCGGCCGCTGCCGGAGCCAGGGCGACCGCCGCCGCCGTGCGCGGCAGCGGCCAGTCGGCCTGAGCGGCGAGCCGGCCGATGCGGCCCGGATGCGGAACGGGTGTGATCAACTGGTCGATCAGCTGGGCGCGTCGCAGCCGCAGATCGCCCACGGCGCGCGCCTGGGCGTCCGCGTGGCCCAGCAGCACCGCCTCGGCGACGCGGTTCAGATAGCCGAGCACGTCCTCGACCACCCGGCCGACGACGACACCGGGCACGCCGGACACGTCCGGATGGCGCTCGGCGGCCTCGGTGAGCTGATGGATCGCCACCCCGGCCCCGATCCTGAACGCGGTCTGGGACACCTCGACACTCAGGCCCTCTTCGGCCTCGATGACACCGACGTCGCGGAAGAACTCCAGCAGTTCCTCCTCCGGTGAACCCCGGCCGAGAAGGAGATCGAGGAAGCCCCGAATGGACCGTTCGACGGTCCGGGAAAGGAAGTCGGCATGCTCGGGATCCTGAAGGCGGGTGTACTCGGGCAACTCGGCCTCGATAGCGGCGACCGCCTTTGCCACCGTCTCCGGAACGACGTCACAGACGATCGCTTCGAGACCTGCCGCTTCGGCGGACGAGAGCTCTGTGATCACCAGGCTGCCCATTGACGCAGACTAAACGTCACGCCCGGCACCGACTATGAATCCGACTCTATTGTCAATTTCCGGATAATGGTGTACGCCTCGTCGTGCGCGACGGATTCGGACCGGTAACGGTCGGCGATGGTTTGTCCGCATCGCCGGAGCAACCGCGCGGACAGTTCACCATCATGAGCCGGATCAAGGTCGGTCAGGTCCGTCAGAGCTTGCACGGACCGGAAGTGGCGGCCGGCCTGCTGTGCCGTCAGAGTGCATCGGCCGGCGACGGCGTGCACCGGGACGGCCAGCCTTCTGGCGTGGCGTGCGAACGCGACCGGAAGCTTTCCGGACAGGGTCTGCTGATCGAGGCTGCCTTCGCCGGTTATCGCAAGGTCGCTGCGCGCGAGCAGCCCCTCCGCGCCGAGCAGGGCCAGGAAGTGGTCGGCGCCGGACCGCAGCCGGGCGCCCAGTGACAGCCCGGCGAACCCCAGACCGCCGGCCGCGCCCGCCCCCGCGGTGTCGGCGGCCCGCCTTGCCCCGCTGACACCGGCGTGCTCAAGGACGTGGATGAACTGGCCGAGTGATCGCTCCAGGTGGGCTACCTCGGCGGCGCCGGCCCCCTTCTGCGGGCCGTAGACGGCTGCGGTTCCGTGCGGTCCGAGCAGGGGGTTGTCGACGTCCACCGCGAGAACCAGGTCGATCCCGGACAGGATCTGGATCGCGGCCGTGAGGTCGGCCGCGGTCAGTTCGGCGAGCCCGCCTCCCCCGGGTTTCACGGCCGTCCCGTCAGCCCGGGTGAGCCGGGCGCCGAGTGCTTGGAGCATCCCGGCGCCGCCGTCGGTCGTGGCGACGCCGCCGACGGCGAGCACGATGGTGTCAGGCCGATCGATGAGCGCGATCCGGATGGCCTCCCCTACGCCAAGGGTCGTGGCCCGCAACGGGATGCGGGCGCCCGCCGGGGATGTGGCGAGTCCGCAGATGGCCGCCGCCTCGATCAGGACCGTTCCGCCGCGGGAGGCCAGAGGAGCGGTCCGGGTACGGCCGTCCGGACCGGTGACCGTGATGTGCTTGATGGCGAAGCCGGCGGCGCGCGCGGCGGCGGCGCTGCCCTCTCCGCCATCGGCGAGTGGGAGCCGGTGGACGCGGGCGTCGGGGAGCCTGGACGACACGCCTTCCGCGAGTGCGTCCGCGACCTTGTCGGCGGACAGGCATCCCTTGAACTTGTCCGGAGCGATGAGTATCGAGCTCAATGCGGTCTCTCCTTGGCCGAGCCGAACCCTGACGACGCGAGCACGACACCGGTCGCAAGCAGGGCGCGGACGGGTCCCAGTGAAGCGGGCCACGGGCCGAAGGGTCCATCACGAATAGCCGATAACGCTCATAAGCTTCCCTTATCAGAGTTCGCGCTGGACGCCGAGAGCGCGGGATCGGGCAAGGCGGAACAGGCGAGGATCAGATCATGGACATCCGGCAACTGGAGTACTTCCTCGCGATCGTCGATCATGGCGGCTTCAACCGGGCGGCCTCGGCGATGTACATCTCCCAGCCCGCGCTGTCGCAGGCCGTGCAGGGTTTGGAGCGTGACCTCGGAAGCGCGCTCTTTCACCGGATGGGCCGCCGGGCGGTGCTCACCGAGGCCGGCACGGCGCTGATCGAACCGGCACGCGCGGCGGTCCGCAGCCTTCAGACGGCCCGCGCCAGTGTCGACGCCGTGAGGGAACTACGGTGCGGACGGCTAGACGTGGCCTCGATGCCGTCCCAGGCGGTGGAGCCGCTGACCACGATGATCAGTGCGTTCGGCGCCCGCTTTCCCGGGGTGTCGGTCGCGATCAAGGCCGCGTTCATCACCCGCGACGTGGTCGACATGGTGCGCACCGGCGCGGCCGAGCTCGGGCTGCTCGCGACCTCAGGGCCGCTGCCGGAACGGGAGGTGGCGTGCCATCTCGTCGGCAGGCAGCGTTTCGTGCTGGTCGCGGCGGCCGATGGGCCGTTCACCGGACGGCGATCGGTGAGCCGCGAGGAACTGGCCAGACACCGGCTGATCGTCGGGCAGCGCGGCACCGGCATGCGCGCCTATGTCGACGAGCTGCGCGAGCGCGGCATCGCCTTCACCATCGCCGCCGAGACCGAGCACCGGGTCTCGCTCATCCCCCTGGTGCTGTCAGGTGTCGGAGTCGCCGTGGTGACCGATGCCTGGCGCACCGTCGCCGAGCACGCGGGAGCGCACGTGGTGGACATCGAGCCCGAAAGTGCCCTCGACATCGCCCTGGTCAGTCGCCGCGATGAACTGTCACCGGCCGCCAAGGAATTCCTCGCCTGCGCGCTCGATGACACAACTAGATAGGGGCGCTTATAAGCTTGATGCCCTATGGATCGTCAAGCGGCCGCATGGGATGTTCGAGGGTTGCGGATGTGCTGGTAGCTCTCGCGGTTGATGTAACGCTTGAGTCCCGTGAGTCAAGTCCTCATGCTGTGAGGCGTTGTGCGGCTTGGTGGATGGTTGGGTCGTAGGGTGTGCCGTTGTGCCAGCAGGCCCAGATGACGCGGAGCCAGGCGCGGGCGACGATGCGGGTGGCGTGGGGGCTGCGTTTGCCGCGTGCGCGGGCGTTTGTGTAGAGCTGGGCGGCCCAGGGTGATTGCATGCGTGCGTTGTGGGCAAAGGCGGTGATGGCTTTGCGTGCTCGGGTGTTGGCGGCCCATCGGAAGTAGACGCCGCTGGTCTTGTCGGAGGCTTTGGTGACGGGGGTGACGCCGCATTCGGCGGCGGCTTGTTCGATGGTGTCGACGCGGTCGAGGATCGGGTCGATCTCGGCGAGCAGTTGGGCCAGGTTGATGGTGCCGACTCCTGGTAGTGCGGCCAGCAGTTGGGCGCGTGGGTGTTCGGCGACGCGTTGCTTGATCAGGGCCTCCAGGCCGGCGATGGTGGCCTGGATACTGCGGCCGAGTTTCTTGACGTCGATGTGCAGCATCGCGCCCGGATGGTCGTGTTCGTAGCGGCGGATCGGCTCACCGGTGACGCGGTCGATGTGCGAGAGCCGGTTGAGGCGGCACCGCGTCAGCACCGCGTGCACGGTCGAGGCCGCCAACCCCAAGCGGCCGGCGATCTGCACCGGCCCCAGCCGCTGCTTGCACCGCAGATGCACGATCTTGCGTACCGTCGGCTGCGGAGTGCGGGCCGGGCTGCGGTGCGGCCGCGACGATTCGCTGGCCATCCCCGCCGCGCCCAACTGCCGGTATCGCTCGGCCCAGCGTTTGGCGGTCGGCCAGGACACCTCGTACCGCTCGGCCGCTCTGGCGATCGGCCAGCGCTCATCGACGATCAGACGCGCCAGCCGAAGACGCCCGCGAGGGGTCAGCGCAGCGTTAGCGTGGGACACGAAGGCCTCCTGTTGGCGGAGCGGTTCCTAGACAGCTCCACTCCACAACCGGAGGCCTTCACCATCACACAGACACGCACGCTCACACCGTGTCGTCACACAACCTCAACCAACCTGCCTGGGCAGTACACCTAGGTGGGTTGGTGTTGCCTGGTGAGGGCGAGCAGGGTCGTTGCCGTGAGGGTGGCGACGGCGGCGCCGATGATCATGACTGTGGATGGGGATGTGGCGTCCACGATGATCCCGCCGGTGAGGGCGCCGATGGCGAATGTTGCTTGGAACGACGAGGTGAACAGGACGGTGGCGGCTTCTTGTGTTTGCGGGGCCGACCTTGAGAACCAGGATTGTGAGCTGGCCGGAATCGCCCCGTAGGCGAGTCCCCACACGATGAGCAGCCCGAGTGCGCCGATCGTTGAGGTTCCGATGATGGGCAGCAGCAGGGTCGCGGCCGCGAGCATCGCGGCCGCGGTGATGAACGTTCCGGGCAGGCTCAGCGGGATCGTCTTGCCCGCGATGAAGTTGCCGGCGATGCCCGCGGCGCCGTAGGTGAGCAGGAACGCGCTGATCAGCCCGGGGTCCAGATGGGTGTCCTGCTTCAGGAAGGGGGTCACGTAGGTGTAGGTCCCGAAGTGGGCGATCACGATGAGAGAGGTCGCGATCAGCGCGATCCGGATGTTGGTGTTGCGGAGCAGGCCGCGCAGTACGCGCAGGTATGTGACCTGCTGGGCGGGCAGCCTGGGCAGCGTCGCGAGCAGGGCGGCCAGCACACCCAGGGTGAGGACGCCCATGACGATGAAGGGTGCCCGCCATCCGGCCAGGTCTCCGATGAGGGTGCCGGCTGGGACGCCGAGCACGGAGCCCATCGGGACGGCGGCGAAGATGACGGCGGTCGCCGTGCTGACCTGTCCTGGCTTGACCAGGCGCCCGGCCAGGCCGGCTCCGATGGACCAGAACCCGCCGATGGTGATCCCGACCAGAACACGGGCGATCAGCATGACCGAGTAGGTGGGCGCGAGGGCGGAAAGGAAGTCGGCCAGCGCCAGCAGCACCATGAGGGCGGCCAGCATCAGCCGGCGGTCCAGCCGCCGGGTGGCGACGGTCACCGCGGGCGCGGCGATCGCGGCGACGATGCCGGGCATGGTCATCATCCAGCCCGCCGTGCCCTCGGAGATGTTGAACCCGGAGGCGATGGGGTTGAGCAGGCCGATCGGCAGGATCTCTGTGGTGACGATCGAGAAGATGCCCATCATCACCGAGATGACAGCCAGCCAGTCTGTCAGTGGAGCGCGTTCGGCTGGTGGGTTGGCGGTGCCGGTTGCAGGCAGGGTTGTTGTGGTCGACAAGGCGGATCCCCCGAGTGGTTGCTCCAGCGTTAGCTGTCGTGGATGCGGCGTCTGTAGCCGCGGGTCTTGGCCCGGTTACCGCACAGTTGGGGTGAGCACCACCGGCCCCGGCCGGGCTTGGACTGGTCGTAGAAGACCCATTGGCAGTCGGGGGCCGGGCAGGTTTTGAGCCGAGGCCAGGTGCCGTTGGCGGTGATGGTGACCGCCGTCGCGGCGATCTGGGCGAGCGCGCTCGTGGCCGGGTCGGCGTCGAGCACGAGCCCCGCGCCATCGCGGGTGACCTGGACATCGAAGTCGAAGCCGAGCCGGGCGGCCTCCGGGACGTCGTGGTGTGCCGGGTCGAGCGCGGCGCGTAGCGCCTGCCGGAGATCACGGGCCCGGTGCAGGTGCGCATCGTCCGCGTGCCTGCCGAGAGCGAGAAGCCCATGGTCGAGCAGCCAGCGCTCCAGCTCTTCGGCTGTGGCGAGGCGGTCGCGTGGCCGGAGCCGCGTTCCGTGGGCCGTGAAGGCCCGGCGGTCGTCGGTGTTGACGAACTGGAAGATCAGCGCCACATCGGGCGGTAGATCTGTGACCTCTTCCGGTATGGCGGGCGGGATCACGGCCACCTCCTCGTGCACGACACTTGCTAATCAGTTTACTAGTGTCTGCGCCAAAGGGGAACCAGGGAGTACATCAGAAGGGCGTCGCCCGCTCGCCGGCGGCGTTGGAGGGATGGTGAATCACTCGGTGCGATCGCTCGAGGTCTGGGAGCCGAGCTGCAGCATGTCCGTCGTTTCCTGATGCAGACGGCGGCCTGCGTGTGGCGCCGCAACGTCGTTCTACCTCTCACACCCGTGCCTGGCCGGCGCGAACTTGCAAGCACGCTCGGCGTGGTGGCAGCCACCCATCCCACTCAGCACGCACGACCTGGAACACGGCACCTTCACCGCCAGCGTGCTCGCCGGCCGGCACGACAGCAACCTGCCCGGACTGGCCCCCGGCTGCCGCCTGGTCACCCTGTACCACCACACCATCCGGCACGCCGCCCCCGACCCGCACTCGGCCGCCCGCGCCATCGAAGAACTGGCCGAGACCGGCGCCGACATCATCCAGTACACCCTGGCCCATCACACCGCCTCCGCCGACACCGACCCGATGATCAAACGCGCCATCGCCTACGCGATCGAGGCAGGCGTGCTGATCACCGCCCCGGCCGGCAACGACCACAACCGCTGCGCCGTCGCCCCGGCGTCCTGCCCGGCGTGCTGGCCGTCGGCGCACACCGCGCCAACGGCGCCATGTTCCACTTCAGCAACCACGGCCCGGCCTACACCGGCCACGGCATCGTCGCCCGCGGCGAAGCCGTGCTCGGCGCTACCCCGGGAACGCCGGCGTCAAAGCCCGCAAGGGCACCTGCACCGCCGTCGCGCTTGCCGCCGCTGGTGTCCTGATTACGCTGCTCGGCCACGGCCGGACCGTGGTATCGATCGTCGGGTTCTTCTGGTTCGTCGTCTCCGCGTTCCTACTCAAGAGCCTGGCCGGGAACACCGCCCGCCAAGGCGCCCTGCTCCAGGAGATGTTCGACACCGCCCTGTTCCACATGCCCTGGCGCGCTACCGTCGCCGGTGACCCGATCCCCGACCCAGACGTCCGCCGCCTCGCACGCCAACTCCCCCGAGGTGGCAAGAAGGACAAGCGGATCACCGACGGCTGGTATGACCCCACCCACGACGTCCACCATCCCTACGATGTCTTCATCGCCCAGGAACAGAATCTCGCCGAGCCTGCCTTTGCAGCACCCCATCACCACCACGCTTCGATCTTCCTGCTCGTAGTCTTCGCAGCGATCCCATGGCGAGGCAAGGTCCCACCATGCCTTCGGCGCCAGCCGCGAAAGCCTGCACATCGCAGGGGTGTTCCGTGGACGAACTCGCGGGCTCTTGTTGGTGGTCTGTATGGGGTCACAGGCAACCAACACGACGGCGCGGCAACGGAATGTGGGCTTGGTGTGAGGTGGTTCGGCTTGCTTTGAGACATGACTTTGGTCGATGTCGAAGGCGAAGGTGTCATGTCCGAGCACAGCGCCAAGCACCGGGCCGACTGGTCGGCGGCGGCGGAGTTCTCTTCATTCGAGGTCGTCGCCAGCGTCTTCTCGGTGCTGACCAGTGAGCCCGCTCCGCTAGCGCTTCCGAGCACGGACCTGAAGCTGCCTGGGACACAGCTGGGGACTGTAGAAATCTCGGCTCTGTCCCGTAATCGGTGGTAGCCGTTCGTGATCGCCTGCCAGGCTGAGGTGTGCGGGAGATCGATGATCTGATGAGCGTGGTGTTCTCGGGGTTGTCTGCCCTGGTCATCGAGGATGTGGAGGACGAGAACGACCTCATTCGGGTCATGGCCCGTACCCGGAATGAGCCGGTGCCGTGCCCAGTGTGCGGGACGCTGACCGGCAGGGTGCATGGCTTGTGCGGCCGAACGGTCACCGACGTCCCGGTTGACGGGCGACAGGTTGTGGTGTCGGTGCGGGTACGGCGTCTGGCCTGCTCGGTGCGGGGATGCCCTCGGCAGACGTTCCGTGAGCAGGTGCCCGGGCTGCTGGAGCGCTACCAGCGTCGAACGAGCAGGCTCGCTGGTCAGTTGGGCGCGGTGGTCAAAGAGCTGGCGGGCCGGGCGGGTGCTCGGCTGTCGGCGGTCCTGGCCGTCGCGGTGTCGAGGTCAACAGCACTGCGGCTGCTCATGCGGCTGCCGCTGCCACCGCTGCGGATCCCCAGGGTGCTGGGGGTCGATGACTTCGCTTTGAAACGCCGCCACCGGTACGCCACCATCCTTACCGACGCCGAGACCGGCGAGCGGATCGATGTGCTGCCCGGCCGTGGCGCCGATGCGTTGGAGACCTGGCTGCGCACGCACCCTGGGGTTGAGGTCGTCTGCCGCGACGGATCAGGCGCCTACGGCGAGGCGATACGGCGTGCTCTACCCGATGCGGTGCAGGTGAGCGACCGGTGGCATCTGTGGAAGGTGCGCCGTGAGGCGCTGATTGATCGAGTGGGGGTGAGAGACCTTCGCCGCCGTCCTGTCGCAGCAGGGCGGTTGTAGCTGGGGGCAGCCTGATCCGGGAGGTGCCGGTGAGGGTGGCAAGCGGCCCCGACAACGCCGGGACGTGTCAGTACTGCCAGATGGTGCGGGTCCGGCAAGCGAGACGGAGAGGTATACGAGAGGAACCGGTGTCTGAAGTCTCCTAAGGTGCCACCAGCTCGAATCTGGCGGATCTGGGCTGGTTGCGGTGCGTGCTCGCCTCTCTGATAGGGCGAGCAACTCCTGGGTCGTGCGTGTCCAGACGGCCCAGGAGGTCACGGTGAAGTGCTGCGGGGTAGCCGTGGCGATGCCGCGGGGATATAGCCGGGTGCCTACTCCGACGAACGGTCAATCAGTGAACACGGGAACCTGCCCGGTCCCGCCCGTCGTCCGAAACGCCAGTTCGGACGAAAGGGCTGGGCGCACCGTCTGCCGATCGAGCCGTGGGAGGGGCGGAGCCGTCGTAGTACTCCGAGCCGGGGAAAGCCCGACACATGGGGAAGGGCGGCAGCGAGATCGCAAGGGAAGGGACTGCAATGTCCGGAGAATCCGGGGTGGATGTCCCGGTCGCGTGGCCCTCGGTGCAGGTTGCCGAGGTACGGGTACGGAAGATGCAGACCAAACTGCACCGTTGGGCGGTCGCCGATCACGGCTTCCGGTTCGACGATGTCTTCAACTTCGTCTGCGACCCGGCCACCTTGGTGATGGCCTTCGAACGGGTCGCGGGCAACAAAGGAGCCCGGACGGCGGGCGTGGACGGCATCCGTGCCGCCGACGTTGAGGCGTCCGGAGCGGCAGCGCACCTGAACCTCATCCGTTCAGCACTCAGGGCTGGGGCGTTTGAGCCTGTGCCAGTGCGGGAGCGGATGATTCCCAAGTCCGGCGGGAAGCTGCGCCGGCTGGGGATCCCGACCGTGACTGACCGGGTGGTGCAGGCGGCGTTGAAGCTGGTCCTGGAGCCGATCTTCGAGGCGGACTTTCGTCCGTGCTCGTATGGTTTCCGGCCGAACCGGCGCGCGCACGACGCGATCGCCGAGATTCACCTGTTCGGCTCCCAGGGGTATCGCTGGGTGCTGGACGCCGACATCGAGGCGTGCTTTGACCGCATCGACCACGCGGCCCTGATGGACCGCGTTCGGATGCGGGTGAAGGACAAGCGGGTGTTGGCGTTGGTGAAGGCGTTCCTGAAAGCCGGGATCATGACCGAGCTCGGCGAACGGAACGAGACCAGCTCCGGAACACCGCAAGGTGGCGTGCTCTCGCCCCTGCTGGCCAACATCGCGTTGTCGGTGCTCGACGACTTTGCCGCCGAGCATTGGGAGACAGCGATGGCGACCCGGCGGGACCGCGAACGACGACGACAGCACGGACTGGGGACCTGGCGGCTGGTCCGCTATGCGGACGATTTCGTCATCATGGTCCACGGCACCCGGAAACACGTCGAACAGCTTCGCGGGCAGGTGAGTGAGGTCCTGGCACCGATGGGCCTGGTCCTGTCACCGGCCAAGACCAGAATCGTCCACCTTGCGGACGGGTTCGACTTCCTCGGCTTTCGCATCGTGTGGAGGCGTAAACGAGGAACGGACAAGTGGCATGTCTATACCTTCATCGCCGACAAGCCGGTCGCGTCGTTGAAGCGGAAGATCAAGGCACTGACCCAGAGGTTGTCGCATCTCGATTACAAGGTCGCGCTGATCCAGATCAACCGGGTCTTGCGTGGCTGGGCCAACTACTTCAAACACGCGGTCGCCAAGCACACCCTGCAACGCCTGCACACCTTCGTCTGGTGGCGGGTGATCCGCTGGGTGATGCACCGGCATCGCATGACGTGGACGGCCATCCGGCGACGGTTCCGGGACCCGCATGGGCACTGGGAACCCGTCGACCTGGACGGGATCACCCTGTTCGACCTCGGCCGAGTACCGATCACCCGGTATCGCTACCGAGGCAACAGCATCCCCAGCCCTTGGCCAGAGGCTCTGAACGAGCCGATCCCAACGGCATGACCTCGTGGAGAGCCCGGTGCGGAGTAATTCGCACGCCGGGTTCGGCGGGCGGGTCGGGGAAACCCACCGGGAGCAATCCCGGCAGGGCGCCCCGGCCCGACCCAACAACCTGTGCGACAAGACCCTGGCTGAGGTTCGTTCCCACAGCGCCTGCTGGGCCACCGTCAACCCGCCCCGCCCGGCCGGTGTCCGCGAACAGACCACCCGCGAGCGCTGGCAGCAGATCCACGACCTGCTGAACAAAGGCGTCGGCCTGCTGGAATGCGCCCGCCGCCTGAACCTGTCCCTCAACACCGTCAAGCGCTACGCCCGCACCCGCGAGCCCGAGGCCTTGCGTCGCGCTCCGCGCTACCGGCCCACCCTCGTTGATCCGTACCGCGATCACCTGCGCCAGCGGCGCGCCACCGACCCAGCAGTCCCAGTCCTGCAGTTGTTCCGTGAGATCAAAGAGCTCGGCTACACCGGCAGCCTCAACCTGCTCTATCGCTACATCACCCAAGGTCGAGCCGAAGGAGACCGGCCCGTCATCACCCCGCGGCGCCTGGCCCGCCTCCTGCTTACCCGCCCCGACCGGCTGCGTGAGGCCGACGCCCAGCTGTTGCCAGAGCTCACGGCCGCCTGCCCCGAGCTGGCCGAACTCGCCCGCCTGGTCCGCAGCTTCGCCGACCTCCTCACCCCCGCCGAAGCCAACGACGCCAAACTCACCGCCTGGATCACCGCCACCCGAGCCGCTGACCTGCCTCACCTGCACGGCTTCGCCAACGGCCTCGAACTCGACCGCAACGCCGTCAACGCCGGCCTCACCCTCCCGCACCACAACGGCCGAACCGAAGGCGTCAACACCCGCACAAAGAGGCTCATGCGACAAATGCACGGACGAGCCGGGTTCGACCTCCTACGCCACCGCATCCTGCTGCACTGAGGGTCACTCAACGCCACCACCGAATACGGGACAGAGCCTTGGTCCTCCTGGATGGCGGCGCGTGTTGCGTTTCCCGGGGCTGGGTGTGACGAAGGTCGCGTGCGTGGTCAGTGCCGGGCCGGTCATCGCGGAAACGGGTGTGCATAGCGGAGCGTAGTCAGTGATCATGGGCTGGTGCCTGATTTGCTGTGGGAGGACGTTCAGCGGTTGTTCGAGCCGGACGGCTCGTTGCTGGATGCGTATGTCTTCGATACGACCGTTGCCGACTGGCAGAACTTCGTTGATCTTGTCCGTTCTGCTGGCTGGTGGTTCGCCTATTCCGAGGACGGTCAGGTGGGGCGGTTGCCTGATCGCGTGGAGGGCGTGTTGGCTCGAAGCGGTGAGCTGGCGTTGCTTCTGCAGGTGAGGCCGGTCCCGGAGGTGCTGGTCAACGTCCACTTCTTCGTGGAAGAGGAGATCGAGGCCGATTTCGATCCCCGGGAGCTTCGGGGCCAGGAGCAGCTCGATGCTGTGTGCGTGTTCCTTCGGGCTGTCGGGCGGCGGTTGGGCAAACCGGTGGTCCTCACTCCCGAGAACGGCCCTGCCTATCCGTTGATCGGATACGACCTTGCCGCTGATCAGGTCCTGTTGCTCGGGTCCTGAGGTGATCGGATAGCTGGTGAGGGACATCAGCTGGATGGGCCTGCCCCGGTCGTTCGCGTTGGGAGTCGGCGTACTCGTGAGTCGCGGTCGCTGTGGTGGCGGAGTCGGAGGATCTCTTCGTGCTGAGCAGCGAGGCGGGAGAGGGCTTCGTTGCGGAAGGCGGTGAGTTCTTCGATGGTCTGGTCTCGGCTGGTGAGGCGCTCCTCCAGCGCGGTGATCTCGGTTTTGAGCCGGCTGATCTGGGCGTCGCGCGGGTCGGGAGTGTCGCCTGCTTCACGGATGGCGGCAAGGCGGCTTTCGAACTCTTCGCGCAGGTGGGCGTAGGGCCGGTTGCCGTAGAAGGCGGTCCGGTCGATGCCGGATTCGCTGGCCAGGGTCTTGATGTCGCATTTTCCGCCGGGCGGCAGCTCGCCGCGCAGGATCCGATCGATGGCGGCGCGGATCTTTGTCTCGTTGTGGTGGCGTTGTTGGGGGCTGAGTCTCACGTGCTTGCTTCGGTTGCGGTGTCGATCGCGGTGATGACGCGGGTGGCGCGGTCGTAGTCGGCTTGGAGGCGGGTTCGTTCGGTTCGCCGGGTGGGGCCGAGCTCACCGAGGAAGGTCTTGGTCTTGTCTGCGTGGTCGGCCCAGACGGACCGGTGGCCGGGGTGGTGGGTGGCTTGCGGGCAGCGGGCGGAGTCACACATGCCAATGAGAGGCTTGTCGGCGGTAGGGGTGCCGGCCAGCCGCAGGCAGAGGGCTCGGGACGGGTCGGTGAACCAGCAGTAGTTCGCCAGTCCGAGATGCAGCACCTTGGCGCGTTTGGTGAGAAGGCTGAGGATCTCTCGGTCGTTGCGCTGGACCTTCGCCGCAGGGGCGTCGGCGGGGTCGAGTTTGGCGTCGATGTGGGCGAAGGACTCCGTCAGCTCGCGGGCGCCGGGCCCGGCGGGCATGATGCCCTGCTGGTAGTTGCGGAACTCCTCCCAGACCAGATCGAGGTTGCGTTCGCTCTCGTGCTTGTTGGCCTCGGCGAGGAGTTCGGCCTGGGCGCCGCCGGGGCGAGAGGCGTAGCCCTCGGTGGTGGCGACGGCCACGTGCTTGAGATGGATCTTGGTGGCGAGGACCCCGCCGGGCCGGTAGGCCAGCTCGATCGCCAGGGTGCGCCGCAGCGCTCGCAGGTTCACCGGGTCGTTCGGGATCGGCGCGAGGCCCAGGCGCTGGCCGGCTGGCCGTTCACCCAGTTCCGGAACCAGGTGTAGCGAACGTCGAAGGCGAACCGGCCCAGCAGCGCAGCCCCGTCGACCGGTTTGTGGTGGAGTTGTTCGAGGAGACCGGCTGCGGTGTAGGCGGGCTGGATGACGACCCACTCGTCGTCAACGCCACCGAGCGCCTGGCCTTTGATGACCTTGCTGGCGATCCGGTAGCGGACCAGGCCCGGCCCGTGGGTGTCGGGTGGTCGGCGACAGCCGACTTGCAGTTCCATCAGTTCGCTGGAACGCATCCCGGAGACCGCGGCGAGGGTGGTGATCGCGGCGGTCCGGACGATTCCGATGACGGCGGTGGCCTGCAGCCGGTCCAGCGGAAGGGTCCAAGGAATCTGGCCGGAGCCGTCAGCGAGTGTGATCGGTGCGGCGTTGCGGGCGAACTGCTTAGCGGCGCCGACGCGGCCCAGCGTGATCTCGACTGCGTCGCGCAGGTCGGGGAGCCATCGGGTGTAGAACTGGGTGACTCCGACGGCTCCCTGAACGAGCCGGACGGCATCTTCGGCACGATCGAGTCGGTGACAGGTCACCCCGCGACGACCTTGCCGCAATTCGTGGAAAGGAACCGCCACCTGTTCACCGGCTGATTCCGTCCGAAGTTCGGCGGCGCCCGAAAGGCCCTGCTCACACGATGTGCGGGTTGCCCGGCAGCCATGGCTTGATATCCATGACCAGAAAGTACTCGCACGGATCGGTCGACACGTTGGCGAAAGCGTGCGGGCGGTCTCCGGGATAGGAGATCGCCTCGCCGTCTGCGAGTTCATGGCCCGTCCCCCCCACGGTGACGGTCAGGGTGCCCCGCTCGACGGTCACCCACTCCCGGGAGCCCGGCGCGTGCGGGGAGAACTCGGCCACCCGCGTCCCCGGTGGGGCCGTGACCCGGACGACCTGAAGGCCGTGATCCTCCAGCGGGGGCGAGAGCAGCCGCCACTCCCAGCCGTCCTCGTCTCGTGACGTCCGCACGTCCTCGCGGCGCAGTACGGCGACCGGGTCGGCCTCGCGCTGGCCGAGCAGCCGTCCGATCGGCGCGCCGAGACCGCTGGCGATCCGGTCGAGCACCAGGATCGAGGGCAGCTTCGCGCCCCGTTCCACGTCGGACAGCATGCTGCGGCTCACCCCGCTGCGGGCCGCCAGATCGTCCAGGGACAGGCCGGCGGCCTGCCGCGCGCCGCGGATGCGCGGGCCGAGCGCGTCGACCTGGAGCCCGGTCGAGAAGACGTCCATGATTGACAGCCTCCACTATAGAGGACTTAAATCCGCTATAGCGGATCCGTTCGGGGTCGGCCTGGCGCAGAGGGAGACCGGAGTGGAACACGATAGCGACCACCGGGCGCACGGCGAGGACCCCGCCCGTAGCGAGGCACGTGATGGGATGCGCATCGACCGGCAGGTGCCGATCCGGATGGACGACGGTGCGGTGCTCCGCGCGGACGTCTACCGGCCGGACGGCGAGGGCCGCCACCCGGTGGTCCTCAGCCATGGCCCCTACGCCAAGGGCTCGCCGTTCCAGGACGCCTATCCGGTCCAGTGGGACGCCATGGTCACCGAGTTCCCGGAGATCACCCGGGACTCGTCGGGCCGGTACCAGGCCTGGGAGGTCGTCGACCCGGAACGGTGGGTACCCGACGGGTACGCGGTCGTGCGGGTGGACTCGCGGGGAAGCGGCTGGTCGCCCGGGTTCCTGGACGTGCTGTCGCCGCGCGAGACCCGCGACCTGTACGACTGCGTCGAATGGGCCGCCGCACAGCCTTGGAGCACGGGCCGGGTCGGGCTCTGCGGCATCTCCTACTACGCCATCAACGCCTGGCTGGTGGCAGGCCTCCAGCCGCCGCACCTGACCGCGATGATCCCTTGGGAGGGCGTCGCCGACTTCTACCGGGACGCCGGCTACCACGGGGGCATCCCCTCGGAATTCAGCCGGTTCTGGTACCCCGGCGAGGTGCTCCCCGTTCAGTACGGAAACGGAGAACGGTCTTTCACCGACCCGAACACCGGGGACTCTGCCGCCGGCCCCGTCACCCTGACCGAAGAGGAGCTCGCCGCCGCGCGCACCGACGTCATCGCGGAGATGCAGAGGCGTCCCCTGGACGACACCTGGTATCGCGAACGGTCCGCGGACTGGTCCAAGATCACCGTTCCGTTCCTCTCCGCGGCGAACTGGGGCGGCCAGGGACTGCATTCACGGGGCAACTTCGAGGGATTCACCCAGGCCGCCTCCGAGCAGAAATGGCTGGAGGTGCACGGCCTTGAGCACTGGACGATGTTCTACAACGACTACGGGCTGTCGCTGCAGAAGCGCTTCTTCGGGCATTTCCTCAAAGGCGAGGACACCGGCTGGGAGGCCGAGCCGAGGGTCCGCATGCAGGTCAGGCATGCGGACGGCATCGTCACCGAACGCTTCGAGAACGAGTGGCCGCTGGCTCGAACGAAGTGGACGCCGTTCCACCTCGACACCCGTGGCAGCGGCCTCGTGGAAGGCGGGGCGAAGGTCGCGGAGCGAGCCGAGGAGGACGGCCCGGCCTCCGGCGAGCACGGTGTGAGCTACGAGGCGACCGGCGGTGACGTCACCTTCTGGACGCCACCGCTCGATCGCGAGGTCGAGATCACCGGGCCGATCGCCGCGAAGTTGTTCGTCAGCTCCTCGACCAGCGACGCCGACTTGTTCACCATCGTCCGGGTGTTCCGGCCGGACGGATCCGAGGTCGTGTTCCGCGGCGCCCTCGATGCGAACACCCCCATCGGGCAGGGATGGCTGCGCGCGTCGCACCGGGAACTGGACGAGGAGCGCAGCCTTCCCCACCGCCCGTACCACCGGCACCGCCGGGTCCTCCCGCTCAACCCCGGCGAGGTGTACGAGCTGGACATCGAGATCTGGCCGACCTGCGTCGTGGTGCCACCCGGCCACCGGATCGCGCTCACCGTGCGGAGCACCGACTACGAGTACGGCGGCGAGCCCCACCCGCTCAACGAACGCCTCCCGTACCCGACGGACGGCTGCGGTCCCTGCACCCACGTCAACAACACAGAGACAGGTTCGGCGCTCGTCACCGTCCATTCCGGCGGACGGTATGACTCTCACCTGCTCCTGCCCGTGATCCCGCGCTCCGAGTCCGGATGACCCGACGAGAAGAGTGAGGAGTCAGTGCGGCCGGCCCGGGCGGCCATGCCGACGACGAGTTCCGCCGTGGCGTCCAGGATCCCGGCATCGCGGAGACACCGGCCTGGTCGACCAGCTCGGCGACCACGCCCAAGCCATCGCCACCGCCGACCCTGCTCGCAAGGCCGATCTGTACACCAAACTCGGCCTGCGCCTGACCTGCCACCCCGGAAAACAAACAGTGCGGGCCGAGGCTCACCTCGATACCCGCACCGCGTGGGAAATGGTTTGTGGTCCGTGGGGGATTTGAACCAATCTCCCACGGTGGTCATCCCACTCGGGCACGTCTCCATCGACGCCGACGCCCTTGTCGAGAGGCCGGAGGGCTGAGCGGCCATGGTGAACGCCAAGCCTTCCTCCGCAGAGCGAGTTATCCGGTGGGCCTCCACAGCCAGCGTCATCGCGCTGGCCGGCATCGCCGCAGTGATCAGCTATAAGCGCATGTACCAGCTGGTCTCCCCAGCCATTAGATCAAGGTTGTTGCAGTCCGGCAGGCCGGACACTAGGCCGTTCCCGGGATTTCCATGGGGGAACGGCCTCGTGCGGTGAGCGTTTGCCAGGGGGCCACGGGCAGGGCAGGGGCGGAGCTGGCAAAGGTGATGCGATCATTGCCGCGTGATCATTGACGATGCGGCCACCTGCGCGCAGTCTCTGCCCCTTGGGAATCTGGACGCTTTGCGTGCGCTTGCCGAGGGACACCACGGGCGGACCGTGCGCTCGCTCGGCATGTCCCAGGCCGCCGGGCATCTGGTCAAGTCGTACGCGATCGAGGCTCCCGGCCGGGTCGTGACCAGCCAGGAAGGGCAGGCGGCGCTGCGAATCGCGTGCGACTACCTGGCATCGGCATACCTGCGGGGTTCGTTGGGATTGTCGGTGCTGCTGGTGCACGCCGGTGGCGACGGCGACTACGTGCTCGTGCACACCTGGACCGAGGGCTACATGTCCGATCTCGCGATCTTCACCGGGCCGGCCGGTGACGTCGGCGGGTTGAGGCCCGGCCGGTCGGGCCTGGCCCCCTGCGTCTGGGAGGCCGCGGTGTTGGCCCACGAGCGGGACGCCTTCAGCCGGCACGTGCTGGACGGAGACGGCTCGCTCGAAGAACGGCTGGCGGTTTGGCGCGATGACCTATTGGAAGGCCAAGTGCGATGACGGGCCTTCCGACCCGGGTACGGCATGCACGCCCTGCCGATCTACCGCACGTCGCCCTTCTGGCAGCCGAGCATGCCGCCTACGAGAAGGCACCGCCACCGCCCGCGGATCTTGCCCAGCGGTTGAAGAAACTGCTGTTCGGGCCGACGGCTGCGCGCTTGCGCTGCTTCGTCGCCGAGTCGGCGGACGGCGAGATCGTCGGATACGCCTCATGCGCATCCGAGCTGGCCACGTGGAGCGGTGCTGAATATCTCCACATGGACTGCCTGTTCCTGCGTGACGGCTACCGTGGACTACGGCTGGGCCCGATGCTCGTAGAGGCGGTGCTGGCGGAGGCACGCGCGCTGGGCCTCGACCAAGTGCAGTGGCAGACTCCTGCATGGAACGAAGGCGCCATCAGGTTCTACGATCGCCTCGGCGCCCAGGGGCAGGAAAAGCGCCGCTACTCGCTGTCGGTCAACTGAGATGTACTGGCTGCCCCAGTGAGCAGATGCTGCTCGACGAGATGGTCGCCGCCCTGCCGCGAGAGCCCGCTACGGTTTCTGGCCTACGGCCTGGCCTGGCAGGGATGACCGCGCCGAGCAGGTGCGAGCTCAGCGACGCGTTCTCCATCCCACTCGGCCGCCCATCAGCGCCATCGCACGCCCCGCCATGGCGCACCGGTCCAGGCCCGCCACTTGATCTATCGAAGAGCTGCCGCTTGGCCACTTCGTGGGATGCTCCTGTGGTGCCGCGCTACGACCCGTTTGTTTGCGATGTTGAGCCGTCACGAAGACCAGCCGGGTGGGCTGGTCGGACGGGAAACTCCAGCGGTGGGCCTGAACTCCCTTGCCAGAGCGAGTCGCCCTCATCGAGCTGTACCGTTGGCCAGTCTCGGAACTGGACGCCGTGAACAGGTCCTTCTCCGCACCAAAAGGTGGCGTGCCAGCTTCCATGGTTCCCTGGCCAACCGGGCATTTCCTGCGTGGTGCTAGTCGTCGATAACCGCGATCGCTTCAACCTCGATGAGGTATTCGGGATCGGACAGTGTCTGGATGCCGATCAGTGCATCGGCCGGCTTATGGTCTCCGAACAGCACCACCCTCGCCTTCTCGATCACCGGCAGGTACTCCCGCCTGTGTCCGACCACGTAGATGATGAGCTTGGTGACCTGTTCGGGCCGGGCGCCCGCCGCGGCCAGCGCCCGGCCAACGTTGGCGAACACCTGGTGCGCCTGGGCCGCCAAGTCACCCCGGCCGACCAGATCGCCATTCCGATCCTCAGGTTCCTGCCCTGCGACGAACACCAGGCGGGTTCCGGTCGCGATGACGACCTGAGTGTAGGTGGCCGGGGCGCTGACGCTGCCCTGCCATCCACCTTTAGGCGGCACCCCCCTGACCGGCCCCCAGACCGGCACCGCTGAGCCATCGACGGTGGACGGTCGGGGGACGGGGTTGGTGGCGGGGTCAGCACATGTGGGTGGTGACCGTGCTGCGCTCTTGGGGCATGCGGACATGCCCGCCAGCGGTGAAGGTGAAGTACCCGTTGATGGCGAAGGTGTAGTCGCCGGCGCCCTGGCAGTTGAAGGCGAACCGGTCGACCAGGCGCAGGTAGCCATCGGCGTCGCTGGTGCTGTCGTAGCTGCCGGCCTTGATGACCTCGTTGTTCTTGCGAATCTCGAAGTCGCCCTTGGCTCTGCATCGGGTGCGGTCCCACAGGACCGCTCCGCCCCAGCACTCGACGTCGAGGCGGGCGTGTGAGCCTTCGCTTTGCAGGCACATGTTCCACACCGCGCTCCTGCCCTCGGTGCCCCGGCTGTCCTGGCTGCCGGTGCACGTCTCGGACCGCCGCGTCTGAGCTGGGGTGGTGGTCTGGGAGGCGGTCTGGGCGTGGGCGGGTACGGCCGGCACGAGCAGGGCCGCGGCGGCGCCGATCAGCAGAAGACGACGAGACACCAGGCATCAGCTCCCTTGGGGGTGACACGGCGGCACACACCACCGCAACAACGCAAAGTATCTATTCGACGACTCTGAGTAATCAATTGTCTTGCCGGCCACCTTCGGCTGCTGCAAACCGCCGGGCCGGGTCGCGGTGGACGCCAACCCCGAGCCGCACAGTGCACGGAATCTGTGCCATTACCGGCCAGTAACCGGCGACCGGCCTCGATGAGCCCCGGGGGCGGGGGTTTTCACCGACCAATGCACCTTATACGCTGAGTATATGTCCAACTACACTAAGTGGAAGGTGGGGGTGGTCCTCACCACCCTGCTCGCCGGGCCGGTCCTGGCGCACACCGCCGCATCTGCCGCCGCGGCGGGACCGGCGTCTCCGTGCCCGCGGGTTCAAGGCCTGTTCGCCAACCCCGACGATCCGCACAGCTTCTACCACTGCGACCACGGCATCGCCTACCTGAAGCGCTGTCCCGCAAACCTGCACTTCAACCCGATCCTGCTGGTGTGCGACTGGCCCGAGAACGCCGGCAACCCCGCCGCCTGAGCCCCGCCACAACCCGGGTCAGCGCGGATCGTTCAGGCCCATCCGCCAGCCCGCGCCGTTGCCGTAGTGCCACAGCCACACCTGTTGTCGGGCGCGCTGCATCGGCCGCCCCGGCGCCGGCCCCATCACCCGGAGCAGGTCCACGCCGCCGAGCTTGGCGCCGAGGAGCCCGCCGAGGTGCCGCCGCCGTTGCCGCCCTTGCCGCCGTCGCCGACCGGAAGTCGTGGATGCCTGAGTGAGTGCGGTAACAGAAGTGGTACCGGCGGTGAGAGGAGCTTCGCGCGCTGCACCGGACCGCCCATGGCAGGGGTAGGAACCGGGCCATGATGCGTACCCTGTCCCGCCTGCTTGCCTTGGCCACACTGGTCGGCGCTACCGTCGCCGCCGCCACGATCCCCGCGCACGCGCACGCCGCCGCGGCGGGTCCCGCCCAGCCGGCCCCGCCCGGAGGAGAGCTCTGCACCCTCATCAGCAACATCGCCTTCGATCTGTGCAGCTCGTTCGCTCCCCCCTCGGAACCTTCTGGGAACTCCTGAACCCCTGGATGAGCGGATCGAAGACAGCCCGCCACTGAAGCCCGTCGACCGACCAGGCGAGCGAGTCGGCGCTGTGCAGTCCGGGCGCGGCGGCGGCCAGGGCCAGGCCGTCACCACACCGGACGCGCCGCGCACCCTGCCGGCCCGGTACCCGATCCGGCCGTGAGCAGCGATGAGGCGTGCGGAATCCCGGGACTGCGCAGTCCCGGGATTCCGTGATCCCGGGATCATGTCCCGGTCGTCGCACGGCCTTGGAGAGGCTGTGAGAACTCCAGAATCGGTGCCGAGATAAACGGCATGGCCTGGGCGTTCGCGTTGGAGTCGATAGAGGGGAAGGCTCCAGTTGAAGATGGAATGCAGGAACATGGGGCTGTAGAGGACGACGAGCGTCACCAGGAAGGCCAGGTCCAACCCCTCGCCGAACGCCAGGTAGAGGACCAGGACGACGGCGCTCATCACCGGGACGAGCAGGTGGTAGCCCAAGCCGAACCTCAGATAGCGCCCCAGCAGCACGTAGGAGCGGCGGTTCATCTCGCCACCGCTGTCGCGCCAACGGGCACAAGACGCGACAGTGACGGCATTCTGCCCTCTCTGCGGCGCGGGGTGCACAGCCGTCGGTCTTGACGACCGGCTCGGCGCATCCTGCACGGAGCTTGCGGGATAGTGGCGTGATGACCGACCGCATCGAGGTGGACCCGAGCGACGGCCCCTGGCTGAACTCGGTCCTGCAACGGGTGTTCGCGGCGCGCCGCGATGGCGACCAGGACGAGGCCAGGCGGCTGCTGGACTACGCCCGCGCCGAAGGTGGCGCGGAGCTGGGCAGGGTGGCCGAGCTGCTCGCTGCGGCCGATACCGCGCGAGCCAAGGCGATCGCGCGTGGCCGCGAGATGGAGCCGTTCGGGATCAGCCTGGCTCCCAAGGGCACACTGCTGTGCGACTTTTGCGCAGCGCCGGATCCGGTCGTCTACTACCCGGTCACCGAGTTCGAGATTGCCGCGCCGGGCGGGAGTTGGCTGTCGGGTGACCGGTTCTGCGCCTGTGCCGCGTGCCGCCGGTTCGTCGACGGCTCGGACAGCCCTTCGGACAACGCCGCGCTGGCGTGCTGGCGGCTGTGGCCTGGCTCGTCAGGCATCCGGCCCCCGATCATGGTGTACCGAACCGGTCGTGACCGACGACGATACGCCAGCCATGACGGCAGGTCCGGTACATGAGCCCGGCGACGCTGTGCTGACCGCTCAAGGGAGGATGAGGCTGGGCGGGTGGCGAGGCGGCCGGGCCTGCGTGATTCGTCCCAGGCGCCGGCCGGGGGCTGACTAGGCTGGGGATCCCTTCGAAACCGGCCCAAATTGGGGAGCGCGCATGGACAGCGAGGACCAGACCGCGAACTGCCGCGAGTCCCTCGGCGACGGCCTGGCCGAGCCGTTCGGCGGCGTGTGATGGCCACATACCTCCTGCGCGTCACCGCCGCGATCAAGCTCGGTGATGGCGACGACAACCGCCAGGTGGCCGAGCCAGGTGGCCGAGCAGCTCGTCACCGCGCTGCCCGCCGCCGACTTCGGTGTCACCGCGCACCTGTTGGACGACCGGCCCGGCTTCTACGTCCTTGATCTGCCCATCGAAGGCGGCGACGACCCGACTAAGCCCGGCATCCGTGACCGCGAGAGAGACGCTCTGAAGCTCCGCGCCGCCGAGGCCGCGCGCGAGGGAACCGGCCGCCACGTCGTGGTGGTGCCTGCGCTGTACGGGCAGAACCTGGACGAACTCGTCGCCACCGCGACGGCGCACTACAACTCGGGGCTCGGCTGGACGCTACGCGACACGAAGGTGGCGCGCGACTGGGCCCGCTACGACGAACTGCGCGCCGCGATCGGACACCTGGGCGCCGGGCAGTTCACAACGCTCGGCACGACTCCGCCCCCAGAACCCGACGATCCGCGGCCCTGGCCCGACCGTGACGAGGTCCTGACCGACATTCCCGAGCCGCAGCGGACCGCCATCCTCAAGATGCATCAGCTCTGGGACGACCTGTCCAGCGCGTGCAAGGCGGTTCTGCGCGACGCGCCGGAGGCTGAACCTGATCGGCTTGAGGCGACCGAGGACTTCGCGCCGGCACTGGTCGAGCTGGACGCCGCACTCCAGGACGGCGCGAGGGAGGTGGTGTACGAGGCCGCCGTCCGGCTGCAGGCCAGCATCGACGCCGACCTCATGGATGCCTTGGCCGCCGGTCAGCTGCGCAAGCCCGAGCTGGCGCTGTTCGGCGGCGTGATGATGATGCGCGGCACGCTGCACTCGATGATGGAGATGCAGGCCGAACTCGACGCCGCCACCGAAAAGACCGAGGCCGCCCTCACCGCAGCGCAGGACCCCGGCGCTCAGCCGAGCGAGCCGCCCTCACCGCAGGGCGACCCGGGGATCAACGACGACGGCACGTTGCAGCCCGGCCCCGACCCTCGCGCCGACGCCCGCATCGACCAGCTGGCGTGGGAAGCCGCGGTGAAGGTGTCGAACAACGACAAGCTCGATCTCGCCACCGACACCGAACTGCCGCTGGCGGCCGCGATCTGGCGGGCGTCCGGCCGCCCGGTCGACTGGGAGGCCTTCCAGCACGGCCCGGATGCCGGGAACCATCCGGTGTACCTGCTGGCCAGCCGCCGCATGGAGATTGTCGCCGCTCGCGCGGGCCGCGGTGAGCCGCTGTGCCCCGAGCTGGCCGAGCTGAAAGCCCGCAACGCCCGGCAGCGCCCGAACGGGTAGAACGCCGTCGGGACCTGAGGAGCTCGGAGCCTTGGTGGTGGCAGCACGACTCCCCGGCGTTGCTGTTCCGGCTGGCGTGCGAGTACCTGATCTCGGCGAAGGTGATCCGGCCAGGTCCGGTGTCGGTGGTGAGGCGGGTCGCGCACGCCCGTGAGGTGGCGCGGCGGGAGACCTTCGACCGGCTGGCCCGCGAGTTCACCGATGAGCGCCGCGCCGGGCCGGACGGGCTGCTGGTGGTGGACGCGGCGATCGGGGGATGCCCCGGCTGCGGTGGTTGGGCAAGGGCCCGGTGGAGGCCTCGCCGACGGCGGTGAAGGCCGAGATCGCCAAGCTGGAGTTCCTGCGCGGGATGGACGCGCATCGGCTGGATCTGTCGGTGTTGCGGGCGGAGCGGCGCCGGTTCCTGGCCACGGTGGGGCACCGTTTGACGGCGCAGGCGTGCAGCGGCGCGACCCCGAGCGCCGGCCCGTGGGGTTGCGGTTAGGGCTGTGCTGCCGGTCCGGGTGCGGGCTGGAGGGGCGCAAGGGCGTGGAACAGGTGTGCGGTGGCGGCGGGCAGGTCGAGGTAGCCGTTCAGGCAGCGTTCGGGCCGGCCGTGGGCCTGGTCGCGGGTGCAGGGGCGGGCGGTGGCCAGTAGCGCGTCGCCGATGGCGAGCGGGTCGGGGTGCTGGCCGAAGTGGTGTTGCAGGCTGATCAGTAGTGCGGCGATGCCGGTGGTCAGGGCGACGGCGGTGCAGGTGCCCTTGCGGGGTTTGATGCCGCCGTCGCCGGGGGTGGCGCCGAGCACCGCTTCGCCGAGGGTGACCAAGCCGTGGCCGGTGTAGGCGGGGCCGTGGTTGCTGAAGTAGAACATGGCGCCGTCGGCGCGGTGCGCGCCGACGGCGAGCACGCCGGGCAGCAGGGCGGGGGCGATGGCGCAGGCGCCGTAGTCGTTGCCGGCGGGTGCGGTGATGAGCACGCCTGCTTGCAGGGCGTGGGTGATGGCGCGTTTGAGCAGGGGGTGGGCGTCGTCGGAGGCGGTGTGGTGGGCCGGCGTGTACTGGATGACGGCGGCGCCGGCCTCGACCAGTTCTTCGATGGCGTGGGCGGCCGACAGGGGGTCGGGCGGGTTGTCTTCGTCGGCCGGGTCGGTGACGAACACTGCGCGGCAGTGGGGGGCCAGGCCGGGCAGGACGCTGCCGTGTCGGCCGGTCAGCACGCTGGCGGTGAAGGTGCCGTGCTGGGCTGCCTGGTCGTCGGCTGGGGTGGGGGGCAGCCACCACGGATCGCGTGTCTGTACGTGTGCGGTGTCCAGGCAGGGGTGGGTGAGGTCGGGTGGGCCGTCGACGACGCCGATGATGACGTCGGGGTGGCCGAGGGTGTGCTGCCATAGGGCGTCGATGCCGGGTACCGCCTGGCCGGGGTAGCGGGCGTGGGGTATCGCGGCGGGGCCGGGGCCGGCCGGGTCCTCCTGATGCCGGGCGGCGGCCTCCTCCTCCGGCGGCGTGGTCGGGGTGGTGTGGGGCATGGGGCGGGCGCTCCTGGGGCCTGGGAATGCCGGGGCCGGGGTTACCGGGCCGACAGTTTGGCCTGCTCGTAGGTGGGCGGGTTGTAGGCGGCGGGATCGTTGATGTTGGCGTTGAACAGCAGCCGGTCGCGTGCGCGGCTCAGGTGGGTGGGGGTGCGCGGCTGCAGGCTGATGGTGGTGTGCGGGGCGATCATCAGGTCGCGGCGTACGGGCGGCGGCTGGGGCGGCAGCAGGGACATGAGCGCGTTTCTCCTTCCCTTCGGGGTCAGGCTTCGGGCCAGGAGCGGACGGGGCCGAGCGTGACCGGCAGCACGTCCTTGACGTCGATGGTGAAGCGGTAGACGCGCTTGGCCCGCCTGCTGTTGTCGGGGTCGAAGAAGCGCAGTTTGACGTCCCAGCAGTCGCTGTCGGGCCGGCCGTAGGGGCTCTTCTCGGTTTCGATGTCCCCCAGGGCCATGCCCTTGCCGAGGGCCTCGGCCAGGGTCTGGCGGGCCTGCACGGCGTTGGTGGCGGCGAAGTTCAGGGCCCGGTCGCGGCTGGTGGCGCCGAAGTTGCGCAGGTCGTAGTAGATGCGCTGGAGGAAGTCGGCGACCGCGGCCTCCAGGCGGTCCTGATCGGGCGCGGCGCCGGCCTTGTTGTGGGCGGGCACGTCGCATTCGGCGACGGCGTGCGCGAGGCTGGCGACCGACCAGCCGTACAGGCCGCGGGTCAGGTTGATCTCGATCACCGGGACGTGCTGGCCGTTGAACAGCTTGGCGGTGCGGCCCGGTAGGGTGCCGGGCACTGAGATGCGGTCGACGAAGTCGGTGTCGTCGTCGGCCTTGAGCTGGCGGTCCAGGAACGCCGTCAGCCGCTCGTACACCCCGGGCCCGTACCCGCCGACCGGCTCGATCGCATAGATCGGGGTCAGGTCCAGGTTCAGCGTCCAGATCAGCGGCGTAGCCTCCGAGGGGTGCTCGCGCAGGTAGTCCACCATCTGCCGCGCATCGTAGGGATTGCCCGGCAGCGCCACGCCGTCCACCTCCACCGGGGGCATGAGCTGCTTGAAGGTGTCGCGGCGGGCCTCGGTGCCGAAGTCATACCCGAGCGTGCCCAGCGCGTACACCAACCGCCGCGCCGCGGCAGGCTGCGGCCCGGCCGACGGGCTCACCCCACCCTCCCGCCAGCCGGCCGCGGCAGCTGGCACGGGGGCCGACGGAACGAGGGCTGGCGGAGCCGGAGCGGGCGGGGTGGCTGCTGCCGCGGCGGGCTCGGTGCCGCAGCCGCACCCGGCCTCACCCGCCGCGGGCACCAGTCCAGGCTCCAGCGCGGCCTGCCGGCCGGCATCCGCCACCGGGGAGACCGGGGCAGCGGTCGTCGAGGTGATGGAGGCGGAAGAGGACGTGCTGGTCACAGCTGTCACCGCTTTCGTGATGTTGAGGGTTCCGGTCAGATACCGCGCGCAGACCGTGTCCTGGCCCGTGTCCCGGCCGGTGTCCTGGCTCTGGTTGGGGCCGTCGTCGGTGTGGCCGGTGTGTCGGCTGGTGGAGGGGTCGCAGGGGTCGGCGGTGGCGCGAAGCAGGTCGCCGATCGCCAGCAGGTCGGGCTTGCGCCCGTGGCGCAGGTGCAGGCTGGCCAGCAGCGCGGCGACGCCGGTCACGATCGGAGCGGCCAGGCTGGTGCCGCTCATCGTCGTGGCGGCGCCGCCCGGCACCGCGACCGGGATGTCGTGGCCGGGGGCGAGCAGGCCCTGATGCCGGCTGCCTGGTCCGAAGTTGCTCATCGACAGCGGCCGTCCGGCGTCGTCGCAGGCGCCGACCGCCAGCACGCCGGGCAGCGAGGCGGGCACATGATCGCACCGGCAGCCGTCGTTGCCGGCGGCGGCCACCACCAGCACCCCGGCCTCACGGCAGCGGCGGACCGCACGCGCCAGCGCGTCCTCGGCCTCGTCCGGGCCGGCGAGCTGCCCGCCGCTGATGTTGATCACCTGGGCGCCGGCGTCCAAGGCCAGGTCGATGGCGCGGGCCAGATCCAGTTGGGCGGCGCGCCGCCCGCTGGTGAAGACCGGCACGCTGATCGCCCGGCACCCCGGCGCCACCCCCGCCACACCAGCCACGCCCGATCGGGCTGCGCCGTGCCGGGCGAACAGCACACTGGCCACCGCGGTGCCGTGCGCGGCCGCCCGATCAACCGCCGAACCGCCCGGCCACACCTCGCGCAGCTGGGTGAGCCTGGCCCCGGCGAAGACCGGATGCGCCTCATCCACCAGCCCGTCCACCACGGCCACCGCGATCCGGTCATCGCCCGTGGTCAGCCGCCACAACCGGGCCATGCCCGCGATCGCCGCGACCTCGCCCATCACACGCCTTCCCGCAGGTAGCTGGAGCGTCTTGCCTCGGCTTGCCGAGGGAGGTGAGCGCCCGCCAGGCGCAGGCGCTCACCCCCGGGGATCGGCTACTCGTCGCCGTCGTCCGCGAACGGGGCCCAGCGGTAGCCATCCGCGCACTGCTCGACGCCAGCGGCGTCGGCGACGGCAGCGCCGGTGATGACACGCTCGACCGGAGCGGCCAGCACCGGCATGGTGATCGCGTTGTCTGTCATGGTGTGAACCTCCTACTGGCGGCGCCTCCACCGCCTCATGGGGAGAGGCCCGTAGCCAAGCCGCGGCCAGCGGAACTGCCCGCCTCCGCGCCTGCCCTCGACCTCACACGTCGCTGACTGACAGTAGTCATGCAAGTTCGGACCGTGATATCCCGTGAAGGTGAGGTCGCCGTGGCCTTGAGCAACTCGCCATGGCCGCGCCGGACTGACGCCAACGACCGGCCGGTGCTCCATGTGGCCGAGCCCGGGCTGCGCCAAGGTGGACCTGGCGCAGCCCGGGAGGCGGTCGCAGGGCGATCAGGCAAGGGGTGCTTGCCGCCCCTGCGGTGTTGGCAGTCTCCCACCCGGGCCCGGGAACCCGGCTGCGCCGACCCGGGACGAGAAATAGCCTTGCAGGTCAACGAAACTCACGAGAACGTCAGCCGTTCCTGGCCAAGATCACCATTCGGCGGCGTCCGGCACGCGTGGGCGGCGTGGTGGAGCGCCTGTGCTGGCGTCTGCCGCTGATGACTGCTGGACTCCCTGGTACCTCTAGAGGATTCCCATGACGTTCAGCCCGAGCAGCCCCTTCCATTGCTTGTTGTCGAGGTTGCCGGTGACGTTGTCGGGATCTTGGTAGGTAGCGTCTGCGTCGATGTCCAGCAGATGGCTGGCGGTGAAGGCGGTCGTGCCGCACAGGGTGTTGAGCTTGGCCGCGCCGCGCTGGTCATGGTGACCGCCCCTGCGAAGCCGAAGCGGTGATGCTTGGCGTCGACGGTTTTGTCGTTGAACGGGACGCGGTCGAAGGTGCCCAGCTTGAGTGGGTCTTGGTTGTTCAGTGTCGCCGTCACCGAGCCGGTGGACAGATCGATCTGCCAGTCGTTGAGGGTGATGTTCTTTTTGGCCTTGGTGTTCGCCGCGGTGATGCAGGTGCCGGCGGAGGTGATGCGTCCCGCCGCAGACCACGGAAAGAAGAGCAACGGGGCGGCACGTCACTGTGCACCTGGCCACGCCCACGACATGCTGCGCCGGCCAGGGCCAAATCCGGACATGCCGACCGCGTGGCCCGGGGCCGGGCGCAGCCGTACGCTGAGCGAACACCACCCAAGAGTGATCGCGTGATTGCGGACCGACACTCAGGTCGAGACCGGGGGCTACGGGGGAGGCAGTCATGCCGATGCTGGTGATCGAAGGCACCTATCGGGTGATCGGAGCCCGGCCCGACGGCGACTCGGTGCGCTTCACCCCTGCCGACCCCGCCCAATGGGACCTGGTTCCGGGTCCGCACCGGGTGCGGCGCAACAGCAGCGGCGGCGCCCAGCTGCGGTTTCGATTGCGGTCGTGCGGTGCCTTGGTATGAAGTGGCTGGTGTGAAGCTGACGGCCTACGCGTAGGTGTACTCGCCGCAAACGCATCCGCACGTTGCCCGGCATCGCCCGCCCGATCGGCCGGTCCAGACGCTGGCCGAGTTGATCGCCGAGCACGGTGGATCTTCACCACCCCGCTGCCCACCCGCGAGACCGCATGGATGGCCCGGGTGGCCGAGGCGACCGGCGACACCGCGCTGACCGCCATCATCGCTCGCGGCTATGTGGAAGGGAACCTTCGAGCATTTGGCCCACCTGGCTCACGCGACGACGCGGGTCGTGTACGGCGCCCGGGTCGGCATCGAGCCGACCGACCCATTCTGAGTTGCTGCCTACACCCGACCCGAACTTCAGCTGCTGACTGCACCGACGCCCGGATGAGGAGGGGTGGTCTTCGCGGCGTTGGCCAGCGATGGTCCCTCGCTGCTCGTCCGGTTCACCAACGCTGCTGCGCATCGGGAAGCCCCATGCTGGGCCGCGGCGACGCGATGAGGCGTTGATCTCCTCAGGCGCCCGAAGCGACCGCACGCGAGCACACGACCGGCGGCATCGCGTGTCAGCGTGTCGTGCTCCACGACGCCAGAGTCGGTCAGAGCCCGATGGACTTGGTCAGGGCCACCGGGAGACTGAGGACGCTGTTGAGCAGTTGCCCGGTGTCGGCGTGGGCCGGCGCGGCGAGAGCGGTCAGGGTCACTGCGGTGGCGGCCAGCGCCACCAGCAGGGTACGCGTGGTGTGCATCAACGGCTCCGATCACTGAGAGTTCTGTGCGTTCACTGAATTGCCTTCTGGGGTCTGTACGAAACTTGCGCGCGCCGCTGACCTGCGGAAATTGCCCTCCGGCGCCTTCACCAGCCTGACCGCCCGCTGTGTCTTCTGATGATCTCCCAGGTCGGGTGTCGCGGCTGCGATCAGGGGTGACCGGCCGGCAGGACAGCGTTGCCTCGCGCGGCGTTCGACCCGGGGCGACGCCGACGTCAGCGGGCGGCGGGCAGTGCCAGCGGATCGGTGTGCCTGCGGCCTTCCGGCGCCGCGACACCCCGATCACCGTTAGTGATCTCTGCTGGGCTCGTTGTTAGTGTGATCTTCTTGTTTCCGCGCTCTGCCGGGCCGCTCTGGAAGGTCACCGCGCATGGTCACGTCCCTACGACTCACCTCGCGTACGCCGCCGCGCCGCACCCGCGGGATCATGCCCACGCCCGTGACCCCCACAGCCGCCTGCGCGTTGGTCCGCCACCGCCGCCCCGTCACCCGGCCACGCCTGACCGCCACCCTGATCGCGGCCAGCATCGGCCTGGCGCTGCCGGCCGGTCCGGCCACCGCCGCCCGTGCCGACGGCCTCGGTACCGTCGCCGGCAATCTCGTCCAACTACCCACCGGCGTACCTCGCCTCTTCTCCCCCACCGGCATCGGTGAACTCCCCGTCGCTGATGGCATCGACGACACTGGTAAGGCCGCCAGCCGCCTCCTCGAGCGCGAGCTCCGTTAGCCGCTGCGCGCGACCGGCCCCGTTGGTCAGGCTCGCCCGCCCACCTTGACCGTGACCACGCATAAGCGGCAGGCACGTCAAGGGCTAGTGCCGGCGGCGGGTGGCTATGCCGGTGAGAACTTCGCACCGGCAAAGCCAGGCGGGCTTCCAGGTGCCACGCAACGGTGCTCGCAGCGATAGCACTCCGAAGCCGGTAGCGCCACCAAGAGTGCGCACTGCCGCCGTTCTGGAGCGCGATGCCACGACCTCCGCTGATCACCGTCAGTGATTTAGTTGATGCCGGTCGTTAGATTGGTTGATCATCATTGTCTGTCTCCTGAGGTCCGCCCGCACCTGGAGAACCACGCCATGCCCACCACCGCGCCTACGCCCGTGACTCGCACAGCCGCTGACGCCGCCGTGCGCCACCGTCGACTCGCCGCCCGAACGCGCCTGGCCACCACCCTGATCGCGGCCGCCGTCGGCCTGGCGCTGCCGGCCGCTCCGGCCAGGGCCGCCCGCGCCGACGGCCCCGGCACCGTCGCCGGCAACCTCGTCCAAGTACCCACCCGGCTACCTGCGAACGTCTGCGGTAACACCATCGACGTCGTCAGCGCGCTCAATTTCGCGGCCGGCGCCGTCTGCGCCACCGCTGACGACCTCGACGACACCGGTGAGGCCGCCAGCCGCTACCTCGAACGCGAGCTCGGCTAGATCTCGCATACGACCGGCTCCGTTGATCGGACTCGACCGCCCACCCGCGACCGTGGCCACGCGCAAAGGGCAGGCGCAACTCGGCTTCGAGACCCAACACGCTGATCACCATCAGTGATCTTGCGGGCGCCGATCGTTAGATTGGTTGATCATCATCGTCCGATCTCCTCACGGTCCGCCCGCGGCCGCTGCCGGAAGGTCACCGCGTCATGGTCAAGTCCGTGTTCACCGCCGTGCTCACCATGGCGGCGTTCGCCGTCACCGCCGCGGCCGCGGGCAGCGCGCGCGCCGACAACGACCCCGAATCCACGCCCACCGCCGAATGCGGCCACACCGTGCTGCTGTCGCCCGGCGCCGAAGTGCACGGCAGCACGTGCGGCGCCGCCGTCATGCTCGGCCAGAAACTGGTCAAGACCGACACCGACAAGTCCTCCACCCTCGGCGGCATCCTCAGCACCCTGCGCTTTTGACCATCCGGCGCAACCGGCCTTTTGCGGCCTCCTGTACCCGAATCTGGGGAAAGCCCATGCCCGCCGCCACACTCGCCCGGCAGATCACCATCGTGACAATCGCTACCGCAGCCGCCGTGGCCGCTGCGAGCATGGCTACTGCGCCAACCCCTGCCGTCGCCGGAACCGATGTCTACAAGGTCGCCCGCAAAGCCGTCGCCGTGCCTACCAACGTGGTCAAGGACGTCTGCACACGCAGCCCTCTCGTCATGCTCCCACAAAGGCTGGCTGACCCCATCCTCCTCAAGGCGAACACCTGCAGGGAGACCGCAGATGACGTTGGGGAAAGCGCGGAGGCGGCCGTCGGCCTCCTGAAATGACCGCATTGACCGCGACCCGCCCACGGGCCGGCCTGCACATTGGCCGCGACGCGACACCACGATCATGTCGCCTTGGACGCGCCTGGAAAGCAGCATCCGCACCTTGCGTCTGTTACCGCCGGAGAGTCATGCCTACCGCCCTCGTCCGCCTGGCCGCCGCCCTGATCGCGGTCGCCGTCGGCCTGGCCCTGCTGGCCGCACTGACCACCGCCGCCCACGCCGACGACGACAGCCTCGGCGCGGTCGCCGGCAACGCCATCCAAACAGTCACCCACGTGCCTGTGAACGTCTGTGGCAACAACATCGCCTCAGACATCCCCGACGTGGTCGACCTGCTCTCCTTCGATGCCGTGAACGCCAACGGGCTCTGCAAGGAGACCGCTGACGACGTTGAGGAGACCGGCGAGGCCGCCAGCGGGTTCGTCGAACACAACCTCAAATAGCCGTACCGCATGCCGGCTACCTGCGCCTGAGGCGGCCGTCGTGCAGATGGCCCGGCGTCTCGCCCGGCCTCGCCGCGCGGCGTGCTGGTGAGCGGCGGTTCGGGATGTCGGTGACGCTGAAATGTGGGCTGGGGTCCGGCGATGCCTGCTATTTGAGGGTGTGCTCGACGTAGTCGGCGGCGGAATCGCTGGTCTCCTCGAGCTGGTCTGTGGTGTCGGTGCACGCGCTGGTGTCCAGCGCCAGCACCTTCACGACATCGGCGACAGCGCAGACGTTGGCCACCACGTTGGCGGGCACCGCGATGGCGTTGCCGGCGACAGCGCCGGGACTGTTGTCGGAGTTTGCGCGGCTGTCGGGGTCGGCGCGGGCGACGGCCGGGGCGGCCGCAAGAGCCACGGCTGCGGCGGCGACCACGGTGGTCAGGCGAGCAAGTGTGGTGGTGCGCATGGTACGTCCAGTGCTGTTGGGCATTAGTGGTGGCCGGTGAGGGCGGATGGTGAGGCCGCGTGCGGTTCGTCTGCTGTCGAGATCCGTTGATTCCGCTTCGCCAGGGCCGGTGTGCCGCGGGGTCATAGCGGCCGGAAACCCTCGAATGTCGGGGAAACTGAGCAACCGCGCAGCACAGCCGAACCTGCCGGTGTCGACCTGTGCGCGCCCTGCCCGACCTAGGGCCTGTTTCGAAGTCTGGTTCGGGGTGGTCCGGCGTGTCTTGATCGTTAACGTGTGAGGCCTCCGGTAGGTGGTTTAACGACCAAGAAAAACCCGATACCGGAGGCCTCGTGGCCACCCTA
>NZ_BAAATD010000023.1:0-84252 GCF_039533225.1 Actinomadura fulvescens | reverse complement strand
AGCGGCTGCCGCAGTACATGGTGCCGTCGGCGGTCGTGGTGCTGGAGGAGTTGCCGCTGACGACCAACGGGAAGCTGGACCGTGGGGCGTTGCCCGTTCCTGAGCATGTGGTGGGCACCGGTGGCGGTCGGGCGCCGGTTTCGGTGCGGGAGGAGATCCTGTGCCAGGTGTTCGCCGATGTGCTGGGTCTGCCGACGGTCGGCGTCGATGACGACTTCTTCCGCCTGGGTGGACACTCACTGATGGCCACCCGCCTGGTCAGCCGGGTGCGCACGGTCTTCGGGGTCGAGGTCCCGCTGCGGATGTTGTTCGAGATCCCGACGGTGGCGAGCCTGGCGGCGTTCCTGGCCGAGGCCGATCACGCACGGGCGCCACTGGTTCCGGTGGCTCGTCCGGAATGGATACCCCTGTCGTTCGCGCAGCGGCGGTTGTGGTTCCTCGCACAGCTTGAAGGCCCGAGCGCGACCTACAACAGCCCCGTCGTGGTGCGCCTGACCGGTGATCTCAACCGCAAGGCGCTTGAGGACGCGTTGCGCGACGTGCTGGGACGCCACGAGGTGCTGCGGACGACGTTCCCGGTCGCCGACGGCGAGCCGTACCAGCGGGTGATCGGCCTCGACGAGCTGTCATGGGAGGTGACGTCCGCCGACGTCACTGCCGAGGGACTGCCGGACGCGGTGGCCGAGGCGAGCGGGTACGCCTTCGATTTCTCGATCGAGGTGCCGGTCAGGGCATGGCTCTTCGCGGTGGGGCCGGACGAGCACGTGCTGGTGCTGGTGGTCCATCACATCGCCAGCGACGGCTGGTCGAAGGGACCGCTGGCGCGGGACGTGACGGCGGCGTACGCGGCGCGGTGTGCGGGCCGGGAGCCGGAGTGGACACCGCTGCCGGTGCAGTACGCCGACTACGCGATCTGGCAGCGGGAACTGCTGGGCGACGGCGACGACCCGGACAGCGTGCTGTCGCGTCAGGTCGAGTACTGGCGCGAGGAACTGGCGGGCGCCCCCGAGGAACTGCCCTTGCCGTTCGACCGGCCGCGTCCGGCGGTGGCCTCCCATCGCGGTCATGAAGTCGACGTGAGTGTTCCGGCCGAGGTTCATGCCCGGTTGCGTGAGGTCGCGCGTGCCGAGGGCGTGACGGTGTTCATGGTGCTGCAGGCGGCGCTCGCGGTGACCCTGTCGCGCTTCGGCGCGGGCCGCGACATCCCGATCGGTTCGGCGGTCGCGGGCCGCATGGACGAGGCTCTGGACGGGCTGGTCGGGTTCTTCGTCAACACGCTGGTGATCCGCACCGACCTGTCCGGTGACCCGACGTTCGCCGAACTGCTGGCCCGGGTGCGCGAGAAGGGACTGCGCGCCTACGAGCACCAGGACGTGCCGTTCGAGCGGCTGGTCGAGGAACTCGCCCCGATGCGTTCGCTGGGCCGCCAGCCGCTGTTCCAGGTCATCCTGACCATGCAGGACGTGGACGGCGGGCCGGCGACCGGTGCGGGCGGACCGCGTGCGGGCCGGGCGGGAGCGGCGGCGTCCGGAGTGCGGGCGAGCCGGCTGGCGGCGACGGGCGCGGCACGGGCGAAGTTCGACCTGTCGGTGCTGGTGGGCGAGCGGTTCGACGCCGACGGCGAGCCCGCGGGCATCGGCGGACTGGTCGCCGGCGCGCTCGACCTGTTCGAGCCGGCCTCGGTCGAGCGGGTGGCCGACGGCCTCGTCCGGGTCCTGTCGGCGCTGGTCGACGACCCGTCGCTTCGGGTGAACGAGATCGACGCGCTGGACGGGGCCGAGCGCCGCAAGGTGCTCGTGGAGTGGAACGACACGGCGGTGGACGTGCCCACGGTCTCGGTCCCGGAGATGTTCGCGGCGCAGGCGGCGCGCACGCCGGGCGCGGTGGCCGTGGTGGCCGGTGATGTGCGGGTGTCGTACGCGGAACTGGACGCGCGGGCGAACCGCCTGGCGCACTGGCTGCGTGGCCAGGGCGTGGGTGCGGAGTCAGTGGTGGGCGTGTGCCTGCCGCGCGGCGTCGAGATGATCACCGCGATCCTGGGCGTCTGGAAGGCCGGGGCCGCGTACGTCCCGGTCGACCCGGCGCAGCCCGCCGAGCGGATCGCGTTCGTGGTTGGCGACAGCGGCGCGGTGCTGACCTTGACCTCGGAGGAGGTTCTCGACGACCTGCCCGCCGGGCGGCACCGCTGGGTGGCCTTGGACGACCGGCTGACCCTGATGCAGTTCGGCATGCAGCCGGAGTCCGCTCCTGAGGTGAGCCTCACGCGTGGGCGGGTGGCGTACGTGATGTACACGTCGGGTTCGACGGGCCGTCCGAAGGGTGTGGCGGTCACGCACGGCGGCCTGGCCAACTATGTGGCCACCGTCCCGGAACGGGTGGGGTTCGGCACGTCCGGCGGCGACCGGTACGCGGTGTTGCAGGCCCAGGTCACCGACCTGGGCAACACCGTGGTGTTCGCGAGTCTGGTCTCGGGTGGCGAGCTGCACGTTCTGGACGAGGACACGGTCACCGACGCGGTGGCGGTGCGCACCTACCTGACCGAGCACGGCATCGACCATGTGAAGGCCGTCCCGTCGCATGTGGCGGCGTTGGGCGGTGTGGTGCCGGGCAGGTCGCTGGTGCTGGGCGGCGAGGCCGCTCCCGCCGACCTGGTGACCGGGCTGCTGGCGGCCGGTGACCAGGCGGTGTTCAACCACTACGGCCCGACCGAGGCGACGATCGGCGTGGCCACGACCCGGCTGACGCCGGAGCTGGTGGCGTCGGGATCGGTGCCGATCGGCGCGCCGGTGGCCAACACCCGGCTGTACGTCCTCGACGGCCGGCTGCAGCCGGTGCCGGTGGGCGTCGCCGGAGATCTCTACATCGCCGGTGACCAGCTGGCCCGTGGCTATGTCGGCCGGCCCGCCCTCACGGGCGAACGTTTCGTGGCGTGCCCGTACGGCACCGTGGCCGAGCGGATGTACCGCACCGGTGACCTGGCGCGCTGGACGCCTGACGGACGGCTCGTGTTCGCGGGCCGGGCCGACGAGCAGGTGAAGATCCGCGGGTTCCGGGTCGAGCCCGGCGAGATCGAGGCGACGCTGGCGGCTCATCCGCAGGTCGCCCAGGCAGCGGTCATCGCGCGTGAGGACACCCCCGGCGACCGGCGTCTCGTCGCCTACGCCGTGCCCGCCCCGGGCGCCGACGCCGCCGGTCTGGACGTCACGATCCGCGAGTTCGCCGGAGGCCGGCTGCCCGACTACATGGTGCCCTCGGCCGTGGTCGTCCTGGACGGCCTGCCGCTGGCCTCCAACGGCAAGCTCGACCGCAAGGCCCTGCCTGCCCCCGACTACGCGGCGGCGGCGAAGGGCGGGCGCGCTCCCGCGAGCGTGCAGGAGGAGGTCCTCTGCCAGGCGTTCGCGCAGGTGCTCGGCCTGGACGCCGTCGGTGTCGAGGACGACTTCTTCATGCTCGGCGGACACTCGCTGCTCGCGGTCAGGCTCGTGGAACTGCTGCGGCTGCGGGGCCTGTCGGTGTCGGTGCGGGCACTGTTCCAGACACCGACGCCCGCGGGGCTCGCGGCGGTCGCCTCCGCCGCCTTCGAGACCGTGGAGATCCCTCCGAACCGCATTCCCGAGGACGCGACCGAGCTCACCCCGGAGATGGTGACGCTGGTCGACCTGTCGGCCGAGGAGCTCCGGCGGCTGGTCGCGGCCGTCGACGGCGGCGCCGCCAACATCGCGGACGTGTACCCGCTCGCCCCCCTCCAGGAGGGCATCTTCTTCCACCACCTGATGGCGGACGGCGGCCCGGACGCCTATGTGGTGCCGCGTGTGCTGCGGTTCGACTCGCGGGAGCGGCTGGACGCCTTCCTGGCGGCACTGCAGCGGGTGATCGACCGGCACGACATCTACCGGACCGCGATCGTGTGGGAGGGCCTGCCCGAGCCGGTCCAGGTGGTGGCGCGCCGGGCGGCGCTGCCGGTGACCGAGGCCCGGCCCGCGCCCGAGGGAACGGACGTGGAGGCGCACCTGCACGCGTCGGCCGGCGGCCTGGCGATGGACCTCGGGCGGGCGCCGCTGATCGACGCGCACACCGCCCCCGAGCCGGGCACCGGCCGATGGCTCGCGCTGCTGCGCATGCACCACCTGGTCCAGGACCACACGTCCCAGGACGTGCTCCGCGGCGACCTGGGCGCGATCCTGGCGGGCCGGGAGGAGTCGCTGTCCGAGCCGCTGCCGTTCCGTGACTTCGTGGCGCAGGCCCGGCTGGGCGTGTCACGGGAGGAGCACCGGCGCTACTTCGCCGACCTGCTCGGGGACGTGGAGGAGACCACGGCCCCGTACGGGCTGATCGACGTGCACGGTGACGGCAGCGACGTCGAACGGGCGGAACTGCCCCTCGACGAGGAGGTCGGGGAGCGGGTGCGTGAGGTGGCGCGCTCGCTGGGCGTGAGCCCTGCGACGATCTTCCATCTGGCGTGGGCGCGGGTGCTGGGCACGGTGAGCGGCCGTGATGACGTGGTGTTCGGGACGGTGCTGTTCGGCCGGATGAACGCCGGTGCCGGGTCCGACCGGGTGCCGGGATTGTTCATCAACACGCTTCCGGTACGGGTACGCCTGGGCGAACATGGCGTCGGTGAGGCGCTGACCGGCATGCGGGACCAGCTCGGTGAGCTGCTGGTGCACGAGCACGCGCCGCTGGCGCTGGCGCAGCAGGCCGGAGGAGTCGCCGACGGCGGCCCCTTGTTCACCTCGATCCTCAACTACCGGCAGAACCAGTCCATCGCCGCGCTGGACCGCGGGCGAGCCCAGATCTCGGGGATCGAGGTCGTCTCCCTGCGTGAGACCACGACCTATCCGGTGGTGGCGGCGGTACTGGACAGCGGCGCCGACTTCCTGCTGGCCGTCGACGCGGTCGGCCCGGCCGACGCGGCGGGGTTGTGCCGGTTGATGCACACGTGCGTCGGCAACCTGGTGTCCGCCCTGGAGCAGGACCAGGCCTCGCGGATCGGCTCGGTCGGGGTCCTCGGCAAAGTCGAACGCGACCGGCTGCTGCGCGAATGGAACGACACGGCGGTGGAGTCCGCGGCGTCGACGCTGCCGGACCTGCTGGCGGCCCAGGTGGCGCGCACCCCGGACGCGCCCGCCGTGATCGCGGGCGGCGCCGAGGTGTCGTACGCGGACCTCGACGCGCGCGCGAACCGGCTGGCACGCCTGCTGGTGGCCGGCGGCGTCGGCCCAGACCAAGTGGTGGGCGTGGCACTGCCGCGCTCGGTGGACCTCGTCGTCGCGATCCTCGGCGTGGTGAAGGCCGGTGCCGCCTATCTGCCGGTGGGCGGTGACCTGCCCACCGGCCGCGTCGCGTTCATGCTGGACGACGCGGTCCCCGCCGCGCTGATCACCGACTCGGCCATCCGCCGAACCCTCGCCGGCGCGGTCGAAGGGCTGCCGTGCGTCGTGCTCGACGAGCCCGACACCGCGGCGCGGCTGGCCGGACTGCCCGGCCACGACCTCGCGGACACCGATCGCAACGGCCTCCTGCACAGGGACCACCCCGCGTACGTCATCTACACCTCGGGGTCGACGGGACGTCCGAAGGGCGTGGCGGTTCCGCATCGCGGCATCGTCAACCGGCTCGTGTGGACGCAGGACGAGTACGGTCTGGACGCCTCCGACCGGGTGTTGCAGAAGACACCGTCCGGCTTCGACGTGTCGGTCTGGGAGTTCTTCTGGCCCTTGATCACCGGAGCCGGCCTGGTGATGGCCGAGCCCGGCGAACACCGCGACCCCGCGTACGTGGCGCGCGTCATCCAGGAGCACCGGGTCACGACCGTGCACTTCGTGCCGTCGATGCTGGAGGCGTTCCTGGCCGAACCCGCGGCGGCGGGCTGCGCGGGCCTGCGGCGGGTGATCTGCTCGGGCGAGGCACTGCCGTCGTCCGCGGTCGAGCGCTTCTTCGAGGTGTTCGACGGCGTCGGACTCCACAACCTGTACGGGCCCACAGAGGCCTCGGTCGACGTGACGAGCGCGCGGTGCGCGCCCGGCCGGGCCGGTCAGCCGGTGCCGATCGGCCGTCCGGTGTCCAACACCCAGGTGTTCGTCCTGGACGCCCGGCTCGAACCGGTGCCGGTAGGCGTGCTGGGCGAGCTGTACCTGGCGGGAGAACAGCTGGCGCGCGGTTACACGGGACGGCCCGGCTTGACGGCGGAACGTTTCGTGGCGTGCCCGTTCGGCGGGGCGGGCGAGCGGATGTACCGCACCGGGGACCTGGTCCGCTGGACCGCGGACGGCGAGCTGGTGTTCGCGCGCCGGGCCGACGAGCAGGTGAAGATCCGCGGGTTCCGGGTGGAGCCGGGCGAGGTCGAGACGGTGCTCGCCGGCCATCCGGGGGTCGCGCGGGCCGCGGTGATCGTACGTGCGGACGCTCCGGGCGGCGCACGACTGGTCGCCTACGTCGTCGCCGAAGCCGATCAGGCCGCGGAGACGTTGCCGGCCGAGCTGCGTGACTTCGCGGCCGAGCGGCTGCCGCACTACATGGTGCCGTCGGCCGTGGTGCCGCTGGAGTCGTTGCCGCTCAACGTCAACGGCAAGCTCGACCGCCGGGCGCTGCCCGCTCCGGACCGCGCGGCCGCCGGTGCCGGCACCGGCCGGGCCCCGGTGTCGGTGCGGGAGGAGCTCCTGTGCCAGGTGTTCGCCGACGTGCTGGGCCTGCCGTCGGTCGGCGTCGAGGACGACTTCTTCGCACTCGGCGGCCATTCGCTGCTGGCGATGCGCCTGATGAGCCGGGTGCGCACGGCGCTGGGCGTCGAAGCCCCGCTCCGGGCGCTGTTCGAGGCGCCGACGGTGGAGGTGTTGGCGGCTCGGCTGGACGGGGCGGGCTCGGCGCGTTCGGCGTTGGTGCCGGTGGCGCGTCCGGCTCGTGTGCCGTTGTCGTTCGCGCAGCGGCGGTTGTGGTTCCTGGCCCAGCTGGAGGGTCCGAGCGCGACCTACAACAGCCCGGTCGTGGTGCGGTTGACCGGCGACCTGGACCGAGGAGCCCTCGAAGCCGCGCTGCGGGACGTGCTGGAGCGGCATGAGGTGCTGCGGACGGTCTTCCCGGTCGCCGACGGCGAGCCATACCAGCGAATCCTCACGGTGGAGGAGACCGGGTTCGGGCTTCCGCTGACGAACGTGACCGCCGAGGCACTGCCGGGAGCGGTGGCCGAGGCGAGCGGGTACGCCTTCGACTTCGCGGTCGAGGTGCCGTTCAAGGCGTGGCTCTTCGCGGTGGGGCCGGACGAGCACGTGCTGGTGCTGGTGGTCCATCACATCGCCAGCGACGGCTGGTCGATGGCACCGCTGAGGCGGGACGTGACGGCGGCCTACGCGGCACGTTGCGAAGGCGAGGCGCCGGAGTGGACGCCCTTGCCGGTCCAGTACGCCGACTACGCGATCTGGCAGCGGAAGCTGCTGGGCGACGGCGACGATCCGGACAGCGTGCTGTCGCGCCAGGTGGCGTACTGGCGCGATGAGCTGGCGGGGGCGCCGGAGGAACTGGCGCTGCCGTTCGACCGGCCGCGTCCTGCCGTGGCCTCCCATCGGGCTCACGAGATCGACGTGAACCTCCCACCCGAGCTCCACGAGCGGCTCCGGGAGACGGCACGTGCCGAAGGCGTGACGGTGTTCATGCTCCTCCAGGCCGGACTGGCGACCTTGCTGTCGCGGCTGGGAGCGGGCACGGACGTGCCGATCGGCTCCGCGGTGGCGGGCCGCGTGGACGAGACCCTCGACGAGCTGGTCGGCTGCTTCGTCAACACACTGGTGATCCGAAGCGACCTGTCCGGTGACCCGACGTTCGCCGAACTGCTGGGCCGCGTCCGCGAGAAGGGGCTGCGCGCCTACGACCACCAGGACGTGCCGTTCGAACGGCTGGTGGAGGAGCTGGCCCCGCCCCGTTCGCTGGGCCGCCAGCCACTGTTCCAGGTCATCTTGACCATGCAGGACGCCGCGGCGGCGGGCGGCGGCACTGGAGCCGGAGCGGCCGCGTCCGGAGTACGGGCCAGCAGGCTGGCGATGGGCACGACGCGAGCCAAGTTCGACCTGTCGGTGCTGGTGGGGGAGCGGTTCGACGCCGACGGCGCGCCCGCGGGCATCGGCGGCGTGATCGCCGGCGCGGTCGATCTGTTCGACGACTCCACGGTACGGCGACTCGCCGCCGCCTTCGTCCGGATGCTGTCGGCGCTGGTCGACGATCCCTCGGTGCGGGTGAGCGCGGTGAACGTGCTGGACCCGGCCGAGCGGCAGCGCATCTTGGTGGAGTGGAACGACACCGCGATCGAGGTGCCGCCGGTAGCGGTGCCGGAGCTGTTCGAGGCACAGGCGGCGCGGACCCCGGATGCGGTGGCTGTGGTGGCCGGTGATGTGCGCGTGTCTTACGCGGAGCTGGATGCGCGGGCCAATCGGCTCGCTCACTGGTTGCGGGGTCAGGGTGTGGGTTCTGAGTCGGTGGTGGGCGTGTGCCTGCCGCGTGGCGTGGAGATGGTCACCGCGATCTTGGGTGTGTGGAAGGCGGGGGCGGCATATGTCCCGGTCGATCCGGAGCAGCCCGCTGAGCGGATTGTGTTCGTCCTGGCCGACAGCGCCGCGATCCTCACGCTGACCTCTGAGGAAGTCCTCGAAGATCTTCCGGTGGGGCGTCATCGCTTGGTGGCGTTGGACGATCGGCTGACGGCGATGCAGCTTCAAGCGCAGCCGCAAAGCCCCCCTGAGACGGATCTCGCGCCGGATCAGGTCGCGTATGTGATCTACACGTCCGGTTCGACGGGTCGTCCCAAGGGTGTCGCTGTCACGCACCGGGGTCTGGCCAATTATGTGGCCACGGTTCCGGAGCGGGTGGGGTTCGGCGCGTCGGGTGGCCGGTATGCGGTGTTGCAGGCGCAGGTCACCGACCTGGGCAACACGGTGGTGTTCGCCAGCCTGGTAGCGGGCGGTGAACTGCATGTCCTGGGCGAGGAGATGGTCACCGACGCGGTCGCGGTGCGGTCGTATCTGGTCGAGCACGCCATCGATTATGTGAAGGCCGTGCCGTCGCACGTAGCCGCCCTAGGTGGCGTCGTGGCGGGCCGGTCGCTGGTGCTGGGCGGTGAGGCCGCGTCAGCCGAACTGGTGACCGGGCTGCTTGGTGTGGGCGGGCAGGAGGTGTTCAACCACTACGGGCCGACCGAGGCGACGATTGGTGTGGCCACGACGCGGTTGACGCCGGAGTTGGTGGCTGCGGGGTCGGTGCCGATCGGTGCGCCGGTCGCTAATACCCGGCTGTATGTGCTGGACGATCGGTTGCAGCCGGTCGCTGTCGGTGTGGCCGGTGAGCTGTATGTCGCTGGTGAGCAGTTGGCGCGCGGCTATGTCGGCCGGGCGGGGTTGACGGCTGAACGGTTCGTGGCCTGCCCGTATGGGTCTTCGGGTGAGCGGATGTATCGCACCGGGGATCTGGTTCGGTGGACTGCTGACGGCCGGCTGGCGTTCCTTGGCCGGGCTGACGACCAGGTGAAGATCCGCGGGTTTCGCGTCGAGCCCGGCGAGGTCGAGACGGTGCTTGCCGCGCATCCGCGTGTTGAGCGAGCCGTGGTGGTCGTCCGTGAGGACGTCCCCGGTGACAAGCGGCTGGTCGCTTATGCGGTTGCCGTCGATGATGATCCGGAGGGGCTGGAGGTCGCGGTCCGGGGCTTCGCCGAAAGTCGGTTGCCTGATCACATGGTGCCCTCGGCCGTGGTCGTCCTGGAAGGTCTGCCGCTGGCCTCCAACGGCAAGCTCGACCGCAAGGCGCTGCCCGCTCCCGACTATGCCGCGGCGGCCAAGGGCGGCCGTGCCCCGGCAAGCGTGCAGGAGGAGATCCTGTGCCACGCGTTCGCCGAGGTGCTGGGCCTGGAGGACGTCGGGGTCGATGACGACTTCTTCATGCTCGGCGGCCACTCATTGCTGGCCGTCCGGCTGGTTGAGTTGCTGCGCCGCCGTGGTGTGGGGGTGTCGGTGCGGGCGCTGTTCCAGACTCCGACCCCCGCTGGTCTCGCGGTGGCGGCGGGTCCGGTGGAGGTCGTCGTGCCGCCCAACCGCATCCCGGCCGACGCGGTAGAGATCACTTCGGAGATGCTGACTCTGGTCGACCTCTCTCGGGAGGAGATCGAGCGTCTGGTGGCGGCCGTTGACGGCGGCGCCGCCAACATCTCGGACGTGTACCCGCTCGCTCCGCTCCAGGAAGGCATCTTCTTCCACCATCTGCTGCAGGCCGGCAGTGACGCGGACGTGTACCACCGGCCGCGGGTCGTCGGATTCGAGTCACGGGAACGCCTGGACGCCTTCCTGGCGGCCCTGCAACGGCTGGTCGACCGCCACGACGTCTACCGCACTGCGATCGTGTGGGAAGGGCTTCCCGAGCCGGTCCAGGTCGTGACCCGGCGGGCGACGCTGCCGGTGACAGAGGTCGAGCCGGTCACCGACGGATCAGACGCGGTGGAACGCCTGCTGGCCATCGGCTCGTCCGGGATGGACCCGGGCCGCGCGCCCCTGCTGGACGTGCACACGGTCGCCGAGCCCGGGACCGGCCGGTGGCTGGCGCTGCTGCGCATCCACCACCTCGTTCACGATCACACCACCCAGGACGTCATGCTCGACGAACTGGCGGCGATCCTGGACGGCCGGGAGGCGTCGCTGCCCGAGCCGCTGCCGTTCCGCGACTTCGTGGCGCAGGCACGCCTCGGGGTGACCGGCGAGGAGCACGAACGGTACTTCGCCGACCTGCTCGGCGACGTGGACGAGACCACCGCGCCCTACGGCCTCCTGGACGTCCACGGCGACGGCAGCGGTGTGACGCGGGCACGCCGGCCCGTCGACGAGGACCTCGCACGGCAGGTACGGGACGTGGCGCGGGCCCGGGGAGTGAGCCCGGCCACGGTCTTCCACCTGGCGTGGGCGTCGGTCCTGGCCACGGTGAGCGGTCGTGACGACGTCGTGTTCGGGACGGTGCTGTTCGGGCGCATGAACGCCGGGGCGGGCGCCGACCGCGTGCCGGGCCTGTTCATGAACACCCTGCCCGTACGCGTGCGCGTCGGCGTGAACGGTGTCGGGACGGCGCTGGACGATCTGCGGCACCAGCTGGCGGAACTGCTCGTCCACGAGCACGCGCCGCTCGCTCTCGCGCAGCAGGCCAGCGGCGTCCCCGGCGGCAGCCCCCTGTTCACCTCGATCCTGAACTACCGGCACATCCAGCGCGCGGACGCGGGTCCCGCGCGGGAGACCGGCGCCGGGCTCCAGGGCGTCAGGATGGTGTTCAGCCGCGAGGCCACCAACTATCCGGTGGCCGTCCTGGTCGAAGACACGGGGACGGAGTTCGCGTTCATCGTGGACGCGGTGCCGTCGGTCGACGGAGCGGCGCTGTGCCTCATGCTGCACACCTGCCTCGGCAACCTGGTGACCGCCCTGGAGGGCGAGCCGGAACGCCGGCTGGGGGCGGTCGAGAGTCTCGGCGAGGCTGAGCGTCAACGCCTTGTGCGGGACTGGAACGACACCGCCGTCCGGGTGCCATCGCAGTCTGTGCCTGAGCTGTTCGAGGCACAGGTGGCGAGGACTCCGGATGCCGTGGCGGTGTCGGCGGTCGGTGTCGAGGCGTCCTACGCCGAGCTGAACACGCGCGCGAACCGGCTGGCCCGGTACCTGCTCGCCCATGGCGCGGGACCGGAGACCGTATTCGCGGTCGCGATGGAGCGTGGCGTCGATCTGATCGTCGCCCTGCTCGGCGTGCTGAAGGCGGGCAGCGCCTATCTCCCGCTCGACGCCGAACACCCGGGCGAACGCATCGCGTACATGCTGCGGGACGCGAACGTGCGGGCCGTTATCACCACGACGGACTGGGAGGGGTCGCTGCCGAACGACGCCGAACGGGTGCTGATGGACGACCAGGAGACCGTCCGGGCGCTGGAAGGCCTGGAAACTGAGCACGGGAGCGGCGCCGTACCCGCGCTGGCTTCTGCTGCATATGTGATCTACACGTCGGGGTCGACGGGCCAGCCGAAGGGCGTGCTCGTCTCGCATGCGGGTGTGGCGAGCATGGTGGCTGGTCACGTCCAGGATCTCGGTGTCGGTCCGGGCTCACGCGTGGGCCAGTTCGCGTCGGCGGCGTTCGACACGTTCGGGTGGGAGTGGATGATGGCGCTCCTGACCGGTGCCGCGCTGGTGGTCATTCCGCGTGATCAGCGTCTGGGGGGTGCGTTGCCCGCCCTGCTGGCACGGGAGCACGTCACCCATGTGACGTTGCCGCCGGCTGTTCTGGCGACGTTGGAGGAGGGCTCGATCAGCCCAGATGTCGTGCTCGTCGTGGCCGGTGAGGCCTCCTCGGCGGAGGTGTTGGGGCGGTGGGCGCCGGGTCGGCGGATGTTCAACTCCTATGGCCCTGCCGAGACAACCGTGGACGCCACGTTGTGGCGGTGTGATCCCGCCGCCGGTGAGGTCGCGATCGGCCGACCAGTGGCCAACACGCGGGTCTTCGTACTCGACGACCGGCTGCAGCCAGTTCCCGTCGGTGTGATCGGTGAGCTGTACGTGTCGGGTCTCGGCCTGGCGCGTGGGTATGCCGGAAGGCCGGGGCTGACAGGAGAACGGTTCGTGCCGTGCCCGTTCGGTGAGTCCGGCGAGCGGATGTACCGCACGGGCGATCTCGTCCGCTGGACTACCGATGGGCACCTCGTCTTCGCCGGGCGCGCCGACCAGCAGGTGAAGATCCGGGGCCAGCGGATCGAGCCCGGCGAGATCGAAAGCGTGCTGGCCGCCCACCCCGGAGTGGCACAGGTCGCGGTGATCGCGCGTGAGGACGCTCCTGGCGACAAACGTCTGGTCGCCTACGCCGTACCGGCCTGGCCGGACCAGAACGGCCAGGAGCTGCCGGAGGTGCTGCGAGAGCTGGCCGCTCGTCGCCTGCCGGGATACATGGTCCCCTCGGCGGTCGTCGTCCTGGAGGAGCTCCCGCTCACCACCAACGGGAAACTGAACCGCCAGGCGCTGCCCGCCCCCGAGTACGCGGCGCGCCCCGGCTCGCCGGAGCGCGGGGGATCGGCCAGCGCCCTGGAGCAGACGGTATGCGAGGCGTTCGCCGAGACGCTGAACGTGCCCGCCATCGGGCTGGACGACGATTTCTTCACCCGGGGCGGCCACTCGCTGCTGGCGATCTCGCTGGTGGAGCGGCTGCAGGCCAAGGGCATCACGGTGTCGCTCCGGGAGCTGATCACCAATCCGACCCCGGCGCGGCTGATCGGGACGCTCGGCCTGTCGTCCGTGCGTGACGCGCTCGACGGTGTCCTGCACATCCGGTCGGGCGGGACGGACGCGCCGTTCTTCTTCGTGCATCCGGCGGGCGGGCTGAGCTGGTGCTACCTGCCGTTCGCCCGGCACCTGCCGGAGGGCCATCCGCTGTACGGCCTGCAGGCGGACGGGCTGGACGGCACCGGGGACCTGGCGGGTTCCGTGGACACGATGGCGGCCGCGTACGTGGAACGGATCCGTGCGCTGCACGCGTCCGGGCCCTACCACGTCGTCGGGTTCTCCTTCGGCGGAGCCCCGGCGCACGAGATCGCGATCCGGTTGGCGGACGCGGGCGAGGAGGTCTCGTTGATCATCATGGACTCCTACCCGCCGGAGCAGGGCGGCGTCGCCCCGGCCGTCCCGCGCGACGAGGCCGTCTCCTCCGCGACCGAGGAGGACGTGGCGCACCTGGCGCAGCGCATCCGCGACGAGGTGGGCGACATGCTGGGCGGCCTGTCCGATGACGAGGTCACCCGGCTGGCGCGCGTGTTCCACAACAACGTGACGCTGAAGGCCGCGCATGAGCACGGCAGGTTCGGCGGTGACACGCTGGTCCTGGCCGCCGCCGAGGGCAAGCCCGACGGCTTCTCGGCGGACGCGCGGTGGCGTCCCCACCTCGCCCGCCCGGCCGACCTCGTTCAGCTGCCGTGCGGGCACTCGGACCTGATCCGGCCCGACATGATCGCGCTGGCGTCGGAGGCCATCGTCCGGTGGTTCCACGCCCGGCGGGACGGGCGTGGCTGAACCCGCCGGCGGCCCCGCGGCGGACACGCCGATGCCCGGTCACCGTGGTGGTGACCGGGCATGCGGGCCGGTGGGCTCAGGCCCAGTAGGTGCCCAGTACCGCCTTCGTCAGCGGGGCCGTGGGCTTGACCACCTCGTTGATCTGCACCTTCGCTGGACCGCTGAAGTGCGGGCACGCCATGGTCGTGAAGGTCTCCGGCCACGGCTTCGCCGCGTAGAGATACCAGGTGACGCAGCCGCCGTCCGGCCCGGAGAACGCGCCGTCCCCGGGCAGCAGGTCCTCGACCCAGCCGACGGCGCGGTAGGTGCCGTCGCCCTGCGGGCAGACGGAGATCTCGCCGCGGCCGAAGGCATGGGCCTCGCTCGCGGTGAGGCAGTCCGCCCGTACGGACGGCGCGGCCTGAGAGGGCGCGGCCTGGGACGGCGCTGCGGTGACGGGTAACAGCGCGCAGCCGACGGCGATCGTGGCCGCGGCGCGGACAACGGACTTCATGGGGATTCCTTTCGTCCCTGGGGGCCGAAGGCCACGGGCAGTCGCTCGGGGCCGTTGACGACGATCGAGTCCAGGAGCTTCGGCTGACCGTCGAGGGTGAGGTGCGGGGACCTGGTGAGCAGCTCGCGGTACAGCAGGCGCAGCTCGACGCGCGCCAGCATGCTGCCGAGGCAGAAGTGCTCACCGAACCCGAGCGCGAGATGGCGGTTCGGTTTGCGGGCGATGTCGAAACGGTCGGGTTCGTCGAACACCGACTCGTCGCGGTTGGCCGAGGGCAGCCAGAACACGACCTTGTCGCCGGCCGCGATCCGGCGGTCGTGCAGCGTGACCGGCCGGGTGGCGGTGCGCATGATGTGGGTGGCGGTGGAGGTCCAGCGCAGCACCTCCTCGACGGCGGAGTTCAGCAGCGAGGGGTCCTCGACCAGGGCCCGCCACTGGTCCGGGTGCTCCAGGAACGCCAGCATCCCGCCCGCCGCCGCGATCCGCGTGTTCTCCGTGCCGCCGACGAACAGGTTGTCGCAGTTCAGGATGACGTCCTGCGGGTCGAGCCGGGCGCCGTCGACCTCCGCGGTCGCCAGCACGCTCACCAGGTCGTCGCCGGGGTCGGCGGCCCTGGCCTCGCGCAGCTTGTCGAAGTAGCCGAGGATCTCCAGATGGGCGATCCGGCGGGTGAGCGCGTCGTCGGCCGCGAACGCCTGGCTGGTGAGCGTGTACATGTACTCCCAGTCCGACTCCGGGATGCCCATCATCCGGCAGATGACGTAGAGCGGGACGCGGGCGGCGATGTCGGTGACGAAGTCGCAGCTCCCGGCCTCCAGCGCCCGCTCCACGACGTTCTGCGCGATGTCGGCCATGTCGTTCTCCAGCGCGCGGACCGCGCGGACCGCGAACCATTCGTTGACCAGGCCGCGCAGCTGCCGGTGGCGGGGCGGGTCGGTCAGGGCCAGCGTCCGGCCCCCGCCGGGATCGGCGCCGTGTTCGTCCGGCCGCAGCAGGATGCCGTGGGCCGAGCTGAACGTCTCGTGATCGTTGTACGCCTCGCGGATGTCGTCGTAGCGCGTCAGGGCCCAGAAGCCGGGGAGCTCGGTGGGGGGATGCCGGTGAACCGGGTCGTTGGCGCGCAGCCACTTCCACTGGGTGAACGGATCGCCGTGCGAATACAGCCCGGGCTGCACCAGGTTGATGGGTGGCGCACTTGTGGTGTTCATGAGTCGCTGCTCCAAACTGGCGGGCCGGGTGGCCCGGCCTAGCGCTGGTGGGCGAACTGGCTGCGGTAAAGGTCGGCGTACAGGCCGCCGGCGGCGAGCAGCTTGTCGTGGGTGCCGCTCTCCCGGATGCGCCCCGCCTCGACGACGAGGATCTGGTCCGCCTCGCGGATGGTGGAGAGCCGGTGCGCGATGACCAGGGAGGTGCGGCCGGCCAGCGCGGTCTTGAGGGCCCGCTGGATCGCGGCCTCCGACTCGGAGTCCAGGTGGGCGGTGGCCTCGTCGAGCACGACGATGGGCGGTGCCTTGAGCAGCAGCCTGGCCAGGGCGATGCGCTGCTTCTCGCCGCCGGAGAACCGGTGGCCGCGCTCGCCGACGACGGTGTCCAGCCCTTCGGGGAGCGCTCTGATGGTGTCCCAGATCAGCGCGGCCTCGCACGCTTCGACCAGCTCCCGTTCGCCGGCCCCGGGCCGCGCGTACGCCAGGTTGGCGCGGACCGTCTCGTGGAACAGGTGCGCGTCCTGGGTCACCACGCCGATGTCGTCGCGCAGCGACGCGAGGGTCAGGTCGCGGACGTCGTGACCGCCGACGCGAACCGTGCCCGAGGCCGGGTCGTACAGGCGGGGCACCAGCTGGGTGATGGTGGTCTTGCCCGCGCCGGAAGGGCCGACCAGGGCGGTGAGCCTCCCCGCGGGGGCGTGGAAGCTCAGGTCGTGCAGGACCGGCCTGTCGCCCGTCGTCCGCTCGGCCTCCTGCACCGCGGCCGACTCCAGGGACGCCAGCGACACCTCGGCCGAGGTCGGATACCGGAACGACACGTTCTCGAACTCGATGTCGGGCACGGTCGTCGTCGCGTCCAGCGCGCGGGCGCCCGGCCGTTCCGCGATGAGCGGGCGCAGGTCGAGCACCTCGAAGACGCGGTCGAAGCTCACCAGGGCGACCATGGCCGACGACTGCATGGCCGACAGCTGGTTGATGGGCCCGTACACCCGCAGCAGCAGCGCCACCATCGCCACCAGGGTCCCGAACTGGAGGCTCCCGTCGACGGCGAGGCCTCCGCCCAGGCCGTAGACCAGCGCCGTCGTGAACGCGGTGAGCACCATGACCACGATCTGGAGCATGCGGTTCCACACGACCACCTGGGCGGACACGTCACGGACCTGCGCGGCCCGGCTCGTGAACAGGCTCCGCTCCTCCGGCGCGCGGCCGTAGAGCTTGGCCAGCGTCGCGCCGGAGACGTTGAACCGCTCGGTCATCATGGAGCTCAGTTCGGCGTCGTGCTCCATCATCGTGCGGTTGAGCCGCTGCAGCCGGCGTCCGATCAGCCGGGCGGGGATGAGGAAGACCGGCACCATGACCAGCGCGGCCACGGTGATCTGCCAGGACAGGTACAGCATCGCGCCGAGCACCAGGACCAGCGTCAGGACCGCGGAGACGGCCTGCGTCAGCAGCGACGTCACGGCCTGCCGGGCGCCCATGACGTCGGTGTTGAGCCGGCTGACCAGCTTGCCGGTCTGCGCCCGGGTGAAGAACGCCAGCGGCTGCCGCTGCACGTGGGTGAACACCTCGGTGCGCAGCTCGTAGACGAGCCCTTCGCCGACCCGGCCCGAGCACCGGTTCTGCACGTAGAGCGCGACGGCGTCCACCAGCGCGAGCCCCGCCAGGCCGAGGCTCAGCCCGACCACCACGCCGAGGTTCTTGGGCAGGATGCCGTGATCGATGATCAGCTTGAGGAACAGCGGGTTGGCGGCGGCGATGCAGGCGCTCACGACGGTGGCCGCCAGCAGCACCGCGATCTGCCGGCGGTACGGCCGCGCGTACGGCACGATCCGCCGGACCGTGCCGCGCCGGACCTGCCGGCCCTTCGTCGCGTCCCGCGACCCGGTCTTGAGCGAGTTCACGGGCGGCTGCCCCAACATGGTCACGGAAACCTGCCTCGCTCTCTGTCTGACGTGTCCGGCCTGCCCGGACGGCGGTCGGGACGCGCCCCGGACCCGGCGGCGGGGACGCGGCCGGCCGTCTTGTGGAGGAACTCGACGATGGCCGTGTTGACGGCTTCGGGACGTTCCAGGTGGCCGAGGTGACCGGCCGCGGCGATCTCCACGAGATCGCAACCGGGAATGGCGTCCGCCACCTCCGCCACCAGGTGCGGCGGGCAGATGCGGTCGTCGGCGAAAGCGACGGCGCGGCACGGCGCCGCGACGCCGCGCAGGGCCGGACGCCGGTCGCCGAGCGCCTCCACCGCCGCGAGCTGGCCGGTGGCGTGGCCGCCGCCGGAGAGCTCGAACAGCTCCAGCCAGGTCGAGACGGTGTGGTCGTCGTTCAACGTCGCGGGGGAGAGCATTTCGAGGACCGTCCTGACGGCCAGGTAGCGCGACGGCAGCCGGACGCCGCTGTCGCGCAGCTCCCGGTCGGCCTCCGACTGGGCGCGCCGCAGGGCGTCGGCCCGCGCCCTGGTCGCCAGCAGCACCGCCGACCGCACCAGCTCCGGCCGGGCGAGGGCGAGCTCCTGCGCGATCATCGAGCCCATCGAGGCGCCGACGAGATGGCACGGGCCGATGCCCAGCGCCTCGATCAGCCCCGCGGTGTCGTCGACCAGCTCGGTCAGGGCATAGTCGCCCGGCGGCGCGTCCGAGGGCGCCACGCCGCGGTTGTCGAACGTGACGGTCTCGAAGCCCGCCTGGTTCAGCGCGGGTGTCTGGTGCAGGGTCCAGGCCCGCCCGGCGGCGGACGAGCCCATGATCATGAGAACGGGCTCGCCGTGGCCGGAGCGCTGGTACGAGAGCCGGATGCCGTTGGTTTCGACGAAAGGCATGAACCGCTTGTCTTTTCCCGTCGGGGACGCTGAACTCTGAGCGGTACCAATACCAGCACGAGCGGTCCGCGGGCTCCCGGTGTTCAACCCTTTCGGGTGGCGGCTTCGGGTAGCGGCCAACTGCCGCACCGGCACAGTTGAACATCGCTGTGGGACCGGGAAACCGCGGAGTATGGTTCGAGCGCCTGCCTCAGGATGATCCTGCCGGGGCGGGGACCCGTCCCGGTCACGGGAATTGCCCAACTTCGCCGTTCAGACACTCCGTTCTGAACACGGCCGCTCCTTTCTCTTCCTTTCTCTGGAGGTAGTCGCCCGATGGCCGATGAGCAGTTGTTCCTCAAGTCGAAGGTCATTGTCGAGCCGCTGCAGGACAGGTTCTTCACCTGGCCGCACACGCTGGCGCCGATCCAGTCGGCGATGAACCTCGCCTTCCTCCAGGTGCCGCTTCTGGAGTCCTACCTGCAGTCGCCCCAGGTCCACGTCGCGGCCAGCAACAACCCCGAGCTGCGCGGCGGCTACTTCATCAACATCGCCGAGGAGCGCGCCGGCGAGGTCCGCGACCTGCTCGACGGCATCAAGCGCGACCGGGCCCACATCCTGCGGTTCGCCGAGGCCATCGCCGCCGGCCAGGAGCTGCTGCGCGCCAACGCGACCGGCTTCGACCTGACCCCGCTCTACCCGCAGCTGCCGCCGGAGCTCGGCGGCCTGGTCGAGCTGGCCTACGACACCGACAACCAGGCGCAACTGCGTTTCATGGAGCCGCTCGTCTACACCAGCGACTACTACCAGGAGTCGCGCCAGTCGGTGCAGCTGTCGTTCGAGACCGGGATCGAGCGCCCGTTCATCCTGAGCACACCGCGGCTTCCCTCGCCGGACGTCCTGGAGCTCGGCATCCCGTTCCGGCACCCCGGCCTGGAGGAGCTGTTCAAGGCCCGGGTGCGCCCGACCACGCTGGCCCACCTGCGCGAGGCGCTGGGGCTGGACGACGCGCAGGCACGGCAGCTGTCGGGCATGCTCAGCGACCGGCCGAGCCTCGCCCCGGACCGGCACATCGACGCGGGCGGGCGCATCCGCTACTTCGGGCACGCCTGCCTGGTCCTGCAGACGCCCGAGGCGTCCGTCGTGACCGACCCGTTCATCAGCGCGGACAGCTCGGCCGGCGACCGCTACACCCTGGACGACCTCCCGGACCACATCGACCTGGTCCTGATCACCCACGGGCACCAGGATCACATCGTCCTGGAGACCCTGCTGCAGCTGCGCGGCCGGGTCGGGTCCGTGGTGGTGCCGCGCTCGTCGCGCGGCAACCTGTCCGACCCGTCCATGGCCCTCATGCTGCGCCACCAGGGTTTCCCCGTCATCGAGGTGGACGACTTCGACGAGGTCGACCTTCCCGGCGGCAAGGTCACCGCGACGCCGTTCCTGGGCGAGCACTGCGACCTGGACATCCGCGCCAAGTCGACCTACTGGGTCGAGCTGGCCGGCAAGAAGGTCTTCGTCGGCGCCGACTCCTCCGGCATCGCCCCGCTGCTCTACCGCTACATCAAGGGGCACCTCGGCACCGCCGACATCGCCTTCCTCGGCATGGAGTGCGACGGCGCGCCGCTCACCTGGCTCTACCAGGCGCTGCTGACCGTGCCGGTCACCAAGAAGATGAGCGACTCGCGCAAGCTGTCGGGCTCCAACGCCGAGCAGGCCGCCGCCATCATGACCGAACTCGGGGCCAAGGAGGCGTACGTGTACGCCATGGGCGAGGAGCCATGGCTCGGCCACGTCATGGCCACGACCTACAACGAGGACACCTACCAGCTCAAGCAGATCGACGAGTTCATGACCTGGTGCAAGGACCGGAGCATCCCGGCCGGTCACCTCTACGGCCAGCAGGAGTGGCGCTGGTAGAGGCGCGGGCGCGGCAACGGCAAACGGCAAACGGACGATGAGCGATGCTCATCGTCCGTTTATTTATGCTCATCGGTCTGTCCTGGTACCCCCGGTCGGATTCGAACCGACATCGCGTCCCTTTTAAGGGGACTGCCTCTGCCATTGGGCTAAGGGGGCCCGTGCGCGTCGATTCTAAACACGCTGCCGCAGGCGGCGTCCATCCGTTAATGGTTGGACGCGCGGCCGGATGAGGCCTGTTGGACGACCTCCGGCAATGGAATAATTCGACAATGGAATGGTCCCTGAGCGACTTCACGCGGCTGGCCCGGGCACGGACGTCTCACGCCATCTGGGACCTCTTCGAGGGCGGCGCGGCCGGGCGGCGCACGCTCGCGGCCGACCTCGGCGCGTTCGACGGCGTCCGCCTGCGATCCTCGGCCGGCCGCGGGCCGGACCGCCCGGACACCACCACCAAGATCCTTTCTCGTGTACGGGATGCGCCGATCGGTGTCGCGCCGCCGGCGCGGCTCGCCCTCGGGCACGAGTCGGCGGAGCTCGGCGTCATCCGCGGGACGGCCGCCGCGGCCGACGTGCCGGTCGTGATCAGCGTTTCCGCCACGCGCCCGGTCGAGGAACTCGCCGCCGCGAGCGACGTCCCGCTCTGGCTCCAGACCTGCCGCCCGCGCGACCGGCCCGCGAGCGCGCACCTGATCGAACGAGCGGAGGCGGCGGGCTTCGAGGCGCTCGTCCTCACCATCGGCGGCGCCGGCCCGGCCGGGTCCGACCCGGACCTGGACTGGGCGGAGCTGGCCCGGCTGCGGTCGCGGACCGCACTGCCGATCCTGGCCAAGGGCGTCCTGTCGGCGGACCAGGCGCGGTGCGCGATCGACGCCGGCGCGGACGGCATCGTGGTGTCCAACTACGGCACCGGTGCGAACGACGGCGCGGTGGTGGGCACCCTTCACGTCCTGCCGGAGGTGGTGGCCGTGGCGGGCGGACGGCTGCCGATCCTCCTCGACGGCGGGGTCCGGCGTGGCCGGGACGTGCTCGCCGCGCTCGCTCTCGGTGCCGAAGCGGTCCTGATCGGGCGTCCGGTCCTGCACGGCCTGACGGTCGGCGCCGCCGAAGGCGTGCAACAGGTGCTCGGCGTCCTGCTGGGCGAGCTCAGAGCGGCGATGGCGTCCGCCGGTCTCGAAACCATCGCCCAGATCGGCCCCGGGCTCATCGAGACGGACGACGGCGCGCGGACAGTGGCGTTGGCGCCGCCGGAGCCCGGCTCCGTCATGCTGCGCGCGGCCGACCTGCATTCCAGCGTCAGCGACCCGGTCATGGACACGATGAACTTCCTGAACGAGGTGACGCTGCGCAACCCCGGGGCCGTCTCGTTCGCTCCGGGCAGGCCGTACGACGGCTTCTTCGACACCGAGCAGATCTTCACCTATCTGCGCCGCTACCTGGAGCACCTGGAGGCCCAGGGGCGGTCACCGGCCCAGGTGCGCGAAGCCGTCTTCCAGTACGGCCCGTCCGCCGGACTGATCCGCGACCTGGTCGCGGGCGCGGTCCGGCAGGACGAGGGGATCGACGTGCCGCCCGAGTCGATCGTGGTCACCGTGGGCTGCCAGGAGGCGATGTTCCTCGCCCTGCGCGCGCTGGTGACGGGCCCGGACGACGTGGTGCTGGTCTCCAGCCCCAGCTACATGGGCATCGTCGGCGCCGCTCGGGTGCTGGAGGCCGAGGTCGCCGCCGTCGCGGAGGGGCCGGACGGGCTCTCGTGCGCCGGCGTGGAGGCCGCCGTCATGGCCGAGCGGGCCCGGGGCCGCCGCCCCCGCGCGGTGTACGTGATCCCCGACCACTCCAACCCGTCCGGCGTCACCATGCCGCTGGAGACGCGCCGCGAACTGCTCGACCTCGCCGTCCGGCTCGACGTGCTCCTCCTGGAGGACAGCCCGTACCGGCTGGTCAGCCCCGGCGCGCGGCCACCGACGCTGAAGTCGCTCGACCGGCACCGGCGGGTCGTCCACCTGGGCTCGTTCGCCAAGACCGTCTTCCCCGGCGCGCGGGTCGGCTATGTGATCGCCGACCAGCCGGTCCTGCGGAAGGACGGGACGGCGGGCCTGCTGGCCGACGAGCTGGCGAAGATCAAGAGCATGGTGACCGTCAACACCTCGGCGCTGAGCCAGGCCGCGGTCGCCGGTGCCCTGCTGACGGGCGGCGGCGGCGTCTCGGGTCTGACCACCGAGACCGCCGCTCACTATGGCGACATCATGCGGTACATGCTGGAGGGCCTGCGGCGCGAGTTCCCGGCCGGGCGCCGGGAGCGGCTCGGGGTGAGCTGGAACGAGCCTGCCGGGGGCTTCTTCCTGACCGTTCAGGTGCCGTTCGTCGCCGACAACGCCGCCCTGGCGAGATCGGTCCAGGAGTTCGGGGTCATCTGGACGCCGATGTCCTACTTCCATCCGGAGGGTGGCGGCACCCGGACGATCAGGCTGTCGACCAGCTACCTCTCCCGCGCCGACGTGGACGAGGGACTCGCCCGACTCGCCGCCTTCATCGAGGCGGAGGCGGCCGGGTCTCAGCCGACGGAAAGGAAGGCGTAAGCGCGGAGGCGCTGCGGGGAAAGCGGGTCGCGGACGACCCGGATGCGCTCGTGGTCCCCGGAGCGGCCGGGCTGCGCGGGGAGGTGCCTGATCACCAGGCGGCCGACCCCGGCGAGGAGGCCGTCGAGCGCCGCCTCCACGACGAGGTGGTTGACGTTGACCAGGTAGTCCTCGACCGTCAGATCCATGGCCGGGACGTCCAGCCGCGCCCTGCCGGCGGCGTCTTGTCCGGCGATCGAGATCTCCTGTGTGAACGGGACCGGGACACCGCGCGAGCCCCTCCATGGCCTGAGCAGCCGCCGCAGCGACGCGTACTCGGCCAGCGGCCCCGGCCCGTACCAGGCGACGTCGCCGTCGGGGGACGCGTACGCGCAGGGATGGCGCTCGGTGAGGTTGCGCGGGTCGCCGGCCAGGAAGATGGTCCTGGTGAAGCTGCCGTACCAGATCGCGGCCTGCCGCTGATCGAGGGTCCGGGCGAACGCGAGCGCGGAGGAGACGAACGCTCCGGCGTCGAAGTCCCGGAGCACCGCGATGGCGCCGATGTGACGGGCGGTGCTCGGCGTCGGACGCGCCTGGCCCACTCGCGCGATCCGGGCCTCGAACTGCGTGCGCAAGACGTCCTGGGACGGCATCCCGATCCTCACAGGCCGGTGAGCCGCGCGACCCGCGCGGCGAGTTCGGCGGGCGGCGCGGTGTCGGCGCGGACGCGGTGGACGCGGGTCATGGAGAGCGTCATGAGCGCCGCGAGGGCCTCGTTGTAACCCTCGGCGGCCCGCGCCAGCAGCTCTGCGCGTTCGTGCACCTCGGGCCTGCCGCCGCGGGCGCGGAGCCGGTCGAGCGCGGCGTCCACGCCGATGTCGAGCAGCACCGCCACGTCGGGCGGGGTGACGCCGAACCTGGCGGACAGCGCCGCGACCCGGTCTTCGACCGGCAGGTCCAGCAGGCCCGTGAGCTCGGTGGCGACCGTGTCGAGCCGGACGGTACGGCCCGTCCGCTCGCTGAGCACCTCGCACCACGCGAGGGCGGCCTCGACGGCGGCGGGGGACAGGCCGAGGAGCCGTTCACGCAGTGCGGCCGGGCGGCCGGGGCCGCTGACCCGTTCGATCGCCGGGCGGTAGAGCGGGATGTAGGCGAGCGCGTCGATGACGGGATGGCGCTCGGTGAGGATGGTCCGGGCCGACAGTTCGCGGACGAACAGGCGCTCCGCGACACCGTAGGTGCACATCTGGAGGTAGAGGACGCCGAGCTTCAGGTCCGGGCTGCCCAGCCGGTCCGCCTCTTTCGACAACGTGTCGAGGTGGCGCGACAGGCCGTGCAGCGGGGCGTCGGGGTTCTCGTGCGCACGCAGGCTCGACAGGACGACGCGACGCCGCCCGGCGTCCTGCGGGCATGCGGCGAGCCGCCGCGCGAGGGTGCTCTTGCCCGACCCGTCGATGCCGAGGAGCGCGATCCGCACGGCCCCGGTACGGCCGCCGGCGGTCACCCGGCCACCTCGTCCTCGATCGCGATCAGCCGCAGCGTCGTGGCGGTCAGCCGGCCGAGGAACGGCAGCGCGCGGTGGGTGTGCACCATCAGGTAGAGCAGGAGCCGGGTGACGGCGAAGTCCCACAGGGCCAGGCGGTAACCCGCGCGCCAGGTGGCAGGGTCGATCCCGGCGCCGAGCGTGTCCCGGTGCAGGTCGACGAACGCGGTGACGTCCGGCTCGGCGACGTCGGCGGGAAGGACGAACGCCAGGAACTCGGCCAGGTCCCGCTGCGGCACGTGGAGCGTCGCGAGCTCCCAGTCGTAGGCGACCAGGCTCAGGTCGGCGGCGCGCAGGGCGACGTTGCGCGGGTTGAAGTCGCCATGGACCAGCGTCCGCGGCATGGCCTCAAGGCGGCTCCACCAGGCGGGGATCTCGGCGATGATCCGCCGCAGCCGCCGTGCCCCCGCCTCGTCGAGCACCTCCGGGTGTTCGGCGGCCCCGTGGTCGAGCAGGGCTTCCCACAGCTCCCGCATGACCGTCATGCGCTCGGCCGTCCGCACGTCACCGAGCCACTCCTCGGCGCGAAGTTCGGCCTCACGGCCCAGCCAGGCGGCATGCACTCCCGCGATGCCGCGGACGGCCGCCGCGATGTGCGCGCCGCGCCACCGGCCGGGCGCGTCTCCGGCGTCCTTGAGGATCACGTTGGGGCCGAGCCGTTCCATCGCGATCACGTAGGCCTCGCGGCCGGGGTCCTCATAGGTCCCGTAGGTCGTGGGGAGCACGGCGCGCAGCGCGGGCACGCTCGACCGGTAGATTGCCGGCTCCCGCGTGTGCAGGCCCCGGAAACCGGTCCAGTCGCGCCAGCGCGGATAGACCTCGGCGAGCCTGCCGCCGCAGAGCGAGGCCAGCTTGGCGGCCTCGATGATCACCTCGCGGTCGAGGGGCTTGGCCTTGACGACCACCTCGGTCTGCTTGGGGTCCTCACCGTGCCGGCGCACCCAGGTGACGCGGAGCGGCAGGACGCCGACCGTCTTGCGCCGCTCGCCGCGGGCGGTGAGCTCGGTGACCAGGCTCGACCGCGGCGCGTCCCCGATCGGCTCGACGCCGGTCACGCGCAGGTCCGGTGCGCCGAACGACTCGGCGAGCATCGGCTGGAGCAGCGGCGCCCCGAGATCGTCGGCCCGCAGCCAGTCCACCCGGCGGGCGCGGCCGAGCCGTTCGTGCGCGTCGGCGAACTGGCCGCCCGCGACGGCCGCCATCGTCGACACGTCGAGCGCGAGCGCGAAGCCACAGACGATCTCCGCGAACCGGGCGCCCGTCCCGTCGCCGGAACAGCCGAGCGCCGCCAGGTAGTCGCGCTGCTGCGGCAGGCCGGTGCCGCCGCCGACCGCGCCGGTGACCAGGTTCGGCAGGACGAGCGTCGCGCGCAGCGCGCCGTCCTCGACCTCCAGGGAGAACAGGGCGGTGCCCGACTCGTACACGCTGGCGATGTCCTGCCCGGTCGCGACGAACATGGCCGCGATGACGTTGGCGGCGTCGATGTCGTGGCCGGGCATGCCCGCCTGCTGCGCGGCGACCACGCTGATCCGGTACAGCCGGTCGACGGCCTCGGGGGTGGTCTTCAATGTGCGCCGCACCGTCGCCCGGTCGATCACGCACTCGGCCATGACCCGGGTGCCCCGGCCGCCGATCATGTTCAGATGGGTGAACTTCTTGTCGCCGCTGAGGTTGGCCTCGACCGCGAACCAGGTCGGCACCAGGTCCGCCGTCTCCGACAGCCGGTCATGGATCCAGCGGCAGGCCTGCCAGGTCGCCGCGGTCGTCATGTTCTGCCCGCTGGCGTCGGCCGTCTCGTACACGAACCGCAGGTGCACGGCCCGCCCGAGCTGCACGGGATCGAGCTCGACCAGCCGCGAGTGCCGGGAGACCGTCGCGATCTGCCGGTCGAGCTCGGACTTCTGGGCCACGGCCCAGCGCGCGAACCGCGCCGCCGTGCCCAGCCCGTCGAACTCGAACACCGGCACGCGGGTCATCCGCTGCGCGATGACCTGGACGGTCGCACCGCCCGCCAGGGTGATCGCCTTCGCGCCGCGCGACACCGAGGCGACCATCGCGCCCTCGGTGGTCGCCAGCGGCGCCGTGACGAGGCCCTGGACGTGGCCGCCGTTGAGGAGCAGCGGTCCGGCCAGCCCGACGGGGAGCTCGATGCCGCCGACGACGTTCTCCACGTTCCCGGGCAGCGAACGCGGATCTATCGATGAGTGCTCCAGGGAGGGAAGACCCGCCCCCGAGGTCTCGCGCAGCCATCGCAGCCTGGCCCGTCTCGCCTCCTCGCTGTAGTCGCCGCGGCCCGGCATGACCGGGTAGGTGTCGGCGGTCGTCTCGTTCATGCCTCACACTCGTTTCGGATCCGTGTCCGGTCGTTCGTCCCGTTCGGTCAGACGCGTCCAGACGCCGGGATCGTCCTGGAACACCCTGTCCTTCACTCGCGGCGGCCGCTCTCCCGCCTCGACCCGCCGGCGCCACTCCCGCAGGAAGGACTCGGGCGGCACCGGCCTCACCACAGGCGCGGCCAGCTCTTCCGTACGCCGTGCCGCCGCGTAGCCTGGCGACTCTCGCGCCAGTGCGATGTCGAGGGCGTCGCTGAACGCCCGCAGATCCCTGACCGACGGCGCTTCGTCGAAGGCGACGGCCGCCTCATGCCCCTGGCCGCCGCCGTCGGCGGGCCGGTCCTCGGCGGGCCGCGCGCGGTAGGCGAGGTTGCGGATCGAGGCGCCGGCCACGGCGGAGGCGTCCGCCATCGCGCGCAGCACGTGCGACTCGCGCAGCCGTTCGCCCGCGACCGACACCAGGCCCATCCGGCAGGAGTACTCCACGACGGGCGTCGCCCCCGTGAAGCCGATCACTTTGACGATGTCGCGCACCGCGCACCGATACAGGCCGCCGAGGTGGGAGAGGATCACGTGGTACTCGCGCCCTTCCTCCAGCTCGTGCGGCAGCAGGGTCGGGCCGTCGGGTGTGATCTCCTCCTCGGCCGGGATGAACTCGTAGAAGCAGCTCGTCACGGCCAGAGGCCCGCCCGCCGGACGGTCGTCCACCGGGATGGCGAGCGGCCCTTCCGACGAACCGATCGGCGCCGGACGGACCCTGACGTGCTCGCCGTACTCCTCACGCGTCCTCGGCAGGTAGAGCCGCGCGACGTAGGTGTTCCAGGTCAGGAGCAGCTCCAGGCGCGGCCACACGTCCGCCGGGCGGAGGCTCCCGCGCCGCACGGCGAGGCGCTCCAGCGTGGCCGCGCGCTCCCGGTCCGGTGCCCGGAACGGCGCGCCGCCCAGCGTTCCGTCCCTGATCTCCTGAACGAGGCGCGGCCACCACACGCCGAGCTGGTAGGGGAGCGCCGCCGCGATGGCCGGGTTCACCGCGATGACGCCGCGTACGTCGTGCTCGGCGGCGAGCCGCAGCCGCAGGTAGGTGCGTTCCCACGGCCCGGCGTCGGCGAACCGCTCCGGCAGCCGGCTCCAGGGCGCCCGGTTGCCGAGGCCGACGGCGAGGTCCTCGCCGACCTTGCCGTAGTCGAGCTGGCTCGGGCCCAGGTGCGGCCGGCCGCCGCTCGTGCGGCCCGTCGCCGAGTGCGGGTCCTGCCAGAGGTTGAGCACGGCGTCGTCGTGGTCGGGCAGGCCCGGATGGTGCTCGACCAGCCGGCTGAAGCCCGCGAAGTAGAACGGCAGGAAGCAGCGGCGCAGGAAACCGCCGGTCACCGGGATCGCCTTCTCGGTGCCGGTGGTGCCGCTGCTGGCGAAGAACGCGATGGGGTCCTCGCCGGTCAGGACGCGTTTCTCGCCCGCGTGCACCCGTTCGAGCCACGGCCCGAACTCCTCATGGCCGCGGATCGGCACGGCCTTGCGGTAGTCGTCCACTCCCTGCGCCGGGCCCAGACCGTGCTCGCGGCCGAACGCGGCGGCGGCGCCCGCCGCGAGGAGCTCGCCGAGGACCGAGGCCTGGGCCGCGCGCGGATCGTCGAGGGCGCCGAGGAACGCGCGGCTCTCCGCGCGGACCCGGTGACGGTAGGCGTCGGCGCGTTCGGTCGCGGACATCGTTCCTCCTGGGGGCGATCGGTCACAGATAGACCGTGTCGAGCAGGGACCGGGGCACCGGACGGGCGCGCCGGGCGAACAGGCCGTCGGTGAGCCGGTAGGGATCGACCCATCCCGAGGGCCTGACGGAGGTGGCGATCCGCGCGGACGACGAGCCCGCGGGGAGCGCGCCGGGCGGATCGTCGTCGCCCGCGTCCCGCAGCATCCGCTCGGCCCGCGCCAGCGCCCGGCGGAGCAGTTCGGGACGGAACGTCTCGCCCGACGTCCGTTTCAACATCGCGATGAAGTAGAGACGCATCCCCAGGCGGTAAGCGGCGGGTCCGAACTCCTTGCGGCACAGCCGGTGAAGCCGGTCGATGGTGACGTCGTCCCACCCGCCGTGGCGGCTCGACCGGACGGCACCGCCGAGCGGCACACGCCCCAGGGGATACCGTTCCACCCGGCCTCCCAGGGCGTCGACCATCCGGGCGAGGAGGGCGTAGTCGTGCGAGAGGTCGTCGTCGTACACCAGGAGGACCCGGCGTCCCGGTGACAGGCGCGGCACCAGGTCGCGCAGGATGACCAGGAGGTAGTTGGCGTGCCCGTCGGCGCCGATGACCTTGCGCAACGGCATGCCCCATCGGGTGCCGTCCAGATGGACGGGGCCGCCGTGGCGGCGGTGGTCGAGGCACAGCCCTTCGGCGGCGAGCCGTTCGACGACCTCGTCGGTCGACGCCGCGAGCGGCCGGTCCCGCATCAGGCCGGGGTCGTGCACGCCCAGCAGATCCAGATGCCGCTTCCAGTGAAGGGTCATGTGGCGGGTGGCCGGATGCACCCAGCCGTCCCGTTCGACCCGGTCGACGTAATGACGCAGTTCGTTAAGGGGAAGGGCGTCACCGGACGAATGGAACCGCACATACAGCCGCCCAAGGTCGTCGGGAGAAACGCCGTCATAGTCGACAGCGGGATGGTGGCGGTCGAGGTAATCCCAGAACTGGAGGGTCTGCCCAGTGAGATTGGGCGTGCGCGGTCCCCAGTGATACTCCGGATCGGCTATCAGGCGGCTCGCCCGGAAGAGGACGTCCACCCACAGGAACCCCTTCACATGCGTCGGGAGCAGGGGTTTCGTGGCCGTTATCGTGACCGGCACGAGAAGCGGACGCCCGGCCGTCGCGCACGATAATCGCGGTGAACCCATAGCCACGAACGCCCCCGTGCGCTTCGATGCCCGTTCAACGATCCTGCGATTGTCATGGCGGGCCCCGGCGGCGTCAACGGCGGTCGTCGGACGGCACGAATACCAGGTGTTCAGGTACGAGGTGTTCAAGCGACGCACGTGCTCAGTTGGACGGCCGCACGGGCATTGCCGTTGACTACCGCCACCAGAGTGGACGTCCCTGGAGGTGGCGCGTGGAAATCCGGGCGATCGATCATATCGAGCTGTTCGTCGAGGACGCGGAGGAGTCGGCGGAGCGGCTGCGCGACGGCTTCGGCTTCGCGCTCGCCGGTCGTGGCGGAGCGGATACGGGGTTACGGGGGTGCGAGTCGGTCCTGTTACGCCAGGGCGAGATCACCTTGCTGCTGACCGCCGCCACCAGCGCCGGCCACCGCGCCGCCGAGTACGTCCGGTCGCACGGCGACGGGGTGGGCGTCATCGGCCTGCTGGTCGACGACGCGCGGGCCGCCTTCGTCCAGGCGGTCGAACGGGGGGCCGCGCCGGTCGCCCCGCCCGAGAGGTTCGGCCCACCGGGCGACAGGGTCGTCTTCGCCTCCGTGGCCGGGTTTGGCGACGTGGAGCACCGGTTCGTCTCCCGCGAGAGGCCCGAGGGCCCGTTCGCCCCGCTGATCGTGGAGAGCGGCTGCGGCCGCACCGGCGGGGGGCTGCTGAGGACGGTCGACCACTTCGCGGTGATCGTGCCCGCCGGCACGCTGGACGAGACCGTGCGCTACTACCAGGAGGTCTTCGGTCTCACCCAGACCTTCGAGGAACAGATCATCGTCGGCTCGCAGGCCATGGACTCCAAGGTCGTCCAGAGCGCGTCCGGGCGGCTCACCCTCACCGTCATCGAGCCGGACACCACCCGCGACCCCGGGCAGATCGACACGTTCCTGGAGGCCCACGGCGGCGCCGGGGTACAGCACGTCGCGTTCCTCACCGACGACATCACGGCCGCCGTGCGCGCGAGCGCCGAACGGGGCGTGCGCTTCCTCACCACGCCGCCGGGCTACTACGACGCGCTGACGCCGCGGCTCGGGCACGTCGGCGTCGAGGTGGGGGAGCTGCGCGAGCTCAACATCCTCGCCGACCGCGACCACTCGGGCGTGATGCTCCAGATCTTCACCGAGTCACGGCATCCGCGGGGCACCCTCTTCCACGAGCTGATCGAACGTCGCGGCGCCCGCACGTTCGGCAGCAACAACATCCAGGCCCTGTACGAGGCCGTCGAGCGTCAGCGGGCGAGCGACCCGGCGAGCCTGGACTGAGACCGCCATGGCCGACATCGCGCATCCGGTCACGCTCCCGTGACCGGCCCGCGGGAGGAGCGGGCCGCGCCCAAGCGCGTCACCGTCATCGGAACCGGGCTCATCGGGACGTCGATCGCGCTGGCCGTGCGGAAGGCCGGCACCGAGGTGCTGCTGATCGACCGTGACCCCGCGACGGTCCGGCTCGCCGCCGAGCTCGGCGCCGGGACACCGTGGACCGACGAGCTCGCCGACCTGGTCGTGCTGGCCGTCCCGCCTCCGGCCGTCGCCGTGACGCTGCTGGACGCGCAGAGCCGCGGTCTGGCGGCGGCCTACACCGATGTGGCGGGCGTCAAGGGGCCGCCCCTGGCGCAGGCGGCACGGCTGGGCTGTGACCTTCGGTCCTTCGTCGCCGGTCACCCGATGGGCGGCGGCGAACGTTCAGGCCCGCTGGCCGCCCGCCCCGATCTCTTCGTCGGACGCCCCTGGGTGCTCTGCCCCGGCGCCGAGGCCGACGACACGGCGGTCGCGAGCGTCAGGGCGATGGTCGCGGCCTGCGGCGCCACACCCGTCACCATGGACGCGGCCGACCACGACGACGCGATGGCCCTGGTGTCGCACGCGCCGCACGTGGTGGCGAGCGCGATGGCCGCCCGCCTCGCCGAGGCGCCGCCGAGCACGGCGAACATCGCGGGTCAGGGCGTGCGCGACGTCACCCGGATCGCCGCCGGGGACCCGTCGCTCTGGCAGGAGATCCTGACGGCCAACGCCGGCCCGGTCGCCGACGTGATCGAGGCGGTGGCGCACGACCTGGCCGGGACCGCCACCGCGCTGCGGGCACCGGGCGGCTCCCCGGGTCCCGTGGCCGACCTGCTGGCCCGAGGCGTCACCGGGCACGGCCGGATACCGGCCAAACACGGCGGACCCGCCGCGCGCCTCACCACCGTCACCGTTCTGGTCGCGGACCGGCCCGGCGAGCTGGCGATGGTGTTCCAGGCGGCCGGCGTGGCCGGCATCAACATCGAGGACGTCAGTATCGAGCACCTGCGGGGCCGCCCGATCGGCGTGCTGCGGCTGGCCGTGGCGCCCGAGGCCGGGCCGCGCCTGATCGCCGAACTGCGTGCCCGCGGCTGGTCCGTCCCGGGCCCGGACACCGAGCCCGAGGAGACCGATGCGGCTGACACTCGGTGATTTCGCGCGTTCGGCCGAGGCGCGGCTCGATCCCGCGATCTGGGACTTCTTCGAGGGCGGCGCCGGAGAGGAGCGCACCCTGGCGGCCAACGCCCAGGCGTTCGACCGGTGGTGGTTGCGGCCCTCGGTGCTGCGCGGCGCGGACCGCCCCGAGACCGCCGTCAAGATCCTGGGCCGTGCCTGGGACCTGCCCGTCGGGATCGCTCCGGTCGCCTTCCACACCCTGGCCCATCCGCTGGGCGAGATCGCCACGGCGCGGGGGACGGCTGCGCTCGGCTCGGTGCCGCTGGTCGTCAGCACGTTCGCGGGGCGCCGGATCGAGGAGGTCGCCGCGCAGCGCGGCGACGTGCCCCTCTGGCTGCAGGTGTACTGCCTCCGCGACCGCTCGATCACCCGGTCTCTGATCGAACGCGCGGAGAACGCGGGATTCGAGGCCCTCGTCCTGACCGTGGACGCGCCGCACCTCGGCCGCCGGCTGCGGGACCTGCGCAACGACTTCCGGCTTCCCGCGGACGTCGGCCCCGCCAACCTGGCCGGTGACGGGTTCCGGGTGCCGGCCGCGCACGCGAGGGCCGAGTTCGATCCCGGCCTCGACTGGTCGGTGGTCGACTGGCTGCGCTCGGTCAGCGCCCTGCCCGTCCTGGTCAAGGGAATCCTCACCGGCGCCGACGCGGCGCTCGCCATCGGCGCCGGCGTGGACGGCATCGTGGTGTCCAACCACGGCGGCCGGCAGCTCGACGGCGTGCCCGGTACCCTCGACGTCCTGCCCGAGATCGCGGACGCCGTCGCCGGGCGTGTCCCGCTCCTGCTGGACGGCGGAGTGCGCCGTGGCCGCGACGTCCTCGCGGCCCTCGCGCTCGGCGCCGACGCGGTGCTGGTCGGCCGCCCCGTCCTGCACGGTCTCGCCGTCGGAGGCGCCGAGGGCGTGACGGATCTGCTGACGATCCTGCTCGACGAGCTGACCGACGCCATGTCCCTGTGCGGCCTGCGTACCCTCGCCGACATCACACCCGACCTGGTCCGGCCCGTCACATCGTGGCCGGCCCGGCCCGGCGCGGAACGATCCGGCGCCTAGGCTCAGCCGACCGGCATCGCCGTTCTGGTGTGCTCCCTGGCGGCCCTCAGGTGCTGGGCGTCGTGGTGCTCTTCCTGCTCCTCCAGCCGCATGGCGATCCCCATGGCGAAGAAGGTCGGCGCCCACTGCCCGACGAAGATGCCCCACCTGTCCGCGCGGTCGATCCCCGCGGACTCGGCATGCCTGGAGATGAACCACGACATCATCGACGCGCCGACGGACGCGAGGCCCATGCCGTACATGGCGTTGGACGAAAGGCCCATTTTCTGCAGCGTTCTGATCACGTGTGCCCCCTGACAGCGTTGGTCTTTCCTAACGTCGTTCCCCAAGACCTAGAAGCGGGAGCAATGCGCCCATAAGGATTCGGCACCAGACGGGACTGCGGGTGGGTGTTGAGGGGCGGGGACCCCAACACCCGCGGAACGGCCCTGTCAGCCGCCGACGAAGGAGGTCAGGCTGTCGAGAAGGAAGTTGCTGCCCTGCTCGGACTGGTCACGCTCCTCGGCGCTGTCGAAGGTCTGGGACCCGTCCGGCGCCGGTGCACCCGTTCCTACCCGGCCGGACGAGGCAAACGGCCGGGTTTCCGCATCGAGCGGGTCAACGGGTCGTCCGGACGGCGGCCGGCCCGCGGTGGCGTCGCAGCCGGTCGAGCCAGGCCAGGGCCGGGGTGGAGGTCAGGCCGTGCAGGAAGACCGAGGCGAGGACGGTGAAGGCCACCACGGCCCACAGCGATCGCGGCGCGACCCCGAAGTCCGCCTGGCCGAGGGCGTACGCGACGTAGAAGAGCGAGCCGATGCCGCGTACGCCGAAGAAGGCGATCAGCCGCCGTTCCCGCGGCCCGGCCCGGCCGCGGCTCAGCGACAGCCACCCGGCCAGCGGCCGGATCACCAGCAGAAGGAGCAGGCCGACCGCGGCTCCCCGCCAGGTGAGGTCGCGCAGCCCGCCGGTGGCGACATAGCCGCCGAGCAGGATCAGCAGCCAGACGGTGATCAGGCGCTCGATCTGCTCGATGAAGCCGTGCAGGACTCCGTGATAGCCGTGGGAACGTTCCACGGCCCGGATCGCGCAGGCCGCGGTGAACACGGCGATGAACCCGTAGCCCCCCACCGCTTCGGCGATCCCGTAGGTCAGCAGGGTGGCGGCCAGCGCCACGAAACCCTCGTTGCGCTCGGCCAGCCGCAGTGAGGATCGTTCCGCGCGGAAGAACAGCCGGCCCAGCAGCCATCCGGCGCCGAGCCCGACGGCGACGCCCGCGGCGCAGGCGTAGAGCAGCTCGACCGCGAGCCAGTGGCCGAGCCATTCGCCCGGTCCTCCCGTACCGGCGAGGGCCATGGCGACGGCCGCGTAGACCAGCGGGAAGGCCAGCCCGTCGTTGAGACCCGCCTCGGAGGTCAGGCTGAACCGCACCTCGTCGTCATCGTGCTCGGCGTCGGTGGGCTCGCCGACCTGGACGTCCGAGGCGAGGACGGGGTCGGTGGGCGCCAGGGCCGCGCCCAGCAGCAGCGCCGCGGCCGCGGGCCACCCGAGCAGCGCGTGCGCGCTGACCGCGACGAGCAGCGTCGTCACCGGCAGCACGATCACCAGCAGCCGCCAGGTGGTGGACCAGCGGCGGCCGAACGGGCGGTTCAGCGCCAGCCCTGCGCCCATCAGCGAAACGATCAGGCACAGCTCGGTGAGGTGCTGCACGGACCCGCGGTGCGCGACCGGATCGGGCTCGGGCAGGTCCAGCGGCAGCAGGTACAGGAGCATCCCGCCGACCAGGAACAGCACCGGCAGCGAGACCGGAAGCCGGTGGATCAGGCCCGGCAGGGCCGCGGCGAGCAGGGCGCAGGCGCCCGCGACGACGAAGACCAGATCGATGTGCCCCACCTGCTCCCGCTGCCCCCCATGGCTGATCGGCCGAGGCCGTCCCGGATCGGGTTGATCACCGCTCTACCCGTGACGGAGAGGGATATCCAGCCACGTTGTGGCATGAACGGAGCCTTCCGGGTAGGTCATGGCCAGAGGACCCGGTTCGACCGCGGCGCGCAGCCGCAGCCGCCACCGGGAGGCACGCGGTCACCAACGAGAGGAACGCCGATGCTCACCGCGATCGTCACCGCAGCAGCCGAGCGGGTGGCGCGGCTCCGTGGAGCCCGCGCCCTGCACCCCAGGGGCCGCTCATACGAGGCGACGCTGCGGGTGAGCCAGGCGGTACCAGGCGCCGGGCCGCTCAGTGATCGGGACGCCAGGGAGGTCGTCGTCCGCATCTCCAGAGCGGCGGGCGTGCCCGTCGTCCTGCCGGACGTCCTGGGCATCGCGGTCCGCGTTCCCACCGGTCAGGGCACCGTCGATCTGCTGTTCGCGACCACGGGGGCGCTTCCGGGATTCCGCCACGTTCTCCGGCCACGCGGCTCGTTCATGTCGGGCGCCTACACCACGCTCCTTCCGTACGCCCTGGGTGGCCGGACGCGGCTGCTGGGCCTCATCCCCGCCCGGCGCCGGCGGCTGCCCGCGCGACTCGACTCGCTGGACGAGGCGGTGACCGCCGAACCCCTGGTGTTCACGGTGGCGACCGCGACGTTCACGGGCCCCTGGCAGCCCTGCGGAACGCTGGAGATCCATACGCCGATCCCTGAGAACGAGTCGCTGACCGAGGCGTTCGATCCCGTTCTGAACGATCTGCCCGGCCTGCACCTCACCGGGCCACTGCTGACCCTCCGGCGTCGGGCGTACGCGGCCTCCAGGCGAGGCCGTGACGTCCCGGCCCCGATCGGCCCGGAGGCCGAGGCCGTTCTCGCCCGCGAAACCGCGACGTTCCGTGCGTCAGCGCTCGTCGAGGACGTGGCGGCGGTAGTGGCCGGGCGGCATGCCGTAGGCGGCGCGGAAGGCGCGGTTGAAGTGCGCCGCGTCGGTGAAGCTCCAGCGCGCGGCGATCGCCGTGATGGGCCGTGACCGGAACCGGGGATCGGCGAGGTCACCGCGGCACTGTTCCAGGCGCAGGTGCCGGATCCACGCCGCGACCGTCATCTCCTGCTGGGCGAACAGTTCGTGCAGGTGACGCACCGAGATGTGGTGGGCGTCGGCGATGGAGGCGGGGCTCAGGCCGGGATCTCCCAGGCGCTGCCGGACGAAGTGCTCGATCTGCAGGCGGAGCACGCGCCGTCTCGATTCGGCGGTCTGGGGCGCGGGCCGGTCAAGGTGCTGGGTGAGCGCCGCGCCGAGCAGATCGGCGGTGATGTCGGCGAGAACGGGCGCGTCCTGCTCGCTGAGCTCCTCGGCGCGGTGGACCAGGTCGGTGAGCCAGTGGGCGAACACCGCGCTCACGCCGCGTTCGGCCGGGAAGGAGATCGCGGTGAGCTGGTCGGCGGTGTCGGCGGGCAGCGGGAGCATCCGGCGGGGGAGCTGAACGGTCAGGCCCGAGGTGACGTCCCCGGCGCAGGTGCGCCAGGCCTCGAACGGGCGGGAGCTGTCGAAGATCGTGAACCGCCCCGCACCGCAGACGGTGTCACGTCCGGCCTGCGCCAGTCCGGCTTCGCCGCTGAGGACCAGGTTGACCTGGTAGACCTCGGGATCGGAGCGGCGGACCAGCTTGGCGGGCCTGCTGATCCGCACCGACGGATGCGTCATCACGGCCACGCGCACGTCCGTCAGGATGACGGCCCGCGCCCGTCCGAGGAAGTCGCCCGGATCGTCGCACGAGAGCCGGGTGGGCATCATGGCGCTGTCGCCGCGGTTCTGCCAGCATTCGAAGCGATCCCGCGGTGGCACCCGCTCGGTGCTGAACCTGATGAGCCGCATCACCCACCCCACAGGGCGCCGTGGTCGCGTGATTCTGCCACGCGCGCCGCCGGCGGACCACCTCTGGCGGCGGCGCGGCGAAATGGTGGCTTCGGGGGAGTGCGCCGTGCCGTTCCGGGGTCCCGTGCGCGATGATCGGAATCCCGCCCGCCGCCTCGGCGGCGCCCGACCGAACCCCAGCAGGAGCACGTATGAGTCCCCGCGGTCCCGTTCCCTCCACTCCCGGAGACGGTGAACGTCCGCACGAAGCGAAGCCGGAGGAGGCCCCGGCGTCCCGTCGCGGAATCGTCGTGAGGCTGCTGGTCTTCGCCGCGGCGCTGCTGGGGCTCGGTGCCCTGGTGGCGGCGGGCGGCGGCACGTTCTGGGAGAGCGTCAGCGACTGGGTGGAATCGCTGGGCTTCTGGGGTCCGCTGGTCTTCGCGCTGTGTTACGCGCTGGCGGTGCTCGCGCTGATACCGGGTTCGGTGCTGAACGCGTCGGCCGGAGCGCTCTTCGGTGTCGCCGTGGGATCGGCGGCGGTGCTGGCCGGGGCGACGGCGGGTGCGGCGATCTCGTTCGGCGTGGCCAGGCTCCTCGGACGGCCCGCGGTGGCCCGGTACACCGGGTCGGGCCGGCTCGCCCGGCTCGACGGGTATCTGTCGCGCCGCGGCTTCGAATCGGTCCTGGTGCTGCGCATGGTGTCGCTGTTCCCGTTCGGCGTGGTCAACTACGCGGCCGGGGTGGCCGGTGTGCGGTTCGTGCCGTACATGGCGGGCACCGTGCTGGGGATCGTGCCGGGAACGCTCGTCTATACCGGGCTCGGCGGGGCGCTGCGGGAGCCCGGTTCCCCGGTGGTGTGGATCGCGCCCGTAGGGCTGGTCTTGCTGAGCGCCGTCGGGTGGTGGGCGACGCAGCTCGTCCGTTCCCGAACGGGGGTCACACCTCCGAGCTAGGCGGCAAGTGGTTCTTTGGTGTGCAGACTGCGCTATTCGCCTCCACGTAGCTTTCGGGACGTTTCCCCAATCGTCCTCTATCGCTAGGAGGAAAGGTGTCACATCCGGAGAAGCACGCTCTCACACGCCGGACCCTGCTCGGAGGCTCCGCGGCGGCGGGGGCCGGAGCCGTACTCGGGTCCGCCCTACCCGCCGTCGCCGATGCCGGTGCCGGTGCCGCCCGGCTCGACCAGAAAGCGGTCGACGCCGTCGCGGCGCGGCTCGACCGTGACCTGATCGCGCTGCGTCGCCGCATCCACCGCCACCCGGAGGTCTCCGGGGAGGAATGCCGCACCGCCGCCACGGTGGCGCACCGTCTTCGGTCGGCCGGGCTCAGCGTGACGACCGGCGTGGGCGGGCACGGTGTCGTCGCCGTCCTCCAAGGCGCCCACCCCGGCCGGACGGTCGCGTATCGCGCGGACATGGACGCGCTCACGCCCGCCGACCAGATCGGAGGCGGCGGCACGCCCGCGCACCTCTGCGGACATGATCTGCACACCACGGTGGGCGTCGGTGTCGGGCAGGTGCTGGCACGGCTGCGGCACCGGCTCAGCGGCAGGCTCGTCCTCTTCTTCCAGCCCGCCGAGGAAACGCTGACGGGCGCCCGCGCGATGATCGCGGCCGGGGTGCTGGAACGGACGAGGCCCGAAGAGATCCACGCCCTGCACTGTGGCCCGTTCCCGGTCGGCCGGTTCGCCGTCACGCCAGGGACCGGGCTCCCGGGCCAGGACCGTCCCGTCGTCACCGTCTCCGGTCTCGACGCCGCGAAACGGCTGGCGGCCGCGCTCGACGGGCTCAGCACGGTGGCGCACCCCCGGACGGCGGCGGACTTCGAACGACTCGTCCGTGACATGCAGACGCCGAACGGGCCGCTGGCCCGGTTCGTCAGCCTGCGGACAAGGCTGGGCGAGCCTGACGCCGCAGGACGGGTGCAGGTACAGGTGTCCTACCGCTGCTGGCCCGAAGAGAGATACGTGGAGATCCGGAACGAGATCCGCCGCGTCGCCGAACCGTACGGCGCCCAGGTGGATTTCCCCTCCGAGCCGTTCCCCGCGATGGTGTGCCCGGAGAAGGAAGGCCATGCCCTCGGACGGCACCTGCGCAGCGTCTTCGGCCCGGAGGCCGCCACGGAGCTGCACGCGGCGATCCCCTTCAGCGGCGAGGACTACGCGCTCTTCCTCGACCGGATGCCCGGCACGTTCACCTACCTCGGCGTCCGCTCGCCCGGCGCCGACATCACGACCTGCTACCCGCATCTGGGCGGCTTCGTCCCGGACGAACGGGCCATCGGCGTCGGTGTCCGGGCGATGGCGGGCTGGCTCGCCCGCCGCCTCCGCTGACCACGTTCAAGATTCGTTTGCCAGGAGACTCGGCACCCTTGGGGGAGTTTGCCCTGGCCGGAGGGTATGGCCATGCGCAGCGTCATCCATCAGGGGAGAGAGCATGTCTGATTCCGGCCACCCCATCCAGGGGGAGCACAAGTACGAGCAGCACGTGACGTCGCCGGATCAGGGTGAGGAACGGCCCGGCCGCAGTCTGGTCACCACGGACCACGACGTGATCCGCCAATGGGCCGAGGAGCGGGGAGCCGAGCCCGCCACGGTGCCCGGCAGCGAATACGACGGCCGGCCCGGGCGGCTGCTCTTCGACTTCCCCGGCTATGGCGGGGAGGACCTCGAGAAGATCTCCTGGGACGACTGGTTCCGGACGTTCGACGAGCGCAAGCTGAACTTCATCTACCAGGAGCACAAGTCGGACGGGGCGCAGAGCAACTTCTTCCAGCTGGAGAACCCCGGCCGCGGCGACGGCTGAATCAGCCGCAGAACACCCTGGTGACGTGGTCGGTCTTGTCGACCACGACGGTGAGGCGGTCGGCCACGAAGCCCAGGCCTTCGTGCTGCCCGGGCCGCAGGATGCGTATCGAGCGCAGGATGCTCTTGCTCTGCACCTCGATCTCGCCGGCGCGCAACGGTTTCGGGTCGGGATCCATGGCCGTGCCCAGCAGCTGAGGAGACAACCGCAGAGCGTCACAGGCGCCGATCGGATTCGCCGCCTGCGCCTGCGCCGGACCGAGCAGGGAGCCGGTGAACGCCGTGCTGAGGACACTGACCGAGCCGGCTCTCACCAGCATCCGGCGGGACGGAACACGCACGGGTCACTCCTTTCACTGGCGGCGCCCGAACCGAGCGCCCGACTGCACATCGAGGTCAGAAGATAACACTGGGTGACGACAGAATCGGTGACCCCCGCCCCGACACACCGCCTCAGCGATCAGCTTCCGTTGCCTCGTTGGCGAGCCCGCAAATCACGCCGTTCGAGGAGTCCCGTCCTGTCGGGGACCGATGAGTTTCGCATGCGGTCCCGGTCCATATCGGTGTGGATCGACACCTACCGAGGAGGACGGGACAGATGGGCAAGTGGAGACATTGGGCCGGGGCGCTGGCGGTCGGGCTCGTGGTCGGCGGGCAGGGTGTGGGCGTCGTGAACGCGAACGCCGACACCGGCGCCAACGCCGACACCAAGGCCAACGAGCGGCGGACGTACAGGGGTGAGATCGACGGAGCGAGATACAAGGTCGTGGTTCCGAAACGCTGGAACCGCACCCTCGTCCTCTTCAGCCACGGCTACTACCCGGAGGACTTTCCGATCCCGGGCGGGGACGTCGCGCTGAGCAACCATCCGCAGACCGCGGAATGGCTGCTCGACCAGGGGTACGCGCTGGCGGCGTCGGATTACAAGGGCAAGTACGGCTATGCCGTCGAGCCCGCTTTGACGGACCAGATCGCGTTGCTGGACTGGTTCGGCAAGAACGTGGCGAAGCCACGGCGGACCGTCGCGACCGGGCAGTCGATGGGAGGCATCGTCGCGACCCTGCTGGCCGAACGAAACCCGGGCCGGTTCGCGGGGGTCGTCGACATCTGCGCGGCCTTCGACTTCAGCGGCTACATGAACGTGGCGCTGGACCTCAACTTCGCCGTCAAGACCCTGCTCGCGCCGGGCAAGGACATCGACCTCGTCCGCCCCAAGGACCCGAAGGCGAGCGCGCAGGCCCTGTCGGACGCCATCGACGAGGCCATGAAGACGCCCAAGGGCCGGGCCCGGCTGGCACTGGTGGGCTCGTTCGGCAACATCCCGGGCTGGTACTCGACCTACGACCCGAAGCCGACCGAGCTCGCGGAGAAGATCCGCCAGCAGGCGACGTGGGTGCAGGGCGCCTACACCTTGGGCAACGGTCCCATCGGGCGCGCGGACATCGAACGCAGGGCGGGCGGCAACCCGTCCTGGAACGTCGGGGTCGACTACGGCCGCCAGCTGGCACGGTCTGGGCAGAAGACCCTGGTCGCCAAGGCGTACCGGCACGCGGGCCTCAACGTGAAGGATGATTTGGAACGGCTGGCCGATGCGCCGCGCATCTCTGCGGACCGGAAGGCAGTCCCGTATCTGTTCCGCTACGGGGTCGCGCGGGGCACGACGCCCGTTCCGGTCCTCACCATCCACAACACCGGCGACGGCGGCGCCCCCGCGTACGGCCAGCGCTGGTACGCGGGTCAGGTCAGGCGTAACGGCAACCCGGCCAAGCTGCGCCAGACCTATGTCGACCGAGGCAGCCACTGCGCGTTCACGGCCGCCGAGGAGGTCGTCACGATGCGCAACCTGATCGAACGGCTCGACACGGGCACCTGGCCCAACCTCAGCCCCAAGCGCCTCAACAGGCTGGCGAGCGTGTATCCCGCGCCGTACCAGGTCCCCACCGACTTCCTGACCGGTCAGGCGAAGGTCGTGAAGCCCGCGTTCACGACGTTCACCCCCGGATTCCCGCCGCGCCCCTCGCGCTGACACCGAACGTCTGGACGGGCCTCCCACGAGGCCCGTCCACGCGTGTCGGTACGCACGCGGCAGGGCGCCCCGGCTCTGACCAAGCCGGGACGCCCAGCTCCGCAGATCTACCGGCCGCCGCCGATGATCCGGAGGATGGTGGCGCGGAAGTAGGTCACGTCACCGTAGATGGCGGGGGAGACGGCACAGGTGCCGGCCGTGCCGCGGCTGGTTGCGCCGACGAGCTGCCAGCTGCCGGGACCGCCGATCACGGCCGGGCCGCCCGAGTCGCCGTAGCAGGCGCCGCGGCCGCCGCCGCCGTTGATGCACAGCTCGCTGGCCGCGCTGATGCCGCTGCACCGGGAGTCGGCGAGGATGCTGGTGTCGAGCTGGCGCAGGCCGACCGGCGCGCCGCAGCCGCCGCGGGTCGGGCAGGTCTGGCCCCAGCCGATGATGCGGGTGGACGAGCCGACCGGCGCGCTCGTCGCGATGGGAGCGGGAGTCATGGTCGACGCGGTGCTCAGCGTCAGCAGGGAGACGTCGGCGCCGAGCGCCTGGCGGCCGGAGACCCTGCGGACCTCTCCGCCGGATGTGCGGTTGGTGGTGCCGATCCGTACCTGGTAGGGCGTGCCGCAGTGGCTCGCGGTGACCACGTGACGCGGTCCGACGAGCGTGCCGCCGCAGTTGTGGCTGCCGGCGGAGCTCTGCAGGGAGGCCATCCAGGAGTACGTCTCGGTAGCGGGGACACCGCCCACGATCATCGGGGTCGGCGGCGGGGTGGGGTCGTCCTGCGCGAGCGACGTCCCGGCGAACGCCACCACCGCGATCGGGGCGGCAAGCGCGCTTGCCAGTAGGGTCTTCATGCGCATGAGAGTGTGCTCCTCGCAATTCCGGCGGGGGGCGCGCCACCATTCGGAAAATCGGCCGGTGGACGCGCGGACGGGGGAAACCGAACGGTAGACGGGCAAACGGGGCTCGTAAATGGGCCGGGGCGGGCGCGGAACACGTTGATCGACGTCGTTCGTACTTTTTAAGTAATTCTATTAATTTAACAGCGCGGTCCCTGGTCATCGCGACACCGTTGAATGCGGGTGGGCCATTTCTCGCCCGGCGCCGCGGGCACCGCCCGAGAAGTGGCCGCGGCTCCGGTAGAGCGGCCGCCGACCAGGGAAGGAGTGATCAGGACGAACGTCGCGTCAGGGGAAGCGGGGATCGGGTGGCATGGCGGCTTCGGAGAGCACGGGAAAGGCGCGCGGGCCTGCCGGGATACCCCGGCCGGGCGCACGCGGTGACGAGGTGGGCCTGGACTTCGCCCGCGCGTGGGTGGAGTTTCCCGATCCGGCCGACGGCGAGCAGGTCTTCCGCTGTGACCTGACCTGGCTGACCTCGCGCTGGAACTGCCTGTTCGGCCGTGGTTGCCAGGGCATCGTGCCCGGCCGGGCCGGTGACGGATGCTGCTCGCTCGGAGCGCACTTCGCCGACCAGGACGACGAGGACCGGGTCGTGGCGCAGGCCGCGCGGCTGACCCCCGAGACCTGGCAGCACCACCGGGGCCCCGACGGCATCGTCAAGAACACCCGGAACGGCGGCCGCCAGACCAGGATCGTCGACGGTGCCTGCGTCTTCCTCAACCGCCCCGGTTTCCCGGGCGGTGAAGGCTGCGCGCTGCACGCGCTGGCGCTGCGCGAGGGCCGCGAGCCGCTGGAGCTCAAGCCGGACGTCTGCTGGCAGTTGCCGATCCGCCGTACCTACGAATGGGTGGAGCGGCCGGACGCCACCCGGGTGCTGGTGGTGACGATCACCGAGTACGACCGGCGCGGGTGGGGCAGCGGCGGGCACGACCTGCACTGGTGGTGCACGGAGGCCCGGTCGGCGCACGGCGCCGGCGAGCCCGTGTACCTCTCCTACCGCCCGGAGTTGATCGCCATGATGGGGCGCCGGGCCTACCGGGAGCTGGCCGAACGGTGCGAACGGCACCTGGCCGCCGCCCTGCCGGTGGCCCCGCATCCGGCCGATCCCGCCTGATCCCGGGCCCGCGTCAATCAAGATCCGTTCTGCGGGCCCGAATGGCGCAAGGCTCACGCAAGGTCGGCGCCAGAGCCCGTCGGTAGCGTTCTTTTCGTGACGATTCTGGTGACCGGGGCGACCGGAAACATGGGCGTACCACTGGTGCGCGAACTGTGCCGGATGGGGCGTCCGCCGCGGGTGACGACAAGGGACGCGCACAAGGCCGCCTACCTTCTTCCTGACGGGGTCGACATCGCCGAAGGCGATCTGACCGATCCCGAATTCCTCGAACGGGCGCTGCGCGGAATCGGCAAGCTCTTCCTGTTTCTGGAGGCCGGTGATCCGTCCCGCGTTCTCGACGTGGCGGGCCGGTCCGGCGTGCCTTACGTCGTTCTGGTGACCTCCCTGCTGGCCGAGACCCGCCCGCGCTCCTTCGTCGGCCGGTTCGCGCTGGAGACCGAACGCGCGATGCGGGAGGGCGGGTTCCGCGGGACCGTGCTGAGGCCGTGGGAGTACGCGTCCAACACGCTGGCCTGGGCCCGGGACATCAGGGACGGCGACGTCGTCCGGCAGCCGAGCGCGGGCCTCGCGTCCCCGGTCATAGCCCCGGAGGACGTCGCGGCCGTCGCGTCCCGGGCGCTGCTCGAAGACCACGACGGCCGGACGTACGCGCTCACCGGTCCGGCCGAGGTGACCGCGGATGAGAAGGTCCGCGCGCTCGGGGCGGCACTGGGGCGCGAGCTGGCGTTCCAGGAGACCGCGGACCCGGAGCTCATGGAAAGGATCCGGACCTCTCCCGAGGAGGTCGCCGAGAGCGCCGGGGTGTGCTTCATGGAAAGCCCTGGGGTGCGTTCCACCGTCCGTGACATCACGGGCCGGCCGCCGCGTTCTTTCGGCGAATGGGCGCTCGGCCACGCGGGCTCCTTCGAGCCACGCCGGGCCGATGCCTCACCGGCGGCGGTGGCATGGGCGTGCTGAGCGAGCGGCCCGCCGACATCGTCGTCGCCGCCCCGGCCAAGGCGGTCTACCGGCTCATCGCCGACGTCGAGGAGTGGCCGCGCGTCTTCGAGCCCACCGTGCACGTCGAACGCCTCGAAGGAGGAGACCGCCAGGAGCGCCTCCGGATCTGGGCGACGGCGAACGGGACGGCCAGGACCTGGGTGTCGCGGCGCGACCTCGACTCCGCCGCGATGCGCGTACGTTTCCGGCAGGAGAGGTCCCAGAGGCCCGTCGGCGGGATGAGCGGCATGTGGGTCGTCGAACCGCTCCCCGGCGACCGCTGCCACGTCCGGCTGTTCCACGGTTACCACGCGGCGACCGGCGATCCTGCGGAGCTCGACTGGATCGACCGGGCGGTGCACGGCAACAGCAGGGCCGAGCTGTCCGCGCTCGCGGCGTACGCGGAGGCGGCGCACGCCGGGCCGGGGCCCGACGGCGGGCCCCTGCTGACCTTCGACGAGACGGTCGACGTCGACGGCCGCGCGAGGGACGTCTACGAGTTCCTGAACGAGGCGCACCTGTGGCAGGAACGGCTTCCGCACGTCGCGCGGGTCGTCCTCGACGAACCGAGCCCCGGCCTGCAGGTGCTCGACATGGACACCCGCACGAAGGACGGCGCGGAGCACACGACCAGGTCGGTGAGAGTGTGCCTGCCGGACACGCGCATCGTCTACAAGCAGATCCAGGCGCCCGCGCCGATGTCGCTGCACACCGGGAGCTGGCTCATCGACGAGCGGCCCGGCGGGGTGTCCGTCACGTCGCGCCACACCGTGCGGATCGACGAGGCGAACCTCGGCTCCTCGCTCGGTGACGACGCCGGCCTGGCCGACGCGCGGCGGTTCGTACGCGAGGCCCTCGGCGCCAACAGCCGAGTCACGCTCAGGCACGCCAAGTCCTACGCCGAAGAACGGGCCTGATCGCTCATGCCGGGCACAGGAGAACCACTCGACACCGACGTGCTGGTCGTGGGAGCGGGACCCACCGGCCTGGACGTCCGCAACGGCGAGGGCCTCCATCCACGGCCGGACGGCCATGTGGCGTGGGTGAACGGTGAGGAGACCGGCTTGGCGGACGCCTTGCACCGGTGGTTCGGCGCGCCGTTCCCACGACGGCGATCTGAGGAGAGGCGGTCCGCGTGATGACGGACACGGAACGGTCCCCGGCGGCCGTCCCCGCCGGTCTCACGGAGACGGTGCGGCTCGTCAGCGGCCTGGTCGACCGCCGCCTCGCCGCCGTGCTGCGGGGCGACCAGGAGCGCTACGCCGCGCTCGGTGCCCACGCGCGGGACGTCGTCCAGGCCACGCGGGCCGCCGCGTTCGGCGGTGGCAAGCGGCTGCGGCCCGCCCTGGCGTTCCTCGGCTTCGTGGGCGCCGGCGGCGACCCCGGTGATCGCCGCGTCGTCGACCTGGGCGTCGCGCTGGAACTCCTCCACACCGCCTGCCTGGTGCACGACGACGTCATGGACGGCTCGGCGGCCCGTCGCGGCATGCCGGCCACCCACGTCGCGTTCGCCGCCATGCACCGCCGCCGCGGGTACGCGGGCGAGCCGCGCCGCTTCGGTGAGGGCGTCGCCATCGCGGTCGGCGACTTCGCCTTCCTGTCCGCGATGGGCCTGCTGGCCGAGGCGGGGACGGAGGTGCGGCGGGAGTTCACCGAGATGGCCAAGGACGTGTGCGTGGGCCAGTATCTCGACCTCCTCGCGGCCGCGCGGCCCGCCGACGGCACGCCCGACCCGGAGGTCGTCGTCCGCTACAAGACGGCGCGCTACACCGTGCAGGGGCCACTGCGTCTCGGCGCTGCCCTGGCGGGGCGGCTGGGCGACCTGCGTGACGCGCTGGACTCGTACGGCCGCCTGGTCGGCGTGGCCTACCGGCTCAGGGACGACCTCATCGGCGCGCTCGCCGACCCGGCCGTCACCGGCGAACCCGCCGGTGACGACCCGCGGCAGGGCCGGCACATCCCCCTGCTCGAACTCGCCCGCGCCCGCCTGCCGGCCGCCGACCTCGCCGGAAACGAGCTGCTCGACCGGGTGGCGGACGGCCGGCTGCGCGAGGGCGAGATTCCCACCGCCCTCGGCCTGCTGCGCGACCTCGGCGTCCACGAGCACGTGGCACGCGCCTGCGCGGAGCTGACGGCCGAGGCCGGACGCGCGATCGAGCGCGTGGAGTTCGCTGCCGGCGCCAAGGACAGCCTTCTGCAGTTCGCGGCCCACGTCGCCGATGTGTAGGGAGCGCGCCCTGATGATCGCCGGTCACGAGGCGGCGGGCGGACCGACCGGCTGCAGGAGGACCCCGACCTCTACGGGGCCGTGGTCGAGGAACTCCTGCGGCTGCACCGCCCGGTCAACCACCCAGCAGGACGGCCTGGCGGGCGGCGGCCCTCCGCGGCTCGCGGACCAGGTCGCCGAGCGTGAGCCCGGGATCGGCGAGCAGCCGGGCGCTCGCCGCGCGCAGGGCCCGCGGCACACCCGCGCAGAGCTCCGCCAGCTCCCAGGCGGCAGGGATCTCCCCGCACACCCGGTCCGCACCGAGGACCGCGCACAGCATCGTCAGCGACTCGTCCGAGGTGAGCGCGGACACCGGATACCGGCGCGCGCCCGGCAGCTCGCCCAGCGCCGACCGGCTGGTGACCAGCACGGCCGCGCTCGGCGTCCCGGGCAGCAGTGCCCTGACCTGCGCGACGTCCCGGGCGTCGTCCAGAACCAGCAGGACACGCCGGTCGGCGATCCGGGCACGCAGCACCGCGGCGCGCGCCTCGGCGGACCGGGGGAGCGCGTACGCGGGAACCCCGATCGCGATCAGCAGGTCGCCCAGCACGTCGGCGACCGGCTTGGGCGAGGCGCCGTCGCCGTTCAGCGCCACGTACCACTGCCCGTCGGGATAGGAGGAGCGCAGATCGTGCGCGACGCGGACGGCCAGCTCCGTCTTGCCCACGCCCTCGGGTCCCCACAGCACCAGCACCCGTGGCCCGCCGCTGCCGGCGAGGTCGTCGACCAGCACCTTCCGGTCGAGGTCACGGGCGACGAAGTCGGCCGCCGCGGGCGGCAGCTGGCACAGCCGGTCCCAGCTCCGGACGGTCGCGGCCGGCCCGGCGGTCTCCGGCGCGCCCGGCGGTTCGAGCGCGGGGTCGGCCCGCAGGATCTTCGTCTGCAGATCGCGCAGCTCCGCGCCGGGATCGATCCCGAGCTCCTCGTTCAGCAGGCGCCGCACGTCGGTGAACGCGGCCAGCGCCTCGGCCTGCCGGTTGTCCCGGTACAGCGCCAGCATCAGCCGGCCCCAGAAACCCTCCTGGAGCGGGTGGTCGCGGGTCAGGTCGCGGAGCTGGCCCACAAGGAGCGCGTGATGCCCGGAATCCAGGTCGAGGTCGATCTGGCGGCGGATCGTCTCCAGCCGCAGTTCCTCCAGACCCGGCACCAGCGACTGGTGCAGCGCCGGCGAAGGCACGTCGGCGAGAGCGGGGCCGCGCCACAGGGCCAGTGCCTTGCCGAGGCACGTCCGCTCGGTGGACGGCTCGCCGCGTTCACGCGCCCGGCCGGCCTCCTTGAGCAGGTCGTGGAACTCGTGCAGATCCAGTTCGCCGGGCGCGGCCTCGATCAGGTAGCCCGAACTCGTCGTGCGGATGACGTCGGAGTCACCGAGTGACAGCCGCAGCCGTTTCACCATGGCGTAGAGCGACGCCCGAGCGGCCCGGGGAGGTTCCTCCCAGACGTACTCGATGAGCTTGTCCACGGGAACGGTCTCGTTGGCGTGGAACAGGAGCGCCGCCGCTATCGTCCGCTCCTTGCCGGCCGTGACGGCCCGCGCGGTGCCGCCGACGTCCAGCCGCAAAGCCCCCAGTACCGAGAATCTCCGGTTGACACACGCCGCCATCCTCTGCCCCCTCGAACGACGAGATCCGGCTTCCGCCCAGAGCCAGGACCTCCACTCAAAGGGGGTCCTGCCTGCGGCGGCAATCGTTCGGACGGATGTGCACGGGATCGGACGATCTCGAACGGGGCGAGGTTCGGCGGACCTTGCGCACGGGCGTGAAAGTGTGTGGCTTACCATGGCCGCGGTTAGTCACAACAAGGGCCATGGGGGACATGGACGCCGCCGCAGCACCGCCGCCGGGCGATGGCGTCGAACCGTGCCCGTACCAAGGGCTGGCGCCGTTCGAGGCCGACAGGACCGAACTGTTCTTCGGTCGCGCGCGGGCGACCCGCAACCTCCTCGACCGCCTGGCGCCGCGCCTCGGTGAACGTGGTTCCATCCTGCTGGTCTCGGGCGCCTCGGGTGTGGGAAAGTCGTCGCTCCTGCGCGCGGGGCTGATGCCGGCACTGGCCAAGGGAATGCTGCCGGTCAGCGGCTCGCGGGACTGGCCGCGCCTGCTCATCACACCGACCTCCGATCCGGCGCGGGCCCTGGCCGAGGCGTGGGCGAGGACGTACGGCGCGGCCGTCGACGAGGTCGAGAAACACCTCCGGGACGACCCGGACCGGGCCCTGCCGGGACCGTTCGCGCCGGAGGATCGTCTCGTGCTGGTCGTCGACCAGTTCGAGGAGCTGTTCACGCTGGTGGCCCGCGAGCAGGAGCGCCAGTCGTTCGTCGGCATCCTGCGGGCCCTCTCCGAAGGCCCCGCGCGGGCGGCGGTGGTCATCGGCCTGCGCGCGGACTACTGGGAACGGGCCGCGGCGTACCCCCAGTTCGCCGAGGCGATCCAGGACGGCCAGGTCATCGTCGAGCCGATGACCGAGGCGGACCTGCGCCTCGCCGTCACCGGCCCCGCGGCGGCGGTGGGCCTGGAGATCGAGCCCGGCCTGGTGGAGACGATCCTGGGCGACCTGCGCGCGGACCGCTCGCCTGACGACCGGTATGACCCGGGCGCCCTGCCGCTGCTGTCGCAGGCGTTGCGCAACACCTGGCACAAGCGGGAGAACGGCCGGCTGACCATCCGCAGCTACGAGGAGGCCGGGCAGGTCCGCGACTCGGTGCGCCGCACGGCCGACGAGGTCGTCCAGGAGCTCCCGGCGGCCGACCGCAAGGTCGCGTTCCGGCTCCTCCGGCGCATGACGGTGATCGCTCCGGGAGGCCGGGCGGCGCGCCGGCCCGCCACGCTCGCCGAGCTGCACGCCGCCGCCTTCGCCTCGCCCGTGCCCCCGGCGGAACGGCGCGACCGGGTCGGCGCGCTGCTGTCGGCGTTCGCGGACCGGCGGCTGATCACCCTGCACGAGGAGACCGCCGAGATCGCGCACGACGCGCTCCTGACAGCCTGGCCCGCGCTGCGGCAGTGGATCGAGCCAGACCTGACCGCGCAGGCGGTGTACGAACGGCTCATCGACGACGCCGGGCAGTGGGCCGAGCACGGCCGTGATCCCGCCTTCCTCTACCGCGGAGTGCGGCTGTTGTCGGTCGACGACAGCCGGCCGCGCTGGGACGGGGACACCGCGAGCTTCCCGCCGCCCGGCCCGACCGCGGACGCCTTCTTCGCGGCCTCCGCCGGGGAGGCCCGGCGCGCCGAGCGCCGCCGCCGCGTCGTCATGGCCGTCCTCGCGGTGTCGACCGTCCTCACGCTCATCGCGGCCGTCGCCGCCCTCGTCGCGGCCGGCAACGCCGACCGCCAGCGCGACCTGGCGATCTCGCGCCAGCTGGCCGCCCAGAGCGAGGTGGCGGGCGACCCGGTCGCCGCCTCGCTGCTGGCGGTGGCGGCGTGGCGGATCGCGCCCACCGTCGAGGCCCGGCACCGGCTGCTGGCCGCCGTGGCGCGCCCGGGCAGGGGGAGGCTCAGCGGGCACGCCTCGGACGTGCGGACCGTGGTGTTCAGCCCCGACGGCAGGCGTGCCGCCACGGGGAGCACGGACGGCACCGCGCGGCTGTGGGACACCGCGTCGCGCCGCCAGGTCGGCGCCCCGATCGCCCATCCCCGGGGCGAGTGCTCGATCTCCGGGATCAAGGCGGTCTTCGGGCTCCAGGGACGGATGCTCGCCACCTCCTGCCTCGGGACGGTCCGGTTCTGGGACGTCGCCACGCACCGCGAGGTGAGCGCACCTCTGGACACCGCGCAGGTCGTGTCGGCGCTCACGTTCGCCCCGGACGGCAGGACGCTCGCCATCGCGAGTTCGAAGGGCACGGTCCGGCTGTGGAACGTCACCGCGCGCCGCTGGACCGGTCATCCCATGGGGCGCGCGTCCCCCGCTCTGGGAGGCACGAACTCCGTCAACGCGGTGGCCTTCACCCCCGATGGCGCACGGCTGGCCACGGCGGGCGCCGACGACACCGCACGGCTCTTCGACACCGCGAGCTCCCGGCAGGTCGGCGCGCCGTTCGAGGGACACACCGAGGACGTCAACGACGTCTCCCTGAGCCCGGACGGGACCACCCTCGCGACCGCGAGCTCGGACGGCTCCGTCCGGCTCTGGGACCTCGCCACCCACCGGCAGCTCGGCGCCGCCCTGGAGACGCCGGAAGGCAGGTCGCCCATCCAGTCCGTCGCCTACAGCCCCGACGGCACGAGGCTCGCCACCGGGGGCAGCGACGGTTTCACCCGCTTCTGGGACGTGACCAGCCACGAGCAGGTGGGGGTGTCGCTCGGCGACAACCACTTCACCGTCCAGCGGGTCGCGTTCAGCCCCGACGGCAGGCTCGTCGCCGCCGCCGGCGCCGACGGCGTGGTGCGGCTGGGAGACCCGGTGACCTACCAGCAGATCGGCGGCGTCCTGCGCGGCTCGACCGCCGTGGCGCTGAGCCCCGACGGGAAGACCCTCGCGGCGGGCGCCCCCGAGGGCTCCGGCACCGGGATCCGGCTCTGGGACGTGGCGACCCGGCGTCCGATCGGCCGTCCCGAAGAACCGGCGGACCGGCGTCGCCCGCGCGGCCGGGCCGGCGTCCACGGGATCGGCTTCAGCCGAGACGGGCGCACCGTCGCGACCCTCGGTTCGGACGGGGTGCGGACGTGGGACACGGCGAGCGGGCGGCAGACCGGTCCCACCACCTACCTCTGGCGGCGCACGGGTGTGTCGCGGTTCGGGCCGGACGGCAGGCTGCTCGCCGTCCAGCGGGGCGACTCCATCCGGTTCTTCGACGTGGGGGCGCGCCGTGAGACCGGGCCGCGGATCCGGCTGCCCGGGCACACCGAGGTCGTGTCGGCGATGGCGGTCAGCCCCGACGGCGCCAGGCTGGCCACCGCCGGCTTCGACCGGAAGGTGCGCGTCTTCGACATCGCCACGCGCAGTCCGGTCGGCGGCCCGCTCGGCGTCTCCACCAACGGCCTCATCGACGCCCTGGCGTTCAGCCCCGACAGCCGGACCCTGGCCATCACCGCCGACGACGAGACCGTGCGGCTGTGGGACGTGGCCCGCGGCCGCCCGGCCGGAGCCACCCTCACCGGTCACACCACCTCGATCACCGCGCTGGAGTTCAGCCCGGACGGCACGGTGCTGGCGACGGGGGCCATGGACGGCTCCATGCGGTTGTGGGACCTGCTGACCCATCGCCAGATCGGCAACCCGCTGACCGGTCACGGCCGTGGCGGGGTGACCGACATCTCCTATGGCCCGGACGGGCGGACCATCGCCACGGCCAGCGCTGACGACGTGCGACTCTGGAATGTGGCGCTGCCCGCCGATCCGGCCGCCGCCGCGTGCGTCAACGCGGGCCGTTCCTTCACCCGCGAGGAGTGGGAACGCTACGTGCCCGGGGAGGCGTTCCGCCAGATATGTCAGTGAGCGCACGGACCGACTCCGGGGTGATCCCCCACGCGGACGGACGAGGCAACGATGTTCCTTCGAGGTTTCCGGCGCCGGACGGGACGGCCCGTCCCGGAACTGGCCGGGCTGTTCCGTTCGATCATCGTCGAGAGCCGGCGGGTCCACCCGATCGCCGCCGACTTCCTCGAGCACTTCATGGACGGCGCGGGCGCGTCCCGGCCGCTGTCACGGCGCTGGCTGCGCTCGTTCCGGGTGATCAGGAAGGCCGAGCGCAAGAACCAGCGCAGGTTCGAACGGCAGCTCGCGCGCGAGGCACGGTCGCTGGCCGACGGCGAGTCGACCTGGGTGCGCGACCACTGGGACGCGCGGATCAACGCCTTCATCGGCACGGAGCTCTTCTACGTCAGCAGGATGAGCCAGCTGCGCTCGCGCGGGTCGTTCACCCTGACCCGCACCGGATCGCAGGTGCGGGTGTCCGGCACGGTCCGGCACCACTGGTTCGACCCCTACGACTGGGACCGCGGCCGCTGGGTCTACATTCCGCGGCACGGGTTCGTCCCCATCGCGGTCGGCAGGGAACTGGTCGAGTCCGATGAGGCGCGTAACTTCCTGATGGAGTCACATCACGTTCAGACGGTGATGGGCACCTGCCATGACGGCCGGTGGCCGCGACGGGAGAGGGCGACGTTCGAGTGGGCGCTGGTGGGGGCCGAGCACCGATGACGACGAGCCCACCACGTCCTCCCGACCCCACCGGGGCCGGCACCCCGGACGACTTCGTCCAGGCGCTGGTACGGCTCCGCCAGTGGGCGGGCGACCCGTCCCTGAGCAGGCTGCGCTCCCTCGGCGGCCGGACGGTGATCCCGGACGGCACGGCGATCGACGCGCTGCCGAAGAGCACCATCTCGCATGTGCTGCGGCAGACGGGCAAGGTGCCGCGGTGGGACTTCGTCAAGGCCTTCGTCACCGCCTGCCTGCGCTACGGCGACTACCCGCCCGAGCTCGTCCCGGGCGAACTCGAACGCTGGCGTGCCGCCAGGACCGCGTTGATCGAGTTGACCGAGTTGACCGAGTCGCCCGCCCGTTCACCGGTCCCTTCGGGGGCCCCCGCGGACGACGGACGTGAGGTGGAGACGGCGGCCGTGGCGGACGCGGAGACCGTGGCGGTGGCCGAGGACACCGCCGTGGCGGTGGCGGCCGACGTACCGGAGGCCGTCCGGGACTGGGTCGTGGCCCAGGCGACGGCGGCCTCCGCCCGCCCCGAGACCGACCCGGCGCTCGACCTCCTGGTGCGGCGCGTGGCCCGGGAGGAGGACCGGGCGCGCAAGGGACTGCTCGGCGGCTACAACATCGCGCCGATCTCCTTCGGCCCGCACGCCGGCCCCCCGCATCCCGGCGAGACCGGTGAGGTGATCGACGACCTGCAGGCGATCGGGCGGTTCTTCGGCCGCCTGACGCCGCGGCGCCTGCTCATCGTGGGCGAGTCGGGCGCGGGCAAGACGGTCCTCGCCATCGAGCTGGTGCTGCAGCTGATGGAGCCGTTCGTCACGGGCGTGCCGCCGGCCGGGCGCCCGATGGTGCCGGTGCGTCTCGACGCGGCCCGCTGGACGCTGGGCAGCCCGTTCGAGGCGTGGGTGGCCGGGCAGCTCACGCAGGAGTACGGGCTCCCCGCCGACGACGCCGCCCGGCTCGTGCGCGACCGCCGGGTCCTGCCGGTGGTGGACGGGCTGGACGAGCTCGATCCCCAGCCTTCCGGGGGGCCGCCGCGCCGCGCGATCGGGCTGCTGGCCGAGCTCAACCGGTACAGCGACCTGTCGGGGCGGCGCGCGGGGGCGGTGGTCGTGACCTGCCGCGCCGATCGTTACGCCGAGCTCGCCGAGGTCCGCGCCGGCCTTGAGGACGCCGCGCGGATCCACCTGCACTCGCTGACCGCCGACCAGATCGGCGCCTACCTGGACGCTCGCTGGCCCGACGGTCATCCATGCGGGAGGCACCGCGACCGCATCGTCGCGATGCTGTCGGGACCGGCGGCCACGGCCGTGCACCTCGCGCTGGCCACGCCGTGGCGGCTGCTGCTGACCGTGACCGCCGTGGAGTCGGGCGCCGACCCGGACGAGCTGCTGGACGCCGGGCCGGACGCCGACCCCGCGAAGGCGGCCGCGCAGATCACCCGGAGACTGCTCGACGCGTACGTCCCGGCGGCGACCGAGCTCACCCCGCGCGGCGCGCACGGCGCCCCGTACCGTCCCGACCAGGTGCGCCGCTGGCTCGTCCACCTCGCCGAGCACCTGCGGTGGCAGGCGGCCCACGCCGTCGAGATCGAGCGGCCGCCGCCCGGCCTGACGGCGATCGACATCGTCCCGCATCTGCTGTGGCCGATCGGCGGCCGGGTCCGGGTCCGGGTGCTGCACGGCCTGGCCTGCGCGGTCTTCGCGGTCATCGCGATGCTGGCGTTCTGGACGGGCTCGGCGGTCGACTCGCCGGACGCCGCGCGCGCCGGGATCGGCGTCGCCGAAGGCCTGACCCTGGCGCTCATGGCGGGCTGGGTGGCCATCGCGACCGGCCTGGCGCTGTCGCCCTGGCCGTCCGCCGCGGGCGGGCGGGCCAACGTGCCGCGCCGCCAGCGCGTGGCCGGCGGGCTCCTCGGCGTGCTGGCGGGCGCTCCGGCGGGCGCGCTCGGCGGCCTGGCGGGGCTCTGGCTCACCGGCGGAGAGCTCTTCGGCCCCGGCTTCGCCGTCACCGCGGGCACCACCGGTGGCCTGGTGCTCGGCGCGGTCATCGGGGTGACCGCGGCGGGACGGCGCGGCGCCGAGCGCATGACCGTCGCCGAGGCGGTCCGGGCCGAGCCGGCCAGCCTCATGGGCTTCGCCCTGTGCGGCGCGCTCACCGGGCTGCCGCCGGTGCGCCTCGCCGGGGCCGGCCCGCTGGCGTTCACGCTCGCGGTCGGGGGTGCCGCCGTGATGGCGTTCGCGCTCGGTGTCGTCTTCAAGATCGCCACAGGCGGCTGGAGCACGGACGCCGAGCTGGCCCATCCCCGGGAGGCACTGCACCGCAACCCCGCGATCGGCGTGGCGTTCGGCCTGACCGGCGGCGTCGCCGCGTTCCTGGTGTTCGTCATGAACCAGGGACCGCTCGTCTCGCTGCTCTGCGCGCTCGTGGGCGGCGTCACGTTCGGGTTCGCCTTCGGCGCGATCGCCTGGTCCCGCACCATGATCGGCCTGGTCGTCGCCGCCTCGCGCGGCCTGCTCCCGCTCCGGCTGTGGACGTTCCTGGACTGGGCCTGCGAGGCGCGCCTGCTGCGCGTCAGCGGGGCCACCTACCAGTTCCGCCATCGCGAGCTCCAGGACTTCCTGGCTCCCGAGGACGCCGAGGCCCACGTGGGAGGGGTGATCGGGATGGGCGCGCGCGACCGGGGTAGGGGCCGGTCGGACGACACGGCTCGGGGGAGCGAGGAGTGAGGACGATGGGATTCCTGGACCGGTTGTCGCGCGGCCGTTCACCCCGCCGCGACGCCGCCGCGCGCGAGCGGCGCCGCACCCCGAGCTTCCGGGAGATGCGCGCCCGGCTCCGCACCGAGAAGGCGGAGGCCAAGCTCCTGGAGACGGAGACCGAGATCCACCAGGAGGCGGCTCGCCTGCGCAGGCGGATGCGTCCCCGCCGGTAGCCCGGGACACTGTGTCACACAGTGCGTCGCATAGCGCTTGGCTCACTGTGCAGAAGATTGCTAATCGGCTGCCTCAAAGAACGCACCGGGCTCCATAGTGTGCGCCGTCCCCTTGGCGCACGCTGAGGTCGTCCCAAAAACACCACTCGTGTATCTGTGAGGTGACGACCGTCATGAGATGGACCCAACGCATCGATGCCGGACCGCGGGCGAGGGGGCCGCGGCGCGGCCCGCTCAGGTGGGGCGCCGCGGCGCTGGCCGCCGCGCTGTGCGCGGTCTCCGTGGGCACCGCCGCGCCGGCCGCCAACGCCCTGCCGGTGAACGACGTGCCGGAGGTCGGTGTGGACACCGGCCGGTTCAAGCTTCCGATCGGCTGCACGATCACCCTCGGCGGGCTGCCGGTGTTCTATCTGCCGACCGACGTCGACGTGCAGGGCGTCGCCCCGGTCCAGCTCGGGCCGGGGCAGGAGTTCTGGCTGACGCAGGGCTCGGGCAGCATCACCTTCCCGTCGTGGCTGACGGCGCTGACGCCGATCCTCGGCATCACCAAGGCGGACGCGAAGATCACCAACCTCAGTATCGGTGCCAGCACGTCCTCGCCCGAGTCCATCAACATCGCCAAGGACAAGCCGTTCGAGATCAAGGACATCGCGATCGAGGCGGGTAAGCCGCTGAAGGTGGGACTGCCCGTCCAGGGACAGCCCAGCTTCGAGGTCGGGCCGTTCACGGCGGCGCAGAGCGGCGCGACGACGCTGAAGTTCGACGGCGCCGTCGCGGAGGTCTCCCTCCGGTCCGACTGGGGCTTCAACCTGCCCATCAAGGCCGACTGCAAGGCCACCCAGGGCAACGCGCTGCTGAAGATCGCGATCGGCGGCCGGGCGGGCCAGCCGCCCGCCAAGATCCAGGGCGCGCCGCTGAACTTCGCCGAGCCGGCGTCCAACGAGCTCGTCGGCATCATCAACGCCCCGTACTCCTGCACGCTCAACGGCGAGCCGCTCGACATCGGCATCGCGGTCGGCGCCAACATCCCGCTGACCGTCAAGCGCAACGGATCGTTCTCGTTCACCCGCGCCTCCGGGGCGCTGACCCTCCCCGCGGCGACCGTGAACAAGCTCGTCGACAAGGGATACACCACGGCCTCGGGCAAGGTCACCAAGCTGAACCTCGTCTCCGAAGGAGGCGTCCCCGAGACGCAGAACGTCGCCGCCGCCGGGATCGACATCCCGCAGATTCCGCTGGTGCGCGACAAGAAGATCGTGTTGTCCCTGCCCGCGAACGGCACCCTGACGGCCGGGCCGTTCACGCCGGCCGCCGGTGCCAAGACCGTGGCGATCATGCTCGGCGAGGCCGCGGCCGACTTCACCTTCAACGGCGGCACCAAGGCCACGGGCAGCTGCGCGTCGCCCACGCCGAAGGTGTACCTCGTGGAGAACCCGGTCACCTGATCCCGAGAACGTGAACCTCCGGGGCGCGGCGCCGCCTCGGAGACCACGGGCTCCCAAGCCACGGGCTCCGGCGCCCAGGGTCGTGGGAGCCCTGCCGCCGTCCCTACACTGTCCGGCACAGGCCGCCCGCCCACCTCAGGCCGGTGGGGTCTGACGGCGGACGCACGGGCACGGCACGAGGGGGCGGCGTGATGGCGCGGAGCAGTGTTGTCGATGACGTCACCGACCGGATCGCGCTCCAGATCGCCACGGGACGGCTCAAGGCCGGCGACAGCCTGCCGTCGATCCGGCGGCTGGCCGAGGAGCACGAGATCAATCCCTCGACCGTCCAGCAGGTGCTGGCCCGGCTGCGGGCGGCGGGCTTCGTGGAGCCGCGCCACGGCGTCGGCGTGGTGGTCCGTGACATCCAGCTCTACGGCGGTATCGAGACCTGGCAGTACCTCTTCCGGTTCTCCAGCACGCTGCCCGAGCTGACCGTGCAGAACGTCAAGGAGATCCTGGAGACGCTCCAGCTGTTCTACCAGGCCGCGCTGAACAGGCTCGCGGCCGATCCGGCGGCCGTCGACGCCGGCCCGCCCCGCCGCGCCCTGCGGCAGTTGCAGCTGCTCTCCGAGACCCGGCCCGTGCGGGCCACCGACGTGCACCAGAGCGTCCTGCAGATCCTGCGCACGCTGCACACCGCGCTCGGCGGCGGTATCACCCTCGGCCTGCTCAACAGCATGGGCGGGATGCTCGGCGAGATCCCCGAAGTCGTGGAGCCGCTCTACAGCGACCCCGCCGAGCACGCGTGGTTCTGGGGACAGGTGATCACCGCTCTGGAGACCGGCGATGTCGAGCTCGGCCGCCGGACGCTGGAGGTGCTGGACGACTGGCACGTCCAAGCGCTCGAACGAGTGCGATCCCGCGTTTTCGGGCAACCTTGAACGGCCTTTCGACAGGGCTGTGGAAAAGCACGAATAAAGGCGTATCAGTGCTCATCCGGAGGTGGAGACCTCCGCGTCCGTGATCGCCATAATTCTCGGTCATGGGCGTCAAAGTACTGGCCGAGGAGCGACTGACCGACAGGCTCCGTGAATTGCGGGTCCGCGCGGATTCGGTCGGCACCGAAGAAATGCGGATCCAGGTGCTGCTGCCGCGGGCGTGGTCGCCGCGCGGCGGGCGGACCTGGCCGTTGCTGACCCTGCACCACGGAGGTCTGGACGACTGCCGGTCGTGGACGCGGGAGACCGACGTGGAACGGCTCAGCCGCGACGACGACGTGCTGGTCGTGATGCCGGACGGCGGCCGGGCGGGCGGCTACGCCGACTGGCGGCGGGGGCCGCAGTGGCAGACCTTCCATGTCCGGGAGGTGTTCGAGCTGGTCAGCGACAGGTACGGGGCGGCTCCGGTACGGGCGGTCGCCGGCGTGTCGGGCGGCGGGTACGGCGCGCTGCTCAGCGCCGCGCGCAACACCGGCACGTTCCGGTACGCGGCGGCGCTGAGCGGTCTGTGCACGATCCGCACACCCGTCACCGCGGTCGGGCTGCTGGCGGCCACGGCCGTCGCGGGACGCGTCAACCCGCTGCACATGTGGGGGATTCCGGTCGTCGACGACAGGCACTGGCGGGCGAGCGATCCGTTGTATCTGGCGCCGCGATTGCGCGGCACCGGGCTTTATCTGTCGGCCGGGTTGACCGGGCGGGCCGGCCCTCTCGACCCGCCCGGCATTCCCTGGAGCCCGGCAAATCTCGCCGAGCCGATCGTCCGTTCCACCGTGGGCCCGTTCCTGCGCCGCCTGCGCGGACTGGGGATCGGCGCGACGACCCACCTCTACCGCGACGGCACCCACAGCTGGCCCTATTGGAAACGTGAATTGCACCGGGTCTGGCCTTTGCTCATGAACGCGCTCAGGACGTAACACAGTCTGTGTCACACAGTGCGCTGGAGATAGGTGGTTCAGCGCCAATCCCTGGGGTCGGTGTTAGCACCGCGGTGAGCCGCGTCCTCAGAACCAGGCGAGCAGGTTCCATTGCCAGAGGAACCACGCGAGCGCGGCCAGGCCGGTGAGCAGGCCGATCTGATGGATACGCGCGGTGACACCGGCACCCGAGCCTCGCCACGCCTTCGCTGTGTAGAACGACGCGCACGCGCCCACCACCAGCAGGACGATGGGCAAAGCCAGCAGAACCCGGAAGCTGAGCGGCATCCCGTAGAGGAAAACGCTGGTATCGCCCAGGACCTGCACGAAGAGCAGTACCAGGAACACGAGCCCCAAGGCGAGGGAGACCGCGGTCAGGGAGCGCGCCGTTCGCCAGGCGGCGCTCGTGGAGCGGCGGCGACGGCGGAGACGGGCCAGCGGCACGGCGAGCGCGCTCACCGCGGCGAGCACGAAGACGAGCAGGACGCCCAGGTTGAACGGCAACGTCTCGGCGGTCCCCATCAGCTCGTACGCGGGACCGTCGGTCGCGGCGTAGCGGCGTCCGCCCGGCCCGGCGAGGAACACGAGGTGGTCCCTGCCGTCACGGCGCGTGTAGAGGCCGCCGGCCTGAGGCGTCCACGTCTCGCCCTTGAAACGGACGGTGCCGTCGTCGTCCACCTTCAGCCGAGCCGGGCCGAGCAGGACCAGGAGCTTCTCCACAGTCGTCTCGTTACGGCGTGCCGGTTTGTAGAAACCGCTCCGCGGTGGCGCCGCCGTGAGCGGCGCCTTCGAGACCGGCGAGGCCGGCCCGGGCGGGGTGGACACCGGTGGGAGCCGGTCGAAGAAGGCGCGTCCGACTTCGGTGAGGGTGTCGATTCCGCCCGTGCCGTTGGCGGAGACGAACACTCCGAGCTCGCATCCGGGTACGAGGATCAGCTGGCTCTGGAACCCTTCCCAGCTGCCGTCGTGCATCAGCACCCGATGGCCGTTGACGGTGCGGTCCATGAAGCCGTGCGCGTATCCGCCCAGGCGCGGGTCGGCGGCGTACGAGCGCTCGTGCATCAGCGCCGTGGTCCGGGGAGTGAGGATGGTGCCCGTGCCCGCCCGGCCGCCGTCCAGCTGGGCGATCATGAAGCGGGCCAGGTCGGAGGCCGTCGCGCTGATGGACCCTTCGGGCGGCATGACGTCGAAGGTGAAGGGGATAAGGCGCGGCGGAGTGGCGTCGGAGTCGTAGCCGCGGGCCAGGTCCGCCGCCAGCGGGGCGGGCACCGGTTCGGAGGCGGTGCTGCGGTTCATGGCGAGCGGCGCGAGGATGTGGTTCTGGACGTAGCGGTCGTAGGGTTCGCCGCTCACACGGCTGACGATGTGTCCCGCGAGCGCGGCCCCGTGGTTGGAGTAGGCCGCGATCTCGCCCGGCGGCCGGATCCGGGCCGGCAGGCGGGAGGCGAGATGGTCCTCCAGAGACGGCACGTCGTCGGCGGTCCGCGCGCCGGTGCCGACGACCCGTTCCTCGAAACCCGCGGTGTGGTTCATGAGGGTGCGCAGGGTCACCGGCCGTCCGTGGGCGGCCGGGACCTTGAACGCCGTCAGGTAACGGTTCACGTCCGCGTCCAGGTCGAGACGGCCCGCCTCGACCTGCTGCATCACCGCCGTCCAGGTGAAGAGCTTGGTGATCGAGGCGATCCGTACCAGGGACCTCGCCGGGTCGAACGGGACGCCTCGTTCCACGTCGGCCTTTCCGTATCCCTTCGCGAAAACGGTCCTGCCGCGTGACACCACCGACACCACCGCTCCCGGGACGTTGTCTCTCTTGAGGCGGCCGGGAATCGTGCCGTCGAAGAACGCGCCCAGGTCCGCGGCGCGGCAGCCGGCGTTGGCGGGCGCGGACGCGGCGGCCGGCGCCACCACGACGAGCGGGAAGCTCGCGAGGACGACGGCTAGGAGGAGCGCGGGCACGGCCCGAACGGTCAGGTGAGTTGTCGGTGTGCGCATGGACGGCCCCTTCGTGGACTGGACGCACGGATCAGTGTCGGAAGGCGCGGGCGGCGCGCACATCGGAGCGCGGGCGACGCCGCGTTCAGACGAAAGTCGGAGACCGGCGGCCGTCGGAGTCGACGAAAGGCGGACGAGGACGGCCCAGGCCACGGCCTAGGCTGCGGGCATGGATGTGCCGCTCCGCTGGCGAACCGGCGTTTCCGGCCGCGGGGCCGCGGACATGGCGATCGTCCTGGCGTGCCTCGTCCTGGCGGTGTTGGCGGTGAAAGGACGCTGGTCGCCGCTGCCTTCCGCGGTCGTCGCGGGTGCGGGCGCGGCGGGGAGCCTGGCACAGGGGTGGCGGCGCCACCGTCCGCGGCTGGCGGCGATCGCGGGTGCGGCGTCCTATGCCGTGTCGGGCAATCCGGGGCCACTGATCGTCGGCCTGTACGCGGGCGGCGCCTACGTGCCGCTCCGGCGGGCGTGGCTGCCGGCGGCCGCCGGATGGGCGGGGCTGGCCGGCTGGTCGTGGATCGACGAGGGCCGTCTCAGCCTGGAGAACGCCGCGTGGACGGCCGGTGCCGCCGCCGTCGTGACGGCGGCGGGCGGATACGCCGCCACGCGGCGGGCACTGGCCGAGTCGTGGCGCGCACGGGCGGAGAGCGCGGAGGCCGAGCGGCGGCTGCGCGACGAGCAGGCCCGGGCGGCCGAACGTGATCGGATCGCCCGGGAGATGCATGACGTGCTGGCCCACAAGGTGTCGCTGATCGCCCTGCACGCGGGCGCGCTCGAACTCGCCGCGGACGAGGGCCCCGCTCCGGTACGGGACGGGGTCGCGTTGATCCGGGTCACCGCCAGGGAGGCCCTCCAGGAGCTCCGCTACGTGCTGGGTGCGCTCCGAGGGGACCAGGCGTCCCCCGGCGAGCCGTTCGCCGACCTGCCGTCCCTGGTCGGCGCGGCCAGGCAGGCCGGACAGCGGGTCGAGCTCGACGATCGGGCGGGGACGCTGCCGCCGGCCATGGCCCGGGTCGTCCTGCGCGTCGTCCAGGAAGGGCTCACCAACGTGCGCAAGCACGCGCCGGACGCCCGGACCACCGTTACCGTGAACCGGGGGACACGAGGCACGGTGACCGTGACCGTCGCCAACACCGCCGGCGCCGAACCCGCCGACCTGCCGGGGGCGGGAGCCGGTCTCGTCGGGCTCGCCGAGCGCGTCCGCCTGGTCGGCGGCACGCTGCACAGCGGACCCGCCGACGCCGGAGGCTGGCGGCTGCGCGCCGAGCTCCCCTGGCGCGACCACGGCATCACCGGGCCGCCGCCGGGCGACGTCTCGTGATCTCCGTCCTGCTCGTCGACGACGAGGCCCTCGTCCGCGCGGGCCTGCGCATGATCCTGGAGACGGCCGACGATCTGACGGTGATCGGCGAGGCCGCCACCGGCCGGGCGGCCATCGGCGCGGTCGCCGGCGCCCGCCCCGACGTGGTGCTGATGGACGTCCGCATGCCCGACCTCGACGGGCTCACCGCGACCACGGCGATCCGCGCCCGGAGCCGTCCGCCCGCGGTGATCGTTCTCACCACCTTCGACGCCGACGACGCGGTCTTCCGGGCGCTGGAGGCGGGGGCGACGGGATTCCTGCTCAAGGACACCCCGCCCCGCGACCTCCTGCGTGCCGTGCGCCTGGCCGCGGCGGGGGACGCGATCCTCTCGCCCCAGGTGACCCGGCAGGTGATCGACCGTGTCACCGCGCAGGACCGCACCGGCCGCAGACGGGAGGCCCTCGACCGGCTGCGGGCACTCACCGAACGGGAACGGGAGGTGCTCGTCCAGATCGGCCTCGGCCATGCGAACTCCGCCATCGCCGCCAACCTGCACATGAGCGAGGCCACCGTCAAGAGCCATATTTCCCGGCTGTTCGACAAACTGGCCGCCACGAACCGCGTGCAACTCGCCATCGCGGCTTTTCGTGCGGGTCTCGTCGAGTGATTCACCGGACGGCCGGCGCCGGCCGCGAGCCGTTCGGTGCCGATGCCGCGAATACAGCGGACCCGATAACACGTCCTCATGTCGAGGCGGCCATCGGGTCCGCTGTTTCGGGCGGGTACTTTTACAGGCTGCTGTTGTAGGCCCGGAATTGGATATGGACGTCGTCGCCGCCGTCCCATGAGACGTTGCCGGGGTCTACGTGGGCATTGGTCTCCGGCAGGATGACCTGGTCGAAGTCCTTGATGGCCCGGATGCTGTCGCCCAGGCAGCCGCAGGTCCCCTCACGCAGGATGACCTGCCCGTGGTAGCGGATGGCGCCGCCCGGCATGAGATCCGCCACCCCGTACAGCGTGCCGAGGACTTCACCGCCGCACGACCAGTCCTGGTTGATGACCACCTGCTGGTAACCGTAGACGACGTCGTTGTCGGTCACGCCGTAGTGGCACTCGTCGTCCCCGAATGTCTCGTCGTCCTCGAGATAGACGGTACCGGAAATGCTGATCCGGCGGGGCGGCTCGTCCGCCGCGAATACAGATGACAGTCCGGTGCCGAGTATTCCGATCATCGCCACTCCGGCGATGCCCAGAGATGCGAACCTCCGAATCACCTACGCCCCCTTTGCCATATGTGATTGGCCCTTTTTCGGTGCCTGAATGCTGTCATCGGCCCCGGTCCTTCGGCAAGCCTTAATTTCCTATCCCTCAGGTTCTGCGAATTGTTCTTTATTTTCGCATTGTCCGTATATCTGTGCGGTGGTAATTCCGGCCGGTACTCGGTGCCGGTCGCTGGGCCGACATGAATCGGACCTGTATCCGGAGGCCGAATCGGCTCTGCCGTGGCGTCCGATCCGGGCGGAAGATCTCTACTGACACCGCGAAAGGGAGAGGTCATGAACACGATGCTGGGTCTCGCACTGGCCGCCGCCGCGCTCTACGGAGCCTCCGACTTCTTCGGCGGCCTGCTGTCACGCCGCACCCACTACGCGCTGGTCGGGCTGGTCGGGCAGGCCGCCGCCGCGACCGGGGCCGTCCTCGCGGCACTCGCCATCGGCTCGGCCGCGCCCGGCGGCGCGGCGATCGTGTGGGGCCTGGTCGCCGGTGCCGGCGGATCGGTGGGCACGCTGGCGCTCTACCGGGGACTGTCGCGCGGACGGATGAACGTGGCGGGGCCGCTGTCGGCCGTGGGGGCGGCGGGCGTTCCCGTGCTGGTCGACATAGCGTTCGGGCAACGCCTGACGGTCGCCGCTCTGCTCGGCATCGGGCTGGCCATCCCCGGCATCTGGCTGGTGTCGTCGGAGTCCGGGCGGCGCGACGCCGGGGGAGTGGGCGAAGGGCTGCTGGCGGGGCTCGGGTTCGCGGTGCTGTTCGTCTGCCTCGACCGGGCCGGGGACGGCGCGGGACTCTGGCCGGTGGCGGCCGGGCAGGTGACCGCCGTCGCGGTGCTCGGCGCCTTCGCGCTCGGCGGCGGTCGCGCCGTGCGCGGGCGGACCCCGTGGACGGCCGTGTGGCCCGGCATCCTCGGCGTCTCGGCGACGATCCTCTACTTCCTCGCCGCCCGCGAGGGAACGCTCGCGATCGCCGCCGTCATCACCTCGCTGTACCCCGCGTTCACCGTCGCCCTCGCCGCCCTGGCGCTGCGCGAGCGGACGAGCCTGGTGCACGGCGCCGGGCTGGCCCTCTGCGCGGTGTCGGTCGGGGCGTTCGTCACGGGATGAGCGCCGCGGGAGGAGCGTCGCGGGCGGGTGGCGGGCTAGCCTGCGACCGTGGCGAGGACGACGGTGAACTCCGGGGTGGTGCACGAGCTTCTCGTGGAGCTCGACCGGACCAGGCCCGTGCCGCTCCACCGGCAGATCGAGGCCGCCCTGCGCGCGGGAATCCGCTCGGGGCGGCTTCCGCTCGGCACGTCCGTCCCGCCCTCCCGGCGCCTCGCCGCCGAGCTCGGGGTCTCGCGCGGGGTCGTGGTCGAGGCCTACGACCAGCTGGTGGCCGAGGGCTACCTCACCAGCACGCCCGGCTCGTACACCCGTGTGGCCGCCGGTCCCTGCCGGACGGGACCGGGCGGCGCGCCGGCGCCCGCCACCGTGCCGCGCATCGACTTCGGATACGGGCGCACGGACCCGGCCGGCTTCCCCCGCGCCGCGTGGCTGCGCTCCCTGCGGAGGGTGGTGACCAACGCGCCGCACGACAGGCTCACCTACCTCGACGGGTACGGCGTGCCCGAGCTGCGGGAGGCGCTGGCCGACTACCTCAACCGGGCGCGCGGAGCCTCGGCGTCGCCGTCCCGGCTGGTGATCACCAGTGGCTTCTGCCAGGCGGTGAACCTCATGGTCGACGTCCTCGCTCGGCGCGGCGCGCGGCGGATCGCCGTGGAGGACCCCTCGGCCGACGACGACCTCCGGCCGCTGGCCGAGCTGCGCGGCCTCGAGGTCGTCGGGGTACCGGTCACCGGCGACGGGATCAGCGTGGACGCCCTGGAGCGCAGCGGCGCCGATCTCGTCATCCTGACACCGTCCCACCAGTGGCCGCTCGGCGGGGTGCTGCCCGCCGCGGCCCGCGCGTCGGTGGTGCGGTGGGCGCGGGACCGGGGAGCGGTGGTCCTGGAGGACGACTACGACGCCGAGTACCGCTACGACCGGGCGCCGGTCGGGGCCATCCAGGGGCTCGCGCCCGACGTGGTCGCCCACGCGGGCTCGGTCAGCAAGACCCTCACTCCCGGCCTGCGCCTCGGATGGCTGGTGACGCCGCCGCATCTCACCGAGGCGGTCGCCGAGGCGAAGCTCCTGGCCGACCGCGGCTCACCCGCGATCGAGCAGCTGGCGTTCGCCGACTTCCTGCTGCGCGGCGAGTTCGACCGGCATCTGCGCCGGATGCGTCCGATCTACCGGCGCCGCCGGGACGCGCTGCTCGGCGCGCTTGAGGAGCACCTGCCCGCCTTCGAGCCCACGGGCATCGCCGCCGGGCTGCATCTGGTCGCGTGGCTGCCCGACGGGCTGCGGGAGGACGATCTGATCGCGGCCGTCGCCGCGCAGGGCGTCAAGGTCGCGGGCGTGGGACCGTACCGGCTCACCGGAGAGGGACGCCAGGGCCTCATCCTGGGCTACTCCGACCTGAACGAGGCCCGGATCGTCGAGGGTGTCCGGGCCCTGGCCACCGCGGCCCGGGAGCTGACCTGACGAGCGAGCCGAGGCGGGGCGCGGCGCCGTCCTTATCGCTCGCCGCCCGGCTCGGCGGAGGACGAGGACGCGGCGTCGCGCGGATCGAGGCCGAGCACGCCCGCGGCAGCGGCGGCGACGAGCGGCTCGTCGTACGGAACCCGCCCCGCGAGCGCGATCACCGTGCCCTCGATCGCGCCCACGAAGGCGAGCGCCAGTGTCCTGACAGGCGGGCCCGCGGGGATCGAGCCCGCCTCGCGTCCGGCCTCGATGAGGCGGGCGCAGATCTGGAGGAGTTCCTCGTACCCCTGCTCGACCTCTCGCCCCACCGGATGGTCCTGCTCGGCGAACTCCAGCCGCAGCGCCATCGCCACGCGCGCGATGTCGCGCCGGCAGAAGACGGCGTGGCGGCGCGCGAGGACGAGCAGCGCGGCCGCCGGGTCGCGTTCGCGCTCGACGTGCGAGCCGACCTCCTGCGTCCACGTGGCGTAGACCCATTCCATGGCCGCCAGGGTCAGGTCCTGCTTGTCCTTGAACTGGTGATAGAGCGCGCCGCGCGTGTAACCGGCGTCCCGGGCCACCTGTTCGAGCACGAGGTTGCCGTAACCGAAGCGGGACAGGCCGCGGGCGGCCGATTCGAGCAGTGCCTCGCGCGAACGTGCCCGCCGGTCGGCCTGCGTGCCGCGCGAGCCGGCGCGGCCCCGGCCGCCGGTCTCCCGACCCTCACCTACATGCATGTATGTACGTTACCTCAACGCTGGACTCTCCTCTCCCCGCGCCACGACACCGTCCTGCTCGGAGGGCGCGGCGGACTGCTCATGGTCGTGGCGGGTACCGGGCGGTGGTGAGGAGGTGAGAAACTTCTGCTGGTTGTTTGTCATCCGACAAACAACCGTGGGGCGAAGGACGGGCTCGCGGGCAGGTCGCTGTCAGCGTCACGCCGGGCGAGATCCGCGTCCACCGGCGTGACGAGAGCGAGGTCGGAACGTGAGCGACACCGTGGGTGGCGGCGAGGCGCGGTCGGCCGGGGCGCGGCCGGCGCCCGAGGCGGCGGGCGGTGGCGGCGGGGAGGCGGGCGAGGCCGAGCTCCGGCAGCTGCTCGCCGGCCTGACCGCCGTGCGCGACGGCGACTTCGGCACCCGGCTGCCCGATGACGCGCACGGCCTGCTGGGCGAGATCGCCGTGGTGTTCAACGGCATGGTGGACCAGCTGTCTCTGTTCACCTCCGAGGTGACCCGGGTCGCCCGCGAGGTCGGCACCGAGGGACGGCTCGGCGGGCAGGCCCAGGTGCCGGGCGTGTCGGGCACCTGGAAGGACCTGACCGTCTCGGTGAACGCCATGGCGGGCAACCTGACCACGCAGGTGCGCGACATCGCCCAGGTCGCGACGGCGGTCGCCAGGGGCGACCTGTCCCAGAAGATCGACGTGGACGCGCGCGGCGAGTTCCTGGAGCTGAAGAACACCGTCAACACGATGGTCGACCAGCTCTCCTCGTTCGCCGACGAGGTCACCCGCGTGGCACGCGAGGTCGGCAGCGAGGGGCGGCTCGGCGGCCAGGCGGACGTGAAGGGCGTGTCGGGCACCTGGCGCGACCTGACCGACTCCGTGAACTTCATGGCGGGCAACCTCACCGACCAGGTGCGCAACATCGCCCAGGTCACCACCGCCGTCGCGCAGGGCGACCTGTCCCAGAAGATCACCGTTGACGCGCGCGGCGAGATCCTCCAGCTGAAGAGCACGGTCAACACGATGGTCGACCAGCTGTCGGCGTTCGCCGACGAGGTCACGCGGGTGGCGCGCGAGGTCGGCAGCGAGGGGCGGCTCGGCGGTCAGGCGGACGTGAAGGGCGTGTCGGGCACCTGGAAGGACCTCACCGAGTCGGTCAACGTGATGGCCGACAACCTCACCGCCCAGGTGCGTTCGATCGCCCAGGTCACCACGGCGGTGGCCAAGGGCGACCTGACGCAGAAGATCCGCGTGGACGCGCGCGGGGAGATCCTGGAACTGAAGGACACCATCAACACGATGGTCGACCAGCTGTCGGCGTTCGCCGACGAGGTCACGCGCGTGGCCCGTGAGGTGGGCACGGAGGGGAACCTGGGCGGCCAGGCCACGGTGCGCGGAGTGTCGGGGACATGGAAGGACCTGACCGACAACGTCAACGTGATGGCCTCCAACCTCACCAACCAGGTGCGTTCGATCGCGCAGGTCGCGACGGCGGTGGCGCGCGGCGACCTGTCGCAGAAGATCACCGTGGAGGCCAAGGGCGAGGTCGCGGCGCTCGCCCAGACGATCAACACGATGGTCACCACGCTGTCGGCGTTCGCCGGCGAGGTGACGCGGGTGGCGCGCGAGGTGGGCACCGAGGGCCAGCTCGGCGGCCAGGCGCAGGTCCCGCACGTGGCGGGCACCTGGAAGGACCTCACCGACAACGTCAACTCGATGGCCGGCAACCTGACCAACCAGGTGCGCAACATCGCCCAGGTCACCACCGCCGTCGCGCAGGGCGACCTCACCAAGAAGATCGACGTGGACGCGCGCGGGGAGATCCTCGCGCTGAAGACCACGATCAACACGATGGTCGACCAGCTGTCGGCGTTCGCCGCGGAGGTCACCCGGGTGGCGCGCGAGGTGGGCAGCGAGGGCAGGCTCGGCGGCCAGGCCGAGGTCGAGGGCGTGTCCGGCACCTGGAAGCGGCTGACCGAGAACGTCAACGAGCTGGCCGGCAACCTCACCCGGCAGGTGCGCGCCATCGCCGAGGTGACCAGCGCGGTGACCTCGGGCGATCTGACCCGGTCCATCACCGTCGACGCCTCCGGCGAGGTGGCCGAGCTCAAGGACAACATCAACCTGATGGTGAAGTCCCTGCGCGACACCACCCGGGCGAACGAGGAACAGGACTGGCTCAAGACCAATCTGGCCCGCATGTCGGGGCTGATGCAGGGTCACCGCGACCTGGCCGTGGTGGCCGACCTGATCATGGACGAGCTGACCCCGCTGGTCGCGGCCCAGGTCGGCGCGTTCTACCTCGCCGAGGACGGCGACGACGGCATCGAGCTGCACCTGATCGGCTCGTACGGCTATCCGGCCGACGGCGACCCGGCCGCGCCCGCCCGGCCCACCCGGTTCGGCCTGGGCCGGTCGCTGGTCGGGCAGGCGGCGCGCAGCCGCCAGGCCATCGCGGTGGACGAGGTACCGCCCGGCTACGTCACGGTGTCGTCGGGGCTCGGCCACAGCGCGCCCACCAGCCTGATCGTGCTCCCCATCGTGGTGGAGGGCCAGGTGCTCGGCGTCATGGAGCTGGCCTCGGTCACGCCGTTCACCCAGGTGCAGCGGGACTTCCTCGAACAGCTGATGGAGAACATCGGCGTCAACGTCAACACCATCGTCGCCAACGCGCGCACCGACGAGCTGCTCGCCGAGTCCCAGCGGCTCGCCGCCGAGCTGCAGGCCCGTTCCGGCGAGCTGCAGGTCCGGCAGGAGGAGCTGCAGCGGTCCAACGCGGAGCTGGAGGAGAAGGCGGCGCTGCTGGCCACCCAGAACCGCGACATCGAGACCAAGAACCTGGAGATCGAGCAGGCCCGGCAGGAGCTGGAGGCGCGGGCCCAGCAGCTCGCGCTCGCGTCCAGGTACAAGTCGGAGTTCCTGGCCAACATGAGCCACGAGCTGCGCACACCGCTCAACAGCCTGCTGATCCTGGCGCAGCTGCTGGCCCAGAACCCGACCCGCAACCTCACGCCCAAGCAGGTGGAGTACGCCGGGATCATCCATTCGGCGGGTTCGGACCTGCTCCAGCTCATCAACGACATCCTCGATCTGTCCAAGGTCGAGGCGGGCAAGATGGACGTCCGCCCCGAGCGGGTCCCGCTGCGTCACCTGCTGGAGTACGTGGAGGCCACGTTCCGGCCCATGACGACGCAGAAGGGGCTGGACTTCCGCGTCACCACCGCCCCGGGGGTGCCCGCCGAGCTGCTCACCGACGACTCGCGCCTGCGCCAGGTGCTGCGCAACCTGCTGTCGAACGCGGTCAAGTTCACCGAGGCCGGCAGCGTCGAGCTGCGCATCGAGCGAGCCGACCGCAAGGAACTGCCGCCGTCCGTGCGGGCCTACGGCGAGGCACTGGCGTTCCGGGTGGAGGACACCGGAGTCGGCATCGCCGAAGACCAGCTGGAGACCATCTTCGGCGCGTTCCAGCAGGCCGACGGCACCACCAGCCGCAAGTACGGGGGCACCGGGCTGGGCCTGTCGATCAGCCGTGAGATCGCCTACCTGCTCGGCGGCTCCGTCACCGCCACGAGCACGCTGGGCAAGGGCAGCACGTTCGTCCTCTACCTGCCGCTCGCCCGCCCCGACTTCGTCGACCTGGCCGAGGGCCGGATCACCAAGATCAGCGCGACGCCCGCGGGGACGACCGGCGCCATCCAGGCGACCGTCATGGAGCGCGCCGACGAGCGGCCGGCGGGCGCGCGGCCGGCGGCGCCGCGGGTGCGCCGGCGCCGGCTCCTGGTGATCGAGGAACGGGCGGGCGGCCTGCTGTCGCTGGTGGCCGAGAGCGCCGTCGCCGACCTGGCCGGCGGCGGGCGCGCCGGAGCGGGCGGTGAGCCGGCCGACCCGCGCGGGCCGGTCGAGATCGTCACCGCGCTGGGCGCCGACGAGGCCGCCGCCGCGCTGGCCGCCGAGCCGTGCCACTGCGTGGTGCTCCAGCTCGACATGGCGGACGGGGCCGCCCTGCGGTTCCTGGAGTCGATGGACGGCGACGCCGCCGTTCGCGCGCTGCCGGTCCTGGCGCACCACAACCGGCGGCTCGAAGCCGCGCGGGAACGCGTGCTGCAGGCGCGTGCCGGGACCCGGCCGCTGGAACTGCTGTCGAGCCTGGACGAGCTGCGCGAGCGCATCGCCCTGCACCTGTCGGCCGAACAGCCCGGAGACGTCCTGCCGCTGGTCCGCCACGACGACCAGGGCGTGCCCGTCCCGCACGAGGTCGACGTCTCCCTGGCCGGCCGTACCGTCCTGGTGGTCGACGACGACGTGCGCAACGTGTTCGCGCTCACCGGCATCCTCGAACTGCACGGCATGAACGTCGTGCACGCCGAGAACGGCCGTAAGGGCATCGAGGCCCTCGCCGACAATCCCGGCGTGGAGCTGGTCCTGATGGACGTGATGATGCCGGAGATGGACGGCTACGCCGCCACCGCCGCCATCCGCGCGATGCCCGAGCACGGCGCGCTGCCCGTCATCATGGTGACCGCCAAGGCCATGCCCGGCGATCAGGAGAAGAGCCTGGCGGCCGGGGCGAGCGACTACGTCACCAAGCCCCTCAACGCCGACGACCTGATCGCGTGCATCCACCGGTGCCTGGACGCGTGACCGAACCCCGCCGAGGAGCCACTCCAGTGCCCGAATCCCTGCCCGGCGGCTCCGCACCAGAGGAGCACGCGGACCGCCACGAACCCGGCGCCGGACTCGACGCCGGACCCGGCGCCGGGGCCTCCGCGGTGCGGGCCGCGCCGTCGTCGCCGGGCGTCACCAGGCTGGCGCTGACCGTCGAGCAGCTGCGCGAAGAGGTACGGCGGGCCCAGGCGGCGGCCGAGGGACGCGGCGTGATCGAGCTGGCCACGGGCATCCTGGTCGAGCGGCTGCGGTGCGGCCCGGTCCAGGCCGCCGCCCAGCTGACGTCCCTGGCCGAGGAGGCGGGGCTGACGCGGATCGAGCTCGCGGCCGACATCATCAACCAGGCGGCGCGCGACCGGGTCACCGAGGTGACCCAGGACTTCCTGGCGCGGGCCATCGGCACCGGCCGGGACGAGCCCGGCCTCGGGTCCGTGGTCGCCTCAGCGGCCGGGAACGATGCCGGGGGAGCGGACCCGGCCGGGCCGTCCCCGGCGGCGCAGCTGCGCGCGGCCGAGAGCGGAGCCCTGGCGGCGGGCGACACCCAGGCGGTGGCCGGCTCGCTGCTCGAACACGCGCTGGCACCGCTGGGCGCCGTCGCGGTCGCCGTCTGGATCGCGGCACCGGACGCCTCGCTGACCCTCGCCGGGTACGCCGGGGTCTCACCCGCGGAGGCCGCCCGCTGGCGGTACGTGCCCCCCGGAGTGGTCACGCCCGCCCGGCGCGCCCTGGTCGAGCGCCGACTCGTCCACCTCGTCTCGCTGGCCGAGGCGGGGCTGCCCTCGATCGGCCACCGCGAGCTTCCCCCGGGCGGGCGCATCACCGTTCCGGCGGGCACCGGCGGGCGCGTCATCGGCGTGCTGGAGATCTGCTGGCCCGGCCCGCTCGGCCCGCAGTCCCGCCAGGTCGAGCGGCAGATCGAGGCCTTGGCCGAACTGTGCGCGCACACCCTGGAGAGCCTTACGCCCGCCGGCACTGCCCTCGCCACTCCCGGCGCGGCCCCGCAGGACCCGGCCTTGCAGGACCCGGCGCTGGCGGAGCTCGTCGACCTGACCGACGGCCTGCACGACCCGGCTCTGGTGCTGCGCCCGCACCTCGACCACGACGGCCGCCTGGCCGACTTCCGCATCCATCACATCAACGGGCGGTTCGTCGATCCCGCTGGGCGTCCCCGCAGCGCGGTCTCCGGGATGCTGCTCCTGGAGGCCTATCCGCTCGCCGCCGAGGAGGGCGGGCTGTTCGAGAAGGTCGAACGGGTGCACGCGACCGGCGAGCCGTTCCGTGCCGAGCGGACGGCCCTCACCGCGCTGGTGGACCAGGTGCCGCTGACAGCCGTCGCCGACATCAGCGTCAGCCGCCTGGGCGCGAGCGTGCTGCTCATCTGGCGCGTCCAGGACGAGATGGCGCGGCTGGCGAGCCTGCTGCAGCACGCGCAACGGCTCGGCTGCATCGGCGGCTTCGAGGAGAACCTCGTCACCGGCGAGATCACGTGGGCCAGCCAGGTGTTCGAGCTGCACGGCCTGCCGCCGACGGCCGCGCCCGTTCCGCTCAGCCGCCTGCCCGCCCAGGCCCATCCGGACGACGACACCGCCATCGGCCGCTTCCTGCGGGCCGTCCTGCACCACCGGCGGCCGGCGTCCACGGCCTTCCGGCTGAACCGCCCGGACGGCATCGTCCGGCACATCCGCGTCATCGCCGAACCGGTGCTCGGCCGTGAGCGCCGCCTGCTCGGGGTCCGCGGGGCGTACCAGGACATCTCGGCCCAGCACTGGACCGAGGTGGCTCTCGCCGCCACCCGCGACCAGCTGGCCTACACCGAACGGCAGGCGGCCGAGCACAACCGGCTGGCCCTGCAGCTGCAGCGCGCCATCATGCCGCCCAGCCGGGCGCCCATCGACGCCGCCGGCCTGCAGGTCGCCGTGCGCTACCGTCCCGCCGAGAACGAGCACCTGGTCGGCGGGGACTGGTACGACGTGGCGGCGCTGCCGAGCGGTCAGGTCCTGCTCTGCGTCGGCGACGTGGCCGGGCACGGAATCCAGGCGGCCACCGACATGGTCGTCCTCCGCAACGCCCTGCGTGGCCTCGCCGCCACCGGCACAGGCCCGGCCCAGCTGCTGACCTGGCTCAACCTCGTCGCCAACCATCTGACCGAACACGTCACCGCCACCGCCCTGTGCGCGCTGTACGACCCGGGCACCCGCACGCTGCGGTGGGCGAGAGCCGGTCACCCGCCCCCCGTCCTGGTACGGCACGGGAAGGCGGGTGTGCTGCCCGCGATCCGGGGTCTCCTGCTCGGCGCGCTCCCCGAGGCCGTGTACGAGGAAGGCGTCCTGGACCTGGAGGCGGGCGACACGCTCCTGATGTACACCGACGGCCTCATCGAACGCCGGGACCGTTCTCTGCAGGAGACCGTGGACCACCTCCTGGCCACGGTCGAGAGGCCCGCCTCCGGCTTGGAGGAGCTCATGGACCACCTCCTCACCCACAGCAACGCCGACACCGACGACGACACCTGCGTCGTCGGCGTGCACCTCCCCTGAAGGCCCGGCGGAGATCGGGCCTTTTCGGCCGCCGGGGGCGCGGCTACCCTGAGGCTGCGTTCCCCGCCGTCGTATGGTCCGCGCGGGGCGGTTCCGCGTGCGGGATCGTCTGGCTCTGCGTCGGCTCCTCTGCCGTTCCCGTTTCGCTGAGGAGTCTTCGATGCTCTTGAGGTACAGACACTGGCTGGCCGCGCTCGTCGCCGCGGCAGCGGCGGCGACCCTGTCGCTCGGCGCGCTGGTCGCCTTCTCCCCGCCCGCCGCCTCGATCTCGTTCATCGCCTGCCCCTTCCCGGCCTGGGCCGAGGGGACGGCCTACACGGCGGGCACCAAGGTGAGGCACAGCACCCGCGGGTACGAGGCGCTCGCCAACCACACCGCCCACCCTGGCGCGGGCTGGTCGCCGAACTCCACCCCGGCGCTCTGGCGCGACCTGGGCGCCTGCGATGACACCGAGCCGCCGACGACACCGCCGACGACGCCGACCACCACGCCGACCACGACTCCTCCCACGGACGAGACCTGCCCGGTGAAGTCGAGGCCGGCCGGCAAGGTCCTGCATGGCTACTGGGAGAACTGGGACGGCGCGAAGAACGGCGTGCACCCGCCGTTCGGCTGGACGCCCATCACCGATCCGCGCATCAAGCAGCACGGCTACAACGTCATCAACGCCGCGTTCCCGGTCATCCGCTCCGACGGCACCGTGCTGTGGGAGGACGGCATGGACGCCACGGTGAAGGTCGCCACGCCCGCCGAGATGTGCGCGGCGAAGGCGGCCGGCGCCACCATCCTGATGTCGATCGGCGGCGCGACGGCCGGGATCGACCTGAGCTCCAGCACGGTGGCCGACCGGTTCGTCGCGACCGTGGTGCCGATCCTCAAGAGGTTCAACTTCGACGGCATCGACATCGACATCGAGACGGGCCTCACGAGCAGCGGCAACATCAACACGCTGTCGGCTTCCCAGGCCAATCTGATCCGCATCATCGACGGCGTGCTCGCGCAGATGCCGTCCAACTTCGGCCTGACCATGGCCCCGGAGACGGCGTACGTGACCGGCGGCAGCGTCACCTACGGCTCGATCTGGGGCGCCTACCTGCCGATCGTGAAGAAGTACGCCGACAACGGCCGCCTCTGGTGGCTGAACATGCAGTACTACAACGGCAGCATGTACGGCTGCTCGGGCGACTCGTACTCCGCCGGGACCGTCCAGGGCTTCACGGCGCAGACCGACTGCCTGAACAAGGGCCTGGTCATCCAGGGCACCACGATCAGGGTTCCCTATGACAAGCAGGTGCCGGGTCTGCCCGCCCAGCCGGGCGCGGGCGGCGGATACATGTCGCCCGGCCTGGTGGCCCAGGCCTGGAACCACTACAACGGCGCCCTGAAGGGTCTCATGACCTGGTCGATCAACTGGGACGGCTCCAAGAACTGGACGTTCGGCGACAACGTCCGTTCGCTCCAGGGCCGCTAGCCCACAGCGAGGGCCCGGCCGCCGCGGGCGGCCGGGCCCTCAGCTTCTCCTGATCAGGCCGGAGTAGCCTGCGATCACGAGGGTCGCGAGGGCCCACGCCAGCAGTTGCAGGATCCACAGGACCGCTGAGACGAGCTGGCCGGGGACGCTGACGGTGTCGACGTCGCACCGCTCGCGGACACCGGTGTTGATCAGCGGGAGGCCGCGGTCCAGGCCCACGCCGACCTGTTCGAGGATGGAGCAGGCGGTCCCGGGCGTGGCCGACTTGTCGGTGTGCGACGCCACGTACCGGTCCGGTGTGGCGTGCAGGTGGCCGGCGGCCAGGCCGAGGCCGACGGCCATCGCGGTGACGGCCAGCAGGGCGGCCAGCGCCCGCCAGGTCTGGTAGCCGTAGCCGAGCAGCAGACGCAGAAGGCGATGGCGCAGGCGTGCCCATCGGCCCGTCACCAGGCCGCGGGCCAGCAGGTCGTCCTGCTGGGCGATGAGGATGCGCCGTGCCTCGGGTTCGTGCCCGGCGGCGCGGTGCAGGGCGGCGAGTTGCTGATAGGGCTGGGCCGCGTACGCGGGAGTGTGGCGCGCGAGCCAGCGCAGCCACTGGTCGAGGTCGGCGCCGCCCGCGCGCAGATCGGTGTAGGTGAGGTTGTCGAGGCCGATCGTGCCGGTGCCGGACCACGTCCCGGGGTCGTGGAGGTCGCCGGCGCCGCGGATCGCGTCGGCGGGGACGCGCAGCCAGGTGGTGGTCGACCAGTAGAGGACCAGCGCGGGGCCGCCCGGGTTGAAGAGCCGGGCGTCCCGCAGGTCGAAGCCGCCGAGCTGGGCCGAGGTGAAGCGCACGGCGCCGAACTCGCCGGTCCCGGCGGCCTCGAAGCCGTCCCGGAGGAAGACGCTGCCCTGCACGCGCGCCCGGTCGCCGGCCAGGGCGGGACCCGTCCGGTTCACCATGGAGGCCTGCTCGCATTCGAGGTTGCCGTCGATGCGCGCGTCGAGGAGGCGCACCGGGCCGTCCGCCCGGAACCCGCCGCACAGGGCCAGATGGCCGCGGATGTGGACACCGTCGGCGTCGATGCCGCGGGTGTGGCTTCCGTCGAGCTTGAGGAACGGCAGTTCGGCCTGCTGCAGGGTCACCCGTTCGCCGAGGTGGCACGACAGCAACGCCAGGGTGACGTCGGTACGGACGCACTCCAGGTCGAGCGGGCCGATGATCCGGGCATGCCGCAGCCACAGGCCCCGGGGGTCGGGATCGTCCAGAAGGCGCCCCAGCAGGATGTCGCGGATCACGTCGGCCCGGATCAGGTGATCGGGATCCTCGCTCGTGGCCAGCTCCGCCGGCCCCAGCGTGCCGCAGGTGAGCACCCGCCCGGCTCGAACCGCCGCGACCAGGTCCTGCTCGCGTGACGTGAGCTCCACGGCACGACGGTAACCGTGAGTGCCGTGCCGCGACCGAACGTTGACCACATCCGGGCAGCCGTTCGCCCGGCCGGGCCGTGCTGGGGCGGCAACGCCCGAGCGGGACCCGAGCGGCAGCAGAAAATCACGGTGCCCCGTTGACGGATGGGGTGAACAACTGTCATCGCACAGTCACTTCCCTCCGGGGGAGCGGCGGGGTTATGTTCATTGAATCGCGCTGTGACCTGGCAGTTCGCCCGCACCGGCCCAGACGGAGGGTGATCGGTCACGCTGCGAGGCACGACCGCCGGCCCGGTATTGGTACGCACGCCCCCAGCCACGAGGGCCGGCGGCCGTGCGGCGCTCCAGGACCCGCCGAGCGCGACCCGAGACTGCGCCGAACCCTTTCAGGAGCTCTGTTCGAGGCGCGCGGGCTCGCGCAGGCGGGAGGCGAGAATCCACGCCATGACCGGAAACACGGTCAGCGCCGCGAGCATGGCGCGCAGCGAGGTCGCGTCCGCCAGTGCCCCGAGCGCGGGAGCGAGAACGCCGCCGACGCTCACCGCCAGGCCGAGGGTCACGCCGCTCGCGGTGCCCACGCGGTTGGGCAGATAGTCCTGCCCGAGCGTGATGTGCAGGGAGAACGGCACGTACAGCGCGATGCCCGCGACGGCGACGAACCCGTACAACGCCGGTCCCGGGACGAGCACGACCCCGGCGATCGCCAGGACCGCCATACCGTAGGCGCCCCGCATCGTGCGTATCCGTCCCCAGCGCCCGGCCAGGCGGCCGCCGAGCACCGTGCCGGCGGCTCCGCCGGCGAACAGCACGAACAGCGCGGCGCCGCCCGCCGCGTCGCCCGCGTGCACCCGTTGCTGGACGAAGAGTCCCAGGAACGAGCTGAGCCCGATGTAGGCGATCGAGCGCAGGATGACGACCGCCGACAACATGCGAAAGGCCGGCCAGTCGTCGCGGCCGCCGGCCCTGGGCGCCGTCGTGCCGCGCGCACGCCGTCCCAGCAGCGGCAGGGTGACCAACGTGCCGAGCACGGCCGGAAGGAGCAGCAGCGGCGTGGCGGCGAGCCCTCCGGCCGCCAGCACCGGCGTCGCGAACACCGGAGCGAGGGCGAAGCCCACGTTCCCGCCGAGCGAGAACCAGCTCATGCCGACGTGGTCGCCGCCGGTCACCGCGCGGGCCAGCCGGGCGGCCTCCGGGTGGTACGCGGCGACTCCGAAGCCGGTCAGCGCGATCGCGGCGAGCGCCAGCGGATAGGACTCGGCCTGCCCGACCAGCGCGACGCCCAGCCCGGCGGCCAGCGTGCTGACCGGGACGAGCCAGGGCATCGCCCACCGGTCGGTGAGGACCCCGAACAGCGGCTGGATCACCGACGACAGCAGCGAGGCGGCCAGCACGAACCCGGACACGCCGAGGTAGCCGTAGTGCCGTTCGGCCACCAGGAACGGCACCAGCACCGGCACGATGCCCTGATAGAGGTCGACGCTCGCGTGTCCGGCGGACAGCCGCAGCCGCTTGTTCGCTCCCATGCCCCAAGCGTCGATCTTCAGCGAGGATGACGGCTTCCGATAAACTGCCAACAAATGTCGATTCCCCGCCATACGCCCGCCGCGCCCACGGGCCTGCGCCGCCTGGCTCCCGGCGCCGGGATCGACGCGCACCGCCACGACGAGCACCAGATCGTGTACGCCGCGCGGGGCGTGCTGTCGGTCACCACCGGCCGGGGCCGCTGGATCGCCCCGGCCACCCAGGCGATCTGGGTACCGGCGGGAACGGTCCACGAGCACCGCGCGTACGGCCGGACCGACGTGCACCTGGTGGGCCTGCCGGTCACCGCGAACCCGCTGGGCCTGGAGGCGCCCGCCGTGCTCGCGGTCGGGCCGCTGCTGCGCGAGCTGATCATCGAGTACACCCGCGACCCGGACGCCGGGGACACCGCCGAACGCGGCAGGCTGCGGGCCGTGCTGCTCGACCGGCTCCGGCACTCGCCCCGGCCGCCGGTGCACCTGCCCACGCCCCGCGACGCGAGGCTGGCCGCCGTGTGCGCGCTGCTGAACGACGATCCCGCCGACGGCCGCACCCTGGCCGAGCTCGGCGCCCAGGCCGGCGCCAGTGAGCGCACGCTGTCGCGGCTCTTCCGTGCCGAGCTGCACATGACGTTCCCGCAATGGCGCACCCAGCTGCGGCTGCACCACGCGCTGATCCTGCTCGCCGACGGAGCCCCGGTCACCGCCGTGGCGCACCGCTGCGGCTGGTCGTCGGCGAGCGCGTTCATCGACGTCTTCCGCCGCACGTTCGGGCGCACTCCCGGCCGGAACGGCTGAGGCCGCGGCGGGGGTCGCGCAGCCGTGTCCGTTTAATCCCGGAGGTACGGGTATTGGCTGTTCATGGGTACTTTGTTGTGGATCATCGCGGTCATACTGGTCATCTCCGGTATCTACGTACTGATCGCGCGCAGGGACATTCTGTGGGGCGCCGTCCTCATCGTCGTCGGCCTGCTGGTCGGCCCCGGCGGCGTCAGCATCTTCACCTGACGCGGTAGGACGACCCGGCCCGTCCTCCTTGTCTGAGCCGGCGACAGTAGGCAGGCCCCGCCGTGGCCTTGGGGGCGAGAACGCGGCGGGGCTTCAGCCTGCTCACTTGCCGATGAAGCCCTTGGACTGGAGCCAGGCCTCGGCGACCTCCACCGGCTCCTTGCCCTTGACGTCCACCTCGCCGTTGAGCTCCTGGAGCACGGCGTCGGTGATCGCCGCCGCGAGCGGGTTGACGACCTTCTCGATGGCGGGGTTGTCGCGGTGGACCGACGCGCGCACCGTCAGCGCCGGGTTGTAGATCGGGAAGAACTTCTTGTCGTCGGTGATCGGCGTGAGGGCGAGCGCCTTGATACGCCCGTCGGTGGTGGTCACCATGCCGAAGTCGCACGGGTCGCGCTTGGCGATCGCGTTGAAGATGGCGCCTTCGGCCAGCGTGGCGACGGCCTTCTTCGGGAGCGTGAAGCCGTATGCCTTCTGCAGGCCCGGCCAGCCGTCGTTGCGGCCCGCGAATTCGCTGGCCACGCATGTGGACGTCTTGTCCGGGTCGCTCTTGGCCAGGCGCGCGTAGTCGGAGAGGTTCTTGATGCCGCGCTCCTGCGCGACGGAGGTCTTCACCCCGATGGCATAGGTGTTGTTGGCCGGTGCAGGGGCGAGCCACTTGACCTGGTTCTTGGCCAGGTCCTGCTGCGCGGCCTCCTGGTACTGCCTGGCGGGGTCGTCGATCGGCTTGGTGTTCTTGAGGTAGTTGATCCAGGCCGTGCCCGTGTACTCCCAATACATGTCGATGCTGCCGGACGTCAGCGCGGCCCGGGTGGTGTTGCTGCCCTGGAGCCCGCACTTCTCGCGTACGGTCGCGCCCGCCGAACGCAGCGCGAGGGCGGTGACCTGGCAGAGGACGAGCTGCTCGGTGAACTCCTTGGACCCGACGGTGAACGTGGCGCCCTTCAACGAGGCGCCCTTGGCGAGGCTGCCCTCCTTGGCGTCGGTGGTCGACGAGCTGAAGCAACCCGTGGTCACGGTGACGAGAACGAGGGAGCAGGCGGCGATCGGGAGCAGGCGCATGGTGTCTCTCCTCAGCTTGGGCCTCTGCTGGGCCGGATGGTCAGACGCCGCGGGGGCGCAGATGGTGCTCGACGATGCCGACGAGCCAGTCGGCGGCCATGGCGAGCACGGCGGTCAGGACGCTGCCGGTGAGCAGGATCGGCGTCCGGTTCAGCGCGATGCCGGTGTTGATGAGATCGCCCAGCCCGCCGGCGTTGGTGAAGGCGGCGAGGGTGGCGGTGCCGACGTTCAGGATCACCGCGACGCGGACGCTGGCGAGAATGACCGGGACGGCCAGCGGCAGCTCCACGCGGAAGAGCACGGCGGTCTTGGTCAGCCCGATGCCCCGCCCGGCGTCGATGAGCGACCGGTCGACCCCCTGCAGCCCCACCATGGTGTTGCGGAGCACCGGAAGGGCGGACACGAGGACGAGCGCGACCACCGCGGGCCGGAAGCCGATGCCGACCGTCACGGCGAGGAGTACGAGCACCCCCACCGAAGGCACGGCCTGCCCGACGTTGGCCAGCGCGAGGAACGGCGTGGCCAGCCAGCGCAGCCGCGGCCGGGTCAGGACGACCCCGAGCGGGATCGCGACGGCGAGGACCAGCGCGGTCGACACCGCCACCAGCTGGATGTGCTCGACGAACCGCTGGACGATGACGTCCCGGTTGATCGCCCTGCGCTCCAGGTCGTCGAGGTCCTGGCCGCGCAGGTAGAGCGCGAGCGCCGCGCACACCGCGATCAGGAAGAGCGGCGTGACCAGCATGCCGAGCGAGGAACGTCCGCCGGTCCGGTCCTCGTCGCGCTGGTCGAGCATGGACGTGACGGTCATCGGCGGCCCCCGGTCGCGTCCGCCGGACCCGCCGGGCCTGACGGGTGAGGTGACTGCTGCACGATCCTCGACCAGCAGACCCGGCCGGCCGGTCTCCCGTCCTCGCCCGTGACGTCGGCGACGTCGGTGCCCGCCCGGAGCATGACGTCCAGCGCCTCGTACAGGCTCTGGTCCACGCGTACCGTCGCCGCGCCGGCCGCCGCGTCGTCCGCGGCCGGGTCGAGGTCGATGGAGCCGACCGGGACGAGCCGCAACCGGCGCATCGCGGCGCCGGAGCCGACGAACGAGGCGACGAACTCGTCGGCGGGCTCCCCGAGGATCGCGGCGGGCGTGTCGTACTGGACGAGGCGCCCCTGCTGTCCCAGGATCGCGATGCGGTCGCCGAGCTTGAGGGCCTCGGTGAGGTCGTGCGTCACGAGCACGATGGTCTTGCCGATCTGGGCCTGCAACTCCAGGAACGCGTCCTGCAGCCGTTCGCGCGTGATCGGGTCGATGGCGCCGAACGGCTCGTCCATCAGCATCGCGGGCGGGTCGGCGGCCAGCGCGCGGGCGACGCCGACACGCTGCTGCTGCCCGCCCGAGAGCTCCTTGGGATAGCGGCGGCGGAACCCTTCGGGTTCGAGCCCCACGAGGTCGAGCAGTTCGTCGACGCGGGCCCGGATCCGCTTCTTGTCCCAGCCGAGGGCCCGCGGGACGAGGCCGACGTTGTCGGCGATCGTCATGTGCGGGAACAGCCCGACCTGCTGGATGACGTAGCCGATCCGGCGGCGCAGCTGGTCGGGGTCGACCCGGGTGACGTCCTCGCCGTCGAGGAAGATCCGGCCGCTGGACGGTTCGATCAGCCGGTTGATGAGGCGCAGCGTGGTGGTCTTGCCGCACCCCGACGGCCCCAGCAGCACGACGATCTCGCCCTCCCGGACGCTGAGCGACAGGTCGGCCACCGCGGGCGCAGCCTGCCCCGGGTAGCGCTTGCCGACCCCGTCGAGCCGGATCATCTCCTTGGGTTCGGACGGCTTCGGTTCGGTCATCGGATGCCCCTGGAGGTGGTGAGCCGGAAGAGGACGAGGAACAGCAGGTCCAGCGCCAGCGCCAGCAGGGCGACGCCCAGCGTGCCGGCGAGCGTGTCGTTCAGCGCGTTGGCCCCGCCGATACGGGCCAGGCCGCCGAAGATGAGCTCGCCGAGGCCCGGACCCGCGACCGCGGCGGCGATGGCCGCGATGGCGACGGTCATGATCGTGGAGACGCGCACGCCGGTGAGCACGACCGGCCACGCCAGGGGGAGCCGGACCCGCAGCATGACCCGGGCGCGCCCGAGGCCCATGCCGCGGGCCGCCTCCTCCACGGCGCTCGGCACCGACTCAAGGCCGGTGATGGTGTTGCGCAGGATCGGGAAGACGGCATAGAGGACCAGGGCGGTGATGGTCGGGGTGAGCCCCAGCCCGAAGAGCGGGATGAGCAGGCCGAACAACGCGAGCGAGGGAACGGTGAGCATCGTGCCGGTGACGCCGAGCGCCAGCCGGCTGGCCCGGGGCCGCCCTTCGACCGCGATCCCGAGACCGATCCCGAGCACGGCCGCGATGGCGACGGCGATCAGGACGACCTGGGCGTGCTCGGCTGTCATCTGGGCGATCGTCGGCCAGCGGTCAGCGAGGTATTCGGAGAAGGACATCGCTGCCTCCTGTCGGGGGTCGCCTCATGAGCCTTACCCACCGGTGATCATCCCGCAAGCGATACTCCCCGCACAAATGTCAGGCCGTTGCGTCACCTGAGCCCGCCGCGCCCGGGGCGTCGCGCGGACCCGTCAGATAACGCGTGAGCATGTCGACCAGCTCGTCCTCGAAGCGCCCGGCGTCCTGGAGCCGCCCGCCCGGATGATCCTGCGCGACGAACCGGTGAACGAGCGACTCGATGGCGTTCACCACCAGGCGCGCGGCCATCGGGACGTCGGCGACGGTCACGCGGGGATCGGCGGCGAGCAGCTCGCGGGCCGCGGCGATGGCCTGCTCCTCCGCCGCGTGAAGGAACTCCAGGAGTTCGGGCGGCCGGGGCGCCTGCTCGAACAGCACCCGGTGCAGGGCCGGATCGTCGCGGTGGTTGTCGATCGCCGCGCGGACGAAGAGCCGCAGCCTGCCGTCGAGCGTGCTTGGCAGCGGGCCGCCCGCCAGCCGGCGCTCGATGGCGGCGACGCCGTCGCGGGCGTGCGCCATGGCCAGCTCGACCAGCATGGCGTCCTTGTTGGGTGCCTCTGTGTTTGTCAAGGCGCCGTAGTGCATGTCGTAGTGTCGGCCGTGGCGGGTCTGGGAAGTGACTTGTCCGAAGAGTCGACCGTCGGGGTTGGGTCGGCTGCGGTGGATGTCAGAGT
>NZ_BAAATD010000022.1:0-89253 GCF_039533225.1 Actinomadura fulvescens | reverse complement strand
CCAGCTCGGTCACCGGCTTCGGTCTGATCCTCGACCCCTCGGGGACCTTCTCCATCTCTCCCACGGTCGTCGGCAGGGTCTACGCCGCCGACTATGCCCCTCCCACTCCCGCCAATCTCCTGACCGGGGTGAACAACGAGGTCACTGCCTACAACGACGCGGCCGGCCGGGCGCCCGCCGACTCCCTCAACTACCTGGCAGGCGCGGTCACCGGGCCCCAGACCCTCACCCGCGGACTGTACAAATGGACCACCGCCGTGACCGTGTCGGGAACCATCACCCTCAACGGCGGCGTCAACGACGTCTTCATCTTCCAGGTCGCCGACACCCTCAACTTCACCGGCTCCGCCAACATCGTCCTGACCGGCGGAGCACGCGCATGCAACGTGATCTGGCAGTCAGCCGACCAGGTCACCCTGGCTGGAGGTGCCCAGGCCAAGGGCGTTCTTCTGGGCAAGAAGGCCATCGTCGGGCAGAGCGGAGCGCAACTCGCGCCCGGCCGCGCCCTGGCACAGACCGCGGTCACCATGATCGCCAACACCGTGCAGGCACCGACCTGCTGACCAACCCCGCCCACGACCTGACCGCACAAGCCAGGTAGGCCACCAACCCCTCACCCAGCTCTTGCCCGTTACCGAACGCGGTAACGGGCAAGACCCATCACTTGCACGTACCGCCACGGTCAGGTGAACAGCTCACGAAACCATCCCCGGCATTGCGCCGGTTGAGCAGCCCGGATGCTGGGCGCCGTGGCCAATCGGCTTGGCACCGGTGCAGCGGCCCGGTCTCGCGGGCGGGGGTGCGGCGGCGGTGTCCAGGTTTGCCGGCCCGCGCGTCTTGATGCGGGCACCGGCTTGTCGAGGTGCACCGAGGGGATGCCCGGTGCGTCAGGGGAAAGGCGCACCGGGCATCGTGTCGAGGGACCGTGCCGGCGTAAGGAAACTAGTGCGCGATGGCCGGGGTGCCCTGCGCCGGGGCGGCCAATAGGTCGGGGTGTGTGGAATCGGTTCGCCTGAGCTGGCGGGTGGGTCAGCCGGTGCAGGCGGGTACGGCGGGGACGCTGCCGACACAGTTGTTGAGGAGGTTGCCGCTGATCGGGGAGGTGGTGACCGTCATGGTGCCGCCTTGGCGATAGATGCCGCCGGCGGTGAGGGTCGCGGTGTTGGCCGAGACGGGGGTGCTGGTGGTGGAGAAGATGGCGTTGATGGAGGCGACTCCGCCGCCGCGCAGGCCCAGGTTGTTGCCGTTGATGAAGCTGCTGGTGAAGGTGGCGGTACCGCCCTGGCTGTAGAGGCCGCCGCCGTCACCTGCCGCGGCGGCGTTGCCTGACAGGGTGCTGCCGGTGAACGTGGCCGCGGCGGACGCGGCCGGGCCGCTGTAGATTCCGCCGCCGTTGCCCAGGACGGCGGTGTTGGCGACCAGGGCGCTGTTGGTCAGGGTCACCTCGCCGGTGTTGTGGATTCCGCCGCCGCCGCTGGTGGCGGCCAGGCCGCCGGTGACGGTGACCGACTTGAGGGTGAGGTTGCCGGTGGCGCCGATCTCGATGATGCGGAACGGCAGGGCCACCGCCGCTCGGGCGATGGTGTTGTTGTTGCCGGTCAGGGTGATGGCGGTGGTGATGATCGGGAGCCCGTTGGCGCCGTGAACGCCGATGTTGTCGGCGGAGGCGAGCACGTAGGTGCAACCGGGAGTGAGGGTGACGTTGCCGCCACCGGAACCGTTGGCGGTGGCGATCGCCGCGACCAGCGCCGGCCCGTTACAGGCCACGGCCGCGTGCGCGGTGGTGGGAACGAGCACGGCGATGCCGGCCGACAACACTGCGGCTCCGGCCAGGGTGGGCATCATTCGGATGCGACGCATGAGGTCTCCTTGTAAATGCGATGAGCCATTTGCGCCTGGCAGGATTCCGTACGGAACGGTTTCCCAAGACGCGGATCACGTTTTCTGCAGGAGGCATCGCCGTTGGTGGGCACCTGGAACGAACGCCTCGCCGCCAAAGGGCTAGGAGGCGGGCCGAGCCGGTGACCTGTTTCGCAGGTCAACGCCTCCCGGAGTGCACGCGGGTTCCAGACGGCCCACCAGGCTTCTTTCCTGCCTTCATTAGCGCACCGTTAAGCAATAACTGCAAATTCGACCAAGGTAGACGAAAGACAGAAATACACTGAGCATTGACCTAAAATGTTTCACTTAAATCTTGATTGGTCAGGCCTGGCGATTACCCATTGCCGGATATTCCCGTCCAATCGACACAAAGCGGCGCCGCCCCGGGGTCGGGCTCGTACCCGGTGTGCGGTGCGCTGCTGCCCGACCGGACCGGGCGACCGGGCCGCCCTCGGCTCGGTGTTCCAGGCCATGCCGCCAGGCCGCCTACCCAGGGCCGGCAGCGCGCGGGCGTCCATGAACGTCACGACGCTCAGGTCCAGCACCGGATCGAGCACGGAAGGTCAGACCAGCCGCTGGTGGACGTAGCACCATCGCCATCGCTTGCCTGGTCCCGTTCCGGCGGCCAGCGGATGGTCGGTCTCTTCGTAGTGGCCTTTGGAGTGCTGGCCGGGAGAGGAGTCGGAGCAGGCGACCCAGCCGCATGTCAGGCAGATGAGCAGCCCGGTCCAGTCGTTCGCTCGGGTCTGGCACTCCGGGCATCCCTGGGATCGGGGCACGACCGGCTGGATCTGATCGAGGTGCTCGCAGCGGGGCGCTGTCCCGTTCAGGTTGAACACGGCCCCGCCTGCGGTCCTGCTCCCGGATACCGCCATGATGCTCCTGTCCGGCGGTGCATGGTGCGCCGTCGGTTCTCAGCCAACGCTTCTGTCTGGACGGCGGAAAGGAGCAGTCGTCGCAAGCCCCATCACCGTTGTCGATGGCCGGTGGCCTGTGCGGACGTCAGATGCCGACGTCGGAGGTGGTCAGCCAGCCGAGCCGTTCGGACATGGCCCGCGCGCAGTCCACGATCGCGCGCACATGGTCGGATCTGTCCTCGGCACGCCACAGGATTGACCACGGGTAGCAGGAGGCCGGTTCGGTGAGCGGCCGCCAGATGGTGCCGGGCAGCGCGGCGATGCAGGAGGACGGCACGCAGTACAGGCAGCGGCCTTGGGCGACGAGGTCGGCGGCGGCGCGGATGCTCTCCACTGTCCCGGAGTGAACGGTGGGAGTGAACCCCGCCGTGCGGCACACCTCGACCGTGAATTGGTTGAACTCCGGTGCCTGGGCCTCCTCGGCGAGCAGCAGCGGCTCGCGGGCGAGTTCGGCGACGGGCACCGCGGTCATGGCGGCGAACCGGTGCCCAGTGGGCACCAAGACCCCCAGCGGGTCCCGGCGGAACAGAAATGAGGTCACCTGGGACGGGGCGTTGGCCGCACGGCCGATGCCGACGTCGAGGCGGCCGTCGGCGAGCTGCTGGTACTGCTCGGGGACGCCGACCTCGACCTGGTGGATGGCCAGGTCGGGATAGCGGGCCTGGACGTCGTGGAGAATCTGCGACATCGAGTCGTAGCTGGCGTCGATGATCCCGACTCGCAGCGTAGGGGCGGCGCCGGTCGTGCTGCGTGCCACCACGGTGGCCCGCTCGACCTGCGCGAGGATCTTGCGGGCCTCGACGAGGAACAGCGTGCCCGCGGCGGTCAGCGCGACGTGGTGGGTGCTGCGTTCTACGAGCCGGACCTCAAGTTCGCGTTCCAGCCGCTGGATCTGCTGGCTGAGCGCGGACTGCACGATGTGCTCACGTGCGGCCGCCCGCCCGAAGTGCAGCTCCTCGGACAAGCTCACGAAGTAGCGGAGCTGACGTATCTCCATACCGGTCCGCCTCAAGCCCGACGAGCCCGACGCCGCCGATCGCGGCACCGGAGGCCGCCGTGGTCCAGGGCGACGAATCCCCGCCCGCGCCCGGGGGCAGGAACAGGGATTTCACCCGGATTCTACGCCCGGAGAACGAACCGGCGACACCACCCGCGGGGGCCGGCCGTCCGCGGGTGGCCTACCCATACCATCGCGTCCGGTGTCACGCGCTCACATCAGCGGCGACGGTGCGCTGCGAAGCGTCCTCACCCTCCGCTGGGGGGACCCTGACCAGCACGGCTACCAGGAACACCTCAGCTTGATCCGCGTACCCGCGCGGGACCTCGGAACTCAGGCCAGCCCTTGAGGGACGTGCACCACCGCCACGGCGGACCGGCTCCATCGATGGGAGATCGGGACGTCGGCTATTGGGCTCGTTCATCTGAGGTCGGCTTCTCCTGGGCAGGTGAGGAGTGGAGGAAGCCGACGTCGATCTGCTCGAAGCCCTTGTGGCGTTCGGTTTCGGCGTAGGAGGTGTAGGCGCGCTTGTCGGCGGCGGTCAGGTCGACGCGGTCGGTGAAGCGAGTGAGGAGGCTGCGCGGCCACCTGCCGGGTCGTGAGGGGACGCGCGGTCAGGACACGGAAGGCGAAGGTGAACAGGCCCACGTTGAGCGCGACGGCGCCGATCTGGTCGCCGATGACGGGGAACTGGGCCAGGGCCGAGTCCAGCACCTGCTGCTGCAGGCCGATCTCCAGAACCGATCACCTCAACTGATGACCTCGCCCCACGGGCGCAGCACCGCTGCTCAGGCGCAAGTCCGCCCGGCGAACTGGTCGCGTTCGCCGACGCCCTCGCCCGCCTGGTCGGCCACGCCCGGCCGGGTCGTGCTGCTTTATGACCACAGGCCGGCGTTCTCCAGGTCCTGGCGTGCTCGTTGCAGGAGTTCGATGGCCGAGCCGGCGTTGTCTTCTGCGTCGTCTTCGGCGCTGGTGCCGGCCGAGTCGGGATGGACGTGCCGCAGCGCTGTCCGGAAGACGGCCGAGACGCTGCGGCCGTCATCGATGGTGTGGGCCGTCTGGAAGATGAAGGTGCGTGCCCGCGCGGCCGGGTCTTGGGCGGCCGGAGACTTCGCCGGTTGCCCGGCCAGTGTGTACCGCCCGACCGGGAGTGCGCCGGGAGTGCCGGTGAACAGCTTGCGGTGCCGGCGTTGGGCGAGCGTCCGCAGCCCCTGCCGGAAGGCGATCGAGTCGGCGCGGCAGTGTTGTTGCCAGGCGGCCGCGTCGGCGGCTCTGGCCGCCTGTGAGTGGTTGCGCTGGAGCATGTCAGCTCCACATCGATTCAGGTCTGGTTGGGCTGTCCGGGTTGGACCTTGCGCCAGCGCGCCTCGCACAGCGAGTAGGCGCCGAAGGTGATGAGCCCGGCGGCCACGGCGACCAGGAGCCAGGGACCGGCGGGGGTTGTGGCGATCTTGCGGAGGGCGCCGTCCAGGCCCTGGGCCTGCTCGGAGTCGAAGGTGGCGGCGGCGACGATCAGGAACGCCCCCAAGACGGCGAAGACGATGCCGCGGGACGTGGACCCCACCACGCCCAGGGCCTGGACGAGCGTGGTGGTGCGTGCGTTCATCTGTGCCAGATTCAGGTACTCCTCGAACTTGCGGCGCAGGCCGCCGATCGCCATCGCGATGCCCGCACCGGCAACGACCAGGCCGATCGCCAGGATCAGCCAGCGGCCACCGGCATGGGCCATCAATCGCGCGGTGACGTCCTTGGACTGGTCGTTGCTGCGCTGGGGGCCACCGGTGCCCAGCACGAACCCCACGATCCCGAAGCACACAAAGCCGTAGAACACCGCGCGCCCCAACGACGCCAGCCGTTTGGTCACCTTGTGCCCATCAGGGCCGGCCCGGCCGTAGCCGGCTTCGGCCAGCCGCCACAGCGCCAGCCCGGCGAAACCCAAGCCCAGCAGCCAAAGCACGGCCGCGCCACCGCGGTGTGCGGCCAAGGCGTGCAACGCGCCGGTGCCGTCGGCCTGCCGGACGGTGGTACCCAGCCCGATCTGGACGGCCAGGACGCCGATCAAGATGTAGTTGACGCCGCGGGCGATGAGCCCACCGCGGCCCAGCCCCTGCAACCATGAGCTCGTCGCGGCATCCCGTCCAGCGGACTGGACGCCGCGGTTCGCGCTCTTCACCGTCATCGGGTGCGCCTTGGGCAGGGAGCCATCGGCACAGGCTCATGGACCAGGCTCATGGACCGGGCGCGGGCACCCGAGGTCATCGGCGTCGTCTGCTGTACGAGCCGCGGTCGCGCCAGTTGAAGTTCGAACCCACCCCGGCCAGATGCAACGCCAGCACCAGCAGGCCCAGCACGGTCAGCCACTGCAGATTGAGGATTTCCGAACTGTAGTCGGCCAGGTCCAACAGCAGCGCCAGGCCGAACACCACGGCCGCGACGATGGCGAGCATCACTACCTCCAGATGCGCCACCGGTGTGCGGGAACCCCGCAGCTGACCGGCGACCCGAGCCACACGAGACGCGGGACCCTCATGCCCAGTGGAACCCAAGCGAGTGACTTCGGAAACCACCGATCCAAGAACGGCCCATCACCCAGGCCGAACAGCGCGGCTCCCGGCGGGCAGGATGAAGCGGTCACCGATCGGCCCGATTGCCAGCCCACTGCGAGCGCGGTGTCCCTCGGCAAGGCGCCGCGAATCCCCTCAACCGATCACATCGATATCGCCGCAGGTCGCGGCGGTATCCGACCGAAACTTCGTCGGCGCTACTGAGACCCCAACTGGGGACGATCCAGCCGTGCTCGCTCTGCCGCGTGACCTACAGTCCGACACGTTCGCCGCTGGCCCGATGTTCGTGAAGGGCAGCGCTGCCTTCCGCGTCCGTCCGACGCGAAAGGCAGCGCTCGTCCCATAGGGGGTCAGGGCGCGGTGGTGCCCCAGCGGTCGAGCGCCGCGTAGGCGGGCTGCCACTGGTTCTGGAACGCTGACCGGGCCGGTTCGGGAAGCGGCGCGAGCATGGCCGTCACGGTCTCAGCACTCGCGCCGTCCAGCAGCCACGGAACCAGGCGGGGGGCGTCGGGCCCGATCCGGCTGCCGTGGACCTGCCCGAAGTGCCGCCATTGCTTCTCGGTCACGGTGGCGTCGATCAGTGGCAGCGCCTCGCGTTCCTCGTGTTCGAGATGTGCGCGCAACCTCGTGACCAGGGAATCGAGCAGGTCACCGACGGGCTCCTCGCCGGCCAGGGCCGCGTCGATCGAGTGGATCAGCGGGTCGATGGCGGCGTGCTCCTCCTCCATTTCGGCCAGCAGGGCCAGCTCGTCCGGCTGATCGGCCAGGGCCTGGCGCATCACCGGCCAGAGCGCGTCGTCTTCGGTGGTGTGGTGGACGTGCAGCGACGTTTTGAACATCCGCCAGCCCGCGGCCGTACGCAGGATGCGCGCCGGATCGCCGGTGGAACCCGCCGAACCGGCGATCCTGGCGATGTGCTCCAGTTCACGCGGCAGCGCATCGTGCATCGCGTACATCGGGGTCATGTCGAGCTTGCCGCTCATGGTCTCTCTCCTCAGCCCTGCCACGAAGGTGAGCCCGCCACCTCGCGGACGGTGGCGTTGATCCGGTTGAACATGTTGGTGACGCCGATCGCCAGGACGAGCGCGGAAAGTCGCCGTTCGTCGAACAGGTCGGCGACCTCGTCGAAGAGCTCGTCGGGCACGGCCTCACCGGACTGGTCGGCGACCCGGGTGAGCCGCTCAGTCAGCTCAAGCGCGGCACGTTCGGCATCGTCGAAGAACGGCGCCTCCCGCCACGCCGCCACCGTGATGATCTTGTCGTCGTCGGCGCCGAGCTTGCCGAGGGCCTTCGCGAAGGCGGCAACGCCGAAGAGTTGATCGCCGACACGATGGCGCAGGCCATCGAGGTCGCCAAGCAGTTCCCGCGGTTGCGCACCCGGATCGAGACCGCCGATTACGCCGCGGCCCCCGACAGGAGCTTCGAGTTCGGCCTCGAAGCCATCTTCGACGGCCTGGAAAGCCGACTCGCCGCCCGCCACACGCCCCAGCAGGGCGTCGCCCAGGAGCGGTCGGACTGATCTTCGGCAACCCGGCCACGCGTTCGCAAACCTGCGGCACCGTTCATGCGGCCCGGTCTGGACGACCTGAACGCCGCATCATTAGGGGCGAGGCACCTGGAATCGATCGTCCGGCGGGCTGCTGGGGCCGTGCTGGAGTTCGGCTTGGAGGGTGTCGTAGGTGGGGGCAAGGGTGCGCAGGGTGCGGGCCGCGGTGCTGTTGTCGCCGGTGGCCAGCGCCTGCTGGAGTGACCCGATCAGCTGGGCCTGCCGGAACATGACGGCCGCCGCCTGGGTCCGCTCGATCTCGCGCAGGCAGGTGGCCGCGTCGGTCACGCGTCGTGCACCCACGCGGATCGCGAAGTGGACGAGATGCTCGTGCAGCCTCTCGTCGTGGCCGCTTTCCAGTGACGCCGCCAGGGCCTGGGCGGCGTCGCCATTTCCCGTACTTCCCGGCGGCATGGCGTGATCGGGCTCGGCGCGCAGCCAGTCGATCGCCTGGGGAATGGACGCGGTGAGCGCTTCTTTGACACCTACACGGCCGGCTCGCGCGAAATTCATACGCATCGTGAACGGCTCGCCGAAGTCGATGGTGTCGGCCTGCCATGCCTTGAGGAAGTCGGTCAGCGGGAGCATGGTGAAGGGATATCCCTGGGGATCGTGCGAGATCACCTGATCGTTGTGAATGCCAAGGACCGTGAGGTAGTGGTCTGCGCCTATCGGGCCGGTCATGCCCGGCTGGTAGCGCAGATATCCCATCTCGATGGGACCGACCATGACCGGGCCGTGGGCGAGGCAGGAGCTGAGACGCTCCAGCGCCACGTCGGACGGGCCTCCGCTGACGGTCTCCGCGTTCCAGCCCAGGGTGGCGAGCGCCTTCTCAATGCCGATCTCCGGGTTCCAGCCATAGGGGTCGAAGAACGGCAGCGTACCGCCGACCAATTGCATGCCGAACGGGCTGCCGGTCACCGTCTCGATGACCGCGACCGGCGGCGCCTCGGCGCCCAGCATCATGGCCAGACAGTTCGAGTAGCAATAAGGACCTGAGCCGATATAAGGAAAATTGATCATGAGATGACCCTCTCAATTTTTCGGCGAAAACGCCACCGATCGATATTCGCGTCCGCGCTGGGCGCCTGGGGGAGCAGTCGCCGCGGCACTGCCGGATCGCTGACGGCCGGCGTCCCGGAAAATTCTTCAAAGAAACCCGGGAGGCGGTGTCGGATCAGGGCCGTGGCGTTCGTAGCAGGGGTGAGGCCGCCCACAAGGGGCGGCACTAAGGCGATGGAACCGCGATCATGAAGCTGACGACCATGACTCAGGTCACCCTCGATGGAGTGATGCAGGGCAACGGCGCCGCGTCGGACGACCGCAGGGGCGGATTCGAGCGTGGCGGATGGGCCCGGGGGGCGGGTGACGACGAGACCAGGACGTTCATCACGCAGACCTACCAGCGCGCAGAGGCGTTCCTGTTCGGCCGGCGCACCTACGAGTTGTTCGCCGGCTCGTGGGGATCGATCGACCAGATGCGCGCGCATCCCATCGGCGTGGCCTTGAACGAGGCCCCCAAGTACGTTGCCTCGACCACGCTCACCACACCGCGCTGGGAGGACACGACCGTTCTCCGCGGTGACCTCGCGGCGGCCATCAGCGAGCTGAAGGCCAAGCCCGGGGGTGAGCTGCAGGTGCACGGCAGCGGCGCCCTGATCCGGTGGCTGCTGGAGAACGATCTGGTCGACGAGATGACTCTGATCGTGATCCCGGTGATCGTCGGCCAGGGCGCGAGACTGTTCCCGGCGAACGGTCCGGATCTTGCGCTCCACCTCGTCGAGTCGCACGTGGACTCGAAGGGCGTGACCATTCAGGTCTACCGGCCGGCCGGACGCCCGCGGTACGCAACCGCTTGAACTCCCTGACCACCGAGCCACCACAGGAGAAGATCTTCAGATGCGGTATCTGGTTTCCGTGATCGATGACAAGAGCAATCCCGGCAGCACGGACAGGGGGCCTGCCATCAGCGCGTTCAACGAACGACTGGTCGCCGAGGGCTACTGGGTCTTCGCGGGCGGGCTCGCGGACACCGACACGGCCACGGTCATCGACAACCGGGGCGAGCAGGCGGTGTTCAGCGACGGGCCCTTCGTGGAGTCGAAGGAGTATCTCGCCGGCGTCTGGGTGTGGGAGGCCCCCGATCTGGACGTGGCGCTCAGGCTCGGCGCCGAGGCGTCGAAGATCTGCGACCGGAAGATCGAGGTGCGGCCGTTCCAGTGAACGACGTGGAGGAGGCGATCACCCGGGTCCACCGCGACGAGTGGGCGCGGGTGGTCGCCGCCCTGACCAGGCGTTTCGGTGATCTCGACATCGCCGAGGAGGCGGCCGCCGAGGCGTTCGCGACCGCCGTCGAGAGGTGGCCGGCCGGCGGCGTACCACCCAACCCCGGCGCCTGGCTGACCACCACCGCCAACCGCAAGGCCATCGACCGGATCCGGCGCGAGAACAAGCGCGACGACAAGCACAAGGAGGCTCAGCTGCTGTACGACGACCCGCCCGAGCCTGTCGGCGCCATCGACGACGACCGGCTCCGGCTGATCTTCACCTGCTGCCACCCGGCACTGGCGATGCAGACCCGCTTGGCGCTGACGCTGCGCATGGTCGGAGGACTGACCGTGCCCGAGATCGCCCGCGCCTTCCTGATGACCGAGACCGCCCTGGAACGGCGGATCACCCGCGCGAAGGCCAAGATCAAGGCGGCCGGCATCCCCTATCGGGTGCCGTCCGCCGAGGATCTCCCGGCCCGCGTCTCCGGCGTACTCGCCGTTCTGTACCTGATGTTCAACGAGGGCTACCTGGCGACCGGCCCCGACACCGACCCGCTACGGCACGACCTGACGGCCGAAGCGATCCGGCTCACCCGCCTGATCCGTGCCCTCCTGCCGGACGACGGCGAAGTGGCCGGGCTGCTGGCGCTGATGCTCCTCATCGAGGCCCGCCGCACCGCCCGGGTGTCGGCTACCGGCGAACTGATCCCGCTCACCGAGCAGGACCGCGGAGCCTGGGACGCGGAGCTGGTCGCCGAGGGCCATCGGCTGGTACGCGAACGCCTCGCCGCTGCCGCCGCCGGGGTCGCTCCGGGCCGCTACCAGATCCTCGCCGCGATCAACGCCGTGCACACCGACGCCCGCGACATCCGCGACACCGACTGGTCGCAGATCGTCGCCCTCTACGACCAGCTCGTGCGCCTCGACCCCTCGCCGATCGTCGCCCTCAACCGGGCCATCGCGATCGCCGAACTCGACGGCCCGCAGGTGGCGCTGACCACCGTCGACCGCCTCGCCGAGGCATTGGCCGGCTATCACGCCTACCACGCCACCCGCGCCGACCTGCTGCGCCGGCTGGGCCAAAGCCAGCAGGCACGCGCGGCCTACGACCGGGCCATCGAGCTGGCCGGCAACACCGGCGAGACCGCCTACCTGACCCGCCGCCGCGACCAACTGCACTAGCGCCGCCGACCTCACCCCGCACACGGGACCGATCGTCATACGAGCCCGTAGAGCACCCGTTCATCGGACGCGATGGTTCCGCTGCTGACCGACTCCCATCGCGTCATCCGGATCGACCTGCTCGGGCACGGACAGTCGGCCAAACCAGCCGACCGCAGCTACGCGACCCGGGACCAGGCACGTCGGGTCGGCGCGGCGTTGGACCGGCTCGGCGTCAGGCGCGCCACCGTCGTCGGCCACTCCAGCGGCGGCGTGGTCGCCACCGCCCTCGCCGAGCAACGCCCCGACCTGCTGACCGCGCTTGCGCTCATCAACACCGGCCCCAGCCTGGACGCCTACATCGCATCGGCGTCCGCCACGATCGACCCCTCGCAGTGGCCACCGTCCGACGAGCAGATCCGCCGGTTCGCGAGCACCGGCTTCAGCCGCGCGGGCTACCAGATGCTGAAACATCTCCGAGAAGGTGGGCGTGCTCGCGCGCGTCCAGGAGCGGGCCACCGGCGCGAGCCGGATGACCCTCTACCGCGAGGGTGCGCGGCGGCCCGTCCGGGTGGACCTGTCCAAGGTCTTCAGCGCCACCGACCGGCACGTCGAGATCATGCGCGACGACCCGAGCGAGACCTAGCCGCTGGTCGGCGGCTCGACCTTCTCGCTCCGGCACCGCCGCAGCCGTCGCTACTGCCGTGAGACTCGGGATGCCGCGATGTCCGGCGTGGTCGGCCTAGGTGTCGTCGTTGGCTCGGGCGGTGAGGGCGGCCTCAGCGTGTAGGGCGCGTTGGAGGTGGGTGGTGGCTTCGGCGCGGGCGGCGGTGAGCGCGTCGATGGTGGCGGTCAGCCTGGCGGTGGCGGTGAGGTGGGTCTCGCGGGCGGTGTCGCGTTCTCGGTGGGCGGCGGCGACCGCTTCGGCGGCGGCGGTGCGTTCCCGCTGGGCCTGTTGTTCGGCGTTGTCGGCGCGGGCGGTGGCGGCCTGGGCGGTGTGCTCGGCTCGGGCCAGGGCCTGGCGGAGGGCGCTGATCTCGGTCTGCAGGGCGGTCAGCCGGTCGGTGCTGTCGGCAAGCCGGGCGCGGGTGGCGACGAGCTCGCCGGTGCGCTGGTCCAGGTCGGTGCGGGTGCGGGCGTGTGCGTCCTGGGCTCCGGTGAGGTCCTGACGGAGCCGGCGCAGGTCCTGTTCGGTTTCGGCCAGCCGCTGTTCGGTCTGTTCCAGGCGGTGCTGGGTGGTGTGTGCGGCGCGTTCGGCGGCCTGGCGAGCCTCGGCTTCGGTGCGGGCGGTCTGATGGGCGGCCTCGGCGGCGGCCCGGGCGGTGCGGGCGATCTCTTCGGCGGCCAGCGCGCGTTCCTCGGCCTGGTCGCGCGCGGTCTGGGCGGTGCCGGCGTCGACGCGCGCGGCGTCGGCGTCGAGTTCGGCGCGGTGCCGGGCCGCCTCGGCCTCGCGGGCCCGGGTGTCGGCCTGGGCGGCCTGTTGTTCCAGGGTCGTGTTGCGGGCCACGACGGTGTCGATGATCTCTTGCAGCCGGTCGGCCGCCTGGCGTTCGCTCTCGGCGCGTTCGCGGGCGGCGGCGGCCATCCCGGTCAGGACGGTGCGCAGCGCGGCCAGCGGCTCGGCGACGGCGGCGGCCGCCGGGCTGCGGTTGGCGGCGTGCGCCTCGGCCTGGCAGTCCTTGACCACGTTCTGGTCGGCGTCCAGCTGCGGCGGGCAGTACTCCGGGCGGCGTCCGCGGGCCTTGGGCGGCCGCGGCAGGGCCGTGTCGCAGTACTTGCACCGGCCCCACGGCGCCGCCGGGTCCGCGTCGCTCGGCGGCCGCCGTCCGCCCGTACCTCGCGCCGCGGGGATCACGCCGTCGATCGCCGGCTCAGTCGGCTGCGCTGGTGCGGAGCCGGGCTCTTCCCGGCCGTCAAGATCACTGCTCACCCCGCCATGCTCCCATTTCTTTTCTCTACAAGCAATGAAAGTCAGGTTGCTGATTTTCTGGACAAGAAAACTTGGCAGCGCATAATGACACTTATGCGCAAGACAGCTGGGACACCGGGAGGCGTCCCATCTCTCGCGCTGGACGGCGACCGCTCACCGATCCGGCCGCGCGCGACTGGGCCGCCCGTGACTACCGCGCCCACCTGCTGACGGTCCTCAAGCGCAAGCCCGCCACCGTCAACGCGCACCTGACCGCCATCGACGACTTCAACCACCGCATCGGGCTGGGACCGGCGGCCGCCAAGCGCTTGGATGTGCCCAACCTCGCGCCCCGCGCGCTCGACCCACGCGCCCAGGTCCGCTTCCTGCGTGAGGCCGAACGCAGTCCCGCCCGCGACCGCGCCATGGCCTACACCGCCTTCTACGCTGGCCCGCGCATCCACGAGCTGGTCGCCCTGAACATCGACGATCTGCGCATCTCCGCCCGCAAAGGCGTCCTGATCATCCGCATGGGCAAGGGCGGCAAGTACCGGGAGCTCCCCCTGCACCCCAAGCTCCGCGCCGAACTGCAGACCTGGCTGACCGAACGCGCCATGCTGCCCGCTTCGGGCACCGGCATCGACAGCACGGCGTTGTTCCTCAACATCCGCGGTGGCCGGCTGTCGGCGCGCGCCGCGACCGGCGTGCTCAACGGCGTCGCCGACCGGGCCGGACTCACGGTCGGCGCCGACGAGGACTTCACCACCCACGTGCTCCGCCACACCCTGGGCACCACCCTGGCACGGCGTGGCGTGGACGTCGTCACCATCGCCGAACTGCTCGGCCACTCCCTGGAGACCGCCCGCCGCTACACCCTGCCCACCCACGCCGACCGCCAGGCTGCCATCGACAGCCTCACCGTCGACGAGTAAATGTCACGGGTCGCAGCTGAGCGCCACTCAACGGCCGAGCCAGGCTGGTCGGGCGTTCTGGTCAGCCCGGTCGTAGGGCGCGGTCGCCGGTGGTCAGGGTGACGCAGTCGGTGCAGATCCACACGCCGGGTCCGCGGGCCACGGGCCGGTCGGGGTTGGTGCAGCCGCAGAATGAGCAGGCGTGGTCGCGTAGATCACCCTTGCCCTTGCGCTGGCGTCGACGTGGCCTGCGCGGGAACGGCGGGATCGCTTCGTTGAGCTGCTCTTGATCTGGCTGATGTCGATGCCGCGGTCGAAGGGAAGGGGTCCTTCGCCCGCTATGGCAGGCTCCCGCATGAGCCATCGTCGATGGCCGAGCTGGAGCGGTTCTTTCGGTTGAATCGGGCCGCGCGAGAGCAGGTGGACAAGCGGCGGCGGTCGGGGACGAGGCTGGGGTGAGCAGTTGCAGCGGGACATCGTGCTGATTGGGCAGCACCACGCTCAGATGGGCCAGCGGCGCGGTTTCATGGTTTTGCCGATGTGGTTGCGGGGATGAAGGGGCGAATCTTGCCGCCAGTGCTGATCTGTGGTCGCTCGCTGGCACGCTCTAGGCGGACGTGTCCGAGGTGGCGGCGGACCAGCAGCCCGCTCAGCCGCGCCCGGACGGTGTCCCACAGGTCATCGGGATCGATGCCGGGCGCCGGGGCCAGCCGCAGGCGCAGTGTGGCCGGGCCGGTCTGGACGATCTGGAACAGATCCAGGCCGGGCACCGTGTCCAGCACGATGGCCACCGGCCGTGTTGCCATCGTGACCGGCGTGCCGTCGGCGCCGGGGATGGTGAGCCGGTCGGCTGCACGGCCTTGGACGCGCAAAGCCGGGCCGGGAGTGCCGCAGGGGCACGGATCGGGCCGGACTGTGACGGCGTCGCCGAGGTCGTAGCGCAGGATCGGCTGGATGCGGTTGGCCAGGTTGGTCAGTAGCACGGTGTGGGACGCCTCACCCGGCGGCACCGGACGGTACCGCTCGTCGACGGGTTCGACGATGGCCCAGTCGGCGTTGACGTGCAGCCACCCCGCAGGGCAGCTGTAGCTGAGGAACGGGCATTCGTTGGCGTTGTAGGTGGCACGGACCTTTGCTCCTGCCAGCGCGCGGCCGATGCGCGCGTGCTCGGCCATCGGCAGGCCCTCGGCGCCCAGGCACACCAGAGCGGGGGCGATGCGCAGCCGCCCGGCTTCGGCCTGGCCGGCCAGCAGGACACCGAGACTGGCGGACGGAGCCAGCACCGCCGGGCGCAGATCGTTCAACGCCTCCACCAGTTCCTCCAGTGGCCGATGCACGCTCAACGCCGCCACCCGCGACCGGCCGCGAAGCCGGGCGGCCATCACGGCGCCGCCGACGTGCGCGTCGTCCGGCACCACCAGCGCCGTCCGGCCGCCGCAGGCCGCGATTCTGGCGGTATCCCGCACGGTCAGCCAGCCGGTCAGCATGCGTGTCGCCATCGCGCTGGTCACCGCCCACTGGCGGGCATCGTGCAGGAAGATGCCGCGCTTGCCGGTGGTGCCGGAAGTCGTGCTCAGCGAGTAGTGGCCGCCGAACGGCCGACCGATCAACGCAGGATCCTCAGCGAACGCCCGCGCCCGCTCCAGGGTGATCGCTGGATCGGTGACCCAATCGTCAAAGGCGGCCATCAGCTGCGACTTGTCCGTGACCGGCAATGCGGCCAGCTCGGTCACCTTACTGGGCAGACCGCGGTACAGGTGCCGGTAGTAGGGCGAGCGAGTCCGCGCGTAGGCGACCAGCTCGACCAGGCGGGCTCGGGCTCGCACAGCCATCGCCCGCTCGCCACCGCGCTTGGCCACCCAGGCATCAACCTGCAGCCGCGCCTCGGAGCTCTTCGTGCCGGCCCGCCCGCAATCGCTCGCCGGAACAGTGCTCATCCATCTCATACGCGCACTCCTTCTGCCGCCGCGCCGTCACGCCGGCAGCAGCGCGGCCGCCTGCCATGAGGTCCGGTGGACGCCACCGATCAGGAGGAGGACGTCGAGGTTCGGATTGCACTCCTTGGCGCGCACTGCCGTCCACAGCCCGGCGAAGCCGGCGCCGATCATGACCAGGCCCGCAGAACCCAACGTACTGACAGGGGGTCAGCCTGGGAACTTGCCTGGTAGTGGGGCTGTGCTCGCCGCCTTGCCATAGGCCTGTCGCAGCGTGACCGTCCCCTCGCTGTGCATCATGAGACGCTCATGATCGCGGACGGCGCCGCGAGCCGCCACCCACGCCAGCGACGCTTCCACGACCTAACGGCACGAGCAGCATCCACCACCAACCCCCTGGGCGGCGCGCGGCCGAGAGCACCTTGACTGCCGGGAAACGGGATGGTCGTGACGGCTATCCGGTGGCCTGGCGATCGGGCCGCGCTCCGTCAATGCCCCTGGCGGGCGCGGGTCTGCCGGGCAGCAGCGCGGCGATCAAGGCGGCGCCGACGGCGGCCATGGCGGCGGTGGTGATCATCACTACGCTCATGCCGTGCAGGTAGGAGGTGCGGGCGCCGACAGCGAGTGCGGCCGCGGGAGGCGGGTCGGAAAGACGGGCCGCTACGACCAGGGCGCCGGCAAGGGAGTCGCGGGCGGCCTCGGCCGCCGGGCCGGGCAAGCGGGCGGACTCCAGTACCGGTTGGAGTTTGTCGGTGTAGCCCTGGGACAGCACGCTGCCGAGCGTCGCCACTCCCAGCGCACCGCCGGTCTGCCGCAAGGTGATGGTGATCGCGATGCCGCCTCCGGCGTGTTCGGGTGGCAGGACGCCCAGCACGGCGTCCATCGCCGCGGACAGTGCCATGCCGATGCCCAGGCCCGCCACCGCCAGCCAGCCGGCCACCAGTCCATAACCGCTGTCGACCTTGGTGGTGGCGCCCGCGGTCAGCGCGGCGGCCAGAATTACCAGGCCGAGCGCGATCGGCACCCGGTAGGCGGTGCGGGCGGCCAGCCGCTCCCCGGCCGGCGCGCCGATGATCAGGCCACCGGCAAGGGGCAGCAGGCGTATCCCGGCGCCGAGCGCGTCATGGCCGGTGACCAGCTGAAGGTAGTGCGGGATGACGAACAACATGCCCAGCAGGCCGAAGCTGACCAGTCCTCCGGCTAAGCCGGCCCACAAGAACTGGGGCCGGCGAAACAACCGCAGGTCGATCATCGGCTGGCTGGTGCGCAGCTCCCACCAGGTGAATGCGGCCAGCAGCAGCGCAGCTATCGTCAGCGCGGCGATCACCGGACTGCTTCCCCAGCCGCGCTCAGGAGCCTCGATCAGCCCGTAGACCAGAGCGACCATGCCACCGGTGGACAGCAGACCACCGGGCAGGTCGAGGCGTGCTGGATTCGGGTCGCGGGTCTCGGGCATGGCCGCGGCGATCGCGGCCATCGCGACCAGAGCAAGGGGGATGTTGATGAGGAACATTGAACCCCACCAGTAGTGTTCCAGCAGGTAGCCGCCGATCAGCGGGCCGAGCGGGGCGCCTGCGGCGCCGGCCATCACCAGCACCGAGATCGCTTTGCCCCGCTCGTGCGAGGTGAACAGCGCGGCCACTGCGGCGAAGCCGACCGGCAGGAGGATCGCCCCGCCGATACCCATGGCCGCGCGGGCGGCGATGACCGTCTCGGCAGTGTCAGCCCATGCGGCGACCGCGGCCGCGGCGGCGAACACCGCCAGGCCGACCAGCAGCAGACGCTTGCGGCCGTACCGGTCGCCCAGCACGCCGCAGACCAGCATCAACCCCGCCAACGCCAGCACGTAGGCGTTGACCATCCACTGCAGCGCGCCGGTGCCGGCCCGCAGTTCGGTAGCGATGGTCGGCAACGCCACAGTCATGATCGTGACATCGAAACCCAGGGTGAGCGCCCCCAGCGCGAGCGCCGACAGCGCCCACCATCGACGTCGCGGACGCCCGAGGCCTTTCTGCCTGCTTCCTGCAAGGTCACGTGCTTGCACCTCGGCCTCCAGCCGAACAGCAATCTGAACGGAAAAGACCGTTCTCATCGTCACCCTCCGTCACGTTGGACGGGTTGGCGTACTTCATCTAACCGCTCTTAGGCCTGCCTGCCGTCTTCGACCACGCGGTCGTGGCCGAGGTGGGTGAGGAGGCGATGGGCGATTGCGGGCAGCGTTCCAAGGCTGAAGATCTCCATTCCGGACACTTCGCATTCGAAAAGTCGGCGAATTGCGGCGGCGAACTCCACGGTCAGCATGGAGTCGGCGCCGAGTTGGTCCAGACGGCGGGTTCGATCGATGTGTTCTGGGGTGGTCTGTAGGACCTTGGCCAGCAGGTCGGTCAGAGTGTCCTGCACGATGGTCGCCGCATCCTCAGCGGTCGCGGCCGCGAGAGTGTCCTTCAGGTGGACACGGCCGTTGTCCTCGTGCTGGGCCGAGGGCGTGAGAACCGTGGCGGTGCGCGGCGCGTCCAGGCGTGGCAGTGCTCGCCGCAGCAGATCGCCGTCGATGCGGCCGACCGCGACGATGTCGGCGCCGGGGTCAGCGAGCAGGTGGTTCAGTGCGGTCAGGGCATCGTGTGCGGTGAGGCGGCCGAGGCCGAGGCGGTGCATTTCGTCGGCGCGGTCGGCGCGGTGCACGTATCCGGCGTCGGCGATGGCGGCCCATTGCACGGCGAGTCCGGGCAGTCCGGCGCGGCGGCGGTCGCGGATGAGCCCTTCGAGCTCCAGATTGGCGGCGACGTACGCTGCCTGGGTGATGTTGCCGGCCAGTGCCGCCAGTGAGCTGTAGACGACGAAGAAGTCCAACCGCCGCTGCCTGGTCAGGCGATCCAGCAGCCGGGCGGCGGTCAACTTGGGTGCCAGCACGGCCTGGATGCGTTCGTCGGTCAGCTCGGTGAGCGGGGCGTCGGCGAGGACCATGGCCGAGTGCACGACTCCGGCCAGGCGGCGGCCGGTGGCGTCGATCTGTGCGAAGACCTGGCGCATGGCGTGCGGGTCGGTGGCGTCGGCGGCCAGGGCCAGCACGGTCGCATCGAGGCCGCGTAGCTCATCGATCAGCCTGTGTGCTTCGTCGGTGTTGGGGCCGCGGCGGCTGATCAGGGTCAGATGGCGGGCTCCGCAGGTGGCGAGGTGTCGGGCGGTCGCTGCACCGAATCCGCCCAAGCCGCCCACGACCAGGTAGGTCGCCGTCGGGTCCAGGGGCGGACCGGTGGGGCGGGGAAGAGGGACGGGTTCGCCGAAGGTGATGACGACCTTGCCGACGTGCCGCGAGTGCTGCAGGCAGTCGAAGGCTTGCCGCACCTGATGCGTGGGGAACGTCCGGTAGGGCAGGGGCCGGTAACGGCCGGTGCGCATGGCCTCGGTGAGTGCCGTCAGATGGGTGGCGGTCAGCTCCGTGGGAGCGGTGAGGAGCGCGGAGACGTCCACACCGAAGAACGCCAGGTTGGAGGAGAAGGCACCGAGCGGCAGCGGACGGTCGGCGAGGATGTCCTGCTTGCCCAGTTCGATGAATCGGCCATGGGGTTTGACCAGTTCCAGCCCCCGGGTCAGGGCCTCGCCGGCCAGCGAGTTGAGGACGACGTCGACGCCTTTGCCGCCAGTGAGATCCTTGACCTGTTCCAGAAAATCCAGGCCGCGCGAGTCCAGTACGTGGTCGACGCCGAGCAGGTGCAGCAGATCGCGTTTGGCCGGGGAGCCCGCGGTGGCGATGACGCGGGCGCCGACGTGGCGGGCGTACTGCAGGGCCGCCAGTCCCACACCGCCCGCCCCGCCATGGATCAGCAGCGTTTCACCGGCGGCGAGCCGGGCCAGATGGCCGAGGCTGTGGTGCACAGTGAGGAAGACCGTCGGCATGGTGGCGGCGTCGGCGAAGCCCAGCTCGGCAGGGATAGGGATCACCTGGGCCGCGCGGACGGTCATATGCGAGGCCAGACATCCGGTCGCCACGACGGCCACCCGGTCGCCAGGCGCCAGGCCGGTGACGCCCGTGCCCACGGCGGAGACCACACCGGCGCATTCCAGCCCCAGCGGCCGGGCCGGATCAGGGGCTGGGACGAGCCCGGTGGCGACCAGGACATCGCGGTAGTTCAGCCCGGCCGCCTCGACACAGACCGTGACTTCCCCCTCGTCCGGCTCGCGCACCTGCGTCGGCTGCCAGCTCAGCTGATGCTGCAGTCCGATGGTGTGCAGGGTCAGCGTGAGGGGCCCGTCCGAGGACGGGACCGACGATGCAGAGCGCGGACGGACGCGCGTTACGAAGCGACCCTCGCAGGTGAGCAGCACCTCGTCCTCATCCGAATTGGACGTCAGCTCCTGCGCCAGCTTCGCGGCCAGGCCGCGCGGATCGGATCCGGTGAGCGCGACCCGGCGAACCTTCAGCTGAGGGTGTTCGTTGCCCAGCGTCCGTGCGGCGCCCCACAGGCCCGTCCCGGACGCGGCGACCGGCACGTCCGATATGCCTTTGGTGACGATCCACACGGTGAGTCCCGGGAACGCCTCACCCGCTGCGGCGACCGCACGCAGCACCGCCAGATGCCGCACCGCCTGTTCGGTGGCGGGGTCGGTGGCGGGGTCGGTGGCGGAGTCGGCGTCCGGTGCATCGGCCACCAGGATGACACCGAGCAACCCTTCGGACAGGTGCGTGGCCCAACGGGCGGGATCGTCATAGGGGAGTACGGTTTGGGCACCCAGTACGCGGCTCACCTCAGTCGCCAGATGTCCGACGTTCTCCAGGTCGGCGACCAGCCACCGGCCGCCGCCCATGGCCTCGGCGTTCTTGGCCGTGACGTGCGAAGTGGAGGGCGGCGGCAGCTCTCTGGGCTGGCGTCCGGTAAGGATGACCGAGTGGGCGCCGCGTGCGGGTTCGGCATCGTCGCCTGTCTGCACCGTTCCGACGAAGCCGCATTCATGGAGCAGCGGCGCCCACTCCTCGCGAGAGAGCAGCGGCCGCGATCCGACCACCTCGAACAGTGGCGGCACCAGCGGCGCGTGGAATTCCAGGGCGAGCAGATGCCCGTGATCGGCCAGTAGGCCGGCCACCCGGCGCAGCGCGGCCGCCGGATCATGGCGGGAGCTCAGCGCGTGACCCGCGACGACAAGGTCATAGGAGCCGTCAGCAAAGCCCTGCTCGGCGGGATCGGCGTCCAGATCCAGGGTGCGGTAGTCGAGGAAATCGTAGAGGCCAAGGCGGCTCTGCGCCTGAGGGAAGCGGGCCGTGATGACGTCGGTGAAGGTGTAGCGGGTCAGCCGGGGCGGCAGATGCGCCAGTAGCGAAGCGGTGGTCGTACCGGTGCCCGCGCCTATCTCCAGCACCCGCAGCGGCCGGTCTGCAGGCCAGTCGGCGACCATCGCGCGCACCAGCCGACCGGCCAGCCGTCTGTGCGACCGCAGCAGCGGAAAGCTGTCGGCGAAACGCGCGGCAAGCTGATCCGGCATAGCGCACAGCAACTCCCCCGCGTCTTGTTCGCCGCGCAGTACCGCGGGCAGGTTACGGCCGCTGACACCCCAGATGTGCAGAGCCGTGCTCTGCTCGGGCAAGTCCCGCAGTGCGTCCCGGAACAGTTCGTCTGGCCGTGGCTCAGCGGCCATACGCCATTGCCCGAGTGCGGTCTGGGTCAGGACGTCACGCTCGGCCGCCGTGCGGATCAGGGTCTGCAGCAGAACGCTGTGCTCGGCGGAGACCCCGGCCGTGCAGAGATGATCGAGGGTGAAGGTGTCTCGGCCGGGCAGCAGGTCGGCGAGCGCCGCTGCAGTGAAGTGCGCGGTCAGATCCAGCAGCCGTTCGTGCACCTGGGCGTAGCCGTGGCTCCCCGCCGAGTCCAAGGCATCGTCGGACCGTTGGCGCGTACATGCGGCGAGCACGTCGGGGGGCGCGGGTAGCGGGCTAGCAGTCAGCGAAGGCAGCGACTCGGGCGAGGGAGCGGCTCGTAGGACTTCGGTCAGCTGGCTAGGTCCGGCGGGGCGAGCGGCTTCGTAGCGGCGTACCCGGCAGCCGAGGAGTTCCAGTACGACCTCGCCTTCCTGGGTGGTGACCGACACGTCCCACATCCCCTCCCAGGAGTCGGCCCGGTTGGCGCGCGCGTGCAGGAAGCCGCTGCGGGGCATCGGACTCCAGCACCGGATCGCTTCGATGGCGACCGGCAGGTAGAGCTTTCGCTCCTGCGTCAGTTCGGGCCACAGCGCGTAGAACATCTGGATCGCTGCGTCCAGGACGACGGGATGGGCCGCGTGGACGTCTTCGTAGTCGATCTGGGTGCTGTAGGCGGCCACGACAGTGCCGGAGGTGGCGTGAAGCGATCTCACGGCCTGGAAGGCGGGGCCGTGTCGTAGGCCGGTGCCGGCGATGGCGGGGTAAAGCCGTTCGGCTGCCTGCGAGCACGATGACGCCGGCGCCGGGGTCTCCAGCGCCGGAGGGGCGTCGCGCAGCAGGCGCCGGACGCGCCCGCGGGCGTGGTCGACCCAGTCACCGGCGTCGCCGTCCTTGGCGGCGATGGTGATCGTGCCGTCCTGCGCGAGCGTGGTGTGCAGGCGGACGGGTGCCTGCGTGTCATCGGGACGCAGTACCAGGGCGCGGTCGACGGCAAATCCAAGGAGCTCGACCGGGCCGTCGAGCACCTGGCGTCCGGCCGACAACCCCATGTCGGCGAATGCCGCGGCCGGCAACACGGCGTTCGGTCCGACATAGTGATCGGTCGGCCATGCCAACCGCCCGGCGTCCAGCTCCTGGCTCCAGGACGGGGTTGGATCGGCCAGCCGGCTGCCCAGCAGCTGATGTCCGGTGGGGCAGGCCTCCGGCGCCTCGTTCCACCAGTCCGGGGTACCGATGCAATGGCGTTCGCGCTGCCAGGGATAGGCAGGAAGCGCAACGGCCCGGCCTCGACGGGGGAAGACCACGTCCCAGTCGACCTGGGCGCCGTCGGCCAGCAGCTGCGCGTAGGCGGTTTCCAGGGCGTCCCTGCCGCTGTCCTCGCGCCTCATCGTTGCCACGATCGCCACCGGATCCGGTCGGCGCGAGCAGATTCGGCGCAGGTAGGCGGCGAGCACCGGATGCGGGCCGATCTCCACGAGCACGTCGCACTCCTGCGCGTCCAGCAAGGTGTCGACGGCGTCGGCGAACCGGACCGGCTCACGAACGTTGCGCCACCAGTAGTCGGCGTCCAGCTCCGTGCCTTCGATCACGTCGCCGGTGACGGTGGACACCAGAGGAGTCGCGCAGGCGGCCGGGGCCAATCCGTGCAGTGCCGAACGCAGCGGCTCGCGCATCGTCTCCATCGCCGGACTGTGGAAGGCGTAGTCCAGGCCCAGGTCGCGGAAGAACAGGCCACGGTCATCCAGCGTCGCGCCGAGAGCCGCCAGTGCCTGCGGATCTCCGGTCAACGTCACGTCCCGTGCGGCGTTGACCCCCGCGATGCAGATCTGGCCGTGATGTCCCTGCTCGGCGATCCATCGCTGGGCTTGGTCGGGGCTCAGTCCCGCCGCCGCCATGCGGCCCAGGCCCGCGGTGGGCGCCTGCGCCCGGCTGCGCTCGGCGATCACTCGGCACGCGGCCTGAAGGTTCAGCGCTCCGGCGCAGTAGGCGGCGGCCACCTCCCCGACACTGTGGCCCGCGACCGCCGACGGCCGCACCCCTCGTGCCGCCAGGGCGGCCACCAAGCCCGCCTGTACCGCGAACAGCAGCGGTTGGGCGACCTCCGTCCGCGCCCATCGGGCGGAATCGGTGGGCGCGGCGAGCTCGTCGCGCACCGACCAATCGAGCAGACCGCACAGCGCCTGGTCCACCTCGCCGACTTCGGCTGCGAATGCCGGGTCGGCGGCCAGGAGCTCAGCGCCCATGCCGGCCCACTGTGAGGCGTTGCCGCTGAATACGTACGCCACCCGGCCGCCCGGTACCGCGGTCGCCGACGCTGAGCGTACGCAGGGGCGTCTCTGGGCCAGCGACCGCAGCGCCGCGGCCGCCTCCTTCGGGCCGTCGGCCAGCATGGCTACACGGTGCTCGTGCCGGGCCCGGCGGCGGCACGAGGTGTAGGAGATGTCGTAGAACTCCTCCTCATCGGCCTTCTCCAGCCGCGCGGCCCAGCGTTCCGCCGCCTCGTCGAGCGCCTTGCGGGTACGAGCCGAGACCAGCACAGGAAGCCGCGTGGACGCGGCCTCAGCCGATTGCGCGTCCGCCTGTTGTGCTTCCGCCACCTTGGTCGCTGTCTCGGGTGGGGATGGGGACGGCGCGGCCACCACAACGTGGACGTTGGCGCCGCCGAAGCCGAACGAGCTGACGCCGACGACGCCGCGGCCGACCGCGTTCAAGGGTCGTGGCGTGGTGACTGGTTCCAGGCCGAGGCCGGTGAAGTCGATCGCGTCGCTGAGGGCCTCGGCGTGCAGATTCGCCGGAATCCGCCCTTCCCGCAGCACCGTGATTGCCTTGCACAGCCCCGCCACCCCTGAGGCGGACTCCAGATGCCCCATGTTGGACTTGACCGATCCGATCGGCAGCGGCCTCCCGCCCCGCCGCTGCCCCAGCACCTGCCCCAGAGCCCGGCACTCGGCAGGGTCCCCGGCCTGGGTGCCGGTACCGTGCGCTTCGACGTAGGCGACCTCCTCGGGCGTCACACCGGCCTGCGCGTACACACGTTCCAGCAACGCGGCCTGCGTGCGGGCGCTGGGCAAGGTCAGACCCATGGTGCGGCCATCGGCGTTGGCGTCGCTCGCCAGGATCACGCCCAGCACCCGATCGCCGTCACGTTCTGCCGCCCGCAGCGGCTTGAGCACCACCACCGCAGCGCCCTCCGCACGCACGTACCCGTCGGCGCGGGCAGAGAACGGGCGGCACCTGCCCGTCGGGGACAGCATGGAGGCCTGGGAGAAACCCACATAGGGATACGGCGACAGCAAGACGTTCACGCCCCCTGCCAGAGCCACCGGGCTACGGCCAGAGCGCAGTAGCGAGCAGGCTTGGTGCACCGCCAGCAGGGAGGACGAACAAGCGGTGTCCACCGTGTGCGAAGGGCCGTGCAGATCGAAGAAGTAGGAGATGCGATTGGCGAGGTTGCACATCGCCATACCGCTCATCGTGTAGGGCGTGGGCTGGACCCTGCGTGCTTGGAGAGTCTCGTAGTCATGCAGTGACGCCCCGGCGATGACGGCCGCGTCACTGCCCCGCAGGTCAGCGGGATCGATCCCGGCATCGTCGAACGCTTCTACAGCGCATTCGAGCATCAGCCGCTGCTGCGGGTCGATCTGAGCGGCCTCCTTCGGCGAGATCTCGAAAAACGCTGCGTCGAACGCCCGCACGTCGTCCAGAAAGGCACCGGACGTCGTGCATGATTTCCTCGCTTGCCTCCTGCCTGCGGTCGCCCAGAGCGAGGCGTCGAAGCGATCGGGCGGGATCTCGCCCACCAGATCCCGCTGGTCGGCGACCGCCACCCATAGATCGTCGAGTGACTGGATCCCTCCGGGGAAACGACATCCTGTTCCGACGATGGCGATGGCGGTGTCGGCGGCGGTGTCTGGCAGGTTCGTCCGCCCTGCGGGGAGGGTGTCATTGCTCATCTCGGTTCCTTACGCAGCGACCGTGGTCAGGGCCCGGGGACAGCAGTCGGCCAGTCGCGTCATGCACTCGGTGAGACGCCGGCAGGACGGTGTTCGGGGAAACATTCGAGGGAGGCGAGATAGGGCAGACCCTCGAGCGGTTGATCGGTGATGAACCGGCGCACGAGGTCGGCGACCTCGTCGATGCGTTCCAGATGCGCCATGTGATCGGCCTGCCGGATCGTAGCGAAGACCGACTGAGTGAGGGTGGCGGCGAATTCACGACATGCCTGGGGATGAGTCATGGCGTCGAGTTCACCGGTGAAAACCAGGGCGGGGCCGTCGTATCGCCCGTCAGGATCGCTGGAAAGAGCAGCGAGCGCCCGCCAGCGTCCAGTAAGACGCGTCAGCTCAGCGCGCGTCATCTGCCCGAACATCTCGGTCAGCCGATCCCGGACCACATCTCGCCCGATCACCGCACTGTCGGGTGCCTGATCCACCAAGAGCCGCAGGATCGCGTTCGCTTCGTCCTGCGTGAGCTCATGGTCCTCTCTCTTCAACGCAGCCGCCGGGCCCGGATTGAGTCGCAGCATGTCCGACGCCGACGCGACCGTGGCGACCAGCACCAGCCGACGCACCCGCTCGGGATATCGCCGGGCGAACTCATAGGCCAAGGGTCCTGTGGCCGACCCACCGACGAGGTTGACACGCGGCAACGGGACTTCATCCATCACCTGGAGCAATGCGCGAAGAAAGAGATCGGAAGTCACATCAGAGGGAAGATCGTCCGAATGCCCCGAGCCCGGCAGGTTCACCTGAACCTGGGTGGCAACGTCACTCAAGGGAATCGAAAGCCCCCGAGAATGCATCCGCGCGAACGCATCGTGCGTATAAAGCACAGGTACCGTTTGAGGATCGTCGTCATTCCACAGGATCCGGCAGGTGTAGCGCAGGCCGTCGACAGACAGGGTCAGAAGCTCGTCACGGGGTGGCGAAGGAATGTCCATCGAAGATCCCATCACTATCCGAAGCGGGCCTTTTCTATCAACGGCCATCGCAACGACAGATTCACCCGAAGACCGTTCTCGTTGACCGCCGGAAACTTGGATACCCAGCCATCACTACCCTAAGCGAGCGAGTGATCACAAACAGCAATATAACGCTGGTGTCTACTCAGCGTGGAACCACGCAGCGTCAAGAAGATCGGCCTCTGCCCAGGCCACACGTACCTTTACGGTCGCGGACGCGACCAAGCTCGGCGTGCGCGCGTTCAGGCACGTCGCGCCCTTCAGCACCGTGCACGCGTCCTCGACCGACGCCACCGCCGAGGACGCCGCCACACATCCCCGCGGCCCGCAGGCCCTGGACGCCCTGCGCGACGCGTGCGTGAACACCGTGCTCACCTGACCGAGGCCGGATGCGACTGTGCGGCGTAGCAGGTGGACGGTTGCGATCTTGATGCCGGGCACAGACAGCACCCGGCAGATCGACTCGACCCCGAATACCTTCTTTTGAACGCGTCGATGAATGCGATCAGTAATTGTGTGGCCGGTCAAGCTCGGCCGCGAAGAGGACCACCGAAGCCTTGAGGATCTCGTTCGCCCGGCGCAAGTCGGCGCTCTCGCCCTTGCGCCGCTTGAGTTCCGCCGACCCCTCACTCGTGGTGCCCCACCGGACACCGGCGCCGGCTTGATCCCGAATCGCCGGGTCCCGATCGACTGTGGGACAGGCGTCGGTTCCCCTTGCGCGCGTTCCGACTTCATCCTATTTGCACGTGAGCGCCGACCGGAGGACGCCGGAGAGGAAGGACACCCGTCCGCGGTTTATGGGCGTCCTGTGTCTCCTCGCACGGTGCCGCTCCTGGGAGCGGGCTCGGCTGCATCGTTTCCGCAGCTGATAAGCCGATTCTCTGGGTCGACAAGGACCACGCGCGGGAGGAGCTCCTCGACCTCCTCTCCCGAGCAGATCCCATACCCGAGGATGGTGACCAGGTCACCGGGTGCGAAGAGCCGGGCGCTGGCGCCGTTTACCCCGATGATTCTCGATTCGGACGGGCCTTCGATCGCGTAGGTCGACATTCGGGATCCGTTGTTGATGTTGGCGATGTCGACTCGTTCCCCGGGAAGCAGATCAGCGGCCCTCATAAGGTCGCGGCAGATCGTCAGTGAGCCGACGTAGTGGAGATTGGCATGGGTGACGGTGGCGCGGTGAATCTTGGACTTCAGCATGGTCCGGTACATGAGTTGTCCCGTCAGGTTCGCAGGGGGTCTGTCAACGGGTGGATCTCGAACTCGGAGCGAAAGTGGCATTGCGAAGGCAGCACCGTCGCTCCGGGTCCCCTTAGGCTCATCTAAGACCAGGAAGAGCGCCCCGAGGTCTTCTTTGCGGAGTCCTGGCGGACAGATCGGGCGCAGAGGGTGTGTTGTCTCGATTTGAGACGAAATGCACTGCGGGTGACTGGCCTCTGGTTGCGGTGCCAGTAATGATGAAAGCTTCACCCTCGATGTGTAGATGGAGATGTAATGGCCGATCTGTCTGCCGCTCGTACACTGGTCGTCGATAATGCGATCGTGCGGCATTACGCCGTTCTTCAAGGTCTACTTCGTGCACAGGTCGGTGATCGAGACGGCGCTAAGCATTTCTGTCCCGGGTGGGAGTTGCCACCGCTTTCTGCGGAGATGGTCGACTTCTTTTCCCCATCTAGTATGGCCGTGCATCACCTGCACGGCCCTGGCACGCAGAAGCTCCGCCGACATGCGGGTCATAGGCTTGCGTTGTTGGACATGATGCGCAATCCCGCTACGCGCACCACCAAGTCACTGGCCTCGCTGCTGATGGTGGCGCGGGCCGTGCAGTACGTGCGTCGGTCCGGGCGCCGGGTGATGCTGCTGACCCCGTCCTCAGGCAATAAGGCCACGGCCCTGCGCGATGCGGTGCTGCGAGCCATCGACCTGGAGCTGGTCGCGGCAGACCGACTTCACATCACCAGCCTCATCCCGGTGGGGTCGGCCGGCAAGGTGTGGTCGTCACGCCTGAGTACCGATTCCGATCTGCGCAAACGCAACCCGGTAGTGCTCTACCCAGGCCGAGAGCCCTCGGATGTCAGAGATGTGTGCCGGCAGGTCCATGCGCTGATCGCGGCTGAGCTGCGAGACGGTGCGCAGGTCGACGTCTGGTACACCACCGACGTCGACAACTACCGGTCTGCCGACGCACTGCGAGCCATGGTCGAGTACGAGGTCCACCCTCCGCCATCAGACCGGGGAAGACTGCACATCCAGGCCGTTTCCAGCGCCTATGGCCTGTTGGGGCACCAGCTGGGGTATCAGTCTCGAACGCATCCTGGTCACGGCCGGGCCCCCCGTTACTTCCTCGTACAGCAGCTCGGCGCGCCTGACATGGTTCTCGATCTGCTGCGCGGATCAGCGGCTGAAGAGGTGTTGCCCTCCTATGGCTACGACCCGGGCAGCGGCCTGTACCGCCAGGACACCGATCCGCGCTTTCCGGCCACCGCTTTTGACCCCGCTGAACGCGTCGACGCTACGTTCTACGCCAGGCGGCCGCCCACCGCCGCGGCGATGACCGAGGTGATCCGGCGTCAGGGCGGTGGTGGGATCGTGGTCTCCCTGCACGAATGCATGATTCGGTACGGTCAGGTACGAGACCTGCTCGCGCCAGCGATCGAGCTGCCCTCTGACCCACGCGACCTGCGCGAGTGGGCCTTGGTCATGGTGATGACCGGCCTGCTTAACGCTCTTGACCGCGGTCTCATCACCGATGATGACGTCTTGGTTCATGGCACCGGCTGCTATTCGGCGGACGACTTTCGCCCGATCACCGGCCTGGCGCCCTGCAGCCAACCGGAAGAATTGCGGCGGCTGATCATCGACGCCGCTCTGCCCTCTTCGTAGTGAGGTCGGCGAGAGCGGCCTGGGTGCCGTCCAAAGTCAAGGGAGACCGGAATGAGGCTGATACTGCTGCCAGGTAGCGACACGAGGTCACCCAACTGGCGGACGCCGAACCGGGGTCAGTGCGCCGCGCTGTGGGCACGGCAGTCATCGAAACAGGTCGCCGGCCTCGTTGGCGTCACGACCGGCCCCGGGCCGCACGCACCGACCGAACGGCACGATCGCGGGAAGCCGGGGACGCGGTGGGCGGCTAGAGACGGGAGTTCTCCCAGGCCACCCTGGCCCACCCCGCAGAGTAGCGGTGCCGTTCATGGCGCTATGCCCGCCGGGCTAGACGAAAACAGCCGCAGGGCCGGTCACATGCGCCATCAGCCTCAGGCATCGTGACTTTTAGTGAATTGCCAATCACGGGGAAGCGGTGGTGAAGAGGTTCGGTGCAGCCCGCGGCTGGGGCATCGTCACTCATCAGGCATGCCGGTGCGCTGCCGCGCGATCCGATGAGCTGGTTGGGGCGGTACTGGGGGCCCGATGGGCGCTGGAGGCGCGGGTCGCGGGCCAGCGGGCTTACCCCGGTCTGTGATCCTGAGGTGCTGAAGTCCACGATGACCGATCGGTTTCGCGCTTTTGACAGGGGCGGGCTTACGGTCGAACGCGCCTGGGGCCTGCTCGACAATGGGCTGGGCACCTGTCCGAACATCGAAGGCAGCGGCGGTTGGTGCAGCCGGCGTGCTCGCCGCAGCGGCTGGCGGAGGCTGGGGAGGTGACGGCTGAGGAGGCGTCCGCCGCAATTGCGGCCCGGCACCCCGGACGGCCGGTGCAGGCGACGGGCTGGATGAGTCGTCTAGCTCTCCGCGTCGCTATCCGTAGTCTGCTGCCGACACTCGGACTGGCCGAGGTCAAGCGGATGGCGGGGGCTTTCGACGTAGCGGCGTCTCGTACTGGTCGACGGCCTGATCGCTGCGCTCTGCCGGACCGCCGCCGCGCGTCCCCATACCGCAGCCGACCGCCTCGTCTACCAGCTGATGGTCTTCGGCTACGGCGTCAGCCTCACCGCCAGCACCATCCTGTGGGCTTGAGCGATGACCTGACCAGCCTGGCCAGGCGCCTGCGCCCACACCTGCCTCCCCTAGAGGACACATGCCACGGCCTCCCGCACCCGCGAAGCTTCCTTCCCTGACCGTGCTGCGGTTCCCTCTAGCCACGGCGGTACTGCTGTACCACACAGCCCTGTACTTCGCCGGGCCTGTCAGCACACTCACCTTCATGGCCTATCCACTGGCGTTCGGGGCCGTGAGCGGCTTCTTTGTGCTGTCGGGATTCATCCTCACCTGGGTATCCACCCCCCAGGACCGGCCCAGGGCGTTCTGGCGCCGCAGATTCTGGAAGGTGTTCCCCAACCACGCCCTCACCTGGACCGTGGCGGTGGTGTTCTTCGCGCATCTGCTCAACCCACCACTGGTCGAGGACAGCCCGCCCTATGCGAGCATCCTCGGCCTGCTCCTGCTGCAGAACTGGGTTCCCAGCGCAGAAGTCTTCCTGGCCTTCAACGGCCCGGCCTGGTCGCTGTCGTGTGAGGTCTTCTTCTATGCCTTGTTCCCCGCATTGATCGCCGCCGTCCGCAGGCTTCCCGCGCGACGCCTCCAACCCGTCTGGGCCGCCACCGCCGCGATGGTGCTGCTCATGCCCGCAGCGGCGGCCTGCATTCCCGGCCCCACGCTGGTGCCTGGGATACCGCTCAACGAGTACAGCTTGTGGTTTGTGTATGTTCTGCCGCCGGTTCGGCTGCCCGAATTCCTGCTCGGAATGCTCACCGCCCGACTCCTGCAGACCGGCGATTGGCCGCAACTCTCGCGTGTGACGATCGCCGTCGCCTTCGCCGTCGCCTTCGCCGTCGCCTTCGCCGTCGCCTTCGCCGTCGCCTTCGGCGCCGCGTGCGCAGCGTTCATGCTGCTTCCCTTCACCTATGCCTTGGGAGCCACCTTCGCCGTCCCCTTCGCCCTGGTGACAGCAAGACTGGCCAGAGCTGACTTGCACGGCCGCACGCATCAATGGGTCGGTCCCATGTCAATGAAACTGGGCGAGGCTTCTTATGCGCTGTATCTGGCGCACATACCCCTCCTGATGGTCGCTGCACCCGTGCTGGCGGCCAAGGACGCCTTCGCCCCCTGGTCAGGGATACTGCTCGCGGCGACGTTCGTGCTCGCGGCCCAAGCGCTGGCTCTGCTGCTCTACCGCTTCTATGAGCGACCTCTGATGAGAGCCATGGCCCGCCGGCGCACGCCCTGCAGCCCCCCGGTATCGACTCCGCTCGGCTCCGGGCCTCGGGAAGAACGACCGTGACGCGCCCGCGCTGTGGCGCAAGCGATCGCCGCCGCACTCCGATCAGCCCCGATTCCATCAAGATCGCGCTGCGCAGTGCCGCCAGCACGCTCTCGCGGCTCGGGAAGTCCGGCGTCACCGCCACACCGCAGATCGCGTCGGTCGCACAATCGATGAACCACGTCACCCACGGCCGGCGCAGCATCCCCCCGACATCAACCTGCACCGGAGCCTCGACATGGTCGCCCTCCCACACCAGATTGCGGTGGCTGTCGACCTGACCCAGCCCCTTGGCGCGCCGCAGATACACATCAAACGCCCGGCGGGCCTTCTCACCCTTACGCAGACCAGCCCGCACACCCGGGCTCAGATCACGACGCAGCGCCCGATGCAACGTCGCCAGGCTCGGCGCCGTCGGCCCACCGGCCCGCTCCGCCGCCACCAGTTCACGGTGCAGCCGGGAGGCATTACCGCCCAGCAACGCCAGCTGAACACGCAGCTCATCGGTGATCTCCAACCGCCGGCGGACCTTGCGTTCACACCGGCCGTCCAGCCGCGCCTGACTCAGCCACCGCCACACCGTCCGCTCCCCGGCGCCCAAACACGCCGCCAGCAGCCGCACATGCGCACCGGTCAGCTCACCCCGCTGATCAAGCGCCAGTAGCCGCCGGGTCGCCGGCCCCCGCACCTCATGCAGCGACCCCACCCCAGCACTATCGCCCCCAGGGTGCGCCGCAGTCCCGACCGGGGAATCAGGCATTGCTCCGCCCTCCGACCCGGCGGCGCAGCCCCCTTCAAGAGCCGACCCCGCCGTCCGTGGCCGCCGCCCAACGCCAATCCGTACAGTGAGGCAGGGCAGCCGCCGAGTAAGGCGCGACCAACCGATGGTAACTCCGCAAACTCACCTGGTTCCAGGAAGTAACAGGATGAAGTCACAGGACCCCGCCGACCCCGCCGACCACAACCCGCGGCTCCTCCTGCCCGAATCGGCCACCACAGCCTTCGAACTCCTCAGCCGCCGATGGGTCCTGCAACTGCTCTACCTGCTCTGCCAAAGCGAAGCACGCTTCAACGAACTCGCCCACGCCATGCCCACCATCTCCCACCGCGTCCTCATGGAACGACTCCGCACCCTCCAACACGAAGGTCTCATACATCGCAATGTCGACCCAGGACCCCTAACCCGCATCACCTACCGAATCACCGACCTGGGCAGCAGCCTGTGGCCCAGCCTCCAACACGCCAACACCTGGGGCGCCCAATACCTCACCACCAACCACCCCACCTGACACCTCCCCGGCCCAAACCACCGCCCACGCCGGCGCAAGTTGAGATCATCAGACCAGGGAGGAGAACCCCCGCGTGCCGAACACCCCCGCGTGACCAGCGCACTGCCACCCAATGACGAACCAGCACTGCCAGAGACTTGCAGAATCGCACCTTGCGGCTCAGCGGCGGCTGACGGCGCGGGCGACTCCGGCGGCGATCGTGGTGGCCAGAATCCAGCCGGCCGCGACGAACGTGTACGACAGCCACTGGTGGGCCCCGACGGGGTTGAACGCGAGTTCCTGCCCGAGGTTGATGAGCGGGATCATCAGGTCGAGCGTGTAGACGACCGGGTTGAACTGCGGAGCCTCGCCGGGCTTGAGCGGGGCCGGTGGGTGCAGCCCGTAGACCACGCTGCCGACGGTCAGCAGCACCGCCGACCACAGGAACGCCCGCCATGGCCGGTACCCGAACCCGGTGGTGAGGTCCTGCAACCGGCCCCAGAACCAGATGAGCGGGGTCTCACCGTCGAGCCGGTGGCGTTCCTTGGCGCACAGGACCGCGCGCGCATCGGCGTGCAGGCCCAGCGTGGTGTAGTGAGCCGCGAGCTGCTCGTACGGCTGCGACTCAAAGCCGTTGCGGTCGCCGTTCAGCCAGGCCAGCCGCTGCCTTGCCGGCAACCGCGGCTCCAGCGCCCGGTAGGTGAGGCCGTTGGCGTCCAGCACGGCCGGCCAGCGGTCCGGGTCGTCGCGGAGCAGACCGATCTGCGCGTGCGCCAGCACGATCGTGCCATCGAGCGGTGCGGCGGGCAGCAGCGACAGTTCACCGGCCACCAGCCCCTGCGCGTCCAGCGCCACGCCATCCCGCACCGACAGGCGCAGCCCGGTGAGATCCACGTGCTGGCCGACCCGTGTCCCGTAGAGCCTGAGCTCCCCGTCGATGAGCAGGTTGTGCGCGATCAGGTCGGCGCCGATCTCGCTGCCGGAGGCACGCAGCGCCGGGCCATGCGGGACGTGCAACTCGGCGTCCATGAGCAGCAGCCGGACGTTGATCCGTGTCGCGCGGATCATCACCTCGCCGTGCGCTCGCAGCCGGCACAGGGACACCAGGCCGAGCTCGGCGTGATCGACGGCGAGGGTGCGGTGGCCGCCGGAGTTACGCAGTTCCGCGTCGTCCAGGTCGACCCGCCCGGCGACCCGGGTGTTGCGCATGCTGATCTCGCCCGCCGTCACGGTCAGATTGACGCCGCTGACCTCGCTGCACGTCGCCGAGTCCAGGTCCAGGGCCTTGCCACCGGGGTGGTGCAGCCGGGCGTCGTCGAAGGTGAGGTTCCCGGTGATCTGCGTGCCGATCAGCCGGATCCCACCCTCGGCGCTGAAGCCGCTCCGGCAGAAGAATCCTCCGCCCACCGTCGCGCCGGCCGCGTTGAGCACGTCATGGCCGGGCGCGCTCAGCCGTGCCCGGTGGAACGCGATGGTGCCATCGATCTTCGCGCCCCGCAGCAGGACGGCCCCGGTGACCTCGACCTCCGCGGCCCGGAGCTGCCCGCCGATCGTGACCGCGTCGCCGTGCACGGCGGCTCGCTCGCCGGGATTGCTGAACCTCCCGCCCGCCAGGACGAGATCGCCGGTGATCTGGCCACCGCGCACGTTGAACTCTCCGCGCACCGTGATCGCGGCAGCGTTCAGCCTGCCCTGGATCTCGACGTTGTTCGCGATCACCTTGCCGGCCGTGACGTCGGCCAGCCGGACCTCGCTCTCCAGCCGTGCGTGGTCGAGCCGCACACCGCCGTCGATCGACGAGCCCTCCAGGGAGACCAGCCCGGCCGCGCGCAGCCGCGGTGCCTTGAACGCCCGGAGGCGGCTGTTCGTGATCCGCAGCGTGCGCAGGTCGGCCTCGGCGAGGCTGACCGTGTCCTCAAAGACGCAGCCAGCGCAGTCCAGCAGGGTGTCGAACGCGGTTCCGTCCAGGTCGAGCCGCCCGATGATCCGGGCTCCGCGCAACCGGACACCGGGATAGCGGCCGGGCGTGGGCTCGGCCGCGCCGAGCAGCAGCGCCGCGACCACCTCGGCGCGCACGGTCTCCCCACCGCCGAACGTCACGATCGCGCCGCTCGGATAGGCATCCCAGAGCCGCAGCTCCGCGCCGGTCAGCTCGTGTCGTTCCATATCAAGACCAGACGTGGTCCGGCTGCGGCCGGTTCCGCGCCGGCCCCGGCTGGAAGGGCTCCCGCCACTGACGTGCCGCGACGCAGCCGGTGACCCGAGAATCGGTCCTCCTCGCACGCCCTTGCCGGTTGCTCACAGGGCGTTTGGTCCTGCGGAGTCTGGTTGAGCTGAGGGGTCAGGTGCCGCGCCAGGTGGGGGTGGATTGACTGGTGAGGCGGCGGCTGAGCAGGTCGATCGAGGCGAGGTGGATCATGGCTTCGGAGCGGGCGGGCAAGGCTTCGTAGTCGCGGGCCAGGCGGCGGTGTTGCATGAGCCAGCCGAAGGTGCGCTCGATGACCCAGCGGCGGGGTAGCGGGACAAAGCCGCGGGTGGCTGGGTCGCGGCTGACGGTGTGGATGCGGATTCCCAGGTGGGCGGCGTGGTCGATGAACCGGGCGCGGTAGGCGCTGTCGGTCCAGGCCATGGCGATGGTCGGGTGCGCGGCGGCGGCGCTGGTCAGCAGCTGCATGCCGGCGGGTGCGTCTTGCACGCTGGCGGTGGTGACCAGTACCGCCAGCAGCAGTCCGAGGGTGTCGGCGGGTGATGCTGCGTTTGCGGCCGACGATCTTCTTGGCCGCGTCGATGCCTTGGGTGGTGGCGGGCACGGTGGTGGCGGTCTTGACGCTTTGGGAGTCGATGATGCACGCGCTGGGCTCGGCGTCGCGCCCCTGCTGCTGGCGGGCCAGACGGCGCAGCAGGCCGTTGAGCTGGGCGAAGACGCCGTCTTTTTGCCAGGCGGCGAAGTAGGAGTAGACGCTGGCCCAGGGCGGGTAGTCGTGCGGCAGGTAGCGCCAGGGAATGCCGGTGCGGTCCACATACAAGATCGCATCCATCAAGGCGCGCAGGTCGTGTTCAGGTGGCCGGCCGATGTCCAGGGCGTACTGGCGGCGCGCGGCGCGCCAGGCGGTCAACGTGGGTTCGATCAGCGCCCAGCGCTCGTCGGACAGATCGCTGGGATAGCGCCGTGATTGCCTCATGTCCTTGGCCTACGCCGTCCACACCGACATGCCCAGCGGTATACATCCACCCAGCCAGCAAGCCACGCATCAGACCCCATCTTGGGACCAGACAGGACGAAGTGTGCATGACAGGCAGAACGCAACGTGCTCACGCCACCGGACGCCCAGCCACCCCACCGACATCTCACGCCACTCGATAATTGCCCGGCAAGACACCACATAGCAGACGCAACCTGAACCAAACGCCCTGTCAGTGCGTGTTGAAGAACTGTTGATCTCGCAAACGGCCGGGGAGTGTCGGTCGGCATCGGGCTAAAGGGGTAAAGAGCCGATCATGATTGATGAGAGCAGGGTCGCCCTTGTGACGGGTGCGTCCCGGGGCCTGGGGGCCTCCATGGCCCGGCGCCTGGCCGCGGACGGGTGGACGGTCGCGGTCAACAGCCGCTCCGGCGGCGCGGCGGCCGATCAGGTGGTCGACGACATCCATGCCGCGGGCGGCTCCGCCGCGGCGTTCACCGCCGACGTCACCGATGAGGAGGCGACGGCGGACCTGGTCGCCCGGGTGACGCGGCGCCTCGGCCCGGTCACCGCCCTGGTGATCAACGCGACAGGCCCGCAACCCCTCGTGGCGATGGAGGACCTCACCTGGCAGACGCATCTGGACCAGCTGGCCTTCTTCGTGAAGAGTCCGACGCTGCTCGTGCAGGCGGTCCTGTCCGGCATGAAGGAGCGGAACTGCGGCCGGATCGTCCAGATCGGCTCCGACATCGTCGACCGTGCTCTGCCGGGAATGTCGGCCTACGTGGCAGCCAAGGAGGCCCAATTCGGACTGACCCGCACCTGGGCCCGCGAGCTGGGCCCTTCCGGCATCACGGTCAACCTGGTGGCGCCCGGCTGGATCCCGGTCGAGCGGCACTCGCAGGTCCCCGAGGAGGAGCTGCTCGCCTACCGGTCGGACGTCGCTCTCGGTCGCATGGGAAACCCCGACGAGGTGGCCGCGGTGGTGGCGTTCCTGGTCTCGGGGGCCGCCACGTTCATCACGGGGGAGCGGATCACCGTCAACGGCGGCCACACACTCCGCTGAGACTGGGCAGGCTCAGGCGGAGGCGGAATCGGGGGGCTTGATGCTGGCAAGAGTCGTTGATTCAGTGATCTGCATTCGGATCCGGCGTCCCAGCGTTGATCACTCAGAGTGGTCATGGGGAGCGTAGCGGTTCCAGATTCCGCCTGCCTGCAGAGCCAGGTACGGGTAGTTAATTCTGCAGAGCTGATCAGCGTGTTAGCTCTCGTGGAGCTTCCCTAGGACCGTTCGAAACGTCACCGACACTCGCCGACGGCGGGGAACTCGCCGGTCGGGGCCGGGGTCGGTCTTGCGTGCCGGGATGGCGTGCCGCCAGGTGAATCGAGCCGGGCCGGTCATGACGCACAAGCTGCCGGGTTCGAGGCGTACGGGCGCGCGGGTCTTGTCCTGTGGGTGGGTGAACTCCATGACGCACGCGGACAGCAGGCTGACCGAGGCGACGACCGGGCCGAAGGAGGGGACGCGGTCGACGTGAGCGCTGATGCCCTGACCGGGCAGGTACTCGTTCACGATGACCTGGTCAGGTTGTCGTTCGAAGTAGCCGTCCTCGTGCAGCCGCCGGGCCAGCGTCAGCGCCCAGCCGGGGAGCGGCGGCGCTGGGGCCCCGCTCATACCGCGACTGCCGTAGTCGTAGCGGTGCCCGTAGTGCTGGACACGCCGCCGCAGCTGCGACGACCAGGGCGCGGCGTCGATGTCCGCAGTCAGTCGCTGCTGGGTGTCCGTGTCCAGCCAGTGGTGGACGCACAGAAGACCCGGAACCATGATCGAAAACATATTCGATCACGCCTATCCGGTCCAGAGGCTCGTCGAAGCCACCACAACCCCGCACGTTTATCGGCTCTGTCGCTGATCTTGTGACGTGGAACGGTCCGGTAGTTGATCGTGTCCGGAGTGTGTTGAGGATCTTCTCCCGCATCTGGCCGGGGTCGTGGTGGAAACGGTGGAACGGACGCTGAGGGTCGTCACCCTCGATGCCCGTGTCCGAGCTGACGATGGGACGTGCCCGCACTGCGGCGAGTCGTCGGCCCGGGTGCATGGCCGCTACGTTCGGCGGCTGGCCGATGCCGCGCTCGGCGGGATGACGACGGTGCTGGCTTTGACGGTGCGCCGATTCAAGTGCATCAACGCCGGATGTGCGGCAGTGACGTTCGCCGAACAGGTGGTCGGGTTGACCAGCCCGCATGCCCGATACACGCTGCTGCTGCGCCGGATGCTGGGCAGGGTCGCGGTGGCAATGGCGGCCCGTGCGGGTGTCCGGCTGGCGGCCCGGCTCGGGTTGCCGGTGGCCAAGGACACGCTGCTGCGGATGGTCCGAGCGCGACCCGAGCGGCCCGCCGGTCAGGTGCGGGTGGTGGCGGTGGACGAGTTCGCACTGCGCAAGCGGGACCGGTACGCGACGATCATCGTGGACCTGGAGGCCCACCAGCCGATCGAGGTACTGCGTGGCCGGGAATCGGGCCCTGTGACCGAGTGGCTGGCGGGACATCCCGAGATTGAGATCGTCTGTCGCGATAGGGCTCGGGCGTTCGCCGAGGCCGCCCGTGTTGGTGCACCTCAGGCCCGGCAGGTGGTGGATCGGTGGCATGTCTGGCACAACCTGGCCGAGGCGGTGCAGAGAACCGTCGGCACCCACCACGGCTGTATCAAGACCGCCTACGCTGACCTGCCCGCCAGCCACGAACCACCCGAGTCGCAGGACGTGACGGAGCCCGACGACCATCTCGATGTTCGTGGCCGCCCGCGCAAGCTCGTCGCCCGGACCGCCGAGCGGTACGCCGCAGTGCAGGACCTGGTCACTCAGGGCCGATCCCTCAAGGGGATCAGCCGGGACCTGAACCTCGACTACTACGCCGTCCGCCGCTACGCCCGAGCCGCGAGCTTGGACGAACTGCCGGCCAAAGCCGCCCACCGCCCCAGCCTGCTCGACGCCTACAAGCCCTACCTCGCACAACGCGTCAACGACGGGTGCCACAACGCCCTACAACTGTTCCGGGAGCTGCAGACTCAGGGATATCGCGGCAGCTCGAGCACCGTCTACCTCTACGTTCGCCAGCTCAAACACGGCATCACGCCCCCGCCGCCACCTCGACCGGTCCCGCGCCCCCGCAGAGTCACCAGCTGGATCATGGCCAACCCCGACACCCTCGATCCCCGCGCCGCGCTGGACCTCAAGCAGATCCGGGCCGGCTGCCCCAACCTCGACGCCGCCGTCCGCCACGTCCGCACCTTCGCCGTGATGATGCGTCATCTACGCGGCGACCGGCTGCCCGCATGGATCGACCAGGTCGCCGATGATGACCTGCCCGCACTGCGGCAGTTCGCCGACGGGCTGCGCTACGACCTGGACGCCGTCATCGCCGGCCTGTCGCTGCCGTGGAACTCAGCCCAGGCCGAAGGCCAGAACACGAGAGTGAAGCTGCTCATGAGGCAGGGCTACGGCCGCGCCAACTTCGACCTACTCCGCACACGCATCCTCGAACGGTCGTAACCGCCCATCACAAGATCAGCGACAGAGCCCGTTAAGCCGTACTCACTTCTGCACTCCAAGCAGTACGCCGACAACCTGGCCATCCAATCCTGCTGGCCACCTTCATCGCCGACGAAACCGCCGCCCGCTCGGCCGTCAACGAAGTCATCGCGGCCGAGTGACCAGCCACAAACCCATCGTGATGGCAGCATCGACACCAGGGCCACTCCCGACCCCGGCTCCCTGCCCACGAGCCCCGTAGCCATCGAGCTGTTCCAGCTGACCTTCTACCTGCTGGACACGCTCGACGCACGAGCGCCCGCCATGACCCCCGCCGCTCGCTGCCAGCACACCGCCCACCGATGCCGGGAACTGGCCGACCGCGAACTTCTGGGCATCATGCCTCCCACCACCGCCGCATCATCGCCCAGATGGCCGTCCACCTGGCAGTCAACGCCGAATGGGCCACCGTGGTCTGCCAACCCCACATCACACCCCTCCACACCCTGAACTCCCAAGCGGCCGCAGCCTGGACCTCAGCCCGCGACGTGATGCGCTACACCACCTTGGGCATCACCCAAATGCTCACCCACCACGACCCCGGCCAACTCTGACCCACCCCGGCGACACGACGAACACCAAGCCGACACCCTGCACACCAAGGCCCTGCCAGAACCACCCGGCAGGGCCTGCCCACACCTACCCGTCCTCACCACCAACGACGCCGCCATCCTCATCCTGAGTGATCGCTAACACATGGTCCGGGGTGTCCGCCGTTGTCACCGGCGCGCGGCTGGCTGGGCTCATGGAGGCGGTGTCATTGCCCGTCGCGCCGCTGTGCGGCCGGCGCGGAAGGGGCTTATCCAATGCCGAAGTGTTCGCGAGTCCAGGTATCGATCGCGGTGCGGAACGCTTCGGGCTCTTCGAGATAGGGGTAGTGGCCGCTGTGGTCGAAGACGCGCAGTTGGGCGTGGGGGATTGCTTCGGCGATGCGCTGGCTGTTGGGCAGTGGACACATCGGATCGTGCCGTCCGACCAGCACCAGCGTCGGGCAGTTGAGCGTGCTCAGCCGGGGCTCCAGATCGAACTCGTCGAGCTCGGTCATGAAGGCGTTCAGGCGTTCAGGCGGAGTTATGGCCGTCCTCGCCCTCGGGCGGTTCGGGGGTGCGGTGCGGGTCGGCGACGCTGAGCCGGAACATCGCTGTGCGGAAGGCGGCCATGCCTTCGGCGCCTTGGGCGGCGGACGTCCGTGCCGCCGCTACTTCGGCGGCACGGGGGTGGGCGGGATCGGCGAGGCTTCCGGTGATGAACTGCCTGCTCGCCGCACTGCCGATGAGAACAAGGCCGCGAACGGCTTTGGGGTGGCGCAACGCGTGTAGCAGCGCGACCATGCCTCCAGTCGAACTGCCCACCACCACCCATGGCGGCAGGTCAAGTCGATAGCGGAAGTCCTCCAGGTCGTCGGCGAAGGACTCCATGGTCAGGTCGTGGCTCTCTCGCGGCGCGCTGGAGCCTCCGAGACCGACCGGATTGATCGCGTGCAACCGGAAGTGTGGTGTCAGGGCGTTTGCGAGGGGCCCCTTGGCGGTCACCTCCCGGTACTGGTGGATCAGGCACGCGGACGGTCCGGTCCCTTCTACGTCGTAGGCCAGTTCTCCGCGGGTGACCTTGACTGTCGACGGCATGCGCCCTCCCATGAGCAAATTACTGATCGTCAGTAAACTGACTATATGGGAGTCTGGGATGATGTCCAAGTGTCCGCGCATTCAGTTCCGCCCAGGCTCAGCTTCCTGCTCGTGGCGTTGCACGCCCGGGCGCGCAGTGGCGTCGAGCAGCAGGTCAGTGGCCTGGACGTCGCCCCCAAACAGGCCGCCTCGCTGGTCTGCCTCGGCGAGTACGGGCCGATGTCACAGCAGGAGCTGGGGCGCCGGATCGGCGTCGACCGCACCACCGTCGTCGCCGTGGTCGACGGCCTGGAACACGCCGGCCTCATCGAACGGCGCCGCAATGCGGCCGACCGGCGCGCCTACGCCCTCCATCTCACCGCCGAAGGCCGCCGTCACCAGCGGGCCGCCGCCGACGCGATCGACCGTGCCGAAGGGCAGCTGCTGGGCCCCCTGGGAGCCGAAGAACGCGACCAACTTCTTACGCTGCTCGCCCGCCTCGTCGACTGGGAGCCTGCTGAATAAGGGGTGATGCGGGGCGGGAAGAGCGCCGACAATGCCGTCTGTGTGGCGTGAGATTCGAGCCCTGTGGGCTGTCTCAGTGGTCGCTGTTCCCGCCGGTTTCCAGCTTGGTGGCGGTCGGCAGCGTGTGCAACTGGCCCTAGGGTTCGGTCCTGACCCACTGAGCAAAGTCCGAAGGCTTCACCGACTGCAGCGGGCGTCCCGCCGTTCCACGCTGTCGGCTCTGCCCGGCGTATTGGGCTTGACGCTGACGGTGCAGGCGACGTTCACCGTGTTGCTGGTGCTCGGCGCCTATCTCGCGCTCGGCGGGAACATCGGCGCGGCGAAGATCCTGGCCGCCCGCTGCGCGGACCCGCTGCTGTCGCTGGTGGACATGGGTGGTCGGCTCCGCGGCGCACGCTCCGAGCTGACCAGGCTCGACACGGTGTTGCGCACCCAGCCTTTGCCGGAGCCCAGCGACCCGCCAGCCGCAACACCATGATCTGGAGTTCGAGTCCGTCACCTTCCGGCATGGCGACCGCACGGTCATCGACAATGTGTCGTTGTCCGTGCCGGAGGGACAGCGGCTCGCCGTCGGGCGCTGGCAAGAGCACATAGCTGCAGTTGCTCGCGCGCTTCTGCGACGTGGGCGCCGCATAGGAGGTGTGGACGTGCACGCCATCAACACCGAGGTGGTGATGGCGCAGATCGCCATCGTCTTCCAGAGTGTCCATCTTCGACGGCACGATCGAGGAGAACGTGCGTCTCGGCCGTCCCGCGAGGTGCGTTCGGCCGTGACCGCGGCGCGGTTGGGCGAGGTGATCGAGCGACTGCCCGCCGGATGGATGGCGAATGTCGGCGAAGGCGGTGCACTGCCGTCGGGTGGTGAGCGCCAGCGCGTCTCGATCGCGCGAGCGCTGCTGAAGAACGCGCCCATCGTGCTCCTGGACGAGGTGGCCTCCGCGCTGGACCCGGTGAACGAGGCGGCCGTCCACGAGGGAATCGAGCGTCTGATGGCAGGCCGGACGGTGCTGATGGTCGCGCACCCGGACGCGGACCATCCAACGTGCCGATCACATCGCCTTTCTGGACGCCGGCCGGATCGTGGAGGAAGGCGGCCGCGACGACCTGGGGTGTCGGTAAGAGTCGTGCATTCAGGTACACGCGATTGAGTTCGCCCAGCTCAGCGGTGGCGCTTGCGGCCCGTTGGCGGATCTTTCTTCCGATCGGTGGGCGTCGGTGAGCGGGTCGCCGTCTGGGCCGCTTGCGTCCGGCCAGGCGCGGAGGGTCCGCACCCGGGTTTGTAGAGGTTTCCAGTAGCACAGAGAAGGGGTTGGTCGGATAGCGCCGTAGCTTGCGGTGATATCGCGATGTGGTGGTGCCGGATGGTCAGCTTCAAACGCAGGGCCATCGGGTCCGCGTCCAGCGCCTGGTTCGGCTGTCGCTGATGGTCAGCCGGCACCTGCGCAGGCGCCCGGGCCGGCCCGGCGATCTGGTTGGCTTTTGGCCGGGGGTTGTAGGTTGATCTGCGGTTGCTGAGGGGGCTTTGAGAGGCGGATGAGTGGGGTTGTCGGGGCGCCGGGCCGCGCTGGGTTCGGCGGTTCTGGACCGTTTCCAGCATCCGGCGCAGGTAATCGTTGGTGGTTTCGGGCTGGCGGTGCTGGTCGGCGCCGGGTTGCTGGCGCTGCCGGTGGCGACCGAGTCGGGTGAGTCGGCGGGGCCGTTGACCGCGTTGTTCACCGCTACGTCGGCGGTGTGTGTGACCGGTTTGGTGGTGGTGGACACCGGTGAGCACTGGTCGGTTTTCGGCGAGGTGGTCATCTTGTTGCTGATCCAGGCCGGTGGGCTGGGGATCATGACGTTGGCCACGCTGTTCGCTGTGCTGGTCTCGGGCAAGCTGGGGCTGCGGGCCCGGCTGCTGGCGCAGGCGGAGACCAAGACCCTGCACGGTGCCGGGATGCGCCGGGTGGTTCGCAACGTGGTGCTGTTCAGCCTGGTCTCTGAGGTGATCGTGGCGGTCGTGCTGTCGCTGCGGTTCGCGTTCGGCTACGGCGAGCCGGTGGGGCGTGCGGTCTACATGGGGGTCTTCCATGCGGTCTCGGCGTTCAACAATGCCGGGTTCGGGTTGTGGCCCGACAGCCTGTCGAGGTTCGTGGCCGATCCGTGGGTCTGCCTGCCGGTCGCGGCCGCGGTCATCGTCGGCGGGCTGGGGTTTCCGGTGGTGTTCGAGCTGGCCCGCAGCTGGCGCCGGCCGAGGCGGTGGTCGGTGCTGACCCGCATCACCCTGGGCACCACCGCCGCGCTGCTGCTGGTGGGCACGGTGGTCCTGGCCAGCGCCGAACGCGATAATCCCCATACTCTGGGGCCGCTGTCGGATTCGGCCAAGTTGCTGGCCGGGTTCTTCGCCGCCGTGATGGCGCGCACGGCCGGGTTCAACAGCATCGACATCTCGCAGATGCGCCCGGAAAGCTGGTTGTTCACCGACATCTTGATGTTCATCGGCGGCGGCAGCGCGGGCACCGCCGGCGGTATCAAGGTGACCACGTTCGGGCTGCTGGCGTTTGTGATGTGGGCCGAGTTGCGCGGCGAGGATCGGGTGAACGTCGGCCACCGCAGGCTGGCCGGGCCGGTGCAGCGCCAGGCGCTGACGATCGCGCTGATGGGGGTCGGGCTGGTCGCTGTCTGCACATTGGTGTTGTTGTCGATGGTGCCGCACAGCCTGGACCGGGTGCTGTTTGAGGTGGTGTCGGCGTTCGGCACGGTCGGGCTGTCGACCGGTATCACCGGCCAGCTGCCCGACGCCGGCCAGGTTGTGATCGCCCTGTTGATGTTCATCGGGCGGATCGGGCCGCTGACTCTCTTTTCCGCGCTGGCGCTGCGGGAACGTACCCGTCGTTACGAACTGCCTGAGGAGCGACCCATCGTTGGCTGACAGACGACACGACCCCGTGGTGGTCATCGGGCTGGGCCGGTTCGGCAGCTCGCTGGCGCTGGAGCTGGCCGAGCAGGGCACCGAGGTGCTGGCCGTCGACCACCGGCCCAAGATCGTCCAGGCGCTGGCCGGGCAGCTCACCCACATCGCCACCGCCGACTCCACCGACATCGAGGCCCTGCGCCAGCTCGGCGTGCCGGACTTCTACCGCGCGGTGGTGGCCATCGGCAGCGACATCGAGGCCAGCATCCTGACCACCTCGCTGCTGGTCGAGCTGGGCATCGACGACATCTGGGCCAAGGCGATCAGCCGCCAGCACGGCCGCATCCTGGAACGCATCGGCGCCCACCATGTCGTGCTGCCTGAACATGACATGGGCGAGCGCGTCGCCCATCTGGTGGCCGGCCGGATGCTGGACTACATCCAGGTGGATGAGAACTTCGCCCTGGCCAAGACGCATCCTCCCAGGGAACTGGTCGGCGTGTCCCTGGGCGAGACCCGGCTGCGCAGCAAGTACGCCGTGACCGTGGTGTGCGTCAAGAGCCCGGGCGAAGACTTCACCTACGCCACCACCGACACCGTCCTGCGCTACGACGACATCATCATCGTGGCCGGACGGGTCGACAAGGTCGAACGGTTCGCCGAACTCTGAGACCGCCCCTGGCCACATCCCGCGCGACGGCTTACTGACGGCGACCACCGGCACACACCGGCCTGTGGTGGCCTCGGCGTCACGGCTGGAAGCGGTAACCCATGCCGGGCTCGGTGAGCAGGTGGCGGGGCCGGGACGGGTCGGTCTCCAGCTTGCGGCGCAGCGAGGCCAGGCAGGCCCGCAGGTGATGGGCTTCCTTGAGCGAGTGGGAACCCTGAACCTGGGCGAGCAGCCGGCGTTGCGAGATCAGCTTGCCGGGACTGCCGGCCAGAACCTCGACGATACCCCACTCGGTCGCGGTGAGGTGCACGGCGACGCCTTGGAGGTCTCCCGCGACTGCGGTCACGGTCTTGCGCGTCAGGTCGATGAGGTAGGGGCCGAGGCGCGCCCGTGCTGGCCTTGATGCGGGCGAATAGCTGGTCCACGTCGAAGGGTTTGGTGAGGTAGTCGCCAGCGCCGGCGTCGGCGTCGACCTTGTCTCTGCTTCCGGTCCGTCCCGACAGCACGATGATCGGTGCCTGGCTCCAGCCGCGCAGGGCGCGGATGACCTCCACACCATCCAGATCGGGTAGTCCGAGATCAAGGATGATCAGGTCCGGATGCCAGTCCGCGGCCCGGGCCAGGGCCTGCCCGCCGTCGAGCGCGACCTGGACGTCGTAGTGACGGGCCTTCAGGTTGAGCCGCAGGGTCGCCAGGATCTGCGGCGAGTTGTCGACCACCAGCACACGTGTCACGGCCGTTCTCCTCGCTGGCGCTCAGTGCGGGTCCGGGTCCCGACAGGCGGCGACCCGGTGGGGTGCAGTATCGGTGACCTGCTTCCCATTGGGCTCGTCACTCACCACGACCAGCAGTCAAGCACAGCGTCCGGCCGTCGCGGCCGCGTGTCAGGGACGGGATTTGGTCCGCTCGGCCTGCCAGCGTTCCACCAGGGCGGGCAGGTGAGCGAACATGTAGCCGTAGAAGTCGCGCATCTCCTCCAGCCGCCGGGCCGCTGGGCTGTCGGGCCCGGCGGCCTGGATGCCGCGGTCGGCGGCCTGGAACATCGCCTGCACCATGCCGTTCTGGGCCGACATCAAGGTGGCCCAGGCGCCCTCGCGCACCCGGTAGTGCTCACGCCGGCTGCCCGGCGCCGCAGCGCGCTCGATCAGCCCGACGGTCGACAGCATCTTGATCGCCCCCGACACGCTGCCGGAGCTGATGCCCAACCGCTCGGCCAGGTCCGGTGCGGTGACACTGTCCTCATCGGCGAACATGAACGCCGCCAGCACCCGCGCGGTCGCCTTCTGCAGCCCGCCCTGGGCCAGCACCAGCGCCAGATGCTCGGCCGCCTCGGTGGTGTCCGCCAACGTCACTCCCCTCGCCAAAGTTCGTGGTGAAATCCTAACAGCTTCAAGCCTTCAGAAATCTCTGAAGACTTTGTACAGTTTGCGGCATGACGACCACGGCGATCGAACTCGACCACCTCAGCAAGGACTACGGCACCCGCCGCGGCCTGGCCGACCTGTCCCTGCAGGTGCGTTCCGGCGAGGTGTTCGGCTACCTGGGGCCCAACGGGGCGGGCAAGTCCACCACCATCCGGCTGCTGCTGGACCTGATCCGCCCCACATCCGGGACCGCCCGCGTGCTCGGGCTGGATCCGCGCGGTGACGCGGTGCGGCTGCACCGCCGCATCGGCTATCTCGCCGGTGACTTCGTCGTCGACGGCCGGCAGAAGGCCGGTGAGTGCCTGACCTTCCTGGCGGGCCTGCGCGGCGGTGTCCCCGCGCACCGGATCGCCGCGCTGGCCGAGCGGCTGGAGCTGGACCTGGACGCGCGGATCAAGAGCCTGTCCAAGGGCAACCGGCAGAAGGTCGGCCTGGTGCAGGCGTTCATGCACCAGCCCGAACTGCTGATCCTGGACGAGCCCACCTCCGGCCTGGACCCCCTCGTTCAGCAGACCTTCCTGGACATGGTCACCCAGGCCCGGGCCGACGGGCAGACGGTGTTCATGTCCAGCCACATCATGAGCGAGGTCGAGGCCGTCGCCGACCGCGTCGCCATCATCCGCCAGGGCCGCCTGGTCACCACCGACACCGTCGCCGACCTGCGCGCCCGCTCATTCCTCCACGTGCAGATCACCTTCGCCGCGCCCGTCCCGGCGGCCGAGTTCACCGGCCTGCCCGGCGTCACCGACCTGGCCGTCGACGGCACCACCCTGACCTGCCACATCGACGGCAGCCCAGATCCTGTGATCAAGGCCGCCGCCCAGCACACCGTCACCGCCCTGCGCGCCGACACCCAGGACCTGGAAGAGCTCTTCCACACCTACTACACCGGCCAGGCCGACCAGCCGCGCAACGGCAGCGCCGCCTGACCGGCCCCTATCGACACCATCACGAACGGCGGCACCCATGACCACCACCCGTCCCGAAGCCACCGCCACCGCGATTCCCGGCGCGTCCGGACTCGCCCGCGCCTTCAGCGGCTCGATGTTCACCAAGACCTTGTACGACAATCGGCGCATCTTTACCGTCTGGGCCCTCGCCACCGGCCTGCTGGCGGCGATGTACGGCAGCTTCTACCCCCAGATCTCGGCCGACTCCATGGCTTCGGTCCCCCAAGCCATGGAGGGCTTCGGGCTCAACGACGCCTCCAGCGCCGCCGGCTACCTGCAGGGCGCGGTGTTCGGGTTGCTGGTCCCGCTACTGGCGACCTTCTACGGTGCCGCCACCGGCGCCCGCATGATCTCCGCCGACGAGGAGAGCGGCTACCTGGACCTGCTGCTGGCCCACCCGATCGGCCGCACCCGCCTGCTGCTGCACCGCCTGGCCGCCCTGACCGTCGGCGCCGTCGCGATCGCGGCGGTCGTGCTGGCCGCCATGCTCGCCATCCGCTCCAGCGCCGAACTCCACAGCATCAGTCCTGCGAACTTCGCCGCCCAGGCCCTCAACCTGGCGCTGCTGGCCACCATGTTCGGAGCGTTGGCCACCGGCCTGGGCGCCGCCACCGGCCACAGCCGCCCCACTGTCTTCGGTATCACCGCCGGCCTGGGCGTGGCTGCCTACGCCCTGCACGGCTTCGCCCCCCAGATCGGCGCCGACTGGCTGCGCAAGCTGACGCCGTACCACTACTACATCGGCGGCCAGCCCCTCAACAACGGCCTCCAGATCGTCGACGCGGCCGTCCTGACCGGCGCCGTGATCATCGTGACCGCAGCCGGCGCGTGGCGCCTCAACCGCCGCGACCTCGGCCGCTGAACCACCGTGACCGGCCTCCCCATGCCCGGATACTGCACACGCTCAGCGCTGCCGGTCTGGAGTTCGAGGGGTTCCGGACTGGCGGAGTCGCCTATTCAACTGTCGCGAGTTCTCAAGAGGGTCACCGCGTTGATGACGTTCCGTGACAACTGCCGCCATGAGAGCGGTATCTTCGCGTCGAAGGTGATCAGTGACTCCAGAGTTGAAGACTGCGCTGAACGAACTGCGGCGGGTGCGAGCGATGCGGCCTCAGGATTCCGCCAGCGCCGCGGCGTTCGCTGAGTGGCGTGAAGCGATCGCACTGGTTCTCGACGAACTCGCTGGCCATCTGCTCTTTCCGGAGGACCGTCTTCGTGCTGCGGTTGAAGCCGCCACGGCGAGAGACGAGGCGGCCCAGTTGAGGTTCCCGCCCACCTAATGTTGCATGGCCGTCCTGCAGAGACGCAGGTCAGGCGGCACTTGTAGCGCTGACGAAGTTTCGGTCGGATACAGCCGCGATCTGCGGTGATATCGACGTGGTTGGTTTTGGGGGAGTTCGCGGCGCCTTGTCGAGGATGGCGGCTGTACTTGGATCCGGTAGGCCGTCCTGCTCTTCCAGGACAGCTGAATCGGTGCTTGGGCACCAACCGAGCGGCCCGTAGCGTCAGGGCGTTGGCTCGGGTGGGGTGACCGCCGCTGGGCGTTGCGATGCGGGTGGGTGATCGGAGTCAGTTTCTGACCGCGTCGTCGCCCAGTGTCGCTACGCGGGGAAGTGCCAGGGCCAACGCCGGCACGATGATGGCCGCGACGACGACATGGCTGATGGCCAGGACGACTTTGGTCGCGGTGCTGGCGTCGCTGGTGATGGGCAGGGAGAAGGAGGCGATGAGGCCGGTCATCGCGACCGCCATGAACAACCGTCTGGGCCGCCTGGCCCATCTGCGGCACGCATATGCCAGTGCGGTGCCGGCTGCTCCGCCGTCCAGGAGAGCGCCGAACGCCATGTTCGTCACCGGCATGCGCGCGAACTCGTTGTCGAATATCTCGGTCAGCTCCATCGGCACGCCGGCGGCCCGGGCAGCCCCGTACACCAGGACGCTGGCGGCCGCGGCGGCCAGCGCCGCGGCCAGGCCCACCTGCCACAGCGGCCGCCCGGACCACGGGCGGTGCGGGGCGGCGTCTGGGCTGGTGGCCATGCCTCTGTCCTCTCGCGCGGGTGGTCCCCAGGAACGGTTTCGCTGGGAGCAGCGGCGGGTCATCGGTTGACGTCTGCTGGGAGCACGCTGATGCACTGCCGATTTGAGGTCAAGATGGTTGATGAAGATCTTCGCCGCGGGGCTGGGCCGTGGCGTCGGCGAGTTCGCGCAGGAGTCCGGCCTTGGTGGTGACGTCGGTGATGCGCGTGGTCTGGTGTCCGTCGATGAAGACGATCAGGGTGGGCAGCGCCATGATCTGGAAGCGGCGGGCCAGGCCGGGGTTGTCGTCGAGGCGGACGGTGGCCACGCGCAGCCGGCCGGTGTGTTCGGCGGCGATCTGTTCCAGCACGGGGACCAGGGCTTTGCAGGGTCCGCAGCCCTCGGCCCAGAAGTCGACCAGCAGCGGCTCGGTGATGCGGGTGCGTTCGGCGTCGAAGTCGGCTTGGGTCAATGCGATCAGCGGCGTGCGCGTGGTGGTGTTCACGGTGGGGCTCTTTCCTGGGGTCAGGGGCGGGTGGCGGTGCCGCGGATCTGCGGTGCCGTGGGGAACGGCAGACCGGTGTCGGTGCTGGTGAGGATGTCGAGGTGGTCGATGGTGAAGCCGGCGTTCTTGATGGCGGTGAGGGTGTCGCGGGAGCAGTGGCAGCCGCCACCGAACCAGGGCCAGGCGCGGGTGGTGTCCAGGGTCTGCTGGAGGCGGCGCCGTGCGGGTCGCGGATGGTGGACGTGTTCGAGGAACCGCAGTTGGCCGCCGGGCTTGAGGACCCGGGCGATCTCGGCGAGTGCGGCGTCGGGGTCGGGCACCGAGCACAGGACCAGGGAGGCGATGGCGGCGTCGCAGGAGGCGTCGTCGGCGGGTAGCCGGTCGGCCCAGCCGTCGACGATTTTGATCGGCACGGTGGCGGTGGTGTCGGCGAGGGCCTGGGCGAGGGCGCGCAGGTGGGGTTCGGGTTCGACCGCGATGACCTCGGTGACGGTGCCCGGGTAGTGCGGGAAGTTCAGGCCGTTGCCGGCGCCGATCTCGATGGCGCGCCCGGTCAGCCCGGCCAGCAGGGTGCGGCGGTGCGCGCCGATCCTGCGTTCCATCAGCAGGCTGGTGCGGGCGTAGAAGCGGGCGAACAGGGGGTGGCGGTGGCTCATGGCGTGCTCCCGGAGGCTCGGGCTACCCTTCTTTTCGGGAGGCTACAACATAGTGAAGTATGTACACAATGAAGCGAGTGTCCAAAGTGTGGCCGGGTCCGGCGCTGGCGCGTTGGAGCGGTTGTTCGAGCTGGCGGTGATGACGTCGGAGTTCATGGAGCGCGGGATGGCCGCGCGCGGGTTGACGCGGGCGCGGACCTCGGTGTTGTGGGCCCTTCATCAGCGCGGACCGTCGACGCAGAAGGCGCTGGCCGACCTGATCGGCGTGACGCCGCGCAACATCACCGGACTGCTGGATGCGCTGGAGGCGGACGGTTTCGCTGAGCGCGGCAGGCATCCGACCGACCGGCGGGCCACGTTGGTGTCGTTGACCGCCAAGGGCGTCGAGACGATGACCGGCCTGACCGAGGAGTACCGGGCGGGCTACGACTTCCTCTTCGACGGCGTCCCGGCCGCCGATCTGGAGTCGTTCGTGTCGGTGGCCTGCACGGTCATGGACCGGATCCGGTCCATCGAGTGCTGAGCGTCAGGCGCCCAGGTGCCAGGGCGTGTCCGGGCGGGTGGGGCGGGCATCGGCGGTGACGCGCAGCGCATATCCCGGGGTCCCGCCGGCGGGAGGGATCGGGCCGAGGTAGTGGTGGCCGGTCAGATGGCACCAGGCGGCCAGGTCGAGGGGGGCGGCCGGGTCGGTGGCCAGCAGGTGCACGAGCGTTCGGCCGGGCAGCAGGGCCAGGTGTTCGCGCAGCTCGAGCAGGAGCCGGACGCAGGAGCGATCACCGCCGTCGATGACCACCGGTGTCTCGTCGGTGTTCTGGCCGCTCACCGTCCGCTCACTGCCTGTTCGCTGTCTTGTTTCCCCGAGTGGCCGGGGTCGAGGTGAGCTTGTCCACGGTGGCGGCGATCGCGTCGGCGGCCCGTTCGATCTGTTCGGGGGTGGTCCAGCGTCCGACGCTCAGGCGCAGCGCGGACAGGGCCTGGTCGTGGCCTTGGCCCATCGCCAGAAGCACGGGTGAGGGTTCGCGGGAGCCTTCGTGGCAGGCCGAGCCGGTGGCGCCGGCGATGGCGGGGGTGGCGGCCAGAACGTCGTCGCCACCGGCGCCGTCGATGGTGATGTGCAGGGTGGCGGGCAGCAGGTGGTCGGGGTGGCCGGTGCGGGTGAGGAGTCCGGGCAGCAGGCGGTTCAGCCGCCGCGCCAGCAGGTCCCGCAGACGAGCCATGCGGTCGGGGCCGCCGTGGTCGAGTTCGTGCTGGGCGAGGTCGGCGGCGGTGCCGAGGGCGACGGCCAGAGCGACGTTCTCGGTGCCGGCGCGCAGCCCGTGTTCCTGCCCGCCGCCGGGAATGAGGGGTTCGAGCAGCACACCGGTGCGCACGTAGAGGGCGCCGATGCCCTTGGGGGCGTACAGCTTGTGCCCGGCCACGGTCAGCAGGTCGACGCCGAGCCGGGCCGCGTCGATGGGGATCTTGCCGACGGCCTGGGCGGCGTCGGTGTGCAGCAGCGCGCCGTGCTCGTGGGCGGCGGCGGCGAGTTCGGCGATGGGCTGGAGCACCCCGGTCTCGTTGTTGGCGGCCATGATCGACACCAGCGCGGTCCGCGGCGTGAGCGCTCGCGCGAGATCGGCCGGGTCGACCCGCCCGTGGGCGTCGACGGGCAGGTAGGTGATCGCGGTGCCGTGGCGGCGCTGCAGCGCCCGGCAGGCTTCCAGCACGGCCGGATGCTCGGTCGCCTGGGTGACCACGTGCACCTGGCCGGGGTCGCGGTGGGTGAGCACGGCGCCGATGATGGCCAGCGCGTCGGCTTCCGAGCCGCTGCCGGTGAACACGACCTCTTCCGAGGCGGCGCCGATCAGCGCGGTGAGCCTGCCGCGGGCGACGGCGAGGGCGCGGTGGGGGCGGTCGGCGTAGGGGTGGCCGCTGGAGGGGTTGCCGAAATGCTCGGTCAGGAAGGGCAGCATCGCCTCGGCCACCCGCGGGTCCACCGGTGTGGTGCTGTTGTAGTCCAGGTAGATCGGGCCTTCACGCAGGCCGGCTGGGACCGGCGCGTCCAGGCCGGCCAGGGCGTCGCCGGTGGTGTTCGGGCTGGCGGAGTTACTGCCTGGGCTGTTCATGGGCTGCTCCCGGCGGTGACCGGCAGGCCGGCGCGGTGCCATTCGGGCAGCCCGCCGTCCAGAGGGTGGGCGGTGTAGCCGCGCTCGCGCAGCAGCCGGACGGCGCGGGGGGCGAACACGCAGTACCGGCCGCGGCAGTAGGCGACGATGTCGGTGCCCGGCGGCACCTTGTCGGTCAGGTCGGCCAGCCTTGTCGCCAGCTGGTCGTGCGGCAGGTTGACGGCGCCGGGGATGTGCCCGGCCGCGTACTCCACTGGGGGCCGGACGTCCAGCACGACCACGTCGCCGCCCTCGATGCGGCGGGCCAGTTCGTCGCGGGCGACCGGTTCCAGGGCGTCCAGATCGCCCAGGTAGTCGCGGGCCGCGCGTTCGGCTTCGGCCAGCCGGGCCGCCGCGAACGCCTTGACCTGCTCGACCAGCTCGGCGACGCCGTCGTCGGCGAGCCGGTAGAACACCTTGGCGCCCTCCCGCCGAGCAGCCACCAGCCCCGCCTCGGCGAGCGCTTTGAGCTGTGCGGAGGTGTTGGCGACCTTCATCCCCGCCGCCTGCCCGAGCTCCTCCACGCTGCGCTCACCCTGGGCCAGCAGATCCAGCAGCTCCAGCCGGGCCGGATTGGCCAGCGCCTTCCCGACCCGCGCGAACTGCCCGTACAACGCGGTCTTGCGCTCGCGGTCTTCTGCCAGGGCGCCGGTAGGCCCGGCGGTGGGCCCGGCTGCGCTGTCGGCTGCGGGCATCATGTCCTCCGGTGTTCGAGCGGCCGATGTTCCAGCGGCGTCCAGATTCACGGCGCGGCCGGGGGCGTCGCTGGGGAACCGCCAGCACGTTCGCCTCGACTTAACTTTCTAATATTCTTTTGAATATTGTAGGTTGCGAGGTTAGCAGCCCGACCCCGCAGTGGCAAAGGACGATGAGATGAGCGGCGAGATGAGCGGCCAAGAGCCTCGATCACCAGCCATATCGCTGGTCAGCGCACTAGTGGACGAGGGTCTGGGCAACAGTGCCTACCTGGTCGATCTCGGTGACGGGCGGGCGCTGGCCGTCGATCCGCCGCGCGATGTGCGCGGCCTGCGGGCCCAGGCCGATCGGGCCAGGCTGCGCATCGCGTTCGTCGCCGACACCCATCTGCACGCCGACTTCCTGTCCGGTGCGCGGCAACTCGCCGCCGATACCGGCGCGCAGGTCCTGGCCTCGGCCGCGGGCCGTCGCGCGTTCGACCACACGCGGCTGGCCGACGAAGACGAGGCCGACCTCGGCGGGCTCACCATGCGGGCGCTGGCCACTCCCGGGCACACCGACGAGCACCTGGCGTTCCTGCTGCTCGACGGGCCCCGGCCCCTGGGGGTGTTCACCGGCGGATCGCTCATCGTCGGCGCGGCCGCGCGCACCGACCTGCTCGGCCCAGGCCGCACCGAGGAACTGGCCCGCGCCCAGTACGCCTCCCTACAGCGCCTCGCGACGCTGCCCGACCATGTCGCGGTGTGGCCCACGCACGGCGCCGGATCCTTCTGCTCGGCCCCGCCCGGCGCCGACCGCACCTCCACCATCGGCGCCGAGAAGGCCAGCAACCCGCTGCTGGCCGCCCCCGACGCCGACACCTTCGCCGCCCGGCTGATCGACAGCCTCGGCTCCTACGCCGCCTACTTCGACCGCCTGACCGAGCTCAACCGGCGCGGCCCGCAGATCCTGACCGGCCCGCCCGCCCTGGCGCCCCTGCCTGTCGACCAGACCCGCGCGCTGCTGGCCGACGGCGCGGTGGTCGTCGACGTACGGCCGGTCGCCGACTTCGCCGCCGGGCACCTCCCCGGCGCGCTCTCCAACCCGCTGCGGCCACAGTTCGGCACCTGGCTGGGCTGGCTCACCGACCCCGCCACCCCGATCGTCATCGTCCGCGACCCCGACCAAGACCCCGCCGACATCACCTGGCAGGCCCTCACCATCGGCCACGAGAACCTGGTCGGAGAACTGGCCGGCGGCGTCACCGCCTGGCGCGCCGCCGGACACCCGCTGCACAGCCTCGGGCTGACCGACGCAGCCCACATCGGCGAGCGCCCGATCGTCGACGTGCGCCAGGACGCCGAATACGCCGCCGGCCATGTCCCCGGCGCCGTGCACGTCGAACTCGGCGACCTGCCCGCCCACGCCGCCGACCTGGACCGGCGCCCGTATGTGGTGATGTGCGGGCACGGCGAACGCGCCGCCACCGCCGCCAGCCTGCTCGCCCGCGCCGGTCACCGCGACCTGGCGATCCTGGCCGGTGGACCCGACGACTGGGCCAAGGCCACCGAGCGGGCCCTCAACCAGGGCCAGCTTGAGGGCCCGGAGCAGGGCCTGGAGCTGGGGCGGTGACCGCGCACGCGCCGGTCAAGGCGACCGCGCTGGGGATCCGCACCAATTTGGCCCAGTTCACCCTGCTGGTCGCGGTCAACGCGCTGGTCGGCGGGATGCTCGGCCAAGAACGCGCCGTCCTGCCGCTGCTGGCCGAACACACCTTCCACCTGACCGCCTACACCGCCGCCCTCACCTACATCCTGGCGTTCGGCGTGACCAAGGCCGCCGCCAACTACTTCGCCGGCGCCTGGTCCGACCGGTACGGACGCAAACCCGTCCTGATCGCCGGATGGCTCATCGGCCTGCCCGTCCCGCTCATTCTCATCTTCGCGCCGTCATGGAGCTGGGTGGTAGCCGCCAACGTGCTGCTCGGCGTCAACCAGGGGCTGACCTGGTCGGTCACCGTCATTATGAAGATCGACCTGGCCGGACCGCAGCGGCGCGGCCTGGCCATGGGCCTCAACGAAGCCGCTGGATATCTCGCCGTCGCCGCCACCGCCATGGCCACCGGATGGCTGGCCGCCGAACACGGGCTGAGGCCCGCGCCGTTCCTGGTCGGCGCCGCCTACGCCGCCCTGGGCCTGGGCCTGTCGCTGCTGGTCGTCCGCGAGACCCGCGGCCACGCCCACCACGAAGCCGCCATCACCACCCAACCCTCCGGACCCGCCCTGACCAGCGGGCAGATTTTCACCCGCACCAGCTTCACCGAACCCGCCCTGTCCTCGGTCAGCCAAGCCGGACTGGTCAACAACGCCAACGACGGCCTGGCCTGGGGACTGTTCCCCCTCCTGTTCGCCGCCCACGGCCTGACCATCGGCCAAATCGGCCTCCTTACCGCACTGCTGCCCGCCGCCTGGGGCGCCGGTCAACTCCTCACCGGCGCCGCCTCCGACCGCTACGGCCGCAAACCCTTCATCGTCGCCGGCATGCTCACCCAAGCCGCCGCGCTCGCCCTGGTCGCCCTGGGCACCACCTTCTGGGTGTGGGCCGTCGCGCTCAGCCTGCTCGGCGCCGGCACCGCCATGGTCTACCCCACCCTGCTGGCCGCCATCGGCGACGTCACCCACCCCACCTGGCGCGCCCGCTCCGTCGGCGTCTATCGCCTGTGGCGCGACGGCGGCTTCGCCGTCGGCGCCCTGCTAGCCGGCATCATCGCCGACCTGTACGGCATCACCACCGCCATCTGGACCATCGCCGCCCTCACCGCCGCCAGCGGCCTGCTCGCCGCGATACGCATGTACGAAACCCATCCCCGCACCTGAGCGCCCTCACCGAACAGGCCCCGCCCGGCGGACCCGCACTGACGGCCCGCTCTCAGCCGAGCACGTTGCGGGGTTTCTATCAAGGCATACGCAAGTCCTTCGACGGCCGAGAACATCGCGGCGTGCGCCAGGCGGCGACCGGTGCGCCTTTCGACCTTGGCCAGCAGGGCTCTCCCGCACGCTAGGAGGGGATGCGAAAGGTCGCCGCCATCACCGTCCAACGCATGAACAGCGGTGGGTCCACTCGGGCGGTGCGGGCCTGTGCGGAGCGCCGCCCCGTGGCGCCGTGTTTGGCCTGGAACACTCGCCGTCACGGCAAGGGGAACCTACGGCACCTCAATGACGACCTTCAAGGTGCCCAAACGCAAACCGGATCCACGACTGGGCGCCGTCTGTCCTCGCTGCGGAGTCTCCGCCGGGCATCCCTGCATGAACGGCAAGGCCCGTCTACTACCGGATGGCCGACGACGCCTGGGCGCAGGTGGTCCGCAAGCAGATCACCGGCATCGCTTCCTTCCTCGACATCACCCGTGACGGCCTGGATCTGATGGGGCCGGATGATGAGCGGGCCGCCCGCGTCCATCAGGCGCACGCCGCGTTCGAGTGGATGGCCAAGGTGTTCGACAACGCGCCGCCCCTGAACCCCGGCGGCGGCAATGAACTCGACAGCACTGAACTCGACGGTGCTGGGTCCCACGATGCTGGGTCCCACGGTGCTTGGGCCGATGGTGAGGAGACGTAGTGAGCAGGCAAGCGATCGTGGTCGGTGGCGGTATCGGCGGACTGGCTGCCGCCTTGGCCCTGCGTCGGATCGGTTGGCAGGCCGTCGTGCTGGAGCGGGCGGCCGAGCTGCGCGAGATCGGCGCCGGTATGTCCCAGGCGCCCAACGCCATGCGCGCGCTGGACGAACTCGGCGTCGGCGAGCAGGCCCGCTCGGCGGGTGTGCCTACCCACGCATCCGGCAACCTGCGCACACCCGATGGGCGCTACCTGCAACGTGCCCGGCCCGGCGATCCGACCGCGATGCTGGCCTTTCATCGCGCCGACCTGCACCGGGTCCTGCTGGAGGCGGTACCCGACGGCTGGGTGCGCACCGGCGCCGAAGTCACGGCCGTAGCGCACCAGGGAGACAAGGTGTGCGTGGAGTACGACGGCGGCCAGGTCAGCGGCGACCTGGTCGTCGCCGCTGACGGCATCCACAGCACCGTGCGCCGCCTGCTGTGGCCCGACGCGCCGCCGCCGCGCTTCCTGGGCCGCACCGCCTGGCTGGGCATCGCCGAGATCGCCGATCCGCCGGGCAGCATCACGCTCGGACCCGGCGGCTACTTCCTCATCCACCCCGTCGGCCGCGGCCGCACCTACTGGGCCTACGTCACCACCGCCGACCAGCCCGACGTCCGCTACCCGGGCCAGGAGAAGAGCGAGGTGGCCCGCCGGACCGCGACCTGGCACGACCCGATCCCGGCACTGATCCAGGCCACCCCGCCAGAGGCGGTGATCCACATCGACATCCGCGACCTGGACCCCCTGCCGACCTACGTGCACGACAAGGTGGCGCTACTGGGCGACGCCGCACACGCCATGAGCCCCGACCGCGGCCAAGGCGCCGGACAATCCATCGAAGACGCGGTCGTCCTCGTCGCCGCGCTCGCCGGCGAACCCACGATCCAGACCGCCCTGCACCGCTACGACACCGACCGCCGACCGCGCACCCAGGCCACCGCCCGAGGCGCCCGCAAAGACGGCCACCGCACCACCTCCAAAGCCGCCCACCGGACGATGACCACCATGATCCGCCTGATGCCCGCCCCGCTCTGGCGCAAGGGCATCGCCGCTGACAGCAACCCCACCTGGCGATGGCAGCCACCACACCTACCCTCACCCACCACCCGCCACTGACGCGAAGCCGCCGCACCACACCGGCTGCGCACCGCGCCGGGCCCAACCATCAGCCCAGCCCGGCCCGGCGTGCGCCTCACCCATCAAGCGGCCAAAGCCCCCACTCATCCTGTCGGCCGCGCACCGGTGATCGCGTCTGACGGTGCACCCGACCCGTGAGCCACCGGACACAAGGAATGATCATGGATCGCTCGCAGCAGCTGCGTCACTGGATGTTCGCCCGGCACGCCCACCCGGTCAGTGCCTGGACCCGGCTGTTGACCACACCGCTGGTCGTCGCACCGTTCTGGACCCGGCGCGCGGACGTGACCGCTGGAGTTGTGATCTGGTTCGCGATCAACCCGATCATGACCCCCGAGCCGGCTGACCGCAGATCGCTCGCCACCCGCGCCATCCTGGGCGAGGAGCGCTGGCTGGCCCACCCCGAGCTGGACCGGACGATGAGCGCACTCAACGCGGTAGGCCTTCTCACCCTCGGCGCAGCCGGCCTCGCCGCCTGGCACCGCCGCAAGGTCCCGACCATCCTCGGCGTGGCCGCCACGATGGCGCTGACACTGTACGGCTGGCGGCGCTACGCCGACCTCTACGACGCAGACCGGCATACCGTCTGACGTCTCGTTGCAGACCGGGAAGACCCGCGGTCCGGCGCGGCTACCGCTTCGGCCACCTCGACCGGGTCCAGCTCAAGCCGTCTTCGCCGGATACGTCGCCGCCGCAGTGATCGGTGCGATCTCGGCTGCCCGTGGCCCGGGTGGGTCCCAGAAATGCGCGTGTCACTTCCTCCCAGATCCTCACGAACGTGTCGCTCCGGTAGGGGCGGCGGCGTGCCGGTCGCAGCAGCGACGCAAGCTCAAACCCGGGAGCCAACCGGCACCACGCCCCGACGGTGCACCAGGCGAATACCGCGCCGCCGCCACGCTGAAAGGCCGGCACGTTCTGCGAAGGCCCGACTGCTCGCCCGACCGCATGACCGCCGTCGTCAAGGTCATCCTGGTCCTGGTCCTGCACCAGCGGGCTCGACAAGGCCGGAATCAGCTCTTTGTTCTCGCGGTCAGAAGGGCAGCTGTCCCGTGCCGGCCGCGGCGCGCAGGGCCGCGGCCAGCGAAGGGTCAGCGGGCGGGGTCAGGGCGGAGAAGTCCAGGGTGGCGTCAGGGGAGCGGTTGTCGGTCAGTTGGCGGAACAGGGTCGCTTGCTGTGCTGAGGTGGGCCGGGGTCGGGCGATGGCCAGGACGTCGGCGAAACGTAGGCCCCGGCCGGGTTGGTCGTAGGTGTCTGCGGCCTGCTGGGTGTAGAGCTTTTTGACCGCGTCGGCCACTCCGCGCTGTACCGGTTTGGGGACGGGCCGCCCGTAGGTGGTGACCCAGTAGCCGAGCAGAGCGCCTGGCTCGTCGGGGCGGCGCAGCATGATGGCGATGATGCCGCGGTTGTCGCTGCCTCCGTTGAGCAGGCGGACCCGGACCAGCTCGGCTGCCGCGACTATGGCTGCCGGGGCGAGCGTGGTGGTGGTGCGCAACCAGCCGATGCAGCGCAACAGCCATGCGCGGTCGCTCACCGCCAGTCTGGCGATGAGGGCGGCGAACCGGTCGTCTGCCGGGCTATACCAGACGGTTTCCTGCATGGCGCCGTCAGCCAGCTGGTGCAGCAGTTCGACCTTGGCTTGGGTATCGGGACCGCGCAGCGGTGAAGCGGCCGGGCCGGGCGGGGAAGCGGACATGAGCGCTCCACGGTCAGGTTCGTGCACGGAGGGGCGACAAGCGGCGTGCGGTGATCGGCCGTTTTCAGGCCATCGCGCGGCAGGTACACCGCAGCCGTGCTCGCGGTGCAAGGCCTGCTCCACGGCCATGCTCATTACGGCTAGCGGTGGACGCCAGAGCGGACGGTGTGGCACGGGCCTCCTGAGGCAGGAAGAAGCACTGCCGACCAGATTTCCCGGCACACCTATCGGGGACTGTATCAATCACGCTCGCGCGAGGTGGGGCGATCACAGCCGGTGGGTGACGAGGCCGCTTTGGGGATCTCAAGCGCGTCGCGGGACGCGCCGGGAGGTGAATCGCCTGGCCGGGGGACGTCGACGGGATCGGTGACGCCGGGCTCCTTGCGGTGGAGGCGGCGGCAGGTGATCTCGGTGACAACGATGATGCCCATGACGAGGATGCTCGTCGCGGCTGCGGCGAGCAGGCCTTGGTCCAGCAGCCACCCGATCATCGCGCCGCACGCCAGCGCCGGGGCCAGAGCGGCGATGTTCCACCAGGCGCGGCGCGGGCGGCGTGCTGACAACGGGGGCTCCCTTCACCAAGGGCACTACAGGTAGCGCAGCCACAGGTAGGGCGTGGCCAAGCCGACGGTGACCACGGTGACGACCAGGCCGTACTTGGTGAAGTGCCAGAAGCTGATGGGTGCTCCGTTGCGGGCGGCGATGCCCAGCACGACCACGTTGGCGGATGCGCCGACGGCGGTGGCGTTGCCGCCCAGGTCGGCGCCGAGCGCCAGCGCCCACCACAGCACCTGGGCCTGGTCCTTACCGCCGTTCTGCTGGACCAGGTCGCCGACGATCGGGCTCATGGTGGCGACGTAGGGGATGTTGTCCACGATCGCCGACAGGCCCGCCGAGGCCCACAGCAGCAGCATCGTCGCGAAGCCAAGGCGGCCTTCGGTGGCGTCGGCGGCGGCTTGGGAGATGTCGCCGATGACGCCGGTCTCGACCAGGCCGCCGACCATGACGAACAGGCCGGCGAAGAACACCAGGGTGGGCCATTCGACCTCTTCCAGTGCCTGTTCGGTGGTGACCTTGGTGGCGGCGACCAGCAGCCCGGCGCCCAGCAGCGCCACCACCGAGGGGTCGTAGTGCAGTACCGGGTGCAGTACGAACGCCGCCACCACCAGTGCCAGGACGGCCAGGCATTGGATCAGCAGGCGCCGGTCGGTGATGGCCTCGCGCTCTTCCAGGGTCATGATCTCTTCGGCCAGTGCCGGGTCGTAGGTGAATGCTGAGCGGAACAGCCAGCGGCACAGCAGGCAGAACACCACCATGAGCACCACCACCAGCGGCGCCAGGTGGATCAGGAAGTCGTTGAAGGACAGGTCGGCGCGGCTGGGAGCGGCGATGATGATGTTGGGCGGGTCGCCGACCAGGGTGGCGGTGCCGCCGATGTTGGAGGCCATCACCTCGGCGATCAGGTAGGGCGCCACTTTGAGGTTGAGGCGTTCGCAGACCAGGAAGGTGACGGGGGCGATCAGCAGCACGGTGGTGACGTTGTCCAGCAGCGCCGAGGCGACCGCGGTGATCACCACCAGCATCACCATGAGCCGGTAGGGCTTGCCGCGGGCGCGTTTGGCCGCCCAGATCGCCAGGTACTCGAACACGCCGGTCTGCCGCAGCACCGACACGATCACCATCATCCCCAGCAGCAGGAAGATGACGTTCCATTCGATCCCCGACTCCTCGGAGAAGAACGCACTGTGCGCGTCGGTGATGTGGAACAGCAGCATCAGCGCCGCGCCACCGAGCGCGACCTTGGTCCGGTGGATCTTCTCCGACGCGATCAACGCATAAGCGGTCACAAAGATCGCGATGGCGAGGGTGGCAGCCAAGAACACTCCTGTCAGAACGGTTTGCGCAGAAGTTCGCCGATCAGCCTTCGCGGTGTGTCTGTCACCACGCTAGTTCGATCGATCACTGAGAGTCCTCATCGGGGGTGGGCTGTGGGGTCTGGCCGGGACGGCGGACCAGGGTGCGTGCCTTGCCGTACCAGGCGGGGACCTCGTGTTCGTCATCGAATCCGCGGGCCACCACGACGTCGGTGGAGGAGTGCGCCAGGATCGACAGCACGATGGTCACCGCGACCAGATGGAAGATCTCATCCGCCGCGGGGATTCCTGATTCGAGCACCAGCAGGCCGTACACCACCGAGGCGAAGCCCTTGGGCCCGAACCACATGGCCGCGCCCTGCTCGCGTGCGCTCAGTCCCGACCGCAGGAACGACACCCACAACGCCACCGGCCTGGCGGCCACCAGTGCCAGCACCGCGAACACCCAGCCCGACACGCTGACATCGCCCAGGAACGCCGGCGAGATCAGCACTCCGAACACCAGCAGCGCGGCGAGCTTGAGCAGCTCGGCGACCAGCTCTCCGAATTCGGAGAAGGCCTTGCTGTGCTGGTCGCCGATGGTCGCGACGGTGATGCCGGCGGCGAACGCGGCCAGGAACAGGTTGCCGTGCGTGGCCTTGCCCAGACCCAGGACCAGTAGTCCGATCGCCACCGCGTTCAGCGGCTCGTACTTGGGTGAGATCGCGAACAGCCGGGTGCGCTCCAGCATGATCGCCGCCCATGGCACCGCCACCCCGATCACCACACCGAGCGCCAGCTCGCTGCCCAGTTCCCCCAGATGCAGATCGTCCGAGCCTTTGGCGATCGCCAGGAACAGCACGACGAACGGCAGGATCAGGCCGTCGTTCACCCCGGATTCGACGTTGAGCAGGTGCCGCAACCGGGGCGGCACCCGGTCGTTGCCCACCAGCGCGGCGGCGAACACCGGATCGGTCGGCGTCAAGATCGCCGCGACCAGCAGCGACTCCACCACACCGAGCCCGGCCACAAAGTAGGCCAGCAACGCCGTCACGGCCAACGTCAGCGGCAGTCCCCAGCCCAGCGCCCGGCCGGGCAGCCGCCACGCCGCACGAAGGTCCTTCCAGCCGGCGTGCATGCCGTCGGTGAACAGCACCGCGAACAACGCCAGCTCCGCCAGCCCGGCCACCAGCGAGTCACCCGGACTTAGCGACAGCACCCCGGTGACGCCGTCCCCGAGCACGAAACCGCCGACCAAGAACAGCGCGGCTGTCGACAGCATGGTGCGGTTGGCCAGACTCGACAGCAGGACGGCGAGCAGCAGCAGTGCCGCGAACGCCAGCAACAAGGCAGTCATGGAGGCTCTCGGGGTCGGTCGGCTAAGGACATGCCGACCAGGCTTCCCGGCTCACCTGCCCATGACCATAACGGGATTGTCGCGCCGTTTCCACGCCGCCCATCCGCCGACCCGCCAAAGATCACCGGTCTGGGCTAACGTCGATGACGTGCGCGCACACCAACTGGCCGTCGACTACCCGACCGTGACCCTGGACAGCAGTGCGCTGGTGGCCGCCCGCCTGCTGGCCGAGCACCGGCTCCCGGGACTGATCGTCGTCGATGACGACCGCCGCCCGGTGGCCATCCTGCCCGGCTCCCAGCTGCTGCGGTTCATGATCCCGCGCTACGTGCAGGACGACCCCGCCCTCGCCCGCGTTTACGACGAAGCCCACGCCGACAAGCTGTGCGGCAAACTCGCCGACAAGACGGTCGCCGACCTGCTGCCGACCGAAACCAAGGCACCGCCGATCGTCGACAACCACGCCACCGCCATCGAGATCGCCACCCTGATGGCCAACACCCGAAGCCCCGTCGTCGCCGTCTCCGGCCACCCCCAGCGAACCGACGCCCCCATGATCGGAGTCGTCACCGTGGCGCAACTCCTCACCCGCCTGCTCCCCCCGCCCTGACCACCACCCAGCACATCGCGGTCACCCGCGCCCCTCAGCCGATGACGCCTCTGACCCGCCTACAACCTTTCGTGAATGTGCCGGGCGCCCCGCTCGAACCCGGCCTGTTCGCAATCAGCTCATGAGCGTCAGTCCGATGACGGAGGTCGCGCAGGCAGGAGGCGACGTAGCCGCCGTGCCATGCCGAAGATCCAGGCGGCGAGCGCGACCACCGAGAGCACCAAGAAGAACACCAGGAGGAACGCGGTGCCGACGTACCGGTCGGCATAGACCTCGCGTCGGGCACCGGTGTCCCACGCGCGGACGCGATCACCGACATGCTCCACTCGGACCGTATCTCCGGTCAGGCGCACGTTGTCTCGTCGCTGACGGCCGTCCTCAGAAACGTAGTCTCCGTCCCAGTGGCAGCCCCGGCCGCAGGTCTTGGCGGTGGCGGTGAACGTGCCCGGCGTCCCGGATCCGGTCACCGCTGCGACAACGGCGGGTCCCTGTAGTACTCGGAAAACAACGGGCGGATATAGAAGCTGTCTGAGAATGATGATCTTGCTTTGCGTGACTGAACGGGTTGGCTCCGCGGCCACAGTGGCCAGGCCAGCGCGCTGGGTGCGCCGATGAGCAGCGCGGAGGGGCCGGAGCAAGCGGCGATCTCCAGCCCGGGGAAGAGCTGCGGACTGGAGATCATCGCGCGTGAGGCCGAGCTCCAGGCTCAGGCCCTTGAGCAGCAACCGATCGGTGAACGGCGGTTGGCGGGCCGGACCTGGCGGACCCCCCGTTCTGTCGGGCTCGGCGGGGCCGCTCGTACGGGTTGATCCCACCCCCAATGGGCAGACTGTAACCAACTGTATGCAAACCGTGATCGGAGCTGCTGCTCATGCGCACCCCCCGCCCGCTCATCCGCACCGCTACCGCCACGGCCGCCGCCGCGCTGGCGCTGGCCGCCCTGGCCGGCCCGGCCCATGCCGCACCCACCGCCGCGGCAGCGCCCGCAGACTTCGACTTGTGCAAGACCGTCGAGGACGTCCCCGTGGTCGGGAACGCACTCTGCAGTCTGGTGCCTTCGCAGGCCTCCGCGGGTGCCCCCTCGCCCGAAGACGGCTAGATCGCGGGCAGCGGCGGGGGGCGCCCTCCAGACGGCCCGAGTAGCCGGGCCGTCCGGCCAGTGACCGCAGCACACCGCGGAAGAACGCCGACTCTGTCCGGCCCTTGGAACCACACCGCCGCAGGTCACCGGACCGGCAGCAGTCCCCGGGCGAATTCGGCCCCGTGCGCCGCACCGCGCCCTCCGCCGAAACCGGGACTCACGGACGGGCTGCATCGAACCGCACCGCCGTCCCCACGACGACCCGCACCGGACCGGTGAAACGGCCTGGCCCGACCGGCAAGCGCCGCTCACCGGCCGGTTGCAGGTCACGCCCGCTCAGCGCAGCGCGTTCGGCCACGACGCCGCCGGATTCCCCAGGAGCAACAACGCCCCCACCTGGCTCGCCCGTGCCGCGGGCTCTGCCGATTGGGCGGGGCGCGGTGTCCTATCCGGTCAGCACTTGGTGTTGTGGTGTTCTCTCTCCGGTCAGGTCACGGTGATGGTGACGCGGGTGCGGGGGATGTCGTAGATCTCGGTGCGCCAGCGGACGCCGTTTTTGGCCCAGTAGCCGCCTTTCTTTTTTCCTTTGCTGCCGACGAAGCGGTAGGTCTGGCCGGGCTTGACGTCGTGGATGGCGAGCTTGCCGTAGATCTTGCCCCAGTCGTCGATGACTCGCTCGGAGAATTCGGTGGCGGCGACGTAGGTGTCGCCGCGGTAGGCGGTGATCCGGCCCTCGAACTGGGCTTCCCACTTGGCCTGTTCGTGGTACCAGGCGGCGCCCCAGTAGTACTGGAACTTGCCGCCGTAGAGGGCCTCGATGTAGCGGTTTCCGTTGTCGTCGCGTTTGACCTGGGCGCAGACCTCAGTGCGGGCCCAGGCCCAGCGGTCTTTGCCGTAGGAGTCGTCGCTGCTGCCGCAGGTCTCGCCGCGTTCGCCGGCGGTGGCGGCGCTGGCCTGTGCGGCGGTCAGGGGGTCGGCGGAGGCGGCCGGAGTCGGGGCCAGGCCGGCCGCGATCGTCGCGAACACCGCAGCGCAGACGGTCGGCCACAGCTGGGGGCGTGTCATGGGGACCTCCCGGGGGTCGAATCGAAGTCCCAGGGATTATCTCCCTCTGTGTGCGAGTAATTACGGAGCGAAGTTAGATTGTTGGAGATCCGCCGCACATCACCAGCCCCTCAGCGCCCTCCTGATATGGCCTGTCGTTAAGAAGGTGCCTGAGAAGGATGATCTTGGTTCTGAGGGCTGGTGACCTGCCTGGTGTTGGGCGCAAGCTGGGTATGGCCGTGAGCGGGACGGCCAGGAGGGACGATGCGGTGGTCGGGGCCGGGTTCGCCGGGTGCTGGTGAGTGTCTGCGGCGGGTCTGTCCGGGGTGCGGGGATGTGTTGTTGCCGGGCACACGGCGGGACGCGGTGTTTTGCTCGGACGCGTGCCGGGCGCGGCATTGGCGGTGGAAGCAGAGGATTGCGGGGAACGGGGCTCCGGGCCTCTACTGACGGGTAGCTACGCTAAGCACTGGGCCGAGTCTGTTCGTGCGGTCCGCGCTGTCGTTCGCCCGGCCAGGGCGTGCGAACGGGGGGACAATGGGGTCATGCCCTTGTCCCCGGCGTCCCGGCCCGACTACCCACGGTGAGCAGATCTTCCTGGCGGTCTGCCGCGACACCACGCCGGCCGGTGAGCCGGGCGTCGATGAGCCGGGCCGGCACCGTCCGCACACGCTCGGCCCGCCGTTTCGCAATCAGGCGATCGCGCGGCTGTGGCTTTCCAACTATCTGGCGGCCTCGGCCGACAGCCTGGAGCTGGACGGCGACCACGACGGCACGGCCGCCGCTTACCGCGAAGCCGTTCCCCAGATGCGCAAGCACGGGCACGCCACCATCGGCACCGTCTGCTACGAGGTCATTGCCAAGGACTGAGGTGGGGGCATGTCCGCGGCCGTGCAGGCTCGGCCGCCCCGCGGGTGGGCGGTTCAGCAGGGTGGTTCGGGCAGGTGGGTGGCGATGGGCAGGTGCTGGTCCAGTGCGGTGCGGCACAGCACGGCGGCGACCCGGGGATGGGGCCGCAGCAGGAGGAGCTGGCCGCCGGCGCGGGTGGTGCGTTGCCAGGCGCGTACCAGGGCGTTGACTCCGGTGGAGTCGCACAAGCTCACCGCGGTCAGATCCAGCGCCACCCAGGGCGCGGCCGTCTCGGCCCAGACGTCGTACAGGTCGGCCTGAAGCGCTGGGACGCTGGCCAGGTCCAGCTCACCGGTCACTGTCAGCACGTGCCAGCCGCCCTGGCGCGCGACGGTGACGATCAGCGGGTCGGGCCGGGGGGACCATCCCCACGGTGAGATCGGCGGGCGCGGTGGGCGGGGTGGGGTGCCGGCGGGCGGCGGGTTCAGGGGCGCCGCGCCGGAAGGTGGTGTCATAAGGCGCCTTGTCTGCTTCTGGCTACTGGGCGGATCGGAACCATTACGGCGTGCGAGGCGAAGGTCTCACGGGCCCACGGCGTGCCGCAGTAAACACCCGATTTACTGCGGCAGCGGCCCGCGCCCTGCCATCCTGACCTGGACCCCACGCGGGCGCGAGCAGGGCCCAGGTGTACGCGTTTACTGCGACAGATCCGAGGGCGAGATGACCACCGAGCCGATCACTCCTCCGGTCACCGGCTCCGGCCCCGGCGCGACGGTGCTGCCGCTGGCCGGCGACCGGCCCGCCCGCTACACCGACGCCGTGCAGGCCTACCTGACCGCGGCCGGGATCAGCACCGCCTCCCGCCGCGTCTACCGCGTCTCCCTCACTACCTGGGCGTGGCTGATCGCAGGCGACCAGCCGCCGGCCGGCCGAGCCCGGCGCGGTGCCGTCGCGCCCGCCGTCGCGCTCGCCGACCTGGACGCGCCCGGCATCGCCGCGGTGCTGGCCACCTCGTTCGCCGTCCGCGCGCAGCTGGCCGACGCCGACACCGTCAACCGCGAGCTGTCGGTGCTGCGCGCCGCGACCGCCTGGTGGCGCGCCCGCGGCTGGCTCACCACAGATCCCGTCGCCGGGCTGGCGCGGCGGCCCGCGCCGCCCGACCTGACCCGCGCCCTGTCGCGCGACCAGGTCACCGCCCTGCTGGAGGCCAAGGCGCCGTTGCGGGAGAAGACCTTCTACCGGCTGCTGTATGAGTCGTGCGCGCGGGCCGAAGAGATCCTCACCCTCGACATCGCCGACCTGGTCCTGCCCGACAAACGCGCCCGCGTCATCTCCAAAGGCGGCGCCACCGAATGGGGGGTCTTCTCCCGAACGTGTCCCCAGGGCCAAAGTAGCTCTCGCGGAGGTCTCCCGCTGGGCCCCGCCCTGGAGCGGGGGCCAGGGCGGGTCGGGCGGGTGGTCAGCGGGGGCGGTGGCCGTCCAGGAACGCGCGGACTCCGGCGGTTACCAGAGCGGTGGTCTGCTGGCCGGTGAGCGGGATCGCGCCGTGGTAGGTGCGGGTGGCAACGGCGGCGACGGTCAGCAGCAGCAGGTGTTGGGTGGCTTGCGCGGCGCCGTCGTCAGGCTCGCCGCGGCCGGCGCGGCTGGCCGACGCGGGGGGCTGGTGCAGGTGCAGCAGGCCGGTGCCGGCCAGCCGCCGCAGGTGGTGGGCCAGGTGCTGTTCGGCGCGCTGGGGTCCGGCGGTGCTCCATGCCTGCAGCAGGTCGGGGGGCAGGTGGGCGGCTTCGGCGTACAGGTGGCCGACGATGGCGAAGTGGTCGGTGAACTCGGCCTGGGGGCCGGCCCATTGGCAGCCGAGGGCGACCAGGGCCGGTTGCAGGGCGCCGGGGGTGGTGACGCCGGTGAGGTGATGGTCGATCAATCGGATCAGCGCGTCGGCGACCTGGGTGGAGCTTTCGATGATCACCGCCGTGAACAGCTGCTGCTTGCTCTGGAAGTGGTTGTAGATGGTGCGGCTGGACACCCCGGCCGCCGCGGCGATCGCCTCGATCCCGGCATGGGTGTAGCCCTCGCGGCCGAACACCGTCTGGGCGGCCTGCATGATGGCCTGCCGCTTGGCCACCCGGCCCCGCCCGGTGCCCGTCTGCACGCCCGCCCCGGCTCCCGGCGCCGGCCGGGCTGCAGGCCTGCGGCCTGCCTGGACCTGGTTGTCGACCAATGCCGCCACCCTCAATCTGCCATTACCTTACTTTTCTGCTATCGCCATTGTACTTTGCTGGGATGGGGATGAGCCAGCCAGAACATGCCGGTTCGCCTGCCCGCGCCGCTGCAGGCGACCAGTCCGGACCTGGGGCCGGTAGCGAGACCGCTGCCGGGGTGCGGGGGCGGACGCGGTGGGCGACGGTGGTGACCTCGGCGCTGGCGACGCTGGTGGTGGCCAGCGAGCTCAGCATGGCGGCGCTGGCGCTGCCGCTGATCGCCGATCGGTTCGGGGTGGACGGCGGCGCGGCGGCGTGGGTGCTGCTGGCCTACCAGTTGCCGCTGGCCGCGCTGGCGCTGCCGGCGGGCCGGTGGGTGGACCGCGCCGACGTGCGGGTGGTGTTCACGGTGTCGCTGGCGGGGATCGCCGCGGCCAGCGTGCTGGCCGCGGCCGCCCCGGTGTTCGCGGTGCTGCTGGTGGCGCGGGTGCTGCAGGGGGCGGCGTCGGCGCTGTATCTGGGGGTGTATCTGCCGGTGGTGACGGCCGCGGTGCGGCCCGATCAGCGGGGCCGGGCGATGAGCTACCACGCCACGATCATGATGGTCGGCAGCGTCGCGGTGGCGCCGCTGGGCGGCTGGCTGGCCGAGGCGCTGGGATGGCGGGCGGTGTTCGCGGTCAAGGTGCCGCTGCTGGTGCTGGTCATCGCGCTGGGGATGGCGACGGTGCCGGCGCCTGCGCGGCCGGCGGGGCGGGCGCTGCCGTGGCCGGGCCGGGCGCTGCTGGCCGAGGTGGCGCTGGTGGGCACGGCGGTCACCGCCGCGCTGCTGGCCGTCGAGCAGTACCCGCGCCGCTGGAGCATCGCCGTCGCGCTGACGCTGGCCGCGGTGGTGCTGGCGGCCTGGTGGACGCGGCGGCCCGCGACGGCGCCGGTGCTGGCGCTGGCCCGGCGCCGCCCGTTCGGGCTGCCGGTGCTGGCGCTGCTGCTGAGCGCTCAGATCATCGGGTTGATCACCTTCACCCTGCCGTTCTTCATCAGCCAGGTCCTGCACCGCGGCCCGGCACTGCTGGGCACCGCGATGGTGTTCTTCGTGGCCACCGGAGCGGTGGTCACCCCGCTGGCCGGGCTGCTGGCCGACCGGTACGGGCCGGTCCCCATCGCCGCGACCGGCGCCGCGCTGACGACCGCGGCGATGGCGACCATGCTCACCCTGGACGCCGGCACCGGCGCGGCCGACCTGGCCTGGCGGATGGGGGTGCTGGGCGCGGCGATGTCGCTGCTGAACTCACCGATCATGACCGCGATCCTGGCCGCCACCCCCGCCGGCCGGGAAGGCACCGCCGGCGGCGTCACCAACCTGGCCCGCACCCTGGGCACCACCCTGGGCCCCGCCGTCGCGGCCCTCGCCTGGACCACCGCCGGCGGCGGCACCGCCGGACTGCGCGCCGGGGTCGTGGCCATGGCCGCCCTGGCCGCCACCGGCTTGGCCGCCCTGCTGGCCACTCCCCGCCATCGCACCGGCCACCGCACCGGCCACCGGACGGGCACCGGTGTTCACTGACCGGCCCCGCCTCGACGATCAGGAGGTCGACCGTCGTGACCACTCCCGACCAGCCCGCGCCCGAGCCGCAGGCCGCGGGGTTCGAGGTGTTCGGCACCTGGCGGGTCCCCGCCCCCGGCCACCGCCAGGCGGCGGACGTCATCGCCGCGGCCTGGCGGACCCGGCCCTGGCCCGCACCACACCTGCTGTCCCTCCAAGTACTGACCAGCGCCGACGCCGACGCCGACTCCGGCGGCGGGTCCGGCGGCGGGTCCGGCGGGCGGGTGCTGGTGCTGCACTCACGCTGGACCAGCGAAAACGCCTGCCGTTCCACCTCCCTGGACCAGGACTGGAAACGGCAGGTCGATGCCCAGGTCCCTGGTATCCAGCGGACCGGGGTCATCGGCGCCGCCCCCTACCGCAGCGCCCGGCACGCTGCCGCCGAGCCCGGCTGCGTGGTCCTGGTGACCCGCCGCCTCTGCGGCCCCGATCCGGCGCGGGCCCGCCGCCTGGTGGACGCGCTGTTCACCGGCGCCGCTTGCACGCCCCCGGCACCGGGCCTGCTGCAGGCCCGCTTCCTGATCAGCCCGGACGGCGCCTGCGTACTCAACCACGCGCACTGGACCAGCGCCGCCGCCCACCACGCCGCGATCACCGACGTCCCGCCCGGCCTGACCGGGGACCCCCACTGGCGACAAGCCCACACCTGGCCCGGCCTGGCCAGCACCACCTTCCAACGCCTGGATCCGGCCCTGGTCCTGCACAACCCGCACCCACCGACACCCACATGACCCACACCGGACCCGGCGTTGCCCCGGTGTGACGGGAGTCTCTCCCACCACCGGCAACTCTCCCCTAACGTGAGAGTAGAGTTTTGCTCGTCGCGGTCACCGGCCTCCTGCGCCACCGGCCAGACCCGCCGCCGGCCGGACCGCCACCAGCGGTGACCCGCCCCACCTCGTACCCGACCCGGGAAGACCTGTGCCTTCTGCCCCCGTGCCCGCCGTCCGCCCTGCCCGCTTCGCCGGGTACCGCGCGCCGCTGCCCGGGCAGCCCCGGCCCCTCCGGTCCGCCGAGGCCGAGCCGATGTGATCCTTCCCGGGCCGGCCGCCGCGCGGCCGCCCGCCCCACCGGCCCGTACCGCCCCGCGCACGCCCGCTGATACCGGGCCGCAGGCCTGAGGAACGCCGGTGACCTCGATCTTCGCCTGCCCGGCGGCGTTGCCGGGCCACACCGAGTTTCGGCGCACCCCCTGGTGCGCACACCCGCGACCTGATGTCTGGACGTGCTTTGCCTGTTCTCACACCGCTGACCGCTCCGCTGGCACGCCTGACCGGCGGAGCACCGATCACCCCCAAGTTGCTGCGCACCGAGGTGCTGGCCGGCCTGGTCGTCGCCCTGGCACTGATCCCCGAGGCCATCTCGTTCTCGATCATCGCCGGGGTCGACCCCAGCGTCGGGCTTTTCGCCTCGTTCACGATGGCCGTCACCATCGCGATCGTCGGCGGACGGCCCGCGATGATCTCCGCCGCGACCGGCGCCATCGCGCTGGTCGTCGCGCCGCTGGCCCGCGAGCACGGCCTGGGCTATCTGGTGGCCGCCGTCATCCTGGGCGGCGTCTTCCAGGTCGCGCTGGGCGCGCTGGGGGTGGCCAGGCTGATGCGGTTTGTGCCGCGCAGCGTGATGGTCGGGTTCGTCAACGCGCTGGCCATCCTGATCTTCATGGCCCAGGTCCCCGAACTCATCGACGTGCCCTGGCCCGTCTACCCCCTGGTCGGCGGCGCACTGACGCTGATGGTGTTCTTCCCGCGCCTGACCAAAGCCGTCCCCGCGCCACTGGTGTCGATCGTCATCCTCACCGCCCTGACCATCGGCGCCGGCATCGCGGTGCCCACCGTCGGCGACAAGGGCGCGCTGCCCTCCTCGCTGCCGGCACCCGGCCTGCCCGACGTGCCCTTCACGCTCGACACCCTGAAGCTGATCGCGCCCTATGCCCTGGCACTGGCGCTGGTCGGGCTGATGGAGTCGCTGATGACCGCCAAGCTCGTCGACGACATCACCGACACCCACTCGGGCAAGACCCGCGAGTCGATCGGGCAGGGCATCGCCAACATCGTCACTGGGTTCTTCGGCGGCATGGGCGGCTGCGCAATGATCGGCCAGACGATGATCAACGTCAAGAACGGCGCCCGCACCCGGATCTCCACCTTCCTGGCCGGCGCCTTCCTGATGATCCTGTGCATCGTGTTCGGGCCGATCGTTTCCGACATCCCGATGGCCGCCCTGGTCGCCGTCATGGTCCTGGTCGCCTTCGGCACCTTCGACTGGCACTCGGTCGCCCCCGCCACCCTCAAGCGCATGCCGATCGGCGAGACCACCGTCATGGTCGTCACCGTCGCGGTCGTGGTCGCCACCGACAACCTGGCCATCGGGGTGGTCGTCGGCTCCATCACCGCCATGGTCATCTTCGCCCGCCGGGTCGCACACCTGGTCAACGTCTCCGCCGTCCACGACCCCGACGGCACCCAGGCCGTCTATTGCGTCACCGGCGAGCTGTTCTTCGCCTCCAGCAACGACCTGGTCTCCCAGTTCGACTACCCAGGCGACCCCGACCACATCGTCATCGACCTCACCGCCGCCCACATCTGGGACGCCTCCTCCGTCGCCGCCCTCGACGCCATCACCACCAAATACGCCGCCCGCGGCAAGACCGTGCAGATCATCGGACTCAACGAACCCAGCGCCAGAATGCACGACACCCTGTCCGGCGAACTCACCAGCGGCCACTGACCCGCGCGACCCGGCGACCGGTTCTGCACCTGCGCGCGCGATGCACGCTTGATCGACCGGCACCGCCCCACTCGACCCGGCCCGCCGCTCACCCGGCGGGCCGGCCCACCCCGGGAAGGAACCTGTGATGGCGCGCCAGCACATGCAGATCGGCCAGGTCGCCGAACAGACCGGCCTCAGCCTGCGCACCATCCGCCACTACGAAGAGGTCGGCCTCGCCCCGCCCACCGCCCGCTCGACCGGCGGGTTCCGCCTCTACACCGACACCGACATCGCCCGCCTGCGCGTCATCATGCGGATGAAGCCCCTGGACTTCACCCTGGACCAGATGCGCGACCTGCTCACCATCCTCGACCATCTCGCCGACCCCGACACCGGCGACACCGACCGCACCGAACTGACCGGCCGACTGGCCACCTACCGCGACCAGGTCCAGGCCCGCTGCGCCAAACTGCGCGACCGCCTCGCCGCCGCCGAGAACTTCGCCGCCGAACTCGGCGACCAGGTCCACGCCCACCAGCCACCCGCTACCTGACCCCCGGCTGCACAACACGGCAGAGCTCGATGTGACACAGAATCTGCGGTCCTACGCCGGGAGGTGGCCGTCTGCTGTTCGGCCAGGCCGAGGTCGAGGTGCCTGTTCATGTCCAGTTCCAGGCGTCCGTACAGGTTGAGGTGGGTCCAGAACAAGGCCGACAAGCCTCGGAGGTCTTCGTTACGCAGCCCCGGCCGGCGTGTCCGGCCGGGGCTTCTTGGGCTGGCGGGGAACCGTTTCGGTGGTCAGGTGCCCGTACACCGTCGAGCGCGGCACCCCGAACAAGTCGGCGATCTGCTGCACGGTCTTGTCCCGCTCGTCGTACAACTGCTGCGCGAGCGCGGCCTGATCCGCGGTGAGCCTGGGACGGCGGCCGCCGACCCGGCCACGGGCGCGCGCGGCGGCCAAGCCGTCGTTGGTGTTGGCCACGATCAGCTCGCGCTGCAGCTCGGCCAGCACCGACAACATGCCGAACATCGCGCGGCCCTCCATCGTGGCGGTGTCGATGCCCTGCTCGATCACGTGCAGGCCGACGCCGCGCTCGCGCAACTCGGCGCCGAGCGTCACCAGATGCAGCACCGACCGCGACAACCGGTCCAGCCGGGTGACCTTCAACGTGTCGCCCTCACGCAGCAGCCGCAGGACCAGATCGAGGTTGGGCCGGGACGCCTTCGCACCACTGGCGGCGTCCAGATGGATGTTGTCGCGCTCGACGCCGGCCCGCAGCAGCGCGTCGATCTGGTGGTCGGGGTTCTGGTCGGCGGTGGAGACCCGCGCGTAGCCGATGAGCATGTGTCGGAATCTATCGGCCGGACTGTTCACCGACGTTGATTATCGACACGAGTTCCCGACACATCTCACCTGCGCGTTCGCGATCGGCCCGTCAAGTGTCGGCAGACGCTCGTTTGTCGACACTGGGATTGACCGTCGACGGCGTAGCCGACAAGCTCTACGACCCGGAAGCGCACTGCGGTGATCATCTTGCTGCATGAGCCATGAGGGGGACGACGTCGTTGACGGACGCTCAGGTGCGAGCACAGGAGGCGGCCGACCGCCTCGTGGAATCCGGCCAGGAAACGGGTCTGCAGGTCGCGGCCTATCTTCGTGGCGAGTTGGTGGTGGACGTCTGCGCCGGGTTGGCCGATGCCGCCAGTGGCCGGCCGGTGGATGGTCAGACGCTGTTTCACAGCTTTTCGGCCGGCAAGGGGGCGGCCTCGACCGTGGTGCATGTGCTGGCCGAGCGCGGCCTGGTCGACTACGGCGCACCGGTCGCTGAGTACTGGCCGGAGTTCGGCGGCCGCGGCAAGCACAAGGTCACGGTGGCACAGGTGCTCACCCACTCGGCTGGTGTGCCGCAGACGCCGGTCGGTACGACGGCTGCGGGCTTGGCCGACTGGGAGCTGATGTGCGAACGGATTGCCATGTTGGATCCGCTGTGGGAACCGGGGACCGCCAGCGAGTACCACGCAGTGACCTTCGGCTACATCCTCGGCGAAGTTGTCCGGCGCGTCACCAGACGTCCGATGTCCCAGGTACTCGCCGAGCAGGTCACCGCCCCGCTGGGCATTGCCGACAGCCTGTTTTTCGCCGTTCCCGATGAGGCGTTCCCCAGACTGGCTCGGCTGGAGGACAGCGACTGGACACGCATGCTGGCGGCACAGCCCGACAGCTCGACGTTCTTCCGCACCCTCCCGCGCTCGCTGCTGCCCAGCGCCGGCCTGGGCAACCGGCCCGGCCACCTGACCGCCGACAATCCCAGCGCCGGCACGATGACCGCCCAAGCCTTCGCCCGCATGTACGCCGCCCTCATCGGTGAGGTCGACGGTGTTCGGCTGATCTCCCCTGAACGCACCACCAAGATCACAGCTGTGGCCGCGGAGGGCTTCGACCACACCCTCGGCCGACCCATGTCCAAAGGACTGGGCTACTTCCTGGGCATGCCCGAGATGGGACACCGCCGCGAGGCGTTCGGCGTCAAGGGCAGCGGCGGCAGTATCGCCTTCGCCGACCCCGCGCACGGCTTCGCCTTCGCCCTCACCAAGAACCGGTTGACCGGGCAAACACCCGACATCGCCGACCAGATCCGAAAGTCCCTCGACATCAGCGTGTAGGGGTCCTGGCCTGACCGTCGATGTTCGGGCCTCGCCGCGGGTCAGGCGACTCCAGGCCTGGCTCAGCAGCTACCCGGCGCGCGACCCACCCCGCTCGCCCGCGCCGATACCCGCCCCCCTCACACTCAGCAACGACGACTACCCCCAGCTACCTTTCGGGTGGTGACGCGGACCCGAGTGGAGGGCCTTCAAGAAAGCCTCAACCGCACTCGGTCCACACCGGGACGGTTGGGCCCTGCACCAACTCCGCCACTCAGCGCTCACCCACCTGGCCGCCGACCGGCGCACCGCCGCCGAACTCCAGGCCAAGAGCCGCCACCCGCACCTGGGCAGCCTCGGCTTCTACATCAAGCTCGGCGAACAGACCTCCGCCCGCGTCACCACCGAAACCGACCCCGCCGCCCGCCGCCGCACCCACTGAACAAACCGCAGCCACAAACCCTTCTACTTTGGCCCTGGGGACACGTTCGGGAGAAGACCCCCGAATGGATCCACTGGCAGTCGGGCACCGCCCAGCTGCTGCCCCGGCTGCTGAGCGGCCGCACCCGCGGACCGGTGTTCCTCACCGACCGCCGCGCCCCCGCCCGCACCCCCGCCTGCGACGTCTGCCCGGTCACCGGCCGCGCCCGGCTGTCCTACCGGCGCGCCGCCGAACTGTTCGACACCCTCACCCGGCCGCTGGCCCACCCCGACGTCCCCGCCGAACACCTGCAAGCCCACCCCGAGCGGTACGCGGCGTGGACGCCGTCGCCCACCACGTAGCCCACCGCGACCCCGCCGCACGCCGCAACCACTGACGCACCCCCACCAGCCCAGTTTTGAAAACCAACCTCGGTGGATCCACAGCTGTTGCTCAGTAGAGCCCAAGAAGTCAACGCGGCGTGAGGTCGAACGGAATCCGCCGTTAAGCCACCTCGGCGGGTCCCGCCGAACCCTTGCCTTCGATCTGCGGGAACCCCGCTAACGCCGATCTCGTTCCGATTCACCCTGAACCCGGACAACGATACATTTCCGGATAGCGACAGCTTGACGTGGTCGCTAGCACAGCGTTCGGTGCTCACCGCTAGCTTGATGGCTGCTTGGACGCCTTAGCCCGGCGGGGCTGGCGTGCACATCACCACTGACGGCAAGTCGATGTGTTCCTGGAGCATTAATGTCCTAGCTGTAAGTGGTGATTTTGACTCACGGCGCATATCCGCTGGCTTCTTCGGGAACCTTTCCCTCGGTCTCAGCATGCAGACGCGACCGGATGGAGTTTCGCCATGCGGCGACTTGTAACGATTGCCGTCTGTGCGGCGCTGTCGCTGACGTTGGCTTCGTGTCCGAGTCGGGCACAGACCTCGTCGACGCGGCTGTTGCCTGGACGGGTCTGCCTGATGTATGCGCCGGTCCCCGTGATCGGCCATGTCGGATGGGCGGTGCGTGCCGAAAACGGGCTGTGGTACGGCGGCGGTACAGATCCGTCGAACCGCTGGTTCCAGCCGATGAGAAACTGGATCGCGGGCCCTTACAGTTTCCGCCGTCTGCTCGCAACTTTCCACGGGCAGAATCCCATCTCTGCTTATCGGTCTTTTCGGTGTCGCAGCGTCCGGAGTCGAGGGTCGCTGGCCGCTCTGGCCGAGTTCCGGTCAGTGGCCCGCTGGCCGTATGACGTGGTGAGCAGTAATTGCTTGACCAGGTCCATCCGAACGCTGAAGGCCTACTCCGGTGATCTCAGTGAAATGCCTTCCGGCATCGCCCAAAGACCGTCGGATTACTATCACAGAACCTTGACCGTGATCGGCTGGGAGAACTCCCGCAACTGGTGACGATGAAGTGCTTCCAAGGGGCTCTGAGGTGAAGGGATCGGGGCTCGTTGTTTGAGGTGCAGCCGCTGCCCCGGCTGGAGCGACGGTGGACGGACGCAGGAGGCTGATGAGGCAGTGGGACCCATGCGCGCAAGGAATGGATGGACGGCATCGACCTCAGCGACGTGCGGTTTGCGCAGCGTACGCCGGAGGAACGGGCGGCCGCTGTTCTCCCCGATCCGACGGTTGCTTTCGCCAGGCGACTATTCGCGTAGGGGTGTTTCTGTTGGTGTGGTCGTGACTGGTTGGTCGGCGAGGGGCAGGTGAGCGATGGGTGAGGTGCTCGACGTCGCCGGCAAGGTGACACAGACGATGGCGCGGTTGCGTTCGGGATCGGGACGGCAGGACCCGTATCCGGGGTATGAGCTGTTGCGGGCTCAGGGGCCGCTGCTGCCGACGTTGTGGGGTGGGCTGCTGGCCACTGACCATGCGACTTGTGGTCGGGTGCTGCGTTCGCCGCAGTGGGGTGAGCCGGATCCGGTGTGGAAGGACCGATGGATACCCGGGTGGCGTGAGCATCTTTCGTTGACCTACGCTGCCCAGACGGTGATGCAGCTCAATCCGCCCGAGCATGCCGATCAGCGGGCGAGGGCCGCTGCGTGCCTATCGGCCGGGCGCCTGGCCGGGCTGGAGCCGGTCATCGAGCGGATGGTGCAGGAACGGCTGCAAGCTTTGGTCGCCGAACTGGCCGAGCGGGGTCGGGCGGACTTTGCGCGGCTGGTTGCTGATCCTTTGCCGATGATGGTGATATGCGCGCTGGTCGGGCTACCCGAAGACGACGCCTGGTGGTTGGTCGGGGTGGTCCGGAAGTTCACTTGCGTCATGGAACTGTCGCCGAGCCGCCACGAGTTGGAGGCTGCCGATGACGCGGTCGCGGTTCTGCAGGAGTACGGGCTGAAGGCGCTGGAGCGGCAGCGGCAGGCCCGCGCACAAGGGCGGCCAGGCGCGGGCCTGCTCGGTGACCTGGCGGCGCAGCCACTGAACGAACACGACGTTCAGCGGACCGGGCTGCTGATCATCACGTTGCTCATCACCGGATGGCAGACCACTGCGTCGCTGCTGGGCAGCATCGTCTTGGCGCTGGACCGGTTCCCCGACCAGGCCGCGTGGCTACGACGCCACCCCGGTCAGATCGGGCAGGCCGTGGACGAGGTGCTGCGCTGGGATCCGCCCATCCAGGTGGTGAGCCGGGTCGCGCTGTGCGACACCGAGCTGGCCGGGACACCGGTGCCGGCCGGGCAGCTGGTGCACGCGCTCGTCGGATCGGCTCACTATGACCCGCTGGTGGTGACCAACCCTCAGCGGTTGGACTTTTCCCGGGCCCAGCGGGGGTTGCTGGCCTTCGGCCGAGGGCCGCACTACTGCCTGGGCGCCCAGCTGACTCGCTGTGAAGGTGCGCTGGTGCTGTCGCAGCTGCTGGAGCGCTTTGATCGGTTGCGGGTGGCGCAGATCCCCGGACGCCCTTGCGGGATCGCCTTTCGCGGCATCACCAGCCTGGTGGTCGAGGCGGGCTGACCTGTCACCCATCGCCTGGTTGAACTGCGGTGGCCGCGGTGGAGGTGTCGTATCGACTGGGATCGTTTCTGCGGCATCGGGAGGAGATCACTCGCGTCATGAGTTGAGCGGGCGTCGGCATGGCGGCGCTGGACGCCCTTGCCGTGCGATGACCGTCACTCTGCCTGGTCGTGTCGCCGGTGATGGTGCAGCGGCCGGTGGGGAAGGGAAGTCGGGCTTGGCCGCCTGATGTCGGGCCGGTACCGAGTGATCACGGGCCTGTGGTGGCACATCGACTACCGAGAGTGACCTGTCGGGCGCCATGTGGAAGCGGGGACCATGAGTTCGAGCGGGTTGGGGGATAGGGCGGTCGCGATCGTCGGGGTGGGGTGCCGTCTGCCGGGGGGCATCACGGGGCTGGAGGGCCTGTGGGCCGCGCTGGAGCGAGGCGAGGACCTGGTGGGGCAGGTGCCGCCGGACCGGTTCGACGTCGACCTGCACGTCGACGAGCGTGGACCTCGGCTGGGCAGGAGTTACACCGGTGCGGGCGGTTTTTTGGACCTGGACGTGGGTGCCTTCGACGCGGCCTTCTTCGGGATCTCGCCGAAAGAGGCCGCGGCGATGGACCCGCAGCAGCGGCTGTTGCTGGAGATGGCGATCGAGGCGCTGGAGGACGCCGGCATCGATCCGGAGGCGTTGGCCGGCTCGGACACCGGGGTGTTCGTCGGCATCTCCGATACCTCCTACGGCACGCTGCAGATGCTGGAGCCAGGTGGGACCAATCCCTACACGATGTCGGGCGTGACGCTGTCGATCGCCTCCAACCGGCTGTCGCAGGTGCTGGATCTGCGCGGTCCGAGCATGAGTGTCGACACCGCCTGCTCCTCGTCGCTGCTGGCGGTGGAGCGCGGCTGGCGGACGCTGGTGGAGGGCGGCAGCAGGGTGGTCTTGGCCGGAGGCGTGAACGTGCTGCTCAGCCCTGGCCCGTATGTAGGTTTCAGTCAGGCGTCGATGTTGTCGCCGACCGGCCGGTGCCGGGCGTTCTCGGCCGAGGCCGACGGTTTCGTGCGGGCCGAGGGCGGCGGCGTGGTGGTGCTCAAGCGGCTCGCCGACGCGGTCGCCGACGGCGATCGGATCCATGGGGTCGTCGTGGGGGCCGGCACCAACAACGACGGCCGCACGATCGGCCTGTCGATGCCCAATCCCGATGCCCAGGAGGATCTGCTGCGGCGGGTCTACGCCGAGGCCGGGGTGGCGCCCGACGACGTGGTGTATGTGGAGGCGCACGGGACCGGGACGCTGGTGGGCGACCCGGCCGAATGCCAGTCGCTGGGACGGGCCCTGGGGCAGAGGCGTTCGTGCGGGCCGCTGCCGATCGGGTCGGTGAAGACCAACATGGGGCACCTGGAGCCGGCATCGGGCATGCCGGGCCTGTTCAAAGCCCTGCTGGTGCTCAAGCACCGCGTGGTCCCGGCGTCGTTGCATGCCGACACCCTCAATCCCGGCATCGATTTCGAGGGGCTGGGCCTGCGTGTGGCCTCGCGAACGCTGCCGCTGCCGGCATCGGAGGGGCGGGCGGTGGTCGGCGTCAACTCGTTCGGGTTCGGCGGCGCCAACGTGCACGTCGCTGTTACCGCTCCTCCTGCTCCTGCGCAGGCGGGCGAGGCGCCGACGCCGGCGGCGGGCCTACCGGTGGTGGTGACGGCCCGTACCCGTCCCGCCCTGGAGCAGGCCGTCGCGTCGGCCGCGGCGGCCCTGGCGGCGACCGACGAACGGGACTTCTATGACCTCGCCTACACCGCCTCGCGGCGGCGCGGCAAGTATGCCCACCGTGCCGCGGTCGTGGCCGACTCGGCCGCCGCGGCGGCCCGGGCTCTGGCAGGACCGGTGAGCCAGGAGCCCGGTGAGCGAGCATCGGGGCAGCCCGACCAAGCCGGCGCGGTGGCGGCCGCCGGTGCGCTGGCCGGCGCGGTGGCGGTGGAGGAGGCGACCGAGCATGGCCGGGTCGCGCTGGTGTTCTCTGGCAACGGCGCGCAATGGGCGGGGATGGGTGGCGACCTGCTGGCCGATGAGGTGTTCGGTGCGGCGGTGACGGCGGTGGACGCCGAGCTGGCCGCGCTGCTGGGCTGGTCGGTGCGCGAACGCCTGGCGTTGCCCGCCGAGCGGTGGCGGCTGTCGGCGACTGAGGTCGCCCAGCCGCTGTTGTTCACCGTGCAGGTCGGCGTGGTGGAGATGCTCCGGGCGGCCGGCGTGCGCCCCTGCGCGGTCCTGGGGCACAGCGTGGGGGAGGTCGCCGCCGCTTACGCAGCCGGGGCGCTGTCGCTGCCACAGGCGGCCACAGTGATCGCCGAACGCGCGAAGGCGCAGGCGCTGACACAGGGTCTGGGGAGGATGGCCGCGGTCGGGCTGCCCGAGGCCGAGGCCCGGCGGCTGCAGCCCGCCTACCCGGGAGTGGAGATCTCCGCGGTCAACACCGACCGCGACGTCACCGTGGCCGGTCCCGCGCAGTCGGTGCGGCGGCTCGGCGAGGACCTTGTCGCCCAGGGCGTCTTCTTCCGAGAGCTGGATCTGGACTACCCCTTCCACAGCGCGGCCATGGACCCGATCCGCACAGGACTGGAAACCGGGCTGCAGGGCCTTCAACCAGGACCTGCCCGCGTTGGGTTGGTGTCGACGGTGACCGGTGCCCCGGTGCAGGGACCGCACCTGGACGCGGCGTACTGGTGGCAGAACGTCCGCCGACCGGTAGCGTTCGCGGCCGCCGTCAAGCACGTCATCGACCAGGGCTGCGATGTGCTGGTCGAGGTAGGCCCGCACCCGGTCCTGCGTTCCTACCTGACCCGCATCGCCAGCACCGCCCAGGCGCGGGTGGTCGTCGGAGCCACGCTGCGACGCGGCGAGCCCGGGCCCGCGCGGATGCGCACCGCGATAGCGCACATGATCGCGGCGGGCGCGCAGCTCGATTGGGACGGCTACTTCCCCCGGCCGGGGGTCGTGCGGCCGCTGCCGGCCTATCCCTGGCAGCGGGAGCGGCACTGGATCGGGCGTCCCGCCGCCTGGTCGGCCCAGGCCGCAGCCGCGGCCGCGGAGCATCCGATGCTGGGCCAACGGCTGATGTCACCCAAACCGGAGTGGGGCGGCGAACTTGATCCGGGCCGGTTGCCCTGGTTGCACGACCACCGCGTCGGTGGTGTCCAGGTCCTGCCCGGCACCGGCTATCTGGAGATGATGATCGCGGCCGGTCGGCTGGCACTGCCCGAGGCCGCCGAGGCGATCGAGGTCGACCGGGTCGACATATCCCGGGCCATGGTGCTGCCGTCGGCGACCGACACCCTGCCGTCGTGCGTGGCCGTTGCGCTGGATCCCCAGACCGGCGTGGTCACCGTGGCGAGCGCCGAGGACAAGAGCAAGCATCCTCGCGAGAACAGCCGTGGGCGGGTGCGGCCGCTGCTGCGTTCAGCTCCGCCGCAACTGGACGTGGACGCGCTGCGCGCCCGTATCACCACCCCCATCGACGTGGCCGACTTCTACGCCCGGACCGCCGAGGCGCACATGGCGTGGGGGCCGCACTTCCAGGCCCTCACCGGCCTGTGGCACAGCGGCCCACAACCTCATGCAGACAGCGGGGGCAAGGAGGTGCTGGGTTCCTACTCTTGCCCGGCGCAAGAGGATGACCGCTATCACGCCCATCCCGTCGTGCTGGACGTCGCTTTGCAGGCCGGGGTGTCATGGCTGGTGGAGGAACTGGCGTCGGGCACCGCGTACATGCCCGCGGCCATCGGTGCGGTGCGGGTGTGGGGACGCCCTGCGGCCCAGGGCCTGGTACATGTGCGCGAACGTTCACGCACGCAGGAGGAGTTCTGCTGGGACATCACCCAGACCGACCTGCAGGGTCGCGTGACCGTGGAGATCCGCCAATGCCGGCTGCGCCGCGTCCGCGGCTGGCTCAACGCGCCGCTGGCCCGTTACCAGATGGTGCTGCGCGCCGCGCCGCGTAAGGCAGACCGGCCGCCGGCGGCCGCCGGCTCGGCCGCCACCCCGGCCGAGGTCTTGGCCGCAGCCAGTGCATCCATCGATCGGGCACGGTCGGCATGGCATGAACTGGAGTACCAGCCCTACGCCGAACACGCCGAAGAAGCCTTCGCCCACGCCCTCGCCCGCGCGCTCACCGATGACCGCGCGCTCGGCGCGGCCGACAACGGCGACCGCACGGCCACGACCTTCACGCCGCAACAGCTCGCGCAGACCTGCCGTGCGCCGCACCACCGCCAGATGGTGCACGCGGCGCTTCCGCTGCTGGAGCGGCACGGGCTGCTCGAACGCGTGAGCGGCACGCACCTGCGCTGGGCGGCGCCGCCGCGCGACATCAACACCCTGCATCAGAGGTTGATCCGGCACGGTGCCGACTTTTGTGCGCACACAGCACTGACGGTACGGATCGGCAGCCGGCTGCCCGAACTGCTGAGCGGGCGGCGGACGGCGGGCGATCTGCTGGCCGGCGGCGGAGGCGCCGACCTGCTGGAGCAGTTCCATGACATCGGGCCCGTGTCATCGTTCGTCAACAAGATCGTGCGGGCTCTGATGGAGGAAGTGGTCTTCCAATGGCCCGCCGACCGTCCGCTACGCGTCCTGGAAGTGGGCGCCGGGAGCGGCGGGACCACCGCCGTGGTGCTGCCGGTCCTGCCCGCCGACCGTACCCGCTACACCGTCACTGACGTCGCCGAGACGGCCCTGACACGGCTGGGGCAACGGTTCCGCGACCACGACTTCGTCGATTGCGGCCGGTTGGACCTGGATCGAGATCCTGGCGGTCAGGGGCTGCCGCTGGGCGCCTTCGACGTGGTGATCGCGGTCGACACCCTGCATCTGACCGAAGATCTCACCGCCTCGCTGGGACGCCTGTCGGCGCTCCTGGCCCCCGGCGGCCGGCTGCTGGCCGCCGAGCCGCATCGGGCCGAGCTGTTGCTGCCGGTGTACGGCCTGCTGGCCGACTTCTGGCGCCTGCGCGACCATGACCTGCGCCCGCAGTCGCCACTGCTGTCCCGCGACCAGTGGCCCGCGGTGCTGGCCGAGGCCGGCTTCACCGGCATCGTCCAAACCGGCGACGACCGTGAGCCGGGCCGCAGCGACTTTTCGGTGCTGCTGGCCGCCGCGCCGGCCGCCCCCACCGGTCCGGCCGCTTCGACGGTTGCGCCACAGCCGGTGCCCGCCCAGGCAGCGCCGAACGAGCCGGGACCCAACGGCGCCGACGTGTGGATCATCGCCGCCGACGACGACGCCGCTCTGGCCACCGAACTGGAATCGGTGCTGGCCAAACGCGGCGGGCACATCGGCCGCTCGGTACTCAGCAACGACCCCGACCACTGGGTTTGTCAAGTGCCGTCGCACGCCCGCACCGCCACGTTCACTCTCCTGCTGGGCGACCCACCACCCACCGAGCCAGGGACCGGTGAGGGCACCGACTCCCAACCGGCCCTCGACCAGATCACCCGGCGTATCGCGGCGCTGCGCGCCATCGCGCTGGCGTGCGAGCAACTGCCCCGCGACATGCCGGTCTCGCTGTGGCTGGTGGCCCGTCCCTGCGGCGCCCTGCCCGAACCCGACCTGCCCAGCGTGCAGACCTACCCGCAGGACGCCGCCGTCTGGGGCGCCGCGCGAACGCTCGGCAACGAACACCCGCAGCTGGCGGTACGTTGCCTGTGCCTGCACTCCACGGGCCACACCGCCCAGGACGCCGCTCGTCTGGGAGCCGAGTTGCTCGCCCCCGGTGAGGAACACGAAATCCTCCTCACCCGCCAGGGCCGCTTCGTCCCCCGCTTGCAGCAGGCGCCGGCCGCGACCATCGCCGCCTCGGGCGCCGTAGCGCCCGATATGGGTTTCCGGCTGGCGGTGCATGATCCCGGCCTGTCCTACCAACTGGCCTGGCACCAAGCCCGCAGGGCGGCACCGGCACCTGGCCAGGTGGCCATCGACGTGCGCGCCGTCGGCCTCAACTACCGCGATGTGATGCGCGCGGTGAACCTGCTGCCGACCGAGGCGATCGAGTCGGTCTTTGGATGGCACGAGTTCGGCCTGGAATGCGCCGGCATCGTCAACGCGGTCGGCCCCGGCGTCAGCCACCTCAAACCGGGCGACCGCGTCGCCGCGACCGGCCCGGTCGGCATCGGTGACCACGCCGTTCTTCCAGCCTGGGCCGCCGGTCCCATCCCCGATACCGAAACCTTCACCCGAGCCGCCGCCAAGCCGCTGGGACTGGCCACCGCCTATCACGCACTCGTCCGCTGCGCCCGTCTCAAAGCCGGGGAGACCGTCCTGATGCACGGCGGCGCCGGCAGCGTCGGATTGGCCGCCTTGCACATCGCCCGCATCATCGGCGCCCCCGTGATCGCCACAGCCGGCACGCCCGCCAAGCGCGACCTGCTGCGCGCCCTGGGCGCCGCCCATGTGCTCGACTCGCGAAGCCTGCACTTCGCCGAGCAGGTGCGGGACCTGACCGCGGGCCAGGGCGTGGACGTCGTGGTCAATTCACTGGCCGGGGAGGCCCTCGCCCGGGGCGTGGAGGCTCTGCGGCACGGCGGCCGGTTCGTCGAGCTGGGCAAGCGCGACTTCTATCAGAACCACCCGCTGCTGCTACGCCCCTTCGCCGACAACCTCTCCTTCTACGGCGTGGACATCGGCACCCTGATGTGGAAGGACCCCGACGCGATGGCCACGGAGATGGCGGAAATCGCCGCCTTCTTCCTGTCCTTGGGCACCGGTGCGCAGACACCGGGCATCCACGACAAGCAGGACACCGCAGACGCCGCCCTAGAGGAAACCAATGCCGCCGACTTCTACCGCTGCGCCACCACCGGACCGCTGCCGCTGACGGTCTTCCCGGCCTCACGCGTGAACGAGGCGTTCGCGCTGACGCGCCACTCGCGGCACATCGGCAAGATCGTCATCTCCTTCGACCCGCACGACGAACCGGTCCCCGTCCAGCCCGAACGCACCGCCCCACGCTTTGATCCCGATGGCACCTACCTGGTCACCGGAGGGCTGAGCGGCTTCGGCGCGGCGACGGCCCGCTGGCTGGCCGCCCATGGCGCCCGCCGCCTGGCCCTGGTGAGCCGCCGCGGACCCCACACCCCCGAGGCCTCCGGCCTACTGGAGGATCTGCGCGGCGTGGGAGTCACCGTCCGCGCCCACGCCGCCGACGCCGCCGACGCCACCGCCATGCGCCAGATCCTGGACGACCTCGACAGCGAAGGCCACCCGGTACGCGGCGTCGTCCACGCAGCGATGCAGCTGGACGACGCACCACTGACCGATCTGTCCGACGAGCGCATCCGAGCCGTCCTGCACCCCAAGATCGCCGGAGCGATGGTGCTGGACAAGCTCACCCACGACCGGCCGCTGGACATGTTCGTGATGTACTCCTCGGTCGCCGGCCTGGGCAACATCGGCCAGGCGCCGTACGCCGCCGCCAATCTCTACCTGGAGGCGCTGGCCCGCCACCGGCGCCGCCACGGCCGGCCGGCACTCACCATCGCCCTGGGTCCCTTGGCCGAGGCAGGTGTGCTAGCAGACGGTACCCGCCCCCAGGTGCTGGCGCGGTTCGGCGGCCACACGATACGTCCCGTGCAGGCCTTCGCCGCCATCGCCGACATGCTGGCCGAGCAAGCCGAGGTGGCCATGGTCGGCTGCCTGGACTGGGGCCGCCTCAGCCAGAACCTGCCTGGTCTGCGGCGGCCGATGACGGCGGCGCTCCTGCCCAGCGGCCTGGACGAGGAGGCCGGACAGCCGCAACCACTGGAGATCCTCAGCCGACTGGACAGCGACCAGGCACAGGCCTTCCTCGTCGAACAACTCACCCACACTCTCTCGGAGGTCATGCTCATCCCCGCCGACCAGATCGACGACGCCCAACGACTCAACGAGTACGGGATGGACTCGCTCATGGGCGCCCAACTCTTGGCCTCGGTACGAGCGCGCTACGGTGTCGACATCCCGCCCATGGAACTGCTGCGCAGCGGCGGAACCGTCACCGAGATCGCCCAAGTCCTCATGCTGCACCTAGGCCTCACCACCAGCGACACACCCGTGCCACAACAACCCGCAGCAGCCGCACCAGCGCCATAACGCCACCACATCGCCCAAGCACCCGCAACCATCGGTCATCCCAGCGGCGCGGAATCTTCCCCCAAGGCGACCCGCGAGCCAACGTAGCGGTGCGCAGCCCGCCTCCCACACGCCGGCGAGCAGTACTTCCGACACGACGACGACTCCAACGGCAGCCGCGTCCCGCACACCACACACTTCCGGGCCCGCCCACACCAGCACTTATCCCGGTCAGACCGCTGCGGCCCAACCGGGTGAGACAACACCGCGCGCTGCTGGTGACTCCGCCAATCGCGCACGGATCCTCACCAGCCGCTCAGCGGCCTCGGCAGCACGTTCCAGCGTCTCTTGCGCCCGCCCCAGCTGCCGCTCCTCCGCAGGGTCAAGTTCCACAGCAACAGCATCCACCGCAGCACCATCGCGACCACTGCACGGAACGACCGAATGCCACTTCTCCGGACCGCTGGCCTGGCCTGCGGCGATTGTCGGCAGCGAACGAGACAGAGCTCCATACCGTCCGGGCTTTGGCCTGCTTCCCAACCGCCGATAGTTATCGAAAGTAATCCGATGGTGACAGAGGGGCTGATGCGACTGGTAAAGACCAGATCACCAATCAGGGAGAACCATCATGCTCAGTGCCCAGCTCGGCGGCGTGGTTGGCGCCGCCATCGATGCAGTGACCAGCAACATCAACCTCACAGCACTGAGTGCTCTCCTGGGCTGAGCTTGCCGTACCCCCGGGCGGCTACCCAGCGCAACACCCCGAGCGCGGCCTCCCGAACCGACGCCGGCCCGGGCGCAGGCTGACCTGCTGCAGCGGCGCGCCGAGTTCCTCACTCGGATTCCGTACATTCGGCCCGCCGAGCACCACCTGCACCTGCCCACCACATAGCGCGCCGTGAGCACTGACCGAACTGTCGATCACCACGGCTCGATCACCATGGCGGTCCGCGGGTCAGCGCGGGGCGTCGCGCAGGGTCCATCCGTGCTTGGTGGCGAGCGTGGCCAGTGCGGCGCGTAGTTGGTCGATGCGGTGCTGGGCGTCCGGGCCGGCGATGCCGATCGTGATCGCGGTGTCGGTGGCGTGGTAAGTGGTGTGGCGCTGTTCGGCGGCGGTGCGGGCGGCGGCGTGGATGCGGCCGCGTAGCCGGGTTGCCTTGGCCGGGTCGCTGTGGTGGTCGAGGCCGTCGATGGTCAGATGGCACAGGAACCGGCCCGGCGCGTCCGCCGCGTCAGGGGGCTCGGCCTCTAGGGCGTGTTTCGAAGTGCGTGTAGCCATTCGTTGATGGCGGCGACGTGGAGTGTTGCCTGGTAGCGGACGGCGAGCTTTTCGTATCGGGTGGCCATGGCGCGGTGGCGTTTGAGCCGGTTGATG
>NZ_BAAATD010000021.1:0-112099 GCF_039533225.1 Actinomadura fulvescens | reverse complement strand
TGTTGTTGATGAACTCCGCCGTGACGAACATCGGGGCGGAGTAGGTCATGTCCTTGTCCTTGCACTCCTCCACGGAGTACTTGGGCGGCTCGAACCGGTGATCGCGGAACGACAGGGACATCGTCCCCGAGAAGTCCTCGATGGGACTGATCTCTTCAAAGATCTCTTCGAGACCCGACTGGACCGGGACGTCCCGGCGCCCGGCCTCACGGGCCGCCTCGACCCGGGCCTTGAATTTCTCGTTCCCGAGCAGCCAGTCGAAGGACTCGGTCTGCAGGGCGAGGAGGTCAGGAACCTCAAGGGGCTCCATGATGCGCGCGAAGGAGACGCGACGAGGACCAGCGGGTACGGCGGAGGCGTTGCGCAAGGCTGCCAAAAGTGGTCCTTCCGAGGGCTCGCGGGCGGACTGACGGCACACGCCAGACGACATCACAGCCGGTACGGAGGAGCGGGATGTCGAGGGCAGGCGTGGAAGGGCAGCATAAGTCAAAATGCAGACAGATGTCCACACCTATAAGAATCGTCAACCTCTATCCCGGCCTTAGGATTACATGCTCCCATGGAATTCGTCAAGTCACACCACCGACCCATTTATTGATGCAACTACTGTCTGTAACCGTCTTACTTCAGAGCGTATGGACTGCCGGTTCGAGGCCCTTGCACCCTGGAGGTGCCCATGGAACGCGATGGTTTGCCCGGCCGCATCCGCAGATCACCGCGGCGCTGGACAAGGAGAGCTGGTTCATGGTCACCCGGTCAGCGGTGTCACAGGCGAGACCATCGTCGCAGATCCTGTTCGGAGCTCGGGAGCGGGTCGAACCGCGGCGTCGGATGCTGGTGGGGACGCTGCCGGGACGTATCCGCCATGTCGTCGGCTACCACGCCGGCTGGTGGGATGCCGCCGGGCGTCCGACCGACGGGGCGGGCAAGGCGGTTCGGTCCGCGTTGACACTGGCGAGTGCCCGGGCGGTCATCGGTCGTGAGGATGCGCGAGGCGCGGTGAACGCCGCGGCGGCGGTCGAGCTGGCGCATGACGCCTCGTTGCTGCACGACGACGTGATGGACGGTGATCGTGTCCGTCGTCATCGCGCCGCCGCCTGGACGGTGTTCGGGGCGAGTGAGGCGATCCTCGCCGGTGACGTTCTGTTCGTGCTGGCCATGGAGGCCCTGGACAGCCGCGAGCTGGTCGACGTGTTGTCGGCGGCGGTGCTGGGAGTTTGCGCGGGCCAGTCCGCGGATCTGACGTTCGAGGCCCGGTCCGAGGTGTCCATGGACGACTGTCTGGCGATGGCCGAACGCAAGACCGCGGCACTGTTCGGGGCCGCCTGCCGGCTGGGTGCGCTGGCCGCCGGCGCCGGCACCGAGACGGCCGAACGGTACGGCACGTTCGGGCGGGAGGTGGGAATGGCGTTCCAGCTGACCGATGACGTGCTGGGCATCTGGGGCGATCGCGGGACCACGGGCAAGCCGGTCGGAGCCGACCTGGCCCGCCGGAAGAAGTCGTTGCCGGTCGTGGCCGCCCTGACCTCCGGCACGGAGGCGGGTGAGCGGCTCGCCCGGATCTACGGCGGCGGCGGCGAGCGGAAGCTGGACGCTCCGACCATCGCGCGCGCCGTACGTCTGATCGAGACGGCCGGTGGCCGCGACTGGGCGTTCGCGGAGACCCGCCGCCGCGTTCAGGCCGCGAGCGCCGCGCTCGACGAGGCGTCAGGACATCCCCAAGGGGTCGCTGACCTGCACGCCCTCGCGGCGCTGATCACTCGCAGAGACCACTGAACAGCCATGGCCGCCATCGATGATCAGACTGTGCCGCCTGCCGTGCACACCTGTGCGGGGCCGGAGCCGAACGTGCTCCGGCCACCGGCTCGGGCCCGCTCCACGTACGGAAACAGGCGGCACGCGAGCCCCGCGATCGCCGGGCCTTGCCGGGCGGAGCGCGACCGGCGTCGACAGGCTCGACCCGATCGCCGGAGGGCGACCGAGGTGCCGGCCGAGGACGAGCTCTCTCCAGGCGGCAGTCTGAGCCTGCCTGAGTGGAGCGGCAGTGATCGACGCCTGCCTGAGTGGAGCGGCGGTGATCGACGCGGCCCGTCGGCTGGTCACCGAGGTCTCTGCCGAGGCGCGGCCGACCGTCGCCCAGGACAGGATGGTGAGCTCGCGTGGTGAGGCCGGGCCTGAGGAGGCCGAACGGGGCCGCGGCGAGGCGGCGTACGACCGGCGGGTGGAGGCGCCTAACTGCGTCCCGAGTCTCCACCGCCGTTGGGTCGTCGCAGGTGAGGTCGACGACGTGAGCATCCGCTCCCGTCCATCGAGCCGGCGTGTCGCCGCGTGCGTCACCGAAGTGACGGCGCCGACCGTCCTGGCGGTGGCCCTCCTGCTGGTCATCGGTGCGCGCAGCACCCGGCCCGCATGGGAGGGCATGGCCTGGGCCGCGGCGGCGGCGCTGTTCTGCGCCGGGCTGCCCCGCCTGATCCTGGCATGGGGTGTGCGACGGCGGCTCTGGAACGACCGGCACGTACGGGTGCGCCGGCAACGCCTGAAGCCCCTCGCCGCCACCGCGCTCTGCGTGTTCACCGGACTGGCCCTGCTGGCGGGGGCCGAGGGGGCGCCGCGGCGCCTGGTCGCTCTGGTCGTCACCATGCAGCTCAGCGTCGTGGCGTTCCTGCTGCTCTCGCTGATCTGGAAGGTGTCCCTGCACACCAGCGTGGCCGCCGGCTCGACCGTCGTCCTCACCGCGTCCGTGGGCCCGGCCGGTCTGTGGTTCGCCGCCGTGGTCCCCCTGACCGCCTGGTCCCGCGTACGGCTGGGCGATCACACCCTCGCCCAGGCCATCGCCGGCACCGCGATCGGCGTCGTCCTCGCCACGCCCTACCTGCTCCTCACCTGACTCCTCCGACCACGAGGGAGCCGAACATGGCCGACCCTGCTCACACCGCCGCGATCACCGGCGGAGCCCGCGGCCTCGGGCGGGCCATCGCTCAGTCGTTCATCGCCCGCGGCCATACCGTCGTGATCGGCGACCTCGATCTGGCCGCGGCCGAAGAGACCGCCGGCAGACTCGGCCGCCGCTGCCATGCCGTCCCCCTCGACGTCACCGACCCTGCCTCGACCGACGCCTTCCTGCACGCGGCCCGCGCCCACATGGGCGACCTCGACGTTCTGGTCAACAACGCCGGGATCCTGCCGACCGGCCGGCTGACCGACCAGCGCGCGGACATGCTGCAGCGCGCCACCGCCGTCAATCTCACCGGCCCGATCTACGCCAGTCGCGCCGTCCTGCCCGGCCTGCTCCAGCGCGGCGGCGGGCACCTGATCACGGTGGCCAGCGCCACCGCCGTCAAGCCACTGGCCGGGCTCGCCGCCTACAGCGCTGCCAAGGCGGGGCTGCTGGCCTTCAACGAGGCGCTCCGCCGGGAACTGCGCCGCCATCACCGCGGTCACCCCACGCTCGGTGGCACGGTGCACGTCAGCACCGTCCTGCCGTACCTGTGCGCCACCCGCGCGGGCAGCGGTCTGCGCGCCCAGCCTGGCTTCTCACCGGTCGCCCCCGCCACGGTCGGCAACGCCGTCGCCGCCCTCGCCGATCGGCCCCGCGCCACCCTCTACCTACCGCGGCGGCTGCGCCTGCTCCCCTGGCTCGCCCACGTGCCGACCACGCTGCGTGACCTCCTGGACGACTGGATGCGCACCGACGAGATAACCCTGAACGCCGACCTTGACCAGCGGGCCGCCTACCTCGACGAACTCCACAGTCACCTGCCGGCGCCCGCGCGGCGGCAGGTCCCCTCACGGCACGATCGGGCCGGGTGAAGCGCCGTGGAGAAGTGCCGCATGCGACACCCGATGACCTCGATGCTGCGCGTCGTCGGCCACTACCAGTGGGCCAGCGCGATCAGCCGCAGCCTCGTCGGCCTCGACCGGCGCCTTCAGCGGGCCACCTCAGGACGCCTGGCGCTCTGGGGCCACACCCTCCAGCCACTGCTCCTGACGTCGACCGGGCACCGCACCGGACAGGCCCGCGTGACTCCGCTCGTCTATGTCGACGACGGCCAGGACCTCATCATCGTCGGCTCCAACTACGGCCGACCTCACCACCCCCACTGGAGCAGCAACCTGCTCGCCGCTCCCCTGGCCCGCGTCCAGATCCGCGGGCGGTCCATGCCCGTCCATGCCGAACTGGTCACCGACCCGGTCGAACGAGCCCGCCTGTGGAAGCTCATGGTCGGGCTATGGCCGGCCTATGACAGCTACGCACACCGCACCGAACGTACGATCCGCGTCTTCCGCCTTCGCCCGTTGCTGGAGAGTCATGCCTCGTAGCGGCCACAAGCACGAAGAACGTCGCCACGGTGCCGAGCGCATCCGGGTGAGCAGCCTCGAACGTGTCCTCCTGGAGGCGTCGTCGAAGGAGGCCGACCAGTCGGCGGTCAACATCGGCGGCCTCTTCCTGTTCGACGGCACCCCGCCCGTCCTGGAGGATCTGCGACGTCTCCTCACAGGCCAGGCGGGCCAGGCCCCGGTGCTCGGCTACAAGCTCTCGTCCGGCGCGACGCACTGGGAACGTGATCCGGCCTTCCAGGCCGGCCGGCATGTCCAAGAGCTCCAGGCGCGGCCGGGCACCGACGTGCTCGCGGCGGCCCAGCAGGCGGTGGCGCAACCGTTCGACCGCGGGCGGCCGATGTGGCGCCTGGTCCTCATTCACGGCTACAGCGCCACCGAGTACGCCCTGTGCTACTGCGCGCACCACGCCTACCAGGACGGCTTGGCGATAGAAGGCACGATCCAAGCGCTGTTCGGGGCCGGGACGCTGCCGGAACCGGCCGGGAACGAGCTGTCGGCAAAGGTCAGGCCCTGGAACTGGCCCGCGCCACGGAAGCTGGGGTTCCCCCTGGCTCCCACGTTCGACTGGTCGGTCACCAGGAGACCGCTCACCGGGCAGCGCAAGGTGCTGAGCTTCGATCTGGACCAGGCCGCGCTCCAGGACATCACCCGGGCCACCGGAGCCTCACGCAACCAGGTATGCCTGGCGACGCTCGCTGGAGCACTCAGCGACTGGACACCCGGCGATTGGGCCACACCGACCCGACGGGCTCGCCGAGGCCCGCACATCGGGATGCCCCTCAACCTCAGATCAGCCGAGAGCAGCGCCTGCCTCGGCAACCAGTTCGGGATGATGCGCCTGCCCCTGCCCTGTCACCGCCCCTGCCCAGTGGACCAGCTGACCGATGTCATGAGGCGCACCGGCGCAAGGCAGCTCCAGCGGCAGCGCGAGATCCATGCTTCGTTCCAGCGGCTGCCCGGGTTCGTGGTACGGCCCATGGCACGCCGTTCCACCCATCCCCGCTATCTCACGATGGGCGTCTCCACCGTGCGGACGGACCGGATCACGGTCGCGGGCACCGAGGTCCGCGCCATCTTCGCACTCCCGCCACTCCTCCCGGGACACCACATGATGATCGTTTTGTTCCAGTACGGAGATCAGGTGACACCGACCCTGATCTTCGACGGCGCGATCGGGGACGCTGATCGTCTTGAACGGCTGTGGCAGCGCTCTCTCATCCGTCTGCGTGACGCACTCGACACCAAGGGATCACTAGGCCGGTGACCGGACGTGGGAGGCGGTCGGGCGGGACGGGCCGGGGAAGAGCGCCCGACGAAGAAGCGCGGGCTTCAGCAGCGCATACGGGTGGTCGATGGCGTGGAGGACCCGGAGGTACGCCGTGGCGCATTCGGGGTGTTGGGCCGCCGCTGTGGCAAGGCGTCGCAGATAGGTGGTGGTGGCGTAGGTGAGTGGCGTCTGACGTCCGGGGAGGAAGATGAGGTCGTTGGTCGTCTGGAGCTTCCATCGGGTGTTGCAGGTCTGAGCGGCGGCGGCGAAGTACCGGCGTTCAAGGCACTCGGTCCCGGCATCGGCCCGCAGGCACCGGCGCAGCGCGTGCGCGTGCAAGGCGGCGGTGGTCATGCCTTGGGCGTAGAGGGGGTTGCTCACGCACACGGCGTCGCCGATAGCGATCATTCCGCGTGGCAAGGTGCGCAGACATTCGTAGCGGCGGCGAACCGTGTGAGGGAACCTGTGCCGCCTGATCTGGCCCACCCGCTGCGCGGTTCGGACGACCTGCATGTGCTCGGGTGCGAGCCGCTCGGCGTAGTCCAGGAACTCACCCAGGTCGGTGGGAGGGGCCGCTCCGTAGCTGGCCAAGGTGAGGATCCACTCGTCCCTGTCGATCCGAGCCAGCACCAGTCCGCATGGACGTGCGGAAGTCGGGGCGATGAGGACCATTTCGTCTCCGGCGAACGGGTCGGCCGGTAGGCGGAAGTGGCAGCTGGCGTAGACGACACTGAGCGCGAGCTTGTCCGTCCGCGGTGGCCGGTAGCCGTTGTCGGCCAGCCAGGTCGTGGCCCGGCCGGCCCGTCCCAGCGCATCGACCACCAGGTCTGCGGAGAGCCGTTGGTCGCGGCCCACCCTCGCGGCGATCACCCGGCCGTTGCTGATCACCGGTGCCACCGCGTCGGTCCCATCGAGCAGGCGCACGCCGGGAAGATCCAGCACGCGCCGCCGGAGCTGGTCCTCCAGCAGCGGTCGGCTGGCTGCCAGGTTGTCGTGCGGCATCGGCACCCTGTGCCAGGGCTGATCTTCAATGACCAGGTGCCCTTGCAACGACGGCTGGAAGGGCACCGCACCGGCGGTGATCAATTCTTCGATGATGCCCGGAAACAGGTCGGCGAGCAGCTGCTGCCCCCTGGTGAACAGCTGATGCGGATGCCGTCCCTGGGGCACGCCTTTGCGGGGTCCGCCGGACAGCACGTCGCGTTCGACCAAAGTGACCTGGTCGTATCGTTCGGTGAGAACACGAGCCGCCAGCAGGCCGGCCATGCCGGCACCGAACACCACAGCGCGCGACGTCATCGCGACTCCTGAGCTTGTGAACGGACGAGGACCCCGCGACCATCCGAGAATAGGTAGAGGCGAACCAGCACCACGCTGGACCAGCCCGACGCAGTTGGGTCACTCCCCGGCGCTCGCGCACTCACCTCGCCGAACGAGAGCACGAACCCACCAAGCCGCGTCCGTCATCGACGATCAGCGGTGGGACGGCCCGCAGGCATCCTCCGACGAGATCGCCGTGGCGCGCTGCGGCCTGCACCGCGGGCAAGGCTCGGCGCAGCTGAGTCCGACTCGGGCGGCTGCCGGGTGTGCTCGTTCATGCCGGCAGCAGGGTTTTGATGGAGATCTTCACTGGCCGCCTCTAGATTGGCGCGTATTGACGTGGGGGTGGCGTGTGTGACGAATTCTGCGCATCAACCACATTCGCCTGGACGGGCGCCCAGAATCTGGTTGAACGTTCCGCCGCGCAACCGCAACTTCACTGGTCGCGAGGAGCTGCTCGCCGCGCTGCGTGCCAGCCTCACAGGCGATGTCACCGCGGTCGTCTCCCAGCCCGAGCCGCATGCCCTGTACGGATTGGCCGGTGTCGGCAAGACGATGCTGGCCGTGGAGTACGTCTGGCGGTTCCGCGGCGACTACGACCTGGTCTGCTGGATCCCCTCGGACCAGCCTGCCCTGGCCCGTTCGACGCTGGCCGTCCTGGCGGGCGATCTCGGCCTGCCACCGGCGATCGTCACCGGCATCGAGGACGCCGCGGGAGCGGCCCTGAACGCACTGCGGCTGGGTGAGCCGTTCCACAAGTGGCTTCTGATCTTCGACAACGCCGACCAGCCCGAGGAGATCAACGACCTCATCCCGGCGGGCGGTCCCGGACATGTTCTGATCACCTCCCGCAACCCCCGATGGGACGTCGCGGCGAACGCGATCTCGATCGACGTCTTCACGCGGGCCGAATCGGTCGAGTTCCTCGGCAAGCGGCTACGACATGCGATCAGCGACAAGGAGGCCGACAAGCTCGCCCAGGAACTGGGTGACCTTCCGCTCGCCCTGGAGCAGGCAGGCGCGCTCCAGGCCGAGACCGGAATGCAGGTCGCGGAGTACCTCAGGCTCCTCAAGGAGCACACAGCGGCGCTGTTGAACGAGGGCAAGCCGACTGAATACCCCGCGTCGATGACCGCCGCCTGGGCCCTGTCGGTCGCCAATCTCAGAGACAGACTGCCCGAGGCCGAGGTGCTGTTGCGCTGCTGCGCCTTCTTCGGGCCGGAGGCCATCCCGCGGGCCGTGTTCAACCGGCCCCCCGAGCACGTCGGAGAGCACCTGGCGTCGCTGCTGCGCGATCCCATCCAGTTCAGCCGCGCCATGGGCGAGCTGGGCCGCCTCGCACTGGCCCGCGTCGACACCGCCAACCGAACCATCCAGGTGCACCGGCTGATCCAGGCGCTCGTCCGCGACGAGCTGCCTGATCACGAAAGCTACCGCGACGACGTGCGCCGTCTCCTGGCCGCCGCCACTCCCGAAGATCCCGACGACACTGCCAATTGGGATCACTACGCCGGCCTTCTGCCGCACATCATCTCCTCCGGGGTAGCCCGTGATCCGCAGATGCGGGCGCTCGCCCTCGACTACGTGCGTTACCTGTACGTCTCCGGTGATTACCGATCTGCCGGTCGCCTCGTGGAATCCTTCGAGAGTCTCTGGGAGGACTCCGCCGGCCCGAACGACATCGACGTACTGAACGCCCGCCGCCATCGCGCCACCATCGCGCGCGAGCTGGGGCGCTACAGCGAGGCGTACGAGCTCAACCAGGAGACGCTGGCGCGCATGGACAGCGTCGCCGGAGAACCCGGCTTCCAGGAGTCACGGCTCCTCCTCGTCAACGGCATCGGAGCCGACCTCCGCGCGCAGGGCAGGTTCATCGACGCGCAGCTCTACGACGAGGAATCCTTGCGTCTCCACAGGGAGGCTTACGGCCCCGACCACCCGCACACCCTGCGAGTCACCTGCAGCCTGGCGCTCGACCTCGGCCTCATCAGCAGGTACGAGGCGGCAAGGCAAAGTCACCAGCAAGCCCACCTCGGAATGCGAACGAGCGGCAGCCGTTACGACATCCTGCACTCCTGGAACGGGCTGGTCCGTGCGGTCCGCCTGTGCGGTGACTACCAGGCCGCCAGCGAAGCCACCGAAGACGCCCTCGCCTTCGGCGTCGCTGAGTTCGGTCCCGACCATCCCTTGACCCTGCGCACCATGAAAGACCTGGCCATCGCCCAACGCCTCGCCGGAGACCTCGACGAGGCCCTCGAACTGGCCGTCGACTGCCACAACCGGTACAACCGCCTCCTGGGACTCGACCACCCGGACTCGCTGTCTTCCGCCATGTGCCTGACCAACACTCTGCGGAGCCTCGGCCAACTGAACGAGGCGTACGAACTCGCCGTCGAGACGTTGAATCGCTACCCGGCGGTGTACGGGCCGGACCATCCGTACCACCACGCGTGCGCCGGAAACCTGGCGGTCCTCCTCCGCGTACGCGACGAGGTGGCCGGGGCCCGTCTGCTCAACGAGACCGCGCTCGCCGGCCTCGAAGCCAAACTCGGCCGCGACCATCACTTCTCCCTGACCGTGGCCACCAACCTCGCCAGCGACCTTGCCGCCCTCGGCGACCTGGAATCCGCCCGCCGCCTCGGCATGGGCACCCACCGACGCCTGACCGCGCTGCTCGGCGAAACCCACCCGACGACCCTGGCCTGCGCCGCCAACCTGTCCATCGACCTGCAGGCCGACGGCACCGAACTGCTCAACCAGACCATCGACCACTACACGAGAACACTCGGCCCAGACCACCCCGACGCCATAGCCGCCCACGAACAACAACGCCTGAACTGCGACTTCGACCCAGCCCCGATCTAGCCACCCACTCAACCCAGCTCGCCGCGTGCGACCTCCAGGTTCGCCCGCACGAGTTTGGTCGTTGGATGGTCGCCGCCCAGTACCCGCTCACAGTCGGCGAGGGCGGCTTCATACAGCGATATCGCTCGCCCTAGGTCGCCTGCCGCCCGGTAGGCGGCGGCGAGGTTGTTGCGGGAGCCCAAGGTGGCGGGATGGTTGGCGCCCAGCACCCGTTCGCGATCGGTGAGGGTGGTTTCGTACAGCGGTATCGCTCGTGCTAGGTCACCTGCCGTCTGGTAGGCGCCAGCGAGGTTGTTGCGGGAGCCCAAGGTGGCGGGATGGTCGGCGCCCAGCACCCGTTCGCGATCGGTGAGCGTGGCTTGGTACAGCGGTATCGCTCGTGCTAGGTCGCCTGCCGTCTGGTAGGCGTAGGCGAGGTTGTTGCGGGAGTTCAGGGTGTTGGGGTGGTCGGGGCCCAGGATTCGTTCGCGATCGGTGAGGTTGGCTTGGTACAGCGGGATCGCCCGCTCCAGGTCGCCTGCCGCCCGGTAGGCGGCGGCGAGATTGTTGCGGGAGTTCAGGGTGTCGGGGTGGTCGGGGCCCAGGATTCGTTCGCGATCGGTGAGGCTGGCTTGGTACAGCGATATCGCTCGCCCTAGGTCGCCTGCCGCCCGGTAGGCGGCGGCGAGGTTGTTGCGGGAAGTCAGGGTGTCGGGGTGGTCGTCGCCCAGGACCCGCTCGCGATCGGTGAGGTTGGCTTGGTACAGCGGCGTCGCCCGTTCCAGGTCGTCTGCCGCCCGGTAGGCGGCGGCGAGGTTGTTGCGGGAAGTCAGCGTGGACGGGTGGTCGTCGCCCAGGACCCGCTCACGGTCGGCGAGGTTGGCTTGGTACAGCGGTATCGCGCGCGTCAGGTCGCCTGCCGAATGGTAGGCGGCGGCGAGGTTGTTGCGGGAGGTCAGCGTGGACGGGTGGTCGGCGCCCAGCACTCGCTGGCAGGCGGTGAGGGTGGTTTCGTGGAGCGGGATCGCTTGCGCCAGGTCGCCTGCCAACTCGTAGGCGTAGGCCAGGTTGTTGCGGGAGGCCAGGGTGTTGGGATGGTCGGGGCCGTGGAGACGTTCTTTGGTGGTGAGGGCGCGTTCGAAGTAGGCGATGGCGCGCGTGATGGCGCCCTGGTTTTGCAGGAACGTGGCGGTGCGGTCTAGCAACTGGCCGGTGATGACGCTGTCGTTGGCGGGGTCGGTGTGGTCGGCCAAGGCGTCGATGTGAGGCAGTAGGGCGCGCCAGGTCGGCCATCCTGCCGGGTCATCGACATCGGCGGGACCGGCCTGATTGAGCAGGACGGTGGCCTGTTCGCGGGCGTGGTCGATGGCGGTGGGATGGCGGTGGGGATCGTGGGGGTCGGGGATGCGGGCGACGGCTTGGACCAGGCGGTGCACGGTGATGGTGTCGGCGTCCAGGGTGATCATGTTGTAGGCGGCGAGCAGGCCCAGCGCGTCGGTCAGGGTGGTGGCGTCGGTGATCGCGGGTGACTGGGCGGGCGTAGTGGGTGTGCGGGAGCGGAAAAGTCGCCAGCGCCGACGCCGGGTGGGGGTGCTGGTGGCCGCAGGTAGGGCGCGGTTCAAGGCGGCCAGGTGGGTGCGGGGAATGGCTTCGGGGGCGTACCAGGCCAGGATGCGCAGCAGATCCCCGGTCAACGGGGTGCGGTCGGCCAGGTGGTCCAGGGTGATTCGCCAGATCCGTGCGATGGTGCGTTCGGAGTCCGAGCCTTCGGCCGCACGGTCGTACATCACCTCCGGTTGGTCGGTGAGCAGCTCCAGGTACGCGGCGGGGGTGAGACCGGCCTGCGCCAGGTAGGCGCCCGCCTGCTCGATGGCCAGCGGCAGACAACCCAGCGCATCGGCCAGCTCCGCCGCTCCCTCCAGCCCGGAAGCCGCATTGGAGCCGGTTGCCACGCGGGTAAGCAGGTCGATCGCTTCGTCTGCCGGGAGCACGTCCAACTGCACGGTCAGAGCGTGGAGCTTCTGCCAGCCTTGGCCGAGCCGGGAGGTCACCAGCACCCGTCCGGTCAGCAGGCGGCGCAGCATCGGCTCGACATCGGCGGGCGTTGTGACGTTGTCCAGCACCAGGAGCCAGCCGTGGTGGCAGGTCAGCCAAGCGATCGCGCGTTCGGCCAGCGCTTCCAGCGGCAACGCCTCGGCCAGTTCCGGTTGCAGCGCCGTCGCTAGCGCGGCCAATCCGGCCTGCAGCGACGCTGGGGTGTCGGCGGTGATCCACCACACCGGACTCGCCTCGCCTGAACGAGCCGCGGCCCGGGCGTGGTGAGCGGCCAGCGTCGACTTGCCGACGCCGCCCAGCCCATGCACCGCCGCGACCACGACTGTTCCCGGGCTCGACAAGTACGCGGCCAGCCGCGCCAGCTCGTCGCTGCGACCGATGAACAGAGGGTGGTCGGGCACGTTGAGCAACCCGGGCGGCGCCGCGACCTGATCGACCGGCCGCAACGCCTCGGCTGGCAGGTGCACTTCGCGGATGCTCTGATCGCCACCTGCCTGGTAGACGCGGCCTTGTCCGGACGCGGCACCCCACTGGCCCACATCCGGCCGCTCAAAGGCCGAGGTCATTGGTCGTTGATGGTCTGATCCCCGCCGGCCTGATACACCCGGCCATGCCCCGACGCTTCGGCCCGCTGCGAAACCGTTCCTGGCGAACGGTCTGTCTCCGAGCCGTCGTCGTCGCCCGAGCGGCGGGAGCTGACCAGCCCGTACACCGCCACGCCGAGCCCGGCCACGGCGACGAACACACCGATCACACTGCCCCACTTATCGGCCTTATCCAGGCCCACCACGGCGAAATACACGCCCAACGCAATTAGCGCGACCACCGCTACGCCAGCACCGACCCAAATCCGAACATGACCCGCCATACCAGCCATCATCGACCCGACAAAGATCACACACTGTGAAACGGCCATAACTTGTCAGGCACCGCGATACGTCCAGCAATGCAAACGTTTCCGGCGCGTCTCTACGTGTGACACCTCGGAAGATGCGGGGTTTCCCGGATGTCGCTTCGCCTATGCGGCTGTCACTATCTGTGCGTTCACGGGAGCAGAAGGTGAGGATGTCGCTTGAAGATCAGTGGTTTGCGACGGCGGCCGAGTGGGTCGGTGCATGCCGAGGTTGCCCCTCATGGCGTTAGTCCAGGTCAGATTGGGTATCGACTGGGCCTATGGCGGTGAATCCGGGGTTTGCTACGGTGCCCGGACCCGGCCGTGAGACCATGACGCAGAACGCACAGTAGCGCCCCAGGCTCGGTGCGTAACCTGAGAAACAGAAGAGATCCACGCCATGACCACACCTTCCGGCGCCGCGCCTTTGAACCCGCCGCCCGCCGGGGGCCGAGCACGCCGGCCCTGGCAACCGCAACCTCTCCTGACCATCACCTCCGGCCGCCACGGCCAGTGGTACACCCTCATTTTGAACGGCGAACTCGACGTCGCCAGCGCTCCCGACCTTCAGTCCGCACTCGACCATCCCCTGGCCACCATGGCGCCGCCGTACGTCGCTCTCGACTTGGCCGCCCTGAGCTTCTGCGACTCCTCAGGTCTGAACACCATCCTGCGCGGCTGGAGAGGCGCCGCCCGCGAGGGTGGCGAACTGATTCTGCTGCGTCCTCACGCCCGCGTCACCGCCCTGCTGCGCCTGACCGGGCTCGACCAGCGCCTTACCGTCGCGCCCCATCTGAACGAGCCCTCCGGCTGACCTACCGGGGGGTTCAGTGGGCGCCTGCTGTCTCCTCGGGCGGGGACCAGCTGAAGGCATGGGTGTACCACCTGGCGCCGTCGCGGGTGGTGCGCTTGCCGTAGGTGACGGCGACGATGCCGTGGCCGCTCTCGCCACCGGAGTCGGGCGGCGCGGGGCTCCTGCGGCGGATCTCGCCCAGCAGCAGCCGCGCGGATTGGCGCAGTTCCAGCCGCAGGTCGAAGGGGCCGCGGCTGGTGGCGTTGAGTTGGTTCATCAGTTGTGTCAGATGGTCGGCGACCTCGCCGGCGGTGTGGCCCAGGCCCCATTCCTGCAGGGCGTTGTGGACCGCCTTCCGGGCTTGGGAGATCGCCGCGCGGCCGTTGGGCAGTTGCCAGTCGCGGCTGCGGTGGGTGGGCACGGTTGTCATGAGGTTCTCCGATCGCGGTCCGTGAGCGAGTAGGGCCGCTCTGTTCAAGACCGGTGGATCGCGCGGATGTCTACCCGTTGTTCAGGCGTTCATGCCGCCCGTCGCGAGCCTGTTACGGGGACCGGTCCGTGGTGGACGGTGAGGACGCGGTCCAGCCCCGTGACGCGCAGAAGCTTGGTCACCTGCGGGTTGGGTGCGGCCAGGTGCAGGGTGATGCCGAGCGCGGTGGCGCGGCGTTGCGTGCCGATCAGCACGGCCAGCCCGGCGGCGTCGCAGAACGACACCTCACTCAGGTCGAGGGTCAGCAGCCTGGGGCTGTGGCCGAGGGCGCCGACCAGGTGCTCGCGCAGGGCCGGGGCGGCGGCGATATCGAGCTCGCCGTGCAGAGCGACGATGGTGTGGCCGGGGCGGCGGCGGGTGGGCATGGCGACTTCGGCGGGGGCCCCGAGGCGAGTTGACGCGACTGTGCCGGTGGTCATGGTGGTCTCCGTTCGCGGGTGAGTGTGGGCCTGGCGGTACGGGGCGCGCCTGTCACAGTGCGGGTTCTCGCAGTCGCCCGCCCTCGGTTTCCCAGGTGTTCTCTGATACGGCCTGGTCCGGCGGCGTGAGTGCGGCCAGCAGTGCGGGGGCGCGGAGGTGATTGGCGGGGTGGGCGGCCAGGTCCAGGCCCGCGGCGGCGGCGTCCGGGTCGGTGCCGGGCGGGATGGTGAGCAGATCGACCCGCCGGCCGTCGGCCCAGATCGCGGTGACCAGTCCGACAGGCAGGGTGTCGAACCAGCTGAGGCGTACCACCCGGGTGTCGGCGGGGCCGTCGACGCGCAGCCGGCGTGGGCGGCTGGTCCAGCCGGCCACGCGCAGCATGATGTGGGCGATGGGGCCGTGCACGGCGTGGTGGGTGCCGGCCTGCAGGGCCAGGATCAGTCCGGGCAGTTCGGCGGCCGGGTCGGTCGAACGCGGCCACCAGGCGCCGTCCAGGGGTGTTCGCGGTCGGCCGGGCGGGGGACGAGGCTGCAGCCGCAGCCGGGGAGTCGAGGGCGGCGACAGGCTGATCGTTGTCGCCCGTTCGGTGGTGGTCCACATGGCAGTGGCCTCTTTTCTCCCCAGGCCGCCGATTCAGGCGGTTTGGGGATGGTGCCGGAATCGAGCTGGACGCCCGGGATCAGTGGCGTCGGCGCAGATCCGCGAGGAGTTCGCCGAGCCGGCTGATCCAGGCGGTCCCTGACACCAGGGTGAGCAGGATCGCGCCGGCCAGCAGGGTCGCCATCGCCATGAGCAGCGCCAGCGCGAACGTGGCCTGGACCAGGAAGATGACGAACACGATGACCGCGCCGAGCGTGAGCGCGATGGGCCAGGCCTGGCCGGTCAGGGAGGACCGTGCGGCCGGGGCGGCGCCGGGCCGGGCGGGTCGTTGACCACGATGAAGGATCGGCATGACATCCCCCTTCTGGGGGTGAGCCGGAGCGGCGGGTCAGCCTCGGGACGGGGATGTCGTCGTTACCGGATACCTCTGACTTTACGCGATCCAACTTCCGATATCTAGAAATATCTGAACTAACCTGGGGGTGTGGATTCCGATACCCGCACTCCGGCCGGCTCCGAGCCCCCGCGGGGTCGGCCGGGCGCCCGGCCGACCCCGCTCCCCCGCGAGCTGCAGACGGTGTTCGCCGCGTACGAACGGGACATCACCTCGCCGGGCGGGCAGTTGGACACCGGCACCGTCCGCGTCTATGTCTCGCGGGTCCGCCAGTACCTTGCCTGGCTCGCCGCCCTCCTCGCGGACGGGACGGTCGAGGGCGACCCGCTGACCGACCCCGGCGCCCGCGACCGGGCGGCCCGCGACTACCGCACCCACCTGCAGACCGTCGCCAAACGCAAGCCCGCCACCATCAACGCGCATCTGACCGCGGTCGACGACCTCTACCGCCGTCGCGGACTGGGCCCCGCCGCAACCGAACGCGCCGACAACCCCCCGGCCGCCCTTCGCGCCCTGGACCGGCGCGACCAGCTGCGGTTGCTGCGCCAAGCCGACCGCGCTCCACTGCGTGACAAGGCGATCGCCTTCACAGCCTTCTACGCCGGCACCCGCATCAGCGAGATCACCACCCTGGACACCGCCGACATCCGCATGTCAGCCCGCAAGGGCCAGCTGGTCGTGCGACACGGCAAGAACGGCAAGTACCGCGAAATCCCCCTGCACCCCAAGCTCCGCACCGTGCTGGAGGAATGGCTGCGCGAACGCTCCGGCTGGAAGAACGCCGACAGCAACCCCGCGCTGTTCCTCAACCGCCGCGGCGGCCGCCTATCGACCCGCTCGGCCTATACCGCGCTTCGCACCATCGCCGACGCCGCGGGCCTGCCCCTGGGCCGCGACGGCGTCTTCACCCCGCACGTCCTGCGGCACACCGCCGGAACCACCATGACCCGCCAGGGCACCGACATCGTCATCGTCGCCGAACTCCTCGGCCAGTCCGTCGAAACCGCCCGCCGCTACAGCCTGCCCACCCCACAAGACCGCCAGGAGGCCATCGAACGCCTCACCACCGACCAGGAACCCCGCGAGCCGACCTAAGCGCCTGTGTCTGAAGCCCAGTTGATCTGATGACAGCTGCCAGTTCCGGATTCACGGACGGTAGTGACCGGTGGAACCCAGATGGGGACGGCACTCCGGACCGTCTGTGTCACGCAAGTGGAGGCGTTGCTCCCGCAGCCGGGGGTGATGGCGGAAAGCCGCCAGTCTCTACGCCCGCACCCAGTTAGGGTCGCGGCATGTCGCAGCAGAGTCGCACCATCGTTCAGGACGCCTGGAAGGCGTTTGCCAGTCACGACGCTGACCGAATCGCGGCGGTCTTCACCGAGGACGCCGAGTGGCTCGCGCCACCGGAGAACGCGACTGCCGTCGCGCTGGGAGGCTCCAGCCATCTGGTCGGCAAGAAGGCGATCGTGCGCTTCCTCGCCGAGGATTTCCCCCGTTTCTTCGTGCGCGACGTCACCGTCACCTTCCATGGGTTCTACGCCGACGGTGAGCGGGTGATCGTGGAGGAGACGATGACGGCGACTCTGGCCAACGGCAACCACTACGCCAACGACTACTGCTTCGTCTTCGAGCTCCAGGAAGGCATGATCCACCGGGTCCGCGAATACATGGACACAGCCCGAGGGCACCGCATGGTCTCCGGCGAGGTTCCGCAGCAGTCATCGTCAATCTGACCGCGGCCTAGACGGTCCGAACGACACGTCCGGTCGGCGGACCGACGCCCACCACGCTGCCGTACTGTGACCAGCCCGCTCAGCTATTACCACATCGTCGACAAGGTCAACATTGCCTGACGCGGCACTAGCTCCGCGACCTCACCCAACATCGCTCTTAGCGATCGCTGTCTAATGCTGGATCAGACCGCCGACCTGGATCGAGGCGACGTGGCCCGTGGCTGGAACGGTTTGTGCCAAGGCCAGGCCGATGTCGACTAGCGATGACCGGCGAAGCCCGGTGACCTCGCAGATCGGTGTCCAGACCGACTCGGTGACGTCACCGTTCTCCTCTGGTCGCAGACTGCCGCCAGTGATCTTGACCCGGTAGAAGATGCCAACGTTCTGGTGCGTTAGTCGGCCAGGCACGCGGCGTTCAGCCGCGGGAATGACCCTCGAATCCACACCCAGCAGTCGTTCGACCACCACCTCGTAGCCCGTCTCCTCCATCACCTCGCGGACCACCGCGTCGAACGGATCTTCCCCATGCTCGACCCTCCCGCCCGGGAGAGTCCAGCTAGGCCGCCCCTCCGGCGGTACGTAATGCGCGAGCAGCACCCGCTCACCCTCAATACACACCCCGTAGGCCGCCAGCCGGAAACTCATCCCCGCACTTTATTCAACCATCGCGGATTCACGGGACACGGCCTAAGACGGTGCAGGGCGCTTCCGCTCTGGCGGCCGCCCTGACGTAAAAGGCCCTGCGCCGTAACCTGGATCTGTCGAGAAAACCAGGAAGAGGTGCAGGGCCTATGCCCGACACTAACCGGTCGCTCGCCCCCGACGCACCGTTCTCCGAGCGACTGAACTATTACCGCGCCCGCGCCGGTAAGACCCGCGCCGTGGTCGGCGGGCTGGTCGGCAGGTCGGCCGAATGGGTCAAGTCCCTGGAGACCGGAAAGATCGGCATGCCTCGCCTGCCGATGCTGATCCGTCTGGCCGAGGTCCTCGACGTCGAGGACCTGGGCGACTTGACCGGCGACCATCGCATGTCGCGCGCGAACTACACCAAGCACGCCCATGAGGATCTGGCCTCGATCCGCGACGCTCTGGCGTCCTACCCGCTCGCCGCCCCGGCTCGGCCGGTGCCGGCCGACGTGCTCACCGGCCGGGTGCGACAGGCGTGGCGGGCCTGGCACACCTCGCGGTGGGAGCGCAGCGCCGTTGCGGACAAGCTGCCCGCGCTGATCGCCGACGCCCGCGTCTCCGCACGGATGCTCACGGGAGACGACCGGCGGCGGGCCTCGTGCCAGCTCGCGCAGGCGTACCACATCGCGCAGTTGTACGCCTCGCATCAGCCCGCCCCAGAGCTGGTGTACATGACCGGGGATCGCGCGATGCTCGCCGCCCAGGACGCCGATGACCCCGCGGCGATGGCCGGGGCAGCGTGGTATCTCAACCACGTGTGGCGAGACGCGGGTGAGGCCGCGGAGGCGCGCGTGGAGCTGGCCCGTGACGTGGCGGGCATGCTGCGTCCGGCCGACTCCGAGCGAGACCGGGCGCTGTACGCCTTGATGCACCTGGCGATCGCTCTGTCGCACGCCAAGCTCGGCCGCGACGGGGACGCCTGGCGCCATCACGACCAGGCCGACGAGGCGGCGCGGTCGCTCGGCGCCGGGTACGCGCATCCGTGGCTGATGATCGGTCCCGGCATGGTCGCGCACTACGCCGTAACCATCTACCTGGACTTGCAGAAACCGGGCTTGGCGTTGCAGGCCGCCAACAGGATCGACCCGGCCGCCATCCCGTCCCGTACCCGGCAGTCGCGGTATCTGGTCGAGGTCGCTCGCGCCCATCACCGGCAAGGCGATCACGTAGCCGCGATCCACCTGATGCAGAAAGCCGACAAGGTGTCGGGTGACACCTTCGCGTTCAGCCTCTTCGCACGGTCGATCGTGGCGGACCTGCTGCCCGATCCTCCCGCCGCAGTGGCCGAGGACGTCCGCGAGCTTGCCCGGACGCTCAGTTTGATCGCCTGAGGGGTAGGACCACTACCCCTCGACATGCGGGGGGCATCCCTACCGGTCCCTACCGTCCGCAAGCGCGTGAATGTGTCCCGTGACTCAGACGTCGATTGTCGATGAGGTGAAGGCGCGGCTGCGCGCCGAGTTCCCAGGCTGGTCGATCATCACGACGAATCGTGGTCGCTGGTGGGCGACCCGCAACCCCGTGCGCGACCCGCGGACCAGGCGGCTGGTCGACCATCACGTGACCGCGCTGGAAGCCGACACGGCCGAGGAACTGCGCGCCAAGCTCGGCGAGGTGGACCGGTGAAGGCCACCGACCGCCTGGACGCACTCGGCCAGGAGCTCGCGCTGCGCGGGATCTCGTGCGTCCGCAGTACGGCCAGCTGCCCGCACGGCTACGGGTGTTCCTGCCGACCACGCCCCGGTTCGGTGACAGCGTAAGAGTCGGCGCCGGTCCCGATGGCGAGCCGTGGTTCATCTCCTCCACCGGCGCCGCGCTGGCGCCGGTCTGGGATCTGCCGTGCGCGGCCGAACGCATCATGGGACAGCTGACCGCGTACCTGCCCCTCGCGCAGCGTTTCGCGATGGACAAGCCCATCCCGCGAGGCAGACTGCGCCGGCTTCTGAAAGCGTTCGTCGGACGAGCGGTGTGATCTCGCGTGATTCAGAGGCATACAACCAGTGCCGTACGGCCAGTACTGCACTGGGTTGAGCCGCCAGGCACAAATCCCGCTGTCATGGCTATCCCGAGAAGAATGATGCTCTTATACCGCTCCGGTACAGGTGAAGACTCACCGGGTATTTCCATGCGGCCTCTGTCTGAACCCACACTCGAAATTGTGCATCCAAGAGCCCACATGGGGCCTGGGACCTTCGTGGAGGAAGACATGATTCGTCACCGCGGCAAGCGCTGGACGCTGGGCACCAGCGTGGCGATCGCGGCCGGCGCGGTGAGCCTGGTCGCCGCCTCGGCGGCACCGGCGAACGCGCACGCCACCTGGACCAACCTGCCCCCCTACGGTGCGGGAACCCTCAACTCGGCTCACAACCGGCTCAGCGCCTGCGACTCCAGGAACGACGGCCGCACCGTCTACCTCGAATACACCTGGACCAACGGGCGACTGTTCGGCGGGGGAAGGCACTCAGACCCGGATCCAGGCGCCAGCTGCCGCCCGCTGTCACCGGCCACCGGATTCTGGTTCACCTCCTACCGGGTCTGCGTCACCCCGATCGGATCGCTGTGCACCGGCTGGGTGCGCCACTAGCCGAATGCCCAGCAGACTTGTGCCTATGAGCTGTCGGTCGCTCTAACGGTCGTGGTCATGACACGGCGGTGGCCCGCATCCCGAGATGCGGGCCACCGCGTGGGCTTAGGGTCACTTGTTGAGGCACGCGGTCTCGTAACGCCTGCCGTTGGTGTAGATGGCGCCCTTGTAGCAGCCGGCCCTCACCTTTGTCGAGAACGGCTTGGAATAGCTCTTGCCTTTGTTGAGCACGTACCCGCCTGAGCACTTCCACTTGGCGCGAGGGACCTTCCAGCAGAGCGATGCGGCACGGCGGGGGCCTTTCTCCTTCTTGTAGGTCACACCTGCGATGACCCACTTGCCCCTGTTGCCGTTGACGGTGATGCAGAGGAAGCCCTCGATCCAGTCGCACCGTGACACCACGGGAGCGGCCTTGGCGACCGCCGCCGTCCGCACGCCGGCGGTCGAGGCCGTCGAACCTGCCGAGGCGGCCGAGGCCGGTGGGGACAGCGTGGTGACGGCGGCGACGGCGGCCAGCCCGACGGCCGCTAGCTTGTTGTTCATGGCGGAACTCCTTGAGGTGGGGGCTCGGTCGATTCGGTGCCCGGCGCTGCGAACGACCAGGCTGCCGCCCATGGCGGGGAAGACGACTCGAAGGTAGAAGAGGCGCGCTACCAGGTCGTCAACCCCACGGTTGAACTCGCCTACCGCGCGAGGTTGAGTCTGGACATCGACCGGTTGAGGTGGCTTTGGGCGGTGCCCGCGCGTGCCCAGGTAGCCGAAGGTCGTGGAGTTTGGTGAGGCGGGGTGCTCAGGCCGGTGATTGGTCGGTGTGGATGCCCAGGCGGGCCTGGACCATCTGGGCCAGGGCCGTCAACGTGCCGCCGCCCTTGAGGAGTTCGAGGGGCGGGATCTCGACGTCAAATTGCTGACGCAGGCGGCCCAGCAGTTCCGTGCCCATCAGGGAGTCGATGCCGAGTTCTTGCAGGGGCTGGTGGGGTTCGATCCGGTCGGCCTCCAACTGCATGATGTCGGCGAGCATCCGGGCGAGGGTGTCGGCGATGATGCCGGTCGCCTCGGAGGGGGTGGCCGCGGCCAGGTCGCGCAGCAGGTCGCCGCGTGTGCGGCCGTTGTGCTCCTCGTCATGTGGGACCAGTGCGCTGAAGCGGGGTGCGTTCAGGGTCGCCAGGACATTGCGCGCCAGGCCCCAGTCGTAACGGCCGATCCCGGCGGCGTCGGCGCCTTCGGTGAGCAGTACGTTCATGGCCGCGAGAGCCGAGTCGGCGCTGATGGGGAGGATGCCGTACGTGATGAGCGACTGCGTCATCCCGGAACGGGCGACATAGCCTTCGTCGGCGATGTGGCCCAAGGCAACCGTGAGGCCCGGTCGGCCCGCGCGCCGACGGCGGCGGCTCAGGGCCTCCAGGTAGAGGTTGCCGGCCGCGTAGGAGGCCTGGCTGATGTTGCCGCCATGTGCCGCGTAGGAGGAGTACAGCACGAAGTGCTTCAGGTCTCGGTGGCTGGTGAGGGTGTCCAGGATGGCGGCGCCGGCGAGCTTCGGGGCCAGGACGGCGCGGATACGGTCATCGGAGAGTTCGATGAGCGATTCGTCGTCCAGGACCATGGCCGCGTGGACGACTCCGGTCAGGGGGTGCCCGGTGGCGTCGATCTGGTCGAGCACGGCGGACATGGCCGTGGGGTCGCTGACGTCGGCGGCGTAGGCGGTGGCGGTCACGCCCTGCCGGTTCAGCTCGTCCAGGAGCGCGGGCGCTTCGGGGGCCTCGATGCCGCGGCGGGAGAGCAGGGCCAGGTGGCGGGCGCCGTGGTCGGCGAGCCAGCGGGCCGTGGCCGCGCCGAAGCCGCCTAGCCCGCCGGTCACAAGGTAGGTGCCGCCCGAGTCGAAACGCTGCGGTGCGGGCGTGACGTGCACCGGTACGGGATCGTCTGGCTCCAGCGACACCACGACCTTGCCGATGTGACCTGAGTGCTGCATGAGGCTGAACGCTTCGGCGACCCGGGCGGCCGGGTACACGCTGTGCGGCAGCGGACGGTAGTGCCCTGCGTTCAGACTCCGGGTGAAGTCCGCCGCCAGCCGGCGTCTTTGCACACGGTCGGAGATCAGGGTGGTCAGGTCGACGCCGAAGAAGGCGATGTTGTGACGGAACGGCCGTAGCAGCAGCGGCTGGTTGCCGAAGATGTCTCGCTTGCCCAGCTCCAGGAATCGGCCGCCGGGTGCCAGCAGGCCCAGGCTGCGGTCGAGGGCCGCTCCGGCGAGCGAGTTGAGCACCACGTCGACGCCTCGTCCCCCGGTGAGTTCCAGGACCTGGGGAACGAAGTCCAGGGTGCGCGAGTCCAGGACGTGCGTCACTCCCAGCGCACGCAGGTATTCGCGTTTGGTGTCGTTGCCCGCGGTGGCGATGACGGTCGCGCCGCATCGCTTGGCGTACTGGATGGCGGCGAGCCCTACGCCGCCGGCGGCGCCGTGCACCAGCACCGTCTCCCCTGCCGACAACCGGGCCAGCTCGCCCAGGGCGTGGTGCACGGTCAGGAACGCCACCGGAATTGTCGCGGCTTCGGCGAAACCCATCCGGTCGGCGATCGCGTACACCATCTCGGCGCGGGTGACCGTGTGAGAGGCCAGGCTGGCGGGCGCCACCGCCGCCACTCGGTCGCCGACCGCCAACCCGCTGACGCCATCGCCTACGGCGGTGACGGTTCCGGCGCACTCCAGGCCCACGCCGTGCTGGCTGGGTGTTCCCTCGATCGCCTCGACGGGGAGCAGCCCGGTCACCTGCATGACGTCGCGATAGTTGAGCGCGGCCGCCCGTACCCGGATCGCCACCTCGCCTGGCCCCGGCTCGTTCGGCTGCGTGCTCGCCCATCGCAGCCGGTAGAAGAGGCCAGGCTCGTCCACGCGCAGGACGAAGGGTGAGTCGTCCGCATCGTGGGCCGTTTGATCGGCTTGCTCGACGCGCGCGTAGTCGGACGCCGGCACCTCGGTCTCGCGAGGGACGAAACGGCCGGCCGGCGTCAGAACGATCTCGTCCTCTTCGCGCTTGGAGCCGGAGGTCGGCGAGTCTTCCCGCTGCTCGTCGGTGCGGTCGCGCTCGGAGGCCGACAGTGTGAGCAGTTCGCGGGCCAGGCGTTCGGCGTCGTGTGCCGGATCTTCTACCCGGTGAAGTGAAAGCCGTATCACCGCCATGTCCGGGTGTTCGCTGGCAATGGTCCGGGCCATTCCCCAGACGGCGGCGTCCTCGGGGCACAGCGGCTGCTCAGGCGCGGGAAGTGCCCCGGTGGGGCGGGTCACCACCCACAGCGTCGGCCAGTTGTCGGTCGGCCGCGCTTCCAGGGGGATGCTCTGGCGTGCCGTCAGCAGGGCGCGCAGGATGGCCGCACGTGCGGTGGCACGGTCCACCATCGCGCTGGGCCCGTCTCGCATGGCGCTGGCGTCGGCCATCAGCAGGACGATGGTCACTCCACCGGGATGGTGAACGTGGGCGTTCAGTAGCTCGGTCCACGTCTGGGGATCGGCAGTGGCCGTGACGGTGTGAACCGCGTCGGCGCCACGGGCCGTCAGGAGCGCGGCAGTGCGTTCGGCCAAAGTTGTCTCGGCCGGGGTCTCGGTGACCAGGAGCCACCCGGGTCCGTCTACGGCGGGTGGGAGGGCGGGTGCTGTGACGGGCGCGTCAGGTGTCGCGGCGAGCAGTACCGAATAGGCGTCGCGAGCCGGGGCCTGGTCGTCGCCGGTCTGCACGATGTCGGTGAATCCGCAGTCGGCCAGGAGGCCCGGCCACTGGTCACGTGCCAGCAACGGAGAGGACGGGCGCAGGTCGTGGTCGTCGTGGGCCCAGAAGCCGTCGAGGGTACCGAAGATCGTCTGCAGCGCGACCACGTCGTGAGATTCGATCGCCAGCAGACGGCCGCCGGGGGCCAGGAGCCGGCGGACGTGGCCCAGCGCCGCGGCCAGGTCGCCGGCGGTGTGCAGGGCGTTGGCGGCGACGACGATGTCGTAGCCTCCCTCGACGAAGCCCTGCCGGACGGGGTCGACGTTGAGGTCCAGGGTCTGGTAGTCGACCATGTCGTGGGCGGCGAACCGGTTTCGGGCACGGGTGAAGAACGCCGGCGACAGGTCGCTGAAGGTGTAGCGGGTGCGTTCGGGCGGCAGCAGCGGCAACAGCGCGGCGGTGGTGCCGCCGGTGCCGGCGCCGACCTCCAGGATCCGCAGTGGCCGGTCTGCCGGCCACGCGGCCACCAGTTGCCGCATCAGTGCGGCGGCCACCTGGTTGTGGAACCGGCACACCGGCGATACGTCGTAGAGCTGTTCGAAGAACGGCAACGACCCGTCCTCCAGGAGCAGGTGCAGCGGATCGTCCTGGCCGCGCAGCAGCTGCGGCAGGTGGTTCAGCTGCCGGGTCATCAGTGCCGTGACCGCGATGAACGCCGGATACTCCAGCGTCAGTCGTGCATCCAGGGCGTCGCGTTCGGTCTCTCTGGCCAGGCGCCACCGCTCGTGCCCGGCAGGCTCCAGCAAGCCGTGACGGCATGCGATGGCGACGGCGGATCGGACCAGCGGGACGGCGGCGGTCCGCAGTCCATGCCGTCGCAGATCCGGAATGCCGAACGCCGCTGACGCATCGGGCAGGAAACCAGTGATCACTGACGTGACGCCGTGTGCGTACGCCGCCTCGGCCGGCTCCGTGTACGAGGCGTACGGCAGCCGGTGCCAGGCTTCACGCAACCGCTCGATCCGGCCGCCGGCCGCCGCGGCGAGCTGATGGTCGTCCGGAAGGGGAGACCGGTCGGCGGGCAGGTCGCGATGGGGAGCCGGGCGCAGCACCGTGTGCTGCCGTACGGGTCCGGTGCCGGCCTGGCCCGCCAGGCGCCGCATGCGAACGCCGTGCAACTCGGCGGTGACGGCTCCGTCGGGATCGGTGACGGTGATGTCCCAGCACACCTCGGAGGCGACCTGCGTGCGGTCGCGTACGTGCACCATGCCCTCGGCGGCCGGAGGCCGCCAGAGACGGACCGCCGCGATGGCGGCGGGCAGGAAGGTCTCGCCCGTGGCGAGGCGCTCGGCCAGCAGTGGCGCGCCCGCCTGGAGTACGCCGTCCAGCAGGGCCGGATGTACCGCGTACCGGTCGAGATCGGCGGTGTCGCCGGGATACCGGTAGGCGGCCAGTGCTTCGCCTTCGCCCGTCCATGCGCCCATGAGCTGCCGGAACATCGGCCCGAAGGTCAAACCGGCGTCGGCCATGGTCGTGTACAGCGCCTGGACGTCCACCTCGCCGGGGCAGCGGGCGCGGAGCTCCTCCAGGTCGACGTCGCCGGGCGGCCGGCCGAGCAGGTCGCGGACGCGGCCGTGGGCCAGGGCTTGCGGCCGGCCGGTCGCGGTCTCGGTGCTGGAGATGGACATCAGCCCGTCATGGGGTGACACGGCGAGCTGAACGCTGATCTCCTGCGCCCGATCCCAGGGGATCACCAGGGGGCGGTCGATCTCCAGCCAGGTGAGCTCGGCCGGTCCGCCCAGTACGCGTCGCCCGGCCGACAGCGCCATCTCGACGTGGCAGGCCGCCGGCCACACCACCGTGCCGGTCAGCTTGTGGTCGGCCAGCCAGGGCACCAGCGCCGGCTCGATCCGGCCGTGCCAAGACGGCTCGGCGGTGGGAAGTCGCTCACCCAGCAGCGGATGGTCCAGCTGTCCTTCGCCCACCCGCGGTGTCCAGGCCTGCGGCGTACCGCTCCAGTGCCGTTCCCGCTGCCACGGGTAGGCGGGCAGCTCCACCACCCGGCCGGGCCGCGGGAACAGGCGATCCCAGTCCGCCTCGGCACCGGCCGCGATCAGCTCGGCCGCCGCCGCGTCGACCGCCTGCGCACCGGCGTTCGTTTCACGCATCGTGGCCACGCTGACGAACCGGTCGCCGTGGCCCGCTTCTGCGTCGGTGCCGGCGGTGCCGGCGGTGCGGGTGGTGCGGGCGGTGGCGATGCGGCGCAGGTACGGCCGGAGGATCGGCTGCGGGCCGATCTCGACGAACATCCGGTGCCCACGCTCCAGGAGGTGGTCGATGGCAGGAGCGAACAGCACCGGCTCCCGGACGATCCGTGTCCAGTACTCCGCCTCCAGCGCGGTGCCGTCCATGGGTCCGCCGGTCAGGGTCGAGATGAACGGCACCGTGCCGGAGTCGGGCGCCAGCCCGTCCAGTGCGGCGGTCAGCTGGTCGCACACCGGCTCCATCGCCGCCGAGTGGAAGGCGTAGTCGAGCTTCAGCAGGCGGAAGAAGACCTTTCGTGCGGCCATTTCGGCGGCAAGCAGCTTGAGCTGCTCGGCCGGGCCTGACACCGTCAGCTGGTCGGCGGCGTTGACCCCGGCCACCTCTACTTCCGGGAACGGCGCGAGCAGCTCCTCGGCACGATCGCGGGTCAGGCCGAGGGCCGCCATCCGGCCGCATCCGGCGGTGAGCGCCTGGGCGCGGCTGCGTTCGGCCAGAACCCGCGCCGCGTCGTCCAAGGTCAGGATCCCGGCCGCGTAGGCGGCGGCGGTCTCACCGACGCTGTGCCCGACCACCGCCGCAGGCTCGATGCCACGGGCACGCAGCTGGTGCACCAGCCCGACCTGGACGGCGAACAGCATCGGCTGGGCCACCTCGGTAGCCGACAGCCGCCACTCGTCGGGTGGCAGGCTCATCTCCGCCGACACCGACCACCCCAGGTAGGGCCCCAGTGCGTCATCCACCTGGTGGACCGCCTGGCGGAACACCGTGTCGTCGGCCAGCAGCTCCGCGCCCATCCCGGCCCACTGCGACCCGTTGCCCGAGAACATCAACACCACTCCCAGGGCGGACTCCTGGGACGGGAGCATCCGGGTGGGCGTGGCCGTCCGCAGCCGTTCAGCCGCCTGATCGGCTCCGGTCGCGAGCACCGCCATGCGATAGGGATGCAGGGCGCGGCGTCGTACAGCGGTGTAGGCGATGTCGTAGAGCTCGTGCGGCGACGCGGCGGCGACCCGATCGGCCAGCATCTCGGCCGCGCTCGTCGCGGCTTCGGGCGTGCGCCCCGAAGCCACCAGCGGCAGGACTCGCTGCTGTTCTTCCTCTGCGGCGCCGGTCTGGGCGGGCGGCGGCGGCTCGACCGTCTCGGCGACGGGAGGGGGCGGGCTCAGGACCAGATGGGCGTTGGCCCCGCCGAACCCGAACGAATTCACCCCGACGAACCGCCGTCCCGGCCCATCGGGAAGCGGACGGGGCGCAGCGACCGGCTCCAGCCCCAGGCCGGTGAAGTCGATGTCGGGGTTGAGCGGGTCCAGGTGCAGCGACGCGGGGATCGTCTCGTGCCGCAGCACCAGGAGGGCCTTGAACAAGCCCGCCATGCCCGAGGCCGGTTCCAGGTGGCCGACGTTCGACTTCACCGATCCGATCGGCAAGGCCCCGCGGGAGCGGCGCATCCCCAGCACCCGGCCCAGCGAGGTGGCCTCGGCCGGGTCGCCCACCAGCGTGCCGGTGCCGTGCGCCTCCACGTACACCATCTCGTCCGGCGACACCCCCGCCCGCGCGTACACCTGCCGGAGCAGCTGCTCCTGCGCCTCCGCGCTGGGCAGTGCCAGCCCCATCGTGCGGCCATCGCAGTTGCTGCCCGCTCCGGCGATGACCGCGTGGATCCGGTCGCCGTCGGCGATCGCGTCCGCCAACGGTTTGAGCACGATCATCCCGGCGCCCTCGGCCCGTACGAACCCATCGGCCTCGGCGGAGAACGCCGCGCACCGCCCCTTGCGCGAGAGCATCGACGCCTGGCAGAACCCCACGTAAGCCGTCGGGTTCAACAGCACGTTGGCTCCCCCGGCCAGCGCCACCCGGCTATTGCCCGACCACAGCTCCTGGCAGGCACGTTCCACGGCGACCAGCGACGACGAGCACGCGGTGTCGATCGCCATGCTCGGCCCGCGCAGGTCGAGGAAGTGAGACACCCGGTTGGCGGCGATCGAGGAGGCCGCCCCCGCCATGGTGTAGGCGTTCATCTCCGCCGGCCGGCTCAGCTGCAGAGCCCCGTAGGCCATATCGGAGATCCCCACGAACACGCCGGTGTCGGTCCCCGCCAGCACGGCCGGATCGATCGCCGCGTCGTCCAGCGCCTCGACCGCGGTCTCCAGCAGCAACCTGTGCTGCGGGTCCATCTGCGCCGCCTCCCGCGGCGAGATCCCGAAGAACTCGGCGTCGAAGCAGGCGATGTCGTCCAGGAACCCGCCCGCGGCGGTGTAGGACTTGCCCGTCCTCGCCATCGAACCGTCCACGAACCGCTCGGCCTCGAACCGCTCGGCCGGCACCGTTCCCACCAGGTCCCGGCCCTGCGCCAGCGCGCTCCACAACCCCGTCAGGTCAGCGATGCCACCGGGCAGCCGGCACCCGACCCCGACGATCGCCACCGCACCTGTGCCGGTCTGTCCCGTCGCAGCCATCCCCGCCCCTTCTCTCATCACGCAGAGACACACCCAGGGGCGCGGAGACAGCCACGTTCACGGCGCGATCAGCGCAGCAGTCACGAATTCGACCTCGCCCGGTCACAAACCGTAATGAAGGGTGGCGGCGTTGGCCCTCGCTGATCGGGTCATGGTTGTGTGGCAATTGGTGCAGACGTTGTCTCTGACACATATGTCAAAGGACGTACTACCTGGTCGAACGAGTCTTCGTCGTGCTTTAAAGGTCCCAGTGGCCTTTGGTGTAGCAGTGGTCGCTGGCCTCGATGTGCTCGTTCGGGTGGTCGGGGTGGCGGCAGTACGGAGGGAACGGGCGCGGTGTGCCTACTCCCCTCTCGACGAAGATGTAGTCGATGTGGCGGGTGGGCTTGGCCGTGACGCCTCTGCCCGTCCAGGTCGGATAGGTGCCGGTGAGGCTCCAGTCGGTGTCCTCGGCCTGGACCAGGTCGGTCAGGTCGCGGTAGTCCGGCGGGAGTTGGCCGGGTGTGATGTTGAAGTCGCCTGCCAGGACCAGTCCGCGCCGGAGGCCGCCCTCGGCGTTGAAGAGCCGAGCCTCCTTGTAGTAGGCGGTGGCCTGCTTGGGCGCTAGCTCCCCGTCCGGTTCGAGATGCGCCGTGCAGACGGTCATGGGACCGGCGTACGTGGCGGCCCTGAGACACAACGCCCTACGGCACTCCTGCTCATCGCAGTTCCGGCCGGGGTTAGGCAGTTCGATGCGCTTGGCCTTCTCCACGATGCCGCCCGGCGCGAGCATCGCGCTCCCGTACGCGCCGTTTCCCTCGCCCCAGACATCGACGCAACGGGGATGGTCGGGATGGGTCTGCACGAAGTCGCCGTTGACGTTCAGGTCGGTGCGCAGTTGCTTGTAGTCCCTTAGGCAGACCTCGTTGACGGAGATGAACCAGGGTCCCTCGGCCGCCGCGAACCAGCGCAGGTGGTTCAGCGCACCTTGCCTGTACTGGCGACCGGCTGCCGAGCCGCAGAAGTCGTTGCCCTGGCAGAGGTTGTAGTGATGGATCTTCGCGGTCACCGTGCTCGCCGACACCGAGCGGTCTGGAACGTCCCGTCCGGACCCGGGGCCGCTCAGCAGTGCGATCGCCGTGCCCACCACGCCCAGGAGTACGGCCGCACGTGACATCCCACGCATCGACGCTCTCCCCTCCCGCGTTTGGAGGTGTTACTGGGACGCTAGGTGCGGTCCGGGAGGCTGTCAGCGACACCGGCCGCTACCGGCCATCGCCTCGCCGGGATTCACCGGCCATCGGTTCGAGTACGAAGACCGGGATCTCGCGGTCGGTGATGCGCTGGTAGTCGGCATAGGCCGGGTACGGTCCACCGCTCGGCGCCACCAGAGGGCCTTCTCGTCTCCGAACACCTGACGCGCCCGGTACTCGCGGGTCACGGTGCCGTCCTGGAGTTCGATGAACGGCTCGGCGACCACGCTGGCGTACCACTGCGGGTTGGTCGGCGCGCCGCGGGATGCAGGCCGAGCGGCGCCAGCAGCGTGGCGGCCCGTGCCCGGTGGCGCAGGCTGGGCATAACTAAACTTCGGCAACCGGGGAGCCGCGTCGATTCGTGGCGTATGGACCACGCGAGCCGGGCTCGGTGGCCATACGCCACGAATCAGTGACGAGCGACTGGATCAGCAGGCACCGAGGTCCTTCCAGGCCGCCCAGGAGCCGGGATCGCCGGGCTCGGCGCCGGTCGACCACCAGGTGGCCTCCCAGCCGTTGCCGTTGTGGCCCACGCGGTCACCCGGTGCGTATCCGGTCGAGGCGCTCCAGGCCGACAGTTCCCCGCAGTCACCCGGGGGTGGCGTCGTCGGCGGCGTGGTGCCGCCGTTTCCGGTGAGCAGCGTCAAGCTGTACACCTGGAGGATTTCCGGCACAGGCTGGAAGAACGTCGTCCCGCCCGACGAGCAGTTGCCGGAGCCGCCGGAAGTGACGCCCTGGGCGTGGTTGTTGCTCGTCGACAGCAGCGAGCCGCCCGAGTCGCCGGGCTCCGCGCACACGTTGGTGCGGATCAGCCCGCTGACCGTGCCCTGCGGGTACGTGACCGACGCCTGCCGCGCGTTGATCGTGCCGCAGTGCCACCGGGTGGTGGAGCCGGACCGGCAGACGGCCGCGCCCACGGGAGCTTCCTGGGATCCGGCGACAGTGACGGTGCCGGGGTAGCGGTTCACCAGGGGACGGGGAGTGTTGCCCGCGTCGACCTGAACCCACGCGTAGTCGTTGCCGGGGAAGCTGGAACCCCGGAACGTCCCGCTCGGCTGCGTGGTGCGCGCGCCGGTGTTGCCGCAGTGCCCGGCCGTGACGAAACCGCCGTTGACGGAGAACCCGATGGAGCATCGGGTGCCGCCACCGATGTAGTACGCGTTTCCGCCGATGACGTCGATCAACGGGCGGGGCTTCTCCTGCGACCGGACGATCTGCACGGCGCCGGCGTCGACGCCGCTCGCCGCCACGAACCGCTTGGCCGCGCGCTCGGCACCCGCGTGGGCGAGCACGACGAGCCTGTTGGCGGCGACATCGACGTACCAGCCGGGCACGGTCTTGGGAGCCGAGCCAGAGCGGTTGTCAAGCGTTCTCTTGGCGACGGTGAGGTCGGTTTCGCTGCGCTGGACGAGCTTCACCTCGGCGCCGGACGCCCGGATCTTGGCGGCCTTCGACGCGTCGGTGGTCGCGACGACGACCCGCGAGCCGTCGTTCGCGACCCAGGCGCCGCCGAACGCGCGGGAGCCGAGGTCCCAGCGCATCGCCCGTTCGATACGGCCGGCGCGGTCGTCGGTCTCCAGGCGAGCGCGTGCCTGGTCGGCGGTCAGGCCCAGGTCGCGCTGGAGAGCCGAGATCATCTCGGCGTCCTGCCCGGAAGCGGCCATCGGCGTGGCGCCGTCGGGCGCCGGTGAGGCCAGGGCGGGGATCGCGAGAGCGGCGACGAGGCCGCCCGCTGCGACGATCAGCCCTGTCACGGCGAACTGGTGTTTGTGCTCCATGCCTCCTCCTTCGTGGGGGTGGGGGGTTGGGAACAGGGAGCGAGAGGACGCGGAATGTCGTGTGCGTGCGGGTGTGGTGCACGCCTTCCGTGGGTCCCGGTAGCGGCGCTTGGTGTGCGCCTGACGGCGGGTTATGGATCGGTGGCGGGGGGCGGGGTCAATGGCGGGGCGTGGTCAGCGGCGGGTGCCGCCTACTGAGGCGGTTGTCGGATGGTCCTGCGTCAGGGCGTAGGACTTGCCTCCGAAGGTGAGGGTGAAGTTGGACGGGGTGGAGATGGGGAGCCGATAGCTCAGGGCGACGTTGGCGGTGCCGCCGTTGGGGATGCTCGTGGAGGCGGGGACGGTGAGGGTCGCCCGGTGGAAGTCGCCCTTGAGGCCGCCGACGTTGTTGCCGGTGTGGCCGGCCTGGACGGACAGGGTCCAGCCGGATTGCTGGGTCATCGAGGAGGGGGCGGAGGTGCCGAAGTCGAACTTGAAGACGGCTCCGCCCGGAATGGCCTGGCCCGAGTTGTTGGTGATCCGCATCGTCGGGGTGATGGGGTAGTTGGCGTCGCCCACCGGGAAGTTGACCAGGTCGACCTTCACGTTGAGGAGGTCGGGGGGCATGGCGTGGTCGGACTTGCGGTTCTGGTACGGGCCCGCGGTCCTGAGCTTCTCGTCGATCAGCGTGGTCAACGTCGTGCCCATGAAGTGTTCGCCTTGGCCGCCGTTGCGGGACTGGTCCCAGGCGTAGTCACCGGCGAGCTCCCAGAACATGACGCCGCCGATGCCCTTGTCGACCACGTACTGGGTCTTGGCGGCCACCGACTGGTCGTCCTCGGTCGACAGGAACACCTTCTTGGTGCTGTTCCACAGCCACGGCGCCCTCATGGTGCTGTCGTACTGGCGGCTGTAGGTTCCGGTTAGCCGGTCCTGGGGGTCGTTGTCCGGGTCAAGCCCGTAGTCCCGGATGTAGCTGCCCTGGATTCCCTGCTGGAGATTCTTGGCGTGCCACATCGGATTGCTGCCCGAGCCCATTTCCTTGCCGTTGTTGTCGAGGTCATGCCAGAGGTTGTCGATACCAACGGCTCCGTTGCCGCACGGGGTCGTGGAGCCCACTGTGCTGCCGGTGCCTGGGGGGCATTTCGTCTGGTCGGGTAGCGCGGCCTTGCCCCACAGCCCGTTCGTGCCGCCGGTGACGTTCTGCCATCCGCGGGTGTAGAAGGGCAGGCCGATATTGATGCGGCCGGGCTGCATCGCGCCACGGAAGTAGTGGTAAGCCCAGTCGGTATTCAGGTATCCCATGCCGTAGGTGCTGTAGACCGCGCCTTCGACCTGCTCGTTGTCCTTACCGTCGTCGTACAACGCGGCGTTGGGGCCGACGAAGTGGTTCCACGATCCGTGCAGGTCGTAGGTCATGATGTTGGCGTAGTCCAGGTAAGGCACGACCTGGTAGCTGTCATGCCCTCGCAGGATCCAGCCGGAGGCCGAGACGGCGGCGGTCAGCATGTAGTACTTGCCGTCGGCCGCGCTCGCCGCGTCCAGCTTCTCGCGGAGCGTCTTCATCAGCGCCACGTAACCGGCCATCAGCTTGGCGCGTCTCGGGTTGGAGAAGGTGAAGTCGTCGGGGTGACCCGCGTACTTCATGGAGGTGGCGTACTCGTAGTCGATGTCCGCGCCGTCGAATCCGTACTGGCGCAGGAACGCGACGACCGAATCGGCGAAGGTGTTGATGCTCGCCTGGCTGTCGGTCATCGTGTAGAAGCCGCCGGAGGCGACGCGTTTGCCGCTGTCATCGATGTAGCCGCCGCTTTCGGCCCAGCCGCCGATCGAGACCAGCGTCTTGACGTTCGAATGCTGCTTCTTGAACTTGTTGAGCAAGTTGAAATGGCCCTTGTACGGGTACGCCGGGTCCATCTCCGCGCCCTGCACGCCCGGCCACTGCATCCCGATCGCCGGGTTGGCGGGCAGGTCGCCGCCGACCGAGACCTTGTTCTGGCCGTCGATGTGCGCGAACGCGTAGTTGATGTGCGTCAGCTTGTTCCACGGGATATCGCTGGCGAGGTAGCGCGGCGCGTTGTTCTTCCCGTCCCGCCATCCGGTGAAGTAGCCGATCGAACGGCGCGGGTGGCCGGAGCCCATCTTCTCCCGGCCGTCGTTGTCATAGATCTGGCAGTACGGAGGCGTGACGCCTGGCGTCTGGTAGAGCCCGTCGGGGCGGCAACCGCCGGTGCCCGGCCCTACGGTGGCGGTCACCTCGTCGCTGGGCGCGGAGTTCTGGCCGATGGTGTCCTTGGCGCGCACGGCGAACCGGTAGCTTCCCGTCGCCAGCCCGGCGACGGTGGCGGTCGTGCCGGTCACCGACTGCACCACCGAGCCGTTCTGCAGCACGTCGTATCCGGTCACACCGTGGTCATCAGTGGCGGCGGTCCAGGCCAGCGAGACCGAGTTGCCGCTGGTCCCGGTGATGCGCAGCCCACCGGGCTTGGTCGGCGGTGTGTCCTCGCCGCTGCCGGGCGTGGTGACGGTGACGGCATTGCCGGCCGGGGACAGCTGATCGGCGGTGTCGCGGGCGCGTGCGGCGAAGGTGTAGCGGGTGCCCGCCGTCAGCCCGCTGATCGTCGCGGTGGTGCCGGTGACGGTGGCCGCGACGGCGGTGCCGTTCAGCACGTCGTAGTTCTTGATGCCCCGGTCGTCGGTCGCGGCGTCCCAGGCCAGCGAGACCGACGTGGCGGTGACCTCGGTGGTGCGCAGGTTGCCAGGAGCACTCGGCGGGACGTCCTGGGGGCCGCCCGCGCACGGCTGGCCGTTGAGCTTGCAGTTCTGTGGCCCGCTCAAGGTGCCGGTGAACGACACCAGGAACCCGAACGAGGCAGAGCCGCCCGGCGCGATCGTGCCGTTGTAGGTGCGATTGGCAAACGAGTGGTGGTCGCCGGAACTGGTGAGCACGGCGTCCCAATACGAGCCCACCCGCGTGGTGGAGGCCAGGTCGAACTCCAGCTTCCAGCTCGACATGGCGGTGCCGCCGCCGTTGGTGACGGTGCAGGTGTACTGGGCGCCGTTCCCCCATTCCTGGACGGTCCGGCAGGCGGCGGTCGGGTCCGCGGCACGCGTGAGCGCGGTGGCGGTGGCGGCGGGGGCGAGGGCGAGAGTCAGGAGGAACGCGGCACATCCGGCGATGATCGTCCGGAGCGGGGAGCGACGTGCGGCCATCCCAGTCCCCTTCAATAATTAGGAAACTGTACTAATTATTGGGAACGTAACCGCACTTCAGACGGTGAGCAAGGACCAAATTTCGCCCGGATCGGGGCGCAACCAACCGGTCCAGCCAGGGAACCGGACCAGCCAAAAGGGCACAGCGGAAACGCTGATTTCGGGCGGGAACCAGCCGGGGTCCTCCGATGCGCTCGAATCAGCCCGCCCCATACGCCGCCCCATACCTCCGCCCCTGAGCCCGTTCGACGGTCCGAGTTGAGTACGCGTACTCAGGCCGCGTTCGGCATGGCCTGCCACAGTCGGTGATGTGAATCTTCGTCGGGAACCACCTGCCGCGCTCCGGCCACTGCTGGCGGGGATCGTCGGTACCGGGCTCGCCCTGGTCGGGGCGCTGGCGGCCGTGGCGGTGTCGGCGGCGTTCCCCTGCCGGGAGGGTGGCTTGGGCTGCATGGCGGAGGTCATGCTGATCGTGCTCGCATGCCTGACCGGGGCCGCGGTCGCGTCCTGGCCCGCGCTGTGGCTGGTGGGCGTTCGCCCGGCCCTGCCGGCGGCGGCGCTCGGCACCGTCGCGTCCATCCTCACCGGCTGGTTGGCGACGCAGGCACGTCCCAACATCACCACGCCCAGCTTGCTGATGCTGTCCCCCTTCGTCGGCTTCGCGGCGGCCGCCCTGGTGTGCGGGCGCGGGATGGCGCTGCCGTGGCGGATCGCCGGGGTCGTCGCCATCGTGGCGCTGCTGCCCGCCTCCCGGCTCGCCGCCGCCTACCAGGACGACAGGGCGCAGGGCGCGCGCGACGACTATCTGGGCGACGCCGGTGTCCCGCTGCTGGGCCCCGACCTGCCCGGATACGTGGTCAAGGACGCCTCTCGCTCCGGCCCCACGTTCCGCTACACGCTGCTGCCCGCCCGCCTGGCCTCGCCGTCTCCGGGAACCGACGACTACACCGTCGCCACGTCCTCCATCAGCGTGGGCGTCTACCACCTTCCGGCCCGCTTCGCGCCGCCCAAGCGCTGCAACTGGGACGACGCCTACGCCCCCGACCAGTCCTGCGTGGCCGCCGGACCGGACCTGTGGCGGCGCTCAGACGACCCCAGGAACGTCGTCTACATCGCTCGCAAGGACCATGCGCTCGTTACCGTGACGCAGGGCGGCGACACCATCGACGAGGAACGACTACGCCGGGTCACCCAGACGTTGGCGCCGCGTCACCCCTCCTACTTCCGCGCGTCCGGCTGACGAGATCTCAGCGCCGGTCCGCCGTGGTGAGGCGGGACGCCTGATCCCGCAGGTAGCGCTGCTCGGGGAGGCTGGTGGTGAGCCGGGCCGCGCGTTCGTAGTTCTCGCGCGCGGCGTCGTGGTCGTCTGCCATCTCAAGGAGATGGGCACGGACGGCGTACAGGCGATGGTGGCGCGCCATCCGCGGGTCGTCGTCCAGGTCGGCGAGCAGGTCGAGCCCGGCCTTGGGCCCGCGCGTCATCGCGACCGCGACGGCGTGGTTGAGCGTGACCATCGGATTGGGCGCGATGCGCGACAGGATGCGGTACAGGACGCGGATCTGCTCCCAGTCGGTGTCCTCGACGCGCGGGGCCTGGACGTGCAGCGCGGCGATCGCCGCCTGGAGCTGGTACGGGCCGAGCGGCGAGGACGCCATCGCCTCGCTGACCAGCGCCACACCCTCGTCGATCATGGCGCGGTCCCAGCGGGCGCGGTCCTGCTCGGCCAGCGGCACCAGGCGGCCGTCGGTATCGGTGCGGGCGGCGCGGCGGGCGTCGGTCAGCAGCATCAGCGCCAGCAGCCCGGCCACCTCGCCGTCACCCGGCAGCGACCGGTGCACCATCCGGGTGAGCCGGATCGCCTCGCCGGTCAGCTCGCCGCGCCGCAGGTCGGGACCCGAACTGGCGGCGTACCCCTCGTTGAAGATCAGGTAGAGGACCTGCAGCACGGCGTCCAGCCGCTCCTGGTCGGCCGGCGGGGTGAACGTCGCGCCCGCCGCCTTGATCTTCTGCTTGGCGCGGCTGATCCGCGGGGCCATCGTCGCCTCGGGGACCAGGAACGCCTGCGCCACCTCGGCGGTGGTGAGACCGCCGACGGCGCGCAGCGTGAGCGCGACCTGGGAGGCGGGCGTCAGCGTGGGATGGCAGCACAGGAACAGGAGCGTGAGCGTGTCGTCCCGGTCGGCCGGCGCGTCCTCGCCGGGCGCGGCCACGATGCCGGCGTCGGACGCGTCCCGGACGGCGGCCTCGATCTCGCGGCGCCGCCGCGCGGTCTCGCTGCGCACCTGGTCGACCACGCGGCGGGACGCGACCGTGACCAGCCACGAGCGGGGACTGTCCGGGACGCCCTGTTCGGGCCACTGCGTGGCGGCGGCCAGGAGCGCGTCCTGGACGGCCTCCTCGCACTCCTCGAACCCGCCGTACCGGCGCAGGAGCACGCCGAGGACCTGCGGCGCGAGCGTGCGCAGCAGGTCCCCGATCCGGTCGGGCGTGCTCACATCTCCATCCCCGCGGCGCCCATCAGCGGCCGTACCTCGACCGCGCGCGCGGGCAGCAGTCCGGCCAGTTCCACGGCGCGGTCACGGTCGTCGCAGTCCAGCAGGTAGTGCGCGCCGGCCTGGTCGCCGGTGTCCAGGTACGGCCCGTCCGTCACGGTGGTCACGCCGCCCCGGACCCGTACGACGGCGCTGGTGGACGGGTCGGCCGGCACCAGGACGCCGACCAGCTCTCCGGCCTCCCGGGCCGCCGTCAGGAATTCCTCGTGGTCGCGATCGTCCCAGGGAGGGTCCCGGTAGAGGGTCAGGACGAACTTCACCGCGGTCAGCCCCGTGGCGCGTCCCGGAACATCACCGGGCGCACCTCGATCCCCATGCCGTCGACGCCCGCGTCCGGAATCATCGCGGCCAGCTCGTAGGCGCGCTCCTTGCTCTCGCACTCGACCAGGTAGTAGCCGCCGAGGAACTCCTTGGCCTCCAGGTACGGGCCGTCGGTCACCGCCGGGGCGCCGTCGCGGACCCGGACCACGGCGCTCTGCGACGGGTCGGCCAGCGCGACGGTGTCGATCATCTCGCCGCTCTTCTTGATCGTCTCGATGAACGCGCCGTGGCCGGACATCACCTCCTGCCGCTCCTCCTCGGTGAGGGCCTCGAAGATCTGGGGGTTCATGTGCATGATCAACAGGAACTGCACGTCGTCTCCTTCGCGGATCGTGCGGTGTGCCGGGTGGCCCCGCTCGCCGATGAGTCGGAGCCGACGACGCGGTTTTGACGTCCAGACCGAAAATATCTCCGGCGCACGACCGCAAAATCCTCCAGGGCGCTCCGACCCACCTCCGGACTCCCTCATCGGACTCCCTCACCGGGGACGGCTTCATCACCACCGCCGTGAACTGGGACGACACGCGTACCCAGATCAACTGGTACCGGGACGCGGGCGGGACCGGCACCGTGGTGGTGAACACGATCCCGCTCCTGCCCGGAGCCGAGATCTCCGAGACGGCCTTCGTCGAAGCCGCCCTCGACGGCCTGGAACGGTCTCGCGCTCTGGGCGCCGACGAGACCCATATCGTCCTCAACCTCCGCCCCCTCACCGCGGACGAACAGGTCGAGCTACTGGAGGCCCTGGCCGCACGACTCTGACCCAAGCCCGCGCACTTCCGCACACTTTTACCGCGTCCGATGTAGGCCGCTTCACGAAGGTTGTCAAAAACGGTACGGTCAAGTGTGGCGGCTCCAGCATGGTGTCAGGCCGGGGAGTTTCGGTCATCGTTCATGGCCGTCGGCCGACCGGCCCATATTCCACGGGCGACGCGGAGTGCGGTCATCCCGCCTTCTCCGTGTCCATCGATCTGCTGCCGGTGCCCATAAGCCCGCCAGTGATTGAGGAGGACTCATGGCCACCGAAAAAGCGGGCACGCCACCCGTCCCGGACACCGAGGAACGCCTCGCACTGACGGCCGCGCTGGTCACAGTCGTGCTCTGGGGCTCGGCCTTCGTCGGGATCAGAGCGGCCGGCCGGGATATATCAGCGGGCCCGCTGACCCTCGGGCGGCTTTTCATCGGGGCCCTCATTCTGGGTGTAATCGTGCTCTACCGGAGGGGTTCCGTTCCATCGCGGGCGCAACTGCCGCGGCTCTTGGCGTACGGCATTATCTGGTTCGGCTTCTATAACATCGCGCTCAATGCCTCGGAGCAGCGCATCGACGCCGGAACCGCGTCCATGCTCATCAGTTTGGGCCCGATCTTCATCGCGGTGCTGGCCGGCCTGCTGCTGGGCGAGGGCTTTCCGCGACCGTTGCTGATCGGCGGCGGGATCGCCTTCAGCGGGGCGATTCTTATCGGCCTGGCCACTTTGGGCCACAGTTCCTCGGCGGCGATCGGCTCCTTGCTCTGCGTGCTGGCGGCCATGGCGTACGCGTGCGGCGTGATCCTGCAGAAGCCGCTCCTGAAGGACACCTCGGCGTTGACGGTGACGTGGCTCGGATGCGTCATCGGTAGCGTCGTCTGCCTGCCGTTCGCGCCGCAACTGATCGGCGAGCTCGGCGACGCAGACGGCGAAACGATCGCGTGGACGGTGTATCTCGGCGTGCTGCCGACCGCGCTCGCCTTCACGACGTGGGCGTACGCCCTCGCGCGCACCACCGCCGGACGCATGGGCGCGATGACCTACCTGGTCGCCCCGTTCGCCGTGCTGCTGAGCTGGCTGTTCCTCGGCGAGGTCCCGGAGTGGCTGGCCATCGCCGGGGGTGTGCTGTGCCTTGGCGGCGTGGTCTACGCCCAGCGCAAGAAGTGACAGGAGGCCTCCTGCCCCGATGGCGGGAGGCCTTCTGCTGCACCGGCGGGCGGCCTTCTGCGGCAATGGCGGGAGGCCTTCTGCTTCAGGAGCGGCTGCCGCCGGACGCGGTCGTCATGGTCGAGATGTCGCCCCGGCTGATGAGCCGGGCCACCTCGCGGGTGGTGTAACCGCGCTCGAAGTGCCGCGGGTCGGAGAGCATCAGCGAGACGAGCCCGACAAGGGTCTGCGCGTACCGCGGCACCGTGCCGTTCCACTTGGTGGCGTCGAGCATCCAGGGCTCGGTCTCGGCCGAAAGGTCGGCCGTACCGGCGTTGATGAGGGTCTTGGACAGCTTCGCGCCGGAGTCGGAGAGCACCACGGGAGTGAAGATCCGTGGCGGCGGCACCGAGCCCGACCACGTCATGAACGCCTCGTCCAGGAGCCGGCAGCCGGTGGCCCAGTCCGCGCCCTTGACGATCACCGGGAGCGCGGCGGCGTCCCGTGCCGCCACGCGTTCCTTGACCAGGTTGCGATGCAGGGTCGTGAGGCCGATGTAGGCGGGCGACTCCGGGGTGACGTCGACCTCGAACCTCCCGTGATCGACGCAGACGGCGGAGAAGGACGCTCGATGGAGATCGGCCGCCAGCAACTCGGTGTGGTCGCCGGACTTCTCCGACCAGCCGCACCGCGGACACGGATGGCTCGTCGGGGCGTTCCCGTGCGAGGGGGCCAGCACCCAGCGCAGGCGGTCCATCTTCGCCAGCGAGGCGAGGAACTCCTCCCGGAAGGCGCGTTGTGCCTGCTGAGCGGTATAGGTCTCGATCTCGTAGGGGACGCCGGTGACCGCCGACAGCGTTTCGAACAGGTCGCCGTAGAAGTGTCTCGTCAGCCGCTCCACCTCGGTGGCGCCCAGTGCATGGTGGAACGACCGCTGATAGACGGCTCCGGTCCGCGGGCTGGCGCGTGTCTCGAACGGGGCGTTGTCCAGAGCGCCGAACCGCAGGCCGACGTCGACGCCGAACCGGTCCCTGGCCGCCGCGGCGAGCAGGAAGGCGGAGGTCTGCATGACGTTCGTGCCGAGGTGCGGAGCGCCGTTGATCTGAACGCCGGCGTGCAGGACGATCCGCCGAAGGCCCGTGCTCCGAAGCTGCGGACGGATGAAGTCCACATCGTGCGTCACCGCGCCGTCGGTGACGCTGACCGGCGAGACGAGTGCGTGCGTGCTCACGGCATCCTCTCGATCACCAGTGGTGGCGTTCGTTGGGCACCGGCAGGTCGAGCACCCGGAGCGGCCCCGCCCACCCGTTCGGGAGCCGCTCGTCCAGGGCCTCCAGCCGCGGGACGTGCGAGCGGGCCGCCGTCCGCAACAGGTGCAGGAGCCCTTCGCCCGTCAGGCCGTTCTCCTTGGGGCGGCCGTCGGCGGAGCGGTCGTTGGCGCCTCCCGTCCAGTGGCAGGCCAGGCCAACGATGAAGTAGGCGAGCCCGTCTCTGGCGAACTCCTTGGGGGCGGTGCGCCAGAGTACGGCCTCACCTTGCTCCTCCAGGGCGAGCACCTGCTCCATGTTGTCCTGGGTGAAAGCGCCTAGGGGCAGCGGGCACAGGGTGACGGCATGGACGCGATAGCCGGCCGACTCAAGCAGCCGTACCGCCTCGCGGGGACTGGAGTAGCTGCCGATGGTGAACCCGAGGTCGGTCTGGAGCGAACGGGCATGGCCGATGATCGCTGACGCCCATCTCAGGCCGTCGGTCCCTCCGCTGATGGACGGTCGCAGCTCGGCGGCCCGTGCGGTGAGGGGGACGTACGGTGGGTTGCTGGTCACGACGAGCGGCCGGGGAAGCGTGCCGGGCACCGTCGCCAGCAGCTCCTCGCTGGACATCGCGGCGAAGTTCCCGCGCGCGAAGGTGACGCGCGGGTCGTCATCGCGGGACGCGTAATGCTGTGACGCCCAGGCGACCGTCTCGGCGCAGTCATCGATGCCGTGGACCCGCGCCGCACCGGCACGGGCGATCGCGGCCGCCGCGGCGCCGCTGCCCGACCCGAGATCCAGCACCGAGCAGCCGGGGGTCATGAGGTCCTGGGCCACCCAGACTCCGAGCTCGGTGTCGGGCGGCTCGAAGAAGACCTGTGCGGCCGCGGGCCGGATGAGATCGCTCGCCCGCAGGTGGCGGTGGCCGAACACGCGCGAGATGACCGGCATGGGAGCCCTCGATTCGTCAGACGTCGTGGTCATCGTGATCCGGCCGCCCATTCCAGAATCGCCATCGCGCTGAACAGCTTCATCGATGCCTGCGTCCAGGCGAGCGACCGGCGGCCGTCGAGGACGTCGCCGGTGACCTCGTCGCCCCGGTGGGCGGGCAGGTCATGCATGAACAGCGCGTCGGGCCAGCGGGCCATCAGGTTGTGGTCCACGTAGAAGGGCCGGAAGACCTCGCGCCAGGCGGGGTCGGGTTTCCGGGTGCCGGTGGTCTGCCATCGGGTCGTGTAGACGACATCGACCTCCCCGGGGGCCAGCGCGAGGTCGTGGATCTGTTCGACGCGCGCGCCGACCGCCTCGGCTCGCCGCTTCGCGGCGTTCAGCTCGCCGGCAGGCACGCCGTACCCGGTCGGCGTAGCGAAGGTGACCTGTGCGTTCGGCATTCCGGCGAGACCGTGGGCGAGGGCTACGGCCGTGTTGTTGCCCTCGCCGACATAGAGCAGCCGGATGCCCTCCAGGTCGCCGAAGACCAGGTGGAGCGTGGCGAGGTCACACACCCCCTGACTGGGGTGCTCCTGGTCGGCCATGGCGTTGATGACGGGGAACCGGCCCTGGCGTGACAGCTCGCGCAGGTCGTCGACCGGTCCTGCTGTACGGGCGACCAGGGCGTCGAGCATCGAGCCCAGCACCCGTCCGGTATCCCCGACCGCTTCGCCCGTGTTGAGCTGCAGGTCGCCCGGGCCGAAGGTGACCGGGACGGCGCCGAGGCGGATGGCGCCGACGGTGAACGCGGTGCGGGTCCGGGTGGAGGTCATGGCGAACAGCACTCCGACGACGCGGCCGTCGAGCGGCCGGTCGTGCGCGGTGCCGTCGCGGAACAACTCGACCGACCGGGCGGCGAGATTCTTGATCAGAGGGGGTTCCAGCTCGGCCAGCGAGAACAACCCCTGCTCGTCCTTGGGGCCTTGCCATGCGTGGGATTCGTCCATAGGGCATCGTCCGTGGGGTGGTGGGGGGCTTCGTCCGCCGCCGTGGCGGTCAGCTCAGCAGTTCGGCCGCCGCGAAGGCGTCCGAGGCGCCGGGAACGCCCAGGACGCCGGTCTCTTCGAAGAGCCGCATCGTGTGCCGGGAGGCGGCGCGGATACCGGTGTTGACCCGTTCATGGGAATAGGTGTCGCGCATGATCTCCTCCACCGCCTCGGCTCCGAGGCCCGCTCTGGTCAGCGAGGCCCGTACCGGCGCCTGTTCGGGCAGCAGGCTGGACCGGATCAGCCCAGGGAGACATCGGGAGATACGGCGACGCGATGCGCGGGACTGCTGTGCCCACAGTTCGCGAAAGAACTGCGAGAAGAAGACGTGGTGCCAGCCTTCGTCCTTGGCGTGTTCCCGCACCGTGTCACGAACGATCGTCAGGACTCTCGGGTTCTGTGGAATGTCCTTCAGAATCGCGGTGATCAACGTTTCGAACACCACGACCTGAAGCAGCTGGGCCAGCGCGGGAGCATCGGGCAGAGCTCGCTGCCCGACCTGGTCCAACCGGGTCAGGAACGGCTCGAAGTCATAGGGCACCACGGCGACCGCAGAGGCGGCGGAAACCTGTGCGATGACATCGAGACTGCAAAGGGAATGGTAGCCTTCATCGCAATAAATGCGATAAGCGTTCAGCCGGGTCTCGGGATCGACATCGATTCCGCAGCGCCCCCCGGCGATGCGATCGGTAGCCCGGTTGACCACGCGGGTCTCGAAATGCGTCGTGAATTCGAGGTAGTGGAAAAGGTGCCGGGCCAGGATCTCGCCGCGCGTACGCTCCGGGAGCTCGCGCACCCGCGGATGGTCCCAGTACGGCACCAGGTCCGGCGGGAAGAACAACCGCCCGGTGCCGAGCTCGTCACCCAGCAGGCGTCGCGGCCCCGTCCGCACCCCGGCACGCTCGTACCAGCTTCGCTTCCCGGACCCCCCGATCATGGCGCCGCCACCGCGCGCGCCGCCGACGGATGTGCCACCTCCGCGTCCGACGGCGGCCGGTCGACAGGTGCGATCTCGATGGGCGTCTCGGCGGGCGCGATCTCGGCGGGTACGATCTCGACCCCGCGGGCGACGTCGACCAGGTCGAGCCGCTGCACCTCCCGCCAGCGTGACGAGTAAACGGTGTCCAGATAGTGGCCGGGGCCGTCCGCGCAGACGCACACGACGGAGCGCCGCCGTGGGTCGGCCCGCAGGAGCCGCAGCGCGGCGGCCACCAGAGCCCCCGAACTCGCGCCCACGCCGATACCGGCGGATTCCATCAACCACAGACAGGCGCTCACGGCCTCCGTCGAGGTGACCCGCACGGTCGGCCGATATCCCTGAGCCAGGAACTCCGACCGCCTGCTGGACCCGATTCCGGGCAACGGGCGCTCGCCGCTCGCCCCGCCGAGGGCGACCGATCCGTTGACGTCCACGCCGATCAGTTCCCAGTCCGGATTTGCCTCTGCGACATAGTCGCGGAAACCCGCCAGTGTGCCCCCGGTCGACACCGCCACCAGGACGCAGGCCGGTTCCGGGATCTGCGCTCGGAGTTCGGGAGCCGTACCGAGGGCGTGGGCCCGGGGATTCGCCGGATTGGCGTACTGGTTCGTCCAGATCAGCCGAGGGCGAGCGCGGATCTGTGCCTTGATGTAGCGGAGCCGGTTGAGCAGATATCCGCCGGTGCCGTCCGGCCGGTCGATCACCTTGACGCGGCCTCCCAGGGCGCTGATGGTCTCCACCACCGACCCGCTGCTCCGGATGTCCACGACCGCGGTGAACGGTACGTCATGCTCGGCGGCGATGGCCGCCAGTGCCACACCGAGGTTTCCCGATGTGGACTCGATGATGCCGATATTCGGATCCACCTCATTCGCTACGTCCTGCCATAGCGAATATGCCGTGCGGCTCTTGATGGAATCGTACGGATTGTATGATTCCAGTTTCAGCCAGAGCCGATGCACGGAGCCATTGATTGAAACGTCGAAGCCGACAGCGGGGGTAACAGCTTCCGCGTTCAGGCTCAGGCGATCGCGAGACCTCCCATTCATGAGACCTCCCCCGGTTCGAATTGCGAGCGATGTTATCAACGTGAGTTGTGTCGAGCAAGGCACCAAGTGTAATTGGCTACTGTCGCGCCTCACCGGACGTTGCCACAGGCTCCTGACTTGATAGGTTGACCTGGAGCAATGGTGTTATACGTTGAGTTCGACGGAGTCGGCCGCCTGGATTCGCCCTGGCCGTACGTGGCCATGCGTCTCTTATTCCGCGCGCATTTGCAGTAAAATATAATTGGGAATTATGCGCCCATTTGTGGCGGGTGTGATTCGAGTGTTCCCGTGTTTCCAGACGGGACGGAGCGGACGCCTCAGGTCCCGTCGCCGAGCCCGAACAGGTCGGCCGCGTTGCCCCCGGCGACCCTGGCACGGTCGGAGTCGCCGATGGCCACCCCGTCGAGCTGCTCCAGGAGCGAGCCGCCGCTCATGCCGAACGGGAAGTCGGTGCCGTAGACCACCCGGTCCACCCCGACCTGCTGGATGAGGAACTCCAGGGGCCCGGCGCCGTGCACGATCGTGTCGTACCAGAAGCGGCGCAGGTAGGCGGACGGCGCGTGCCGGCACCCCTTGTTCTCGGCCCGGATCAGATGGCCGCGGTCCAGCCGGCCGATGTGGTACGGCAGGTAGCCGCCGCCATGGATGAGGAGGACCTTGAGCCGGTCGAGCTCGTCGAGCACCCCGCCGAAGATCAACCGAGCCGCCCCGACCGTCGACTCCAGCGGATTGCCGACGAGGTTGTACAGGTAGTAGTCGGTGAGCCCGGGGCGCGGGCCGACGTGGTACGGGTGCAGGATCACAGGCGCGCCGAGCTCGGCCGCCGTCGCCAGAACGGGTCGTACGGCGGGGTCGTCGATCGGCATATCCTCGACGCTCGGGCCGATCTGGGCGCCCTTCAGACCCAGTTCACCGATGGCCCGGCGCAGCTCCGTGACCGCCGCGTCCGGATCGCTCATCGGGAGCGTGGCGACCGCCTCGATCCGGCCGTCCGAGGCCGCAGCGAAGGCCGCGAGCTCGTCATTGGCCTGCCGGCAGAGGTCCACGAGCGCGCTCGTGTCCGCCACCCAGTACATGAACAGCGGCGGGGCCATAGAGATCAGCGCCAGATCGACGCCCAGCTTGTCCATGGCCTGCAGCCGGGCCTCCAGGTCGTAGAAGGTCGGTTGCAACTGCCAGCGGAACCGCTGGTGGACCATCCATTCCACGCCATCGTCCCGCTCGACGCGCAGGCCGTCGATGCCGTTCCCGCGCCGTGCATCGGCCACGATTTCTGGCGGAGTGAAGTGATTGTGAACGTCCACCCGGAGCACGAGGCATCACCCTGACCGGCTCAACGATCATCTGCACGATGCATGATCGTGTGTGCTTGAGCGTAAGGTAACGATCGCCTCGCTGCAAGACGCCGAGTTTCCGCCCTGACCCGCGTTTATGAACGTTAGTAATGGTGCCCGAGAAACCGCTGGGGAAGGTGATATTCGAGGGTAATTGAAAACGCCCTGGACTGATGCGGGCGGGCCTTCAGGCAGCTCAACTCTTTGTCAACCATGTCCGCGGCGTGCGGGATGTCATCGACCGGCGCGAACGACGGCCGGATGTAGCAGCCGCCCTTCTGCCACACGAATCCGTCGCGGATGACACCGATCTCACGACCGGGGCCCGACCGGACCCGCGCAACCCACATCCACGCCCCGGCCTGCGGCACATGCCAGCCACGCACCCGCAACTCATCCGCAAGCGTCTTGATCGCCCTCTCTCGCCGCGCGGCCTCCTCCGGCGACATCACATCGCCGGCCTGATGAGCGCCTCCACGAGCCGGCGCAGCCTGCTTCGCGGGATGGGCTTGCCCACCGCGAGGCGCTGCGCGAGGGGCAGGTAGGCGGTCAGCTGCCCGGCGATGCGTTCGGCCGCGCACGGCAGATCCCACACCGGCGCCATCGCCGCCCCGGTGGAGGAGATGAACCACGGTTCCCCGTCCGGGCCGGTACCCACGTTGACGCTGTCGCCGAACCGGGGCGTGTTCGGCAGGAACACACGTAGCCGCGCGGGCTCCTGGTCGTAGCGCGGACGACCGGAGATCCCGTGCAGCGCGAGGACCTGGCCGAGTGCGTCGAGATGATCGGTGGTCTTCATGGCTCGTCCCAGGTGATGCCGTCGCGCGCATGGTGGGCGACCGCAACGATGTTGAGGTCGATGTACGCGATGTCGCCGCGCGGAGAGAGCGCGACCGCGCGTATCTCGCAGGTCGTCCCACGGGCGCACGGCGTAGCGCGTCTTCGACGTGGTCCATCGCGGTGCGGCGGTCGTCGGTGACGCGGCCTGTGCGTACGGCGGGGACGTCCCAGGCGTACAGGGTTGTGACAGCGGGCGAGATCTTCATCGAGACCGCCGCGCGCTGCGTTCCGCTACCGTCGTCATAGCCGGACTCACCTCCGGTCAGGCCCTCGGACCACCGGCGTTCGCCCGCCGGCCGAGGGCCGTCTGTTCGCGTCACCCGTCACGCTTCCGGGCTGTGCGGTTACGGTGGAGATGTTGCGCCGTTGCCACTCGGCGACAGGCATTACGGCAACTAGGTCAACCCGGGGCGAAGCGGGTGAGGCGATGACCTTCGGTGAGAAGCTGCGGCAGCTCATGGCCGAGCGAGGCACCAGCCTGCGCAAGCTGGCGAAGGAGGTGCCGGTCGATCAGGGGCATCTCTCGCGGATCGCCAACGACCACCGCGCCCCCTCCGTCGACCTCGCGCAACGGCTCGACAAGCTGCTCCACGCGGGCGGCGAGCTGGCGGCCCTCAAACCGTCGTCGCCTCTCACTGCCACCGACCGCGACCTCATCGACATGATGCAGCGAGCCGAGGCATCCGACCTCGGCCCCGCCGCGCTGGAGATGATCGACGTTGCGGTGGACCGGCTGTGTCGCGACTATCCCAGTGTCTCGCCTGACCAGCTGTGCATGCGCGGCAAAACGCACATGGAGCGGCTGCTGCGCCTGCTGGACGGCCGGACCACGCTCGCCGAGCACCGCGAGTTGCTCGTACGTACGGGGTGGCTCGCCGCTCTGCTGGCGTGCGCGTTCTACGACGACGGCGAGCAGGCCGCCGCCGAGATGGCGCGGCGCATGGCGAGGCGCATGGGAGAACAGGCTGGGCACGGCGAGCTGATCGGCTGGTCCTGGGAGATCGCCGCATGGTTCGCCCTGGTTGAACGCCGCTATGACGACGTGGTGGCCTACAGCGAGGCTGGAGTTCGCCATGCGGGAGTGTCCAACGCCGCGGTGCAACTGACCCTGCAAGCGGGCCGTGGATACGCCCGTATGGGCGACCAACGGGCCGCCGAGGCGCTGCGTGTCGGCCGGAAGATCCTTGACCAGCTGCCGCGGCCCGACCATCCCGAACACCACTTCGTGTTCGATCACGACAAGTACGAGTTCTACTGCTCGACGATCTACACCATGCTCGGCCAGGACGACGCCGCGCGTGAGCACGCAAACGAGGTCATCACGCAGTGCCGGCAGTCGGACGGCTCGGTGCGCTGGCCGATGCGGTACGCCATGGCGAATCTGGACCTGGCCCTCGTCGCCGGGCGCCACGGGCAGCTTGACGGAGCGCTGACGTACGGGCGAGCGGCGTTGGCACCGGCCCGACGATCCGGGGATCTCTTGCCGCGGGCGGCGGAGCTACACGGGCTGCTGGCGGAGCGGTTCGCGGGCGAGGCGGCGGTGGCCGAGTTCGCCGAGCAGCTGCACCACGAGCGCCGCGCTTTGCCTCCAGGGGGATGATGCGGTCTTCCCGCATCGAATGCATCACCACAACTGTCAACCCGGGGCGAAGCGGGTGAGGCGATGACCTTCGGCGAGAAGCTGCGGCAGCTCATGACCGAGCGGGGCACCAGACTGCGCAAGCTGGCGAAGGAGGTGCCGGTCGATCAGGGGCATCTCTCGCGGATCGCCAACGACCACCGCGCCCCCTCCGTCGACCTCGCGCAGCGGCTCGACAAGCTGCTCCACGCGGGCGGCGCGCTCGCCGCTCTCAAGCCGATCCCGGTCCGTACTGCGGTTCATGATGACCTTGGCGAGGCGACAGAGGCCATCGAGCTCGCGCGCAGGGTCGCCACCTCCGATGTTGGTGACGAGACGCTCGTGGCGCTGGAGATGACCGTGGACGATCTCGCGTCCGCCTACCCGAGGTCGGCCCCTGGCGAGTTGCTCGCCCGCACCCGGCAACACCTGGCCTACGTCTCCCAGCTCATGGACTCGCGAATGACTCTGGCCGAGCGACGTCGCCTGGTCGTCGTTGGAGGCTGGTTGTCCTTGCTCGCCGCGACCTGCGACGTCGACCTCGGCCGCCGTCCGGCCGCCGCTGCGCGCTTGCGGACCGCCGCTCAGCTCGCGCGACACGTGGGGCACCCTGAGATCCTCGCTTGGACGCTGGAAACGCAGGCGTGGCAACACATCACCGATGGCGACTACCGGCAGGCCGTCGAGCTCGCGCGAGGCGCCCACGAGATGGCGCCCAAGAGCAGCTCGGCGTACATTCAGGCGACCGCGCAGGAGGGGCGGGCGTGGGCGCGCCTCGCGGCCGATGGGGTGACCGGCGCGGCCCGAGAAACCCGCGAGGCCCTGGCGCGCGTCGAGCGGCTCGTGGAGCCTCTGCCGATGCCCGACCGGCCGGAGCATCATTACCGGTACGACCCTGCCAAAAGCGACGCCTATATCGCCACGACCCTCTCGTGGCTCGGCGATCCGGCGGCTGAGCCGTACGCCCGCGGTGTGCTCGACCGACTTGAGCGGCCCACGGCCGGCCCGGCCCGGCCTCGGCGTGCGGCCTCGGCGCGGCTCGACCTGGCGCTCGCGCTCCTTGCATCCGATCAGCCAGACGAGGCCGCGCACGCGGCCATGGAGGCAGTGACAAGCGGGCGGCTCGTCCCCTCGAACTACTGGCGCGCGGCCGAGGTCATCACCGCAGTGGAGGCGCTGAGGGTGCCCGGAGCGGCCGAACTGCACGAGGCGTACCGCGAGCTGTGCCCGCCCAAAGGGGATGACGTCTGAACGTCGTGTCCACTGTTTGCGGGAGGCTGGGAGCATGACCGACCAGATCTGGAACCCGCTGCTCCGTGACCAGATCGACTGGCACTGGACCAACCAGCTGCGCAGCCGCCGTCACCGCCTGCAACAACAGCCACCAGCCGCCGCCCAACCGTCGCGCCGTCGTCGCCGTTCCGGCGGCGGTCCCGCGCCAAGGAGGAACGCAATGCCCCGGCACGTCACCCTGCGGCAGGTCGCCGCCGAGGCCGACGTCTCCGCTCGGCTGCTGCAGTACTACTTCGGCACACGCGACCAACTGGTGCTGGGCGCCCTGGAAATCCTGAATACCGACGCCGAGCAGCGAGCCCACGCACGCCTGACCCAACTGGGCCAAGACCCCGGCATGTGTACGTGGCGGTGGTCAGGCCGATGCGCGCGGGCCAGTTCGTCCGGGGTCATCGTGCTATTCGGGTTGGTTGGGGGTTGCGGCGCCGGATTCGTAGGGGGTTGTCACTCCGGCGTAGGTGAGATGGAGCATCATGCCGACTTTGGCGTGGAACAGGTTGTGGCAGTGGTCCATCCACAGGCCGGGGTTGTCGGCTTTGAAGGCGACTTCGTAGGTTTCGCCGGGTGCGACGTTCAGGGAGTCGGCCTGCCAGGGGCTGCCGGTGATCGGCCGTCCGTTGCGTGTCAGGACCTGGATGTGGTGTCCGTGCAAGTGCATGGGGTGATGGTCGTAGCTGCGGTTGACGAAGGTCATTTTGATGTTCTCGCCTTCGCGGACCAGCAGGGTGGGGATGTGGGGGAAGACGCGGCCGTTGATGCGGTACCGCATCGCCGGGCGTCCGTCGAAGAACCCGAAGGAGGAGTCCATGTTCAGGGTGAAGTGCCGGTCGTAGCGGGTTTGCGGGCCGAACGGGGTGGCGGTGGGCGTGCCGTAGGAGGCCGGGTCGAAGACGCCGGTGGCCGTCTCCGCTGGTGCGCGGCCCTGACCGTCCGGGCTGAGGACCAGGACCGGGCCGCCGGGGACGGCCGGCCGGAGTTCCACGGGGCGTGCGGGCATGGTGAAGGTCAGGTCGTAGCGGCCGCCGGCCGCCGTCGGCAAGGTCTTGCCGCGGATCTCGCCGGGGCCGTTCAGTTCGCCGCCGTCGATCGCGGCGACCCGGAACGGGCTACCGGCCAGCGTCAGGTCGACGGGGTCGTTGGCGGTGTTGACCAGCCGGAGCCGGACCGGGGTGCCGGGGGCGATCCGGTGCCGCCGGACGCCGTCCGACGCACCGAAGACCCGCGCTCCGCCGGCCACCGCTTCGGTGGCCCACTCGCGGTACAGCACCGCGATGTCGGCCCCTTTGACGGGCGCGGGCTCGACGATCAGGGCTCCGAACAGGCCGCGCTGTACCTGCTCGGCTGATTGCTGGTGTGAGTGGTACCAGTAGGTGCCGGCGTCCTTGGCCCGGAACCGGTAGGTCATGCGCCCTCCCGGCGCGACCGCGTTCTGGGTGACGCCGGCGGCTCCGTCGGCGGCGTTGGGCACGTCGTAGCCGTGCCAGTGCAGGGTCACCCCGGCCTTGATGTCGGAGTTGACGAGGGTGACCTCGACCAGCTCGTTCTGGCGGACGCGCAGTTCGGGCCCCGGTGAGGTTCCGTTGAAGGTCCAGGCGTCGATGGTGCGGCCCGAGTCCAACCGGATCCGGGCGGTGCGGGCGGTGAGGGTGAAGCGTCGCACGGGTCCTGACAGGTCCTTCTCGGTGAGGCTGTCGACGCTTGGACCCGAGGCGGTCGATGGTGCGCCATGCCGATGTCCGGTGGCCATGCCGGGCACGCCGGGTCCGCCACCAAGGTCGTAACCGCCGTGGCTGTTGGCCGAGTGGCGTGCGGGCAGTTTGCTGCTGTCGGCCGACCAGACCGAGCAGCCGGCGACCGCGACCGGTACCGCGATGAGGGCGGTGACGGCCCGCAACGCCGGCATCACGCGGCGCCCGGTCTGGGGCTCGGCGGCGAGAGTGTCGCGCCGTCGGCGTTGCCGGACGACCAGGGCCAGCACGGCGACGATCAGCACCGCCCACCACATCACCGTGGTCCTGGCCAGGGGTGGGGCGATCCACCACAGATAGAGGCTGATGGCCGTGACGACGGCGTTGATCTGCACCGGGACGACGAGCCAGGGGGCGGCCGCGGCGCGGCCGCGTTCGACCGTCACCCGTTCAGCCGAACCGCCGCCCGCTCTGGCGGTGCGCCATAGACCGGGCAGCCCCTTCACGACAACGGCTGCGAGCGCGGCCAGGATCATCGGGAACTGCACGTACAGCCGGTCGGCCATCACGACCGTCCCGTACGAGGCGAGCGCGCCGCCGACCAGCGCCGCCGTGGCGGCGGTCGGCAGGAGCGCCAGGAGCGCCATCGTCAGCGCGGCCCACGAGGTGCGCCGCAGCCGGCCCAGCGTCTGGGCCTTGCGAAGCCGGCCGGTCAGCTGACCGGCCAGCAGCCAGAGCGGCAAGGCCGCGGCGGTCAGCACGGCGCTGATCCAATACAGGGCGGCAAACATCAGAAGTGCTCCTCATCAGGCGGATGCCGGTTGGGGGTGCTTGGGGCCGTGTTCGGCCGGTCGGCTTCACCCACGAGCGGTCCGCGTCTGCGATCTGCTCGGCTTCGGTGCGTCGTCATGCGCAGTCATCGCGCAGTCGCTTCTTGGCAGGGTCGTCACGCTCTGTGCGGGCGGTCGCCGGTCGAGCGCCCGCACGGCGAGGGCAGGTGATCGTTCGTCCCCGTGACGAAAGGCAGGGGCCTGAATACGAACGCGTGCGTCAACGGCGGTGGGCGCGGCGGCTTTTGCCCTGGGCTTTCAGCTGCGACTCCATGACCGGGCGGGTCGTCCGTCCCGGTGAACAGGCCGATGGCATCGGCGCCGTCATGGGCACCGTGCTCATTGAGTCTCGGCCCACGCGGAGCCGTTCGCCGGCGAGGTGCTGCCAGGGCGGTGCTGGAGCGATGACGACCAGCCTTCCTGCTGGAGGTAGCCGCTGCTCTTGCGGAGCCAGGACATGTAATTGCGGGTCGTGAACGCGTCGGTGAACAGGGCCATCAGCGGTCCTTGCCGCGCGGGCATTTCGCTGCCCGCCGCCCTGGCGACCCGCCTCACGATCTTGGTCCGGGCGCGCTCGTAGCCGCGCAGGTCGTCAATGGAGCGGGTCAGCGCCCAGGCGTCTTCCAGCGCCTGCGTGGAACCCATCGCCATCGCCGGTGGCATCGTGTGCGCCGCGTCCCCCATGAGCGTGGTGGGCCCGCGTCCCCAGACGGCGGGCACGCGGTGGATCTGATGGGGGTAGAAGGTGAGCGTCTCGGCGTCCTGAAGCAGCGTCGGGAATGGCTCGGGCCAGTGACCGAACCGCTCACGCAGCCGATCCGCCAGGCCGGGGGCGCCTTCCCAGAACGGGCTGCCCGGCTTGGCGCGCAGGTCGAACCACCACAACATCCGTCCGTGCCCGGCCGAGGCCATGCTGCCGAGTGCCCGCCCGTTGGAGACCATCATCGAGCGGCCGCTGTCGGTGAACTCGGTGGGCCGCGTGGTGAACGCCTGCCAGGTGACCCATCCGTTGAGCTCGCTCGGGTTCTCACCCCGCAACGTCCGCCCCACGATCGACTTGCGTCCGTCGGCGCCGATGAGAACGTCACCGCGCACGGTGCTCCCGTCGGTGAAGGTGATCTCCGCGCGGTCGGGGTCGACCGCGCGGACTTCACGGCCGTAGTGGACGTGCACGCCATCGGCGATGCGCTCGACGAGCTCGCGCCGCGCGATGTGCAGGGAGGGATTGCCGCCGAATCGGCGCTCGGCGGCGGTGAGGTCGATGTTGGCGAGCCGGCGGCCGCGCACCGACCGGTTCTCCATGGCCTCCAGGCGGCGGCCCGCGCCGTCGAGATCGACTCCGAACCCGCGCAGGATGCCGGTCGACGACGGCCAGATCGAGATCGAGCCGCCCTCGGTGCGCAGCTGTGGCGCCGCCTCGTACACCTCGACCTGGTGCCCGGCCGCGGTCAGTCCACGCGCGGCGGTCAATCCGGCGACACCGGCGCCGACGATGAGTACTCTCATGTCACACTCATTTCTGAGACCAGCAGTTTCTGATACCTGGAGTATCACAATTATGGCGCGCGGACGCAAGCCCGATCCCGACGTGGATGCACGCATCAGGCAGGCCGCGGTGACCTTGCTGGCGAGCAAGGGGACGCGGTTCACCATGGACGAGGTGGCGGCGGCCGCCGGGGTGGGCAGGGCCAGCATCTTCCGCCGCTACTCCACCAAGCGCGACGTGCTGCTCGACGCGCTCGCCTTGGCCCTGGACGCCCAGGTGCCGCAGACTCCCGACACCGGCTCACTGGAGGGCGACCTGACCGTGATCGTCAACCAGACGCTCGCCGGCTGGCACTCACCGGGCCTCGCCCGCACGACCAAAGAGATCTTCGGCGAGGCGGGCCGGGACCCAGCGGTCGCCGAAGTCATCCGCACCGCCATGCGAGACAAGCGCAAGCGCGACTGGGCGATCTTCGACCGCGCCATCGCCCGGGGCGAGATGCCCGCCGACACCGACCCGTGGCTGCTCGCCGACATGCTCGTCGGCCTGGTCGTCTACCGCGGCCTCATCGACCTACCGCAACCGGAGCCACAACAGATCGTCCAGGCCCTCCTTCACGGCTTCACCCCCTGACCGTCACCACAACAGGGAGCAGTTCCTCTACCTGCACACCCGGCCAAGCTGACCCGCCGGGGCGCTCACTTCTGTGAGTGTCCGAGGTGACGAACTTGTAGTGCGCGACCCTATGTGTGGCGCACTGTATGACACAGACTCTCTCCAGGTTTCTGCCGAATGAAGCGGAAGAGAGTCATTTCGTGTCACAACTCGGGCGGAGTCGGAGTCGGGGCCTCGGTGGCGGGGAGCGCTGAGGTGGCCGTCGCCCTCGTCGTGCTCGTCGCGGTCTGCATGACCGCCAACGCGCTCCGGCTGCGGGCCCGATTGCGCGCACTGCTCCCGCTACCGGCACACGTGGCGCCGATGGACCCGGATCAGGATTACGTGCTGCTCACCGCCCGGGACGTTCACGTGCCTCCGCATGTGGCGCGGGCAGCCGAACGCCATGCGCGGGAGAACGGGCTGGGGCTCGTTGATCTCTTGCCGCGAGACCTGCCCGTGGACGACGTTCTCGATCTGGTCCGCCATACCGATGTCGAGTCCTATCGCGCGGACACGTTCGGCATGGGACGGGGCGCGTGCCACGCGGTACTCGCCCGCCGCGACGCCGTCTCCGCCGCGGGCATCGGCGAGGTCAGCGGGCTCGACCCGGACGAACTCGGCGCGGCCACGGCCCGGCTCAGGCTCTACACGGGCTCGGCCGACATCGTCGTCGCGCGGATCGAAGGCCATGATCAGATCGCGTTCCGGCGTGCCCGGATGCGGGCGCTCGCGCTGGTGATCCCGCAGACGCTGGCCCTCCCCCAGACACTGCTGGCCATGGCGGCGGGATATCTCCTGGTCGTCGGGAGCGTGGCCCTGGCCCCGGTCATGGGCGCGCTGCTAGCCGTCTGGTACTGCGCCGTACCGTGGCTGGTCTTCGCGGGCACGCCCGTACGGCCCGGCAACCTGCGCCGCGTGTGCCTGCTGCGGCCGATCCACGTACCGGTATCGCTCGTCCGGACGCTCACCGCCCCCAGGACGCGCTGGGAACGAGACCTCCTGGCCCGCCGGGAGGAGGCCCGCACCTGGTATCGCGCCGAGATCGAACGCGGTGTCGGCCGGTTCGTCGGGCCGCGCGCCGAGGAGTGCCCGTGGTGCGGCTCGCGCCGGTTGCGCAAGCACGTCACCGCCCGGGACATCCTCCAGGGCAAGCCAGGGCGTTTCACGTTGGAGCGTTGCGGTGACTGCGGGCATGTGTTCCAGAACCCGCGCGTCACCGCCGAAGGGCTGGCGTTCTACTACAAGGACGTCTACGACGGGCTCGGCGACGTCCTGGCCGAACGGATCTTCAGCTCCAACACGTCCTGGTACCTCGCCCGTGCCGCCATGGTGAGCCGAGCGACGCGGCGACCGCGTTCGTGGCTGGACGTCGGCACCGGCAAGGGGCACTTCTGCCGCGCGGCGCGCACCGTTCTCCCCGGGACGCGGTTCGACGGCCTCGACTTCGGGGCCGCGGTCGAGGAGGGCGGGCGGCGCGGCTGGGTCGATCACGCCTACCGGGGCGAGTTCCTCGTGCTCGCTCCCGACCTGGCCGGACGCTACGACGTGATCAGCATGCACCACTACCTGGAGCACACGAACGATCCGCTCGCCGAACTCGACGCCGCCGCCAAGGTGCTGCCGCCCGGCGGGCACCTGCTGATCGAACTGCCCGACCCCGAGTCGTGGTTCGGCGGGGTGCTGCGCGGCTTCTGGGTGCCGTGGCTCGCTCCGCAACACCTGCACATGATCCCGCTCGGCAACCTGCGGAACGCGCTGGAGCAGCGGGGACTTGAGGTCGTCGCGGAGGAACGGCGGGAAGCCGACCAGGGGCCCGACTTCGTCGCGTCCGCCGCGGCCGTCGTCAACCGGCTCGGCCTGGACGTGGATCGCCCCTGGTGGCCCCGCGTTCCCGGCGTACGCGAGTACGCGGGCGTCCTCGGCACGATCGCCCTCGCCGCGCCGCTCATGGGAGCGGCGGTCCTGCTCGACCTGCTGACCGTCCCGATCGCCCGGAGGAACAGCAACGCCTACCGGGTCCTGGCCAGAAAGAACCTCGGATGAGACACCTCGTCGCGGCCTGCGCCCTCTTCCTTTCCGTCCTCACCGCCGTACCGTCGGCGGCTTCAGCGCCGGTGGCCGCCGCTTCGGTGGCCGCAGCACCAGTGGCCGCCGCTCCCTTGGTTACCGAGACCTGGCACGGCTCCCGCGTACTCGATCTGAGCTGGCATTCGGCGAACGTCGGCCAGGCGGTTCACGTCCGGTTGCTGCTGCCCAAGAACTGGCGGCGCTCCACGACCAGGACGTGGCCGGTGGTGTTCGCGCTACAGGGCGGGCGCGACGACTACACCTCCTGGACGCGTGAAACCGACATCGAAGGGCTCGCGGCGCGCTGGGACGTCATGGTCGTCATGCCGTCCGGCGGGGTCAACGGCAGTTACACCGACTGGTGGAACGACGGCAAGGGCGGCGTCCCGCGTTGGGAGACGTTCCACACCGTGGAGCTGGTGAGGGTGCTCCAGCGTTACCGCGCGGGCGACCGCCGGGCCGTCGTCGGCGCCTCGTCCGGTGGTCAGGGCGCGATGGCCTACGCCGCGCGCCATCCGGGGATGTTCCGCTTCGCCGCGTCCTTCAGCGGATCCAACCATCTGACCATGGACGGGATGCAGGTGTTCCTGGTCACGGTCAACCTGCTCGGCTTCGGCCTCGACGCCTTCCGCATCTTCGGCCTCCCCGGGCGGGACGACGCGAACTGGCGCGCGCACGACCCGTACCACCTGGCGCCGAAGCTGCGCGGCGTCGGCCTGTACGTCTCCAGCGGCACCACCGGGATGAACGGGCCGTACACCCCGCCGGGAGCCCAGTGGCGGCTGACCCAGCTCAGCGAGATCCTCATCGGCCGGATGAACCGCTCGTTCGTCGCGCGGCTGAAGCAGCTGAAGATCCCCGTCACCGCGCACATCTACGGCGACGGCTGGCACGCCTGGCCCGAATGGATTCCCGAGATGACCAGGGCCTGGCCGCTGATGATGATGGCGATCAACGCGAAGGGAACATCCGCATGACCGGAGGGCAGCCGCTGATCGAACGGCTCGGCGTCTGGGCCGGCCGGTACCCCGACGAGCTCGCCTACACCTTCGTCGACTACGCGACCGATCCGGCTGGCGAGGCCACGGACCTGACTTGGGCCGGCCTGGACATCCGCGCACGGGCGATGGCGGCCGCGCTGCGCCGCGCCACCGAGCCGGGTGAACGCGCGGCCATCTTGGCTCCGCAGTCTTTGGACTACCTGGTGGCCTTCTTCGGCTGCCTGTACGCACGCGTCGTCGGCGTCCCGCTGTTCTCGCCCGACTTGCCCGGGCATGCCGAACGCCTGATGGCCGTTCACCAGGACGCCGAACCGCGCACCGTCATCACGACGTCGGCGGCCCTGCCCGTCGTCGAGGCGTTCCTCGCCACCAACGACATCGTCCAGCCCAAAGAGATCCTCCTGGCCGACCGCCTCGACCTTGGCCTCGGTCTCGATTGGACGGCGGAGCCCACCGGCCCCGACGACGTCGCCTACCTGCAGTACACCTCCGGCTCGACCAGGAGACCGACCGGAGTGATCATCACGCACGGCAACCTCACCGCCAACGCCGAACAGCTCCACACGGCCGGGCAGGCGAAGCCCCGGTCGTCCAGCGGCGTCAGCTGGCTACCGCTCTTCCATGACATGGGCCTGGTCTTCACCGCGGCCCTGCCGCTCGTCCACGCCAACCCGTGCGTGCTGATGGACCCGGTCGCGTTCATCATGCGACCGCTGCGCTGGCTGGAACTGCTTAGCAAGGGCAGGGACGTCTACTCGGCAGGACCCAACTTCGCCTACGAATACCTCACCGCGAACGTCACGGCCGAAGAGAAACAACGGCTCGACCTGACCGGCGTACGGATGCTGCTCAACGGCGCGGAGCCGATCCGGGCGTCCACCCTCGACGGCTTCCGCGACGCGTTCGCCGAATGCGGACTGCGGCCCGAAGCCCTGTCACCGGGGTACGGCCTGGCCGAAGCGACCGTGTACGTCACGGCCTCCTCCCCCGACCGCCTGCCCACCGCGAGGTCGTTCGATCCGGAAGCCTTGACCCATGGCCGGGCAGAACCCTGCGACTCGCCCGGAACCGTCCTGGTGTCGTGCGGCGCGCCCACCGGTCAGGACATCACCGTCGTGGACCCCGACACCGCGCGCCCGCTCCCCGACGACGTCATCGGCGAGCTCTGGGTCCACGGCCCGAACGTCGCCCCCGGCTACTGGAACCGGCCCGCGGAATCGGCCGAGACGTTCCACGCCACCCTCGCCGAGGCGCCGCCCGGGCTGCCCACCGGCCGCTGGCTGCGGACCGGCGACCTGGGCTTCCGCCACGACGGCGAGATCCACGTCACCGGCCGCATCAAGGACCTCGTGATCGTCGACGGCCGTAACCACTATCCCCAGGACCTCGAACACACGGTCGCCGCCGCGCACCCTGCCGTCCGAGACGGCTACGTCGCCGCGTTCGCCGTGCAGGACGGCGACACGGGTGAGGCCCTCGTCGTGGTCGCCGAACGCAACCGGCGCATCCCGATCGCGCGCCTGAACCCGTCCGAGGTCGCCCAGGCGGTCCGCGCGGCCCTGCACCGTCACCACCAGGTGGCCCTCCACGACTTCGTGCTCATCGAACACGGAACGCTCCCGCGCACCACAAGCGGCAAGCTGAGCCGTGCCGCCACCCGAGCCGCCTACACATCCGCAACCCTGACCAGACCAACCATGCCCTTGCAGGCCGACGACGTCGACGCCTAGCCCATGAAGCTCTGGCCGCAGTACGCGACCGCAGGCTTATACATCCCTGGTTGTAGGACCATCGTCAACTCCGGGCGGACGACCCGTCCCTATGCCGGTACCTACGCTGACGCCTGTTGGCCAACGAAAGGACCTGGCGTCTATGAATTCGTCCCAGCTGACTCGCCGCCGCATTCTCGGCGCCGGACTCACCATGGCAGGCGGTCTCGTCGTATCGACCGGGACGGCCGGCGCCAGCTCCCCGGGACGGATGCGAGTCTTGCGCACCCCCGAGCGGCGCTTCAGCGACTTGGAGGACTACGGCTTCCGGCCGCGCTATCTGAGCGTTCGAGCGGGAGATGGTGCCGGCTCGCGGTTGCGGCTGCACTACCTGGACGTACGGCCCAGATCTGGCCGGTGGTCGGGCGAGACCGTTCTGCTGTTGCACGGCGAGCCCGCCTGGAGCTATTCGTGGCGGCAGGTGATTCCGCGACTCGTGGCCGCGGGTCACCGCTGTGTGGCTCCCGACCTCATCGGCTTCGGGCGTTCGGACAAGCCAGCGGCGCGGTCCGACTACACCTATCAGCGTCATCTCGACTGGCTACGCGAAGCCGTCTTTGGCCGCCTCGGCCTACGCGACGTGACGATGGCGTGCCACGACTGGGGCGGCCTGCTCGGGCTGCGACTGCTCGCGGAGCATCCCCGGCGGTTCCGCCGGGTGGTGGCGTCCAACACCTTCCTCGCCACCGGTGACCAGGACCTCGGCGAGGCCTTCCGCCGCTGGCGGGAGTACAGCCAGACGGTCGAACGGTTCGAGGTCGGGGCGATCATCGCCTCCCAGACCGTCTCCGGACTGTCCCCGGGGGCCAGGGCGGCCTACGACGCCCCGTTCCCCGACGAGTCGTACAAGAGCGGCGCCCGGCACTTCCCGATGCTGGTGCCGAGCACACCGGACGACCCTGCCGCCGAGCCGAACCGCCGAGCCTGGCGCGTGCTGGAGACCTTGCCGACCCCATTCCTGTGCGCCTTCAGCGACCACGACCCCGGGATCGCCGGTGGCGCGCCGGCGCTGATCGACCGCATCCCCGGCGCCGCCGGGCAGCCGCACACCGTGATCAAAGACGCCGGCCACTTCCTCCAGGACGACAAGGCGTCCGAGCTGGCCGCCACGGTCAACGACTTCATCTCCAGGACCGGCTAATCCTGGCGGTGCCCTCTCATACGTTCCTCCACGACCGGCCCGAGCATGTCCATCAGCATCTTCGAGGTTGCGGCGAGGGCTGTGATCAACCCAGGCGGGTGGCCAGAACGGCGAGGCCGGTGCGGTTGGGGGCGCCGGTCTTGGCGAGCAAGGCGGCGACGTGAACCTTGATCGTGGTCAGGCCGAGATCGAGCCGGTCGGCGATCTGCTGGTTGGACAGCCCTTCGGCCAGGAGCGCCAGGACCTGGCGTTCGCGGGCGCTGAGCGTGACCGGCACCGGGTGGTGCGCCCGGACGGCGTGGGTGACCAGCCGGGTGAGGACCGGCTGGCTGAACGGGGTCTGGCCGGAGTGGACGCGGCGGATGGCGTCCAGGAGCTCGGCGGGCTCGGCCGCCTTGAGGAGGAAGCCGTGGACCCCGGCGGCGAGCGCCGGGTAGAGATGGTCGTCGTCGCCGAACGTGGTGAGGGCCAGGATGCGGGTGGCCGGGTGGTCGGCGGTGATGCGCGAGGTCGCCTCCGTGCCGTCCATGACCGGCATGCGCAGGTCCATGAGGACGACGTCGGGGAGCAGTTCCGCGGTCAGCCGCACCGCCTGTTCACCGGTGGACGCCTCGCCCACCACCGTCATCCCCGTATCCGAGTCGCACAGCATGCGCAGGCCGGTGCGGACGAGATGCTGGTCGTCGGCGAGGACGATCCGGATCACGGCGATGGCTCCGGCAGCGGCAGACTGGCGGTCAAGCGCCATCCAGAACCCTCCGGGCCTGCCCCTAGGCGCCCGCCCAGAATCTCCAAGCGCTCCCGCATGCCGTCAAGGCCCATACCGGCTCCTTGCGCCGCGTCCAGGCTGGGGCCGTCCGCCTTGCCGCCGTCGTCGGTGAGTTGCAGATGGAGCAGGCGGTCAACGGCTTCGATCGTCAGCTTGACCGCGGCCGTCGGTCCCGCGTGCCTCGCCACGTTGGCAAGACCCTCTTGGACGAAGCGGAGGACGGCAACGCCGCGTACTGTGTCCAGCCGCTGCAGGTCGGGAGTGATGGACGCGTCTATCGTCAGGCCGATGCCCCGTCCGTGGCAGAGAACATCCTCCAGCGCGGCAGGCAGTGGTGCCGTGACGGCGGCTGCCGGTTCGCGCAGGACGGTGACGAGGTGGCTCAGGTCGTCCATGGCGGCTTTGCTGGTGCTGTGCAGGTCGTTCAAGATCTCGCTGACGCGCGGATCGGTGTCGGTAGGCAGAACGTGCCGGGCGACGCCGATGCGCAGCACCATCGACGACACGTGATGGGCGACCAGGTCATGCAGTTCCCGCGCGATCGCGGTGCGTTCCTGCTCGGCCGCCCGCACCCGCGACTGTGCGGCGACCGTACGCGCTGACCGTACGTACGCTCCCGCAAGCAGCGGCACCGCCAGGAACACCGACACCCGATACAGCGACGTGGCGTCGACCGGCTCGATGAGCCAGCCGACAGCGGCACCCAGCATGAAGAGCGCACCGCCAAGGGCCAACTGCACTCCTGGCCGCCGTACGCCGAGCTCGAACAACGCGATGCCCACGATCACCTTCACCGGCATCAGCACGCCCGGCGCTGCCAGCTCGGCCACCCCGAGCGCAACCGCCAAAGCGCACACTCCGCCCAGCGGCCACCGGGCCGCCAGGACGTACAGGCAGCACACAGCCAGGACCAAAGCCCACGCGACGGCGTCGCCGGGGCGGTGCACCAGCGCGAGATCCCCAGCGAGCAGCGTCCCGGTCAAGGCCAGCCTTACCCGGCCGTACCGGCGTGCGAGCAGGGTCTCCAGCCAGTTGGCGAACACTCCACGATCGTAGGGAGCCGGTGGCCGCCCATCCTCCTCCTCGTGGATGATCCAGCTCTGGCCGACTGGCCGCCCGCGAACGGGACCCTCGGCCGAGGCGCCGGCGTGCGCGTGCCGGTGAGATGAAGCCATGGAAAAGACACGAAGCGCCATGTCACGACGCGCGATGGTGGCGGGCATGGCAGGGACGGCCGCCACGGCCGCCGCCACCGTCGCCGCCGCCGGACCGGCGCAGGCCAAGCCGCGGCGGCGGTTCGAGGGCAAGGTCGTCCTCATCACCGGGGCGACCTCGGGCATCGGCCGGGCCACCGCCAAACTGTTCGCCGCCGAGGGGGCGAAGGTCGCGTTCTGCGGACGCAGGGAGAAGCTCGGGGCGGAGGTGGAACGCGAGATCCGCCGCGCGGGAGGCAAGGCCACCTACATCAAGGCCGACGTCCGGGTACCCGAACAGGTGAAGTCGTTCGTGGACCGGGTGGTGTCCACGTACGGGGCCCTGGACATCGCCTTCAACAACGCCGGCATCGGCGCCGGCAAGGTGCCGCACGAGCTCTCCGTCGCGGAGTGGGACGACGTGCACCACACCAACACCCGAGGGGTGTTCCTGTCCATCAAGTACGAGATCCCGCACATGCTCAAGGCCGGGCACGGCCTGATCATCTGCACCTCGTCGTCCACCGCCGAGGTCGTCCGTTCCACCTCGTCGGCCTACAGCTCCAGCAAGCGCGCGGTCGACGGCATCGTCCGGCCCGCCGCGCTGGCGTACGGCTCCAAGGGCATCCGGGTCAATTCGATCATGCCGGGCACCACCGACACCCCGTTCATTCGCATCCCGGGAATGTCGGATGCCGACTGGGAGCGGTTCAAGCGGGCCTACGCCCCCCTCAACATCGACGGCCTGCTCCGTATCGCCGAGCCGGAGGAGATCGCCAACGCCGTCGTCGCCCTGGCCGATCCCGCCTTCAGCTACATGACCGGCGCCGTCGTCCCGGTCAACGGCGGCAGCACCGCAGGAAGGGAAATGGACGTGCCGCCTGGATTCGGCCTCCCCGGCACCTGACCTCACCCCCCCACCTGGGGCGCGAACCCGAGGTGCGGCCTGGGCCGGCTGCGCCGGGTTGTCGGCCGATCCTAGGTGAAGATATTCGTTGACACGAATATTCTCTGTGTGGAATGCTTCCGCTCATGGACGCACCACTCCTGGCCGCATTGGCCGACCCGGCCCGCTGGCGGCTCCTGAGCCTGTTGGCCGAGCGTCCCCGTTCGGTCGGCGTCCTGGCGCAACTGGCCGGGGCGCGCCAGCCCCAGACGACCAAGCACTTGCAGACCCTTGAACGCGCGGGTGTCGTCACCTCCCAGCGGTCGGGTCAGCGCCGCATCTACGCGCTGCGGCCCGGCCCGCTGCGAGACCTGGCGGTCGCGCTGAACCAGCTCGCCGACATCGCGGAGCGGGCCGGTGGCCCCTACGAGACGTTCGACCGCTACGGGACCGATCTCGACGTCGAGCGGCGCGCCGCGCAGACGCACAGGTGGGCCGACGGCCGTACGTTCAGCTTCGTGCGGTCGCTGACGGCTCGCACCGAGCTGGTCTGGCGGCACCTGACCGAAGAGCCGTTGCTGACCCGCTGGTGGGCGCCCGAGGGGTTGCGCGTCTCCGAGCTCGTCTTCCAGCCGCGACCTGGCGGGCGGATCGTGCTGGCGTACCACGACGTCGAGGACACCGACGGCTCGGACCTGGTCGTCGGCCGCGCGGAAGGAGCCGTCGAGGAGCTGCGCCCGGTGGAGCGCCTGGCCTATCGACTGTCTCCGCTGCTTCCCGACGGCGGCCTGGCCTTCACCGCCCACATCACCTTCGACCTGCGGCCCACCGACACCGGCACGCGCCTGGACGCCCACTGGCGGCTCACCGACAGCACCGTCCAGTCCGCCGACTTCATCGCCGGCATCGAGATCGGCTTCGGCCAGAGCCTCGACAAGCTCGCGGCGGTCCTGGCCGCCGACGCCCACAACCCCGGCACGACACCTGACACAAGGAGCTTCTCGTGGGACGACTGATCATCAATGTCGCCATCACCGTCAACGGCGCTTTCCAGGCACCGGCGCCCGAGCCACAGGGATGGCTGGTCACCGATCCCGACAGCATGCAGGCCGGACTGGAGATGTGGCAGGCGGCCGACGCCATGGTGCTCGGACGCAGGACCTTCGAGGGTTTGTCCGCCGCTTGGCCCCAACTCGCGAACGTCCCCGGCTTCGAGGCGTACGCGGCCCGGATGAACGGCATGCCCAAGTACGTCGCGTCCCGGTCACTGACCGGACCACTGGAATGGAACGCCACCCTGCTCGACGGCGACCTCGCCACCAGCGTGAGCCGCCTCAAGGACGAACACGACGGCAACCTGATCGTTCCCGGCGCCGGCGAACTGGCTCGAAACCTCATCGCCCACGACCTCGTCGACGAGTTCTGGTTCAACCTCAGTCCCTACCTGTGGGCCACCGGACCACGGATCTTCGACGACATCGGCCCCGTCCGGCTGCAACTCGTCAACACCACCACCTTCCCCTCCGGCGTGGTCCGCCTCAGCTACCGACCCAGCCCAGCCGACACCCCCTCCACCAACTAACCCCCGCAGCCGCCCGCACCGCTAGTTGCACGACCTGCATACGGCTTCCGCGGCAGGAATGGCCACGCGAACGCGACGGGATGCGGCATCAGATGATCGCGGTGGCCGCAGCCATCCTCACAGGAGGGCCCAGACGGGCCCGCGTCTGCCCGATTCCGGTCTACGCAACTGGGATGGGCTGCTGGTTGCCGGGAGGGACCGGCGACGGCCGATGAGTTTCTCCATGATCCGCAGTCGTAGCTAACGTGCGCCGGAGGCCTCTTGGCCGCCGCCGTCGTGGTCACGCGCTTCTGACCCGGTTGGATGAGGCGCGCGGCGCCGCCGGTGCGCTGGATCGGCTGGTGGCGGCGGGTGTTCAGGTTTGGTTTCCACGAGATGACCTGGACACCCCCTCGCCTCATTTCCGCCGGCGATCCCTTGAGTTCACGCGTCTAGTTCCGGATCGGGAAGATGTGCAGTCCTGGTTGGTTGCTGTTGGTGGAGGTGCGGCTCAGGCCGTTGGGTGAGGTGTCGAGGAACGAGCCGGGGCGGCGGGAGCCGTTCACCTCGTGGAAGGTGCCCGGGTCGCCGGTGCCGTTGGAGTAGCCGACGCCGGCGGAGGTGCCGCCCAGTCCGTTGCCGCCGCCGCTGGCGTCACCGGTCTCCCACTTGAGCGCCTTGTACTGGAACACGATGTCGAAGGCGCCGGGCGCGACGTCCGCGCGGTCGACGATGTAGAGCTGGAACGAGTTGAGCTTGTCTGTGTTCTGGTTGTAGTAGCCGACCCGGTCGTAGTCGACACAGAACGCGCGGCGGCCCTCGACCGTCCCGTTGCCATAACGGACCGGCTGCGACCCGGTGGGCCGGGTGTCCACATCGGCCCACCAGGGGGCGATGATCGGTGAACGGGTCTGGTCGAAGGGTTTGGGCGTGTAGTCCGACATCGCGTCATCGAAGGTGACGTTGCCGTTGTTGTTCACCCAGAGCGAGGAGAACCGCCGGCCCTTGAAGTTGACCGCGAAGGGCAGGTCGACCTTGGGCGACAGCTCGTCGTCGCTCGGGGCCACCTTGTCGCCCTGGCAGCTGGTCTGGGCCTGCTGGGTGTCGGCGCGCAACGTGTACGCCCCGGTGTGGCCGCCGGTGTCGTGGACGCGCAGCTGGTAGCGGCCGGTCTCGCGCAGGCCGCTGACGCCGAGGGTGCCGCAGCCGGCGCCGCGGGTCCGGTCGATCGCCCGTCCCGATGGCGCGACCAGAGTGATCGAGAACGTGCCCGATCCGGGGCACGGGCCTGGCGTGGTGACCTTGAGGGTCTGCCCGGCTGTCAGGTCCACCTGGAACACGTCGGTCGCGTGCGCCTTGCCGAGCCTTCCCTGGACGTTCTGGCCCAAGGGGAGGGCGGTGGTGTCCTCCACCCGGCCGGTCAGGGCCGCCAGATCGACCGACAGGCGCAGCCGGTCGGCCACGACCCCGGCGCTGCCGGCGTGACCGCGGTCCCCGGTGAGCGCCACGTCCAGGATGCACTGCTGCAACGCGGCGCCCGGCGCCACGCCCAGTTCCCGGCAGATCCGCTCAGCGTCGGCCCGCGCCGCCGCGGGCAGGTCGGCCACCGAGGCCACCTTGGGCGGACGGACGGGCAGCGCGCCGTCCCGAGGGATCGCGGTGCGGAAGAACGACGCCTTCCCGGTGGCCTGCCAGCCGGCCCCGAACGAGCCGTACAGCTGCTGGAGGTTGAGGGGATCGGTGACCCGGGTGCCGTTGCGGGCGGTCAGGTCGTTGGACGGATTCCGATCGGCGTTGCCCAGCAGCCCGCGCACCCTGCCCCAGCGGCTCTGCGACAGCGTGATGAACGCGTTGTCGGCGATCCACCGTCCGGCGGCCAGCTCGGTGCCGTCCGCCCACCGCACCACCGCGCCGCGAACAGCGCTGAAGGTCAGCACCGCCCCGCCGGGCAGGGTCATGCGCATCCCCGGTTTGAGCGCGATCCGCTTGCCGTCCAGCGCCGCCACCTGAGGATCGAGCGGCTCGGACGTGGTGTCATCACCGAACGTGATCACCGACCTGCCGACCTTGGCCGCCACCCCGCGGTTGACCGATATCGTCGACGACCGTCCTGGGAGACGCACGTACCGGCCCTGTACGGCGAAGTCACCAGAGGCCGACTCGGCCAGCACATAGTCGCCGGCGCCTTGGAAGTCGACCGCACCGCCGTCGAAGGTGATGAAGTGCGGGTCACCATAGGAACCGCCGGTCCCAGGTGTGGAAGGACCCGGATCGGGCCGGGTGCCGCCATCGGAACCTCCACCGCCGGGGTTGCCGGGTATACCGCCCGGGGGTCGTTCGCATTTGTCGGGGGCGGCTTGGAGCGTCTGCGGAGCGCAGGGCTCACACGCGTCCCCCACCCCGTTGCCATTACGGTCGGCCTGACCGGGGTTGGGGATCGTCTTGCAGTTATCGATCTTGTAATCCGCGCCTCTCCATGGCTGCTCGTCCGGGACACCGTCCTTGTCGACATCGTTGTTGTACGCCTCGGAGACGTCGCGGAGGATCGCTTCAGGTTTGTCTGTTTTGAGCTTGTACATGACGGGCTTTGCCCACGTACCACCACCGGGGTGAGGCGTCTTCTCCAACCGGCTCAGCGGTATCGTGAAGTTCTTGACGAAATTGGATCCCATGTCGCCAGGGCAGAAATCGACACTGTCTTCCAGTGCCAGTTTCAAATATGCCTTCATGTCAACCCGCGTCAACGCGCCCTTCGCACTGACGTGGGGAATGAACTTGATTTCGCCCGTGAGGTCTCGGCGGTCGAGGAAGGTCCCCTGGCCGGGAAGATCGGTTTCGCCTACCCCGCCGGCGATATTGACAGGAAGGGTGAAGGAATCCTCGCCATAGCGGATGTTCACGTTTTGGCCGATTGGCGTGCCGTCGCCCATCCTGAAGTCGGAAAGCTGCTTCGTAGTTGGGTTGTCGGGGGGCGAGAGTTGCGGTCTCTGAGTTCCGCTGGCCACTCGAAACCCCACCAGAGCAAGGGCGTCCCCACGTGCTTGGACTGTTGCTCGGTCTGTGTCGAATCTTACGAGCGCGTCGGGGTTGGTGATATCTTCCCGCGCCGGCGTCGGCACTCCGGAGGTGAGGTACTTGCCCCACAAGTAAGCCGAGGTCTCACCGATCCCGGCCCACAAGGCCGGTAGCATGATGTCGCGCAAATACTCATGGGCCTTGGCGGCGTCGGCATTGTTTGCAAATGGCTCGCAGAATTTGCTCGGGCCACCCCACATGTTGGTCCAGTCCGGTGGTGGTTCGAAACGGACCTCCAGCCCGCGCAATGCGGTCAGCTGAAACTGCAGTTGCTTGCCCACCACGCGCGACTTCAACGGGATGACGGCGAGGCTGTCGGGGTCGAGGCCCACGAGGCGTGCATGGGCCGCCTGGAGCCCGACGAGCCCCGGGTCGACGGTCACCGTGATCGGTCGGGCGAAACGCAGCCCGTTGGGTGACAGGTCGAACAAGGGCAGCCCGAAGGCGTCCTTCGAACCAGTGATCAGCAATCGTGTCAGGTTCAGATCGGTCGTCTGGCGGACGGCACCCGCTGGTATCCGCACCTTCCAGCCGTTCCCGGAGAACGCCCCGCCCTGCGGGCCGACGCGCACCGGTTTGGTCAGCGGCTGCATCAGAATGCGGCCGATCTTGCCTTGACCGCGCCTGATCCGGGCGATGTCGGCTCCGCTGAGCCGGCCCGCCGAACGCGCGGAAACGGCGACGCCGCCCTCGGGGAGACCGGTGAGCGTGTAGCGGCCGCGCTGGTCGGTCTTCGCGGTACGGGAGCCGTACCGCACGGTGGCGCCGGCGATCGCCTTCCGCGTGCTGATATCGAAGACCTCTCCCGACACTCTCCCCTTGGGGCTTTTCAGTCGCTGCTGCACCGTGACTTTTCTGGAGATGGCCCGGCGGCCGTGATAGGCGGTCACCTTGAGCTTGTTACGCGCGTTCGGCCGCAACAACACCTCGGCGGCGTACCGGCCCTTCCGGTCGGCGGACAAGGTGACCGGCAGCACACCACCCCCGATCCGGATCGCACTCTTGGCGAACGTCCTCCCGCGCAGCAGCACACTGCCACGGTCGGTCCGGCGAGGCGCGACCACGGTGAGGCCACCCGTGCCGCCCTGGGTTTGTGCGGCCCCTTGAGTTTCGTTCGGCTGGGAAGCGGCCGGGGCGGCTACGGCGACATTCACCGACAGGCCGACCACCACCGCGACGACCGCAGCCAGAGGGGAGAACAAGCGCATCGATGCCTCCTGGGAGCCGAGCAACGAAAAGCCGTCACATCATGCACACGCAGCACTACAAAGGGCATCGGGGTAAATACGTACAACGGTGGCAGCATCGACCAGCGAAAGACCGCCTGGTCCAGGCGATCTTGGGCCCCTTGACTCCGGCGAGGGCTCGCGCGGAAGCGCCGACCAGATGGCCGCTCTGTGCCGTGTCGCCCAGGCTGAAACAGAGCACCGTCCGGAGTGCTTGGCGTTGGAGCGCAGCAGCACAGGACGGCGGACTCTCCGGCCGTGAGGCGGAGGGGTCCCTCAGTTGAGTGAGGACTGGACGAGCTGCGCGAGGTGAACGGCGGCGTCGTTGAGGGGAGTGTCGTCACCCGTGACGCGGCTCAGCAACTCCGCGCCTTCCAGGATCGCGATGACCGTCCCCGCCAGGGCCCGGGCCGTGGGCGAGGGCATGCCGCAGGTCTCCAGCTTGGCCGCGACCATGCCCTGCCAATGGGCCAGGGCCTCGATGGCGGCCTGCTGGATGCCGGGCACGCGGCCGACGGTCTCCAGCGCGGTGACGGCGACGGGGCAGCCGTCGGTCCAGTCGGATTCCCTGAGCGTGTCGGCCTGAAGAAGGGCGCAGGCGGCAACGGCCTTGGCGGCGTCGGGACTGGACGACAGGCCTCGCGCGAGTACCCGGCTGAACTCCTCCGCGCCGTACCGCATCGCCTCGATGGCGAGCTCCTGCTTGCCGCCGGGGAAGAAGTGGTAGACCGAGCTCACCGATGCTCCGGCCGCCTGGGCGATGGGCTTGACCGAAGCGCCCTCGTACCCCTGGCGCTGCAGCAGTGCCGCGGCGGCCTGGACGATGCGGTCACGGGTATCGCTCTCGGCGGGCGAGCGTTCGGCTCTCACGCCCCCATTCTACTGGTTGGAACGTTCGTTCTAATGTTGCTAGGCTCTGGATCGAACGTTCCAACCAGAATGGATGCACAGATGGCGAAGACATGGGCGGGGCACCCTGGGTACGGGCACATGTTCGCCCCCGGAAGGCTGACGGTGGGGCTGTTCCTGCCGCTGTGGCCGTACTCGGGCGACATGGCCGCTATGCACGGTCAGAGCGCTCTGGTGGAAGAGGCCGAGCGGCTCGGCTTCGCGGGAGCCTGGGTGCGGGACGTCCCCCTCGCAGATCCCGGCTTCGGCGACGTGGGCCAGGTGTACGACCCCTGGTCGGCGCTGACCTGGCTCGCGGCGCGCACCTCGCGGATCTCGCTCGCCGCCGGTAGCGTCATCTTCACGCTGCGCCACCCCATCGACCTGGCCAAGCAGGCGGCCTCCGTGGACCATCTCAGCGGCGGACGACTGGTGCTCGGCATCGCCTCGGGCGATCGTCCGGTGGAGTTCCCCGCCTACGGCGTCGACTTCGAAACGCGTGGCGCGCGGTACCGGGAGACGGTCGACGCGTTCCGAGGGCTACTGGAGCCGAAGCCGGGAGGAGGCGTGGACCTCCTTCCCAAACCGACGCATGGGCGCGTCCCGTTGCTGGTCACCGGGTCGTCGCAGCAGTCGCCCGAGTGGATCGCCGAGAACGCCGACGGCTGGCTCATCTACCCGGGTGCCACCGCGACCGCGGAAGGGCCCCGCGCTCTCGGCCAAAAGATCTCCAGGTGGCGTGGCCTGGTGCCCGGGCAGGAGTTCCGCCCGGTCGTCACCAACGAGTGGATCGACCTCACCGAGGACCCGGCGCACCCGCCCACGCCGCTGCGCGGAGGTTTCGTGCTGCGCACCGGCACGCAGGGGCTTCTCGAACTCCTGAACCGCTGGCAGGACGAGGGCGTCAACCATGCCGCCCTCGGAGTCCAGCACGGACGGCGCCCGGCGGCCGAAGTGGTGGCGCAACTCGGCGCGGAGGTCGTGCCCCACTTCCCGGCGCTGTCGGCCGCCCCGCCGCTGGAGCCCGCGTGGTGAGCGCCGACGAGTTCCGGGACGTCATGCGCCGCTGGGCGTCCGGCGTCGCCGTGATCACCATGCGAGGCCCCGACGGGCCCCACGGGATGACGGTCAACGCCCTGCTCTCGGTGTCACTGGACCCGCCCACCCTGCTGATCGTCCTCGCCCGGAACGGCCGCACCCGCGGCATCCTGGAGCGGACGGGCCGGTTCACGGTGAACATCCTGGCCGCCGGCCAACAGCCCCTCGCCGACCGTTTCACCAAGCGCCGCCAGCCGGGCGACGAGGAGTTCGCCGGGCTCGACTGGCACCCCTCCCCCGGCGGCGCGCCGGTACTGCAGGGCGTTCTCGCAGCCCTGGACTGCCTGGTGACCGAGCAGACACCCGTCGCCGATCACGTACTGCTCATCGCCACCGTGACGCACACCCACCTACCGTCCACCGAAGGAGCACCACTGGTCTACGCGGGCCGCCGCTACCACGACCTCCCGCAACAGTGACCGAGCCCCGCCTCCCTCTAGCGGTCGTCGCAACGTTGTCCACGCACTTTCTAGCGATGTGGGCGCGGCCCAAAGGGTGTTCGTTCATGTTTCCCTCCGGTCGCTGCCGAGCATGCGGTGAACGAGGTCGCGCCACGGCTCGAACGTGCCGGGCTGGACCCACATGCCGCGGACGGTGCCCGACGGCATCCGCACCCGCCACCAAGCGCCGCTCTCGTGGAAGAACGCGCCGACCGTGCCGCCGCTCTCGTGGTCGACGGCGATGAACGTCTGGCCGTCGTTGTTCACGTCGTACACGTCGATCTGCCAGCCCTCCGCGGCCTGCGTCACGCCCATGTGATCCCGCCCCTGGTCTTGTGCGCCCGGGCGACGACGTTCAGGTCGACGTAGGAGATGTCTCCGCGCAGCGACAGCGACCCATGCGGCTTGGAACTTTCCCTGACCGCGACAGTCTTGGCGATGCGCGGCCACTCCGTGCCGCCACGTCTCCGCCCGGCGCGGCCGGGCGGAGACGGAAGGCGGAGCGGCTGCGAGTCCATGGCCGCCCGCGATTGTCGGTCAGGGGAGCGTTACCGGTGTACTCCGGCCAGGCCCTGACAGAGGCCGCAACCACCGCTGGCATCCGACTCCCGGCCGGCCGCCCATACGGTGGTGGATCCCGGGACACGGCTCAGGCCTTCGACCAGGCCGGTGAGACCGTTGGGATTGACGGCCGTGGTCCAGGCTCCGTTGGTGTACTGGGCGAAGAAGCCCTGTGTCGAGGACGAGTAGGACATTCCAGCGGCCCAGACACCTCCTCGGCCGTCGGTCTCGACCGCGTCCAAGGTGGCCAGCGAGGCGCCGGCGGGGGCGGGCGGTGCGCCGACCATCTGCCATCCGGTGCCGTTCCAGCGAGCGACGGCGGGCTTCTGGGCGGGGTCGGGCTGGAGGCCTACCGCCCAGACCTCGGTGCTGGACACCGCCACCACGTCGCGTGGCTGGAATTCGGTGCCATCCCCGATCAGCATGCGTGACCACACGGAGCCGTTCCAGTGCCAGGCGACGGCACGCGGGGCGAACACGCTCTCCCGCTCCTCGCCGACCGCCCAGATATCGGTCGCCGAACGCGCCGAGATCGACGACACCGTGCCCGATGTCCCTTGGAAGGGCAGCACGAACCGCTGCCACCGCTGCCCGTCCCGGCGCTGCGCGGTCGGCCGGCGGGTGTACCCCGCGCCGACCTCGTCACCCACGGCCCAGAGGGTCGAGGCCGACACGACGGCGGCCCCCTTGAACGCCATGCTCTCCGCGGGGTCGTTCACGATCCCGTTGAACCTGCGCCAACGGGTCCCGTCCCACTTCAGCGTGGTGGGCCGTTCGGCCGCGGCGTCCGCGTCCCAGGTACTGCCCACTGCCCAGACGTTGTTGGGGCCGCGGGCGGTGACGCTGATGAGCGTGGACTGCTCGGCCGGGACACGGGTGTCGGTCTGCCAGCTCTGCCCGTTCCACCGCAACACCACGGGCGGGTGCCCCGAGTATCTGTTACCGACGGCGATGACGTCGTTCTGGGCAACGGCGACGGTGTCCCTGAGGTCGTAGCTTCGATCAAGCGCCGGAGTCGGCGTTCGTTGCCAGTCGGTCACCCCTGCCTCCGCCGGAGAGGCAAGGGTGAGGAGGAGCGCGGCGGCCGAGAGCGGCGCCGCCCAACGCCGGTCGATGAGGGATCGGGTCATCAGGGGTCTGTCCTTTTCTCGTTGGCGGACGATGCCTTGATCGTCAAGGACCGGCGCCACCGGCGACAGATCGCGCGAACCCCCGTAAGAACACCGTAAGAGCCTCCTGCCGCGGCGAAGACCGGGCCACATCGCCGGGCTGCCGAGTCGAGTCGTGCGATTGTGACGATCCTTCTCCGCTGCAGAGCCTTGTCTGCGGGCCGTGATGGGATATCGCGATGAGCGAACCCCCTCAGCTGGGAGGCGGCATCTACGACCCCGCCGATTCCGTACGCAGAACGTTCTTCAACGTGCCGGCGGTGTACGCCGAGCTCAAAGCCGGATGAGCTTCGGCAACTTCGCCCGCAAGGTGCGCGATCCCGCCTTGCCGTACCGGCGACGCGTATCGGCGCTTCGTTCCTGTGTGCAGCTCTACCGGCCGATCGGTTTCCACGCGACGCTGAGTTTCCTGCAAGCCAAGGCCGGGCCGTTCCACGCCGACGAAGCCGCCCTGCTGCGAGCCTTGGCCGTCCTGGAGGCCAGCCGCTCCGCCTGGCATGCCGAGCTGCGGGCCTACGCGGTCACCCGACGGCAGGCCAAGCAGCGAGGCGAGCGCAGCCCCCACCCCGGCGACGCCAACCCGTACACCCCGACGCTCTGGTACGGCGCGCGCCGGGAGGCAGCGCTGCACGCCGTGCGCTTCTGGCACCAGCGACGACTCGCCGCGCTCATCACCGACGACGGGCCCTCACAGGACCTGCGTGAATGCGTGCAGATGTGCCTTGATGCCAACGGCCACCTGACACCCGCCCAGCGTCAACTTCTGAGCCACTGCACCGATCAGCTCACGGCCCGTTTGCAGCCCGCACTGTGGGCTGACGATCGAGCGGCTTACTTCCGGACCCGCGACTTGCTGACGGTGGCCTGGCACCTTGAGGTGGCCACCCGTGATGAGCCACGTTCGCACCAGCTCGGCGCACCGATCAGTGAATCGTAGGACGCGTCCTCCGGAGTAGAGGTCAGCGTGAAGTCCTCGCAAGCGAGCCAGGACGTCGGGCTCATCGCGAAGATCAAGGCTGAGGGGCGAGAGGCCGCGTCGCCCTTCAAGGCCGTGTAGAGGATCGGACGCTCCTCACCACCGGCGCCGGTGTCCCGGCTCCTTCACCCGCGAAGCCCTCCAAGGGCTCCCCCGACCGCGAGATGGACGTCCTCGGTCGAAGCCACCGGGCCAGGCCTGGAAGCGGGCAGTGTCGCCTCGTTCGTGGATGGCAGGGATCAGTGATCGCATGCCCCTCAGCGGCAGTTTCGTCCTGGCTCTGGGGTCACGCCAGGTGGCGCTGGGCTTGGTGGCCACCGTGGGCGGCCATCTGAGGAGCGCTTTAACGGCTTGTCATGCGGTGACTATGGGCTGTCTGTTGTCCGTCACGGGGTCTTCGGTGACGGCGGCGGAATGGTCGAACACTGTGGTGTCTGGGACGCCGAGTGTTGTGCTGATGCCCTGGAGGTGGCTGGTGCGCAGCATCGGCAGGCTGGCCTCGCCGAGGGCTGCGCTGGTCTGTCCGGTGCCGCCGTCGACGGGCAGCGTGGGGACCGGGCCGATGTGGCTGTCGTTGATCTTCAACGTGCCGGCGTTGCGGACTTGGGTCACGAACGTGGCGATGACGGCGGGGTCGGTCGCCCACAGTGAGTTCCGGAGGCCGTGCCGGTTCTCGTTGAGGAAGGTGATCACGTCGTCGATACGGCCGCTGCCGGCGACCACGGTGGTCAGGAGCGGGAAGAACGTTTCGTCGCGTGCTGCCCGCAGCGACCGGGCGCTGCCCAGCCCGTCGACTCGGAGCAGGGCGGGCCGGATGAACGGGCCGCGTGCGCGGGGCTCGCCCCGGACGTCGACGAACTGGCCGCCGGTCACCAGGGTGGCCCCTGCCTTGAGTGCTTCGGTGACCACGTCGGTGAACTCCCCGCGGCGCACCACCGGACTGAGGATGACGTCGTCGCGTTCCGGACGTCCTATGGGGAGCCGGTCGATCTCGTGTCGCAGCCGTTCGATGACCTGGTCGGCGATCTGTGGATGCAGCACCGCCCGGTTGGGCGTCAGGCAGATCTGTCCCGAAGCGTAGAAGGCCTCCAGCAACGCCTGGACCGCTGGTTCCAGGGGCGCGTCCCGCCAGATGACGATGGTGTCGTTCGCCGACAGCTCCAGGATCGGCTTCTTGCCACGCCGGATACAGTCCGCTGCCAGGTCCAGGCCGCGGCTGGTGGGGCCGAAGTAGTAGATGTCGTCGATGTACGGGCTGGCCAGCCATTCCGGCATCGTTTCGCGGACCGGGGAACACACGGCGCTGAGGACGCCGCCGTGGCCGCCCAGCAGCGGAGCGAGCAGTTCGTGGCAGATGAACGCCGCGCTCAGCGGGCCGCTGGGCGGCAGGTCGACCACGACGGCGTTGCCGGCGGCCAAGGTCATCACCGCGGAGAACACCAGGGTCGCCGCGGCGGCGTTGCGGGCGGGCACCAGGCCGACCACGCCATCGGGTTTGCGGACCAGCTCGACACGGCGGCCGTTGACCGTCGTGCGGCGGCACAGCTGCGCGGCCGCATCGGCGGTGGTGCGTGGATGCACCGCCGCCAGCATCGTCGCGATCTCAAAGCGCGCGACCCGCACGGGGTGCCCTTCGGCAACGAGCAGTTCCAGCAATTCGGCCTGCCGTGCCTGAAGGGCCCGATGGACGGCGGTCACGAAGCCGAGCCGTTCGGTGGCCGGGGTGGCCGCCCACCCCGGTTGCGCGGCCCGGGCCGCGGCGATCGCCCGGTGCCGCTGGTCGGCGGTGCCCAGCGCGACCCTGCCGACCACGGCCGGGTGCGCCGCCGCCCCGGGCCCGGCCTCACCGGTGTCCAGGGCGGCCTTGAGCACGGCCATGTCGTACGGGGCCTCAAGCGCGTCACCGACGCGCACCCAGTGCACCCAGCCGGCCCCCTGCTCCTCGGCGCCGCCGATGAGCACGGGATAGCTGTGCCGCACGTTCACACCTTGCCGAACAGCCAGTTCCCCAGGGCATCGCCGTCTTCGTCGGGGTTGGTGTAGTAGTCGCGCATCGCGTCCAGCAACTCGGGGACGCTGAGCTCGCCGCTGCCGTCGGTATCGAGCTTGTCGAACGCCAGGTCCGTGTTCTCGACGGAGGTGCGCATCACCCGATGGAACTCCTTGAACTCCTGCCGGCTGACCGTTCCGTCGCCGTCGGTGTCCATCAGCGCGCACACTGCCTGGGCCATCGGCAGGAAGGCCCGATCGAAGCCGGAAGCGTCCTCGACGAACGCGCCGAGCATGCCCGTTCGGTACTCCTCCGGGGTGATGTGCCCGTTCCCGTCAGCATCGGCCGCCCTGCTCAGCTCCTCCCAGAACCGGGCCATCCCCGCGGCCATCGCGGTCGCCTTCGGCGAGGTCGGCGATTCGCCGAACTGGGCGACCAGCCGCGACCCGAGGCCAAGCAGGTCATCACGTTCGACCGTGCCGTTCCCGTCGACGTCGAGGTGCCCGAAGCAGACGTCGATCTTGCGAATCATCAGATCGGTGCTCGCCATGTGATCCTCCTGTGGACTGGCACTGCTCCTGCAAGGCCATCAACAGTATGCGTTCACCCGAGCACAATATGTAGCCAAAAGGGGATCGTTCAGCGAACCCTCACCGGACGACCGCGCCCACCAACGCAGGCGGACGGTTATGGCCTGGGCTCCTTGTTCTTGGCAACGTAGGCGGCGAGGGCGCCCAGGCTCAGGCAGAGCGGGGAGTACAGAGCCAGGTCCATGCGCGTGAACGTGGTGGACTCTCCCGCGAATCCCGAGGAGACCAGGCCCGCGCCGCCGCGGGTCAGGAGGACGCCCGCCACGGTGGCGGTGGCAAGGCGCCCCAGCCGGGTGGACAGCAGGCGCGGCGCCAGGCCCGCCTGAGCGGCGACGAGGTAGGTGGCCGCGCCGAGCGCCGTGGCCACGCTGGCCGTGGCGGCTGCGCTGGGGGCTTCGGTTTCGGGCACGCCGGCGATCGTTCGGGTGAAGTCGGCGACGTTGTCGAACGGCCAGGGGGAAAAGACCCAGACGACGTGCAGGGCCGCGGCGGCGCCGAGACCGAGCATGGCCGCGCTCCCGGCGACCTTGGTGCGACGGCCGCTGCGCAGGTACCGGTTGTCTTCAGAACTCAGGAGCATGCGCTTAGGTCCCCTTCGGGCTCGTTCCTGCGGATCTTCCAGACCCAAAGGTTCGCGTGGGCAGACTCCCCCGCACCTCCCCCGCAGGAGGGAACCCGTCCGTTGAGCAGTGGGCCGTTGGTCGCGCGCTCTTCCCCCGCACGGGGGAGCCAGCCACGCCTGGCCGGCTCGGGCAACGAGGTCGGGGCGGTCCTAAGAACGCCGCCCTCAGGCTCACGGCCCCTGCGGCGTGTCGCTGAGCCGAGCTGGCCGGGAGCCCTGTCAGATCCCGGCCAGCCGATGGATTCCCTATTGGGTCATCTCAGCCGCGGAGCACTTTGAAAAGCGCGGGGCCGCAGGCTGTCGAGCCGTCGGTCGGGGTCTGGGGTTTCCAGATCGTGAATCAGGCCGATCTCGGCGACGACGGTGTTGATCGAACGGGGTGACAGCCGTCCACCCGGCCGGTGTGTGCCGATGGAAGCGGCGGCCAGGAACAGCGCCTCGGAACGGTCTTCGGCACCGCCGGGACGTTCGTTTTCGAGGTAGTCAGCCAGGGCCACGACTCCGGCGCGGCGTAGCCCGGTGCCCAGGATGAGGTGCACCAGCGCCCGGACCTGCGGTGCGGGAAGCCGGAGGCCTTCGACCTTCTTGGCCGGGTCGCCGTAACGCAGCAGCCCGGGCGGCGCGTGCACGCTGATCCAGGAGAACAACGCGGACAGGTGTGCCAAGTGGTTGTTCACCGTGGCCGGCGCCATCGGTCCCATGCTGCCGTCCCGGGCGTCCGGAACTGGTCTGCGGGATTCCATTCCGCCAATCACAGCGCGCTGCTGCACTGGCTACGCACCGAACGTCGCCTGGCAGGCCTCGTCCGAGCCCGGCAACACCAACCGGGGCCCGAAGAACTCGGCGGGGCACTGGACGTGGTGATGGTCGCCGTCAGCTCCGGTGGGGTGGTCGCCGTACTGGCCCAGATGCTGCCGGCCTGGATCCGAAGTCGACGGCCCGCTGTGCGGTTCACCCTCACCACGCAGGCCGGAGACCGTTTGGAGTTGGAAGCTTCGGACGCGGCCGAGGCATCGCCCCTCATCGCGCAGTTCGCCGATGGCCTTGCTGTAGTACTCGGTGGTCCAGCAGTTGGTGAGCAGGGTCAGACCCGACGCTTGCTCGGCCTGGCCGACCAGGTGCGGGCGGACAATGGCGCCTTGCCAGGCGTAGTACACCTCGCGGCAGTGGCTCGCGTAAACCCGACGGAGTGACTCGCTGGTGTTGCTCCTCATCACTGCGACCCCAGGTCAGTCAGGGCGCCGGTCCGCCTTGTTGCGCTTGGTGGCTGAGCCGGGGCGGTGGGTTGTGAGGCGCTCGTTGTAGCTGGTCCGGCGCGGCGCGTTGGACGGCTCCCCGCTCCCTGACCCTGCGCCGAGCAGCCGCCGCCTTCCGTGCCGCCGTCACCGCGGCCCAGGACGACGGGTCAGGCCACCATCAGCCACGTGATCCACCGGGTGCAACGCACTGATCGGTGATCCGGCGGAACCCGTCGCCGCTTATGCCATCCGGTCGCCATTCGGAGCTGGGCGCGTCAGCCTGCGGAGAGGGCCAGGACGCCGATGAGTGATGTGGCGATGCCTATTAGCTGGGGGCGTTGGAGTTGTTCGTTGAGGAAGATCCGGGCGAGGGCGATGGTGATGATGGTGTGCAGGGAGCCCAGTACGGCGGCGATGCTCGCCAGGCTGAGCGTTGAGGCGGTGGCGTAGAGAGAGTCTGCCGCAATGATGAGGGCGCCGATCGCGGCGATGGTGGGTAGGTCGGCCTTGGGTGCGGTGACGTGGTGGCGCTTGAGGACGATGATGGAGGCGATCACGGTTACCGCGGTGAGGCGGGCCGTCAGCAAGGCCCATCCGACATCGCTTTGGCTGGCGTTGTGCATGGTGAGAAAGAAGGTGCCGAAGCCGATCGCCGCGAGCAGCCCGTAGAGGACGCTCGGCAGTGTCCGGGTGCCGTTGGCCTTGCCGCCGCTCGGCCGGCGGGCTGTGACGACCAGCCCGAGCAGCGCTAGCGCGAGTCCGGTGAACTGCAGCGGCCCGGGAATCTGACCGGTCGCCAGCCCGGCTAGAAGAGGGATGACGGGCGCGGTCGCGGCGACGGGCGCGACGATGCTCATTCTGCCGACCGCGAGGCCGCGGTAGAGGGCGGCGACGCCTGCTGTCTCGCCCAGCCCGGCGACGGCGCCCTGAACGAGGGAGGAGGTGTCCGGCAGGCTCCCCCCTCGTATGACCACCATGGCCGTCAGCAGGGCCAGTGCGGTGGTCTGCGAAATGAGCAGCACCGACAGCAGCGGGACGGAACGGCTCTTCAGCCCGCCGAGAAAGTCGGAGGCGCCCCAGGCGAGGCTTGCGCCGAGAGCGAGCGCGATGGCGAGCATGGGATCTCCCCGTCAGTGGTGGGCTGTGTGGTCGAGGATGGCGGGAATGATCGCCTCCCAGCTGGCCTGCGGGAAAGTCTCATGACCGGTCTGTTCCATGGCGATGAAGCGTGCGCCGGGGATCTCCGCGGCCAGGGCACGGCCGTGGCCGAGCGGGAGGAAGGGGTCTTCGGTGCCGTGCAGGACGAGCGTCGGCGCCTTGATCTGGTCGAGCCGGTGCCGCCACGGTGCTCCGGCGTCCAACAGATAGGGATTGGTCAACTGGGCGGCGATGTCGCCGGCGCGGTCGACGACGCGTCCCGCCAGCTCCCGCATGGCGTCTTCGTCGAAGGGACGTGAGGTAGCGGCGAACGGACGTTCGGCCTCGATCAGGTAGGCGATGGCGGCTTCCCGGTCCGACCAGTCGGGCTCGGGGGCCTCGACCGCGAACAGTGCCTGGAGCTCCGCCGACATTTCCGGCAGATCTTCTTGCGGGTGGCCCGGGCCCCCGGGAGTCGAGGACGCGAGGGTCAGTGAGGCGACCTTGTCGCCGTGGTCGAGCGCCAGCAGCTGGGCGACCGCCGCGCCCTGCGACATACCGACCAGGTGAACGCGGTCCCGTCCGAGCGCGCCGATCAGCTCTGCGGCGTCGGAGACGAGAGTGCGCAGGTCGTGCGGTGGGGCTCCGGCCGGTGAGCTGGTCGACCGTCCAGCGTCCCGGCTGTCGTAGCGGATGACGTACCGGCCTCCGCCGGCCAACTGCCGGACGAATTCCTCATCCCAGTTCAGTAGAGAGTGGCCGCCGCCGTGGATCAGCAGGATCGCGGGCCCGGTGGGGTCTCCGAATGTCTCAGCGGCCAGCTCTACCCCGTTGACCTTGAAGAATCGCTCGTTGGTCGCCATGATGTCCCGCTCCTCGAGAGAATCTTCGTTACATGTAACGGAGAAGATAGCCGAAGTTCCGTTACATGTCACTAGTTTTGTCTAAACTGGGCTCATGACCCCACCACACCACCCTGCCGGGGGAGGAGCCCGCGACGCCTGGGCGGCCTACCGCAGGCTGCAACTGCTCGTGGATGTCGAGATCTCCCGCGACCTGGAGAAGGACTCGGGCCTGTCGATGCCCGACTACGACGTGCTCGCCGCGGTGGCGGAGATGTCGTGCGAGGAGACATGCGTGCGGGTGAGCGGTCTGGCCAACCGGATGCACTGGGACCACAGCCGGCTGTCACGCCAACTCCGCCGCATGCAACAGCGCGGGCTGATCGCCCGCCAGTCCTGCGAGCTGGACGGCCGCGGCGACGACGTCCTGCTCACCGAGACCGGACGGCAGACCCTGGAAAGAGCGACCCCCGCCCACCTCGCATCGATCGACCGCCACTTCAGCGGAGCATTGTCCGAACGGCAGCTCGACGCCCTGATCGGAATCCAGCAGACCATCGCGGCAAGCCGTGCCGACAGTGGGCCTGCCGGTGTCAGCCGTGGAGGCAGTCGAGCTTGATCGAAGACAGACCCGCCGAGTTCACTCGCTGTACGCGGCCTCTGCCACACCTCTGGGGAGTCGCGCACTCACATGGAGCCTGAGCCACCACGTTGAGCGCAAATCTGGCCAACCGGCGACAGCTCAGGAGTCCTCGGCTTATCCGTCACCGATGGGTGCACGTTCAGCTGTACCGACCGGTGCGCATTCAGTTGTACGCCGACAGCGCGGACCTGCAGCACGGTGTTGCGCAGTATTTCCTCCACCTCGGGCAGATCACCGACGTCGAGTTGGTCGACGAGCCTGGCCGCAGCCGGTGGCGGGCCAGGGCAGGTGCACAGTTTTCCACTTCACGCGCTTCGGCATGACGTCGGAGCCGCTGGTCCGGCTGTGGGTATCGGTCATGCTCGGGCCTCCTGCCGGGCGAGGCGGCGTGTCATCACGGTCACCGCGGCCCGGGCGCAGGTCACCTGGGGCTGGCTCTGGCGGAGCTGGCTGAACATGGCCCGGGCGGCGTCGCGGTCCTGGTCCGACGCTGGCCGCGACCGTTTCGGCGGTGGCCTGGTTCGCGCGGCGACCAATCGGTATCGGCCCGTCCTTGCTGGTTAGCGGGGTGCTTGTGGGTCCGGGGCGAGGTCGTCGAAGACGGTGATGGCCTGGTCGACGTGGGCGGAGGCGCGGTGGGCTCGGTTGCGGCGTTCCCAGTAACCGATGGTGGTGGCCGGGTTGGCGTGGTCGGCGAACTCCTGCACCTCGGCGAGCGGGATTCCGGCGTCGAGCATGTGGGTTATGCGGGAGGCACGCCAGACATGCGGGGTGAGGTCGCGGCCGGGTAGAACGGCGGCGGCGCGGCCCAGCCGGGTGCTGATCCGGTCGACGTCGTGGCGGTCCAGGCGGCGGCCCGCCGCGTCCAGGAGCAGCGGCCCGGAGGTGCGGTCACCGATCACGCGGCCCAGCAGCCGGGTGCACCGGTCGGGCAGCGGCAGGGCGCGCTGCTTGCCGCCCTTGCGGGTCAGGCGCAGGACGGTGCGGTCGCTCTCGACGGCCAGGTCGGAGACGTCGGCGGCGCAGATCTCGGTGACCCGGCCGGCCAGGGTGTACAGCAGTACCACCACCAAAAGGTCCAGGTCGCTGCCCGCGCAGGCGGCCACCGCGCGCACCTGGTGGGTCTCCAGTACCGGGGTGGACGTGGCGGTGTTGCCGGTGGGGATGCGCGGCCGGTCGTCCTCGGTGACCGGGTTGACCAGCGGCGTGTCCAGCCGTCCGGCCGCGTGGACGTGCAGCGAGGACAGGCACGCGACGTAGCGGGCGATGCTGCGCTGGGCGACCCCGGCCGCCTCTTGGCGCAGCCGCCACATCCGCACGTGCTCGCGGGACAGGCAGCCGACGGCGAACGCGTCGTGGCCCAGTTCGCGGGCCAGCGGGGCCCAGACGCGGCGCAGGTCATCGACGTAGGTGCGTTTGGTGGCCGCCGAGGCGCGGCGGGTGCTGCTGAGCCAGTCGAGCACCAGCCCGAACGTTTCGGGCGTGCACGCCTCGGCCAGCAGTGCGATCCGGCGCCGGTAGATGCGGCGGCCTCCCAAGCGCGCGACCTGCACCTGGCCCAAGTCAGCGTCCAGCTTGGCCAAGGCGTCGGCGGCCAGCGGTCGAGCGGGCCACGCCAGCGTCCCGTCCGGGCGGGCCACGGGAACCACGTCGGGTCCTGGCTCAGTCGTGTGTCGCGCCTGCGTCGGACCGGTCGTGCCGTTGCCGGAAGCGGTTGCAGTGTCTGTGCTGAGCACCGCTCCGCGCAGCGGCGGCGGATCGCCGGGTTGCGGAGGCGCGGCCCCCTCGTCCAGCGTCATCGGATCGTCCCTTCCCGGGCGCAGGATGTGACGTGGCGTCAGCTTAGACGCCCGGGCATCGTGTCGGGTTACGAGGGCATGCGGCACAAGGACCCGTGGTCGTGCTCAGCCAGGCGAGCCAGGCGCCCATACCGCGCACCGTCTCCCAGCACGAGCCCGGCCGCCGGTCGGTGAGGGCGTCGGCGCCGACCTGCCGTGCCGCAGATCCCAGCCGGAGCGCCCGGTTGGCCGGGTCGTCGGTGCTGAACACCGTGTAGAGCGCGTCGGCCAGCAGTTCGGGGACGCGGCTCCGCGCCGCCCGCTCCCGCCGGTAGTCCTGGAACGTGGCGGACCTGGCCAGGCACATCCCGTTGGCGAAGGCCAGCAACAGGCCCGCCGCCGTCAGCGGATGGAAGTGCCCGACGACGTCGCCGTACGCGCGTTCCACGGGCAACCCGTCCAGCGCGCGTTCGTCGGTTTCGGGACGTATCAGCACCCGCAGCACACTCTGGGTTGCTACAAGTCAACTACCCAGAGCAATGGTTCGGGCGCGACAAGTAGCCGCATAATCACTGTTCGCGACCGAAGGGAGATCCCGTGTGGGCGACGAGGCGGCGTGCCGGAGTGCTGCGCGACTTCGTCGGGCCGCTCGTCCTGCTCGTGCTCACCCCGCCTTCGGTCATCATCCTGTGGGAGGCCTGCCGGTATCTCGACGGCTCGCTGCGGCGGCTGGCCACCCTCGACGGATGGGCCGCCGTCAAGGCCGGCGTTCCGTCTCCCAGCTGGAGCGCCGCAGCGGTGCTCCTTGGCTTCCTGCTCTGGGAGGCGCTGCTCCTCAGGCTCCTGCCCGGACGGCTTCACCGGGGTCCCGTGACCCCGGACGGAGCGCGTCCGGAGTACCGGCTCAACGGGGTCCGGGCCTGGCTGGTCACTCACGCCGCCTTCCTCGGCGCCTCCTACGGCTTGGGCTGGTTCTCACCCGGCATCCTGTACGAGCGGTTCGGGGAGTTGCTCATCACGATGTGCCTGGGCTGCCTGGCGCTGTGCGGTCTGCTGTACGCCAAGGGCAGGCTCAGGCCTTCGGCCGCCGACGCGGGAAGCGGCCGCAACGTCGTCATGGACTACTTCTGGGGCGTCGAGCTGCACCCCTCCGTCCTCGGCGTCGATCTCAAGCAGCTGTTCAACTGCCGCTTCGGGATGATGGGCTGGAGCCTGCTCGTCGTCTCGTTCGCCGCGTACCAGCACGAGCGACTGGGACATCTCACCAACGCGCTGGCGGTCTCCGTCGCGTTGCAGCTGGTCTACATCCTGAAGTTCTTCGTGTGGGAGCGCGGCTATTTCAGCACGCTCGACATGATGCACGACAGGTTCGGCTACTACCTGTGCTGGGGCGTCACGACGTGGCTGCCGGGTGTCTACACCATCGCGGCGCAGTACCTCACCGCTCACCCTCGTCAGATCCCGTCATGGGCCGCCTGGACATTGCTCGCCGTCGGGCTGGCGGCCATCGGGATCAACTACGACGCCGACCGGCAGCGCCAGCGGACCAGGGACTCCGGCGGGACGGCCATGATCTGGGGACGCCCGGCGCAGGTGATCCAGGCCCGGTACGCCACCGGCGACGGCCAGTCCCGTCAGAGCCTGCTGCTCGTGTCCGGCTGGTGGGGGGTGGCCAGGCATTTCCACTACCTGCCCGAGATGGTCCTGGCCCTGGCGTGGAGCCTGCCCGCGGGCTTCGGGCACCTGCTCCCCTACGTCTACCCGATCTTCCTGGGCGTCTTGCTGGTCGACCGCGCCGGCCGGGACGACCGCCGGTGCCAGGACAAGTACGGCGCCTACTGGAACGAGTACAGGCGACGGGTCCGCTGGCGCGTCGTACCGCGCGTGTACTGAACGAAGGGGTCACATGAAGCGGCGAATCTGCATCATCGGCACCGGCGTGTCGGGGCTGGGGGCCGCGTGGGCGCTGTCCCGCCGCCCCGGCGAGTTCGACGTCCAGGTCTTCGAACGTGACGACCGCATCGGCGGCAACGCGGTCACCGTCGACTTCCCCACGCTCGCGGGCGGGACGGTACCGGTCGACATATCGGTCACGGCCTTCATCCCTTCCGTCTACCAGAACTATGTCGAGCTCATGAAGGCATGCGGCGTTCCGCAGACGCCGACCCGCTTCAGCTACTCGGTCCGCTACGGGAACGACGTCTACGCGCACGACTTCGATTCCGAGCTGAGGACGTCCCTGGCCGACGACATAGCCAAGTTCAGGAGACTCCTCCGCTTTCTGGGAGTGTTCAACGAACTCAACCGCAGGCCGTCTGTGACCAGGGCCGCCGTCAATCCGTTCGACTACGTCAGCATGCGGCGGATGCTCGATCTGTGGGGGATCTCAGACGACTTCCGCTACAAGGCCCTGAAGCCGCTCTTCGTCAACTTCGTGCTCGCGTCGGGCGTCTTCGAGATGCCCGCCTCCCTCTTCTCCCGGTACCTGGACTTCTTCGACGTCGAACGTGCCACCCCGATGGTCACCTGGCGGGGAGGCACGCGGGCCGTCTACGGCGCGATGACCGCCGGCTTCCAGGACAGAATCCACCTCGGCAGGGCCGCTGTGCGGGTCGTGCACACCGACGCCTCCGTGCTCCCCGACGACGCCACTCACGCCCTGCGGCACCGCAGCAACTTCGTCCGCCGGCACGGGCCACGTCCGGACGACTACGAGATCACCTACATCATGCACAACCAGCAGCCCTGGGCCGCGACGGGCGGCCTGCGCTGCCTGGTCACCTACAACCTGCGGACCCCGATCGACGAGTCCAAGGTGGTGGGCCGGTTCCGTTTCCGGCACGTCGTCCACGACGTCTTCCACACCGCCGCCCTGCTCGCCCTGCTCCCGCTCCTCCAAGGCCGAAACCGCACCTGGTTCTGCGGTGCCCACACTCTGATCAACAGCCAGGAGCACGGACTCCTGTCCGGCCTGGCCGTCGCACGCCGCCTCGGGGCCGACTACCCGTTCACCCACAACCCCGAGGCGACGGCATGGTTCAACTTCCACGGAACCGTCATGCACGGCCGCCGCTTCCCGCGATGCCGTCCCGCGTTCTGATGAAACCGCAATGCGGCGGGCCGGACATACCCCGACCGTGATTACTCAGGGCACCATGGGCGATGCACTGTGTGGCCGCTGGACGACGACGGTACGGAGGTTCCGTGTCCGCGATCGCCCGGCACAAGGTCGCGATCCTGATCGTCACGGCGACGGCCGCCCTGGTCTCGGTTCCCATGGCGATGGACCTCGACCGGCACGTGGGCGGGGCGGACCTGACCGTGCCGAACTCCCCGTCCGATCGCGCCGACCGGATGCTCGCCGACCGCTTCGGCGGCGGCCATCCCGACCTGGTCCTGGTGGCGACCGCACCCGGATCCGTGGACGACCGGGCCGCCGCCGCGGCGGGGCGGGCGCTGACCCGTCGACTGGCCGCGCGGCCGGACGTTCGGTGGACGATCTCCCACTGGCAGCGAACGGCACCGCCGGGACTGCGTTCGGCCGACAGGCGCCGGGCGTTGCTGCTGGTGCGGCTGGCGGGCGGCGCCGAGCGCCAGCAGCGGCACACCACGGCCGTGGTGTCGGCGGCACGCGGCCGCCACGGTGTGCTGGACGTGGCGGTGACCGGCGCCGCCGAGCTCAACGCCGAGGCCACCCGGCAGGGCCTGGCCGACCTGCGCCGGGGCGAGCTGATCGCCGCGCCGATCATCCTGGCCTGCCTGGTGCTGGCCTTCGGCGGCGTCACCGCCGCGCTCCTGCCGCTGCTGGTCGCGGGACTGTCGATCGCGGCGACCTTTCCCGTGCTGCGCATGGTGTCCGCGCTGACGGAGGTGTCGGTCTTCGCCCTCAACATGGCGACCGTCCTCGGCATGGGACTGGCCATCGACTACAGCCTGCTGATCATCACCAGGTTCCGGCAGGAGCTGGCCGCCGGGAAGGCGGTGGGCGACGCCGTGTCGGCCACCGTGCGCACCGCCGGGCGGACGGTGGTGGTCAGCGGCGTGATCGTGATGGTGTCGCTGGCGGCCGCTTTGATCTTTCCCATCTACCCGATGCGTTCGCTGGCCTACGCGGGCATCCCGATCGTGGGATTCACCGTGCTGGCCGCGGTGGTCACGCTTCCTGCCGTGCTGGCGTTGACCGGCAGCCGGATCGACCGCTTCTCCGTGCGAGCGCCTTGGTTGCGCCTTGGCACGCCGCCGATCGCGGGCCCGCCGTACCGTCGCGGCTCGCGGCTGTGGGGGCTATGGGGGCTGTGGGCGCCGCGGTTGACACGGGGCAGGACGCGCCGGCCAGGGCCGGTCGCCGTCAGCAGTTCGATGGTCACGGTTCCCGCTGTGCTGGCCGTCTTCGGCGGGCGTATGGACAAATTCCCCGTCTGGCCGCCTCGTCCGCGTTCCGGCATGGGCTGGGGTGGGAACGCCCCGTACCGCCGAGGCTTGTGGGGCCGGGTGGCGCACGGGGTGGCGCGCCGCCCGACGCCCGTCGTCCTCAGCAGCTCGATGGTCGCGCTCCCCGCCCTGCTGCTCCTCTTCGGCCGCCGGCTCGACGGTTCCGCCGTCCGGCCGCCACGGCCGCGCCCCGGCACGCCGTCGATCCGGCACCCGGCGCACGACCGGCGGGCCGGGCCGTGGGGCCGGCTGGCGCTGGCGGTGATGCGCCGGCCCGTGAGCGTCGCCCTCGGCACCGCGGCCGTGCTGGTCCTCCTCGGGTCGCCCTTCGCCGGCGCCCGGTTCGGCATCCCTGACGACCGAGCGCTGCCCGCGCACACGCCCGTGCGCATCACCACTCAGCTCGTGCGCGATCAGTTCGCCGGAGCCGCGACCGTGACATCGGTCGTCCTGCCCGGCTCCCGGCTGAGCTCCGCCAAGTCGCTGGACGGCTACGCCCGTGCTCTGTCGCGACTTTCCGGCGTGTCCCGTGTGGACGCCGCCACCGGCACCTATCGGGCAGGCCGCAGGGTCGCCGAGCCCGGCCCCGCGTCACGTGCGTTCCGGTCCCCCAGCGGCACCTGGCTGTCCGTCGCCTCGCCCATCGAGCCCGTGTCCGCGGCCGGCGCCGACCTGGTGCGTCGGATCCGGGCCGTCCCCTCGCCCGGCCCGGCCCTGGTGGGCGGAATCGCCGCCGGCTCCGTCGACCTCATCGAGGCGGTCCGCGCCCGCGTGGCGTGGGTGATCGCCATCATGGGAGCGGCCTCGCTCCTGCTCGTCGCGGCGTTCACCCGCAGCCTGCTGCTGCCCGTGAAGACCGTCGTGCTCAACGTGCTGAGCCTCACCGCGAGCTTCGGCGCGATGGTCTACGTCTTCCAGGACGGCCACCTGCGCGAGCTCCTCGGAGACTTCACGCCCACCGGCACCATCGACGTCATGCTGACCGTATTGGTCTTGTGCATCGCCTACGGGCTGTCCATGGACTACGCACTGTTCCTGCTGTCGGGCATCAAGGAGCGCTACGACGTCAGCGGCGACAACACCGCCGCCGTCGCCCAGGGGCTCCAGCAGACGGGCCGCCTCGTCACCGCCGCCGCCGTGCTCATGGTCGTCGTCCTGGCGGCCTTCACGATGTCGGGCCTGACGCCGCTCAAGATGTTCGGCGTGGGCCTCGGCCTCGCCGTCCTGGTGGACGCCACCCTCGTCCGCTGCCTGCTGGTGCCCGCGCTCATGCGCCTGGCCGGCCGGGCGAACTGGTGGTTCCCCGGCCGTGTGCGCCGCCGGTGAGGGGGGCCGATCCAGCCGTGCCGGCGTCCTCGGCCGTGCTGCTGCCCGCCTTCGTAGCAGCGCTGTTCGCCGGTTCTCTGGTGGCGCCGGGCCCGGTTCGGCAGGGGGTCGTCCTGCCGGACGGCAGCCGGCGTCCACCGCCTCTCGCGACGGACGGCGGCCACCCTCTCCAGATCATCGCCACCAGCGGCCTGCTCGCAGCGATGCGCATGTACGAACGCCCCCGCACCTGCACACACCCCATATCCGCAGGGGGCCCGCGCCATTGCAGGTCGTGGCGGCGGAGCTCTGTCCCCTGGTCCGGCTTCCTTGTCCCGAACGTGACCCGAGCCGCAGGTAGCCCCAGATACCGCGTCACCAGCTTCGATTGATCACTGCGGGTCTGCGGACGCTTCCGGGTGCTAGCCGCGTAGTACTCCAACGCCCCGGGAAACACCGCCAGCGCGCATCGGCGCCACGGCCCGGCGCATCCAGGAACGCATGGGTTTTGTCTGATGAGCAGCGGGTGGTCTATGGGGCGTTCGATGAGCTGCCGATTCGCATCGCCTGGACGTAGCGGTCCTGATCGGCCCCCGCTTCCGAACGTGTTCCCAGCCGCCAGGTGGATAGCGCGGTCGGCTATAGGTAAATCATCGACATATGTCGATAGTGTGGCCTATGGTGCTCGTCATGGCATCGACGTCTATGCAAGAGCCCACGAGGCTGCTGCTGACCGCGCTCGCGGACGAGCCCCGGCACGGCTACGCCCTGATCAAGGAAATCGGGGAGGTCTCCGAAGGGCGGGTCAAGCTCCGTACGGGCACCCTGTACGCCGCGCTCGCCCGCCTCCAGCAGCAGGGCTGGGTCGAGGTGACCGGCGAAGAGGTCATCGACGGAAGGCACCGCCGCTACTACGCCCTGACCCGCGCCGGCGCCGACGCGCTGGCCGAGGAGACCGAACGACTCCGCGCCGCCGTACGAGAAGCGGATCGCCGCCTCCAACTGCGCCTGGGCGGAGCCGGCGGGGTGACGGCATGAGCGGCTCCGCACGCCTCACCAAGGCAATTCTCCGCCTCTATCCGGCCGAGCGGCACGCGGAGCTCGCCTCGACGATGCAGGACACTCTCGCCGGGCAGAGTCGCGCCGGGGCCGTACGGGAGTTGGCAGACCTCACCGTGCAGGGGCTTCGGGAGCGGTCGGGACTGACCGCCACCTCCGCGGTCGGAGCGGTCGTCGCCGCGGCCGCGCCTTTCGCGGCGGCCTCGGCGATCTCGATCTCGTTGGTGTTCCTGGTCTTCGCGGAGCGGTCGTGGAGGCATCCGTACGAGAGTCCGTTCGCGCCGCCGGGGCCGTTCGACACCCTCGGCCCCTACGCCTATGCCCTGTGGCTGCTGGTGGCCGTGGCCTCGTGCTCGGGCTGGGCGCGCGCCGCGCGGCTGCTGATGGTGGCCGCGGTCGTGATGACAGCGGCGCTCGTGCCGCTGGCCAGGCTCACCGGCTGGGACAGCCCGCCGCTCATCGTGCTGGGCGTGCTGGTGGCGTTCGGCGTGATCGCGCTGGCGGCACCGCCGGATCCGATCGGCCGGCCGCCGCTGGACGGCCGCGTCACGGTGATCAGCATGGCCTTCGCGGCGCTCCTGTCGGCACCCGTGCTCGTCTACTTCAACGTCGATTTCGGCCAGATAGGCGGCCTGCTCGGACCGGATCGTCCGCTCTGGTATCACGGGAGAGAGGCGGCCGACGCGATGGGCGTCTGGATCCCGGCGTTGCTGGTCGTCGCCCTGATCGCCGCCGTCGCGTGCATGCGCTGGAACGTGCTCGCCCCGTTCGCGGTCGTGCTCCTGTCCGTCCCCTGGTGCGCGTTCGCCTTCAGTGTCGGGCACGACAGCTACGACCACGGGGCGACCGTGCCGTACATGAGGGCGACCGTGCCGTACATGGTCCTGCCCACTGCGCTCGCCCTGATCGCCGCCGTGGCCGCACTCGCCCACAAAACCAGACGCCGCGCCATCGACTGACCCTTCCCCGCCTCGTTGAGTCGTGACCCGCGAAGTGAAATGGATGCCTGTGCCCAACGTCCTGTGTTGCGACGGAGAGATGCTCAGCTTGATCAGCGATGGGCCGCGATGAGGCGTCGTAGTGCGGCGTGGGCGGGTGGGCCCCACGTGACCTTGCCGCCCGGGCGGCCACGGACAACGGCTTCCCCGATATGGATGCAGGCGAGGGCTTTCAGTACGGCCAATCCGCGGGCGCGGCGCAGGGTCGCGGTGTCCGGGGTCGGCTGGTATGCGGCGTGGAAGCGGTCGGTGGCGCCGTCGGGCAGCAGGATCCAGGCGGCGGCGAGGTCCCAGGCCGGGTCGCCGGCGAAAAGGTCGCCGAAGTCGATCACGCCGCTGATGGTGCCGTCTGTGGTGAGGACGTTGGCCGGATGCAGGTCGCCGTGGAGCCAGAGTGCCGGGCCGGCCCAGTCGGACGCAGCTGCGGCGTCGTCCCAGACCGCGCGCACTTCTTCCGGGTCGGAGATGAGTCCCATCTCGGTGGCCGAGGTGAGCTGGTGGGCGAAACCCCCGGAGTAGTCGGCCAGCGGCCCGCCGCGGTCCCGTCCTGTGGGTGCCTGGTCGGGGGCGGGTTGGTGCAAAGCCGTCAGGAAGGCGGCCAAGGCGTCGGCGGCTTCCGCGGCGCGTGTGACGGGGGCACGGTCGGCAGGCTCGCCCGCCACCCAGGTGGTGACGATCCAAGGTCGCGGAAACAGCGCGGAAGCCTCGCCGAGTCGCTGCGGAACGGGAACCGGTAGCGGAAGGCGTGGGGCGATGGAGGGCAGCCAGGTGTGCTCCTTGCGCAGCAACTCGTCCGCGGACTGCGTCGCCCAGGGCAACCGGACGGCGAGATCGTCGCCGAGCCGCCAAATCTGGTTGTCCCAGCCACGCGCCCCGAGCGTCACGGGGTGGTCGGCCAGGTCGGGGCGCTGGTCACGCAGCAGGTCCCGCACCAATTCCGCGGTGATCGCGATCTCGATGTGCGTCATTCGGAGCAACACTAGCCCGACGGTCACCGGCCCATTCCGGCTGCCGGGGAGGGACCCGTGGCCGACGAGGATGTAGGGGTGCCGGCAAGGCCACTCGCGGGTCTTGCGGCACCTCGGAGGGCTGGGAGTTCTGCGAGCGGGTCTACGAGGTCCGGTACGTCGACACGACGCCGTTGGCAGGCTCGGCGCCCCGTGCAGCGGCGCATTAGCGAGCGTGCCCGGCCAGCGCACGGCAGGTGCTGGCCGGGCACGGCGCCCGGGCTTAGGAGTCCTTTTTGAACTGGATGATCTGGAGGTAGTTCCCGTCAGGGTCTTCGAACGTTCCGAAGCGGCCGGAGGGGCGATCGGCGACGGGGACGAGCCAGTCCACGCCGGCCGCGCGCAGCTGTGCCTCGACGGCGCCGAAGTCGTCGACGTGGAAGTTGAGGATCATTCGGCCCGGCTCGTTGTTCTTGGCGTCGACGTCGTCGCGCTGCTCGATGACCAGCAGGAAGCCGCCGAGATCGATCGGCCCTTCGCCCTCGTGTCCCGGTGCGAGCGCCTTGCGGTACCACTCACGCAGTTCCGCAGGCCGGGTGGTGCCGAGAAGGATGCTGCCGGGTTTCGGTGTGGTCATTCGGGATCTCCTTGTCGTTCAGGCGAAGGGCTGCGCGTCACGCGTGGGACTAGGCGGGTTCGGCTGCCGAGAGGGCGGCATGCTCGTCCTCCAGCGCCTTGGCCGGGCTGTTTCGCCATCCGGCGGCCATGGTCTGCGCCATGGGGTCGGGGAAGATGTCCTCTTCCTGGTTCTCCACGCCGTCGAAGATGGCTCGCGCGACCGATTCCGGTGATGCCTTGGGCATGTCGAACCCGCGATTCATGTCGGTGTCGGTCGGGCCGGTGAACACGGCGTGGACCCTTACGCCCTGGTCGGCAAGAAATATTCGTTGTGACCGCGTCAGGGAGTATGCGGCTGCCTTGGAGATCGAGTAGGCCGGGACGATCGGCATCGGTTCCAGGGCCGCGGTGGACAGGTTGTTGACGATGGCGCCGCGGGAACGGACCAGCAGGGGCAGGAAGGCCTGTGTCACGCCGTGGTAGCCGAAGAGGTTGACGGCGAGGTGGTGTTCGAGCACGGCCGGGTCGTTGAGATCGTCGGGCACTGCCACGCCGGCGTTGTTGACGAGAAGGTCAAGGGCGGGGACGGCCTGGGCGGCCTGCTGTGTCTGGGCCTTGTCGGTGACGTCAAGGAGCAGGGGTGTGACTCGTTCGTCCGGGTGGACGAAGGATCCGCGGGTGGCGGCGTACACCTGCCGGGCGCCCCTGTGCAGGGCCTCTTCCAGCAGTGCCCGCCCGATGCCGCGGTTGGCGCCGGTGATCAGGACGATCTTGCCTGTGAGCGCGGTCATCTCAGGCACTCACCTTGGTGTCGGCCAGGCCGGTGGCCCGGGGTGAGCGCTTGGCGCGGTGCGCGGTGGCGGCGTGCTGGTGGTCCGGGGCGTTCCCGTCCTCTTTGGGGTTGGGCTGGCCCTTGCCTGTGTTGATCAGGTTGCGCAGGCTGCCGCTGATGTAGCCGCCCCAGGCGTTGGTGCACACGTCGTAGCACTCGTACTGCGGAACCAGTCCCACGTGGGTGAAACGGACCTCGGCGCCGCCGTCCTTCTCGGAGATCTCGAAGACGACCTCGGTGTCCTTCCATTCGGCCTGGTCTTCGATGAAGTTGAAGTAGTTGTCCAGGATGAGCCAGGCGACCTTCCGGCCGGGCACGAGTTCGGTGACGCGGAGCTTGCAGCGGTGGACGTCCTGGTAGCGGTGGTCGAACTCGCCGCCGACCTGGTCGGTGACGCCCTCGACCCCTTGCGACCACCAACCGCGGACGTCGGTGATGGCCTCGAACGCTTCCTGGGGAGTGCGGTCCACCGAAAAGGTAGTGGTGAAATTCTCACCTGCTTGCATCATGCAAGTTAAATTAGCCTAGGCGCTTTCATGACGCAAGCCCCCCTCGGTAGACTGGGGGCATGCTGGGAAAGACCTACGACTCACAGGTGTGCTCGATCGCACGCGCCCTGGAGCTGATCGGCGAACGCTGGAGCCTGCTGATCATTCGCGACGCCGTGTTCGGGGGAGCGACCCGCTACAGCGACTTCCAGCGCAGCCTGGGAGTCGCGACCAACATCCTCAAGTCCCGCCTCGACGGATTCGTCGAGGCGGGGATCATGCGGCGCCGCAGATACTCCGAGCAGTCCGAACTGTACGAGTACCTGCTGACCGACAAGGGGCGTGCGCTCGCGCCCGCGCTGGTCGCGCTCTCCGAGTGGGGCGACAAGTGGGCGACGGAGGGGGAGCCGCCGATCCTCTACACCCACTCGGTGTGCGGCACCGGAGTCACTCAGCAGTCGGTGTGCTCCCACTGCGGCCGCGTGGACGACCCGGCCGAGATCCAGGCCACGATCGGACCCGGCATGCCCCCCGAACGCATCAAGGCCTGACTGACCTCCACATCCACGGTGTAGACCTCATTCGCTCGTTGCCGGTGTCAGGGCGACATCCCAGAACTCGGCGTAGCGGCCGCCACCGCGCAGCAGGTCCCGGGTGTCGGTAAGAGTCGTGCATTCAGGTACACGCGATTGAGTTCGCCCAGCTCAGCGGTGGCACTTGCGGCCCGTTGGTGGATCTTTCTTCCGATCGGTGCGTGTGGGGGATGCTGTGCGGCCAGTATTGATCCGGATCCGTGGGGGTTTGCGGCGGCGTGGCCGCCCGTTTCGTGAGAGGTCCGGATGCCGCGTGGTGCGTGTGCTGGACGATGACGAGCTGGTCGGGAACTGGACGCTGGTCGGGGACGAGTTGGAGCAGCTGTCGGGCCGCCGGGGTGCGACGAAACTCGGGTTCGCGTTGTTGCTACGGTTCTACGCCCTGCACGGCCGGTTCCCGACGGGCCGTGCCGAGCTTCCCGATCAGGCCATCGCCTTCGTCGCTGGGCTGGTGGGGGTGCCCGCCTCAGAGTTGAGGCTGTATGAGTGGGATGGCCGGACGATCAAGGCTCACCGCAAGGACATCCGGAAGTACTTCGGGTTCCGGGAGTGTTCGCTGGCTGATTCCGACAAGGCCGCGCACTGGCTGGCCGTCAAGGTGTGCGACAAGGAGCGGCAGGTTGACCGGGTCCGCGCCGAGCTCTTGGCGCATCTGCGGGAGGAGCGGGTCGAGCCACCGGCCCGGGACCGGATCCGCCGGATCATCGGGACGGCGTTGCGGCAGGCCGAACAGATCCAGACCGCCCGGATCGCTGGCCGGATTCCGTCCGAGGCGATCGGCCGGCTGCTCGCCCTGATCGACAAGAGCGCCGACCGTCGCGGCGAAGCTGAGGGCCGGGATGAGGACGATGGTGCGCTGTTCAATGCCGCGGAGGCGCAGGCGTGGACGTGTTCGCGGTGATCCGCGAGGAGCCGGGAAATGTGAGCGTGAAGACGATCGAGCGGGAGGTGTTCAAGCTGACCGCGATCCGTGCGGTCGGGCTTGCGGACGACCTGTTCGCCGATGTCTCCTCGAAGGTCTTGGTGGCTTGGAGAGCTCGAGTGGCGGCCGAGGCTCCCTCTCACCTGCGCTCCCATCCGCACGACATCAAGGTCACCTTGCTCGCCGCCTATCTGCACTGCCGGGCCTGCGAGATCACCGACACCCTGGTCGATCTGCTCGTCTCCACCGTGCACCGGATCAACGCCCGCGCCGACACGAAGGTCACTAGCGATTTCGTGGCGGAGCTGAAGCGGGTGTCGGGCAAGGAGAACATCTTGTTCAAGATGACCGAGGCCGCCCTGGAGTCGCCCGAGTCGCGGGTCGAGGACGTCATTTACCCGGCGGTGCCGGGCGGCTACAAGACGCTGGTCCAGCTGCTGCACGAGTACAAGGCCAAGGGCACCTCCTACCGGCAGCACAAGCAGCGGGTGTTCAAGGCGTCCTATACCAGCCACTATCGGACCGGGCTGATCCAGATTTTGGAGGTGCTGGAGTTCGGGTCGACCAACACCGTGCACGCGCCGATGATGCAGGCGCTCAGCTTGATCAAGCGGTATAGGGCCGAGCAGTCCATTCGGATCAAGTGTTACGCGCTCGGCGAGAACGTTCCGGTGGAGGGGATCGTCCCGGCCGAGCTGGTCGAGCTGATGTATCGGGCCGATAGCAGGAAGCGGCAGCGGATCCTGCGCAGCGTGCACGAGTGCGGGGTGTTCCAGACGCTGCGGGAGAAGTTGCGCTGCAAAGAGATCTGGGTGGTCGGCGCCGATCGGTGGCGCAACCCCGACGACGACCTGCCGAAAGACTTCGAGGCCAACCGGGCGGGGAACTACGCCAAGCTCCGCAAGCCCCTGGATCCGCAGGTCTTCGTCGACCAGCTGCGCCGGGAGATGGACGACGCGCTGTCGGCGCTGAACGATGCCCTGGGCGGGAAGGGTCTTTCCTGGTTGAAGATCGCCGAGCGGAGGGGTGCGGGCGCGATCCAGCTGACCCCGCTGGACGCCGCAGCCGAGCCCCGGAACCTGCGCCGGTTGAAGGCGGCGATCCGGGACCGGCGGGGTGTGGTCCCGCTGATGGACATGCTCACCGAGACGGCCTTGCGCACGGGCTGCTTGAACGTCTTCACCCCGGCCGGGACGCAGAACCATCTGGACGTTCAGGTGCTGTTCGAGCGATTGCTGCTGCTCATCTACGCCTACGGCACCGGGACCGGGATCCGTGCGGTCGCCGCCGGCGACCATCCCCACACCGAGGACGACCTGCGGTACGTTCGCCGCCGCTACCTGACCGTCGAGACCTGCCGCGAGGTCGCCCGCCTCATCGCCAACACCACCTTCGCCGTCCGCCAGACCGCCCTGTGGGGTGAAGGCACCACTGCGGTGGCATCGGACTCCACGCACTTTTCCGCCTTCGATCAGAACATCTTTACCGAGTGGCATTCGCGCTACCGGCGAGCCAAACGCGGCGTTTTGATCTACTGGACGGTCGAGACCGGCGGGTCCATGGCTGTGCACTCGCAGCTGATCTCCTGTTCGGCGTCTGAGGTCCACGCAATGGTTGAGGGGCGATGCGGCACGGCACCGACATGGAGGTCGAGACCAACTTCGTCGACTCCCACGGCGCCAGCTTCGTCGGGTTCGGCATCACCCGGCTACTGGGCTTCGACCTGGTCGCTCGGTTCAAGCAGATCAACAAGATGAAGCTCTACCTGCCCGACCGGGGTGAGTCCTACGACTACCCGCTGCTGGACCCCGCGCTGACCCGCCCGATCCGCTGGGAGATCATCGCCAACAACTACGACGTGATGATGAAGTACGCCACCGCGATCCGGCTGCGGACCGCATCTACTGAGGCCCTGCTGCGCCGCTTCACCAGTGAGACCACTCATCCCGCCTTCGCGGCGATGCTGGAGGTCGGCCGCGCCCAACGCACCATCTTCCTCGCCCGCTGGCTCAACGACCGTGATCTGCAGCGGGAGACCGAGTCCGGGCTGAACGTGGTGGAGAACTACAACGGGGTGAACGACTACATCAAGTTCGGCAAGCGCGGCGAGCTGGCCTACAACCGGCGCGAGGAGCAGGAGCTGGGGATGCTGTGCCTGCACATCCTCCAGTCCGCGCTCGGGCTGATCAACACTTTGATGATCCAGGACATCCTCGCCCGGCCCGAATGGGTCGGCGTCCTCACCGACGCCGATCGGCGCGGCCTCACCCCGCTGTTCCACACCAACATGACCCCCTACGGTGAGATCCAGCTTCGCACTGACCGGCGGCTGGACCTGACCGATCTGCCGACGAGGTGATCGGGCCGCTCCGCCGGGCGGCGGCCGGGGACTGATGGGCGGGTGAGGCCGGCGCGGCGCAGCAAGGCGTCGATGGCGGGGGCTATGCACTCCCGCCGGACTCCCCGGTGCTTGCCCGAGGGCTGGCGCAAGCGCAAGCTGGTAGGAGCTGCCATCTGATGATGCTGGAGCAATGTGATGCACCTTTTCTATGGCGTGGTCCTCATCGCGGCGGGTGCCGCGGTGGTGGCCGTTGGGCGCAGTGCTGCGCGAGGACGGCTGGGGCGTAATCATGTTGCCCGGATCCGGTCCAGGCAGACTCCGGCCGATGACGAGTCCTGGCGGATCGTGCACGAGGCGGCGGAACCGTGGAGTCTGGCCGGCGGACTCGCGCTGACGCTGGGCGGCTTGGTGGCGTTGGGTGCTGAGGACGAGGCGGTAGCGGCCATGGTTGCGGCGTTGGCCGCCGTGTTCGGTATCGCGCTGGTGGTCGCAGGGGCGATCATCGGCCTTGGGCAGTTGCGCCACCGCTCAGACTGATACTGGCTTGCGTTTACGTACTGGGATCCCGGCACGCTGGCCGAAGGTGTCGCAGGCGAATCGGGCGTCCGGGAACGTCGACAGTTCGGGACCTGGCTGTCGATGGTGGCCGTTGCCTGTGCCTGCGTCGGCCACATACCTAGGCGTAGGGTGCCGACATGATCGTCGACTGTGGATCGGCCGGTGGGATCTGCGTACGGTGCCGGCCGCTGGGTTCCCCTCATGGGTCGTGATTCCGAAGCTCGCTGGGAACGGTTCTTCAAGGTGATCTGGCTGGTGGTCGTTCCGCTCGTCGCCGTCATCTATATCTTCACCGCCGCCCAAGAGGCCGGTGCCGTTCGGGTCGCCGTAGTACTCGGGAAAGATCGGGCGGATATGACGGCGTAGGCTCCCGAACCGGGATCTTTGGACTCCGGCGGGAGGTTGCTGGGTGGTCGCTCCGGTGTTCACCGACGAGGAGTTGGAGGGGCTGCGACGGTTCCCGGAGATTGGCCGGGAGGAGCTGTTCCGGTTATTCACCTTGACGCCAGCGGACGTGGCGTTCGTCGATCCGGGTCGGGGGCGGGGCCCTGCGGATCGGCTTGGGCTGGCGGTGGCGTTGTGCACGTTGCCGCGGCTGGGGTTCGTGCCGGACGTTGTGGCGTCCGCGCCGCCGGCGGCCGTTGCGCGGCTGGCCGCGCAGCTCGGGGTCGATCCGAAGGTGATCGGGGTGTACGGGCGGCGGGCCAAGACTCGCACGGATCATCTGCGGCTGCGGCGCAGTATCTGGGGTGGCGGGCTCCGACGGCGCTGGAGTTGAAGGAGCTGGATGAGTTCCTGCTGGCGCGGGCGATGGAGCATGACTCCCCGACGCTGCTGTTCCGGCTGGCGTGCGAATACCTGATCTCAGCGAAGGTGATCCGGCCGGGCCCGGTGACAGTGGTGAAGCGGGTCGCGCACGCCCGCGAGGTGGCGCGGCGCGAGACCTTCGACCGGCTGGCCCGTGAGTTCACCGACGAGCGCCGTGCCGGGTTGGACGGGCTGCTGGTGGTGGACACGGCGATCGGGATGACGCGGCTGCGGTGGTTGGGCAAGGGCCCGGTGGAGGCGGTGAAGACCGAGATCGCCAAGCTGGAGTTCCTGCGCGGCATGGACGCGCACCGGCTGGACCTGTCGGTGCTGCCAGCGGAGCGGCGGCGCTTCCTGGCCACGGTGGGCCGCCGGTTGACGGCGCAGGCGCTGGCGCGGCGCGATCCCGAGCGCCGGTACCCGATCTTGTTGACGCTGGTGGCGCAGTCGGCGACCGAGGTGCTGGACGAGGTCGTGCAGTTGTTCGACCAGGCGGTCTCGGCGCGGGAGAGCAAGGCCGAGCGCAAGATGCGCGGCGCGCTGGCCGAGCGCGCCAAGGCCGGCGAGGACCGCCAAGCGCTGTTGGACGCGATCTTGGCGATCGTCGCCGACCCGGTGGTACCCGATGAACAGGTCGGCGGCCTGATCCGCGGTGAGCGGATCGGATGGGAGCGGCTGCGCGCGGCGCAGTCGGCGGCGTTGCCGCCGCTGCCCCGCGACCACGGTCATCTGGCCGCCCTGGAGGGCTCGTACGGGTATCTGCGGCAGTTCACCCCGCAGGTGCTGGAGGCGGTGCCGCTGGCGGGCGGCAACGCCGCCGCCGACCTTCTGGCGGCGGTGCGGATCCTGCGGGACCTCAACGCCACCAGTGCCCGCAAGGTCCCCGCGGGTGCGCCCGCGGGGTTCGTGCCGGCCCGCTGGCGCGGCTACCTGCAAGACGCGGCCGAGGTCGGCGACACCAGCGCCTACCCGGCACTACTGGGAGTTGTGCGTGCTGCTGGCGCTGCGTGATGGGCTGCGGTCGGGGGATGTGTGGGTGCCCGGCTCGCGCCGCTACTGTGACCCGGCCGCCTACCTGCTGTCCCCGGCAAAGTGGGCCGGTCAGCGGGCGGAGTTCTGCCGGCTGGTGGGCAAGTCCGCCGACCCCGCCGCGGGCCTGGCCCGGATGGAGGAGGAGTTGCACACGGCGCTGGGCGAGCTGGAGCAGACCTTGGCCGCAGGCGACGGTCCGGTCCGCCTGGACGAGGCGGGAGACCTGGTGATCTCCCCGCTGTCGGCCGAGGACGTCCCGGCCGAGGCGGTCGCGCTCAAGGCCGAGCTGACCGAGATGCTGCCGTTCGCGCCGATCGTGTCGCTGCTGATCGAGATGGACCAGCGCACCGGGTTCCTGGGTTGTTTCACCCACGCCGCTGGCAAGCAGGCCCGCAGCCCGGAGTTGAAGCGGAACCTGATCGCGGTGCTGCTCTCCCAGTCGACCAACCTCGGGCTGACCCGGATGGCGGACGCGTGTGGGATCTCCTACGACGTGCTGGCCTGGACCGCCGAGTGGTATGTGCGCGAGGAGACGCTGCGGGCGGCGAACCTGGCGCTGATCGGCTACCACCAGGGGCTGCCGCTGACGGCGGTGTTCGGGTCGGGCACGTTGTCGTCCTCGGATGGCCAGCGGTTCCCCACCCGCGGCAAGTCCGTCACCGCCCGCGCGCTCAGCAGGTACTTCGCCCATGAGGGGCTGTCGACGTACACGCATGTCACCGACCAGCACACCACCTACGGAACCAAGGTCATCGTGGCGACCCGGCGGGAGGCGCACTACGTGCTGGACGAGATCCTGGGCAACGCCACCGACATCCCGGTGACCGAGCACGCCACCGACACCCACGGGGTGACGCTGGTGAACTTCGCCCTGTTCGACCTGCTGGGCCTGCAGTTGTCGCCGCGGATCCGGGACCTGGGCAAGATCACCCTGTACCGGACCGGCCCGAAGTCGCAGGTGTTGGATGCGTTCCCGCTGGCGGGGCCGCTGCTAACCCGGCGAGCCAACACTGAGCTGATCGCGGCGCACCGGGACGAGTTGCTGCGGCTGGCCGGGTCGCTGAAGTTCGGGCACGCCACCGCCTCGCTGCTGGTCGGCAAGCTGTCGGCGTCGGTTCGGCAGAACGCGCTGGCCGCAGCGCTGAAGGAGTACGGGGCGCTGCGCCGCACGATCTACGCCGCCCGGTACCTGTCGGATGCGGCGTACCGGCGCAAGATCTCCCGCCAGCTCAACAAGGGCGAGTCGCTGCACGCGCTCAAGCGGGACCTGCTGTACGCCCACGAGGGCGCGATCCGGGCCCGGCACCTGGAGCAGCAGACCGAGCAGGCATGGTGCCTGACGCTGGTCACCAACGCCGTGGTGACCTGGACCACCGAGTACTACGGGCTGGCGGTGGCCTCGCTGCGCGCAGCCGGGCGCCGCATCGATGACCAGGTGCTGGCCCACATCTCACCCGCGCACAGCGAGAACATCAACTTCCTCGGCTCGATCGACGTCGACGTCGAGGGCGAGCTCGCCCAGCTCGGCCCCACCGGGTACCGGCCCCTGCGCGTGCGCGACACCCTGTTCTGATCCCTGCTGCGCCTCTGCGCTGGCCCGGTGGCGGGCCCGGGTGGGTGGGCCCGGTGCCAGCCGTCGCCGGTGCCGCTGGGCGGGCAACAGGTCCGAAGGTCGGCGCTGGGGTGAGGCAGGGGGCTGCGGTCAGCGGCGCGGCGGCGGGGTCGGTGTCGGCGGTGACGGCCGCGGAGGTGTGTTCGCCGAGGCGGACGTAGGCTCGCTGGTCCATCGCTTTCTCGCGAACGGTGGGTGAACCGCGGCGGGGTCATCGGCTGGCTCGCCGATTACGGGTGGTGCGTAGGGCGAGCGTGACGCGGAGGGTGATCGTTGCGAGCCCGGCGGCCACCGCGACGCAGAGGGCGGCGAAGGCGTCTGGCACCCAGTTCATCATCTGTCCTGGGCTCATCTGGCTCATTGCCGGAACGGCGATGAGCAGAGGCAGTGCGCCGGCGAGGGTCCATGCGGCGGTCGCGATCCTACGGCGTAGCGAGGAGGCGGCGGGGCGGCGGCGTAGGAGCAGGGCCGAGCGTCCGGTCGCCAAGATGAGTCCCAGGGCCAGGGCCGTGATGCCCCAGACGGTCAGGTAGTAGGTGGATGCGGAGGGGGCCTTGGAGGGCGTGCCGCCTGCGAGCAGCTTGGCTGCGCCGAATCCGGTGTGCATGACCGCGTCGTTGTGGAGGAAGCCGTACAGGTTCTGCTGCAGGACGAGCGCGATGTTCTTCTCGGGCAGCAGGATCAGGACGCTTGAGTAGCCGAACGTCGCTCCCGTGTGCCAGAGGGCGCGGTCCAGGGGCGCGTCCAGAGCGTTGATGCTCCAGCCCAGCCCGTAACCGCTGCCCTCGCCTGAGCTGAGCTTGCCCTCTTCTCGCATGAGCCGTACGGACCCCGGCGTGAGGACCGCCTTGCCGTCGGTGGTCTGGCCGGACCGGAGCTGGAATGAGGCGAACGCCGCCAGGTCGTTCAGGTCGCCGCCCAGGTAGCCGTACCCGGCGCCGTGCTCGTCGTAGCCGTCGGCGATGGCGGACGGGATTCCCCACAGGAGCTGATGTCCGGGCGGCAGGTTCCGCTTCTTGGCCGACCCGATGTCGGCGATCGCGCCCTTCATCCCTGCCGGTTCGAGAACGGCTGGTCGCAGGTACTCGGCGTACGGACGCTTGGTGACGGCCTCCACGATGGCCGTGAGCAGCAGGTAGTTGGCGCTGGTGTAGGCGTACTTGGTGCCGGGCGGGCCAAGGGGCTTGCCGCCGTTCAGCGCGCTGATGCGCTGGGCCGGAGTCGGGCAGCCGGACCCGAGGCAGTCGGTGACCTTGAAGGTGGCGGCTTCGGGGAGGCCCGCGGTCTGGTTGAGCAGGTGCCCGATCGTGACCTGCCGCGCGTGCGCGGCGCCGCCGAACCGGAAGTCCGGCAGGTAGTCGACGACCCGATCGGTCAGGCGGAGCCGTCCGGACTGGACAAGAGTCATGACAGCCGTGGCGGTGACCGGCTTGGCGACCGACCCCCACAGGAACGGCGTCTGTGGCGTGACGGGTTTGCCGCGGCCGTCGGTTCCCCAGGTGCGCTGGTGGATCGGGCCGTCGGGGCCGACTACGGCGTAGGCGATCCCGGGGGTATGCGTGGCCTTCATCCGGTCCCGAACGAAGGCGTCGATCGCCTCGTACGGATGGGACTGCGCGGACGCTGGCGCGACCGGCGTGCAGACGAGCAGGCAGAACAGCAGGGCAAGGAGGCGCATCAAGGTCCTCGAAGGTCGATAACAATATGGTCATACGGTTTTACCGTATGCTGATATGGTTATCAAGTGTCGAGGACAGCCGACCACGACGAGCGCCGCCGCCAGATCGCCGTGGCCGTGTGCGCGCTCATCTCCGAGCACGGGCTCGACGCCGTCACCGTCGCCCGTACAGCCGCGGCGGCCGGGATGTCGGTCGGCCTGGTGCAGCACTACTTCCGCACCAAGGACGAGATGCTGCTGCACGCGTTCACCCACGTCAGTGCGCATATCAGAGGGCGGGTGGACGAGCGGATCCAGGCCGGGATCGACCATCGCCGGCCCATCGCGAGGGTCCTGGCGGAGGCGCTGGCCGAGTTCGTCCCGCTGGACGAGACCCGCCGCACCGAGTTCCGGGTATCCCGAGCGTTCGCCGGACGCGCGCTGGACGCCCCCGCGATGGCCGACGTGGACGCCAAGACCGCTCGGGCGCTGCTAGGCGACATCGCCCAGGCGGTGCACAACGGCAAGGAATGCGGCGAAGTCGCCGAAAACCTGGACCCCTGGCCCGCCGCCGTACGGCTGGCGGCCGTGACGGAGGGCATCGCGATGCAGGTCTACCGCGACCCCGCCCTCGCCCTCGCCGTACCAACCGGTCAGCTCGCAGCATCGATCCTCGACGCCGAGCTCGCCACGATCTTCACCGGCCAATGCCGTCAATACGCCTGATCGAGCGCGCCGTTCAGAAAGATGAGGGCGCAGGGTACCGGGGGTCTTCTCCCGAACGAGACCCCAGGGCCAAAGGTGTCGGCGGTAACGCGGGCGGAGGTGTGTTCGCCGAGGCGGACGTAGGCGCCGAGGCTGGCCAGGTGGGCGTGCCGGCTCTTGGCTTGGAGTTCGGCGGCGGTGCGTCCGGCGGCCGCCAGGTGTTGCAGGGCGGAGTGACGGAGCTGGTGCAGCGTCCAGCCGTGTCCGTGCGGGTCGAGCTCGCGGGTGGCGGTCTTGAATAGGTATTCGGCGCGCGGATACGACAGCCGGCCGCGTCCAGTGGCCGGGCAGATGTCGGCGGCCGCGGGGGCGCGGGGGCCGGAGGTGGGGGCGCGGCGGTCGGCCAGGAACACCGGTCCGGCCGTGCGGCCCTTCAGGAGGCGGGGTAGTAGCCGGGCGGTGCCGGTGGCCCAGTGCACGTACTCGATCGCACCGCCCTTGGAGGTGATCCGGGCGCGACGGAACTCGGGGTCCAGGTCCTCGATGTCCAGCGACAGGATCTCTTCGGCGCGCGCTGCGGTCTCGTACAGCATCCGCCACAGCAGCCGCTCGCGCAGCGCGTGCGCGTCGTCGGCCAGCAGTTTGTCCAGTCGGGCGCGGGGGATGGCGCGGTCGCCGCGGCGGGCGGTCTTGCGGCGGGTGAGCCGCCGGGCCGGGTTGGTCTCCAGAAGTTCCTGCCGCTGCGCCCAGGTGGTGAAGGAGGTGAGCGCGGACAGGTGCCGGTTCCAGGTGGCGGCCGCCGCGGTGTTCCAGCGGTCCATCACCGCGGCGTAGTCCTCGGGCGTGAGGCTGGCGGCCGGGCTGGCGCCGCCGGCGACGTCGATGAGGCGGGCGAGGGTGTCGTCGTAGCTGGCGCGGGTGGTGGCGGTCGGGATGGAGCCCAGGTAGCGGTCGACGGCGGCCGCGAGGGTCGCCGCGGTGATCGGGCCGGGGCGGCGGCCGGGGAACGCGACGACGGACACTCGAGAACCTCCGCAGGCCGTGTCCGCCGGAAGCCAGCGAGCACGTGGCCTCGCCTGATACTGCCGGCCAGGCCAGCGCGTTGGGTGCGCCGGTGAGCAGTGCGGAGGGGCCGGAGCAAGCGGCGATTTCCAGCCCGCGCAAGAGCTGCGGACTGGAGATCATCGCGCGTGAGGCCGAGCTCCAGGCTCAGCGCAGCGCGTTCGGCCACGACGCCGCCGGATTTCCCGGGAGTAGCAACGCCCCCACCTGGCTCGCCCGTGCCGCGGGCTCTGCCGATTGGGCGGGGGCGCGGTGTCCTGTCCGGTCAGCACTTGGTGTTGTGGTGTTCTGTCCTGTCAGGTCACGGTGATGGTGACCTGGGTGCGGGGGATGTTGGTGACCTCGCTGTAGATGTAGTTGCCCTGCTTGTGCCAGTAGCCGCCGTCCTTTTTCCTTTGCTGCCGACGAAGCGGTAGGTCTGGCCGGGCTTGACGTCGCGGAGGGTGAGCTTGCCCCAGGCCTTGCCCCAGTCATCGGCGACCCGCTCCCAAAAGTCGGTGGCGGCGACGTAGGTGTCGCCGCGGTAGGCGGTGATCCGGCCCCTGAACTGGCCTTCCCATTTGACCTGTTCGTGGTACCAGGCGGCGCCCCAGTAGTACTGGAACTTGCCGCCGTAGTAGGCGTCGATGTAGCGGTTACCGTCGTCGTCGCGTTTGACCTCGGCGCAGACCTTGGTCCGGGCCCAGGACCGCTTGGCGGCGCCGTAGGTGTCGTCGCTGCTGCCGCAGATCTCGGCGCGCAGGCCGGCGGTGGCGGCGCCGGCCTGTGCGGCGGTCAGGGGGTCGGCGGAGGCGGCCGGAGTCGGGGCCAGGCCGGCCGCGATCGCCGCGAACACCGCAGCGCAGACGGTCGGCCCCACAGCTGGGGGCGTGTCATGGGGACCTCCCGGGGTCGAATCGACGTCCCGGGGGATTATCTCCCTCTGTGTGCGAGTAATGACGGAGTGAAGTTAGATTGTTGGGAGATTCGCCGCAGCTGAAGCTCACATCGCCTGGGCCGCGGTGATTTTGATGACACGCCGCCTCGCCCGGCAGGGAGCCTGACCGTCACTGCCGGTCGCGGGAGTGAGGTGTGTCCCCTCGGTAGTCGGCGACGATGAATCCGTCCGGGGACCGGCCGTCCCACTCGTCGGGCCATCCCTGATAGAGAGCCACCACCTTGCTGCGCAGCAGCTCGGGAGTGAGGTCCACCCCGCCGGCCTCCCTGGCGATCTGCCCGCCTGCGGCCTGCTGCTGGACCTCGGCGATCGCCTCGGTCCATGCCACGTCCCAGGTCACCAGGGTGGCACGCTGCTCAGACTCCGCGGAGGCCAGCAGCAGCACCCCATACCCTCCCTCGAAGGGCTTGAGCCCGGTCGTTGCGCACACCTTCTGATAGGCGTCCTCGCCACCAAGCTTGTCCGGGGTGAAGAACAGATACTCCCGCAGGATGGGACGCTCGATCATCCGCATGCAGCAACGCTACCCCTGACCTGCGTGAACCAGCGGGAACCCGGGCCGCCAGCCTGACTTCGTCCAGCCAGCACGTCAGCCCTCGCGGCTCATCGACTCTGGGCCAAGATCATCGTTCTCAGAAACCTTCTCAGATCGTCATCGTCATTGCCGAACAACCGGCCGAACATGCTCATCCTGAGTGGCAGCTAACACCCGCATCGCCATCCTGTGGCACGCCAGCCACACCTGAGCGTCCGCGCCACCACTATCACGGCCCGCACGGCCCGCCGACAGCGCCGCGGAATCGATCAGGAACCCGACGGCCGTCTGACCGGAGCGGCTGGCGGCTGCCGCACGGCCGGGGCGCGGCCCACCGCGCCTGGCCGTGAGGCCCGGCGCCGGCCCCGGCCGCCGGCCCTGTGCGCTTGCGCCCGCAGATCGCCGCGCCGCGGTTTAGCGCCGGATCTCATTCCGATTCACTCATGGAGCAGGCTGAAGAATGGGCCTGGAGCAGGAGGCGTTCGGGGCCCGGTTGGTGAGAGTCATGGGGTGGTGTCGTGTGGCAGGCGCCGTACTGCTCGGTCCGCCAGGGAGAAGTTGATCAGTTGTGTCGCGGCGAGGGCGAGGCGTTCGGCGCGGTCGCGTGTCCGCACGAGCGTCTTCTTGAGCCCCATCGCCGGGCTTGGGGCCGAGCTGCGGGGTGTCAGGACGCACAGGCCGCCTCCGGCCAGGATCCGGGTGTGGCGGATGGGTGCGTGGACGGCGAGGGAGCTGAGCAGTTCGTGCATGATCACCGCTGCGGTGGTCCGGGTGAACTGCTCGGCGGGGCACCTGCGTCGCCCTTTGCCGAAGACCATGTATCCGTGGTCGGCGCAGCCGGGTTGTTCCCATCGTTCGGGGATGAAGGCGTCGGGTTGGGTGTGGCCCATGCGCTGGTGTCGGCTGATGTCGACCAGCAGTTGTGTGCCGCGCGGGATTGTCACCGCCGGGCTCAGGGGGACGTCGTCGACCACCAGTCGCTGGATGCGGGTGTAGAAGGGGTAGAGCCGCAGTGTTTCGGCCAGGACGTGGTCGAGGTAGCGGGGGTCGCCGGCGCGGACCTGTTCGACGACGTGCGGATGCGCGGCCGCCGCGAGCACGGCATGGCAGACGCATTCGGAGATCTGGTTGACGCCCTTGTGGAAGAACACACCCTGCAGGTGTTTGGCCTTGGCGTCGGTGTCCAGCGCGCTGTCGGAGCCGAAGATGGCCGGGCATCCGTCGTGCTCGGTCACCGTGGCCCGCAGCAAGGCCAGGAGCTCCAGCTGGGTGCAGATGTTGCGTGCGTTGCGCAGTCCCTTGAAGTTCTTCAAGGTGTCGCTGGCCGAACGACCGATCAGCGCGATCTGGTCCTGCGACGGCGGTGCCTTGAAGACCAGCTCGAACATCAGCGCCGAGGCGATGGGGACGGTCAGGTCCCGCAGCCGCAGCACCCGGCTGGTGGTGCCGTCGCGCCACAGGTCGGTCACGACCTGGCGGGTGCATCTGCGGGCCAGGGCGGCCAGCGCCTGGTCGGGAACCGAAACAGTGCGGTAGGTCGCCCTGGCCAGCTGCGCGTAGTGGGGGTGGTCGGTGTCCAGGCTCTCCTGTTGTTCGGCCGGCCTGTCGAAGTAGCGGATGGTTCGACGCGCGTGAGTCTGCCCGCGTTGACTGGCGGACTTGTGGGCCAACAGCTTCTCCAGCACAGGCCCGTGGATCTCCCGGTTGGGGATCCGGATCGTCGGGGTGTCATCGGGATCATCGAAGAGCCTGGTCAGCAGATACTTGTGGGTGTCGCGGTGGAGCATCTGGTGGGTCGGGGTGTCAGCCGGATCATCGCCTTGGGTGAGCGGCGCGCGTCGTGTGGAGCCCGTGGACGAGACTCGACCGGAACCTGCCATCGTTCCGCCTTCTGTCGTTGGCCGCGCGGCGACGGCCTCTACCGCACTATGTGCCCGCATGCCATGCCGTACGCACCCACAGAGCAGACAGATAGGCGGCCAACGGCTGGGCCACAGGGGGTAAGACCAGGTGAACTGGCCCTCACTGGCCGAGCCAGGCCAGCCGGAGCGCCAGCGAGGGCGGTGGGACGACCGTCCTCACCCAAAGGTAGTCCTCCGTTGACGCTCCGGGCTGAGAAGGTTTCTGAGAACGATGATCTTGGCCCAGAGTCGATGAGCCGCGAGGGCTGACGTGCTGGCTGGACGAAGTCAGGCTGGCGGCCCGGGTTCCCGCTGGTTCACGCAGGTCAGGGGTAGCGTGTGTGACCGGGCGGTGCTGTGGCTGGTGGAGGAGCGGGTGCTGCTGCCGGGGATCACGACGCTGGCGCGGCTGGTGCGCCAGGTGCAGCGGGACGCGCTGGAGAAGGTCAACGTGGCGGTGGTGACGCCGACGCCGGTGCACACGCGGCGGGAGTTGATCGCCGCGCTGGAGGTGCCCGGCGGCAAGCGGGTGTCGACGCTGGAGTGGATGCGCACTCCGGTGGTGAAGCTGACGGGGACGGGGCAGGTCGAGGCGCTGGACCGCGCCTCCTATGTGCTGGGGTTGGGGACGGGCGCGGTGGACCTGTCGGCGGTGGCGCCGGTGAAGCTGGCCGAGCTGGCTTCCTATGGCCTGCACGCCAAGGCCCCCAAGATCAAGAACTTGAAGGGTGAGCGGCGGGTGGCGACGCTGGTGGCGACCGTCCGCCATCTGGAGCGCTCGTCGGTGGACGATGCGCTGCTGCTGTTTGATCTGCTGATGTCGACCAAGCTGCTGTCGGGGGCGGCCCGCAAGAGCAACGTCGAGAAGCTGAAGACGTTCCCGAGGTTGAAGACCGCGGCCGCTCAGATGGCGGCGGCCTGGTCGGTGGTGCTGGGTGAACTGCCCGGCGGCCAGAGCACGCCGGTGTCGGTGCCGGAGATGATGGCCGCGGTCGAACGGGTGGTGTCGCGTGCGGATCTGGCAGCTGCGGTCGAGTCGGTCCGCGAGCTGCTGCCGCCGCCGGGCGAGGGCGACGACGGAGACAGTGAGTGGCGGGCGGCGCTGGTCGACCGGTACGCCACGGTGAAGCCGTTCATCGAGCTGCTGGCGTCGGTGGTCCCGTGGGGCTGCACCGAGGCGGGCACGCCGATCCTGGCGGGGCTGCGTGGCCTGCCGAAACTGATCGCCGCCAAGAAACCCGGCGTCGACCACATCCGTGGGCTGGAGGGCCTGGTGACGGGGTCGTGGCGGCGGCTGGTCTTCGCCAACCCCAAGCTTGCGGCGCCGCTGATCGACCGCCCCGCGTTCGTGTTCGCGGTGCTGGAGCAGCTGCATGACGCGCTGCGTCGGCGGGACGTGTACGCGGTGGGGGCCGACAAGTGGGGCGATCCGCGTGTCCAGCTGATCGCGCCCCGGGTGTGGGTGCGGGAGCGGGACACGGTGCTGACCGCGCTGGGGTTGCCGGCCGACCCGCGCGAGCACCTGGCCGAGCTCGCCGACATCCTCGACGGTGCGTATCGCCAGGTCGGCGCCGGGCTGGCGACCAACGAGGCCGCACAGATCGCCGATGGCAAGCTGTCGCTGGCCCGGCTGGAGGCGGCGCCGTATCCCGACGGCTACCAGGCCGTGCATGACGCGGTGGCCGCGATGCTGCCCCGGATCGACTATCCGGAGCTGTTGCTGGAGGTCAACGCCCGCGCCGGGTTCCTGGACGCGATGCCGCACATCTCGGGATCAGAGGCCCGCCGCGACGACCTGGACCTGAGCTTGGCTGCGTTGCTGGTCGCCCGCTCGTGCAACATCGGCCTGAGGCCGGTGGCCAAAGCGGGCACCGCCGCGCTGGGCGAGAACCGGCTGATCGGAGTTGAGAAGGGCTACTTCCACGGCGAGGGGATCGCCGTGGCCGCGGCGGTCCTGGTCGGCAAGCAGGCCGAGATACCCATCACCGCCGACTGGGGCGGCGGGATGGTCGCCTCCACCGACGGGTTGCGATTCGTGGTCCCGGTCCGCTCCCTGCACGCCCGCCCCTCGCCGCTGTACTTCGGGATCGGCAAGCGGCCGCGCGGGACGACCTGGCTGAACACCGTGTCGGACAAGGTGATGGGGCTGGGCGGCCTTGTGGTGCCGGGCACGCTGCGCGACTCGCTGTACATCCTGGACGCCATCCACCGCCTGGACGCCACCGAGCACCCCGATGTCATCACCACCGACCAGGGCAGCTACAGCGACATCGTGTACGGCATGTTCGCCGCCTGCGGCTACCAGTTCGCGCCGCGGCACGCCGACATCACCGACACCCAGCTGTGGTGGATCGACACCGCGATGCTGGACGGCGAGATCACCCGCGACCATCGCGCCTCCAACGGGTGGGGCGCGTTCAACACCTTGGCGCTGCGGCGGGTGTCGGTGCCCGTGATCGTCGCCGAGTGGGAGGACATGATGCGGGTCGCCGGATCCTTGGCCACCAGCAAGGTCCGCGCCTACGACCTGATCAAGGTGATGACGGCCGGTGGCCGCCTGACCGGCCTGGGCAACGCCTTCGCCCACTACGGCCGCATCTTCAAGACTCTGCACCTGCTCCAGGTCATCCATGTGGAGGCCTACCGCAGGATGATCGGCACCCAGCTGAACATCGGCGAGTCCCGCCACGATCTGGCCCGCAACGTGTTCTTCGGCAACCTCGGCCGCCTGGCCAGGGGTTATGAACGCGGCATGGAGAACCAGCTCGGGGCGCTGGGCCTCGGCCTCAACGCGATCACCTGGTGGAACTCCCTGTACGTCGACGCCGCGGTGAACCGGCTGGAAGCAGGCGGACTCAGCGTCGGGCCACAGATCCGCGCCCGTCTGTCACCTCTACTGTTCGCGCACATCAACTTCCACGGCTCCTACCCGATCCAACGTCCTGACCTGCAAGGACATCTACGCGACCTGCACGACGCGAACCGCGACGTGCCCGCACCGCAGGAGTGGTAGACACCCGGTGAGCGACGCCCGCGACAGCTCCGGCGACGACGGCGAGGCCACGCCCGGCTACACCGTGCCGACCCGGCCGGACGGCTGGCCCGACCTGCTGCGCCGCCGACCGCTGAGCAGCACCGAGCGGGCTCGCCTGCGTGCCCGCCTAGGGCCTGTTTCGAAGTCTGGTTCGGGGTGGTCCGGCGTGTCTTGATCGTTAACGTGTGAGGCCTCCGGTAGGTGGTTTAACGACCAAGAAAAACCCGATACCGGAGGCCTCGTGGCCACCC
>NZ_BAAATD010000020.1:0-116504 GCF_039533225.1 Actinomadura fulvescens | reverse complement strand
GCCCGCCTGCACATCATCGCCGGCGACACCCCGAACGACAAGATCGACCAACAGCAACTCACCGCTTAACCTGCACAAACGGATCACGCGGTGGTCTCCTCTTACACCACTCCGCTGGACGTGACCCTGTGAGCGGCGGTGCTGTTGGGTGGTCGGCTTCTTCTAACGGACTTGCACCGTTGCTGGTCCAGCGTGCGGGTTGTGTCTTGGGAAGCGGTGCGTCCATGGACCCCCCGCTGTCTGTGCCTGGCGGAGGGTGGGACGGGTCGTGGCTCCTTGGAGGCTGGGACGGGTCGTGAGTGTTTAGTTGATGTGACGAGCTCCGTGCGTGGTCAAGAGGGTTGTCTCTTCGTGGTCCACTCCAACGTGGTCGTGTGGCGCGGATGCCACGGTTAGGTGGGTCGTGTGGCGCGGGACGCCACGGTTAGGTGGTCGGTCGCGCGGGACGCCACGGTTGTCTTCTCGCGCACGTCGGTCGATCTCGCGGCCGTGCGCGCATCGTTGGGGCGCCGGTTCTTGGACGTGCTGCACGATCGGTTTCGCGATCGCATCGCGCATCGGGTGCAACGGGAGCAGGGGGGATCGGCCGGATGCGGGAGGTGCCTTGGGTCTCGATTGGGCGGGGCGCAGGGTGCAACGGGCGGGTGTTCGCTGGGATCGGTCATTCGGGACTTAGAGGGATATAACATCCCAAAAATCGGGGCTTTGAGATGGTCGGTGCCCGGCGAACTCGGGCTTCCGAAGGTCCCGGGCTTTGCGGAAGATGAAGCAGGGCTCTGCGTGGCTCTGAGCGCCGTTTAGAGGCTATGACCTGCCTTGATCTGATCGTTTATGGCGTACCGCCCGAGAGCGGCAGCTCGTTGGCGGTACGAGGGATGGCCTTGCGGGCGTTGGGTGGCGAGCCGGTCAAAGGCAGTGATCGTTGAGGTCGGCGTCCTGGATGAACTGGTGATGGCCGGTGCCGTGTCGATGTTCGCGGAGGGCAGCAGTGGGCGAGGCGGCGGCGGGCATGGGAGGGATCGGTTCGCCGCCGATCGGACGGGACCGTGACCGCATCGCTGTCCTGGCTGTCTGTTTCTGGTGAATGCCCACCTGCGTACCGGGACCGATTCGCGATCACTGCGGCTTCTGAGGCGTTGAGGTGTTCACAAGCGTGTGGCGGAGTCGGTGATGGCTATCCTGCGGATCTCGTCCGCAGATACGCCATGTACTCCGCGCAGGTCCGCGCCGCTCAGGTCCGCGCCGCCTAGGTCCGCGCCGCTCAGGTCCGCACCACTCAGGACCGCGCCGTGTAGGAGTGCAGGGCTCAGGTCGGCACCGCGTAGGTGCGCGCCGCTCAAGCCAGCACCGCGCAGGTCCGCGTCGATCAGGTCGGCCTCAACGAGGTGCGCGCCGCGCAGATCCGCCATCTTCAGGTTGGCTCCGATCAAGTTGGCGCCGCGCAGGTCGGCGCCGGTCAGGTCTGCCTGGTTCAGGTTCGCTCCGGTGAGGTTCGCGCCGCGTAGGTTCGCGCGCGCGAGTTGAATACCGGGGGTTCGGATGTTGTGAAGGTCAAGGGGACGTCCGCCGGGCAGGACGCGCGGTCGACGGCCGAGGACGGTGAGGGCGGCCTGAACGTCCGTGTGGGGTTCATGAGGGAGCTTGGCCTTGGGGCCGGGGTCGCGCTCGCGGACGTAGGAGGCCAGAAGGTCCATCACGGTGTTGTGGTCGCGGGCCGAGTCGTCGGCGATGCGGCCCAGGGCGTGGATAGCGGCGGTACGGACCTCGCGTCGCTTGGACCCGAGTTGTTCGGCGGCCTTGGTATAGCGCTCGGTGATCTGTCCTTCCTGGGTGGTACGCAGCGTCAGCGCGGTCGCGACCAGGCTGGCCACAGTGAATACCACGCCGAACAGGATGCCGACACTGTTGAGGTTCTGATGCCTGCTCTGGCGCTGGTGGTTGATCAGCTCTAGGCGCCTGTCGGCGGGCAGGGCGTCCAGTTCCTGTTGAGTCGGCCGCTTGACCCGGGCGCGCCGCCTGGTGGCGGGGGAGGTGTTGTCTTCGTCGGTTCCTGCGATCGGAATCATCCTCGCTCGGCTATGCGTCCGATCAATCGGCGCCCACGGTCAGCCGCGGTGAACGGCCTTCAGCGCTGCGGGCGTGCGGAGTACGTCTTGGTGCCGCCGGTCCGGACTGCCGATCGTTCCGCCGGACCGCCTTCAGGTAGGCGATCTAACCGTTCCGTTGTCTCCGGAGTGCGCTCCCTCACCCGGTCATCCTCGCCACCTCAGCTGAGAGATCGCCATCTACTTCGTCACATGCGCGGGCCACGGCGCAGCCGCTGGACGAAGCTCGGCATCGCCCGGGTCATCCCAACAAGCGCGGCGTTCGTTGATGCACCTTGAAAGCCGGGACTACGGGATGGTCGTTGCACCGTTGTGGCGGAACGTACGTAACGTCCTCCACGTGATTCGGGGTCAGCGTTTCCGGGCGAGCATCAGGCCGTCGCCGATCGGAAGGATCACTTGCTCGACACGTTCGTCCGCGGTGGCGTGGTCGTTGAACGCGCGGATCGCGCGTACCGAGTTGTCCTGCCGGTCCGGATCGGCGACCGCGCCCGACCACAACGTGTTGTCGACCAGCAGGACGCCGCCAGGACGGAGGCGCGGCACCAGTTCCTCCCAGTAGGCCACGTACGACGGCTTGTCGGCGTCAATGAACGCCAGGTCGAACACCAGGTCCGGGGGCAGTTCGCGCAGCGTGTCGAGTGCCGGTGCCAGTCGCAGCTGAATGCGTTCCGCCACCCCTGCCTCCTCCCAGTAGCGGCGCGCCAGCGAAGTCCACTCCTCGTTGACGTCGCAGCACAGCAGCTCGCCGTCCTCGCCGAGCCCGCGCGCCAGACAGAGCGAGGAGTAGCCGGTGAACGTCCCCACCTCCACCGCTCTCCGTGCGCCGATCAGCCGCGGGAGCAGGGTCATGAACGTGCCTTGCTCCGGGGCGATCTGCATGCCCGCGTTGCCGGGAAACCGTTCGAGCGTCTCTGCCGCCAAGGCCCGCAGTACGGCGTCGGGGCCGGTGCTGTGCGAGACGACGTAGTCGTGGAGTTCGGGGCTCAGCTGTCCGCTGCTCAATGCCATGTGATCACCGTGTCCCAAGATCGGCTCGACCGCCAACCTTGGTCAGCTCTCCAGCCGGCTCGGCAGTTCGAAGAGCGGAAAGAGACGTTCGGTATCCCGGAACGAGTTGATGCCGGTGATCCGGGCGGACGAGATCTCCAGCACCTGGAGAGCGAACGGTTCGAAGCCGCTGCCTGAGGGGCTGGGCCGGTATTGGCCGAACGCGGGGGAGCCGTTCGCCACCGTACGGATCAGGCGCGAGCCCCGGCAGCCTACGCCCGGCCCGAGCAACCAGGCCTGGATGTCGTCCGAACCCCGCATCCATACCGGGTACGGAGGCAGACAGAGCGTCGCGTCCACGTGGAGGAGCATGGCGAGTGCTTCCATGTCGAAGCGTTCGAACGCGTCGACGTAACGTTCAACGAGAGCTTGCTGAGCGCCCTCGGGCGGCGGGGTCAGCGCGGGGCCGTTCGGCCGCCGTGCCGCCAGCGTTGCCCGGGCTCGTTGCAGCGCGCTGTTCACCGCCGCGGCGGTGGTGTGCTGCAACTCGGCGATCTCACGTGCCGACAGCCCCAGGACCTCTTTGAGCAGCAGTACCGAACGCTGCGTCGGCGGCAGGTGTTGCAGAGCGGCCACAAAGGCCAGGTGCACCGATTCCCGCGCCACGGCGACGTCAGCCGGATCACTTTCGAACGATCCGGGCGGCATGATCCGGTTGTCGGGCATCGGCTCGATCCAGCTCGCCGCGCCCATGGGCTCACCCGGCGAGGTCGCTCCGGCGGCCGGGGACGACAGGTCGACCGGGAGTGCGCGGCGCTTGCTGCCGGCCAGGAGGTCGAGGCAGACGTTGGTCGCGATGCGGTACAGCCACGAACGCAACGACGACCGGCCCTCGAAACGATCGATGCCGCGCCACGCCCGCACCATCGTCTCCTGCACGGCGTCTTCGGCCTCGAAGGCCGACCCGAGCATCCGGTAGCAGTAGCCGGTCAGCTCGGCCCGGTGGCTTTCGAGGCGGCTGTTCACGGCAAGCCCGTCCTCGGCCGGGTCGGTGGCACCGCCAGCATGATCGTTCATTCGTTCTCCACGGTCTCCTGCGGCCGAAGGCATGTCGCCTGGGGGAGCGGTGGCTCTGCCCGGACGGGCGGCCCCTCCTGGGGGAGTGGTGGCTCTGCCCGGGTCGGTGGCCCCGCTCGCCGTGACGCCAGGCGACGGCTCGCGACGTCCATGGCCACCCTCTCTCGGTCGACCTTTGCCTAGGTTAGGTGGGTGTTGTCGCAGTATGGACGGCTCATCACCCGGCAAATCATCGGTCTCCCGACCGATTCACACAGCCATCGGCCGCCTAGCGGAGCGCATCGTCGGTACGGGCGGCGGTGGTGTGGGCCGCTTGGGACGTGGCTGCGGGGCCCCAGGGGCTAGTCGGGGGTGGTTTTGTGGGCGTGGATGAGGCGTAGGGCGGCTTCGCGGTCGTGGCGGGCCAGGGCGTCGACCAGGTCGGTGTGGAGTTGCAGGCGTTCACGCAGGTACGTGGGGAGCGGGTGGTCGCCGGCAGGGCGCACCGCGAGGGTGTGGGTGGTGATCAGGTCCAGGAGGTTGGTGTAGAGCGAGCGCAGCAGGACGTGCGGGCTGGTCGCTGAGATGCGGGCGTGGAGGCGCCAGTTGGCGTGGACGAACGCGGTGGGGTCGCCGGCGTCGATGGCGTCGGCCATGGTGCCGAGAATGGCGCGCATTTCGGCGATGTCGGCGGGGGAGGCGTGCCAGAGGGCGTCCTCGATGAGGAGGGGGTCCAGGGCGTCACGGATGCGGATGGCCTCGGCGACGGAGGTCTGTTCGGCGTCGAGGGCGAGCATGGAGTTGCCCAGGCGGACCATCGGTGACTGCTCGGCGGCGAACAGGCCGCCGCCCGGGCCGGGCCGGACCGAGACCAGGCCGCGGGCCTGAAGCAGGCGCAGCGCCTCGTTGAACGTGCTGACGGAGACGCCGCACAAGGCGCGCAGTTCGGCCTTGGTGCCGAGCCGGGCTCCAGCCTCGGCACGGCGGGCGAGGTCGGCGATGCGTTCGGCGGCCTGCTCGGCCCGTCCGATGGCAGGGGCATCAGTGGACACCGGTCCTCCTCTGCTCAATTCAGCATGCACATTAGCAGGGCGATGGGTTGACGCCGGATTGCACCTGGAGGCATTATCGCCCTAATCATCATGTTGAATTAAGGAGGCCCGAGTGCGGATCGCCAACCTCGCAGGTCGCGCGGTACTGGTGGACGGCGGGCTCGCCGTCGACGTGGAGACGGCGAGCGGCGGGCGGTTCGGAAGCGATCCGCAGGCCGTCTACCGGGAGTGGGAGGCCTTCCGGGAATGGGCCACGGCGGCAGATCTCCCGGCGGGCACGGCGTTCGAGGTGGCGGCCTTGGGCGCTCCCGTTCCGGCGCCGCGGCAGGTGTTCGCCATCGGGCTCAACTACCGGGACCACGCGGCGGAGTCCGGGTTCGAGGTACCCGAAGGCCTGCCGCCGGTCTTCACCAAGTTCGTCACCAGCATCACGGGGCCGGTCACCGAGGTCACGCTGCCGCCGGGCGGGCACACCGACTGGGAGGTGGAGCTGGTCGCGGTCATCGGCAAGGCGGCCCGGAACGTGGCCGAGGAGGACGCCTGGGGTCATGTGGCGGGGCTGACCGTGGGGCAGGACATCTCCGAACGGGTGTCCCAGCTGGCGGGCCCGGTACCGCAGTTCAGCCTCGGCAAGTCGTTCCCCGGGTTCGCGCCGACCGGCCCCTGGGTCGTGACGCCGGACGAGTTCGCCGACCCCGCCGACCTGGAACTGAAGTCCGCGATCAACGGTGAGGAGGTGCAGAAGGGCCGGACGCGTGACCTGATCTTTTCCGTTCCGGCGCTGGTGGCGCGGCTTTCGGCGGTCCTTCCGCTGCTGCCGGGTGACCTCGTCTTCACCGGCACACCCGCGGGCGTCGGGCTCGGCCGTACACCCCAGCGATGGCTCACGGCGGGCGACGAGCTCGTCAGCCAGATCGAGGGCATCGGCGAGCTGCGCCAGCGATTCATCTGAGGCAGGCCCGCGCCCTAGCGATTCGTCCGCGCCTAGCGATTCATCTGGGCGGGTTTGCGCCCAGCGATTCATCTGAGGAGACGACGTCGTGCCGTTGCATCGCCTGATATCAGTCACCATCGGAGTGCCGAATGTCGCGGAGACGGCGGCCTACTACACCGACTTCGGGCTCGAACCCGCGGGGGAGGGGTGGTTCCGGACGCGGGACGGCGGCCGTCAGCTCCGGCTCGTTCCGGCGGCCACGCGCCGGCTGGTGGAGCTGCGGGTCGCGGCCGACTCCGCGGACGATCTGGGGGCCGCCGGTAGCCGCCTGTCCCGCCTCGGCGTGCCGTACGACCTGAGCGACGCGTCGCTGACGGCGGTCGAGCCGGCCACCGGTGTACGGGCCGTGCTGGAGGTCGCGTCCCGGCTCGTCCAGGCGCCCGTTCCGGCGACGGCCTACAACGGCCCCGGCCGGGTGGAGCGGACGGGTGAACGCGCGCCGGGGGTGGTGCGTACGAGCGCCGTCCGGCCGCGCAAGCTCGGGCACGCCGTGCTGGGCACGACCGATTTCGCCATGACCACCGCGTTCTTCCGGGACGGGCTCGGCTTCCTGACCAGCGACCTGATCAAGGACGCGGGGATCTTCCTGCGCTGCTCGACCGACCATCACAACGTGCTGGTGCTGGCGGCGCCGGTCAGCTTCCTGCACCACACCTCGTGGCAGGTGGACGACATCGACGAGGTCGGGCGCGGCGCGTACGCGATGCTGGAGGACCATCCCGAACGGCACGTCTGGGGCCTCGGGCGTCACCACGCGGGCTCGAACTTCTTCTGGTACCTCAAGGACCCGGCGGGCAACTTCTCCGAGTACTACTCCGACATGGACTGCATCGTCGACGACCAGCTCTGGACGCCCGAGACGCTGGAGGGTGCCAAGGGCCTGTTCAACTGGGGTCCGCCGCCTCCGCCGTCGTTCCTGCGTCCCGACGACCTCGCCGCGCTGATGACCGGCGCCCACGGCGGGTGAACGTGGACACTCCCGTACTCATCGCAGGAGGCGGCCCGGTGGGGCTCGCGACCGCGCTGGAGCTCGCCCACCACGGCGTCCACAGCCTCGTCGTGGAGCCCAGGGCGGAGGTCTCGTGGCTGCGGCCGCGCGCCAAGACGACCTCGGCGCGCACGATGGAGCTGTTCCGGCGCTGGGGCCTGGCCGCGGTGATCCGCGAACGCGCTCCGCTGCCGGTGTCCTGGTCGGACGAGGCGGTGTTCGCGACCAGTCTCCTCGGCCGCGAGATCACGCGGTTCCGGGGTTGCTTCGGCCTGGACCTCACCGGAGACGACCTGGTCGCCGAGCCGGGCCAGCAGGTCGCCCAGCCCCTCGTCGAACAGGTGCTCCGCGAGGCTGTGGAGGCCTCGCCGTACGCCATGCTGCTCACCGGATGGCGCGTCGAGACCCTGCGCGAGGACGCCGAAGGCGTGTCGATCACCCTGCGCAACGACGGCACCCTGCGCAACGATGCCGCACTGCGCAACGAGGAGCAACGAACGGTCCGCGCGGCCTACGTCGTGGGCTGCGACGGCTCCCGGAGCGTGACACGCGAAGCGATCGGGGCACGCTACGAAGGCCGCGACGACGCGCGGCCCAACTTCAACGTCGTCTTCCGTGCCCCTGGCCTCGCCGAACGCGTGCCGCATGGCCCGGCGGTGCACTACTGGATCCTGAGCCCGTCCCAGCCGGGTCTGGTAGGACGCCTCGACCTGGCTGACACCTGGTGGTGCATCGGCCAGGGCGTCACCCGCGAGGAGGCCGACCCTCTCGGCCTTGTCCGCGCCCTCGTGGGCGACGACATCCAGGCCGAGATCCTGGCGACCGACCCGTGGAAGGCCAGGATGTTGCTGGCCGACCGGTACGCGAGCGACCGGGTGTTCCTCGCCGGGGACGCCGCGCACCAGAACCCGCCGTGGGGAGGTCACGGCTTCAACACCGGTGTCGGTGACGCGGTCAACATCGGCTGGCGGCTCGCCGCCGTCGTCAACGGCTGGGGCGCGCCCGCGCTGCTGCACGGCTACGAGGCCGAACGACGCCCGATCGCCCAACGAACGATCGCCGAAGCCGCCCGGAACATGGCAACCCTCAGCCCCGAACTCACCGACCCGCGCCTAGCTGGCGACGACGCGACGTTCAAGTCAGCCCGGCCAGGCGTAGCAGCGGCCGTCCATCGCGCAAAGGACAGTGAGTTCCACAGTCTCGACCTCGTCCTCGGCTACACCTACGCAGGCTCGCCGCACGTATCAACCGGAGCAGGGGAACGCCTTCCCCACCGCTGGCTAGCACCAGGCGTCTCGCTCTACGACCGCCTAGGAAAGGCCTTCACCCTGATCGGCGACTCATCAACCCTAGCCGCGGCCGACATCACCAAGGTCGCCGCCGAGCTAAGCATCCCCCTGACCACCTGGCACGACCCCACCCGCGTCGGCCTAGCCCTGGTCCGCCCCGACCAGCACGTGGCCTGGACCAGCACTACCGCAGACGAAGACGGCCGAACGGCCCTACTCCGCGCCACAGGGGCCCATCCGGACGGTCGTCGAAACGTCCGGATGGGCCTAGTCGGCAACTAGGGAGTCGTTCGGAAATAGGCGGCGGCGCGGTTGGGGGAGTCGGGCGCGGCCCAGGCGCTGGCGAACCCATGACGGGTGGCGACGAGACCCATCTGCTCGCCCAGGAAGAAGCCGCGCGGGCTGGACGCGTCAGGGATGCGGGGAGCCTGGCGCATATCGAACGAGCTAGTGGTCAGGCGCTTCTCCCGCCATTTCGCCGCAGGGCTCGTGCACAAGGCCATGCAGTGGGCCAGCCAGCGGTCGGTAAGCAGGGGTACGTCCGGGTCGTTGTGGCGGAAGTCTGAATAGGAGACGGCCAAGGTTCCGTCGCGGCCCACCTCTGCCGAGACGGTGAACGCCTGCTGGTTCGCGATGGGGGCCGTGGTCGGAGTCCTGTTCACCTTGACCGGCTCAGACCACGTACGTCCGCCGTCGCGCGAGGAGGCCAGGGCGATGCCGTCGACGCGATCGCCGTTGAACCGCGCGTCCTGCCAGGCCACGTACAGCCGTCCGGTACGGGGGTCCAGCGCGACGTCGGACAGCAGGCTCGTGGTGTGCGAGACATGGTCGCCCGTCTCGGGATCCTGGATCGCGATCTTGGTCTTCATCTCCGCGATCTTCTGCGGCGCTGACCACGTCCTGCCGCGATCGGTGGAACGCGCCGCCTGCAGGGTGTACTCGCTCAAGCCGGGGCCGCCCCTGAAGCGGATGTGAGTGTGCACGTCCAGGAGCGTCCCGTCGCGGAGCACGGTGAGACGATGCCCGGTGACCATGGTGCCCTCGTCCGCCTCCACCACGACACGCGGCGGCTGCCACGTTCGCCCGCCGTCAGTGCTGCGGCTGATCCAGCCGAGGTTGCGGGTCCGTGCCGCCGCCGGGAACCGCGGGCCGGCCACGTACATCACGTCGGCATCTCGCGGATCGGGCACGGCCGGGCCGGACGCGACGCCGCCGCGCAGCGGATCAGCTTCCTCCAGGATCACCGAGACGCCGCTCCAGGTCCGGCCGCCGTCATCGGAACGAGCCGACACGGCCGCCGACGACGAGTGATCGGCCATCGTGACGCCGCCGGTGACCACGAGCCCGCCATCGCGGGTGAAGGTCGCCATGGGGTCGTCCACGTAGTCGTAGCGACCGCCCGAGCAGCGGGTCAGACCCGGCACCACCGAGCGCTTCCAGGTACGCCCACCGTCGCGCGTGACCGCGAGGACCACGCCGCGATGGTGGTCCTGCGGCCACACCGCCGCGAGACGGCGCGGATCGGACGGATCGGCGGCCAGCGCCGGCTCGATCGCGCCGTCGGCCTTCTCCGCGTCCAGACCTCCCGGCGCGCAGCGGGAGAACGGGCTGGCCCCCGACAACCGGGACCGCTCACCCGCCACCGCATCGGGCACGGCGAGCCCCACCAGCATGGGCGCGACCAGAACGGGCAGAAACATGCGCATCGCGAACTCCTCTCAACGGATGATCGCGATTGTCCGAACCCCCCACCGCCCCTGTCGTCCTACACCAGCGGTAACCGCAGATACCCCCACAGGCGCAGCCCCCACCCCCGCCCTACGCCCACGCACCCCGCACCGGCAAACTCCAGCCACGGCCGAGCCGAGCGCCGACGCCCGATCCGCCGACGCCGGACCTAAGCCCTGAACGCCGCCATAACGCGCGCCACAGGCCCCAATACCTCTGGCCCTCAGTCACGCGGCGAATCGCGCCCATACGATCTTGCCGCCTTCCGCGATCGGCCGGGTTCCCCACTCGACGGCGGTATCCGCGATCGTCAGGAGACCCCGCCCGCCAAGTCTGTCGGGGGTCGCCGCTTGTATCGCAGGGACGCCCGGTCCTTGATCCCACACCTCAATGACCGGGTCGTTCTGCTCATTTCGGAAGACTCGGATGATGATCTGTCCGTCGCCGTGCTGGAAGGCGTTCGTGACCAATTCAGAGACGACGAGTCGGCCGATGTATTGATCAGTGATTCCACCGCCCGGCTGTACGTTCCTGATCGACGAAGGGGTGCTGCTTCGCGAGGTCGGCAGCCCCGAGATCATGCGCGGTCAGCTCCAGCTCCTGACCGACGGGGCATATGAGAACATAACGGTACAAGTCGTACCGATGCGAGGTGATCACCTTGGTAACGCCTCTCCTCGTTCACCATCGCCGTGATGGAGGACCAGCGAGAGATCGCCTACGTCGAAAGCGTCGCTCGTGGCTGGACGATGGAAGACGGCGAAGATCTGTCCGCGATGCGCCGTGCGCTACGCGAGGTCAGAGCCCGTGCGCTCCCCATGAACATGTCGATGGACCTGATTCGCAGGACGGCGGAAGAACGATGGAGCAGCTAGGTATCTGGCGCAAGAGCAGCCACAGCGGAGGCAACGGCGGTGAGTGTGTGGAGGTGGCGAGCCTGCCTCACGCGGTCGCCATCCGTGATTCCAAGGACCCGGACGGCGGTCACTTGGTGATCGATCGGGCGTCCTTGCGTGCCCTGATGGCGCAGATCAAGCACTAGCCAACGCAGGCGACCCTCGGTCGCCGTGGGCCTCGTTGCGGCTCAGCCCTCGCCTGAACATGTCGATGGACCTGATTCGCAGGACGGCGGAAGAACGATGGAACAGCTAGGCAACTGGCGCAAGAGCAGCCACAGCGGAGGCAACGGCGGTGAGTGTGTGGAGGTGGCGAGCCTGCCTCACGCGGTCGCCATCCGTGATTCCAAGGACCCGGACGGCGGTCACCTGGTGATCGATCGGGCGTCCTTGCGTGCCCTGATGGCGCAGATCAAGCACTAGCCGACGCAAACGACCCGCGGGCCGCCGTGAGCCCGTTGCGGCTCAGTTGTCGTGCTGTGGCCACCGCGAATCGCCGCGTTCGGTCTGACGCTGAGCACCGACCGGAACGCCGCACAGGCGGCGGGGACGGGTCAGGAACCTGGTCGGGATGCTTCGACGAGCAGGGTGCCGACGTGGTCGGGCTCGGGTGCGGGTTCGATCCGGGCGTGCACGTCGGTGAAGCCGTGGGTGTGCAGGATGCCGCTCCAGGTAGCCGGTTCGTAGGCCCACCGGTAGACCCATACCTGGCGTCCGGTGAATCCGTTGCCGTACATGCCCTGGACGCCATAGCTGCCGGGGACGGCGGGCGCCTGGGAGAACACCAGCCGCCCACCGGGGTCAGGCGGTCCAACGGGGAGATCACCAGAACCGTCGACAGCCGCCGCAGCGTGTCGACGGTTCTGGTGCCGGGCGCCGGTCTCCAACCGCGACACCGTCGACGCCGAACAGCACAACCGTTCCGCGAGCTGGGCCTGCGTCCAGCCCCGGGCTGCCCTGACCGTCCGTATCACCGTGCCGATCCGGTTGCGCACGGCGACCTCTCACCACCAGCAGACAGTCCCCACCGTTATGCCCGCCCCGGGCACATCACCCACATCCGGTTACGGACCGGTCAAACACCACCGTCTGCCCTAGCACGTGACAGAGCACGAGATCCCTCGCGAAGGGCAACCTAGATCACCGGTCGGGTCTGCAAGCTGACCACAGCGGCCGACGGTGTCTTGCACGGTCGTGAAACGTGCTCGGGGCTTAGGGGTTGACCACTGCCATCCAGATTGGTTCGGCGCGGGTTTGCATGAGGTCTACGGCGCGTTCGGCTTCGGTCAGGGGGAAGCGGTGGGTGATCAGCTCTTCGGCGTCCAGGGTGCCCTCGCGGAGCATGTTCAGGACCTGTTGCACGTCGGTGCGGGTGCAGGCTCGGGTGCCCACGAAGCGCCAGCAGTTGGCCATCCAGACGCGAGCGGGGATGGACAGCGGGCCGTTGTTGCCGCCCATGTGCACGAGGATTCCGCCGGTCGTCATCGCCAGGGTCGCCTGGGTCATCACCGGGCCGTCCGGAACGAAGTCCAGCACGCCGTCGATGGGGCCGAGGTCGCGGAGGCGGCGGGTCAGGTCCTCGACCGAGGGCAGGTCCTCCAGGGCGACCGTCTCGGTGTGCAGGCCGCCCGCGAGGCGGCGGACGGCGGTGAGGCGTTCGGCGCTGCGTCCGACGAGGATCAGGCGGCCCACGCCGAAGTGCGGGGCCAGCTTGACGGCGGCGGTGCCCATCGAGCCCGTCGCGGCGGTGATGACGAGGGTGGAGCCGAGGGGGAGCGCGGCGCACTTGTAGGCGCGGACGGCGTTGGCCAGGTCGTGGACCTTGGCGCCGACGTCGAAGCTCACACCGTCCGGCAGCCGGTCGACCAGCCAGTACGGGACGCGGACGTACTCGGCCAGGCCGCCGTCGTGGTACTCGGCGTACAGCGGCATCGGGACGTCGCTGAACGCGGCGTGCCCCACCATCGCCTGCTGCGCGCACATCATCTCGCGGTCGGTACGGCAGTAGACGCAGCTGCGGCAGGTGAGGTTGGGGTGTACGCGGACGCGGTCGCCCATCGAGACTCCGGTCGCCTCCGCCCCCACGGCGACGATCGTGCCCGCGGCCTCATGGCCGAGCGTGGTCGGCAGGTGCTTGAACGCGCCCATCCTCAGCAGCTTCATCATGCCGGGCGCGAGCCCGGCCGAGGCGACCTTGACCAGGACGTCGAGCGGCCCCGGTTCGGGAACGGGCGTCTCGGTCAGGTGCAGCGCGGTGGAGCCCTGAAGCGCGCGGGCGGCCAGCATGACGTTCATGAATCTCCCAGGTGGCGGTCGAGGAAGGCGTGGGTCCGGCCCCAGGCCTCGGCGGCCGGTCCGGTCCGGTACATGTGCGGCCGGGCGTCGCACGCGAAGGCGTGCCCGGCGCCCTCGTACACATGCTGCTCGAAGTCGGCGCCCGCGTCCCGTAGCGCGGCCTCGATCGCCGCGATCTGCTCGGCCGGGATGGTCGGGTCTTCGGCGCCGACGTGCAGCAACATCGGCGCGGCGATCGACTTCGCCCGGTCCAGGACGGCGTGGGGACCGGCGGCGATGCCGGGACCGTAGAACACGACCGTCGCGGCCAGACCCGGGATCGCGGTCGCGGCGGTGAACGCGGCGCGGCCGCCGAAGCAGAAGCCCACGACGGCGGTACGGCCCGTGGGAATGCCCTCGCCGGCCGCCAGGTGATCGAGCACGGCGCGCACGTCCATGGTGATCGCGTCGGCCCCGATGGCACCGATCAGCGGCATCGCCTCGGCGTGCTGGTCGTAGCCGAGGGTGCCCACGCCGTTGCGGTGGAAGAGGTCGGGCGCGAGGGCCAGGAATCCCCGGGCCGCGAAACGCCGGGCGATGTCCTGGATGTGCTCGTTGACGCCGAACGCCTCCTGGAGGACGACGACGGCGCGCCGGGCGGGTTCGGGGGGCCGCGCCACGTACACGCGCATCGGGCCGTCGGCGGTGGCGGCCGTGATCCAGTCGTTCATGTCGTCTCCTTCAGAGCGTCGTAGTAGCGGGCGGCGCCCGGGTGCAGCGGGATGGGCGTGCGGCCCATCGCCACGGGGTCGAGCGGGTAGGTGACCGGGCTGCGCTCCGGCGGGATGTGGCGGTACTGGCGTTCGAGCAGCTCGCGGGTCTCGCCGAGCACCCAGGCGATCGCGTACGCGACGTCCTCGGGCAGGTCGGACCGCGTCAGCACCAGGAAGTCGGAGAAGTCCAGGGTCTGGAAGCGCGGGCAGCCGGGGAAGTAGCCCTCCTCGATCACGGCCGACGGCCACGAGAAGTCGTCGCGCAGCCCGTCCAGGACGTCCTGTTCCACCTCCAGGAAATGCATGTCACCCCCGAACCGCTGCCAGTGCGGAAGCATGACGGCCTCGTGGATGACGGCGTTCGCGCGGCCCGTCAGCACGTGGTCGAACGACTCGAACGGCCGCTCGTCCTCCAGGAACGAGCCGCCCCACCCGGTCACGTCCACGCCGGAACGTTCCAGCAGGGCGTTGGCGGCGAGGCCGACGTAGTTCTCGCCGTCGTTCACCGAGGTCGCGAGCGTGAGCGCGGGCTTGGCCTCGCGGAGTTCGGCGAACGAGGTGATGCCCAGCGACCGGTGCACGCCCATCACGAGCCGGTCGCGTTGCGGAACGGTGCCGAGGGCCCGCAGCTCGGGGAAGCTCTCACCCGCGAACGCCCCGCGCCCGTCGAGCGCTGCCGCGGTGAACGCCGCGGGCGTCGTCAGGGCCACGTGCACCTCGCCACGGCCGACGGCGCGGGCGGCGTCGGAGAAGCCACGGCTGTTCCAGATGGCGACCTTGGTGTACGGGCCGCAGCGGTCGGTCAGCTCCTGCGAGATCCATCCGCAGACCCGATGCAGATTGGCCATGCCCCAGTCGCCACGCAGATGCAGCGTGAGCGACCGTTCGATCTTCGGCTCGGGTGGGTGGGCGCTGACGGCGGTGGTCGTCGTCGGCCGTGCGTCGGCGGCGGCCTTCGGCTCGGGCGGCCGTGCGTCGGCGGCGGTCTCCGGCTCGGGCGGGTGTGCGCTTGCGGCGGCGTCGGTCATGGCGTCCTCTCTCGTCGCGGCTGCGGCGACACGGTCGAATGGCGGGCCAGGGCGGCGCCCACGCGCGCGGCCTGGGTCGCCGGGAAGACGGCGGCGATGTAGCGGTCGGGCTTGACCAGAACGAAGCGTCCGGTGGCGCCGCCCAGCGCGGCTTCGAGCCGGCCGTCGGCGTCGGCGATGGCCTGCCGTTCGCCCTGCGGGCGGGGGAGCCGTTCGCCGAGCGACACCTCGACGTGCGTGATCGGAAGGGAGTCCGGGAAGGCCGCCGTGACGCGGTCCCAGTCGCCGCCGCCGACATCGACGCCGAGGACGGCCAGGCCGGTGCCGAGCACGTGGTCGAGCAGCAGCGGACGCAGGCTCGGCGGGACCAGGACGCGCGGCTGGGGGAGCTGGGTGCCGACGAGCCCTTCGTCGCCCGTTCCGGTACGGACCACGAGGCCGCCGGTGTGAACGGGACGGGGGCGGAACCGCATCTCGCTGAGGTAGCGCCGTCCCCATGGCGTCAGCAGGAGGGCGCGCACGGCGCCGTCACGGAGGCGGCCACGCAGCGGGTCGGTGGTCATGACGACCCGGCCGAGCCGTTCGGAGAACGCGACCATGGCGGTGGCGTGCGGGCGGCGTTCCGGCTCGTAGGTGTCGAGCAGGCTCTCGGCGGCGCGGCCGTGCCAGACCTCCGCCAGCTTCCAGACGAGGTTGGCGGCGTCGCGTACCCCGGAGTTGAGCCCCTGCCCGGCGAACGGAGGCATCATGTGCGCCGCGTCGCCGAGCAGGAAGCAGCGCCCGTCGCGCCAGCGGTCGGCGACCACCGCGTTGAACGTGTAGTTGGTGCAGCGTTCGACCTGCTCGGGGGTGATGTCGCGGTACGGGGCGACGAGCCGCTCGATCGTCGCGAAGTCCGGCTTGGTGCCGCCTTCCCCCTCGCCCGGCCGCAACCGGAACTCGTAGCGGCAGCGCCCGTCGCGGCCGGGCACGATCACGGTGGGGCGGTCCGGGCGGCCGAGATGCATGCCGTAGCGCTCGTCGTGGTCGTCGCCGACCGTGTCGGCGACCAGCCAGACGTCGCGATGGCTCGTGCCGGTCATGTCGATGCCCCGCAGTTCGCGGATCGTGCTGCGGCCGCCGTCGCAGCCCAGCACCCAGCTCACCGGCAGGTCGACGACCTCCCCGGCGTTGTCGAGATGGGCGATCACGCCGTCGGGCGCCTCGGTGAGCGCGACGAGTTCGGTGGCGAAGCGCACGTCCACGCCGTCCCGTTCCTTGAGCGCCTGCAGGAGCAGGCGCTCAAGCTCGGGCTGGGCGAACTGGTTCTTGAACGTGTAGCCGAGCCGGTAGGGCTCGGGGCCGCGGGCATGGAAGAGCGGCCGGCCCTTGCGGTCGTAGTAGCGGGTGCCGGTGCCCGGGACCACGATGCCGAGCACGGCCTCCGCGAGCTCGGCGGCCTGCAGCGTGCGCAGCGACTCGTCGTCCAGGCTGATCGCCTTGGCCTCGTCGCTGGTGGTGGCGTTGCGTTCGACGAGGACGACCGGCACGTCCCGGGCGGCGAGCAGGTTCGCGGTGGTCAGCCCGACGGGACCCGCGCCGACGATCAGGACGGGAAGGTTCATGTCACGACGTCCTTTCGGGCGAGGTACTCCCACCCCGCGTGGAGCTGGCGGGCGTTCCAGCACTCCGACTTCTTGGCGGCGGCCTCGGCGGCGTCCGAATACACCCGGACCGGCCCGGCCGCCATCGCCCTGAGCTGCACCTGGCAGGCCCGGTCGAGCAGGACGGCGTGCATCACCGCGGCCTGCACGCTGGTGCCCGCCGCGACGAGCCCGTGCTTGGGCATCAGGGCGGCGGGCGCGTCGCCGAGCGTCTCGGCGAGCGCCGCGCCGAGCTCCGGGGTCTGCACGAGCGCGCCGGTCAGCGTGAAGCGCGGCACGTCCCGGCCGCCGAACAGCGTGCCCTCGTGCGAGATGGGCAGCAGGGGAGTGTCGAGCGCGGCGAACGCGACGGCGGCCTGGGCGTGGGTGTGCACCGTGCACTCCAGCTCGGGTCGGCGCTGAAGGATCTCCAGGTGGATGGGGCATTCCTTGTGCGGAGCGCCCTCACCTTCGAGTACCTGCCGGTCGAACGAGACGAGCTGCACCCGTTCGTCGTCGATCTCCTCGAAGCCCCAGCCGGGCGCCTTGATCCAGATTCCGCGGCCGTCCGGGTCGCGGACCGCTACATGCCCCCAGACCATGTCGGACTGGCCGGCCGCCGCCAGCGCCCGGCTCGCCCGAACCGCCATCGCCTTGGCCTCCGCGGGCGTCCTGGCCGCACCACCGCCTTGGCCGCCCTCGGCTGTCACGTCCGCACCGCCGCCAGCTTGCATGGCCGCCCCGCCGCCGCCTTGGTCGGGCGTCATGGCACCACCACCGCCAGCTTGCATGGCTGCACCGCCGCCATCTTGCTCGGGCGTCATGGGTGCACCACCGCCATCCAGATCGGTTCGGTGCGCCGCCGCGTGGCGGCGAAGGCCTCGTTGACGTCGGCGAGCGCGTACCGGTGGGTGATCAGGTCGTCGGCGCGGAGGGCCCCGGAGCCGAGCAGATCGAGTACGGCGGCGGTGTCGGTGCGGGTGCAGGCGCGGGTGCCGACGACCCGCCAGCAGTGGTGCTGGAGGTCACGGGCCGAGTACGGGAAGGGCGCGCGGTTGCCGCCCATGTGCACGAGCGTGCCGCCGGTGGCGAGCGCGGCCGTGGCCTGGGCGGTGCCTCCGCCCTGCGGCAGGAAGTCGAGCACCGCGTCGGCGCCGTCCGGGACGAGGTCGCGCAGCCGGCCCGTCAGCCCGCCCTCGGTCTCCCAGTCGCCGTCCAGCTCGTCCAGGGCGACCGTGTCGGCAGGCAGCGAGCTCAGCTCCCGCACCCGTTCGAGCCGCTGCGCCGAACGGCCGACGAGCACGAGCCTGGCCGCTCCGAAGAACGGCGCGAGCTTGACCGTGGCGGTCCCCATCGTTCCGGTCGCGGCCGTGACCACCAGCGTGCCGCCGGGCGGCAGCGCCGCGCACTTCAGGGCACGGACGGCGTTGGCGAGGTCGTGGGTCTTGGCGGCCACGTCGAACCCGACGCCGCCGGGCAGCACGTCCACCAGCCATGACGGCACGCGCACGTACTCGGCGAGGCCGCCGTCGTGATAGCGCTCGTACAACGGCATCGGACCGGTCCCGTGCGCGCCGTGGCCGATCATGGCGACCGACGCGCACATCTGCTCCCGGTCGCCGCGGCAGTACCGGCACGTGCCGCACGCGAGCACGGGATGCACGCGCACCCGGGCGCCGGCGAGCCCGGGGTCCGCCTCGTCGCCCACCGCCACGACCGTGCCCGCGATCTCGTGGCCCGGCACGGTCGGCAGGTGCTTGAACGAGCCGCGCTCCAGCAGCTTGAGCAGGCTCGGCGCCAGTCCGGCCGAGGCCACGCTGACCAGGACGTCGCGCGGTCCGGGCTCGGGCACGGCGACCTTCTCCAGCCGGAGCGTGCCCGTCCGGTCGTGGACCCGGGCCGCCGCCATCAGCGTCATCGCAGCCGCTCGATCTCGTCCGCGGACAGCCGTCCGGCCGTCTTGGTGCTCTCGGAGACCTGCGGCAGCTCGCGCGCCGACACGACGGTCAGGTGCGCGCTCGGCTCGTGGTGGATGCTGGTGAACGCGATGCCGACCGGGACGCGCACGAAGTCGCCCGGCTCCAGCAGCACCGTGCCGCGCTGCGTGACGAGCGTCCGCCGCCCGTCGATCTGGTACTGGATCTCGTCGGCGTTGCGGATGCGGCGGTAGACGCGGCCGTCGGAGGACTCCTCGTACGTCCGCCCGATGTGAACGTGGGACGAGGTGTACAGCCAGGTCGTCCCGGCGGCGTTCTCGGGCTTGAGGATGCGCAGCCGTTCGGGCTCCTCCTTGGCATGCTCCAGCAGCGCCAGCTCGTCGGTCGGGGCCATGACCACGTCGTGGCCCGGCCCGCCGAGGCACTCGGTGATCAGCTCGTTGGTGATGACCGGCTCCCAGCCCTCGAACGGCGGGATCAGCACCTCCGACGTCCGGTACTCGGGATGGGCCTCGACGACCGGGGCGGGCACGTAGAAGAGGATGTGGATGTCCTCGCGGCCGAAGTTGTCGTGGGCGACGCCGACCGGCAGCCGGGAGAAGTCGCCCGGCACGAGGTCGACGCTGCCGAGGTCGGTCATCAGCGTCCGCACGCCCGTGACCTGGTAGGACATCTCGTCCACGTCGCAGTTGCGGTGGTAGAACGGCTGCCGGTTGTTCATGGTCTGCCATTCGAGTCGCATGAACTCGCTCTCGTAGACGCCGCGCGGGTGGGCGAACGGCTGGTCCACGTACTCCGGCGGGAAGTGCACGACCTGGATCTCGGGGTGGTCGCGCCAGCGCTTGCGGCCGTCGGGCGGCATCAGCGGCCCGGCCAGCAGGAGCTCTTCCTTCCGCTCGAACACCCGTGGCGAGTCCGTGAACGGGAAGGTCTCGAAGTGCTCGTGCACGATGCCCATGTCAGTTCTCCTCGGTGGACGCGGTGAGAGTGGGAGCGGACGCGGCGGACCCGGACGCGGCGGACCCCGACGCGGCGGACCCGAACGCGGCGGACCCGGACGCGGCGGACCCCGACGCGGTGGACGCGGTGAGGTGGCCGTTCTCGCGGTAGTACGCCTCCGCCCCCGGATGCAGGGGTACGGGCAGGTCGCGGCAGATCTCGCGCATGTCGACCGGGCCGGTCATGGCGCGGGTCGGCCCGGTGAAGCGGGCGGAGATGGTGTCCTTCTGCTCGTCGATCGCCCGGACGGCCAGGTAGGCGAGCTCGTCCGGGAGGTCCTCTGCGCAGTAGAGGATCCACCCGGAAAAGTCGATCGTGGGAACGTCCCGGTCGAGCCCTCGCAGCCGTCCCCGTTCCAGCACCCCGGCAGGCATCCCCATGCCCGTGCAGTGCCGGAGCACGTGCTCCTCCAGCGGCAGGAACCGCAGGTCGTACAGGGTGGTGAGCTTCTGCCAGCGCACCGTCATGATCGCCTCGTCGAAGACGGCGTCGAACGACGGGTCGGCGGGCACGGCGTCGGGGGAGTTCTGCGAACGGGGCCGGTCGCGCAGCACCTCGCCGCCCCAGCTCTCCAGGTCCTCCTGGGTGAAGCCGTGGCAGGCGAGGATCTCGTCCATCACCCAGCGGGCCGGGTGCCCCATCTCGCGAGTCGGCATGGAGATCTTGAGGGGCCGCCGTTCCGCCGCGATCTCGCTCAGGCTGGTGATCCCGGTCTCCGCCCGCACCGCGAGGGCGAGCCGGTCGTCGTGGGGGAACGCGGCGATCGCCCGCAGCGGCAGCGGCTCGTCGTAGGGCCCCTTCCCCTCACACGCCATGGCCAGCGCCCAGTTGGGGGTGGTGATCCCAAACTGGTAGCGCCCCGAGGCCACCAGGCGCGGCCCGTCCATGGCGAGCGCGGCCGGCGGCGTGCCGGTGACGGCGGCGATCGTCGAGCCGTCCGGGAGCGGGCTGCCGTAGCCGCCCATGCCGTTGGCCAGCAGGCTGCCGATGTTCATCCAGTTCTGGCCGGGACAAAGGATCTTGATGTCGACCGCTCGCACGTTCCGCCCTCCTCTCACGCGAGACCGCCTCAGGCCTCGGCCCGCACGGTGTTACGCAGCGTGCCGATGCCGCCGATCTCGACCTCGACGACGTCACCGTCGGTGAGAAAGACCTGAGGATCGCGACGGTATCCGACGCCGCCCGGGGTGCCGGTGAGGATCACGTCGCCGGGCTCCAGCCGGGTGAACTCCGAGGTCACCCGGATCAGCTCGGGCACATCGAAGATCAGCCGGTCGGTGGTCGAGGACTGCATCTCGCGCCCGTTCAGCCGCAGGGCGATGTCGAGCTTGCCGGGGTCGAGCTCGTCGGCGGTCACCAGCACGGGTCCGAGCGGGGTCGAGCCGTCCCAGGCCTTGCCCTGCATCCACTGGTGGGTCTTGTACTGGTAGTCGCGCATGGTGACGTCGTTGCAGATCGTGTAGCCGAGGACGTGCCCGAACGCGTCGTCCCGCGAGATCCGGCGGCCCGCTTTGCCGATCACCACCGCCAGCTCGGCCTCGTAGTCCACCTGCGCCGACTCGGGCGGGAGCGTGATCGGCGCGCCGTGCCCGATCAGGCTGGAGGCGAACTTGGGGAACAGCACCGGGTAAGTCGGCAGCTCGCGTCCGGTCTCGTCCACGTGCGAGCGGTAGTTGAGCCCGACGCAGAAGATCTTCCCGGGCCGGGCGACCGGCAGCAGCGTCAGCGTGTCGAGCGGGACGCCATCCTCCTCGGCCCGCGCGTCGAGCAGGGCGCCGGGGGAGGCGGTCCGGTCGATGCGGTCGACTCCGCGGAGCCGGTGAACGTGCGTGCCGTCCAGCCTGCCGATCGCCTCGGCTCCGTGGTCGTCCAGATAGGCGACGAACCGCATCCCGTCTCCTCACTCTGTCCTGTTTTTCAGGGCAGTCATCCTGTATTTCGAAACAGATTAGGGCTGGAGGGGGCGAGGGTCAATGAGTTAGCCTCGTTCCATATCTCAGGATCTACATCCTGAATCCTAGGACAAGGAGCGTCAGATGGCCATCGCCGAACTCGGGCACACCGGACTCTGGGTGAACGACCTCCCCGTGATGAGGGACTTCTACGAGCGCGTCCTCGGCCTCACGGTCACCGACGAGGACGACGAGCTGGGCATCGTCTTCTTCAGCTCCCGGCCGGAGGAGGAGCACCACGAGTTCGTCCTCCAGCGCGGCCGGACCGCGGAGCCCGGCGCCAAGCAGCAGCACCAGATCTCCTGGCGCGTCGACTCGCTGGAGGACATCCGCGCGTTCCACCGCACGTTCGAGGAGGAGGGCGTCGAGGTCCAGCAGGAGGTCACCCACGGGAACGCCTTCGGCATCTACTTCTTCGACCCCGAGGGCAACCGCAACGAGGTCTACCTGCGCCTCGACCGGGACGTACGGCAGCCGTTCCGCAAGTCGATCGACTTCGGCCTCCCCGCCGAGGAGATCTACGCCGAGGCCGACCGCCTCCTGGCCGACGACGGCCCGGCCTACCAGCCCGTGCAATAACGACGGAAGGCGCGGTGCAGGATGCACCGCGCCTTCTCCGAGCAAGGCCCTCGCTAGCGCTCGGACAGCCCCATCGAGGCTCCCGCCCCGAACCCCAAGCTGGGGGGCAAGCCCCCCAGACCCCCCACCCCATCCGTGGACCAAGCCCTCGGCAACCGACCCGTTAAACGCGGAATGCCCGAGGGAGCCTCAGCGCCGTATGGGAACCGGAGGGCGAGGAACCGGGGGCGTTCCGGCGTCTCTAGACCGTCAGGTCCCAGGCGACTGGCTCGCCGTTCGCCATGATCCAAACCGTTTGAGTGTGGCCGTCGGTGCGGATGCGGAACTGTTCTTGCGGCGGGCTTCCCGCAGCGCGCCACAGGCCGACGGACGTCTCGACGTCGTCCCACAGGTGCGCCGGTCCCGTCTGCCGCACAGTCCAGCCGCCGTCGGGCTCGGGTGTGAGCGACGCGGCCGAGTCGGTCTCGGCGTCGATGAGGTAGTCGACCCATGCGCCGTCGCCGATGCGCCGGGACTGCCATTGCGCGCCGGGTGCGCCGAGCTGCGCCACGAACACGCCGGTCCAGTCATCGCGGATGTCCGGGCCGACGACGGCCGGCCGCGGCTCGGCGTCGGCGAGCGCCTTGGTCATCTCGGTCCAGTGCTCGTCGCTGATCGAGGGTGCCGCCTGTGGTCGGGCGATCATGAACGAGATGGTTCCGGACAGGAATCGGCCCTCGGCCGCGCCGTCCTCACTGACGTTCAGGACGGCGAGCCCGTACCCGTGAAGCCATCCGGTCATCGTGACCAGGATGCGCCCGCCCGGCCTGGTCTGGTCGAGCCATGCGCGTGGGACGTGCCGGACCGAGCACGTCGCGATCACGCCGTCGTAGGGCGCGTGGTCGGGGGCGCCGTCGAGGCCGTCGCCGATCACCAGGTTCGGGGAGAATCCAGCGCGGCCCAGAGCGGCGGCGGCGCCGGCGGCGACATCAGGGTCGACCTCGACCGAGGTGACATGATCGTCGCCGAGCCGATCGCACATCAGCGCCGTCGAGTACCCAGTCCCCGTGCCGATCTCCAGCACGGTCGTGCTGTCGTCGACGGCGAGATGCTCCAGCATGTGCACGACCAAGCCCGGCAGCGTCGACGATGACGTCGGGTTGCCGCTGAGCGGCTCGGTCACGTCCTGCGGTACCAGGTGCCCATCGAGTTGGGTCACCAACGTCTCATTGCGATAGGCGAGGTCGAGCCATCGACCGACGTCGTGCTCGCCAATGACCGGTTTCCAGCGGGTGCCCTGGTCGGTGTCGGTGCGCTGGAAGACTTGGGGTACGAACAGGTGGCGCGGCACCCGTTCGACGGCGCGTCGCCATTGCGGCGAGTACAGGTCGCCGGAGCGTTCGAGCTCGTCGGCGAGTGTGTGCCGCAGGGACACGGCGCGTGCGTTGATGTCGTTGGTCATGCGGTCCCCCGTTCGAGGAGATCGGCGAGCGCTGACGTCATGGGAAGGCCAGTCTCGTCTTCCAGCCACGCCCATTGACCGTTGGGATTGCACTCCAGGAACACTGCCTCGCCGTCGGGGCGTAGAACGAGGTCGAACGCGCCGAAGACCAGTCCGAACCGGTTGAGGTAGGCGGCGATCGGCTCGGTCATGCCGGGCGGCGGGTCGGTGGCGGTGTAGGTGAGCGCGTCGTAGTTCTGTCTCCAATCCAAGAGGTCGCCGGAGTCGATCCGTACGCAGAACACGTGGTCGCCGATCGCAGCCACCCGTAGGTGCCCGACGGCTGGAACGCGGCTTTGGAACAGGTGCGCGGTCGCCTCGACCGACTCGTCGAGCTCGGCGGGTTCGACCTCGGTGACCCAGATCGTTCGGGCCACGCCGCCCTCGCGGTACGGGCTTCCGCGAAGCGGCTTGTAGATGATCGGTCCGTGCTCGGCGGCGAACGTCCAGGCTTGGTCGAGATTGTTGGTGATCAGGGTCGGCGGGATGGTGAACCCGACGTCGGCCGCGACAGCGAGTTGCGCGGGCTTGAACTCGGCGTCGGCGATGGCGTGAGGATGGTTGACGTACAGGCAGTCAGGTAGGGACGCCAGCACGCCACCGAGCCCGTAGCGGGCTTGCAGGGCGGCAAACCGCGCGTCCTGCTCGTCGAGGCCGGGAAGGGTGAAGCCGCGCGGTCGGCGGTAGTACAACGACCGCACCGCGCCGAGCTCGACCTGGCGCGAGGCGGTCGTCATGATTCCACGCAACCCGTCACCGTCGATCTTTGCCGACAGGCTGAGCGCGTGCGGGAAGTCCGCGGTGTCGAACCGCAGGAGGGGCACACCGCGCCGGTTGAGCTCGGTGACGACGATGTCGGCGGTCACGTCGTCAGGTTGAGTGACGATGAGTACGGGACGAGGTTTGGTCATCAGTCCTGGTCGGCGTCCTGGCTGTGGTCTTCGTCCTGGTCGCCGTCCGAAGAGGTCCGCGTTCTCGTTTCCGTGCCCGTGTTGGACCTCTTGTGCTTGGCTTCGACGAAGTCGCCGTCGCTGGTGGCGCCCGTCTGTGTCACAGGGTCGATCTGCGTCGCGACAACCCCGACGTCGATCGTGTGGGGGTAGGGCGCCATGCGGCGCAGGCCCCACGGCCGCGCGGCGCGGGGGGCGTCGGTCGGCGACGGGGCAGCGGGCAGACGGTCGGCGTTCTGGTACATCGGACAGCACTCCTGGGAATCGGGGGCGAGCCGGCGGCACCGGTTCCCGCCGTGCCGTGTTGACCGGCAAGGGCACAGGCGCTCGCGGCGCGGCGTCTCCTTGACCAAGGCGCCGACGCCTGTCTGGGGAGTCGTGGTCGTCACAGCCCCCACCTTTCGGCGTGCTTAGATGTCGAACTCTCCCGCCTTGATGGCGGCTACCAGGTGCTCCCATTGTGCTGGGCTGAAGGCCACAGCCTCGCCCGCTGCCATGCCGGTCAGCAGGACGGCGCGGCCCGAGGGGGCGATCGCCACCTGGGCGCACGGCTCGGCGCAGTCGGCGCAACCGCTTGGTGACCTGAACCGGTAGCCAGGCCCGTACCCAACCGATGGGTCGTCGCGGTCCAGCCGAAGTAGCCGCCGTGACCGGGATCGCACGTCTCGCCACAGCGAGGACCGAGGCGGTGTGGCTCCGGCCAGGGGCGCGTATCCCCGGTGTGTGCCCCGCATGGTGAGTCTCCTTCACGATGGGCAGCGGACACGGGCGGTCTTGGACTTCCACCCGGAGGTCGGGAAGCGGTACCGCTTGCCGTCGGGAGTGACGCCCCGGAGCCAGAACCGCACCTGGTAGCGACCAGGTTCGCACTCCGACACGCTGATCGGGTATTCCTTCCGCTTTCCCGGTGCGGGGATGTCGGAGTCGACGACGTCGTTGATGTCGATCCATCGGTGCTGCTGGTTCTCTCGACGCAGCTGAAGGTGGATCGAGTGCTCGCGTTGACGTTCGACGCACTTGACCGCGACGATCGCCTTTACGCCTGCCAGGTCGCCGCTGCGGAAGCGTTGCGGCCACTTGAAGACCCAGGCGTCGCAGCCCTTTGGTGAACCGCCGCTGCCGCTGCCGCCGGTGGCTTTGCCGCATTCCTCGGCGGCCCCGAGCGATACCGCGGCGATGAGCGCTAGCACGGCGGCCCGGATGGTGTTCGAGGTGTACATGGCCCCTCCTCACGGTGGGCCCGCAGCCCCGGGGTTGGGGGAACTTCACCCGGGGTCGCGGGAGGCTTACGTCATGTCCGTCAGCGCGGCGCGCCGGGCTTGTAGAGCGGTCGCCCACAGCATGAACACCAGCTGCCCGAGCTGCTCGGCGTCCATCCGGTTGAGGACCGCGTCGGCTTCGTCGTGGCTGCCGCGTGCCCGCGCTTTGACGTACGTGCGGGCATGGCGCAGCATCACGCGATGGATGCCGCGTGCCTTGACCCGAGTACCGGCCGAGATCCCCAGGGCCATCACCCGCGCGTACCCGTGCCGCTCCGAAGGCGCGAGCCGCCCCACGTCCGCCACACCTGCGATGACCACGCCCGCCGCAACGGCGTCCCGCTGGATCGCGTCCGCCAACACCTCGGCCATCACCGGCCCGGCCACCGCCCACCCCGGCGCGACCTTGACCCGCTCGAAGTAGCGCAGCGGCCCCTCGACCGCCCCGGACACACCCGCCATGATCAACGCCTCGCACTCCGCGCGGACCTGACCCCGGTCAACCACAAGGGATCCCTTCCTTCATTTCGGGGGATTTAGGAAAGCTGTTGGCAGATCAGGTCGGCGGCGGCCACCACGTCGTCCACCGGGGCGATGTCCGCCCCGACGTAGGACCCACGGCGCCACACGAACCGATCCCAATAGGCGCCGACCTCACGTCCGGGCCCCAACGGCACCGCGCACACCCACATCTGCACCCCGCGGCCCTCGGTGTGCCAGCCACGGCCCTCCAGCTCGGCCGCCAGCGCCTCGACCGCCGCCCGGCGCCGCGCGATCTCCGCACCCGGCAGCACCATCACGTCGCGTACGGGCCGTACGGCCCCGACGTCGCAATCAGGCGGACGCGTCGCTCAGCATCCCGGGTCACCTCGTCGGCGGTGCCCAGCAGATACCCCTGACGGCCCAAATGGCGGGCGAACATCGGCCGCACCGCCGACAGCGCGCGCTGCAACGCGGCCGTCGCGTCCATCTCCGGCTCGCCGCCAAGCTTGGTCTCGGCCTCGTCCTGGACGAACGACAGCACCAGGTCCACGATGCGCGGATGGAGCCGCTCTTTCCCGGCTTCCTCGAACGCGCCGAGCACGACCGGAAACATCTTCAACGGCGTCGCCTTCGGCGCCTCCGCCGCCGTGGCGAGCCGCCGGGCGGCCTCGTCCTCACCGACGCCGTCCGGAAAGTGCGGGCCGCTGCTACTCACTGGCGCTCACCCTGGCGAGCTGGGCGTGCAGATCGTCCGGGCTGTCGGCCTCGAAGCACGAGGCGCCGTGCTGAACCAGCTCGCCCCGCTCGGGGGCGCGGGTCGCCCACCATCGACCGGCGCTGCTGGTGATGATCGACCAGTCAGGAAACTCTCGCCGTAGCTGGTCCTTGATCTCCGCTACCGTCGTCATCAGCCGGACTCACTTCCGGTCAGGCCCTCGGCACACCGGCGTTCGCCCGCCGGCCGAGGGCCGTTCGTTCGCGTCACCCCTCACGCTTCCGGCCCGGCTGGCTACTGTGGAGATGGTGTCCGGTGTCTGTCCGGCATGGACACCACCGACACCAGGTCAACCCCGGGCAAAGCGGGTGAGGCGATGACCTTCGGCGAGAAGCTGGCCGCTCTCATGGCCGAACGCGGCATCGGGTTGCGTCAGCTGGCACGCCTGGTCCCGTGCGACCACGGGCACCTGTCGAAGCTCCGCTCCGGTGACAAGACACCCTCAGCGAAGCTCGCCGACCGTTTGGACGAGCTTCTGTGTGCTGATGGCGCCCTAGCCGGCCTTAGGCCATCCGCGCCGACTCACCGGACACTGCACAATGGCCCGTTGTTCGACCGCGAGGGACTGGTGTTGCTGGCTCCTCCGACCGAGCGTGGACGCCTGGCTGACGCCGACTATGTGCAGACACTCCGCGAGGACAACCAGCGCTTGATCAGTATGGACAGCCTGCACGGTGGGAACGATGTCCTGCCGTTAAGCCTCCGGATCTTCCGATCGGCGCACGCCAAACTGGCCGCTGGAAGCCACGAGCGCACCGTTCAGCGGGACCTGGAGGCCGCCGCTGGCGAGACCGCCGAGATAGCAAGCTGGATCGCCTACGACGCGGACAAGCAGGAGATCGCTCGGCAGATCATCCATGAGGCATTGTTCCTGTCCCGTCTGGCCGGTGACCGGTCGATGGAGCAGTTCGAGCTATCTCACCTGGCACTACTCGCCTTGCACGAGCGGCGGTCCCGCGAAGCACTGCGGATCTGCGAGGCCGTCCAGGATGATCCCAGGATGCCGCCGCGTGTAGGCGCCTTGTTCGATCTACGCCGAGCCCGCGCACTCGCGCAGATGAACGATTGCGCCGCTGCGTTCCGGGCGCTAGAGCAGGCCGCCGCCACCATCGGCGAGAGCATCACCGAACGCGACCCGTCGTGGACGTGGTGGCTGGATGACGCCGAGCTGGCATGGCATCGCGGGATGCTGCACATCGAGCTGGACGAATGGGGGCGCGCGGTGGACTGCATGGCCGCCTCGGCGCGAACGCGAACGAACGCACGACGGCTGGCCAGCACCCGGACCCGAGCGCGATACAACGACCTCGCACATCTGCTTGAGGCCCTGGTGCACGTACAGCAGTGGAACGCTGCGGAGTCGGTCATCGCCGACGTGCTCGACCAGGCGGCCGAGGTCGGGTCGGCCCGCACCGCCAAGCTCCTGCGCGGTGTGGTCGCCCAGGTCGCCCGGGACCGCGCACCATCCACGGTCGCGGACGCCAGCGAAGACCTGCGCCAGTTGCTCGCGGTCGTCGATCCTGCCTGAGCGGTTTGACGAGCTCATGACGGCATTCGAGCCGTACGAGGACGTGCCCGAGGTTCGGGAGCTGGTGGCGATGGTCAGGGGTCACTGACGTCGAGCACGGCGCGGACGAGACTGTCGGTGTCGGTGAGGTCGTCTAGGACGAGCTCGGCGCCTGCGGCTCGGAGATCTGCGGCGTCGCTGGAGCCGGTGGCGACGGCGACGATGCGCGCGCAGGATGCGGCGCTGGCTGTCTACCCGGCGCGAAACTGGCAGGCTCGCACGCAGGTCGAGCTGCACCGTGCCGGTGTGCTCATCCGTAGCGGGGATGTCGACGAGGGTGCCCGCCACCTGGTAAGGGTCCTGGGGGCCGTGCCGGGCGAGCTCCGCCATGACGGGCTGCTGCACCACAGCGCCGTAATGTCTCTGAAGATGGCTCCACCCGCTCAGGCCGCGCGGGCGTCGATCGCCGAGGCCCGCGAACTTCTCGCCGCCAAGGGAGACGCATGACCCCGCCGAACCTGTCGATCAGCCGCCATGATCCGACCGAGGCGCTCGACATCCTCGACAGCGTGATCGTGCCGGTCTACGTCGCCAGCCACCCTGACGTGATCGACCGGCCGTTCTACACCGCGGAACGGTTCGCCGAGCGGTTCCCCGGCTACGCCAAGGCCCCCGGCTTCGAGATCGCCATAGCCCAGATCGATGGCCACCCGGTCGGGCAGGCCTTCGGCTACACGCTCCCTGCCACCACGCGATGGTGGAACGGCCTCACACCGTCACCGCCTGAGGGCTTCGCTGACGAGAGCGGCAGCCGGACGTTCGCGTTCAACGAGTTGATGGTGGTTCCGGAGTGGCAGGGCAAAGGCGTCGCCCATGCCCTGCACGACGAGCTCCTGAACGGCCGGGTCGAGGAGCGCGCCACCCTGCTGGTCCGCGAGGACAACGACTCGGCGCAGACGGCCTACCGGCGGTGGGGCTGGGAGAAGGTCGGCAAGCTGCAGCCCTTCGCGGACTCGCCGCACTTCGACGCGATGCTCATCTCGCTGCCTCTGCACCCGTAGCCGCGAGGGATGGGGTTCACCCACCCCGAAACCGGTTTCGCCCCCGGTATCAAGGTGGCCTGCAAGGTTTCGGATTTCGGAGTCGCCGAAGCACCCCTCAAATCTGCCCTACAGCGGCCTCTGAGAGGGTGCCAGGCCGAAACCGTTCAGCCCTCCAAAGACACCTTCTGCCGTGTCGGAAGGTCTTCAGTCGGATGCCCTTCGCGCCGCCGCCGGCACCCCGCCGGTTGATCTGGCGGGTCGCCACTCCGTACGGCTTCAACGCGCTCGCGAGCGTCGTGGACGCCGCCGCGCGGGCCCCTGCGCAGCTGCGTCTCGTCGAGCCCTTCGACATTCAGCCACGTCCCATAGATCTCCGGGCGGTAGGCGGCGAGGGCTTCGATGAGGCGGGCCGAGTGCACCGCGTTCTCAACCGCCAGCCATACCTCACGGATGTGGTCGATGAGGTCGCTCTGGTCGACCGGGTCGGACGCCTCGCCCGCGGCCTGACCGGTGAGCGTCCCGGCGGCGATGCGCAGTGCGAGCGCCCGCTTGCCGATGTGTTCGGCCTCGGTCTGCTTGATGAACGCGGCGCGTACGGTGCCGCCCTCGCGGCCACGGAGTGCTCTGCTCGCTGACCGAGATCTCGGTGGCGCGTAGCCCGCGCTCGTGGGCGCCGGTGCCGAGCACGTTGTTGTTCGCGCGCCAGTCCATCGCCGCCAAGCAGAGCCGGGTGCCGACCCTGGACGACACCGACGACGGTAGCGACGGGGCGTCGGGGTTCTGGATGAGCAGGATCAGGATGATGCCGTACGCGCGACCTTTCTTGATCAGCCGCGTGCACAGATCGGCGGCCTCGTCCTTGTACGCGGGGTCGGTGAACAGCTCCTGCGCCTCGTCGACCACGTGCGGAGATCGTCTTTGCTGGGCGTCTGCTTGCCAAGCTCGAGCTTCGAGACCCTGCTCTCGTGCCAGCCGGCGAGTTCGGCGAGGCGCCGCTGCGGGAGCCGCGAGTCCTTTCGCAGCCCGCGCAGCCGCACGCCGAGCGCCTCGCGTGGTTGCTGGGGAGATGTAGACATGTGAACCGGTCACACGCTCCGAAGGAACTCGTCCCGGGTGGCGGACGCTTTCCACGCGATGTCTCGCCACTTCTGGTGTTGCTCGACGGTGGCCGCGTCGTCGACCAGTTCGGCGCCGAGCAGGCGGTCATCAGTGTCGAAGTGCAGGACGGCGACTCGATCATCATCGAGCAACCAGGCGTCATGCGGCGGCCTGACCGGCAGGCCGAGCGCCTCGGCCAGGCCGCGCTTGAGATACCGGATCCGCTCACCGGCCCGGAGGTTCCCCTGAACAGACCAGAGTGCATAGCGCGAGTAGTCACCGAGCGGGACCGTCACCACTCGGACGCGACGGAACGGGCGGCCCTCGGCCGCCGCGGCCCGCGTCATCGCTCCCCACTCGTGCGCGCCGAGCAGGTAATCCTCGTCCGGGTCGCCGGCCAGGAACCGCCGTATCGGCTCCTGCTCGGACGGCGCGTTGTAGCGGTCGCGCGTCTCCAGCCGGAACGCCGAGCGCCGGACGGCATGGAACATCGCGCCGAAGGCATCCCCCGTCAGCAGGTCGGCCACGGTCATCCCTTCGTGTGGTGGTCGTAGTAGTGCTCGATCAGGTGCCGGACGAGAGACGGTTCGATCTCCACCACGGTCTCGTCCTCGGCGAGGTCGCGGACGTCGCCGATCGCTGCCGTATCAGTGACGATCTTCCCTTGGACCACGTACGTACCGCAGTCAGTGGCGTACATCGCTGGGCAGCCACCTTGGTCTGAGTCCGAGGAACCGTGGCCGCATGGTCTTACCTCCACCTAGCTGCTTGCGGGGACTTGCCCACCCGCGGCAGCCTGAGTGCACTTCCGTCAGCCCGTCAATCGCCCTACAGCCACACGGAAACGCGTGGCAACCGCACCCTGTCACCCAGGGGCGGGCGCTGGGTACGCCTTCCGGGCCGCGACGGTCAGACCGCTGATCTCGGCCAGGAGTTCCGCGTCGTGACCATCATCGGCCGCATGTCCGAAGTCGCCCAGCGGCTCGGCCACAGCCGCTTCGAGGGCGATCCCCATGCCGGCGTTCTCAGCGGGTACGGGCGTTCCAGTCCGGATCGCTGGAGCACATCACCCGCGCGGAGACTTCGTGAGCCCTTACCCGACCCGCATGTCCGACCATTGGTGGTGGCGCCCGGGAGTACGGCCCGGTCGGTGTCTGCTCGTCTTGCACATCCTGCTGCACGACCAGCCCGATGCCCGCGACGTCGTCCGCCAGTGCCAGGACAAGCTGGCCGGTCTGGACATGGTCCCCGAGGAGTGGCTGCACATGACCACGCAGATCGTCGGGTTCGCGGACGAGATCAGCTCTACCGAGGTCGAGCAGATGATCCACGAGACGCGGCTCCGCTTCGCGGCTCTGGCGCCGGTCGCGGTCCAACTGGGCCGGCTGTGGTTCCACAGCGAGGCCGTCATGCTCGGCATCCACCCGCCGCAGGATCTCGATCCCGTTCGCGAGGCGATCCGCGACGCCGTCGCCGAGTCCGTTCGCGTGCATCAGCTCGCGGACGAGCCCGAGTGGACGCCACATGTCTCGGTCGCCTACAGCCATGGCGACGGCCCGGCAGAGCCCGTTCTCGACGCGCTCGCTGCTCGGCCGGAACCCCGCGCCCTGCGTGTTCACGAGGTTCATCTCGTCGAGCAGGTGCGCGTCGGGCGACTCTACCCCTGGGACGTGCGCACGGCCCTCACGGTCGGCCGATTCCCAGCCCGCCGGAGGACCTTGGAGTCCCTTCAGCCCCCTCTGTGGGGAGTGAGCCGACAGACCCGGGATCGTGGCGGTCGGTCCCTACTATGGGTGTATGAGCGTGACGCCGAACCTCGCGGACCGTCTTCGATCTGTGCGCAAGCGGAGGGGGCTCACGCAAAAGGATCTCGCTGACCTGTCAGGAGTCTCCTTGTCGTTGATCCGGAAGCTCGAACAGAACGAGCGCGACGACACGAGGCTTGAGACGCTCCGAAAGCTCGCTCGCGCTCTCGAGGTCTCCACGTCCGGCCTGATCGTCCGGCCAGAGCACAAGGAGACGACGGCCGGCCAATGGGCGCCGGTGAGAGACGCCTTGCTCAGGCGGAACGGTCAACCTGAAGAGACGCCCACGGTTGAAGGCGTGCGGAGTGCGGTGGAAGCCGCCGAGCCACTCTTCACGGATAACAAGTACAGCCAACTCGGGGCGTTGCTTCCTTCCCTCCTCCGGGATGCCGAAGCCTTGGGTAAGCCGGGACGGCCCGTGCGCTCCCGTGTCTTGCACCTGGCCGGCTTGCTTCTGATCTCAACCCGTCAGTTCGATGCGGCGGACATCGCCTTGCGGCGTGCGCTTGATGATGCGCCGGGCAGGCTCGAAGAGGCAGCGATCTTCAACACCCGTTGCTGGCTGTTGATGCGCCGGGGAGACCTAGCCGCGACACTCGAACTGGCCGTCCGCTCAGCGGATGAGATCGAGCCTCGACTTTCGCGCGCCACGCCGGAGGAGCTCGCGGCGTGGGGCGGACTGCTGTTGCGTGTGGCGACGGCAGCATCCAGGAACAACGAACCGGGCGAAGCAGAAGACGCATTGCGGTTTGCCCAGGCCGCAGCAGTTACCTTGAAGAACGAGTGGGCTCCTCCGTCTGATCCGTTGCGTACATTTGGCCCAATCGCCGTAGCGACCCGGCGGGCTGAAAACTACATGATCGAGGATCGGCCCGATCGTGTCCTAGTGCTGTCTGAGAAGATCCCCAAGTCGGGATTCAGGGCCAGGGCCTCCAGCCGGAACCGCCACCGACTCGACGTGGCGAAGGCGAACGTGCAGCTCAAGCAATACACAGACGCGTTTGAGGTCCTGCAAGAAGTACGAGCGATCAGTCCGGAATGGATCGTCAATCAGCGCATGGCGCGAGATGTCCTTGGCAAGATCGTGACCAAGCGGCGGACGCTTACACCTGAGATGCGAGAGCTGGCTGACTTCGTCCATTTGGAGTACTGACCTCAGCAAATAGCGCTGGGGGGTACTTCGGGCTGTGCCCTGTTCAGACTGCCAATGACAGGCCCTGTAGGGCGTCTTAATTTCGCTGTCATGAGCTTCGACAGGCCACGCACCAACGACGCTCCCTCTACACAGACTCCGCAGCAGCGTGCGGAGGTGCTCCGGCAAGGGCACCGGGAACGCTGGCTGCTGCTGTGGTCGGTGTACGAGATGACCGAGATCGAGCATGTTTCGCGGCCGGTCCGGTGGGATCAGCGAACGCGGTCGTTTCCCGGGGTTCCGTCGTGATCGCCATTCTTCCTTCGAACCTGATGGAGATCGCTGTCGCGATCATCGGTTACGGCGCGGTGTGTATGGCGGTCGCGTTCGTGCTCGGTTTCATCGCGGGGAGCACGTGAGATGGATGGTGCTACTGCCCCGCAGATCCAGCGGATCGTGATGCGGCTTGCCGTCGAGGTCGTGAAGGTCGCCTATCAGGAGGCTCTCGTCAGGCACGGGATGTTCCCGGGCACCGTGGCTTTGATCGACTGCTACACCCAAGAGCATCTGGCGGCGTTGGACAGCGATCCCGAAAGCCTTCCCGGCGACGTCATCTATCAGTTGCTCGATGCGGCCGAGGATCTGATGGACGGCTCCGCGTGCCGTGACCTGCCGGAGCATTCACCGCCGTAGAGATTCCTCCGGGCGGGTGGTGTCAGTTCGTTCTCCAACGATTCCCGTGATCTGTCCGCCCGGAGGTTCAGACGCGGTAACCGGCCGCGTCCTGAGGCTTCTTAGGAGGAAGCCCGATGCCTGTTCACGTGACGCAGACTGTCACTGATCCTCGTGACCTGATCGACTCGGAGGTGTTCGGTCGGCTCGTTGATGGTCTCGCGAGAGAGAACCTGTTGAGTTCGGCTCTGGCCGACCGCGTCATGGTTCAGACGCTGGCGTTCCTGTTCGCCTGCGCCAACAACGAGGGGACCAAGCTGGCCCCGTCGCGGATGGTCGACCTGGGATGGCACATGTTCATCCTGCACACTCGCGAGTACATCGAGTTCTGCGATCGGGTCGCGGGCCGGTACGTCCACCACGTTCCCCAGAGCGGCGCGTTGGAGGTCCACGCGCCTGCGGTCGCCGCTACCCTCGCGGCCATGCGCGACCTGGGCCTGGTGGTCGATGACGAGCTGTGGCCCGTGGCTGGCGATTGCTCGCAGTGTCACGCCGGATGCACCGACTCACCTTAGGGACTGACGTTGCCCCGTACCCCTTGGCTTGACCTACCCGCTGATCTGCGTGCGGCCGTAGAGGCCCGCGCGGGCAAGGTGGACCGGGAAGACCCCTCGGATGCTGGGATCAATTCCGAGATCACTTCGACCCTGCACACAGTGCGGGGTCGGGTCTTCGTCAAGGGGTCGGCCGATGAGCGGGCGCGTAGAAGCCTGCGCAACGAGGCTGCGGTCAGCCCACATGTGTCCGCGCTTGCCCCCCGGCTTCTGTTCGATGTGGAGGCCGGGGGGTGGCGGCTGCTGGCGTTCGAGCATCTGGACGCCCGGCCGATCGACTACGGTCCTGGATCTGGGGACCTGCCGAAGCTTGCTGAGCTGATCGGGCACCTTCAGCAGACCCCGCGACCTGCGGTAACGACGTTGCCGTTCGAGCGTCGTTGGTCCCAGCTAGGGGACGCCGGGCTATTGGCCGGTGATGCGCTGCTGCACACCGACTTCAACAGGGCGAACGTGCTCATCACCCAAGAGCGGGCCTATCTGGTCGATTGGGCCTGGAGCTGTAAGGGCGCCGCCTGGGTGGATCTGGCGTTCCTCGCGGTCCGCCTGATCGCTGCTGGCCACCACCCCGCCGACGCTGAGCGATGGGTCGCTCAGATTCCCGCGTGGAAGACCGCGCCCGCCGAAGGGATCGACGCCTTCGCCACGCTCCACCTTCGGCTGTGGGAACGAGCCGTACAGCGAGAGCCCCGGCCTGCCTGGGTCGAACTAGCGGCCACCGCTAAGACATGGGCCGCCTACCGAGGTTTGTAGGGTCTGGCACCACCTAACGCTCTTGATGGCCCCGGTCGGGACGACCTGGGGCCGGTTTCGGCTCGATCGTTCGTAGGGTTCCCACAAGGGTGTTACACGGCTGCTGGGACCGGCGCTTGGTTCGGGGTGGCTCTGCGAGGAAAGCCGCTGGCAAGTCGATCGACTTCGGCCTACCAGCCCGTCCAGTAGCCCGAAGGCGCGGTGCCAACGCACCGCGCCTTCCCCATAACAAGGCCCTCGCTGCGCTCGGACAGCCTCATCGGGGCTCCCGCCCCAAACCCGACCTGAGTTCAAGGGGTTGTCGCAACATCTGAGGTGTAGGAGTGTGCGATGGTGCTCCCCGAAGCGCCGACGCTCGTCAATCGGCGATGGTCGTCGACCACCGTCCGCGGCGCCGGGTTATCGCCCCATCGGGCGCGACCATCGCGTGGGCGCCGTTCACCGGTAGGTGCCCCTCACGGAGCCATCGTGTCCGGATGGCGTCGAGCAGATCCCACAGGCGGCGTGGCCCACCCTGGTGCACGGTCACCTGACCGTCGGGCGCTTCGACGGCACGCGTCCAGGAACCGTCGGGGTGCGCCATGATCGCGGTTCGGGTGTCGCATCCTTCCCGGTAGTCGTGGTCGATGCCGGGTGCGGTGACCCCGAGCATGGACCACAGGTCCCACGCTTCCATCACGTTGACGACCGGGAAGCGGCCGGCGGCGACGTGCTCGCCCTCGGCGGTGCGTGCCACTTCGATTCGGTCGACGAGCTCGGGCGGGTAGTCAAGGCCGGTCCGCGTGGTCATGAACCCGGCTCGGTCCCATTCGATGCGGCCCTCAGCGCCACCGTCGGGCGTGCGGTCGGCCGTGAGCAGCAGACCGGCGCCCGCGATCGAGGTGACCAGTCGGCCGCCGGGACGTAGCGCGGCGAGCCACGACGTAGGGATCGGCCGAACCGAGACGGTCGCGATGATCCGATCCCACTCGCCGTCGAGCGGCCCGGTAGCATCCAGCGTCCGGACGATGGGACGGTATCCGGCGCGGTCGAGGCGTTCCTCGGCCGGCGCGACGAGGTAAGGGTCGACGTCGATCGAGGTGACCCGGTCGCCGCCTAGACGCGCGGCGAGCACGGCCGTGCCGTAGCCCGATCCGGTACCGACGTCGAGCACGTGCATGCCGTCGATAATGCGGGCGTGCTGGAACATCGACACCAGCAGACTCGGGAGCGTGGCCGAAGACGTCGGAGCGCCGATCGCTCGATTGCCGGGATCGGCATCGTCGGCATGGACCCCGCTGACCCGGGTGACGAACGACCGATCGGTGTAGGCCGTGTCCCGCCAGGAGTCACGGTCAGCCGCCCCGATGCGCACTTCCCAGATCGCCGAGCCGTAGGGACCAGGCGCCGGTACGAGCGATGTCCACCAGCGCGGCACGAACTCGTGCCGTGGGATGGCCGCGACGACCGGGCGCCACCGCGACGTGGCATGGGGTGACCTGCTCGGCGAGCCTTTCGGCGTGCGGTTTCCAGTCCATCGGCTCAGATTGACCGCACCGATCCGCCTAACCCGGGATCGCGTCGACGACCTCGACCCAGCGGTCGCCGGTGAGCAGCGCGGCGAGCGCGGACTCGCGAACGTTGCCGGCGTCGAAGTCGCGGCCGAGCACGCACGGCATCAGGCGCCCGTTAGTGTCGATCGCCGCGCGGCCGTCTCCGCACATGCCGCATAGGTCGTCGAGTCCGCCCTCGGCCGAGTGCTCGACCGACCGGGCGGGCGTCGTCGACGTTGTAGTTCGTGATGCCGATCCCGAGGATCTGCTCGACGGCGCCGTCGATGTCCTGGTCGTCGAAGACCTGACGAGCTCGACCTGATCGGGATGTCGCGACGCACGACCTCGCGCAGGTTGCGTCATAGGCTCCGGGCGGGCGCAAGAGGCGGTCGTGCTCGTCGGAGTTGGCCGCGAGGACCACGAAGTATTCGCTGTAGAGGGCGAACTGCTGCCCCTTCGCCATATCCAACGAGGAACCCCGGATGCCGCGGTCGCCTCCCCATGCCCCCGCCGACCCTCCTGTTGCAGGTCTTTCGTATGGCTCGGGCGAGCAACCAAACGGGGACTTGTGCGTGTAAGGGACGTGGAAATCGACATAGTGGCAGCGATGAGTCATGCCAGATCGAGATCGACGCCGGGCGAGCACGCGGCCGCATCGCCGGCGGCGGAGGTCCTGACCTCGCTGTTCCGCGAGCACCAGCTCGCCCTCGTCCGCACCGCGCTTCTGATCGTCGGTGACCGGGCGACGGCCGAGGACGTCGTCCAGGACGCGTTCGTCGACCTGCACCGCAGGATCGACAAGCTGACCGAACACGACCGGATGCTCCCCTACATCCGCGCCGCCGTGGTGAACAAGTGCCGGTCGGTGCTACGCCGTCGCAAGCTCGCCCTACGCGTCGGACGGACGCACGAACCTCCGGTGTGGTCGGCCGAATCGGCGGTGCTGCTCGGCGAAGACCGCCGCGAGGTCTTCCTCGCGCTGCGCCGCCTGCCCCAACGGCAACGCGAGGCGCTCATACTCCGCTACTACCTGGAGCTCGACGAGGGCGAGATCGCCGAGGCCATGGGTGTCAGCCGGGGAACCGTGAAATCCACCACCTCGCGGGCGCTCACGGCGCTCGCCAAGCGCCTCGGGGAAGAAGCATGACCAGGACCGAAGACCGCCTGCGCGCCGCCCTCGACGACGCGGCGCAGACCGTGGCGCCCGATTCGCTCGTACCGCTGACCGTTCCGCCGAGGCGCAGGTTCACCTGGATGGCCCCGCTCGCGGTCGCCGCCGCGCTGGCCCTCGTCGTCTTCGGGGTCACGACACTGATCCCCAAGCCGTCCGACGAGCCCGACAGGACGGCGTTCGCGGGAGCTCCCACCCATCTCCTCGCGATCCGCAAAGGGCAGGCCGTGGTGCTGGACGGCACCGGCCGGAAGGTCGCCGACGTTCCCGCCGCCCAAGGCCGTTACGAGGGAGTGGCCGCCACCGCCGACCGCCGGACGTTCTTCCTCGCCGCCGCGGCCGGCAAGGACGAGTACCTGCTCTACCGGGTCGAGATCGCGGCGGACGGATCACCCTCCCGGCCCCGGCCGCTGCCCGGAGGGGCGGTCCGGCTGGCCGTGCACTCGTTCGGCTCCGAGAACGGATTCGCCGCCGCCCCCGACGGCTCGAAGGTCGCCCTCGTCGGCCTGCAGAGCCACCCGCGCACCACGGCCGTCGTCATCGACGCCAGGACCGGTGCCCGCCGGACGTGGAGCGCCCCCGGCTCCGGCTGGATCAAGAGCGTGTCCTGGTCACCCGACAACCGCACCCTCGGCTTCCTGTGGTGGGACGGACAGGCCCTGACCAAGAAGGCCACCCTGCGCCTCCTGGACACCTCCCGCGACGGCACGGACCTGCTGGCCTCCCGCCCCCTGCGCACGATCGAAGTGTCCGGCCCCGGAATCCCGGCCCACGGCGAGATGAACGTCTTCACGTTCAACCCGGACGGCGAGACGCTGACGGCACAGGTCCAGGGCGCGGAATACGGACCCGACGACGTTCCAGAGTCCGCACTCGCCGGGCTCTCGGCTCGTACGGGAGAACCCACGGGTTGGACGGCCCGCCTTCCCGTCGACTCGTTCTTCGTCAAGACGGACGCCTCCGGTAACCACTTCCTCCAGGTCGACGACGGCAGGCTCGGACGTGTCGACAACGGCAGGTTCTCGTGGATCACCAAGACCCACGAGGAGTACGAAGACGCCTCGTGGTGAACCGCCGCCGCTGATCTACGAAAACCTGCATGGATCAAGGTAGATTTTCGAGGAAACGTCGGGTAGAGTTCCTGTCATCGAAGAGAAACAAGTCCATGAGACGTGGCAGAGGACGAACTGCCCGGTGAGATGGATGGCACGAGCCGGACGTGCCGGGGCCAACGCAGTGCAAGGGGCCCTGGCAGCCGGTATCGGGCCAGGCGGCCAACGGGCCGCGCGCAACATGGCACGAAGTACAGGTAGTGATGTCGAGGAAGGGAGTGTTCGGCGCCATCGGGATCGCCCGTCGCAGGCTGTGTTGACGCCGCGCGGGTACCGCAGTTCCACGGACAAGGTGGTGGTCTACGGTCACGCATTCGCGATCCCCGCGTCCCCGCTCTGGCGAGCGGCTGACGCGGAGCAGGACCGGCCGTACGGCCGGATAGATGGTGTTGTACCTCAAAAGGGGCCCCGGTGCCGCAGTTGGCACCGGGGCCCTCAGCGACTTCCCCGGCAACCACTTCCGCGACGAGCACGGAAGGGTTGATGGAACCTCACACCGCACGACCCGGCCACACCCCGGCCGGAAATCTCAAGGACCGCGCCGTCACGCTGGACGACCAGCTTGACGACAGGCTCAACGACGAGGACTACCCGGCCTACAGCATGGGCCGCGCCGCCGAGCTCCTCGATGTCACCCCCGCCTTCCTGCGCAACCTGGACGCCGCCAACCTGTTCGTCCCGCAACGATCACCCGGCGGCCACCGGCGCTACTCCCGCTACCAGCTACGCCTGGCCCAGCGCGCCCGCGACCTGGTCGACCAAGGCACCCCCCTGGACGCGGCCTGCCGCATCATCATCCTGGAAGACCAGCTCGCCGAAGCCCAACGCATCAACGCCCAACTCCGCCAACACACCGACCAACCCCCCACCTGATACGTCGTCCCAGGGCGCGGGCGGCGAGGGTCGCGCGGGCGGGGCCCAGGACGAATTCGGCCGTGCGGTAATCGGAACTGAGACTGGGATCCGAACCGGCCGCCCGGTGTGCGGCGATGCCATCACGAGCCGTACCCGCACAGCGCGATGCCTGACGAGCGGATCCTGTTGGCGTTGTGCGGCTCACGGCGCGGTCGCCTCACCCAACAGGACGGGACCCCCGTCGACGCCGACCTGCACACCGTCCTCGCCAGGTAATTCGGCCGTGCCGCTAGTCGGTCTGGCCGTGGAGCCTGGTACGTGCTGCTCGTCGGTCTGGCCCGTGGAGCCCGGGACGTGCCGCTAGTCGGTCTGGCCGGAGCCCGGTACGTGCTGCTTGTCGGTCTGGCCCGTGGAGCCCGGTACGTGCTGCTCGTCGGTCTGGCCCGTGGAGCCCGGGACGTGCCGCTTGGCCGCTGGAGCCCGGGAAACGAAGGGCGACTGTTGGATCACATCGGTCGTGCGCGCAGGATGGGCTCGGCGAGGAGGCGGGCGGCGAGCGTCTCGTCGCAGCCGACCACGGTGTACGAGAGGTCGGGGTCGCTTGACAGGCACCAGGTGCGGTCGGCGGGCCAGAGCATCGTCACGGGCTGTTCGTAGTCCCAGCGGGCCTCCCATGCGGTGTACACCAGGTCCTGGAGGGGGCCGGCGACGAGGAGGTAGGCGATGTGCCCGCTTGCCCGTTCGGCCAGATCGTCGAGCGACGAGTCGCCGGGGCTGTCGGCGGACACGGCGTTGTCTGGCGGCGACGCCGGACCGGGACCGGTGGAAGTGATGAGGAGTTCGGTGCCGGAGCCAGGGTCAGCGTCATAGGACGCCAGGCAGGCAGGGGCGCCGGGGCCGGTGGTCGTGAGGAGGATCCGGTCGAGGACGGTCTTCTGCGTGTCCGACGGGTGTCCTTCGGCTGAGGACGGCCCATGGAAGGGCGCCGTCAGGCCGCTTGTGGCCGGTTCGGCGCCGGGATGAAGCACCGCGATCGTACGTTCGTAGGCCGCCGGCAGCGGAGGGCCGTCAGCCTGTTCGGCCGAGGCAGCGACCCAGGCGGCGAACCAGGCGAGCTGATCCGGGGCGATGCGTTCGATCATGAGACAAACCTATATTGCCCCAGGGCCGACCGCATTCTCGGATTGTGAGACGGTGAGGGCGGTCGCGGAGGGCGTTTTGCTGCCTGACGTGCACAAAGCCCTATAGAACGGGCGATTGACGAAAATTATCTCGTTCGCTGTGCTTCGTGTCGATACAGTGCGTTATGCCCCGCGGCCATGTCGGCTATCGTGCCCCCGTCCCGCGACGAGGTAGCGGGGGTGGCTGAGGGAAGGCTGGATCTGTCGACGCAACCGATGTGCCGTGACAACTTACATCCCGCCCTCATGGTAATTGGTCTCATCATTTGAGAATGTGGTCAGCTCCTGATATTTTCCCCCATGACTGCCCCTACGCAGCAGGAGGCAAGATGAAGAAGCTATTGAGGATGACCTGCTTTTCCACGGCCCTCGCGATTAGCGCAGCCTCGTTCTCTCCATCACCCGTCCACGCCAGCCCCGGCTCTCCGGCCGCGCCCGTCGCTGGAAGCCTCGGCGCGGAAGTGTCTCAGGGCTCCGCCGTCGATGACGAGACCTTCACTATCACGGCCCAGTCGACCGGGGCGAGCCTCCAGGGCGGCGCCGCCGCGAGAATCACCTGCACGGGCTCGTTCAAGGGCAACAGGCCCTATGACTCTCCGCATCCCGGGGCGAGCTCGAAGAAGCGGAAGATCAACGCACACCTGTCGGTCACCTGCACCGGCGTGGGTGCCGGAGCGACGCTCGTCACGGTCAGTTCACGGATGACCGATGGCCGCCGAGCGGGCAAGGCGAGCACGGGCAGAGGCTTCCGCAAGGCCCGGACCGGCGGCGACCTCGCCTGTGTGTCGAGCAAGCGCGCCTATCGGGCCTTGGGCCTCGTGATCATCAAGTTCCCCCCGCGGTACAGCCCTCCGTCAGCGAGAGCGACCCCACGCAGCATCGCCAAGGCCTTCAAGAAGAACAGGAAGGGAATCTGCGTCAAACCCTGACTGAGCATTAAATGAGGCTTACCCGAAACCCCTATCCCATACGTCCATAGTGGCGCACTGACCTGCGGAAGCGCTAGTCGGTGGGGGTTTTGGGTAAGCCTTAATGCTGGAATGTCTTGTGAACGGGTTATACCGGCACTCGATTCACTCAAAGATTCGAGTTGCGTCGCGCCCCGAATTGACGCTATGACGGCGTTGCTGAGCGCCTGGCCCGACCGCCGTTAGATTTCTCTCTACGTTCGATGGCCCTGGCGCTTTGCCACCAGTTGCGTCCTTTGTCATCAGTGGGCGATCTGGGGAGCTGTCCAGCGAACACCCGGGACCTAGCGGTCAACAACCGCAGGTCCCGGCAGCCGGACCGTGCGGTACGTGCCCGGTACGGCTGCTAGGCAGCGTGTTCCATGGCTACGTGAGCCTGGGGGCCGCCGGTGCGTTCAGCAACAGTCGACGCCTCGTGGTCCAAGGCGCTGGACATGGCTTGAGGTTGGACGAGAGCCGGATGCGCGAGGCCGATGAGGCGTGGGTCCGAGTGGCGGTTCGACCTGACTTGCTGCCGCTCGGTGTTCCCGTCGCACCGCGAGGCCCCCTAGAACCACCAGTCGAGCCAGTCCAGCATCGCGATGGCAGCAAGAGCAGCGGCCAGGCCGGCTATGTCGCCCCAGACCACGCCCTTGCGCACGGCTTGAATGACGACGAGCACGAGCGCCAGTGCCCCAAGAACAAAGAAGCCGTTGCCAGCCCACGCCCACAAGCCCTGGTCAGAGACCCAGTGCAGCCCACGGCCGATCAACCCGGGGATCAAGCAGAGCGTGAGCTCGAAGATGCCGACCCGTTCATCGACATCCTCCTCGGACGGCTCGAATGTCATGACCTCAGCCAACCGCGTCGGCACCCCAAGAACCTCCTGCAGACGGACGGATTCGCTCTCAATCCTGAGATTGAGACGCCATCAGCCTGGTGCGGTCGTGTCACGAGATCGGGACACGGCCATGACGTGGCCAAGACGGCCGTGGAATGGACTTGTGTTGCCTGGCCCGCGGAGGGCCACAACAAAGGAGTTGTCTTATTAAGAAGCTGCGAGTTCCGGCGGCCTCAGCCGCACACCACCGCATCAGCGGACGAGCAAGCAAGCTGGCGGCGATCGGGGTGGCCGCTGCCGTCTCGGCCACTCTCGTCAACGCCCCCTCGGCCTCGGCCTCGGCCTCCGCTTCACCGTCGACCGCGCGGGCAGATGCGCCCGCCGCGGCTGCCGCGCCGGTCAGGGAGAAGTGCAAGACCGTTCCCGAGGGCTTCTTCTGCGTCGGGGTACGGCCAGGGAAGAACAAGAAGTACGGCGCCGTGACCGCCCACTACGTCAAGCTCAAGGGCCGCATGCGCCTCGTCGCGTACTACATGCGCCGACCTGGCAAGAAGTACGCGCACATGCGCACGTTGGCCGTGAAGCCCGGCTCGCAATCAGAGGTCGGCGGGATCGAGCGGCTCAAGCGCGGTTGCTATCAGGCGCTGCTCGTTCTCGGCAAGCGCAACTACTCGACCGGATGCCTGCAGTACCGGGGCTACTGATCAACTGACGCCGTGGTTCGGCGGGCGGGTGGGCTGGCTCCCCGCCGATCGCACCGCCTCACTGCCCGGTGGCTCCGGGACGTCGGCCCGAGTCCATCCGGACTCGGGCCGACGCGCACGATACGCCGGAACGGCGAGCGACGGGCAGATTCGCGGCGAACCGCTCCGCTGGTCGGCGGGGAATGTCCTCCTGACCGGGCTGAATTCCTGTCATCTCCGCGCCCAAGGACTGACTCATGCCGATGAGAAGCTGATCAACGGCATGAGGACGGGATGTCTCAAGTACTTACAGCTGCCTGCCGGTGACGCTTGTCCTGGCTTCTGTGCTAGCTGAGATCCCGGACGCTCACGAATCCCAGTGTGGTGAGGCCTTCGGATAGGTACAGGCGTTCGGAGGCCGCGTTTGCTCGGGCTTGGAGCACTTTATTGGCGGCGCCGTTCTGGTGGGCCCCAGGCCATGGCCACGGCCTCGAACAGGTCCGCAGAGAGGGCTTGGGGACGTACGGGCCCAGAGTTGGAACGTATGGCGTCTGTACCACTGGGTTCAGCCAGTCCCACTGGAAACGCATGCCCGCAAGCGCAACCATGACCCGCAATGCGACGCCCCGACCCGCAATGCGACGCCCCGACCCGCAATGCGACGCCCCGACCCGGTAAGCGCCGGGGCCGGCTTGGTCGGGCGGCCCCACAGTCAGAGCGCGCTCGGCGCTCGTTTGTGAACCCTGCTGAGGGCCCAACCAGACTGCGACCAGGTCAGATCACCGGGCCACACCGCCCACACTCAAGATCAACGGTCCAGACGCAGTCGCTTTATCTTGTTCTCCTAGTACGTCCGTTCGATCTGGATGCGGAGGAAGTAGCGGTGCGCCCCGAGCGCCCCGGTCGCTGAGCGCCGTGAGGTCGACGGCCAGGTACTCCGCGAACGCGGTGTGGACGGCGGGCTCGGAAGCCTTGTTGCGTTCCGCGTCGCCGAGCGGCGAAGACGGGCATTGACGGGTGGATCATTGCGAGGAGACAGGCGCCCTCACGCACGCGGGCGGCGGTCACCTCGGCGGAACGTGCGGTTCTGGTCACGTCCGGCCTCGGCTCTGCTCTCAGTTCCCGCACACCACGTGAAAGCAGTCGCCGACCAGCATGTCTTCAATGTCTCGTTGTGACACCAACGAGGGCGCCACGGCGGGATCACACGACGATCACCGATCGCCCGAACCCCATCTCGTGCTGCTCGGCTTGGTGGTTGCTCATCCCGGATGAACGTTGTGAGCGGGTCTTCCGTGTTCGCCGCGGTCGCGCTGCGCGGCGTCCCCCGTCCTGCCGCCGCGCCCGTCGGCACCGGAAAGGTCGCCGGGCCCGCGTGAAAGCGATCCGGGGGGCGAGCGAAGTAGAAGTGATGACCATCCTCTTGGAGGTGCCCATGCCGGACCCAACGGAAAGGGCGGCAGCGTGACCGCTCCACCCGACACGGCCCCGACGGACGCGGAACTGCTCGCCGCGTCCGTCCGCGACACCGACCGCTTCACCGCCGTCTACGACCGGCATTACGCCGATGTCCACCGCTACGTCGCCGGTCGCCTCGGCCCGCAGACGGCCGACGACGTTGTGGCCGAGACCTTCCTCGCCGCGTTCCGCGGCCGTGCCGCCTTCGACCCGTCCCGCGGGTCCGTCCGGCCCTGGCTGTTCGGCATCGCGACCAATCTCATCGCCCAGCACCGCCGCACCGAGACCCGCCGCTACCAGGTGCTCGCGCAGGTCGGCGTGGACCGCCACCCCGGCGGCCACGACGACCGGGTCGCGGCCTCGGTGTCGGCCGAACGGCTCCAGCCGTCGCTGGCCCGCGCGCTCGCCGCGTTGGCCCCCAAGGACCGCGACGTCGTGCTGCTCAAGGCCCTTGCCCAGCTCACCCACGAGGAGATCGCCGACGTCCTCGGCATCCCGTACGGCACCGTCGGCTCCCGCCTGAACCGGGCGCGCAAGAAGCTGCGCGCCGCTTTGCCCGCGCACACGGAAGGACTGTGACCATGGACGAATTCCAAATGATCGCCACGATGCTGGATGAGCCGCCCACGCCGGAGAGCGAGGCCGCCGTTCGCCATCGCCTCCTCAACGGGGTGCGCGAGCCGGAGCGGCCGGCGCGCCGCGCCTGGCGGCGTCCCGCACTGTGGAGCGGCTTCGGCCTGGCCGCCACAGCCGCCGTCGTCACGGGGGCCGTCGTCCTGTCGTCTGGGACCACCCCGCGCGCGCCCGATTCCGACCCCGGGCCCGCCGCCGCGCAGCCGATGTCGGCCAAGACCGTGCTGCTCGCCGCCGCCGAGCACGCGGAGGCCGCACCGGCGACCGGCAAGTACTGGCACGTCCTGACGGTGCAGTCGAGCGCCTTCTGGAACGAGCCGGGAGACTACTGGATGCTCGGGCGGCAGCTGATCGGGGTGTGGAGCCGACCTGACGGCCGGTCCTGGACTGGACACCGGGGACTCGGCGGCGTGCCCATGACCGCCAAGGACGCGCCCGCCTTCCGGCGGGACGGCTCGCCCGACCCGAACCCGATCTCGCCCGTGCTCATCAAGGAGACCGGGACGAAGACCTTCCTGGTCTGCGACAGGGAGATGACGTTCAAGCAGGTCCAGGCGCTGCCAACCGAGCCCGGCAAGCTGAAGAGCGCTCTGAAGCGGGCGATCCCGCGCAACCATCGCACCGCGGGCGACACCGCGGACGAGGTCTTGAAGAACTGCGTGACCGACCTGCTCAGCTTCGTCCCCGCAACGCCGAAGGTGCGCGCCGCCGCCTACCGGATGCTCGCCGCCATGCCCGGGGTCACCGCCATGGGCGAGGTCACCGACGAGCGCGGCCGCAAGGGATTCGGGCTGCACGTTCGGGTCATGCGCCGCGTCGCCGACACCGTGATCATCGACCCGCGTTCCTCGCTCGTGCTGAGCACCTCGCGCACCGTTCCCAGCGTTCCCGGCAAGGTCGACAAGGTGCTGTACCTTCAGGCCGGCTGGACCGACAGCGACCCGAGGATCCCCACCCTCCCCTAAAGCGTGAACGTGAACGGTTCGTCGGCCGTTCACGTTCGAGCACCGGCACGAAAGGGGCCCCGCCGCTCGGGCGGGGCCCTTCACAATTCGCGCGTACACCAGGTTCCTGCACATCGCGCGAGGGGCCGTGCGCGCAACGCTCACTGCGGTTCGTCCGGGGTTCATCCGATCCTCACCAGGCTACGGTGGAGATGTTGACCTGTTGCCCGACCGGTGGCGGGCAACGAAAAGACGGGTCAACCCGGGGCGAAACGGGTGAGGCGATGACGTTCGGAGAGACGCTGCGTCAGCTCATGGCCGAGCGGGAGATCAGCCTGCGCAAGCTCGCCAAAGCGGTGCCCTGCGACCCCGGCCACCTGTCGCGGATATCCAACGACCGCAAGCCCCCGTCTCCCGAGCTCGCCCAGCGGCTTGACGAGCTGCTCGGAGCCGGGGGCGCGCTGGTGATGGCGTCACGGCTTCGGAAGGCGACGAACGGGGATCTGACTCCGGAGGACGAGGAACGCCTCCTCTTGGCTGCCAGGAAGCCGACCCGTGCCGACATGACCGTGGTGGACAACCTGGCGACCATTCTCTCCGCGCAACGCCGGACGGAGGACGTCGTCGGCTCTGCCCCGCTCATCGAGCCGGTGCGCGCGCAGGTGCGTGCTGTGGCGGAGATGGTGAAGGAGGCGCGCGGTCCGATGCGGGCGCCGCTGCTCGACGTCGGCGCGCAATGGTCGCAGTTCGCCGGCTGGCTGCACGCGAACGTGGGCCGCCCCGACCGGGCGCTCGGCTACCTCGGCATGACGCTGGAGTGGGCGAGCGAGCGCGGTGACCGGGCCATGGTCGGTGCGGTCATGTCATGGCGCGGGTACGTCGCCGAACGGGCCGGGCAGATCGGACCCCTGATCGGCCTGTCCCAGGCAGGCCAGCGGCTCCGCGACTCCGTGGGACGGGTGTACGACCTCTACCAGGAATCCCGGGGCCATGCCCTGCTGGGTGACGCCGACGAAGTCGATCGGCTCACCAGCCTCGCCGCCGAGGAGGCCGAGGGGCAGCGGCCCGAGAACGGACGCCCCTGGGAGTATTACTACTTCGCGCCCGGGTTCTTCACCATGGAGCACGGCGTGGCCTACCGGATTCTCGGTCGCACCGATCCGAGCCGCAACGCCGAGGCCGTCGAGTTCCTGACTCGGGGCTTGGGTGAGCTTCCGGCGGAGATGCGGGAGTCGGAGTGGGCGGGGGAGTTCGTTTACCAGCTCGGTCGTGCGTACCTGCAGGCGCGCGAGCGGGAGGAGGCCGGGCGCTTGGCCGTCGAGCTGGCCGGGCTGGCCGAACGGATCGGGTCCGAGCGCATCGCGCGGCAGGCCGCCGCGCTTCACGCGTGACTCTTCGCCTCATTCCCTTGCGGCGACCTTCGACCCTCCACCCGCTTCGCCGCGGCCGGGCACGTTGGGCCGGGCGATCGCGGGCGCTCTGGACGACGCCGGACTCGCGCCCGAACAGATAGGCGTGGTCCTCGTCGACGGCCGACCCGACCTGGACGTCGCCTGCGCTCTCTTGATCATGCGCCACGGCCTCATTCCCGGCGTGCCCTACCAGCCCGACCTGCCACCGGCGTACGACCTCGATCTGGTCACCGGAGAGCCCAGACCGGCGGATGTCCGGCACGCGCTCGTGATCGCACGCGGCCACGGCGGATTCAACGCGGCACTGGTCGTCAGCACCGTGAAGAGAGAGGCGCGGTGACGATGAGGGCGAGGCGCCGGACGGTCAGGTGATGACTGAGATTCGGTCGGCGGGTAGTTCCAGCCACACTGTGGCTCCCGGGTCGGCGGTCAGGTGGGGGTCCTGGCGTGTGACCCAGGTCGAGTCGCCGACGCGGACGTGGCAGTCGACGCATTCGCCGACGAACATCACCCGCTCCACCTCGCCCTTGACGACGTTCGGTATCGCCGGTTCGGAGAGGTGCAGCCGTACGGCTTCGGGGCGTACCGCCAGGAGTACGTCTTCGCCTGGCGACGTGCCCGGGTCGGAGGTGACGTCGAACGAGCCGGTCGGGGTATCGATGCGCCCGGCGGCCGCGCGGGTGCCCTCCAGGAAGTTGGTGGTGCCCACGAAGTCGGCCACGAAGCGGGTCGCCGGGCGCTGGTAGACCTCGCGGGGCGTTCCCTCTTGGACGATCTTTCCGGCCTGCATGACGGCGATCCGGGTGGACATGCTGAGTGCCTCGTCCTGGTCGTGCGTGACGAAGAGGGTGGTGATGCCGAGCTCCTGCTGGAGGCTCGCCAGCTCCGCCCGCATCGCCTGCCGCAGCTTGGCGTCCAGGTTGGACAGCGGCTCGTCCAGCAGGAGGAGCTTGGGGCGGCGGACGAGGGCGCGTGCCAGGGCGAGCCGCTGCTGCTGGCCGCCGGACAGCTGCGTCGCCATCCGGCCCTCGTAGCCCGGGAGGTGAACGGCCGCGAGCGCGTCCTCGACCCGCTTCTTGATCTCCTTCTTCGGGACCTTCGCCACCTGGAGGGGGAACGCGGCGTTGTCGAAGACGTTCATGTGCGGCCAGATGCCGTAGCTCTGGAACACCATGCCGATGTCGCGGCGGTTGGGAGGGACGAAGCGGCCCGTGTCGGTCACCACGGTGCCGTCGATGACGATGCGGCCCGCGTCCGGGCGTTCGAGCCCGGCGACGGCGCGCAGCGTCGAGGTCTTGCCGCAGCCGGACGGGCCGAGCAGCGTGTAGACCTCGCCCTCGCGGATCTCGAAGCCGACGTCGTCGACGGCCTGCACGGTGGTGCCGCGGTCGGCGAACCCCTTGCGCAGCCCCGCGACCGCGAGCGGTGTGCCCGTCATGAGATCGCCTTTCCTTCGTTCTTACGCGTGAGCAGGAGGAACAGCACGACGACCGGGGTCATGAAACCGATCATCAGCAGGGTGAGGGCCGAGGACGCGCCCACCTGGCCGGTACTGAAGAGCGTCCAGGACGCCACCGAGAGCGTCAGGGTGTCCTGGCCGCCGATGAGCGTCGGCACGGTCAGGTCGCGCAGGGTGAGCAGCGCCAGCCACAGCCACGTGTACGTCAGCACCGGGCGCAGCAGCGGCAGCGTGATCCGGCGGACGGCCGTCCAGGTGGACGCGCCCGACATCGCGGCGGCCTCCTCCAGCTCGACGTGGATCTGCAGGAGCCCGGCGTTGAACATGCGGGTGCCGAACGCGAGCTGGATGAGCGCGGTCACCACGACCAGCAGCGTCAGCGTGCCGTACAGCCCGTACCAGCCCTCGGTCCAGTACAGCGCGGCGATCATGGCGCCGAACGCGAAGACCGTGCTCGGCACGGCCTGCGGCAGGAACGCCACCAGGTCGTACACGTACCGGTGACGGGCCCGCGACCGGACCACGACGAACGCGAACGCCAGGCTCATCAGCACCGCCAGCGTCGGCGCGAGCACCATGAGCTTCGCCGACGTCTCCAGGCCGCGCCCGACGAACGACCAGTCCAGGTGCCGGTAGTTGTCGAGCGACACCACCTCGAACGCCGTGGCCGACGGCTTCTGGACGAACGGCAGCAGCGAGATCCAGACGACCATCAGCATCGGCAGCACGATCGACCAGAGGAAGTAGCCGCCGACCAGCAGCCACGCCGCCCACCGCCAGCGGCCCAGCTGGATGCGGGCCGGCCGGTGGCCCTTGCCGGCCACGACCTGGTACTTGCGGCCCGAACGCAGCGTCCGCTGGTACCAGAGGCTGAACGCCAGCCCGAGCAGGATCATCACGCCGCTGAACGCCGCGGGCACCCCGTACTCCGGCTGCCCGGCGGACGGGTTGGTCGCCACGTAGAGATAGCTGCTGAAGACGTAGATCCGGTTCGACAGACCCATGATCAGCGGGATGTCCAGCGACGAGATCGCGATCGTGCCCGCGAAGAGCGCCGCGCCCAGCAGGCTGGGGTAGATCAGCGGCAGCGTCACCCGGCGCAGCACCGTCCACGGCCCGGCGCCGGACGCCCGCGCGGCCTCCTCCAGCGACCCGTCCAGAGCGCGCAGGCCGCTCGACACCATCGTGAAGACCAGCGCCGACAGCGCGAGCCCCTCGACGAAGCCCATGCCGACCAGCGACACGATGTTCACCGGGGCCTTCGACAGCCCGAACGCCTCCATGAGCCACTGGTTGATCGCGCCGATGCGCGGATGGAACAGGAAGATCCAGCCCATCGCGGTGAAGAAGCCGGGGATGAGGATGCGCAGCACCATCACCGTGCCGAGCGTCCGGCCCCAGCCGAAGTCGGTGCGTTCCACCAGCAGCGCGATCGCGGTGCCGAAGAACAGCGCCACGACAAGGGTCACGGCGACGTAGACGACGGTGTTCTGCACGACGTCCCACACCTGGGCGTCGCCGAAGAGCGCCCGGTGGTTGCCCAGGGTAAACGCGCCGTCCGGCGAACCCTGCGTGCGGAAGCCGAGGTAGACCACGAGCGCGAGCAGTCCCGCCACGCACAGCGCGGGCACGCTGATCAGGGCCGCGAGCACGCCCGTGGCGGTCGGCCTCCGCCGCGGCGCCCGCGATGCCTCGGCCGTGGTGAGGTCGTCCGGACGGGTCTTGAGCTGGGTCATTTGGCCGTCAGGAGTTTGATCAGCTCACCCTTGAACCTGGGGTTGTAGAGCTCGGGATGGGCGAGGGTGAACTCGTAGTCGACCCGCGTGAACCGCACCCCCTGCCCCTCGAACTCGGCGAGCTGCTTGGCGGTCTGGCTGCCGGCAATGCGGCGGTTGTCGGCGAAGTCGTGCTTGAAGACGACCTTCTGGGCCTCCGGCGTCAGCAGCCAGGTGACCCACAGCTTCGCGGCGTTCGGGTGCCGGGCGTTCTTGGGAACGGCGACGTAGCGGGTGGAGGTGATCGCGGCGTCCTTGAGCACCGCCGTCTTCAGCGGCGCGCCCTGCGCGGCGAACACGTCGGCGATGTTCTTGCCGCACGAGATCCACATCGCGGCGAACTCGCCCGACGCGATGCGGTTGAGCTCGCCGCAGCCGAGGAAGCCCGCGGCCTTGAAGTTGCCCAGGTACGTGCGCAGGCCGGCCGCGCCCATGCCCTCCTTGGCGCCGAGCACGTTGAACTGCGCCGCGTACGGGGTGCTGGCGACCGGCTTGCCGACCTTGAGCACGTCCTGCGCCGTAGTTGGCGGTTGGTCGAGCTGGGTGGTGTTGTAGGTGAAGCCGGGAATCAAGTCCACGAACGTCAGCGCGGTGCTGTCGGAATTCGCCAGTCCCTTGGTCCACGGCGCGAACTTGGCCCAGTCGACCTTCTCCAGCACGTCGTCGCGCTTGGACCCGAGGCCGAGGACGAGCTCGGGGCTGCCGAGGTAGGCGTCGGTCGAGGCGGGCGACTTGGCCTTGTACTCCTGCGACAGCTTGGCCGCGTTGCCGGGCTGGTTCTGGTTCGGGGTCAGCGTGATCTTGATGTCCAGCCCGTACGCCTGCTTGAACGTGTCGATCAGGACCTTGCCGGTGTCGCGCCCGTCGAAGCCCCAGTTGAGGTCGAGCGCGCCCTCCTTCTTGGCGGCCGCGACCAGTTCGGCGAGCGCCGGGTTGGCGGCCAGGCGCTGCTTGGCGGCGTCGGCGGCCTGGGTGGCGGCGACCTTGTCACCGCCGTCCGACCCGCAGCCGGCCGTGGCCGCCGCGATCAGTGCCCCCAGTGTCACGGCCGTGATGACGGGCCGCGACCTCAGCCGCCCGGGCCTGCCCAGTTGGAGCCTCATCCGAACCCTCCTCCTCGGAACTGTCCCGTTTTGCGGGACAGTAGTCCTGAATTATGCAACTGAGGTGGAGTCAGGACAAGGGGTCCGGGGGGTTGTCCTGTGATGGGCGACACAGTTCCTAACATACGAGACACCGCTCTGAGCTGGGAAGACGTGCTTCACCGGGGCCTGCGAAAAGACGTGCCCGGAGGGACAAAAAACAGCGGCCTCGGAGACGCTTCGAGGCCGCTGTACGCGGAATCATGGCCTTACAGACCCCAGCCCGTCACACCGTAACCAGCGGCCCGTCCGATCAGGACGCAACCACAGCGGCCCGTCCGACCGGGACGTGACGACGGCGAGACGGGTCGGTCGGGACGTGACGACAGCGGATCGTTCGGGACGTGACGACCGCGGGCTGTTGGGTCGGGACGTGACGGCGGCGGGTTGTCGGTCGGGACGTGACCACGAGCGAGCGGTCCGGTCGGAACGCGACGACGACGAGATGGTCGGTCGGGACGTGACGACGGCGGGCCGTTCGGTCAGGACGTGACGACGGTGAGACGGTTGGTGATTTCGGTGGCGGCCGCTCGGACGGCGTCCGCCACCTCGTCCACGCGCTCGTCGGGAACGCGGTGTGACAGCGCCGCGATGCTCACCGCGGCGACCACCGCGTCGCCGGAGTCGCGAATCGGCGCGGCGATGCCCAGGACGTCGGCGTCCAGCTCACCGCGCGTCACGGCCACCCCCTCGGCCTTGATCGTGGCCAGCCGTTCGCGCAGCACGTTCGCGTCCGTCACCGTCGCCCCGGTGAACCGCGGGAGCCCGCTCTGCTCGATCACGTCGGTGATCTCGGCGTCGGACGCCCAGGCCAGCAACACCAGGGCCGCCGCGCCCGCGTTGATCGGCAGGACATGGCCGCGTTCGTAGGAGAGCCGCACCGGGTGGTCGGTCTCCTCGCGTTCCAAGCAGACCACCGTCGCACCCGCACGGCGGGTCAGCAGCACCGCCTCGCCGACCGTCTCCACCAGTTCCCGCATCACCGGGCGGGCGATCTCCGACAGCCCGATGCCCTTGCGGGCCAGCCGGGCGAGCTCGAAGACCCGCGGGCCGAGCCGGTAGCCGGCGGGCCGCTGCTCCTCTATGAAGCCGGACGAGACCAGGCTCTGCAGATAGCGGTACGCGGTCGAACGGGCGACCCCGAGCTGGTCCGCGACGTCCTGGCCGGTCACCACGAGCCGGGAGTCGTCGAAGAGCTGGAGGATGTCCAGGGCGCGGTCGGCGGTGGAGTTGCGCTCCCGATAACCGCTCGACCGGGCGGACCGCTGTCCTGTCATGCAGGAGACGTTACACGAATTGTAGGTATTCAACCCCGGCTCGGTGCATCACGCTCATGGCTCCGCGTCAGTGGCTCGTGATGGCCAGGACGGCGTTCTGACCGCCGAACGCCGCCGACAGGCTCAAGGCGAAATCGTACGAGTGGTGGCACGGAGACGTCGGGAGGACGAGGTCGGTGGGCTCCGGGTCGGTGAGGTTGACGTTGGGCGGCACGACCTGTTCGCGCAGGGCCAGGGCCGTGAACGCCGCCTCCACCGCCCCTGCCGCTCCCAGAAGGTGCCCGGTGACCCCCTTGGTCGAGCTGACCGGTGGGCCATGCGGCAGGTTCCGGGCGAGCAGCGCCGCTTCGAGCCGGTCGTTGACCAGGGTGGACGTGCCGTGGGCGTTGACGTAACCGACGTCGGCGGGGACGGCGTCCGCGTCACGGAGAGCGGCGTCGATGGCGGCCTGCGTGCCGTGGCCGTCCGGGTGGGGACGGGTGATGTGGTGGGCGTCCGAGGTGGCACCGAAGCCCGCCACGTACGCGTGGGGGGTGACGCCCCGGGCGCGTGCGTCGGCCTCGCGTTCGAGAACGAGCACACCCGCGCCCTCCGCGCAGACGAAACCGTCCCGGCCCTTGTCGAACGGACGCGACGACCCGGCCGGATCGTCGACCCTCTGCGAGAGGGCGCCCAGGCGGGCGAACCCCGCGACGACGGCCGGTGTGACGATCGCGTCCGTGGCTCCCGTCAGGACGACGTCATAGCGGTCGGCGGCCAGCAGGTCGCGCGCGACGCCGATGGCCGTGGCCCCGGACGAGCAGGCCGTGGCGACGACCATGCCGGGGCCGGTGGCGCCCACGAAGGCCGACAGCTGACCGGCGACCATGTTGGGAAGCATCTTGGGCAGCAGCAGAGGCGAGACGAAGCGCGCGCCCTGCGCCTGGAGGACGGCGTACTGTTCCTCGGCGGTCTCCACGCCCCCGGTGGTGTTGCCGAGCACGACGCCGACTCGGGCGCCGTCCCAGCTCGCCGGATCGAGTCCCGCGTCGGCCACCGCCTCCTGCGCGGCCACCAGGGCGAACTGGCTGAACCGGTCGGTTCTTCGCGCCAGCACCGGGTCGAGGAGCGCCTCGCCGTCGAAGTCGGGCACGCGGCAGCTGAGCGCGGCGGGAACCTGCCAGAGCAACGGGTCTACCGCCGCCATGGTCTCGGTGCCGTTGCGGACGGTGTCCCAGCAGACCTTGGTGCCGATCCCGGCAGGCGTGAGCAGACCGATGCCGGTGATCGCCGCCCGCGACCGCCCGGCCTGCGAGCGGTCGGCGTGCGAAGGGCTCAAGAGGGGACTTCCTGGAGGCCCTGACGCCGTGCCGCGAGGAGATCGGAGAACTGGCCGACCGTCAGCGACGCGGTCCGGGCGAGCTCCTCCTCGCTGAACGCGATCCCGAGGTGCTGCTCGACGAGCAGGCCGAGCTCGACCAGCGCGAGGGAGTCGACACCCGCGTCCTCCAGCGACGACTCCGGCCTGATGAGGCTCTCGTCCAGCTTCAGCTGCCGGACGAGCAGTGTCTTCAGCTCAGCGAACACGTCTTCCTCCGCGGTGGTCTCAACGTGCGCGACAGGGCGAGAATCTCACCGCGGTCACTACGGGTGTTCAGATGAATGCGTATAGTCTCACCATCCGATGGGGGAGAAAGCAACTAACCGTGGTCTCTCGGCAGGCGCACGCCAGCCCCAAGGAACGTGATCTCATGAAGGCCCCGCAGTGCGCCTGAGCTCGATAGACGACTTCACACCCGAACCGGGGCGTCTGGTCGAATGGACGGCCCGCGCGGGCATGGTAACCGGCGCCTCACCCGATCCCGCTCCGCCCTCGTACTCCCAGCGGTTCCACATCGACTGGCACAGGGCCAACGTGGCAGGCGGCGCCAGGCCTTCGTCGTGGTTGACGGCCGTCTTCGATCTCCCCGGTCCGCTGGACGCCGAGGCCATGGCGGCGGCGCTGGAACACTGGGTACGCAGGCATCCGACGCTGCTCACCTGGTTCCGGATGGACGACGGGCGGCCGCAACGATATGCCGTCCGTTCCGCCGACTTCAGCCTGGCTCCGGTGGCGGTGGGCACGTTCGACAGCGGCGCGGGCATCCGTGACTTCCTGCAGCGGCAGTTCGACTCGCGCATCGATCCGCTGACCTGGCCGCCGTTCGTCGTGGCCGCAATCGACCGGGCGGACTCGGCCACCCTGTTGTTCGCGGTCGACCACACGCACACCGACGGCTATTCGCTGATTCACATCTTCAGCGAGGTGCGCGCGCTGTACGAGGCCGAACGGGCCGGAACGCGCGCCGAGCTTCCCGAGGTCGGCAGCTATGTCGACTACTGCGCCTCGGAGGTGACACGCGCCGCCGAGATCACCGGTGACTCGTCCTCCGTCGGCAAGTGGCTGGAGTTCGCCCACGCGTGCGGCGGCACCCCGCCGGGCTTCCCCCTCGACCTGGGGCTTCCGCCGGGAGGGAGGGCCCCGGGTGTGTCCTACGCGATGGAACTGTTCGACGAGACGAAGGCCGGCGCGTTCAACGCCGCATGCGTACGCGCCGGAGCGAGGTTCTCCGGCGGCCTCCTCGCCGCCCTCGGCATCGCCAACCAGCGGCTCGCCGGACAGGAGCACTACCGCGGGCTCATGACCCTCCACACCCGCACCGAACCTCGATGGCTGGTCGCCCAGGGATGGTTCACCAACCTCGTGCCGGTGCAGTTCCCGGTGGCCGGAGCCTCCACGTTCGCCGATCTGCTGCCGAGGGCGCAGCTGGCGCTCCTCAGGGCGGCCAAGCTCAACAACGTCCCTTTTCACTGGATCGCCCCGATACTCGCCGAAAAGCTGAATCTCCTGGGCGATCCGCGTTCGGTGGTACCGATGACCTCGTACATCGATGTTCGCCGCGCCCCCGCCTCGAAGGACTTCGAGGCGGCACGCTTCCAGGTGGTCGCCGGGCACAGCGAGTTCGACGAGGTCTTCATATGGATCAATCGTGACTGGCACCGCACCACCTTCACCGCCGTCCACCCGGACACGTCCGTGGCCAGGCAGAACGTTCACCGCTACGCCGAGCTCGTGCGCGGCGTCCTACGCGAGGTGGCCGACAAGGGCGACGCACCGCTGTAGCAGCGCCGCACGAGGCGTCGAACGGTGAACGAGGACGACCGTCACCCGCGACCGGCGCGGTTCCGGGACTCGCCGTTCTTCCCGGCCACGGTGATCGTCCTGATCGTGAGCGCGGCGGCGTCGTTCTTCGCCGCCTCGTACACCTACGCGATGGCCGCGCCGACGCCGACCAGGATCCCCGCCGCAGTGGTGAACAGCCCCGACGCGGCGAGACAGCAGCGGTTCCTGACCGCGATGAACAAGGCCCTCGGATCATCGCTGCGCCTCGTTCCCTACCGCACTTACGACCAGGCGCGACGCGCTCTGGACGCGCAGAACGTCCTGGCCGTCGTCGACTTCCGCGACGGCAGGGGAACCGAACTGGACGTGTCAGGCGCGTCCGGCGCCCAGGTCGCCGAACTGCTGAGCGACGCCGCGCCCCAGGTGGCCAGATCGGTCGGCGTCCCGATCACCGTTCACGACCGGCATCCCCTGCAGCGCAGCGACCCGCGGGGCCTCACCGTCTTCTACATCTGCCTCGCCGCCATGATCATGGGCTTCATGGGCGCGGTGCAGCTCGTCACGCATGCCTCCAAACTGAGCTTCCGCGCACGGACCGGCTTCACCGCCGCCTACGCGCTGCTGGGCGGCTTCGGAATCTGCGCGATGGTGGACTGGGCGTTGCACGCGCTGGAACTCCCGTTCGCACAGTCATGGCTGATCCTGGCGCTGGCCATGTTCACCTCCGGCATGGTCTTCACGATGTTCCACACGCTCATCGGACGCTGGGCGATCATCCCGACGTGGGCGGTCATGGTGCTCGTGGGCAACCCGTCCTCCGGCGGGCCCGTACCGTGGCCGCTACAGCCCCAGTGGCTCGCGCAACTGGGACACTGGCTGCCCCCGGGAGCGACCGTCAACGCACAGCACACCGCCATCTACTTCCCCGGCCACCAGCACCTGCTGCCGTTCGTCGTTCTGACGGCATGGGCGGGCACCAGTACCCTGATCTCCTGGCGCAAGTCAACATCCTCGCCCCGCAAAGCAGAACCTCCGCCGCACGATCCGGAATCGCCGCCGCACGACCCGGAATCGCCGTCGCGTGACGCAGAGTCTTCGTCGCGCGTTGTGAATGCTTCGCGTTCCGGGCAGGGTGACGAACGAGCCCGCGGCCCTGCCGCGGGCCGCGCGTCTCACCGCACGTCAGCGGGCGAAGGCGATGGCCGTCGCGGAGCTGATGGCGACCGCCAAAACCACGATGACCACGGGTGAGGACAGTGGTCTCTGGCGCCTGCGTGGCTCGGCCTGTTCACGTTTGATCCGGGGTGGCGCGGGCGTGGCCTTGCGGGGCGCCGGGCGCCGGGGAGGGGCGGCCCTGACCGGCGGTGGCGGGGCAGGGGGAGGCGCCGCCACAGGCCTGGGGCTCGTGGAGGGGGCGGGTGGGGGTTTGGGCTTGGGTTTCGGCCTTGGTCTGGGCTTGGGCGGCTTCTTGGGCGGTGGGGGTGGCGGGGACGTGCTCGGCGGCGGTGGCGTGGGCGTGGGTTCCGGCGGAGGCGGGGGAGGGGTCTTGACCGGAGGCCGGCAGCAGCGGGGACGGTCGATGCTGACGCAGGCGGTGACGTCGGCCTCCATGTGGATGGTGACCTCGGTGCCCACGCAGACCGAGAAGCCGGGCGGTGGCGGATCGATGATCACGGACGAGGAGCTCAGCCCCGCGAACAGGCCGGCGGTGAGCGCCGCGGCCACTGTGACGGGCATGGTCAGCCGCTCCCGGGGATGCGCTGGAGTTCGTCGAGGATGGCGGTGAAGGCGTCCGGCTTGACGCCCAGCGCGCCGGTGAACGTGTGGGAGATGTCGAAGGTGAGGTACATGCCGATGCCCAGCAGCGCGGCCATCAGCGCCAGCGGCAGGATGCTCATGCCGCGCGGGCGGGCTCCGGCCAGGATCGGGAAGAGCAGGACGATCAGCCCGGTGAGCAGGGTGACGGCCAGCAGTCCGGGGGGCGGGGTTGTCTTGGCGTCCATGGCCCGCTGCCGCCGCGCGGAGGTGATGTCGGCGATGTCGTCCAGGACGGCGGCCTGGGTGTCCTTCTGGTCAGTGCTCTTGGCGGGGAACGCGGCGACGTCACGGCGCAGCCGTTCCAGCCGGGTCCAGCCGTCCGGGCTGAGCCTGCCGTTCGCCATCAGCCGCCATTCCTGCGTACGGACGAACTGGGCGTAGTCGTAGAGTTCGGATCTGACCCGATTGCTGTAGGTGGGGGGCAGGTCCGTGGCCGACCAGGCGCCTTCCACGATCGCCTGGCTTTCGGCGTAGGTGTTGAGCCTGGCCGAGTCGGTCGTGGTCCACGGGACGACGATCGCGATGGCGAACGCCAGCAGGAACAGAGCCGACAGCATGGCCCCGGTGTGGCCGGTGGTCGGCCCGTCGGGCGCCTCGTCATCGGTTCCGGAACGGACGCGCCGGACCAGCAGGGCGGCGATGATCACCAGGCCGACGGCCGAGGCGGCGGCAATGAAATAGACGGTCATGCACAACTACCTACCGTAGTTATGCCATAACCATGAGCTATCTTTGCGTATGTACTTGTGTTGCGCAGGGTTATTGTCTCGCCACAATGCCTGCTTCCGACACCACCGGCCGGGATATCACATCGCAGACATCTGCGTCAGGTCTGGAAAATCCACCATGTCACCTCTGCTCGGCACATGGCGGTACGAATATGGGTGATCCAAGCCCGCACAAGTAACCATTCCTTGAAGGAATCTTCTCGTTGATCTTGCGAGTGTGATTTGACTGGCCTGGGTAAGCCATGGCCTGTCGATCTTCACCGATTGGAGGTGAACGGAGATGTTCGTTTCATCGACGGCCGCATGTTGTGCGGCCGCCACAGTCGCACTTACGCTGACTCCGGGGAACGCGGAAGCGGCCGAATATGTCCCACCTGACAAAGAGCGACCTCCGGCGGCCTGGGAAGTCGAAGGCCCGGAGCGGGACGTTCAGGCGAAAGGCAGCCAGGCCCACCGCGTACGCACATCGGTCGCATGGCACAACCGCCGGCCGACGAACGCCCGGCTGCTGGCATCCCTTCAGCAGTCGGTGCGCCGCCAGCGGGCACGTATGGAAATGCATTGGCGACGACGCGCCGACCGCGCGATCGCCTTCGCGCTCGAACAGAAGGGGCGCCCCTATATCTGGGGCGGCACAGGCCCCCGCGGCTTTGACTGCTCCGGGCTCGTTCAGCAAGCCTGGCGCCGTGCCGGAATTTCGATCCCGCGGGTGGCCGCGGACCAGTACAACAGAGCCCGCCACCGTGTCGCACGCCATCGGCTCAAGCCCGGCGACCTGGTGTTCTTCAACCGGCTCGGACACGTGGGCATGTATCTCGGCTCGTCGAAATTCATTCATTCACCACGACCGGGACGACGCGTCAGTGTCGATCGCTTGAGGGGCTACTACCGACAGCGCTATGTGGGCGCCGTCAGGCCCGGTTGGCGACCATTGCCGGCGATCCCGTCAAGGCTTGGCTGACCCCGTTGTGCCGCGCGCCCGCTGCGCATCGGCCCGCGCGCAGCGGGCGCCGGTTCACGCGAACCCATTGGCTCCATTTCCGCCGCCGGGCTGATGTCGACGACCTTGACCTGCCGGTCGAAGTCCTCTTCCGTCACAATGGCGAGCTGGGCTGCGACGTCGGATTCGGCGGGGCCAACGGCCAACGCGACCAGCAGAGTGTCGGTGTCTTCCGCGGGGTTCATCACGAACGCGACGTCGACCTGCCCGCGTTCGATCTGAGAACGCGCGGTCGCCTCGTCCTCGACCACGACGGCGTGCACCGGAGTGCCGTGCAGGCCGTTCAGCTTGGCGAGGATCTGTCCTCGCGCCTGAACAGGAGCGACAACGGCGGCCGCAATCGTAGGCGCGGACGGAAAAAGCAGAGCCCCAACCCGTGCCGTGAAGAACCCGAACTGAACCAGCAGGACTGCGGCCACCAGCGCTCCCACCGCAGGCGTCACCACCGCGCGAAGGCCAAAGGGCCGCGAACCGGCGTCACAACACGATTCGGAACCGCTACTCATGGTGATGATCCTATGAGGGGCCGGGACGGCTGCCGCGAGCGGTATGGACGGCGATTGACGGGTAAGCGGTCCCAGCAATGCAAACAGAGGGGGAGAGATGGCAGAGCGCGCCGACGGCAAGGTTCTTCATCCAGGGCAGAAGGCCGAGCAGAGCGGAACCTACGAATGTGATTCCGGCTGCGGCCACCGCTGGAGCACCGACGTCAAGGGGCAGCGGCTTCCTCCGCTCCCCGACGACTGCAAGGGCGACAACTGGATTCCCGCAGGGGCCCCGCTGGACCGAGGCCCGGGCGCGAGTTCCGGATCGGAGAGCCAGCCCCAGGAGAGAGTCGTCCCCGGCATGGGCAGCGCCACCGAGGGATACGACTCCCTGGCAGGAGGCGGCACCCGGCACGGTGACCCACTGAGCGGCATAGAGAAGGCCGACTGACACTCGTACCCGGCGTCCACGATCTCGCCAGGATCGCCCGGGCGAAGCTAGACCGCGCGGCAACCGCCCTAGCCCGCCCCCGCGATCAAACCACCGCCCTCGATATCGAGTCGTGCAGAGCCGGATGTCTGTTCTCTGGTCCCCGGACCATGCGCGCCAGGCGACCTCCGGCTGCGGCCCGTTCCACGGCCCGGCATCACCGATGACCACCACCGGCCCGGACGTCGCCAAGCCAAGCACGGCCATCGCGTGACCAGTGCGGCCTGGAGATCGGCGGTCGCGCGCTGGCGTTCGCCTCCATTCTGCCGCCCGCCTGGCTCGCCGGGACCGCGACCCTCACGGTCGCCAAGATCCTGGAGAACATGGAGATCGGGCACAACGTCATGCACGGCCAGTGGGACTGGATGCGCGACCCGAAGATCCACTCCACGACGTGGGAGTGGGACAACGCCTTCCCCGCCGAGCAGGTGGAAGGGAAGCACTCCCACAATCCGCAACCACCGACGGCATCCCCAGCATGATCACACCACCGCCACGCCGCGGCAGTGCCACAGGGCTGCGCGCTGCACGGCCACGTGACGGCCGTTGCGCCTAAGAGCTCCTAACGCAAAGGGTCTAGCGCGGCCCGGGCAGCAGGCGGTGGCTGGGGAGCATGGGCCACAAACGACAGCCACCCCCGTGGATCGTGTCGGATGAGCCATGGACCGCACCCGCGGGTGATCGCGTCAGGAGCTCCAAGCGATACAGCGGGGCGGTACGCTTCCCGCCGCGCTGGAGCGGCTTCGTGTCCTGGTCGTCCAAGCCGACCGAGCGTTGTGCTGACCGGCTCAGGCGCGATCGTGGGCGGCGTCGTCCATCGGTACGGTCATCGGTCCGCCGCGCCATGACGGCGCGTCCCGGCGGCCGGAGCACACCTCGAAGGCGGCCCGGGCCAGCAGGCGGGTGGAGTCGAGCACTGGCAGGGGCGAGTCGTCCGGCGTGATCAGCAGCGGGATCTCGGTGCACACCAGGGCGACGGCGTCACAGCCCTTCGCCGCCAGCCTGTCGATGACGCGGACGTAGGCGGCGCGCGAGCTGTCGGAGAAGACGCCGTTGACCAGCTCGCCGAAGATGATCCCGTCCACGAGCGCACGGTCCTCGGCCCCGGGCACCACCGCCCCGATCCCGCGCGCGGCCAGCGTCCGGGGATAAATCTGATCGCCCATCAGGTACTTCGTGCCCAGCACACCGACCCGTTCGCGGCCCGCACGCGCCGCGGCCTCGGAGACCACGTCGGGAAGGTGGAGCCCGGGGATCGGCAGTTCCTCACCCGGCACCTCCAGGGCGATATGGGCGGTGTTGTCCGGGCAGACGAAAAAGTCCGCCCCCGCACGGGCCAGCCTGGCCGCGCTCAGCGCGAGCGTGTCCCGGATAGCCGGATAGTCGGCCTCGTCCCAAGCGTTCATGCTGCGCCCCATGGCGATGCAGTCCACGGTCACGTCCGGATGCTCATGCGGGCCCAGTTCGTGGAAGCCCTCCTGGCAGAACGCCCGGAAACAGAGCGCCGCGCCCTCGGCGCTGTGCGCCAGAATGCCGAGCTTCTTCATACCGAACCACCCCTTGATCTGTGCATTCACCTGCACAGAGGAAACCAAGCGGTGCCTTAATGCGCAATATACAAAGCGGAAGATGAGCAATATGCACGGTCGAAGGTCGGTGCGAGTTGGGAGAGTGGGCACTATGCGAAACGACGACCTCCTCGATGTGACCGACGCCCGCCTTCTTCTGGCCCTGGCCGACAACCCTCGCGCCACGGCCATCGCCCTTGCCGAGCAGGTGGGCCTGTCGCGCAACACCGTCCAGGCCAGGCTGGCCAAGCTGGAGGAGAGACGGGGGCTGGGCTCCTTCGAGCGGCGCGTGTCTCCCGCGTCCCTCGGCTACCCGCTGACCGTCTTCGCCACCGTGCAGGTCCTGCAGCGCAGGCTCGGCGAAGTGGCGGTGGCACTGACCGGCATCCCCGAGGTCATCCAGGTGCACAGCGTCAGCGGACCGGCCGACCTGCTGGTCTACGCCGTCGCGGCCGACACCGACGACCTCTACCGCATCGCCGGGATGATCCTGGCCATCCCGGGCGTCGAGCGGACGAACACCTCTGTGGTCACCCGCGAGATCGTCGGCTACCGCGTCACGCCCCTGCTGAACCGCCTCGCGGAAACCCGTTAGGCGGCCGATCCCCGCGGCCGAACGTCCCACCTGGCCGCTCCCAGACCCCGCGATGCTGATCATCGCCGAATGCTCCGACGCGCATTGCGTGAAGAGCTCAAAGACCCCCGCGTGACGAGCGGCTGTACCTAGAGCGCCCGCGTGACAGGCGCCAGCATGACCGATCGCTGCGCCACCCACGTGCCGACCGCCCACGTGCCGACCGCCCACCCGCCGACCGCCCACCCGCCGACCGCCCACCCGCCGACCGCCCAACCTGACGGCCGCCCACGTGTCGGCCGCCCACGGCCGGCCGCCCACCCGCCGACTATCCACCCGCCGACTGCCCACCTGTCGGCCGCCCACGTGCCGACCGCCCACGTGTCGGCCGCCCACGGCCGGCCGCCCACCTGTCGGCCGCCCAACCTGACGGCCGCCCACGTGTCGGCCGCCCAACCTGTCGGCCGCCCACGTGTCGGCCGCCCACGGCCGGCCGCCCACCCGCCGACTATCCACCCGCCGACTGCCCACCCGCCGACTGCCCACCTGTCGGCCGCCCACCTGTCGGCCGCCCACGTGACGGGCGGCTGCGTGCCGGACGCCTGTGCCTAGGGCGGTCGCGGTGAGGGGCGCTAGCGTCACGGGCGCAGCTGCGTGTCGGGCGGCCCGGTGTCGGACGGCCACGTGTCGGACGGCTGTGCCTAGGGCGGTCGCGGTGAGGGGCGCCAGCGTGCCGGGCGCCAGCGTCACGGGCGGCTGCGTGTCGGGCGCCAGCGGTTGCGTGTCGGGTGGTCACCGGCTCCGGGCCTGCGGATGCCGGGTGAGCCTCTCACACATCCCGGGCCAGGCCCGAGGCGCGGGAGGTGCAGGCGCGGCGCGGACGAGGTGTGGTCGCGGGCCTTGCCCTGCGACTTCCGGTGACAGATGCCGGGCGCGTCGAGGTCCGAACGGCCATTCGCTTCGTGCGGGACGGTCTGCGGCTGCAACGTGGGCCCAGGCCGTAGGCGGTGGAGGCGGAGGCCGCGCTGACGGCTTGTGGTTGCCAGGGTCTCGCCATGTGAGCTCCGCTGGCGTGCCGAGCCTTCGCCGCAGCTCAGGCGGCCTTGCTTGCACGCTCTCCTCGACGGCTTCCATGAGCCGCCTGGTCGGTCGGCGGGACGCCCGCGACACGTGCGGATTACCAGGCTGCGGTGGAACGTGTTTGGACACCTCGACGGGCTCGTTAGGTCGGCAGCTTGGTGTTGTTGTGGGGATTTGTCTCACTTATTCGCGCGGATGGTTAGGGTTCTGGGGCTGTGTGGGGTGAAGTTCGGCTTGGAGGGCGTATTGGCTTGATGGTTTGGGAACTCTTTTCCGTTGGTTGACCTGTCGGGGGGCGGACAAAACGGACGGAGTATTCGGATGCGGCGAGCGTGGATCGTGGTCTGTGCCCTGGTGCTGGTGACGGTGACTTCGGAGCCGGTTCGGGCTTCGACGTTGCGTTCGTACCCCGGGAGAGCGTGTGTGTTCTACGCACCTTTCGCTGGCATCGGCCATGTCGGATGGGCGGTGCTGGCCGAGAATGGGCAGTGGTACGGCGGAGCGACGGAAAGTACGGACGGCTGGCCTCTGCCGCCGGGGAGAAGCTGGCTTGCGGGGCCGTACGACTGGCCCCGATTGCTGGAGGTCTTCCGGGTCAAGCGGAAATTTTCCCCTTATCGGGCATTCCGGTGCCGCAATGTCCGCAGCCAGGGATCGGCGGCGGCATTGGCGAGGTTCCGCTCTCTGGTGGACGTCCCATACCACGTGTTCACCAACAACTGTCTGACTAGGACCGTGCGAACGCTGCGGGCCTACTCTAGTTGGTTCGGCGGTATGCATAGCGGAGTCGGAAAAACGCCATGGGAGTACTACCGCAGCGGTCTTAGCGCGTACGGCTGGGAACCCTCGCGGAGGTTGTGACAGAAGGCCCGGGCGGGGGAGAGCGCGGTTCCCCCGTCCGGGCCTCTGGTCTGTGCTAGAAGCAGGACAACAACAGGAGCAAGCCATAGCACTTGTAGACAGGCCCAGCGCCGTCACCGTGGTGGTGGTGACCACACCCGTAGTCTCGGCAGTCGCTCACGGCGCTGGCCTTTGACGAGGTGGCGGCGTTCGCCTGCGCCGGAGGCGTCGCGGCAAGGGTGCCGGCGAGAAGCCCGGCTGTCGCGACCGTCCCGGCAAGAAAGTGCCTTGTATTCACACTGCTCTCCTCTGTGTCGCAGCGGCTAGACGCTGTGCAATGCCCGCCCGACCACTGTGTGAGTTGATCTTTCACTATCAGTGATAAGCCGGAATTGTGCCGGGCCGCAAGCCTTGTCCGGTAGATCTTCCTTTGATTGTTCTTGTGGGAGGGCGCGTGAGTGCTGGCGAAGTGTGGGAGATGCCCCCACGGGCCATCCCAAAAGATGATCAGGATGGAGCAAATGGGTGGGGGCGAAACCACCCAAAAATACCAGTTGGTAGTCAGCAGGTTACAGAGAGGGATGTGAAGGGGTATGGTCGGCGTGAAAGAAAGTCAATGCCCCCGGCCGGGCAGGCGAAGCCGTGTTACAGCTCGCCACGGAGGAGATCACCAACGCGCTCATCGACTTGGAACAGCTAAGCGCCGCCCCCGTGTCTTGGCGTGCGCGCTGATGTGCCATCCGTCCCACAACGTTCCAGGGGAGCCCTCGCGATCCCAGGCTTGACATTGGTAACGGATCGTTCCCCCTGGGCCGTGCTAATCGCTGACTGCCAGAGGTGTCCGACCCCCCGACGTACGTTCCGGCCGCCACCGGGGCCGTCGCTTATCGGTTCACCTGGACGGAACATCAGATAGACATTACTCACCACACGGTGAGATTGCCGGGTCATGTGCAGAACCCGAACCGATGCCCACTCCCGGAGGAAGGGCGTATTGCCCACGCCCTTCCTCCCCATGGAATTGGCCGCCCCCTACAACCGGTGTGCACCCACCGTGGGGCGGCCTTCGGCAAGCTTCCAAACCGGGTGTCGTTTCGGGTGCTGCCCTTCAACGATCCGGCTGCTTCGTGCCGAGCAGCTGAATCGAAATCGGTGCTCAGCTGGGCAGGCGGCAGCACCCGGCGGAGCTGGGCATCGTGACGCGGTCTGATCAGCCCGCCTCCTCCAGGGAGGACCTTCTTGCTGGACGGGCGTTCTAGGGCCTGTCCCATGATCATGTGATCGGACAGTCAGTCCTTAAGGGGTTGGGGGCACGGGGCCGGAGAGACTGCGAACGTGCGCGGATGCTAGCTTCCTTCCCCGTGATGGAACATCAGGACGACATCAGGGCGGCCTACGACGGGGTCGTCGAGCTGTATGCGTCGATGTTCGCTAATCGGTTGGAGACGCAGCCGTTCTCGCGGAACATGATCGGTACCTTTGCCGAGCTGGTGCGCGGGACGGGGAACCTGCGGGCAGTCGACGTCGGGTGCGGGCCTGGACATCTGACGGCCATGCTGCACGATCTGGGGCTGGATGCCTTCGGGCTCGACCTCTCCCCGGGCATGGTCGACCACGCCCGGCGGGCCCATCCGGCGCTGCGGTTTGATGAGGCGCGGATGGAGGCCCTACCGGTCGAGGACGGCGCGCTCGGCGGTGTGCTGGCCCACTACGCGATGATCCACACCCCTCCTGGGGAATTGCCCGCGCTGCTTGCCGAGCAGGTGCGTGTCCTGGCACCGGGCGGCCTGCTCCTGGTCTCGTTCTTCGCGACCGACGGCCCGGAGCCGGTCCGCTTCGACCACAAGGTGACGCCCGCCTATAGCTGGCCAGTGGACCGGTTCACCGAGTTGCTCGCCGGGGCCGGGCTCGTCCCGTTCGCCCGGCTGCTCCACGACCCGGCCTCCGAGCGGGGCTTCCTCGACGCCCACTTGCTGGCCCGCCTCCCCTAGATCGTGCCCGTGGTCTTTGGGGGCGGTTTGGTGTAGATCATCTTTGTGGATGAGGAACGTCTGAAGCGTCATGATCTTACGGATGCGGAGTGGCTGCTGTTGGAGCCGCTGCTGCCGCTGCAGACCGTGCATGGAGCTCGTTGGAATGATCATCGGACGGTGATGAACGGGATCTTCCATCGGACGCGTACGGCCACGCCGTGGCGTGACCTGGCGCTCTGTTATGGCAGGTGGAAGACGGTCTACAACCGGCATCGCCGGTGGTCGCTGGATGGGACGTGGGAGCGGATCCTGGACGGGCTGCGGGCGGGCTGCGACGAGATCGAGGGCGAGGATTGGACGGTCAGCGCGGACTCGACTGTGGTCCGCGCGCACCAGCACGCGGCCGGGGCGCGGCACGCTCCGGCCGTCGACCTGCCTTCAAAGGGGCTTGTAAGGGATCATGAAGTGACGTCGGCGGGCCGGGAGGCCCTGGGACGGTCACGGGGCGGGCTGTCCACAAAGATTCACCTGGTGGCCGATCGGCGGTGCCGACCGATCAGCCGGATCCTCACCCCGGGCCAGCACGCGGACTGCCCGAAGTTCATCCCGCTGCTGAAGTCCATCCGCATCCCGCGCCGTGGCCCTGGACGACCCCGCAACCGGCCGGCCCGGGCGATGGCCGACAAGGCCTACTCCTCTCGCACCAACCGCCGCTACCTGCGCAAACGCAACATCAAGGCCGTCATCCCGATGAAGAAGGACCAGGCCGCCAACCGCACGAGACTCGGCTCCAAAGGCGGCAGGCCCCCGGTCTTCGACCGGGAGGCCTACAAAGAACGCAACACCGTCGAGCGCTGCGTGAACAAACTCCGCCAGCATCGTGCCGTGGCCACTCGCTACGACAAACGACAACGCATCTACCAGGGCACCATCGACGTCGCCTCGATCCGCATCTGGCTCCGCGACCCCGTCACATGATCACGGGACACGGCCTAGTTCGCGGATGAGTTGGCGTTTGCGTCGTTGGGGTGCGAGGCGGTCGTGGTAGCCGGTCGCGCCTGCCGACCGGGCGGCGATGACCAAGGCCAGGTCGAGGACGTTTGCGGCCGAGCCCACCAGCGCTCCGGCGTAGGCCTTGTCGGCCCCAGGCGCAGGCCATCTGGGGCTGATCTGCGCGGAGCTGGAAGTACAGGCCCGGAGCGGCGTCGCGGTCCTGGACGACGCGGCGTGACCACTTCTACCGCCACAACCGCGCCCAGCACGCCGAGCGGCAAAACACGCGTCCCGACGAGCGCGGGCCGCCAACCACACGCCGGACAAATCCGTCAGCCCGCACACCAGCAGCCGACAACCCGCCCGCGACCGCTCCCGGCCCGCCACACCAGCGGCCAGCAGCCCCGCGCGCGACCGCTCCAGCTCCCCGCACACCAGCGGTCGGCAGCCGCGCCCGTGCCCGTTCCCGGCCTGCCGCACACCAGCAGCCGACAGCCCCGTCCGCGACCGCTCCCGGCCCGCCGTACATCAGCGGTCGGCAGCCGCGTCCGTGACCGGTTGCGGCTCGCCGTACATCAGCGGTCGGCAGCCGCGTCCGTGACCGGTTGCGGCTCGCCGTACATCAGCGGTCGGCAGCCGCGTCCGTGACCGGTTGCGGCTCGCCGTACATCAGCGGTCGGCAGCCGCGTCCGCGACCGTTCCCGGCCCGCTACACATCAGCGGTCGGCAACCCTGCCCGCGACTGTTCCCGGCCCGCTACACATCAGCAGCCGGCAGTCCCTGCCCGCGACCGCTTGCGGGCGCCGTACATCAGCGGTCGGCAGCCCCGCCCGTGACCGGTTGCGGACCGCTGTACATCAGCGGCCAGCAGCCGTGCCCGCGACCGCTCGCGGGCCGCTGCACATCAGCAGGCGGCACTCCTGCCCGCGACCGCTTCCGGCCCGCCGCACACCAGCAGCCGACAACCCTTGCCCGCGACCGTTCCCGGCCCGCTGCACATCAGCGGTCGGCAGCCCCGCCCGTGACCGCTTCCGGGCCGCCCACACCAGCGGTAGGCAACCCCGCCTGCGTCCGCTTGCGGGCCGCCGTACATCAGCGAGTCCGCGGCCGTGTCCGCGGCCGCTTGCGGGCCGCCCACATCAGCCGGGCGGCAGCCTCGCCTGCGACCGGTTGCGGGCCGCTGCACATCAGCGGTCGGGAGCCCTGCGGCCGCTTGCGGGTCGCCGTACGCCAGCAGCCTGTGCCCCAGGAAGACCCGCAGCCTCTTAACCACGATCGCCGTTCTTGGACGTCTTGTGTGGGATGTCGGCGTTTGCGGGATACGCGCGTGGATCCGCCAGTGAACCTGCTGGCTAGTCCGCCGACTCTTTCAGGACCGCGAGCGATGTCGTGTACGTGGGCTGGGGCTTTTGGCCGGTTCGCATGTTGCTGATCGTCGCGTGCTTGGGGGAGCTCGGGATGGAGCTGCTCAGGAGATCCGCCACCGTGATCCCTCGGAGCTCGTTGACGACGGCCCCGACTCCCGGGTCGGTGGTGTTCATCTTCCCCAGCACCCCGAGCTGCTGCAGCGGGTTCACGCGGGTGAACTCGGTGAGCATGGCGGCCAGCCGGTTGGGATCGGCCTGTTGTGGCGCGGTGGCGGCCGACGTCGTGGCGGGTAGCGCCGTGGTGACCACCGCGGTGGTCAGCAGCAGGCCCGCCGCACGAAGGGAACCCTTCATTCCGGTGCTTCCTCTCTGTTCGACAGGTGAACACCAGCGATCCTCACGGCGACCCTGGCGGTGTCGGCACGGCAAAACCATCGCCCGACCGAATCCGGACCGAATCGTGGTACGCGGAAGGGGTGGTGGGTGCCGTGCACGATCATCGGCTCGGCACCCCTGTCGGTTGTCCAGGTAAAGCAATCACCAAGGGTGTTGATATGTTTACGTAAAGTTATACAGTCATGCCCTCAGCTCCCCCAGAGAGGACGTTCATGACAAGGACAGGCAAGCTCGTGATGATCGCAGGGTTCGCGGTCGCCGGTGTGATGGGCTCCCCCGGCCTGGCGTTCGCGGGCGGCGACGGCCACGACGGTCCCTACTCCGTCATCGGAGGGACCGGCTCCAACGAGGGCAGCTCGAACGCGACGGGCCACAGCAACAACTGCGGCAACGGCTACTTCTCGATGGTGAGCCCGACCGACTGCAAGAACCACCACTCGGCCGGCCACGAGGCGGAGGGCGGCGCCGAGTTCATCGGCGGCCTGTTCTCCAACATCGGCAGCTCGAGCGCGAGCGGCCACAGCAACAACTGCGGCAACGCCTATGTCGCGTTCAACAGCCCGACCAGCTGCACCAACTCGCACGATTAGCTCCGTGCGCGGACGGGCGTGAGGTCTGCCTCGTCGACCATGCCGCGCACGAAGAACGGAATGGCGCCGGGGCGAGGATGGCACTCCTTCCTCGCCCCGGTCGCCTGTCCCCGCAGTGGAACCTGGGCAAGCTACTTGAAGAGGCTGGTGAACTCGCCGACCATGCCGGGGAAGCCGCTCGATTCGGCCGGTGAGTCCGCTATGTAGCAGTCCTGGGTGAAGAACGGGTTGTAGACTTTGCAATTATCTGGCTTTGCCATCGCGGGGGTCGCGCTGACGAGCATCGCCGTCGTCAGCGTCGAGACCACGGCGATCCTGCGGGCGGCCGGGGGGACCTTTTTCATCCTCTGCCTCCGTTCTCCGGATTCATTCGGGTGACCGTTGGTGAACTACCCGTCTGATAATTGGCCATTCGTTACCTTCGGTAGATAGTTCTTTGGCGTTTGGACATATCGGTTGCTTTGTGTGCAGATGTTCATTTGTGGGGGCGGCGGTTGAGGTAGCGGTCGTCGGCGCGGCGTTTCAGGTCGCCGACCATGGCCGCGAGACGGTCAAGGCCACGGGGCGGTGGCGGAGGGGGAGTGCGCGGAGGTGGCTCCGCCGCCGTGAGCGCGACGTCCTCGTACAGCCGGGCCAGCGGACCGGGCGCCCGCCAGTTGGCGGCGCTTCCCAGTCGCAGGAACGCCGGGGCCAGCAGCAGCCTCACCACGACCGCGTCGGCGATCAGGGCCGCGGCCAGGCCGAGCCCGACCATCCGCACGACGGTGGAGCCGGAGGTCGCCAGCACACAGGCGGGGATCATTATGGTGACGACGGCGCTGAAAGCCGGTATGGCGGCTTGCGCGGCACCGGCCGCGATGGCGTCCGGGTGGCTGAGCCCAGTTTCGTAGAGCCGTCTCGTGCCGGCCAGTAGCAGCGCGGTGTGGGCCACCGCGAGTCCGGCCGCGACCGCCAGGACGGGCGGCAGCGCCGTCGCGTCCAGGAAACCCACCGGTGAGAGGTGACCGGTGAGCGCCCGCAGCGTGGCGTCCTGCATGGTCACGACCAGGGCTGCGCAGGCTGCCGCCGGGGCCAGGGCGCTGAGCAAGATCCCCTTGAACGCCGCCAGCACGCCGCCGGAGAACAGGAACAGCAGCGCCAGGCCGAGGAACGCCCCGGCGAGCACCGCCAGCGGCAGGGCCTGGCTCGTCCTGGACGCGGTATCGGCGGCGCGGGCGGCGGCTCCCGTGATCAGTGTCCGGCTCGGCGCGTCGGCCGTCCGGACGCGGTCGAGCACGTGATCTGCCTGGCCGTGTCGCGCGGCGGAAACGGTCACCAGGGTGGCGCCGAGATAGCTGTAGCGGCTGGGAGGTGCGCCTCGTCGTGCCTGTTCGGCCAAGGCGGCTTCCCTGGCCAGGATCGTCTGCCTCGCCCGGGCCGCCCTCTTGGCCATTTCCGCTTTCATCAGCGCCTCTTGCTTGGCCATTTCCGCCTTGGCCAGCGCCGCCTTTTGGAGCAGGGCCGCCTTCTGGGCCATCGCGCCTCGTTGCGCCATCGCCATTTGCTGGGCGAGTGCGGCTCGCTGCGCGAGAGCCTGCTGCTTCGCCAGCGCGGCCTTTTTCATCAGCGCCGCTCTCTGGGCCAGCGCGGCTTTCTTGGCTCGGGCCATCTGCTCGGCTTGAAGGGCGGCCAGGGGAGAGCTGTCAAGTGGGATGAAGGGTGGGGGAGCGGGCGGCCGTTTTGCGGGGACGCGCGGGTAGGCGGGCGGCCCGGCCGGTGGGCGGGGTGGCCACGGCGACCACGGCAGGTTGGCCGCCGCCAGCCGCATCCCAGGCGCCGTGCCGTCGTAGGAGCCGGTGACCGTCCGTACGCGCTGAACGCCGGGGATCTTGGCGAGGTTGCGGGCGTAGCGTTCGAGCTGCGTGCGTTCGGCCACGTCGTCGGCGTCCAGATCAGGAAGGATCACCTTGAGCTGCTGGTCGGGCGGAAAGTCGAACTCGCGCTGGATGCGTTGTGCGGTGGAGTGCGACTGGGCGTTGGTGGGCAGCACGCGTTCATCGGGCAGGCTGAGGCGGGCCTGCGGCGCCGCCATGACGACGACGGCGGCCAGCAGCATGCCGATGCAGCCCAACACCACCGGACGCCGGGTTGAGACGGAGGCCACGCGGCGCCACGTACGTTCACCGAAGCCCTCGGAGATCTTGGGGGAGGGTGCTCCTTGGGGCTTGGCGGATTGCCTGGCACGTGACCTGCCGCCGCGCTGCGAGCGGCTGCCGCGCGAGTCGCTGCTGCGCCTTGAGTCGCTGCCGCGCGACCCGCTGCCGCGTTGTGAGCCGCTGCCGCGCAGCGTGCCGCTCAGCAGGTAGCAGAGGAGAAGAAACGCCGACACCCGCAACGGGCTCTCGCGCTGCGATCGGCGCCGCCGGATCGCGGCGACTCCGGGCCCGGCCTTGACTCGTCCCGCAGACGTGGCCGAGCTGTCGGTGATCGGTCCCGTCGGTCTGGTGGTGAGGATCGCGACGTGGAGGATGGTCGTGACGGCGAAGCCGAAGGTCACCGCTCTCCGGAGAACGCCACGCCTCGTACCGGAGCGGCTCGTACCCGAGCGGCTCGTACCCGAGCGGCTTGCGGACGCATTACGGCCCAGCTTTTTCCGCGGCTCTTGGCTGGTCCCTTCGTTCGGCTCTCGGCCTGGCTGTGCGGTCGGCTCTCGACTGGGTTGTTGGCTCGACTCGCGGCTTGGCCGTTCGTGCGGGCTTCGGCTTGGCCGTTCGTGCCGGTTTGGGGTTGGCGTCCCGACTGGTCGTTCGGTCGCGTTCCGGCTCGGCCTTCGCTGCTCGCGCCTGGACGTGGACGCGTTCAGCCGCATCAGGTGGCTGACGCCTGAGGCCAGGACGAGGCTCCAGGGAGCTACCTGCCGCTTGGCCTTCATGGCGGGTACCGAACGGGTTGTCTGCACTGCGCGGGTGGAACGGCGGCGCAGCCGGGCGAACATGTCACCGCGCTGGATGCGGCTGCCGATGACCGCCAGCAGCGCGGGCAGCACCACCAGCGTCACGGCGGCCGCCGCACCGGTCGCGAAGAGCGCGGCCAGGGCCAGGATGCGTGCGGCATCGACGGGCAACACCAGCAGGGCGGCCAGCGTCGCCGCGACGACGACCGCCGAGCACGCCGCCGTATGGCCCGCCGTGACCAGGCTGCGTTCGAGCGCGTGCTCCATGTCCGCTCCGGCGGCGAGCTCGCGCCGATAGCGGGAAACGATGAGCAGGCCGAAATACAGTGCCAGCCCGAACGCGATGACACCGGCCAGCGGCAGTGCCACCAGCGGCAGAAGTGTTAGCCGGCTCAGCGGCCAGAGTGACGCCAGAGCCCCCGCCGCTGCCAAGGCGGCCATCAGGACCGGTGCCAGCGCGCCGTACACCGGGCCGATGATTAGCAGCAGCGCCACCGCCGACAACGCGACGGCGATGAGCGCGGCACGCGGCAGTTCGTGCCGCAACTGCTGTGTTTGCTGGACCAGCGTCCAGGCGTTCCCGGTGGCCGTCACCTCAAGCCCGTCCGACACGCGGGCGGCCGCGGGCACCAGGCGCCGGGCGGTACGTGCCTGCGCGGACGCGTCGCCGGACAGCTTCACCAGCACCAGCGCCGCACGGTGGTCGCGCGAGCGCAGGTCGGCGGGCTTGCGCGGCCAGTACGACCGGACCTTGGTCACCCCGCGATACCGGCTGACCAGCTGGGTGAGCCGCCGCCCGTCCGCCGCCACCTCGGGCGAGTCGACCGCCGCGCCCGCCGCCACCCGCAGCGTCAGGTCGGGCTCGCTGTCCTGGGGGAAGCGGCGGTCAAGGAAGGCGTCGGCGTCGGCGGAAGCGGTGTGGGGGGCGGCCGCCGCACCGGCGGCCAGCCGGCCTGCGGCGGCGGCCGCCGGGATCGGGGCGAGCAGGGCCACCACCGCGGCGACTGCCAGCACGAGGTGCCGCTGACGTACCGACCACTGGGTCAGGACGGTGAGCGACTGGTCGCCGGCCCGCCGGGAAGCTCGCCGTGGCTGCGACACCGCACCTCCTAAATCAGGGTTGGGGCAGGTACGGGTGGCGGGTCAGAGCCTCGGACCGGACATCGCGTACAGGTCTGACCCGTCCCGGCTGTCGAGGCACCGATAGTCACGAGCGTTGCCGAGCATTACGAGCCAGTGCCCGGTGCCGTTGCAGGCCATGAAGTTGGGGAAGGAGCCGACGTAATGCCAGTACACCTTCGGACGTGGTTTGGCATGGGCGGGAGCGGCGGTCGCCGCGGGGGCCGCAACGGGGGCCGCTGTCACCAGGGCGGTGGCCGCCAGGAGCATGGCGGCCCTGCGGACGGTGCGCCGGGGGGCGGGGGGCATGGACGCTCCTTCACGGGCGGGAGGTTGGAACGGCCAGCGGGCTCGGACACGCCGGGCCCTCCTTGTTCACGCGCGACCCATTCCCGTGACTATCAGTAGCCAAACAAGGCCATACTGTAAGTCTGATGGCGAGAGATCGGGTGGTCGCGGCATTGGTGTGATCTGGCGCCATTGAGGGCGAAATGTCCCCCCGCCCATCGGGGGAGGCGGCACTGAGTACGTTCTGACCGGCACCAACTTCCCTCTGGACCCGCGCCCGAGCAGCCGTCTAGGGATGACGCCGCAGCGGCGAACGGCCCGAAACTACTCATCGTCACTTCCTATAACTCCTCGTTATTCTTGGACGATGACGCAGAATCTCGTTCGTGCCATGACGACGGGCGTCGCCTTCAGCGCCGCGCTGCTCGCGTTCACCCCTGTCGCCATGGCCGACACGCCCCCCGCCGCCCCCTGTACCGACACTGCCCTCATCGTGCCCATCGCCGTTCCCAACGGGGCGGGAGGAATCCCCGTGCCTCCGTGGAGCATCCCCGCCTGCCCCGGGACCCCGAGCGACACCGAGCCGCTGCCCGGCCACTGACCCCGTACTCGCTGAACCCACACCCCCGGGCGGCTTGACCATCCCGCTGCCGAACGGTTCGTCAGCCCCATGAACGGCCCACCAAGCCGGACATGGGGCTTTCGTATGCCTGAACCCACGTCCGCCAGCGGCATTTAGCCGTACAGATTATCGTCTTCCGGGCAAATCCCCAGGGCGCGCATTTACTCCCTCTCGGGCGGATATGGAGAAAACTCTTTCCGCCTGTTCGATGGTCAACGTTATTGCTAAGGTCCAGGACGTCCAAAAAGAAGTCAACTTCGAGGGGCGTTCCCTATGTTTATTTCATGTCGCGCGCTAAGCGCGGCATTGCCGGCGGCGGTGATGGCCGCGTCGGTGTTCACCGGTTCTCTGGCCGTGCCCCAGGCGGCAAGGGCCGACGCCAAGCCGGCACAGCCGCCGGGGCCGAGTCTGACGACGACGTTCCCGACGGCTCTGGCCTTTTCGATGCTGGCTCCCGAGCAGTCGCCGCCCGGTGCCAACGACTGGTCGTGCGTGCCCTCTGCCGCCCATCCCGAACCAGTGGTCCTGGTACACGGCACCTTCGCCAACGCCTACGGCGCGTGGGCTTATATGGCCCCGGCCTTGAAGAGGGAGGGTTATTGCGTCTACGCCCTCAACTATGGCGCGCGCCGCGGCAACCCCGTTAAGGCCACCGACGACATCCGCCGGTCCGCGCGGACTCTGCGTGATTTCATCGACCGTGTCCTTGCGGCAACCGGCGCTCTCCAGGCCGCCATCGTCGGGCACTCCCAGGGCGGCATGATGCCCCGCTGGTATCTGAAATACGAAGGCGGCACCAATCCCGACAACCCCAAGCGCAACAAGGTGGCCCGGCTTGTCTCGCTGGCGGGCACGAACCACGGCACGAGCGTCATGGGCATCATGTCGCTCGTGGACATGCTGGGAATCCGCAAGCAGGTCGGACGAGTCATCAGCACGGCGGCAATCCAGCAGGGCACGGGGTCACGCATGCTGCTGACCCTCAACCGGGGCGGCGACACCCAGCCCGGCGTGGCCTACACCGCGGTCGGCACCCGCTACGACCAGGTCGCCACGCCCCCCCGGCAGACGTACCTGTCGGCCGGCCCCGGCGCGACGGTCCACAACGTAGAGCTGCAGGACGGATGCGAGGTGGACCTCACCGACCACCTGGGCATCACCTACGACCCCCGGGCTCTGCACTACGTCAAGAACGCCCTGGACCCGAAGCGCGCCGACACCCACACAGGCCGCGTCGCCACCTGCCAGCCCTTCGCCCCCGTCGTAGGCCCCCCGCTCAGCGAATGACCACGTTCCCCAGATAAACCAACCGCGGCCCCCGTCGCCCACCCAAGCGACGGGGGCCACCCCCGCCCCCGCACAACCCCCCGCTCGCAACCCCGCGCTCGCAACCTCCGCGCTCGCAACCTCCGCGCTCGCAACCTCCGCGCTCGCACCTTCCGCGCTCGCACCTTCCGCGCTCGCACCTTCCGCGCTCGCACCTTCCGCGCTCGCACCTTCCGCGCTCGCACCCTCCGCGCTCGCAACTCCGCGCTCGCTAACTCCGCGCTCGCTAACTCCGCGCTCGCTAACTCCGCGCCCGCACCTTCCGCGCCCGCACAACCCCGCGCTCGCTAACCCCGCGCTCGCTAACCCCGCGCTCGCTAACCCCGCGCTCGCTAACCCCGCGCTCGCTAACCCCGCGCTCGCTAACCCCGCGCTCGCTAACCCCGCGCTCGCTAACCCCGCGCCCGCTAACCCCGCGCTCGCTAACCCCGCGCCCGCTAACCCCGCGCTCGCTAACCCCGCGCCCGCTAACCCCGCGCCCGCACAACCCCGCGCTCGCACAACCCCGCGCTCGCACAACCCCGCGCCCGCACAACCCCGCGCCCGCACAACCCCGCGCTCGCACAACCCCGCGCTCGCACAACCCCGCGCTCGCACAACCCCGGCCCGCAATCCCCCGGCCCGCAATCCCCCGCACCGCAATCCCTCGGCCGTAAACCCCTCGGCCATGCCCGTCGGGCTATTACGGTGTGAAGGCCCCGGCGGCCCCCTGGATCGTGGAAGGTGCTTAGGACGAGTCGTCCAGCACCTGCAGTAGCTCGGAATCACCGGCGGCGGGACCATCTCACTGCCGGCGTGCGCCATTCCTTGATGCCGGGAAATGCGTGTATCGCGGGTGTATCGAAAACCGCATACGCCACCGCAACAGTCTCCCGTCTTCAGTGGAGACATGGACCACCGCATCACTGTCAGCACCACCCCGTCGTACGCGCAGGATTGGGCTCGTCAGTCTGGCGATCCTCGGTGCAGCGATCGCCGGCCTTGCCTGATGCCCGCCTCGCGCGCCGTTCGCCTCCGGACGGCCGAGGGCTCTGCCCACGGCCTGACTCTTCGGCGGTGAGCTGTGGTGAATGAACCCGTGGGCAACAGGGCTCGCGCCCTGGCGATGGTCACCCGGCTCGTCGCGGTGCTGCTGGTGCCGGTCGCCTTCTGCCGCGCACCCGGCCGCGCCCGCTTCCTGGCCTGCCAGTGGGCGTTGAGCCTGCGCTTCCCCGCCGAGGATCTCCGCGGGCTGGCGCCGGAAACGCTGACGGCGTTCACGCACGCGCGGGCCGAGGCGTTCTGGCGCGACGGGCAGCTGATCGGCCTCACCTCGGGACATCGCGACGCCGCCGAACAGCACCGGATCTTCACCGAGGAGGTGCGGCGCACCGGCTCGGTGTCGGCGGCACGCCGCCGGGTGCTGCCGCCCGAGGAGTCCAACCACGTGCGGGGCCTCGCGCTCGACGTCCGGCCGACCGAGGGCGCGCAGTGGCTCGAACGGCACGGCGGACGGTACGGGCTCTACCGCGTCTACGACAACGAGTGGTGGCACTTCGAGTACCGCACGGTCAAGCCGGTCCCTCTGCCGCATCCGGATGCCGCGGCTCGGCGGCCTGAGCGCCGCGCCGCGTACGGACTGATCCATGGCGATGAGTCGTGGCGTCACGACCTGCGTCCCGATGAGGACGGTCGCCGACCGATGTTCGCGGATCCGGCTGAGCCCCCCGGGACGCGGCCGTGAGCGAGGTCTCGATCGCGCTCCAGCACCGAGCGACTTTTCGACCGCCGACCTTGCAGACGCTGCCTCTGGCGGTGACCGCGAACGTGGCCAGGATCCGTGCACGGACGCAGAGCATGATCATGGCCGTGGTCAAGGCCGACGGTTACGGCCACGGCGCCGTCACCGTCGCCAGGGCCGCCGTCGCCGCCGGGGCCGGGTGGCTCGGGACGACCAGTGTCGCGGAGGCTTCGGCGTTGCGCGCCGCGGGGCTGGCGGTGCCGATCCTCACCTGGCTGCACCCCTCCGGGATCGATGCCGACGCGGCGGCGGCCGCCGGGGCCGATGTCGCGGTCGGGTCGGTGGCCGAGCTCGACGCGCTTCTTGCGCAGGCCGCGTCGACGGTGCGGGTTCATCTCCATGTGGACACCGGAATGTCCCGTGGCGGCTGCCCCCGCGGGCAGTGGGACGAACTGATCGCTCTGGCTTGGCGTGGTCAACAGGCCCGGAGGGTCCGCGTCGTGGGTGTGATGGGGCACCTTCCGCGGGCCGACCAGGCCGATCCCGCGGCGAACGCGCCGGCGGTCGTCGGCATGCAGGAGGCGTGGCAGGCGGTCCGGGCGGCGGGGCTGAGATCGCCGCTTGCCCATCTCGCGGCCACGTCGGGGACGCTGACCGACCGGGCGACCCATTTCGGCATGGTCCGCGTCGGGGCGGGACTGGTCGGTATCGATCCGTCCGGGACCGTGGAGATGCACGGCGCGTCCCGGCTGACCGCACCGATCGTGCACACGACGGCGGTACCGGCCGGCACGCCGGTCGGTTACGCCGGCGCGCATGTCACCGATCGTGCCACCCATCTGAGCGTCCTCCCCGTCGGGTACGCCGATGGGATTCCGCGAGAGCTCTCGCCCCAGGCCGGCGTCGAGGTCCGTGGGCGCCGCTTCCCGGTCGTCGGACGGGTCTCGATGGACCAGATCGTGATCGATACCGGCGCCCAGTCCTTCCCGGTCGGCACGTCCGCGACCCTGTTCGGCCCGGACGGGGAAGCGACCCCGACCATCGGGGACTGGGCTCGCTGGGCCGCGACCATCCCGCACACCATCGTCACCGGCATCGGGCCGCGCGTGAAAAGGAGCATCGCATGACACGGCGGATAGTGGTGATCGGCGGCGGAGAGAACGCCGAGCACGAGGTCTCCCTGGCCACTGCCACAGCGGTCGCACGGGCGCTGCGTTCCAGCGGATTCGACGTCGACGAGCTCACCATCGACCGCGACGGGACATGGAGGCGGGGCGCGGACGCGCTCGGGTCGCGGGCCGCCGATTCCCTGGCGGCGGCACTGAGCGCCATCGAACGTGCCGACGTCGTCTTCCCCGCGGTCCACGGCCCGGCCGGCGAGGACGGGACCCTCGCGGCACTGTGCGCCCTCGCCCACACGCCGATGGCAGGCTCGGGCCTGCGCGCCGGAGCGCTCGGCATGGACAAGTGGGCGACCAAGCTCGTGGCCGAGGCCGTCGGGCTCCGCACTGCTCCCGGCCGGCTGGTGGCGGCGGCAGAGATCGCCGACATCGAGTTCGCGAGGGATGTGGTGGTGAAGCCGGCCTCGGCCGGGTCGAGTTTCGGTGTCGCCTTGGCCCGCGACGCCATCCAGTTGCGCGCCGCGCTCCGCGCCGCGGCGCGATTCGACGACCGGATCCTGATCGAGGACGTCGTCGCGGGCCGGGAGATCGATGTGGCCGTCCTGCGTGAGGCCGATGGCCGCCGCTGGGCGGCACCGCCGCTGGAGATCCACGCCGGCGGCCTGTTCGACACCCGGTCCAAGTACGACGGTTCAGCCCGGTTCAGCGTGCCCGCCGACATCGACAGCGCGGACCAGGCAGCCCTGACCGGCGCGGCACTGCGGATGTTCGACGCGATCGGCTGTGCCGGTGTCGCCCGCGTCGACTTCTTCCTCACCGACCACGGGCCCGTCCTCAACGAAGTCAACACCATGCCCGGAATGGCCGCCGCCTCCCAGGTACCCAGAATGTTCGCCGCAGCCGGACTGCCCTACGAGCAGCTGGTCGAGCGCCTGGTCGACGCCGCCACCATGCCCGAACCCCGAGCCCGGGCGCTGAGCGTGTGAGGCCATGACCCGCCCGAGAAGGCTGGGCAGACGTCGTGAAAAGCAGAGGAGATCGCGGCCACCGTGCCGGGGGCGCGGGTCCGGTTTGCATATGTCGGCGATATGCCGTGCGGCTTAACCTTCAGGTATGCGCGTGCTGATCGTGGAGGACGAGCCCTACCTGGCCGAAGCCGTCCGTGACGGTCTGCGGCTGGAGGCGATCGCCGCCGACATCGCCGCCGACGGCGACACCGCCCTGGAACTACTCGGCACCAACTCCTACGACCTCGCGGTCCTGGACCGCGACATCCCCGGCCCCTCCGGCGACGAGATCGCCCGGCACATCGTCGCCTCCGGCAGCGGCACCCCGATCCTCATGCTCACCGCCGCCGACCGGATCGACGACAAGGCCTCGGGGTTCGAGCTCGGCGCCGACGACTACCTCACCAAACCGTTCGAGCTTCGCGAGCTCGTCCTGCGGCTAAGGGCGCTGGACCGCAGACGCGCGCACGCCCGACCCCCGGTCCGCGAGATCGCGGGCCTGCGGCTGGACCCCTTCCGGCGGGAGGTCTACCGCGACGGACGCTACGTCGCGCTCACCCGCAAGCAGTTCGCCGTGCTCGAAGTCCTCGTCGCCGCGCGAGGCGGTGTCGTCAGCGCCGAAGAACTCCTGGAACGGGCCTGGGACGCCAACGCCGACCCCTTCACCAACGCCGTCCGCATCACCGTCTCCGCCCTGCGCAAACGACTCGGCGAACCATGGCTGATCGCCACGGTGCCCGGCGTCGGCTACCGCATCGACGCTCAACCGGACACCGGGCGTGAGGGAGGAGACCGTGGATAGAGCCCCAGGTTTGAGCGTTCGCCTCAGACTCACCCTCAGCTACGCCGGCTTCCTCATGCTCGCGGGTGCACTGCTGCTCGCCGCCGTGTGGATGTTCCTTCTGCGAGACTACGGTTTTCCCGTTCCCCGCCTCTCCGATTTCCAGCGCGTCTTCGCCCCAGGCAGCTTCGGCCCAGTCGTCTTCGTCCCAGCGGCAACCGTAGTGCTGGCGTTCCTGCTTGTGTTCGGCCTCGGGGGAGGGTGGATCCTCGCCGGCTGGATGCTCGCACCGCTGACTCGCATAACGGACGCAACACGCATGGCCGCGAACGGATCGCTCGCCCACCGAATCCGGCTACCGGGCCGCACAGATGAGTTTCGCGAACTCGCCGACGCCTTCGACTCCATGCTCGACCAACTGCAATCCCACATCGCCGAACAGCAAAGGTTCGCCGCCAACGCCTCCCACGAGCTGCGCACCCCGCTGGCGATCTCGAAGACACTCCTGGACGTCATCCGCAACGACACGGCGCGGGACCAGGGCGAACTCATCGAACGCCTCCACATTGTCAACACGCGGGCGATCGACCTCACCGAGGCCCTCCTGCTGCTCAGCCGCGCCGACCGAGGGAGCTTCCCCCGCGAGCTGGTCGACCTGTCCCTGATCGCCGAAGAGACCGCCGAAACGCTGCTTCCCCTCGCCGAGCGGCGCCAGATCACGCTCGACGTCACCGGCGAGACGACACAGACCGTCGGCTCCGCGGCGCTCATCCTGCGGATGGCGACCAACCTCGTCCAGAACGCCATCGTCCACAACCTCCCCACCGGCGGCACCGTCACGGTCCACACCGAATCGCAGCACGACACCAGCGTGCTGCGGGTCGAGAACACCGGCCCTCGGGTCCCGTCGGAACTCATACCGACCCTCACCGAACCCTTCCAACGCGGAACACAACGCACACGCACCGACGAACACGCCGGCGTCGGCCTCGGGCTGGCCATCGTGCACAGCATCGTCCGAGCACACGACGGAACCCTCGACCTCACACCCCGCCCCACCGGCGGTCTCCTTGTCACGATCCGGCTTCCCCGCACACCGCACGGATCGTCCCCGAACGGGACCCACTAGATCGTCTTCAGGGACTCCACCCAGCGGCAGCCGCAGGCATCCAAAATCCCGCCGCCAGCGGCCGCACCCGCAACGGCTTGCCCCCACGACGTTCACCCAACGTTGCTCCAACGACGCCGTACCGGCTCCAGAGCACGCCCCACCCGTCCGCTCACAGTCGACCAGTCAACGGCGACCCTCCTTGGCCCCGCCGCCGCGCACCCGACCAGCGACCCCACCACCAGGCGATTCGTCGTCCAACCCCGCCGCTGGGTCATCGAACCCACCTTCGGCTGGCTGATGCAGCACCACTGCCTGGTCCGCGACTACCAAGCCCTGCCCGCCCGCTCCGAAGCCATGATCCACCTCGCCGCCATCGACCTCATGAGCCGACGCCTCACCGGCCAATCAACACCCACCTGGCGCGGCACCTGACCCACAAACCAAACCGACTCCAAGGGACCAAACGCCCTGTAACCCCCCGCCGCCCCCGCGATGAGGCGTGCATCCGTGCGATTTCCGGCTCTAACGGAGCTGGTGTAGCGATTAGGGACGGGTCAGGGAAGGGCTCGATGTGGCTGGCAAAGGCGCGGAAGGCTGACTCCGTTCTGTGCTGGCACTCGTCAGTTGGTTTTCCGATTGCTGGACACCGGTCCCATGCGCGTCGTGGCGCCGAGATGCTGGTGCCACGGAATCAACGCATGCTAAGTCAGCTTTCCGCGAGGTGGCGGTTTACGGTCTCGACCTTCGAGGTCAGTCCGTCCGTCACTCCGGGCCGGAGGTCGGCCTTGAGTGTCAGTCCGACACGTGGACTACGTTCCGCCACGGCGTCAACGGCCTGCTTGATCACGGTCATGACCTCGTCCCAGTCGCCCTCGATGGTGGTGAACATGGGGTCGGTCCGGTTTGGCAGGCCGCTCGCCCTCACGACGCGGACGGCCTCGGCCACGGCCTCGCCGACCTCTTCGCCGATTCCGAGGGGGGTTATGGAGAAGGCAACGAGCATCTTGGACTCCTCAGGTCGGTTAGGCGCTCGAAGCCGAGCACAGCTTTGATGCTAGGTTCAGCCAGCGTTTTCGTACTGCGGGGCTTTGAGGACGGTGCGTGCCCGCCGGGGGTGCATCAGCCCGGTGGGCGGAGGTGGTGGGGCTCGTCTGCCACCAGGCCGTGGCGTTGGGCGTACAGGGCGGCTTCGACCCGGCATTGCAGGCCCAGCTTCTGGAATATCGCGTGGACGTAGTTCTTGACCGTGTTCTCGGCGATGCCCAGCGTTCTGGCGATGCGCCGGTTGGACATGCCCTGGCCGATCAGCGCCAGCACCTTGCGTTGCTGGCTGGTGAGCCACAGGTCGCCGCCGTCTTGGTGGATCAGCTCGGCGAGCGGCTCCGGCTGCTCGGGCATCGGGGTCGGTGCCGGAGGGCGGCCGTCGATGGAGTTTCTGGCCTGTTCCAGTTGCCGTAGCAGCTTCATCTGCAGGGAGAGTACGCGGTGGGCCATGGCGATCATGGTTTCCAGGTCCGGCTGCTCGCCGGGGTGCGCGGTCAGTCCCCATGGTCCGGCGGAGGTGGGCTTGGCGGCCGGGTCGGCTGCGTCCATGGTCTCAACTCCTTGTACTGGGGGTGAACTAGGGAACGTGGGTGCCGCCGGATGGTCCGGGAGCACGCAGCAGCGCCAGCATTCGCGCGAGCCGGTGCGGCCGAGGCTCGGTCAGGTCCGCCTCGGACAGCCCGGCGCGTTCGTGCAACCGGGCCAGCGGGCGCGGAGCCCACCAGTTGGCCGGGCCAGTCAGCCGCATGACGGCCGGTACGAGCAGGCCACGCACGATGGTGGCGTCGACCAGCACGCCCAACGCCAGACCGAAGCCGATGATCTTCAGCAGCTGGAGGCCGGAGACGGCCAGGAAACCCATCGACACCGCCACCGCCACCGCGGCGACGGTGACCAGCCGGCCGGTACTGGCGATGCCCCGGACCACGGCGGCGGTGTGGTCGCCGCCGGCCCGGTAGTACTCCTTGATCCGCGACAGCAGGAACACCTCGTAGTCGATCGACACCCCGAACGCCACCGTGACAGTGAAGATCAGCGACATCAGCTCGACCTGGTTCATCACCGTGAAGCCACCCAGCAGCGAGCGCAGATGCCCGTCCTGGAAGATGGCGACGATGGCGCCGCAGCTGGCGGTCAAACTGATGGCGCCCACCACCAGCGCCTTGACCGACACCAGCAGGCCGCCGGTGAACAGGAACAGCAGCACCAGCACCGCGCCCATGACCAGCACTCCGGCCAGCGGCAGCTGCCCGCGTATCACCGCGAGGCTGTTGATCGCCTGCGGGGTCCGGCCGGCGATCAGGCGTTCGCCGGGGGCGGGCACTGCGCGGATCCGTTCGAGCATGCGGCGGGCGCCCGCGCTCTGGACGCCGTGGGGCCCCGACACGACTACCAGCGTCGCGCCGCCGGCGGTGTGGCGGCGCGCGAGCATGACGTCCCGTACCTTCGCCGGGTCCGGTGCCCGAGGTCCTGTCACGTGCGCGGCGTCGCCGCAGCCGAACCGTTGCTCCCGCGGTGCCTTCTTCGGCAGCTCGGCCTTTTGCCCCGCCCTGGCGCCGGTGGTGCCACGGTAGATGCCGGTCACGGTCCGTACCGCGACCACCTCGGGAACGGCGGCCAGCCGTTCGGCGTATGCGGCGACCTTCTTGCAGGAGGCGTCACGGGCGGCGTCGGTGCGCGGCAGGACGATGAAGAAGTCGCGCTCGATGGGCAGGGAGAAGTCGCGGTTGAGGCCGACATTGGTGACGTGCGCCTCAGCGGACGTGGGCAGCACACGTTCATCGGCCATGCCGAACCGGATGTGCGCGAAGGGGATAGCCAGCAGGCCCAGCACCACCACGCAGACCGCGCTCATCGACACCGGCCGCCGCGTGGCCAGTGTCGCGATGCGATGCCAGAGGGCGTGTTCGTCGTCGCGGTCGTCTTTCCTCTGCGACCGAGCCCGGCGCGTACGCGCCTGGCGCGATGGCGGCTCGCGGTGCGTTCTCACGTCGGCGGGGGAACGCCGACGCGCGGACCGGCCGCGTAGCCACCCCACCGGGTCGCCCCGGTTGATGCGCTCGCCGACCGTCGCCAGCATCGCGGGCTGGACGAGCATGGTGGAGACGACCCCCATGATGACCACGAGAATGGTGGTCCATGCCAGCGACCGCACCACGCCGACCGGGATGACCAGCAGCCCGGCCGTGGCCGTGGCCACCGTGAGGCCGGAGAAGAGCACGGTGCGGCCCGCGGTCATCATCGACCGCTGCAACGCCTCCTCGACCGCGGCGCCGCGTCTGAGCTCGTCGCGGAACCGCGTGGTGATGAACAGGCTGTAATCGATCGCCAGCCCGAGGCTCAGCCCGATCGCGACGTTCGGCGCGTACACCGAGACCAGCGTCACGTGACTGGTCAGCCGGAGCGCGGCCATCGTGGCGACGAACGTCAGTCCTCCGATCAGCACCGGCAGGAGCGCCGCGTAGGCCGACCGGAAGGCCAGCAGCAAGATGAGGGCCAGCAGGGGCGTGCTCAGGAGTTCGGCTCGGTGCAGATCTCGTTTGGCCATCTGCAGCGCTTCCACGGAGGCCCACGCGGCTCCGCTGACCGTCACGCGCAACGGCCGTGCCTGTTCGGCTATGCGTGGCACCAGGTTTTCGGCCGCCCGTGCCGCGTCGGCGTCACTGCCCGGAAGGTCCGCCTGGATCACCGCCGAGCGTTGGTCGGAGGACCGCAGGACCGGGTCCAGGGAGATCCAGTAGGACTGGACGCTCCTCACGTTCTCCTGCGCGGCGATCCAGCGGCTCAACCTGACACCGGCTTTGCTCGCCTCGGGCGAGTCGACCTTGTCGTTCGCGGTCACCCGGAGCACCAGGTCGGCGGGGCCGGCGCCGAAGCGCTTTGCCAGCACCGCCTCGGCTCTCGTGGACTCGATGCCGCCGGCGACGACCCCGCCGTTGGACAGCTGGTTGTCGAGCCCGAGCGAGACCAGCCCCAGCACGGCGCCCAGCACGAGCCCGATGGCGAGCAGCCGCCGGCGATGGGTCCCGCACCAGCGCGCGTAACCGGCCAGTCCGCCGGGATAGCACGACAGCGAGGTGCCATGCCCCACCCGACGGCGAAGACGGCTCACCCGCACCCACCACTCTGCCCGCCAACAGCACACCGAGGGCCGCGCGGGGCGGTGTGTTGGTGGGGGTGCTCAACGGTGTGCCGATGAACGGGTTGGTCGGTGAGCTGGTGGAGGCCTTGGTCGATGTGCTGGAGAACGAGGTGGTCGGCCTTGCGTGCGGGCCGGTCCGTCGCCGGACGGAGCGGGTGTCCGGTCCATGGCGAGGGCCTGGTCCGGCTCGCCGGCCGCCTGGAGTGGGGGGTGGTCATCGGTGTTCCTTGGCGTCGATGCCGGCCGGGACATGCGCAGCCCAAGAACTGACGATCCGAACCCGGGCGTGACGCACCCCTTCACATACCATTACCTTACGAAATCAAAACTTGACTCTCCGTAATAAGCAGGCAATGCCGGGGTTGAGCGGATATGAGCGAGCAATTGGGTCATCGGACGACGTAGGGAATCCGGGATTGGGTTAGGCCACTTTGCGGAGCCGGCGTTCGATGGAGCATTGCTCTGGCATTTCCCGCGATTGTGGTCCCAGCGGAATAAAGCGGTTCGCATAGGGGCGCGCTTGCGGAGCTGAGGCTGGGTCTGCCGGCACCCGCGACATCCTGTGGATGGCCTTGGCGGCGCGTCGCCCCGCCTCCGCGAAGGCATGCGGTGGTGGTCGGCCGCGGTGGGAGCCGGTTAGCGGTAGCCGGTCAGCGTGGCCAGATAGAGGTCCCGGACAGCGGTGATCCGCTGGTCGAGCTCGGACACTTTCCAGCCGGAGACGTCGATGGGCGGGGCGACGGTGACGCGCACCTCGCCAGCCGCGGTCGTCATGGCGGAACGCGGCATGAGCTGAGCGGAATTGTGAATGATGATCGGGACGACCGGAACGCCCGCTCTCTTGGCGATGAGGAAGGCCCCCTTCTTGAACGTTCCGGGGCTGGGGGTCAGGGACCGGGTGCCTTCGGGGGCGATGATGACCGAGGTGCCGCGGCGTAGCCTGTCGACGGCGTCGGTGAACATCCGCAGTGCCGCCCTCGTTGAACTACGGTCGACGTAGACAAGGTCGGTCACCCGGGTCAGTCCCGGTACGCGCTGGATGCTGTCCTTGGCCACGAACGTGACGCCGTGCTCCGCGAGCTGGATGGCGATGGTCACGTCCAGGGGGCTCTGGTGGTTGATGATGAACACGGCGGGCCGCCGGGACCAGAGATGTTCCTCTCCCTCGACCCGCAGCCGCACTCCCGCGATCCGCATGTACGTGCGGCTGGCCAGCGCGAGCTCCAGTCCGCTGACCCGTGCGCCCCGTCCGGCCGCCACGTTCACCCCCGCGCCGGTGGTCAGCATCGGCGCGAGACTGCCCCAGGCCAGGAGGGAGCGGGCCACGGTGCTTGGACGCGGCGGGCGCCGGTCCAGCGGCAGCACCGGCCAGCGGGCAGTGGCGGCGGCGCGGGTCGTGGCGCCGTTGGGGCTGATCACGCAAGGTCGCGCGACCGTCCGCAGGAACGCCAGGTCGTCGCGGGTGCCGGCGTAGCCGTGACTGCGGGACAGGTCGATGGTGTGCGCCGTGGCGAAGGCGGCGGCCGCCTCGGCCTTGTCGGCACCGCGCAGCAGCGGGTCGCCCGCCAGGCGGCCGGTGAACGTGCCGTCCTTGATCTCCAGCTCGGTGCACAGCAGGTGCTCGACCTCCAGCTCACGGGCCAGCGCCGCCAGCTGACAACGGGGCGCCGACGACACCAGGGCAACGGTGTGGCCCATGTGATGGTGCGCCTGGATGAGCCGCCAGACCTGGCAGTTCAGCCGTTCGGCCATGGCGCGTGCGCCCATGGAGTCGAGCTCTTCCTCGCTGCGGCCTGCCCAGGCCGACAGCGCGAGCTCGTAGACGGCCCGCAGTTCGTCGTTGTTCGTATTGCGTCCGGCAACTGACGCCGGCCGAAGGAATCCGGCTACGCCGACCGTGCTGACCAACTGGCGCAGTCGCGCTGGTTCGGCCGCGAGACGGCGCAGCCGGGCGTTGAGGAACTCTGTGACCGAGTACCCCGCTACGACGGTGCTGTCGAAGTCGAAGAACGCCCCAATCTGCGCGCCCCGCGGACCGGCGAGTATCTCGGCGATGCGGGCCTGCTCGGCCATGGACGGCCGGGGGACGCCGGTGCCGGTGGACGTCTCGCTGGATTCCTGGACGGCTGCGAGGGGGGACGTCTCGGTCATGGCTTCTCGCTCCCGTCATCGGTGCGGACGATGCCGCGGGCCAGAGTCCTGCTGTCGGCGAAGCGCAGCGGCACCGCCGGGGCCGCGGCGCCGGTCTCGTCGGTACTGAACGTGGCCGGACTCTGGTCGTCGGTGGTCTCGTTCACGGTCGGCATCTCGCCGTCGGCCGTCGGCCGGGTCTGGTCGGCGGCGGCATGGGTGTCGAGGTCGGCGAGGAAGTCGAGTGCGCGTACCAGGGTGGCCAGCTCGGCGGCGTGGGCTTGCCGCCTTTCGGCGCGACGCTCGGTGTCCTGGCCGCTGTTGGTGGCCTTGGTCGCGGCGGTGACCGCGGCACGCCACCGTTCCTGTGACCGTGACTCGGGCCAGCGCCCGGTGAGCGCGCCGTTGCCGGCCGGGAGTTCGGGGCGTTCCGTCCGCGTCGGGTCGTCGGCGAGGACGGTGGCCGCCGCGAGCGCGGCCTCCAGCGCACCGCCAAGCACGCGGTGTGCCAGCAGAAGGGGCTGGGCGGTCAGCAGGCGGACGGGATCCGGTGCCGCGTCGGCGCCGACTCGTTCCCCCGGCCAGCCCATCGCGGCCAGCTCACGGTGCAGGCTCTCCAGGAACGCCGGCAGCTCAGGCAGTGGGAACAACCCGCCGAGCACACTGTGGAGGCGCGATGCGCGTTCCTCGGCCTCGGCCTCGGCCTCAACGGCCGCGCCGTAGCTGGTGGTGGCCAGGACGAGTTCGGCGATGGCGCGAGGCACGAACCAGTGGGCGGCCTGTTCCCGGTAGAACGCCGCCAGCCGGGCCTGTGCGGAGCCGATCCGATAGCGCCGGGGGAAGGCGGCATCGCCGGTGGTCTCGACCGTGCCTGCACGTACGAGTCGCTCCAGTACATGCTGGACCTCCGCCTGTGAGGCCAGCGCCTGCAGGTCCACCGTCGGTATAGCGCGATCGCCGACGAACGCCATCAGCGGCTTGAGCTCGCGCATGATCTGCCATACGTCACGGGGCTCACGGTGCCCGCCCGTCAGGAGCAGCAGGAGCAGGCCTCCGGGAGTGATGGGGTTCGCGGCCCGGAGGCGACCCGCGAGTTCGGTGGCGACGGTGCGGGCCGCCCTCCACGTACTGGCGCCCGCTTGCGTTTGGCCTGTGCATTCCCGGATCGAGAACGGACTGCCGAAACTGACCCATGCACGCCCGCCGCGCAACCGCCAGCAGGTCAGCCAATGATCGACCAACCACCGTATCCCCTCGGGGTGTTTGGTGACTCCGGCGTCCTCGGCGACGAGCTGCTCGGCATCGGGGAGGATTTCGTACGAGACGGTCACCGGCACCACGTAGGCATCGCCGGACGGACAGGAGTCCAGGGCATCGATCAGGTCGCGGATGAGGCCGTTCCGGACCGGCCGGAGCCGTCCGGTCCGCGATCGGCCGCCCTCGGGGTACCACTCCAGGTTGAGGCCCTGGCGTACCGCATAGCGGAGGTAGCTTCGGACGGCCAGCGCGTACAGACGGTCACCGACGAAGCTTCGCCGGATGAACACCGTACCCGTCCGGCGGCCCAGACTTCCGAGGGGCCAGAAGGACAGGTTGTCTCCGGCGAACCGGATGGTCGGCGGCAGCCCGGCCGTCTGGAAGACTCTGGTAAGGATCATGGGGTCGGCGTACGAACGGTGCAGTGGCAGGAAGACGAGCGGGTGACGTTCGCCCAGGCGGCAGATCTCGGCCGCGGCCGACCGGTCCATCCGCAGGTCCCAGCACAACCCCATGGCGGGGTACATGGTCCGGCGCGTCAGCCGCGCGGCCAGCTTTTCCTGTGTCGGGATCAACGGTGGAAGACAGGCCCTGAGCTTCGCCTCGGCCTGCTCGGTCGACATCCCGAGCTGGGCGGCGGTCGCGGCGGTCATGGCCTGGACGTCCGGGGTGCCGAGCACTTCGTCCACTACCGGTCTGAGACTGGCTCTTCTCATGCCCTTTCCAATCTCGGTTGCGTTGGGGGGTGACGACGCGCGGGCGGCATGGGCAGGGCACACCCGTCCGTTGAGGCTCCTCTCGTCTCGTAGAGGAATGACTACCCTCGCGACACAAACAGATACGCACAGTGGCGAGGTAAGAACTTACCGGTGCGATAGCTACCGAACGGGCCACGTAACGGCTTCCGTCACCGCGATGAGACCTCCGGTGCCGCGATGAGACCTCTGGTCGCGATGAGGATTCCGGCGCGGGACGCGAAATGTGGCGTCCGGCGCGTATTGCGGCGTCCGTGGCGTACTGCGGCGGGCGGCGTCACGTTCGCCGGGCTACCATGACCTCATGAACACGTCCGCTCGCCAAGCGATGATGCCCCGCTCGCGGGGCCGCTGACGCTGCACGGACGAACGTTTCCGAGGCCCTGTGACGGGGCCTCGATTCATGTTCGCGGTCGGGAGCCCCGGAACTCGATCTGGAGGTTCCCATGACACCACCGCGCACCTACCTCACGACCACGATCCCCTACGTCAACGCCCGGCCGCATCTGGGCTTCGCGTTGGAGCTCGTACAGGCCGACGTCCTCGCCCGCCATCACCGTCGCCGTGGCGGGCAGGTCAGATTCCAGACCGGCACCGACGACAACTCGCTCAAGAACGTCTTGGCCGCGCAAGCCGCAGGGGTCGCGGTCCAGGACTTCGTGGACGCCAACGCCGCCAAGTTCGTGGCATTGGCGGATCCGCTGTCGCTGTCGGTCGACGATGTCATCCGTACCAGCCGGGACCCGCGTCACCGGGAGGGAGTGGAACGCTTCTGGCGGGCCTGTGCCGATTCGGGAGACCTCTACCGCAAGCATTACGAGGGCCTCTACTGCGTGGGCTGCGAGCAGTTCTACACCGAGGCGGAACTCCGGCAAGGCCACTGCCCCGACCACGGCACTCGGCCTCAGCGGGTCTCGGAGGAGAACTGGTTCTTCCGCCTGTCCCGCTACACCGAAGCCCTGCACGACCTCATCGCCTCCCGGACGGTACGGATCGAGCCCGCCGAACGCCGTAACGAGGTCCTGTCGTTCATCGCCGGCGGCCTGGAGGACTTCTCCATCTCGCGTTCCACCGACCGGGCCCACGGCTGGGGCATCCCCGTTCCGGGCGACCCGAGCCAAGTGATCTACGTGTGGTGGGACGCGCTGGGCAACTACCTCACCGCACTCGGCTACGGCACGGGCGGCGATGCCCTCCGGCGTTGGTGGACCGAGGCCGACCACCGCATCCATCTGGTCGGCAAGGGAGTGCTTCGCTTTCACGCCGTCTACTGGCCCGCCATGCTGCTGTCGGCGGGCGAGGCGCTTCCTACCGGCGTCTTCGTCCACGACTACCTCACCGTGGACGGCCGCAAGCTCAGCAAGTCCGGCGGGGCCACCGTCGATCCCGCCGCGCTGGTCGAGCGGTACGGCACCGACCCCGTCCGCTGGTGGCTGCTCCGCGAAGTCCCGCGCGTCGGCGACGCCGACTTCACGCTCGAACGCCTCGTCAGCCGCGCCAACGACGAGCTCGCCAATGGACTCGGCAACCTCGTCAACCGCACCGTCAGCATGATTCATCGATACCGGAACGGGATTCCTCCCGTCGCCAAGGCATCGGCGCCTGACGCCCATGCCCTGGACCAGGCCACGCGGCGGGCGGCCGACCTGATCGGATCAGCGCTGGCCGACTTCGACTTCCGGCGGGCCACGGCGGCGGTCTGGGACATCGTCGACGAAGCCAACCGCTACATCAACCACGTCCGTCCGTGGGAGCTGGCCAAGGCCGAGCACGGCGAGCACGGCGAGCACGGCGAGCACGGCGAGCACGGCGAGCACGGCGAGCACGGGCAACTGGATGCGGTCCTGGCCACGCTCCTGCGTAGCTGCCATGACATCGCCGAGCACCTCGCCCCGTTCTTGCCCGACGCCGCCGACCGGATCGTTCGGCAATGCACGCCCGTGAACGGGAAGCTGCCCGCACCGGAGCCCGTTCAGCGACGACTGACCCTCCCCGAGCCGGACGGGAGGACGGCAGCCAATGGATCATGAAAGCGGCCTACTGTAGCTCGCTATGGCCGGGTTTGGGGTGGGGCGGCGGCCCCGGGACGCCTGGTGGTCCTGGGCAAGGCAGGCGCGGGCAAGACCGTGCTCGCCCTGGAACTGCTGATCCAGCTGCTGGAAGAACGACGCCGTGACCCTGCCGGGCCCGTGCCCGTGCTGATCAGCGCCGTCGCCGTGGACACCCGGACGCCGTTCGAGACCTGGCTGGCCGGCCATCTGGCCAGGCGATTCGGCCTGAACGAGGCCGACACCGCCGACCTGGTGCGGCGGCGGCGCATCCTGCCCGTGCTCGACGGGCTCGACGAGATGGACGCTGAGCACGCTTCCGAACGGGCGTCCGCCCTCGTCAACGCGCTGAACGCCTACATGCTGGGACGCGACCGCGCGCCCGTCGTCGCCACCTGCCGCCCCCGCGAATACCGGCGGCTGCCCGAGGCACTCGACCGCGCCACCCATGTCGAGCTGGTCCCCATGGGCGGTCACGGGTCGGCCGCCTACCTGCGGGAGCAACTGCGCGATGAGGACGACCTGCGCCGGTGCGCGCCGGTGCTGGAGGCGCTGGAGGACGACCCCGGCGGACTGGTGGCGGAGGAGCTCGCGACGCCCTGGCGGCTGACCCTCGCCCTGACCGTCTTCCTCAATGACGGCGACCCGGCCGCTCTTCTCCCGGGCCCTTCCGCCGATGCCGCCGCGTACAGGAACGAGGTCAACGCCTTGCTCCTGGACCAGTACGTGCCCGCAGTGGTGCGCCTTCGCGATCCGAACGGACGTTATCCAGCCGAAAAGGTGGCCTCCTGAGGGTTCCGCTGGTCCTCCTGGCGGGGGCGCTCGTCATCGCGGTGGGCTTGGCCCTCGTGGAGGTGCCGTCGTCAGCCAACAGCACGATCTTCGGGAGCGTGTGGGTGCGCTATCACGTCGCCGTCGCCGTCGCCGTCGCCGTCGCCGTCGCCGTCGCCGTCGCCGTCGCCGTCGCCGTCGCGGTCGGTGCGTTGCGCGGCTCGAATCCTTGGCGGTTCGGGGCGTTGTTCCTTGACCACTGCCACCGGCTGGGGCTGCTGCGCGTCTCTGGCACCGCCTACCAGTTCCGCCACCGCCAACTCCAGGAGTGGCTGCTCCTAGGAGCCGGAGACCGCCCGCCAGGCGCTGAGTAGGACGCGCGGGCGGGGCGGAGCACTGGATAGCGCGCTATCACGGACAATGACCGTTTCTTTACTCTTGGTGACCGGACGTGGTCGGAGGGGAGTAGAGAAGGTGCGGATCGGCAACGTTCCCTGCTGCGTCACGCCTCCTCGGCTCAAGCCGCCCGAGGACTGACAGCAGAGGGGGGAAACAGCACTTCTACGCCGACTCGTTCTGCGCCCCGAACGTCTTCGTCACGTTCGGCAGCCGGATTCCCATGAGCGTGCGGTTCGGTTGACCGCATCCCCCGGAAGGGAAGTTCCATGAAGAAAGCCCTGATCACAGCGCTGACCTGCGGCATGGTGATCGCGTCCGCCGGTGCCGCGACCGCCGCGCCCAGGCCGGACCGCTCGGTGGCCGACTGCACTGTCGGCGCGGCGCCGAATCTGACCTACACCAACTACGAAGCCCGTGCCGGGTTCAATGTGTTCTGCTCCTCGGCGCATTGGATCGTGGCGGAGATCGAGGTCTACGACGCGCCAGGCAACCCGCTGGGCCGGCAGAACGCGGGCAGCACCAAGCTGAATGGCGACGGCCAGTGGCACTACCTCACGAGTCTGTTCAACTGGGGTCACTGGAAGCCGGTCGCCCATGCCTGTCTGTGGATCTACCAGGACAACTCGGTGGCGGGTCCGCTGCTCTACTCGGGCTGCACCCTGTAGTCGCGATAGCCGAGGCCAGGGATGAGCCTGGCCTCGGCCGCCGTCCTACCAGTCTTTCCAGTAGTAGAGGGCGTTCCTGGCGGACCGGATAGGCACGGCCCCGGTCGCGTCGTTGTGCCAGGTGTTGTCGTAGTAGTTCCAGTACGACTGCGGATAGGCACCGCTCGTCAGCGAGACCAGCTCGCTATGGTCGATGCCTCCCGCTTCGTAGTAGCGGACGTAGTGACCGGCGCGCATGCCGTGAGCCGCGTACGTCGGGACGGTCCCGTCGGCGTCGCTGCCGAGCAGCGTCCAGTCAGGCCCGTAGTTGTAGCCGGTGTTCGGGTTCTCCAGTAGCCATCTCCGGAACGCCGAGCCCTCCTCCATGTCGACGCACTGCTGGCTTCCTGTGGCACTGGCGCAGAGCCGGGCGAGCGGTGGGGCGCTGTGCGGGGTGCCGAGCGTCGCCACGTCCTCGATGTAGAGCGCGGGCGGGTACTCAGGGTCCTTCTTGCTCACCCCCGTGACGGCCGCGCGAACGATGAGCCCGCCCATCGAGTGGGCCATGACATCGACGTACCGCCCGTGCACGGTGTAGGAGCTGTAGATGTTCCAGGCGAGCCGGCTGCCCAGCCACCGCAACGCCAGGGCGTACGAGCCGGACTCGATCCGGGTGTTGCACCCGGACGCGTTGGCGTAGAAGCACACGACGTGCGCCGAGCCGCTCCACCCCCAACGCTGCATCGCCTCGTACACCGGTTTCCACTGGCCCTCCCAGAGGTTGCCGTGGGAGCTGGCCGAGCTGAAGCCGGGCACGAAGTAGACGGGCCTGGCGGAGCTGTTGGCACGAGCCGGAGGCGGGGGAACGGCAGCCCCAGCCGGAACGATCGCGACGCCCGAAGCCATCAGCAGCACCGCGCACACGAACAGGATTCGACGTATCACGAAATCCTCCTCCTCTAAAGAAGAGCTCGGAGGCGCACATCGTGAGACACCAGAGCCAGAACGAACAGGTCTAAGAGCGCACACCAAGCAGCCGTCCGTGCACAACCACAAGCGCCCACCCAGCGCGTCCCCGCACCCATACGCGCAAGATGCAGGCCTCGAGCACCCCCACACGTCTAGTGCGTTCGTGGACGTCGGTCCGTTCGTGCGTGTACGTCCAGAGGGTGCGCGTCCGTGCGGCCTGTAGGTCTTGGGGGTTCCTGGACGTTCGGGTGTGGCGGGTTGTGTTCGTGTCGGTTCTCGGACCGGCTTGGTGTCAGTCGCGCGCGGTGATTTGCTGGATGGCCCAGCTGTTGCCGTCGGGGTCGTCGAAGTAGCAGATGCCGACGTTGTTGAGGTCGTCGCCTTCGCGCATGGGACGTTGCCCTTCCCTGGCATGGACCATGACCTCGGAGACGTCCACTCCGCGCGACGCGAGCTCGGCGCGTGCGGCCTTCACGTCGTTCACCACGAGCTGTACGCCCTTGAGCGAGCCGGGCTCCATGCCTACGGGGCGGTTGCTGAGCACCACTGAGCAGCCCGACCCCCGCGGGGTCAGCTGAACGAAGCGCATGCCGGCGCTGCCCTTGGTGTCGTGATCGACGACGAAACCGAGCTGGTCGGCGTAGAAGGCCTTGGCGCGGTCGACGTCCGAGACCGGTACCGATACGACTTCGAGGGTCCAGTTCATGTGCGCGTTCTCTCGGCTCGTGTTTCCTCGGGAAGCTTTGTGTCCGGCGGACACATTGCGTACTGTAGACACGAGGCTGGGCGCGAGCAAGGCCCAACGCAGTGGACGGGAACCGATGACCGATACCGGCGATCAGAAGAACCTCGGGTTGCTCTGGGCGCTGCACGCACGTCCGACCCGGGAGGCCCGTCTGGTCCTCACCGTCGACCGGATCGTGAACGCCGCGATCGACATCGCCGACGGCGAGGGCATCGAGGCCGTGTCGATGCAGCGGGTCGCGGCGAACCTCGACGTCACCAAGATGGCGCTCTACCGTCATGTGTCGAGCAAGGCCGAGCTCGTGGCCGTCATGATCGAAACGGCCGTTGGCGAACCACCGGACGTCACGCACATCCGGGGCGGCTGGCGTCCGCGCATCGAACGCTGGGCCGAGCTCATGCGCGCGACGTGGCAGAAGCATCCGTGGCTGCCCACCGCCACCACTGGCGACCGCGCCATCGGGCCACGGGAGATCGGCTGGACCGAGAGCGCCCTCAGCGCGTTCGCCGGCACACCGCTCAGCGGCGCCGAACGCATCGACGCGGTGTTCCTGCTCAGCGGGCACATTCGCAACACTCAGGCGGCGGCGGGCGCGGGCACCCAGCCGTGGACCGACGAGCGCCGCGCCCGCCCCGAGCTCGCCGAACTCCTGCGCGGGCATGGAGACCGGTTCCGGCACATCCTCAGTGCCGTGAACGATGCCCACGACGCGCCGCCCGACAACGGCTGGGCCTTCGGGCTCGACCGGATCCTGGCGGGCCTGGACCAGCTCATCAAAGAAAAGCGCGCCTAAGCCCTTGCCGAACCGGTGCGGCGTTGGTGGCGTGCGCGTGCCAGTTGGTGTGCGGTGCGGAGCAGGTCGCGGGTCGCCGTTTCGGTGCGTGGGCCGGGGTTCACGACCGCCAGCCAGCTGACGCTGCCGTAGACGGGGTGTGCGGTCACCGTGTCGTCGACGTCGTCGCGTGGCGTGTGGCCGGTCCAGTGAGCGAACGCGTCCTTCCCGGCGGAGACGTTCACGCGGAAGGTGCCCGGCCGGTCGAGGCGGGAGGACTCGTCGCCGGGGTAGTTCTTGGTCACGATCGTCGCGAACGGCTGGGTCGTCGGAACGATCCCGTCGGGCGCGTAGTAGAAGAACGTGTCGCCCCAGCTGAGTTCGGGCGAGCCGTCTCCGGGTGACGGCTGGACGGTCAGCACGCCGTCGAGGCCGTCCACGAAGGTGATGATCTCTTCCATCGTCATGCGTTCCAGGGTTGCATTAAAGTGCTTATGGAGACTTTGGGCGGGTTGTTGAGGGGTTTTGTGGTGCCAGTCTCAAATCGGTTGAGCTACGTACCGTCGACGTCGCGCGGCGTGCGGGCTACTCCGTCCAACAGGTGCGCAATCTGGAGCGCGACGGCGTACTTCCGCCAGCGACGCGTACGGCCTCGGGCTATCGCGTCTACGGGGAACGGCACGTGCGTTCCGCGCTGGCCTACCGGGCTCTTGCGGCGGGCGTCGGCCCGACCGAGGCCAAGAGAATCGTTCGGGCCGCCCACCGGTTCCCTGCCTCGCCGGTGCTCGCCCTCCTCGACGCGGCGCACGCCCGGCTCGACGCCGAACGCACCGGACTCAGGCAGGCCAAGGAGGCCGCGCGGGCGATCTCCGGCGAGCCGATCGAGGACGTCCGTTCGTCGGACGCGATGAGCGTCTCCGAACTCGCCGCCGCCCTCGGGATACGCCCCTCGACCCTGCGGCACTGGGACGCGGAGGGCCTCGTCGTTCCCGACCGTGAGCGGGGTACGCGGCGATACACCCCGGCCCAGGTGCGGGACGCGCGGATCGTTCACCAGCTGCGTCTGGCCGGTTACCGCGTTCCGGCACTGCGGGCGCTCATGCCGGAACTGCGGCGCGCCCGCCGCCTGGAGGACGTCATGTCCGCGCTGGCCGCCCGAGACGCCGGCATCGAGGCTCGTTCCAAGGCGCTCCTCGACGCCGCCGCCGCTCTCAGCGCCATACTCGGCTAGGCGTCGCAGTCCGCTGAACGGTCGAGCCGTTCGGTGGTCTCGATGAGGGGTGTCGAGCCTGTCGCGCGGCCAGGAGCTCGGCCGCCGCGGCGCTGAGCCGCACACGTTCGCCATGCAGGTCCGGGGCCGGTGTGAGCGCCTCGCCGTCGTCGGTCATGCACGGCCGCAGCTCACCGACCGTCGCGGTGCCGATCCCGGCGGCGACGCCCCGCACCGTCGCGGCGTCCTCCGCCCGGTACTCGCGATAGCCGCTCGGTCTCCGCAGCGGCCGGAGCAGGCCTAACGCAGCGACCCGCACGCTGACGCCCGTCAGCCGGGACAGCGCTCCGAACCTCATGTGGCGACCGCCACTTCGAGTTGATCCCCGCCACCTCGGCGCGGCTCCGGGCCTCGCGGTGCTGTTCGGGATGATGTACGGCTTCCCGCACGGCGCCGCTCTGACCGGCTCGGCGAACGTACCCGTGGCCGAAGTCGCGCTGGGCTGGTTCATGCCGGTGGTGCTGGCCCCCGCTGGCCTCGCGGAACGGGTGCCGAGCCTGCGGCAGGGCGCCAACCCCGGCGACCTCGGCACCATGAAGCTGAACGCGTTGGAGCACATCACCCCGCGCCAGTTTCGTCGGAGCTGCCCCGGCTGATCAACGCGCGATCACCAGGGCCACGGCGCCGACATGTTCGAGGTCTTGAAGAAGCCCGCCCTCGTAGCGGTCCTCAGGTTGTCGCGCCCACTCGTTCGCGCAGGTCGTCCTCGATCTGCTGGGGCGAACGTCCACGGGTCTCGGGCACGTACTTCGCCACGAAGATCAGGCCCACCAGGCAGACGGCGCCGAAGACCCAGAACGTCCAGCCCTGCCCGATCAGGCCGGCCAGCGGTAGGAAGGCCTGGTTGACCGCGAAGTTGGCCAGCCAGTTGACCATCGTCGCCAGCGCGGCCGCCTGGGCGCGGGCGAACGGCGGGTAGATCTCGGAGTTCACCAGCCAGAAGACCGGGCCCAGGCCGAGACCGAAGGCGGCGATGTAGACCAGCATGGAGATCAGCGCGACGACGCTGTGGCTCTGGCCGGACAGGCCGAGGAACGACCAGCCGAGGGGCACCGAGGCCACCAGCATGCCCGACAGCGAGATGAGCAGGAGCGTCCTGCGCCCGGCACGGTCGGTGAGCGCGGTGGCGATCACCGTCATGATGAGGTTGATCGCGCCGATGATGATCGAATAGATGAGGGCGTTGGAGGCGTCCAGCCCCGTCGACTCCATGATGGTCGGCGCGTAGTAGAGCAGCGCGTTGATCCCCGCGAACTGCTGGAGTGCCGCCAGCACCAGCCCGACCAGCACGATCGGTCTTACCGTGCTCGAACGCAGGAGTTCGCGGGCCGACGCCTGTTCCCCGGAGTCGTCCTGCTCGTCCTTCCGGTAGTCGTCAAGCGTGCGTTCGACGGTGTCCGGATCGGTGGTGCCGGCCAGCACCTTCCTGGCACGATCCTCACGGCCGCGCCCCGCCAGCCACGCGGGCGACTCCGGCACGGCGAAGAGCCCGAGCACCATGAGTACGGCGACCACGAACCCGGCCCCGAACATCGCCCGCCAGTTCCCCGAGCCGGACAGCGCGAGGTCGACGACGTAGGAGACCAGGATGCCCAGGGTCATCGTCACCTGGTTGGCCGTGACCAGCCTTCCCCTGATCTCGGCCGGAGCCAGTTCGGAAAGGTAGACCGGACACAGCGAGGAGGACGCGCCGACCGCCAGGCCCAGGATCAGGCGCGCGGCCAGCAGCAGCCAGAAGTCGGGTGCGAACGCCGCGAGCAGGCTGCCCAGCGCAAAGATCATCGCGATGGCCAGCATCGTGGGCCGTCGCCCGAGCCGGTCGGCGAGCCGGCCCGCGGCCAGCGCGCCCACGGCGGCACCGAGGAGCAGAACACTGACCACGGCGCCCTGCGCCACAGACCCGAGGTCGAAGTCCTCCCGCACGAACAGCAGCGCCCCGGACACCACCCCGGTCTGGTAACCGAACAGGAACCCGCCGAGCGTGATCACCGTTGCCCAGAAGTAGAGCCGCATCCGGCTGCCGCCGGCCCGTCCCCGGCTCATGGCGGCCCAGCCGGCAGCCGACCCATGTCAGCCTCCGACCTGAGCGCGAAGGTTCCCATGACGTGCCCCCTCACAACGTCCGGGTTGCATCTAGTCCCCATGTAAGCACGGTGCGTAATCATGCAGGCGGGAGGGGGTTCGTTAGCCGAGACAACCGAACCCGTCGCGAATCTTCCAGCCCCGCGACCTCGGCGCGACGCAGTGGTCATGGCGAGCCCACGTTGAGTTGCCCCAGCCACGAGCCCGGCGGGATCTTCCAGCCCCGCGAGTTCCGGCGCAGGTGCTTCGCCATGGCCTGTCCCGCGTGGGCGGCCGGGCTACGGCGGTCTTGGCGCGGGCGCTCTGGTCATGTCGAGCCCGCGTTGGGTTGCTCCAGCCACGGCGAGCCCGGCGCGGGGGGTCTTTCAGCCCCGGCGAGTTCCGGCGAGGGTGGTGCGGCCATGGCGAGTTCCGGCGCGGACGGTCCGGCCATGTCGAGCCCGGCGTGGGTGCTCCGCCCTCGCCTGTCCCGCGTGGCGGTCGGGCTACGGCGAGTTCGGCGCGACGCAGTGGTCATGTCACGGCCGGCGTGGGTGGGTCAGGCATGGCGGGTCCGGCGTGGGTATGGGTGGTGTCGTCCAGGTGCCAGGGCTAGGTGATGTTGAGGTGGAGCAGTCGGTGTCTCGCGATGTTGTGGACTTCTGCGGCGTAGCCCGAAACGTGGCCGGCCATCCATACGAGAAGTTCGTTTTGAATGGGACCGGCGTCGCCCCACATTCCGTAGAAGCGCTGCCTGGTGGTGCAGATAGGACGCAGCGTTCCGGCCAGGACCGACTGCCAAACGGCAGCGGCCGAAGCGGGGTTGTCTCCCGTCCGGTAGCCGCTGATGACGAAGATGCCGTTGGCGCGGAGCAGGAAACGTACGGTCTCGATGCCGGTCAGGAGTTCGTCGTAGCCACCGGTCGCCATAAGGTGTACGAATCGGAAGCGCTTTGTGTACTCGTTCCGTAGCGCCTTCCAGTCGGTCGTGCTCAAATCCGGCGTCAGGTAGCTCTCGCCTTCCCGGCAGAATCGGGACGCCCCCAGGGCAGTGGGACCCAGCTCCAGAACGTCCCCTTCGCGGCAGCAGCTGCCGGCCTGCTCCAAGAACCAGGCGGCCAGAGTCTCTTCCGGGCTCGCCGGAATCTCCTCCCGGGTGGCCGGAATCGTTGCATCGAAATTTCCCATTGGTTCGGCTCTCAGTCGCTGACAGGTACCGGAGTCGCTGGTATTTCCCCCAGTGACTCCGGTTGCTTTTTGAATTTCTTGGTCCAGGGGCCGCTCAGGTAGCGTGCCGCGCCGAGGACCACCGCGTCCTGCGGGCATGCGTTCACGTGCACGGGCAGATCCAGTCGCTGGCACAGCAAGGTGGGCAGCCTCGGCGCCAGCGCCCCTCCACCGGACAGCACCAGGCCGTGGATCAGCAGTTGCCGGGTCAGTTCGGGATCGCAGGAGTTGCGCAGGTCCTCCAGTGCCTCAACGATCTGGTCGAACACCCGCGTGGACGCGGCGGCGACCTCTCCGGCCGTGACCGTGTGGACGGTCGGCTTGCCGGTGTCGAGGTCCTGGCCGCAGATCTCCAGCGGCTCGTGGTCGCCCGCCTCGACGATCAGGGTCTCGGCCTGCACTCTCGACCGTTCGGCCGCCTCCAGGCTCACGACCAGCCGGTACTCGCGCAAGGCCCACGCGGCGATCGCCTGGTCGAGCCGCAGGCCGCCCACGGGCAGCGTCCGGTGTGCCCAGACCCGCCCCTTGGCGACGATCGCCATCTTGGTCGCGTTCCCGCCCAGGTCCGCCACCATCCGTGCCGAGATCCCTGATCCTTCGGCGTGGTGGCCGAGCGCGGCGGCAAGGCCGTGGTCGACGGGCACCACCTGACGGGCCCCGGCTCGCGAGATCACCTGTTCCAGGGCTCGCCGTTCCATCTTCGCGGCGCCCGAAGGGACCGCGACCGCCACCCGGGGCCGCACTCGGCCGCGCCCCCGGTGCGCGGCCTTCAGCAACCAGCGAACCAGGGCGACGGCCGCGCCGTATTCGGTGACGGTGCCATTCCAAACCGGTCTGACGAGCTCCATGTCACGCCAGCCCAGTTGGTCTCCCTTCAGCGCGGCCTCACCAACGACAAGGGGTCGCCCGGTGGCGCGACTGACCATGACGACCGAAGGCGCGCAGATGCGCACCTGCCGTTCGGGGACGAAGATACGCGAGTGGACGGTGCCCAGATCCAGCGCGGTATCCGCGTTCACGACCGCTGAAAGCAATCCCATGGAAGACCCTTAAGTGGTTTGTTCATTCGCATACCGTAAATTACTCGATCTTGAGCCTGACCGAACCCATCACCTGGCAAAAAGATCATCAAGCGCCAAAGAAAGAGGGGTGAGGAATTTCCCTACCCTGCTTAGTGTGCGGCCAATCCCGTTGCCCTTATCCGGCGGCGCGCCGCCGTCCGCGAAGTAGGCGGAACCCGGTGGCACGTCCTGTCATCCCGACACAAACCCACCCAGATCAGACCCAAGAAGGCCAGATTGCCGTCCGCTGTGCGCGCCCCATGGAAGCGGCGGTCTTGCTCATGAATGGCGATATCACTGTGTCCAGCGGACATTTCAATGCAGTTTATGGCTGGGCATTATCTAGCGCACAATGCGCCATTCCCGCTAGCTTGCATCCACCCCGCCCACCCAATCGTCTGACCGTCCGGCCGCCTGACCGCCTGACCGCCCGGCCGTCCGATCGCCCAGCTGCCAGCCGCCAGCCGCAGCCGCCCGTCGCCAGGGCGGCGGGATCTATCTGCGGGCGAGCAGGGCACGTCGTTCGCGGACGGCGCGGTCATCAGCGGCAATGCCGTCACCGACAGCAAGTTCACTCCCGAATGGAACGTCGGCATCTCCACCGACGACAGCACCAACTGGGTCACCGTGGACCGCAACGTCGTCTATGACTACGTGGCCTCCATCGGCGGCTGCAGCGAGGAGTGGGGCAACCGTCCCGTACAGAACGTGCGATACCGCGCGAACTTCTGGGACGACGCCGTACCGGAATGGCTGAAGCGGCGGGACCACCCCGGAGCCTGGCCACCGGCCGACCAGCACAACCCTGAAGAGGGATGCGGTGAGCCGCGGAAGCTGGAGTTCGCGAACAACACGCGCCTCAACCCTGGCCAGGCCTGCTCCGGCAACCCCGCCTGCACGGCGATCGTGCGCAACGCCGGACTGCTCCCGCCCTATCGCCACCTCCTTCGCCGACCGTGACCGCGGAGCCTACGGGCACTTCTTCCACGAGAAGTGATAGATGGTCTTGATGCCGCCTCGCGTGGAGTCCATGGTCATGAAGCTGGTCTTCGCCGCGTCGGAGCCGCCTCGGTTGACGCGCAGTTCCGTGTTGATGTTGAGGTTGCGGTCCTCTCCGCAGGGCTTGTAGACGAGCGCCGCGACGTCGGTGGTGTCGGTGAACCGCCACTCGTCCGAGTACGGGCCGCGGATGGTGTGGCTGACCGGGTGGTTCTCCGGCGAGCCCTGGAAGTAGTAGTTGGCCCGCTGCAGGCCGTCGGCGCCGGCCTGCAGATGGGCGAAGCCCTGGTACTGGGCCGAGGCGATCGCGTACGTGAAGCCCTGGGGAATGTGGATGGCCAGGTTGAGCTGGCAGTTCTTCCGTGAGTCGACCGGATCGGACGAGCCGCCCGTACGAGCCAGGTAGTCGCTGTAGGAGACGGTGAACCCGGCGTTGCCGGGCAGCGGGGTCACTCTCGCGGTACCGGCCGGGCAGCCGGAGCCGTTGACGGTGACGACCTCGACGGTGATCTGGCCGGGCGGGGAATCGGCGGACGCGGGGGCCACGACGCCCGCCGTCGCCATCACCACGACCGCGGCCGTGACGTTCACTCGTGCACGCATGGGAAGTCCTTTCTTGCCAGCGGAAGGGGCCACACCTTCACAGACGGGGAATGGTGAAGGTGTGGCCGGATTTGTGAACGTTCATCGGTTACTTGCGCGGACACACCTTCCAAGCGAAGTGATAGACGGTCTTGAGGCTTCCGTCGACGGAATCCATGGTCATGAAGCTGACCTTGGACGGATCGGAGCTACCGAGATTGACGCGGATCTCGGTATTCACATTGAAGTTGCGATGCTCGCCGCACTTCTTGTAGACGATCTGCCCGAAGGGGACCTCGTCACGGAACTGCCAGTTGTCGCCGTGGGGCCCCTTGACCTGGTGGCTGATGGCCGTCGTGGTCGGGTCTCCCTGGAAGTAGTAATTGGCCTTCTCGACGCCGTTCGCGCCTGACTGCAGGCTGGCGAAGCCGCGGTAGTCGGCTGCCGCGATCCCGTACGTGAAGCCCTGCGGGACGTGCACGATCAGGTTGATCTGGCAGTTCTTGCGGAAGTCGGTCGGGTCGGAGGTGCCTCCCGTCCGGGCGAGGTAGTCGCTGTAGGTGACGGTGAAGGCGGTGTCGTCCTCCGACACGGCCACGGCGACCGTGCCCTTCGGGCAGCCGGACCCGTTGACGGTCACGATCTCGACGGTGACCCCGTCCGGGCCCTCGGACCCGGCGGACACCGGAGCGGATGCCAGCGCGCTGATTGCGGTGGCGGTCAAGGCCATGGCGAAAACACTCATGCCTCTGCGCATTTCATCCCTCTTGCCTTGGGGGTGGACGCGAAGAATTCGCGCGAGAATAGGGGGATGGCAGACGCTCACGCCGCGGCCAACGGCGCATTCATCTGGATTCGAATGGTGACGGACGGGAGCACCCGGCACTGAACATTGACCCAGGATCTCGCCCGAGAGTAATCACCCTCCGGGTGCCCGTCAACGCCAAGAATTTGACATCGATTAACATTCGATGACAGTTGCTGTCAATTGCCCCCCGAGAGCAAATAAACAATCATGCCCACCCCCGCCGCCCCGCCTGCCAGACGCCGTACGCGAGCCGCCGTCCGCGCAACGCGCGACGCCGTACGCGCGACGCCGTACGCGAGCCGCCGTCCGCGAGCCGCCGTACGCGAGCCGCCGTACGCGAGCCGCCGTCCGCGGGACGCCGTCCGCGGGACGCTAGGCGCGGCTGGCGGGACAGCAGCCGTGGGTCACGTGGCCGCGCGGTGCCGAGACGCGCATCGCAGGGGCGCGAGACGCCAAGCTCCGGAGCCTGCGGATGGCGTGCGGGGGCCTCGGCTGGAAGATGCCGGAAGCGGATCGCGGGATGGCGGACGCGGGGCACGGGATGCGGACGTGTGTCGCCGGGGTGCGAGATATCGGGTGGGACGCACAGCGACAGGCAGCGAACGTGGACGCCGGGGCCAGGGTGTCAATGATGGGCTGGCGAAGCTGAGGGGCCTCAACCTCTCGCTGCAACCGTCTGAGCGGTGCGGCAGTCGCAGTCGTCCGGTGACGTAATCGCTGCGCTGGACGGGCGTGGCTGTGGCACGTACGCGTGAAGGTTTCGTGGACGAGGTGGGTGCCAGGGGAGATCGGTGCGCTGGTCGATCTGGTGTATCTGAAGGGCGGGAGGTGCAGAGCGGCTAACGGGGGATGCCGGGGCGCCGGTGTGGAGGCGCGGGCCGGCCGGGTGCAGAGTGCTGTGCGTGGGGTGCGGGCACTGATCGCCAGGTGCCGGGGAGTGGACGCCGGGCGCGGGTGCGTGTCGCGGGGCCTTGGTCGTCGGGCGGGTGATGCGGGGCGGCGAGTGTGGGGTGCGGGTTCCGGGACGGCGAATGCGCGTCGCGGGGTGCGGAGAGCTGAATATCGGTTGCGTGGTGGCGGGTGGGGGCAAGCGGGTGCGGGCTCGGTGTCGAGGCGGGTCGCGGCCACGTACTCGGGATCGAGGTCGGTCAGCACGTACCCCCGCCTCGTGCAGCCCTGCTGGCAACGGGTGTGGCGCGGGGAGTGGACACGGCGCGGAGAGCGTGGGGCAAGCGGGCGCGGGGGTGGTGGTGGGTGGGGTTAGACGCGGTCGGCTGCGATCAGGAGGTAGTGGAAGCTGCCGTCGGTGTAGGCGTTGAGGAAGGCGTCTTCGATGCCGGTCGTCAGGTGGGAGCGTGCGCGGAGTCGCCAGTAGGGGATGGTGGCCTGGGTCAGGTCGGTGACGTCGATCGGGACGAGGCCGTGGGCGGCCATCGCGGCGAAGTAGGCGCTGCGTGGGTGGATGTCGCAGATGTAGTGGGAGTTGATCTGGCTTACCGATCGGGAGGGTAGGCCGTACACGTCGTTGTAGCAGCCGGTGATGCAGACGTAGCGGCCGCCGCGCTTCAGTAGCCTGCTGTGCTCGGCGAACAGGTCGTCGAGGTTGACGTACATCGTGGACTCGTTGTTCCAGATGCCGTCGAACGAGCCGGTGTCGAAGCCGGTGTCGAGCATGTTGCGGAACTCGAAGCTCACCTTGTCGGCCACGTCCCGTTGTGCGGCCTGCTCGTTGGCGAACCTCACCTGCTCTTCGGAGATCGACACTCCGGTCACCTGGCAGCCGAACCGCAGGTTGGCCATGAAGCTCGTGCCGCCTCGTCCGGAACCGGCGTCCATGAGACGGCCCGTGGCCGGAATCGGGCCGAGGTGATCCAGTAGGAGGTCGGCCTGTGCCGTCTCCAGGCGGTGCAGCTCGGCGGTGAGGCCCTCCTCCGGGCCTTCCAGCACCGTCCAGTCGGGCTCGCCGATGCCGTAGTGGTGGTGGTAGGTGCCCGAGACGTCGCCCAGCGCGAGGTTGACGGGGTTGCGTTCGGCGTTCCAGTAGTCGGCGACGGACCGCTGGTAGGCGCTGGTCAGGATGCTTTCGGTGGGCGCCGTCATGGCTGGTCCTTCCGGGCGTAGCGGGCGTTGGTGGTGTGCCATTCGACGCCGCCGCCCATCCACGCCCTAAGCCCGCGCATGAACCACTGGAGCTGCGGGGACGGGACGGCGGCCAGGGCCTGGTGGTCGCGCTCGAAGTCACGGACGAGGTCGTTGTGGAGGGCGACCGTGACCTCGACGGCCTCCTCGACCGGGCAGCCCCGGTCGGCGGCGACGAGCAGCACCATGTTGCATACCGGCTTCTCGTCGGCGGCGTCCTTCTCTACGGAGAGCAGATCGTTGACCAGTACGGACGCGGCGCCGGCCCGGAACGCCGCGTGCCGTACCCGCGGGTCGTAGAACAGGTCGGCCGGCAGTTCGTAACCGCCGACCACGTCGATGAGCGTCATCGAGGTGTAGAAGCTGTCGTGCTGGCGGGCGGCGAGGTATTCCCACGCGGATGGGTGCTGGCCGCGTTCGCGCCAGGCCGCGTAGGCCGTCCAGCTCACGAACATCGCGAACGTCGAGTAGCAGATCCGCTGCACTTGGGCGGGTGTGGCGTGCCGGCCCAGGTGCTCGACGGAGGAGGTGAACATGCGCAGTACGAGGTCGTCGCGCAGCGCCTGCTCCAGCGGAGGCGTGAACTCGCCCGCGGGGGGCGGCCGGTCCATCGCCGACATGGCGAGGGTGAGCCGCTCGGGCAGCAACGCCGGGACGGCGCCCAGCGCGGAGTCGTCGGCGTAGTAGTCGTCGGCGGCCCACCAGCTAGCGTTGAGCTGGGCGGCGACGAGGAGGGCGTCGGGATCGTCGGTGTCGGGGTGGGTGAGCATGGCGAGGCGGCCGAACTGGGTGCGGCGCAGGCCGTCGAGCTCGTGCTCGGCGAATCCGCGTTCGGCGGCCCAGGTCAGCAGCCGCGCGTCGACCTCGGCGGCGAGCCGGTCGTCGACGCGTTCGACGGGCGGGCAGTACAAGGGCGGCGCGTCGCCGTCGCCCCAGGCGCGCTCGGTGTAGGCGACCTGCGGAGCCAGCGTGAGCGGCGAGAAGTCGCGCCTGCCCTGGCCGATCGCGCACGTACCGAAGTACGCGGGCACCTGGGCCGCGGCCGTGCCCAGGCCGGTCGGGCCGGGTGCCTGCCACGAGCCCAGAAGATTCCCATGCATGATCCGGGACCTCTTTCCTGGATTCCGAACCCCTGGAGAATCTCACACAGAGTAGCTAATCCACCACCATAAGTATCTGGCCTGTGAGTAACAGGAAGAACACCCTCCGGAACGAGCGGCAGCTCAGATCAGTCTGCTCGCGATTGAGTGCGTCGCGCGTACGCGCGGGCGGCGCGGGCGCGGTCGCCGCAGCGGGTCGAGCACCAGTGGCGACGGCCGTGGCGCAGCAGATAGCGGCTGCACGGCCTGGAGTCGCAGGCGGTGAGGCGTTCGGCGTCGGCACCGGTGAGCAGATCGGCCGCGTTGGCCGCCAGCGTCGCCAGGGCGCGGTCGAGGATCTCGTTGGTGGGGCACGTGAACGCGCGGTAGGGGCCGTTCTTGTCGTCCCACTGCAGCAGGGCGGCCGTGGGGGCCTTGCTCAGTGCGTCATTGACGGCCGACAGTGCCGTCGGCAGTGCGGGCATCCCGGCAACGCGGGCGGCGAACAGCGCCCTGACGTTCTCTCGCAGCGAACGCAGTTGCGCCGCGCACATCTCCTGCACCCCGGCATCGGCCGGGGCGAGGTTGCGTTCGGTGAGCCACCGATTGGTCGCCTCGGGGGTGCCGAGGAGATCGAGGAACTGCCCGCCGGGCAACGCGATGGCGCTGTTGACGAAGTCGAGGGCGAGGTGGTCCTCCGCCCCGGGCGCCGGGGGCAGCACGGCTTCGACGGTCATGGTTCTCATGGTACGGGTTGCGCTCGTCCGTGAGACACGGCTACCGTCATTCACGGATAAGCCCCTTCTCATCCGTGAGGTATTTGGATGCCCGGTATCAGCACGTCCACAGATCACGTCCCCGTCCGTGTGTTCGGCGGCCCGACCGCCCTCGTCGAGTACGGCGGGCTGAGGTTCCTCACCGACCCGACGTTCGACGCTCCCGGCGACTACCCCGTGCCGGGCGGTTCGCTCACCAAGACGGCGCCCGCCTCCGCCGCACCGGACGAGCTCGGCCGCATCGACGTGGTGCTGCTCTCCCACGACGAGCACCCCGACAACCTCGACAACTCCGGCCGGGCGCTCCTCGCGGACGTTCCCCTCACCCTCACCACGCCCGGCGGCGGACGGCGTCTCGGCGCCAGGGGACTCGCCGACTGGGAATCGATCGAGCTCGACCGTCCCGGCGGCGGCACGGTCACCGTGACGGGCGTGCCCGCGATCCACGGTCCGGGCCCACGCGAAGAGGTCGAGCCGTTCACCGGCCAGGTCGTCGGTTTCGTTCTGACCGGCGACGGCCTGCCCACGGTCTACGTCAGCGGCGACAACGCGTCACTGGACGCGGTGAAGGAGATCGCCGAACGCTTCGGCCCGGTGGACACCGCCATCCTCTTCGCCGGTGCTCCGCGCTTCACGATTCTCTTCGACAACGCGCCCATCGTCCTCGACAGCGCCCAGGCCGCCGAAGCCGCCGAGATCCTCGGCGCCCGCCGGGTGGTGCCGGTCCACTACGACAGCTGGGCCCACTTCACCGAGGGCCGCGACGACCTCCTGGCCGCCTTCACCGCCGCCGGACTCCTCGACCGCCTAGACCTGGCCAAGCCCGACAACCTGAACTGACCGCCCGACCTACGTGGGCTGATCTGCCGACGGCTCGGCAGGGGGGCGTGTTGGGTGATGGGGTTGTCGACAGGAACGTAGCCCAGGAACGACGTCCCATAATCGGGGTCATGCGTGTGGGGATAGCCCATCATTTCGGTTGGGCGGTGGCCGTCACGGCATCGGCGGACCATCGGGTCGCGGACCGCCGGCGGATCGAGCTGGTCGAGCCTGGCGTGCCGACGGCGCCCATCCACCACGAGGGCAAACGTCTCGACGACGCGGCGGCGTCGAGGCTGGTCGCCCGGGTGCGGGCGTCGGCCGAGCGGGCGACGTCGGCCGCGCTGGACGAGCTCGCCGCCGCGCTGGACGGACCGATCGTGTCGATGTCGCTTCGAGCGTGGCCGCCGGACTTCCCCGCCGACATCGCCGTCCAGCGCCGCGTTCAGCACGAGGCGCGGGCCGACTCGATCATGTACCGCCAGGTCCTGGCCGAGCTCGCGCACGCACGCGGCTGGACGGTTCACCTCTACGACGCCAGGACCGTCGAGAGACAGGCGGCCACGCTCTTGGCCGAACGCGCTGGCGAAGTCCTGCACGGACCTCGGGCGGTGCTCGGGCCGCCGTGGGCGAAGGACCATCGCATGGCGCTCGCGGCGACGATCGTGGCCGCCGAGCTCCGAGATGGAGGCAAGGTCTGATCGAACGCCACGCGGACCGCGGGGCGGCTGCGCGGTTATGCCGGGCGGCAGCCGTTGGCGGACAGGAAGCCGTTCCATGAGAAGAGCGAACGGCAACGGTGGCTGCCTGCGGCCGGGCCGACCATGACCTTGACCACGACATCGACGTAACCCCCACCGGCGCAACCGTTGGCGGTGAGCTTGTAGTAGCCGTCCTCGGTGGGTGTGCGCTCGGCTGAGAAGCACTCGTGGAGACCGTCCGCATGGGCCGGTGGGGTGGACAGCAACGGCGCGGCGAGCGCAGCTCCGGCGACGGCGACGGCTAGTCGTCTGGTGCGGTGCATGATGCTCCCTTGCGAATTGGGGGATGCCCAACAACCTAGAGAGCCGGATGCCACCGGTCTATGTCAGGAGACCTGGCTGAAGCGCGTGGTGATCAGCCGGAACGCGTCCGGTGCCACGCTGATGCCGCCGCCGAACGGGTAGTTCAGGTTCCAGATCAGGAACATCGCCAGTGCGACGAAGGCGCCGAGCAGGCCCACCATCGCCACGCTGCGGACGGTGACCTGCACCCCGGCGAGCAGTGGTGCGCAGATCATCAGGACCGCGCCGACCAGCAGCCCGATCCACAGGAAGCCGGGCAGTCCCTGCTCGGCATGCAAGGCCCGCAGCCGTCGCGCCTCCGACACGTTCCGTGCGCTGGTCAGCGCGCTGTCGTGCATCCTGGCCATCTTGTCGCCGCGCGGCTCGATCTGCTGGAGCCGGTCACGGAGGCGGTCCAGCGTCGCGGTGGCCCGCGGGCTCATACGGCGATCGCTCATCGCCCGCCACTCCTCGTTCACCACGGCCGAGGTGTACTCGCGGACCAGGCCCTGGATCTCGCGGTGCTCGGGGTCGGGCATCCCATGCGCGGCCCAGTAGACCTGCATGAGCTCGCTCGCCTCCTTGGTGGTGTTCTCCCGGGCGTCGTTGTAGTGCTGCATCCCGGTGACCACGACGAACGCGAAGACGAAGGCGAACATCGTCTTGATGACGTCGGTGACCAGGGTCCCGGCGGCCTCGTCCTCCTTCTGCCGCCATCCCTCGGGCCGCAACCGGCCAAGACCGCCGAACACCGCGATCGCGGCGAGTGCGGCGACGATGGCGATGACTACGGCCTGGAGGAGCATGCGGACCTCTTCCGTCGAGGGTCGATCCGGTGACACGGTGTCATCGTTTCGATGCGGAATGTCGTTACCGTTGCTGGACCGCCGTGATCAGTCGTGCGACCATTTCGTGGTCGTTCAACGAAGATGAGGTGCTCATGGCGAAACTCGCTGACTTCGCCAGGCTCGTTCCGGGCGATCACGGCCTGTGCGTGGTGTCCACCCTGCGGGCGGACGGGACCATCCAGTCGTCGGTGGTGAACGCGGGGGTCCTGGCGCATCCGGTGACCGGCGCGCAGGTGGTCGGGCTGGTCGCGGTCGGCGGGGCGCGCAAGCTCGCCAACCTGCGGGCGCGGCCGCGCGCGAACGTGGTGGTCCGCGCGGGTTGGGAGTGGGCCGCGGTCGAAGGGCCGGTCGAGCTCGCCGGACCCGACGACCCGCTGCCCGGCGTTGACGGCGAACGGCTCCGCCTTCTGCTGCGCGAGGTCTTCACCGCCGCCGGTGGCACGCATGACGACTGGGCCACCTACGACCGGGTGATGGCGGAGGAACGCCGGGTGGCCGTGCTGCTCACGCCGGAACGGATCTCGGGCAACTGATACCGCAGGAGTTGCAGTCCGGTACCGCCCTGGGTGGAGATGTGATTCGGCTGGTCGTTTGACGACTTTTGAGCTTGCCCGTTCTTGGATGAAGGCCTGACTACAAGAAGGGCATCTCATGCAGCGCCTTCAGCGCATGCTTGTCGGAGCGGGAACGGTCGCCTTCGCGGCGCCCCTCGTCGCGGGTGTGGCGGCAACGCCGGCACACGCGGACACACGGGAGGTCAAGGGGCCGTCCTTCAGCGCGGGTGGCGCCGTCTGCCGCAACTACGTGCGGATCGACGACTCCGCCCGCCCGCGGAAGGTTCGGGTCACGGCGACCACCTCCTGCACCAAGAAGATGTGGCGGATCGCGGCGACCGCACAAGGCCAGCGCAAGGGCGGTCGCAAGCTGACGAAAAGCTCCCTGTGTACCAACACGCGGAAATGCACGGCTTATCTCTACATCGACAACACGGCGGGTTACGACCGCTGGACGGGCTGGGCCTCCACTCAGATCACGAAGACGAGATGGTCCGGCATTTTCACCAGCAAGGGAAAGCAGAACCCCTCTGCGTGGATCCTCAGCTGAGGAGGCGCGTCGCCGGTTGACGTGACGCGGCGCGGAATGGCCCGCTCTCGCCGTGGCGAGAGCGGGCCGCTCGCGTCGGAGCGGCGGCCCCGCTCTCAGTTGGCCATGCCGCCGAGGCGGTTGACGAGGGCGAGGATCTGCGCGACGGGGATGCTCCCCAGGCCGCCCATCGCGACCATGCCCGCCACGGCGCTCATGAGCAGAGCGCGCGATACCGATGACCGGTTCACGTCCAATGTCCCTTCAGTAGGAGAGGCCGACTCGGCGAAGGTAACGGACGGTGATTAATCATTGCTTTGAGTGAGCGTCCTGGTCGCCTAAAGCTCGCACGCCCCGTGTGCTTGGCGACGTTTACTTACCACGTGGTAAGAATTGTGCCTGACGCATGTGGAGGCACAGTGAACGAATCGACCCCCGTAGTCCCGCTGCCCCAGCACGCGCTGCCGCTCGACGAACCGGGGCTCCGGCTCAACGAGCGCCTGCGCGTCGCCGTACCGGAGCACCTGCGTGAGCTGGGGGAGACCGTGGCGGGGTTGCTCGCGCGGCTCCACGGGCTGGAGGCGGACGTCGTCACCGGGGACGACGCGGACCTGAGACTGGTGATCGGGGCGCCCGCGCGGGAGGTCGAGGACGTGCAAGGCGTCGATCCGCGCGGTGCGGGGGAGAGCGAACGTTACGAGCTCGTGGTGAACGAGCACACCGCTACGGTAACCGCCCCGGCAGCCGAGGGGCTGTTCCGTGGGAGCACCACGTTCGCCCAGCTGCTCGGCGACGACCGGGTCGCGCCCGCGGTCCGGATCATCGACGGTCCCGCGATGGCCTGGCGTGGGCTGTCGCTGGACGTGGTGCGGCGGTTCTTCGGCGTCGATCAGGTCAAGAAGGTCATCGACGTGCTGGCGTTCTACAAGTTCAACGTGCTGCACCTGCATCTGAGCGACAGCCAGGCGTGGCGGCTGGAGATCGACGGCTGGCCGCGGCTGACCGATCCGGCGGCCTGGCCGGGCGGGGCTCTGGCCGACGAAGGCGTGCGCCCGTACTACACCCAGGACGACTTCCGCGAGATCGTCGCCTACGCGGCGGCGCGGTTCGTCACGGTCGTCCCCGAGATCGACATGCCGGGTCACGTCCTGGCGGCGGTCAGGGCCTACCCGGAGTTGCAGGGAACGGCGAAGCCGCCGCACGAGCTGCTGGCGTTCCTCGACCCGCACGCCGAGGTGGTCGAACGCTTCGTCGCCGAAGTGCTCGGCCAGGTCGCCGCGCTCACGCCGGGACGGTTCCTGCACGTGGGCGGGGACGAGGCGTTCGGGATGCCGCCGGAGCTGTACGGCGCGTTCGTGGCGAGTGCCCTCCGCACGGCGCGCGCGACGGGCAAGCGGCTCGTCGGCTGGCAGGAGATCTCCCGGTCCGGAGCGGTGACGCCGGACGACGTCGTGCAGGCGTGGATCGGCGCCGGGGACGAGTTCGACCTCGACGCCGCCCGTGAGCAGGCTCCGCCGGAGTACCACCCGCTGCTGGAGCATGTCGCCGAGACGTTCGCCGAGTCGGTGCACGACGTACCGGCGGCGGTCGCCGCGGGAGCGGCCGTGCTCGTCTCGGCCAGCAGCGTCCTCTACCTGGACCGCCGCCACGCTGAGGACTCGCTGCTGGACGAGCAGAACGAACGCCGTACACAAGTGGGCTTCGGCTCCTACACGCCGCGTACCTGCCGGGACCTCTTCGACTGGCGGCCGGGCACGCTGCCCGAAATCCCCCCGGAGGCCAGGCGTGCCGGTATCGAGGCGGCGATCTGGTGCGAGACGGTCCGGGGGTTCGACGACCTGGCGTTCCTGATGCTGCCCCGGCTGCCCGGTGTCGCCGAGAAGGCGTGGACGCCGCAGGACACCGCATGGGACGGCTACCGACGCCGCGTGTCGGCGCACGCGCCCTGGTGGGACCGCCTCGGCTGGAACGGCTACTACCGTTCGACCGAAATCTTCCGCCGATGAGGCGTTTGCCTGCCTCTCGGACGGGTGGGGACAGATGGCGACAGGTGGGGACACCCACAACCCCACGCACCACAAACAAGGCCCTCGCTGCGCTCGGACAGCCCCATCGAGGCTCCCGCCCCGAACCCCAGGCTGGGGGGCAAGCCCCCCAGACCCCCCACCCCATCCGTGGAACAAGCCCCCGGCAACGGACCCGTTAAACACTGAATGCCCGAGGGAGCCTCACCGTCGTATGGGGGACCGGGTGCGCTCTCGGTCCCGAATCTCGAAGTCCATTGCACCTCTTAGATACTCGTGACGAGTGCGCGGCCGATCGCTTCGGCGACTCGGTCGACGTCGTCCAGCGGGCCGATCTCCACGCCGGCGTCGGGTCCGCTGTTCCACGCGAACGCCGCGATCTGCTCCTCCCACACCACGCGCCGCGGCTCGCCGCCGTTGTAGGAGACGCGCATGAACAACCGGGGCACCCCTGGCATGTGCAGGTTCGGGATGCCGTTGTCCACGCATTCTCCGGCGATGTGGGGGACACGGCGTCGGATGGCGGCCCACAGGGCGTCCAACGGCCCGTACCGGTTCGGCCGACTGTGCTGGTCTGCGTTCATGGTTCCCTCCGGTCGGTGCCGAGCATGCGGTGGACGATGTCGCGCCACGGCTCGGCGATGCGTGGCTCGACCCACATGCCGCGGACGGTGCCGGACGGC
>NZ_BAAATD010000019.1:0-127676 GCF_039533225.1 Actinomadura fulvescens | reverse complement strand
CACGGGTTCGGGTGCGGGCGCTGCGTGTCGCGGCGGCGGGTACGGCGTGAACGGTGTCGACTGGCATGAGAGCCAAGCCTTCCCTGAAGCTGTAGCGCTCGGTCGCTGATATAGGTGAGCGACTCGGGTACGCGGCGGAGACCAACGGCGGTACACGGCCAACGGCCAGTGCTACGGCTCGTGTCTCCTAGATATCTCTACGTCACCACAGATGTGGCTCCGGCGCCAGCGCCAGGGACACCACTCTTATATTTTAAGAAATAACCCCAGAGTTCCAAGCGCTCCGTCAGCCCTCGTCGATCCCTTGACCAGCCGGCTTCTCCGAATCAAGGAGCACTTCTGGCACCTGACGGGATCTCGGGGATTCTGAAGATCGGTCGTTGTTCGTGCTGTTCTTGCGGCGTGGATGAAGGCGGGGAATGACCTGCACCATGGGCGAGGGTACTTGAACACGCCATGATGCAGGCCGGTCTAAATGATGTGCACTAATGACTTACCGCTGGCTGTTCGGCTGGGTCGGCCGGGACCAGCTTCGGACTAGCTCTTGTCGCGGATGACGTCGTAGTCGCCGAACTTCACCGGGCCGTCACACAGCTTGGCCATCTTCGCGCTGAAGCGTTCGGTCTCCGCCAACTTGCTGTTGCGCTGGGCGTCCTCCCAAGAGGAAAATTCCATGATCGCTACATAGTGGTTCGGGCGAGTGTGGTCCCTTGCCACGACCTCGTGCCGAACCGTGCTCTTTCCAGAAATCTCAGCCCGCCACTCGCTCATGAGTGACTCGATGTCGCTGACCTGCTTGGTGTCAAACTCCAGAACCTGAACGAAGCCCATGTAGGCCTCCTTTTCTTGTTGGTTACATTTCTTATTAGATGCCTCAAGTGTGCAAATAGCAAGGAAATATGAAAACAATCAGATAATTCCCCTGTGAGCGTAGACGGATAAATGCTGGCGCACCGTCCTGCTCTTCATCCGGCTTCGGCGACGCGGCCGCTTCCCGCTCCGCGGCATGCACTTCCTCAAAATCGCCCTCGAACGCGAATTCCTCCGCGCCGTCCTCGCCAAAGCCCCACCGACACCCGCCAGCCAGGCGGCTAGGACCCAACCCGCCGAAGAGCAATAGGACGCGACGGCGACGAAGCGCCGCCCTGTACGTGATAACGAACTATTATCAGGTACATGAACCATCAGCGATCACCGTCGAGCTGGAGATGCGTCCTCGCGGTCGATGCGCGACTCGGTCACGTACATCGCTGCCGCGCCGGGCGGTGACCGGTGAGCGCGGCCGCCGCACGGAAGATCACCGCGCTGCGCGGAGACGCGATCACCCTCGCCGACGCCGCGGATGAGTTCCTCGGCACCCACCGGGTCGCCAACCCCAACACCCACCGCGCCTACGCCTCGGCGATCGACCGGACCATCGCCGCGGTCGGCGGCCGCGACCGGCTCCTGGCCGACGTCGCCGACACCGAGATCGGCGAGGCGCTCACCACGCTGTGGGCGGGTGCGCGCCGGCGACCTGGAACCGCAACCGGGCCGCCGTCTCCTCCTGGCTGTCGTGGTGCGCCACCAAGAAGCGGTGGGCGGCGCCGTCGGTGCCGGCTGATGCCGAACGCCGCCGGGAGAACGTTGACCACACCAAGGCCGTCGCCAAGACCCGCCTGGAGCGGCTGCTGTCGCGCCGCGACCTCCCGCTGCGCGACAAGACGCTCTACCGGATGCTGTACGAGACAGCGGCCAGGGCAGCGGAGATCCTTTCCCTGAACGTGCAAGACCTCGACCTGGACAACCGGCGCGTGCCGCTGACCTCCAAGGGCGGCGACACCGAATGGGTCTACTGGGACGCCGGCACCGCCCGCCTCCTGCCCCGCCTGCTGCGGCTCCCGGGCGGCCACCCCGACGGGCCCGTCCGTACCCGAGGGCCCCTCTTCCTGGCCGACCACAGACCCGTCCCCGCACGTGCGATGCGCCCGGGGTCAGCAGCGGCTCCAGCGCGGGGCAGGGGCCAGCAGCAGGTCCCGGCGGGTTGTCAATCCTGCTCCGGCCGCCGACCGGTGCCGGTTCGGCGGTCGAGCTTACGGAAGGCGTTGAACATGAACCAGGCCGTGGCCGCGGTGAGGATCATGCGGACGATGTTGAGGACGTTCCATCGCCACGCGGCGGCGTTGAGGTTCTCCGGACGTGCCAAGGCGTCGGCGCCGAACATCTGCGACACCACCGCAGCGACGATGTACGCCGTGAGGGCGGTCAGGATCAGGGCGGCAAGGGCGGCCCGGCGGTAATCGGGGACGAGGTCCTCGTCGCGGTTGCGCCACCACAACAGCCAGACCAACACGAGGACGAGCGGGGTGAGCGGCACGAAGTACAGCGTGGGGCCGGTCACGGTGAAGAACCCGTCGAGCCGGGTGAACTGGTCCGGGCTGTCGCGTACCCAGTTGGGGGAGAAGACGATGGCCTCGTACAGGTTGCCGAACAGCCAGTACGCCAACCCGATGACGGCGGTCAAGGTCAGCCGCAGTTGCAGGACCGGACTCATCTCACTCCTCGGCCGGGGAGTCGTGGGCGAATTTGGTGAGCATCAGATGGAAAGCTATGCGTTCCTCGGGGGTCAGGGGCGAAAAACTCCTCGGAGGCGCGGCGGCCGACCTCCTCGACGGCCCTGAGGCGCCGTCGCCCGGCCGGCCGCAGATGGACTTCGAGCGCACGCCGGTCGGTGGGATGCGGAAGCCGTCGCACCAGGTCCATCCCCTTCCAGTTCCCGGGGCGCGGTCGAGCTCCTATCAGGTCACTGTGGGTCCGTCTCGGCTCGTCGAGCCGCCCCTGGTCCTCGGGCGACTGGTCAACGGCTGGACAGCAGTCAGTGCAAGACAAGGGGCCAGCACGAGGGGGCGCGGTCTGCGGCATCCCACCACGGTGAAGATCGTCACGGGGGCAACATCGGCAGATCCGCCGCCCGGGCGACAACTCATCCAGAAGGCATCCCAAGCCTGTGTGCGAGCCTGCGTCAGACCGAGCGGCGGAAGATCAAAGGTGCTTCGCCGCTCAGGCCGACAACTCAGGCAAAAGGCACAACGGCCAGCGACCGCAGGCCCGTGTGTCACAAGGGATCAGGCGAGCAGCGAAGCGCATCTACAACTACCAGTGTCGCGACCTCAGAGATCGTCCCCGTTGCCCAACGGATAGCCGTTTCCAGTGCCCCGAATGTCCGGTTCCTGAAACGGCTATCTGTTGTGGCCGAAGGCCGGGTCGCCTCGGTCGCCGACCCGGTGACCAAGTACATCCCCGAACTGCGCGGCACCGGCTACGACGGCGTCGCGATCCGCCACATCCTGCAGATGTCCTCCGGCCACAAGTACGACGAGACCGACTACACCAACCGTTCAAGGGATCGACCTCCACCACGATCCGGATGGTGTTCGGCGCCTCCCTCACCAGCCAGGCCCGTGAGGCCGAACGCGACTTCCAGCCGGGAACCCGCTGGAACTACGACTCCATGAACACCTTCGTCCTCGGCTGGCTCGTCACCAAGGCCACCGGCAAGCCCCTGGCCACGTACGTCCGCGACAAGATCTGGCGGCCCGCCGGCATGGAGACCCCGATGCTGATGGGCCGCGACTACCAGGGCAGCGACATCGCCTACTGCTGCTACCACGCGACCGTCCGCGACTTCGTCCGCTTCGGTCTGCTCTACCTGCGCGATGGGCGCGCCGGGGGCCGCCAGGTCATCCCGACCGGGTGGATCACCGACTCGACCCGCGCCACCGAGCCCCACCTCCAGCCCCACCGCCTCAGGCCCGCCAAGCCCGACAGCCCCGAGAACGCCTACGGCTACCAGTGGTGGATCGGCGACCAGGGTGACTACGCCGCCATCGGCATCCTCGGCCAGTTCGTCTACGTCTCGCCCAAGAACGACGTCGTCATCGTCAAGAGCAGCCAGGACCTCAACTCCGAACCCCACATGGCCGAAGCCCTCCCGGCCTTCCGCGCCGTCGCCAAGCAACCCTGACGCCGAGAGCGTGAAGGAGGCCCTGGTGGCAGGGCCTCCTTACGCCCTCCAGCGCCGCGCGCCGCGCTCCGTCCGGAGTCAACTGGCGTGACCGGCAACGTCGGAGAGCAGGGCCAGGCCCTTGGCGATGCCGTTGCGTTGGATCTCTGAGGTGCCGGTCAGAACACGGAACATCCGCACCTTGCGGAACAGATACTCCACCTCGTTGCCCTGGGTGAGGCCTTCCTTGCCGTGGATCTGCACGGCCTCGTCCAGGATGCGGAACGCCGCCTCGGCGACGAAGAGCTTGCACATGAACGCCTCCAGGCGCGGACGTTCACCCCGGTCCAGGGCGGCGATGGCGGTGTAGGTCATCGACCGGGCCGCGTAGTACTCGGTGGCCATGTCGGCGAGCTTGTGCTGGATGGCCTGGAGATTCATCAGCGGTGCGCCCTGGACGATCCGGGTCCGGGCGCGGTCAAGGGACAGCTCGATCGCGCGGCGGGCCATGCCCAGCAGCGTCGGGCAGTGCAGGAGGCGGTTGGTGGTGACGCGGCCGAGGCCGATGCGCATCCCCTCGCCTTCCTGGCCGAGGAGGTTGGCGGCGGGGACGTGACAGTCGTCCAGGATGACATCGCTTTCGATGTGCTCGCCCGACATCGGGGTGGCTCCGTCCACGACGCGGCAGCCGGGGCTGTCCAGGTCGACGATGAACGCCGAGTAGGACTTGTCGGTGCCGTCCATGCGCGCGATGACGATGGCGAAGTCGGCGAACGGCCCGGCGGTGCTGAACACCTTGTGGCCGGTGAGGCGGTAGCCGTCGCCGTCGCGGACCGCGACGGTGCGCATGGCGAAGACGTCGGAGCCCGCGTCCGCCTCGGTGAGGGAGAAGCAGCACGCGCGTTCACCCCGGACCACCGGGAGGAGGTACTTGTGGAGCTGGTGCTCGGTGGCGTGCCGGAAGATGTCGCCCGCGCGCAGCGGACCGCCCATCTCGCCGAGCACGCTGTGGCCGAGGACGCGGCCACCGGCGCCGATCTCCTCCTTCAGGGCGGCGAGCTGGGTGTAGGTCAGCCCTTGACCGCCGAGCTCGACGGGAAGGTGGATGCCGTAGAAGCCGAGTTCGCGGCTGCGCTGCCAGACCGGTTCCAGCACGGCCCGGGTCAGTCTCGTCCGGTGGTCGATCCCGTGCTCGTCCTCGTAGTCGGCGAGCTCGCCCGACAGGTAGTCGCGGAGCTTGTCGACCAGGGGGCTGAGCTTCGGGTCGTCGTAGGCCGGACGCAGGGAAAACGTCATGGGATCGGTCTCCTCGTTCAGTTCACTCGCCGGTCGGAGCCGGCCCAGTAGGTCTCGCGCACGGCCTTGCGGTCGATCTTGCCGTTGCGGTTCACCGGGAGCGCGGGCACGAAGTCGACAGAACGTGGCTTCTTGAAGCGGTCGAGCCGTTCGGCGCAGAAGCCGATCAGCTCCTCGGCCGTGACGGACCGGCCGCCGTGGGCGACGACGACGGCCTTGACCGCCTCGCCCCAGCGTTCGTCGGGCACGCCGACCACGCAGACCTCGCGGACGGCGGGATGCTCGTACAGGGCGGCCTCGACCTCGGTGGAGTAGATGTTGAACCCACCGGAGATGATCATGTCCTTCTTGCGGTCGACGATGAACAGGTAGCCGTCCTCGCGCATCCACGCCAGGTCGCCGGTGCGCACCCAGCCGTCCCGGAACGTCCGCGCCGACAGTTCGGGCTCGCGCCAGTACTCCCGGACGCAGTCGGGGCCGCGCACGACGATCTCGCCGACCTCGCGCGGCGCGAGCTCCCGCCCGTCCTCGTCGACGACCAGGACCTCGGTGTCGTAGCCGGGACGGCCGCACGAGCGCAGCAGTTCGGGGTCGTGGTCGACGGCGTGCGCGATCTCGGCGCTGGACAGCCCGGCGACGACGCTGGTGGTCTCGCCCAGGCCGTAGCCCTGCGCGATGATCGGCCCGAACGCCTCGACGGCCTCGCGCAGCCGCTGCGGGGAGATGGGCGCGCCGCCGATGCGCAGGCTGGTGAGGCTGGACAGGTCGCGTCCGGTACGGCCGGGATGGGCCAGCAGCATGTTCAGCATGATGGGGACCATGAACGTGGCGGTGATCCGCTCGCGTTCGACGGTGTCGAAGAACGCCTCGACGTCCCAGGTCGGGAGGATGTGCGAGGTCGCGCCGCCGAACACCCCGGCCAGCAGGTTCATCCCGGCCGCGTGCGTGATCGGCCCGCAGGCCAGGTAGCGGACGCCCGGGACGGGGCGCGACTCGTCGTTCATGAGCTGCTTGCGCAGGTTGGCCAGCCGGTTGCCGAACGTCTGGGTCGCGGCCTTGAGCGCACCGGTCGAACCGGACGTGAAGTTCAGGACGCACGGATCGTGCTCGCCGACCTCGACGCGGACCGGGCCGTCGTCGCCCTCGGCGAGCAGGTCTCGGTAGGCCAGCGGGATGATCTCGCGCAGGGAGCCGTCGGCGGCGGCCGGATCGAGCAGAACGGCCTCGCAGTCGCCGCCCGCGCCCGCCAGAGCGGCGACCGCGTCGGCGGCGTGCGCCGCGTCGAAGATCAGCGCGCGGATCGGGGCGTAGCCCAGGATGTGCTCGATCTCGGCGCGGCCCAGCCGGGCGTTGATGGGCGCGCGGATCAGTCCGGCCTTGTACAGCGCGAACTCGACCACGACGAGCTCGCCCCGGTTCCAGGCGAGGCTGGCGACCGCGTCGCCGGGCACCAGGCCGCGGCCGACCAGCGCCGAGGCCAGCCGGTTGGCCTCGGTCTCCAGTTCCCGGAACGTCCAGGAGCGGTCCGCGCAGACGAGCGCGGTCTCCTCCGGCCAGTAGCGGGCGCTGCGCGTGAGGTAGGTGCCGAGGTTCATCGACCACCCTCTCAAAGTTAAGTTACATGGTGAATGTTTCCAGACAGAATGTTCATTATGTGTGGAGACGTCAAGCTTCTCTACACTGAGAGCCTCCGGACACGGACGCGTCCGGGCTGGTCGAAGGGTGACGATGGCCGAGGACAGGCGGACGCGGCGGACCCGGCGCGCGCTGCGCGACGCACTGGTGGAGCTGGTGCTGGAACGCGGCTTCGCGGCGATCACCGTGGAGGACATCACCGAACGGGCCGACGTGGCGCGCGCGACCTTCTACAGCCACTGCCGCGACAAGGAGGATCTGTTCGCGGCGGTGACCGCGGAGCTGCTGGCCGAGCTCGACGACCGGCTGCGCCCGCTGGTGGCCGAGGACGCCGTCGGCTTCACCGGCAAGCCGGTGCTGGAGCTGTTCCGGCACGCCCAGGAGCGGCGCGACCTGTACCGGATCGTGCTGCGCGGCGAGGGGGACGGCAGGCCGTTGCGGCTGTTCGTCCAGCGGACCGTCGAGACGGTGGCCGAGGTGTTCCGCGAGCGGGCCGAGCTCAACGGGGTGCGGCCCCGCCTGACCCCCGACCTGCTGGCCCGCGCCTGGGTCGGCGAGCAGACCGCCGTGCTGCAGTGGTGGGTGGAGCACGACACTCCCCCGATGCCGGTCGAAGAGGTGGCCCGGATGCTGTTCGACCTGGCGATGCACGGCCGCTACTGGGCCAGCGGCTTCGACGTTCCGGAGTAGTTCCCGGGGCGCCCGCCCCGCCTTTCCGCGCACCGCCCCCGGTCCGACTCCGGGCGTCCTCACACCCACCGCCCCCTGCGCACGTCCATGCCGCTGCGCGCGTCCCTGCCGCACGCGTGTGTGGGTCGTATGCCCCTGGCGCGGCACGCTTCCGGGCCGCCGGCGTTCATCTCGTCTCTTGAGTCGAGGGGCCCGTGTGACGTAAGTTACTGGCCACTTCAATCGTAAACGAACAAATTGTTCAGTAACGAGGTGGCCCGAGGCCGTCGTGGAACGACGAACTCGACCGCCGCCCCGGCTTCGACCCCTCAGGGAACTGATGTGAACTTTCCCGAAACCCTGTCCCTCGTCCTGCTGGTGGCGGTGTTCGTCCTGGCGATCTGGCGCGACGTCAACGTCGGGCTGGTGGCGCTGCCCGCGGCGTTCGTGCTCGGAACGGTCGCCGGAGTGCCCAAGGACAAGATCCTTGAAGGCTTCCCGGGCGCCATCGTCGTCCTGATCATCGGCGTGATGTACATGTTCGGGCACGCCCAGCGCAGCGGGGCGATCGACCGCCTGGTGCACGGCGTGATCCGGCTGTCGGGCGGGCGCGACTGGGCCCTGCCCTGGGGAATGTTCCTCATCGGCGCGGTGCTCAGCGCCATCGGCACGCTGCCCAGCGCGACCGTCGCGGTCATGCTTCCGATCGCGATGCGCCTGGCCCGCAACCGCGGCATCGATCCGGTGCTGATGGCGCTGGTGGCCTGCAGCGGCGCGAGCGTCGGCGGTTTCTCCCCGTTGTCCCCCTGGGGCCAGATCGTGGAGACCCTGACGGCGAAGGTGCACGTGGAGTACTCCCCCGAACTGCTGTTCTGGGGCCTTGCCGCTCTGAAGACCGTCACCACGGTCATCGCGTTCCTGTGCCTGGGCGGCGTGGGCCTGATCCGGCGCGGCAGGACCACGGAGGATACGGTGCCCGCCGTGCGGGGAGCCGGGCCGTGGACCCGCTACCAGATCGGCTCGCTGGCCGGCATCGGCGTGTTCGTCGTCGCCGTGCTCGGTCTCGGTGCGAACGTCGTGTTCGTGTCCCTGGCCGTCGGCCTGGTGCTGCATCTGGTCTTCAAGCCCGCGCCGCGCCAGGTCGTCGGCGAGATGCCGTGGGGCGTCATCCTGCTGACCGCCGGGATCATGGTGTACGTCGCCAACCTGGAGCACGCCGGGACGCTCGACGCGATCTCCACCCATCTCGGCGGCATCTCGACGCCGCTGCTCGCGGTCCTGGCGGTCTCCTACCTGGCGGCGTTCTTCGCCACCATCGAGTCCTCCACGGTCGCGGTGCTCGGCGTCGTCATCCCGCTCGTGGCCGCCGCGCTGCCGGACCAGACCGCGACCCAGTTCACCATGATCCTCATCGCCATCTGCGGCACCATCGGCACCGTCGCGATCAGCCCCCTGCACCTCGGCGGCGGGCTGGTGCTGGCCAACACCGAGGAGTCACAGACCAAGTACGTGTTCCGCTGGCTGCTGGGCTGGTCCATCGGCGCCGCGGTCGTGTTGCCCGCGGCTCTGATGGTGCTGCCGCTGGCCGCCGGAATGTGAACCCGTGATGCCATGGGCGATTTTTACTAGTCTCCCGTCTCGGGTGTCGAGAACGTGGTGCCGGCTCCGTCCCAGGGACACGAGCGGCCACGACGGGGCCGCGACGACGAAGGAGAACCACGATGAAGTACCTGCTGCTGAAGCACTACCGAGGTGGCCCGGCCCCCATCGTCGACTTCGCGTCGATGGACCAGTGGACGCCGGAGGAGGTCGACGCGCACGTGCAGTTCATGCGCGACTTCGCGGCCCGCCTGGAGGAGACGGGCGAGTTCGTCGAGACCCAGGCACTGGCGCCCGAGGGGGCGTTCGTGCGGTCGGACGGCGAGGGGCGCCCACCGGTGACCGACGGTCCGTTCGCCGAGACCAAGGACCTCATCGCCGGCTGGTACGTCATCGACGTGGAGTCGTGGGACCGCGCGGTCGAGCTGGCCGCGGAGCTGTCCGCCGCCCCCGGGCCCCGCGGCGAGCCGATCCACGAGTGGCTGGAGGTCCGGCCGTTCCTCACCGAACCGGACACGGTCACCGAGTGAACGAGTCGCTGCTGCGGGAGCTCGTTCCCGCGGTGATCGGTGTCCTCGTCCGGCGCGGAGCCGACTTCGCGTCGGCCGAGGACGCCGTGCAGGAGGCCCTGATCCGGGCGCTGGACACGTGGCCGGACGACCCGCCGCGCGATCCGAAGGCATGGCTCGTCGCGGCCGCGTGGCGCAGGTTCCTCGACGCCGCCCGTGCCGAGGCGTCGCGGCGGGGACGCGAAGTCGCCGTACACGCCGAGCCTCCCGCCGGACCCGCGCCCACCGCGGACGACACGCTGCGGCTCTACTTCCTGTGCGCGCACCCCACCCTGCCGCCGGCCGCGGCCCTCGCCCTGACGCTGCGCGCGGTCGGCGGGCTGACCACGCGGCAGATCGCGGCGGCGCACCTGGTCCCCGAGGCGACGATGGCGCAGCGGATCAGCCGGGCCAAGCGGCGGATCGCGGGGCTGCCGCTCGACCAGCCCGGCGATCTCGGAACGGTGCTGCGCGTGCTCTACCTCGTCTTCAACGAGGGGTACGGCGGAGACGTCGACCTGGCGGCCGAGGCGATCCGCCTCACCCGCCAGCTCGTCGCCCTGACCGACGAGCCCGAGGTCATGGGGCTGCTCGCGCTCATGCTGCTGCACCACGCGCGGCGTGCCTCCCGTACCGGCCCGGGCGGTCGCCTGGTGCCGCTCGGCGAGCAGGACCGGTCGCTGTGGGACACCCGCCTGATCGCCGAGGGGGTGGCGATCCTGCAGGCCGCGCTGGCCCGCGACCGGCTGGGTGAATACCAGGCGCAGGCCGCGATCGCCGCCCTGCACGCGGACGCCCGGACCGCCGCCGAGACCGACTGGGTGCAGATCGTGGAGTGGTACGACGAACTGCTGCGCCTCACCGACAGCCCGGTGGTGCGGCTCAACCGCGCGGTGGCGGTCGGCGAGGCCGACGGGCCGCAAGCGGGCCTGGCGGCGCTGGCCGACGTGAGCCCCGACCTGCCCCGTTACACCGCGGTGACGGCCTACCTGCACGAACGCGCCGGCGACCTGGAGCGAGCCGCCGACCTGTACGCCGAGGCCGCCCGCGCCGCCACCAGCCTGCCGGAGGTCAGCCACCTCACCCGAGAGGCCGCCCGGGTACGGCAACAACTGCGCCCGTGAGAACGCCATGTGCAGCCGGACGGCATCATGGCGACCGCCGGAAAACCGTTTGAGCCCTCCTTCCACGTTCCCGTAGGTTGCCTGCGGCCCGTCGCAGTGAGGACAGAGGACAAGACCGCGTGACCCCGCCTGCTCTTTAGACCTGACATCTTCTTCCACTCACCTTGAAGCCGACCGTTCCGTCGGCTCTGCCGGGCTGCCCCTGCGCGCCCGGTCACTCAGCGATTGAGGCCGCGCGCAATCGGCCTCGTGTCAGGTCTAGAGAGCTCATGTCTTCACAACCTCATACCGTGCTGCCCTGGATCGTTCGCCGGACCAGGCTGCCTCTGCTGTCGTTGCGGTGCGTGGACTGCCTGTCGGAGTCGGCCACCACCGGCGAGGGCAGGTTCCGCGTCAACGCCAACGGCAACCTGCTGGACGTGTGGCTGCTGGTCCGCTGCGTGTCCTGCGGCCGTACGAACAAGCTCACCGTGCACGAGCGAGCGCCGGTCAGATCCTTCGATCCGGCCGAGCTCGACGGCTATCACGCCAACGATCCGGAGCTGGTGGCGTCCACGCTGTTGGATCCGCTGCTCGCCCGACGCAACCGCTTCACCCTGGACTGGACGGCGGCCTGGCGGCTGGCCACCCCGTCGGCGTGGCGGGACGAGGCGTGGCCGGTCCGGGTGGAGGTCGTCTTCGACGATCCCGTACCGGTGCGCCCGGAACGGCTCATCGCGCAGGGGCTCGGCCTAAGCAGGAACGAGGTGCTGCGCCGGATCAAGTGCGACACCCCACTACGCCGTCGGACAAACGCCAGTTTCACCTTTACCGTGCTGCCCAGGTCCGGTCGCTCTTGCGGATGAACACCATGTTGGGTCGGGGTTCGGGTGGGGCAATGAGGTGCTGGAGACCCGGGCAGGCGTTCCGGGGGTTATAGGTGGTCGGGAAGGTCGGTGAGTCGTTCGATGCGGAGCACCGTTTCGTCTGCCGTCGGCGAGGGCCCACCGGTGACGAAGTCGACGCCGCGGTCCAGCCAGATGCCGGTGAGCCCGGCGAGCGCGGCCGCGTTCACGTCGCTCTCCAGCATGTCGCCCACGTTGACGGCCCGCGCGGGGTCCGTTCCCATCCAGCGGCAGGCGGTGGCGTAGGCGGCGGGCTTGGCCGCACCGAGCTCGGTGGGGGTCAGGACGGCTTCGAAGTATTCCAGGAGGCCGAAGCGGGCAAGCTTGGCGCGCTGCTGCTCGGGGTCCCCGTTGGTGAGAACGGCCAGACGCGGTCCTTGGGGAAGCCGCTTCAGGGCCTCAAGGCAGGGCTGGACATCGGGATAGCACCGCCAGGCCTTCTCGAACGCGGTGAGGTACCGTTCGGCGATCCAGGCGTCCAGCAGGGGACCTTCTGGAACCGGCTCGCCGAGCATCGGCAGGAAGGAACGGAGCCTGCGCCGGTGGTGCTCGGCGAAGGAGCACTGACCCGACAGGTATTCCCGCATGTGGCGCGCCTCCAGCGTCCACCACAACGTCACCAGCTCCTCCGGTGGAGCCGTCGCGTTCGGCGCCTCCCGGACGATCTGGCCGATCGTGTCCCACACCGCGGTTCGGTGATCGACCAGAGTGCCGTCCAGATCGAAGAAGATCACATCCGTCATGGGGCGATCATCTCGTGGCACACTCACACATTGCCCGACAGAGGCAGGGACGCCAGCAGGTATTTCTTCCATTGGCGGATCGGACGGGATCGCCAGGCCGAGGTCGCGCAGGCCATAGATTCGGGTGAACGCCAGGTGGCCGACGGTTCCGGCGGCGATCGTCTCTAGGAGCGCACGGGAAGTCGTGGGGTCGTCTTGGGCAATTTCGAGGGCGATGGACAGCCGGTCGGCAAGGACGCGGAGTAGGAGCGTCACTGGGGTTCTTTCAGGATGCACGACGTTGAATGTCCTCGTCTCGTGCGTGTTGATTCGGCAGGCCGCTGCGACCATGGCCTTCGCCGCTTCCTTGGTGGGCACGAGGTTGGTGCTCGCCTCTGCTGGGACTGCCAGCCGCAAGCCGTCTCTCAGGTTCGGGTGGGCTTCTACTAGGCGCTGGAACACCTTGAAGAGTGTTTCCAGGACGTGGGGTGGCCGGCCGAGGCCCGGCGGGCTGTTGGTGATGAGCCCGCTGGGCCGGAAGATGGTCGCGCGGTGGTCCTGCTGTGCGGCCCAGGTGCGGACGAGCACCTCGGCGTCGAACTTGGCTCGTTCGTAGGTGTTCTGAAAGCCATACGAGGAGTCCAGGTCGTCGTCTTTCACCATGCCGTGCGCTCGCCTGCCGGCCACGGCGACCGTGCTGATATGCCGCAACGCCGCGGGCTCGGGACTGCTGCTCAGCAGGTCGAGGATGCGCTTGGTGCCATCAACGTTGACCCGGCGCACTGCGGGGTCGTGGAGAGCGAGCGAGGTGTTGGCGGCGCTGTGCCACAGTACGGTGACTCGCCGGGCGAGCGTTGAGTGCTCCCAGTCGGACAGCCCTAGGCGGGGCCGGTGTGCGGACCGGTTTATGGGCGGCGACCCAGTGCTGACGGTTTCGTCTGGTGTCGTGCCGCCGGATTGCTGGTGCCCGTAGGGTGGTGATCATGGCTTCGCGCATTTCCGAGCTGGTGATCGATTGCCGGGACCCGCAACGGCTGGCGGCGTTCTGGTGCGAGGTGCTGGACTTCGTCGTGCTCGACACCGAGGACGACGGCTCGGTGGAGATCGGGCCACGGGAGGGGTTCGGCGGGCCGCAGCCGACTCTGGTCTTCAGTCCCGCCACCGAGCCCAAAACGGGCAAGCTGCGGCTGCACATCGACGTCAACGCCACCGACCGCGATCAGGACGCGGAGCTCGAACGCCTCCTGGAGCTCGGGGCGCGTCCGGCCGACGTCGGCCAGACCGGCGAGGAGTCCTGGCACTGCCTGGTCGACCCTGAGGGCAATGAGTTCTGCCTTCTGCAAGCCCGTCTGAGCTGAGCCTTTAACTGCGCGCCCTAGTGGGGGCGCCGGGGCGTACGTGCGTGCGTAGGCCTTGCAGGTCGAACAGGATGAGGAGCTCAACCACGCCGCCGTCGGCGCTGCCCAGCCAGTGCGGCAAGGAGGTGTCGAACTCGGCCGCCTCACCGGGCGGCAGCGTCAGGTCGCGTTCGCCGACCACGAGTCTCAGGCGCCCGTTGAGCACGTACAGCCATTCGAAGCCTTCGTGGGTCTGCGGGGTCGGTTCGAGCGGCTTGGGCTGAGCGGGGATGATCATCTTGAACGCCTGCGTGCCGCCCGGGCGGCGGGACAGCGGAACGAAGATCATCCCGTGGCGGCGGATCGGCTTCAGGTGGATCCGGGGGTCGCCGGTACGTGGGGCGCCGACGAGATCGTCCAGCGGGACGTCGTAGGTCCGGGCCAGCGGCAGCAGCAACTCCAGGGTCGCCCGGCGCTGCCCGCTCTCCAGCCGGGACAGGGTGCTCTCCGACACCCCGGTCATCGCCGCCAGGTCGGCGAGGGTGATGCCGCGCCCGCGACGCAGCGCTCGCAGCCGCGGTCCTACCGCGTCGAGTACGTCTTCTGTTTCACCGTCCACAGAGTCAGCTTGCCAGAACGGCAAGATTTCGTGCCAGATCGGGGCGGGTCTGGCAAGACTGGAGGCGTTCCGACAGAGGAGTCTTGATGAGCAGCACCGATGCGGTCACGTTCTGGGACGGCGTCTACGCGGCCCGATCGGCGGCCGGCGACCCGCGGCCGAACGTTCGGCTCGCCGAGACGGTCACGGGCCTGCCGGCCGGCGAGGCGTTGGACCTCGGATGCGGTGACGGCGGCGACGCGCTGTGGCTCGCCCGCCAAGGGTGGCGCGTCACCGCCGTCGACATCTCGGCCGTGGCGGTCGAACGGCTCACCGGCCTTGCCCGCTCACACGGTCTGCAGATCACCGCCGAGCGGCGCGACCTGCGCGACTCGTTCCCGCAGGGCGGGTTCGACCTGATCTGCGCCCACTACTTGCACACTCCCTTCGACCTGGACCGGACGACCGTCCTGCGCACCGCCGCGCACGCGCTGCGCCCGGGCGGGCGGCTGCTGGTCGTCGACCACGGCTCGACCGCGCCGTGGTCATGGGACCAGGGCCGCGAGGTGCGCTATCCGACCCCACGCGAGGTCGCCGCGGACATCGACCTGGACCCGGCGACATGGACGGTCGAACGGGCCGACGCGCCCCGCCGGATCGCGTCCGGCCCGGGTGGACGCACCGCACAGGTGACCGACCACGTCCTGCTCATCCGCCGTACGAAGGAGACCACCATCCGCCGCCGCGACACCCCGCCGCCACGGACCGGAAACAACGAGATCGAAACCCTGCGCGGCTTCCTGGACTACCTGCGGGCGTCGATCGCCGCGAAGGTGGACGGTGCCCCCGAGCCGCAGGTACGAACAGCCGCGGTGCCCTCGGGCACGAACCTGCTCGGCCTGCTCAACCACCTGACGTTCGTCGAACGCTCGATGTTCCTCGGCGACAACGTCACCAACTGGCAGGCGACGTTCCAGGCCGCACCGGCCGACAGCGTGACCGACGTCGTCACCCGCTACCGGGAGACGGTCGAACGCGCCGACGACGTTCTCGACCAGTGCACCGACCCCGGCGCGCCCCTCCCCCGGCCGCGATCGCGCCGCCCCGCGCCCAGCGTTCGCTGGGCACTCACTCACATGATCGAGGAGACCGGCCGCCACACCGGCCACGCCGACATCCTCCGCGAACTCATCGACGGTACGACCGGTCGCTGACCATCCAAGACAGGAACACATGATCACCGCACCACGAACGCTGGCGGCCGTCGCACTGGCCCTCCTGCTCGGTACCGCGGCCTGCTCCGCACCCGCCGCCGCCGACGACGACGTTCCCTCCTACGCCGCCGCCACGCGGAACGACCCGCGGTTCACGAGCACGTTCCAGCACAAGTTCGCCGACGTCGACGGCGTCCGGATGCACTATTGACCGGCGGAAGCGGCTCGCCGGTGGTGCTCCTGCACGGATGGCCGCAGACGTGGTTCGGCTGGTGGCAGGTCATGCCGGCGCTCGGCATACGTGACGCCCGCGTGGTCGGGCATGACCTCGGCGCCGCGGTGGCGTTCCAGTACGCCGCCCAGTTCCCCGCCGACGCTGCTTTGGCCTGATGGCACGGACCCGAGTGGAGTCCTGGAAGGTCGGTAGGGCGCTCGGGAGGGGGTCAGCAGCTGTTTTGGTGAGGGGCCTCGGGGATGTGGGTGGCCCAGTCCCGGCGGCTGAGCTGGCCCGACCGGGCGCACAGTTCGGCGATGACGCGCCGGGTGGCCACGGTGTGGCTGAGGACCTTGCCGCGGCTGTCCACGCTGACCAGGCTCTCGCCGTCAGGGGTGAACGCCATGGCGAGGATCTCGCCGTCGTGTCCGGGAAGCGGCACCAGAGGGTGCTTGCGATCGAGATCCCAGAGCCGAATCCGGGGATAGCGCCCGCCGTTGGGCACCGCGGTTGCGATCAGGTCGCCGCGGACGGCCACCAGGGGCCGCTGGGTCACGTGGTCTCCGGTCGGCAGGTCGCGTCCGGCGGGCCGCCAGGACGGCAGGCTCCAGAAGCCGAGGTCGACGCCGTCATCGATGATCGTCTGGGTACCGTCCCCGGTCACCCCTACGACGCTGAAACCGGGCGTGGTCCGCCGTGCCAGGAACCGCCCGGACGGCCATTCGATCACACCGTAATGGTCGGAGACCACCGAGCGGCCGTTCGGGTGGAAGAACAGTCCCGTCAGCTCCTGGGTGTTGAGGCGGCTCGGCTTCGGCAGCCTGATCTCCTTGATGAGCCCGAGCGGCCGCAGCCGCCAGTGCTGGATGCTCCGCGCACCGGAGGGCTCTCCAACCTGGAACACCAGATGCCGGTTGTCGGGAGCGATGGCCGCCAGGTCCGCGGTCTTGCCTGGTTGGTCCATGACTTTGGAGCCGGTGCCGGTGTCCCAGAGTTGGAGCACGCCGTCCGCGCCGCGGGTCACCAGGTGTCGCGCGTCGTTGCTCAGTGCCAGAATCCCGGGGTTGAAGCGGCCGTGGGCCGGTATCTCGATGCCGGCGGAGCGTCGAGCCTGGCGTCGCACGTCCCAGAGTTCGACCGCCCGCGTGCTGGCGCCGCCGGCGCCGGTGGTGACCGCGAGGGTCTGCCCGTCGGCGGTGAACAGGGCCGATCCCACCGCGCGGTCGATGTTGAAACTCGCTCGGGTGAACGCGCTGATGTCGAGCGAACGGACCATGCCGGGCCTGGACAGGCAGCGCAGGCTCGTGTCACCGGGACCGAAGCCGAAGTTGCCGTATTCGCAGTCCGCGGTGCTCGTCGAATACTCCATGACCGGCCGTCTGCTCTGGACGGACCAGACGTTGCGTCTGGAGGCCACCAGGCTGCCGTCTGAACTGAAGTGCACAAAGCCGGAGGGATCGACCTCTCCCAGCTCGCCGTAGGCACTGGACTCCGAACCGAAGTCCGCCTTGGCCGTCCGCAGTTCGCCGCCCCCGGCCTTGCGGCCCACGGCTGCCGCGATGGTGCGGCCGTCCGGGCTGAAGACGACGTTGTCCAGCCTTTCGCGGTCGGTGAGGCCGAACGTCGGTCCGGGCACGGTCTTGCGGGTCCGCAGGTCGGTCCAGGTCAGGCGTCCGTCCCGGCCGCCATCGGTGAGCGCCGCCCAACGCAGGTCAGGTGACAGCCAGAAACCGAATCTGGCGACGGCCTCCTTGCGGAAGATCCACCGATTGGTGCGGGCGTCCAGGACGCGCACGGACTTGCTCGCCAGATAGCCGTCGTCCTTGATGACGATGTGGTCTCCGCGCTCGGTCAGCGACCAGTATTCGCCGCACTTGCAGTACTGGTGCGCGAAGCGCGGCGTTCCCGTCCTGCTGTCGAGCACGTGCGCGCTGTTGTTCGCGGTGCGGGCCAGCACGGTGCTGCCGTCCGGGGACATGGCCACCGAGACGACCGCGGCGGGTGCCGTGTAGGTGCTGACGACCGTCCGCTTGTCCAGGTCCACGACCGTGACCGTCGCCTCCCCCTTCTTGGCGTAGGCGAGCAGCCGAACCGACCTGTCGGCGGCGAAGGTCTCAGGGGCGCCCTTCTCGAAGCCGGGAATGGGAGTCAGATCGTCCTCCCACTGATGGGCCACGGTCAGCAGCGCGGAGCGGGCCTCGACGGGGTCGCCGAGCCGCATCGCCGCGATGGCGAGCTGGCGCGCGAGCCGCGGATCGGCGCGGCGCAGGTCGTTGACCAGCGTCGCCAGCCGCGCCGAGACGGCCGCGTCGCGCTGCTCGGTGAGGCGGCGGCTCTGCTGGAGGGTGATGACCACGGCGCCGATCGCGACGATCAGCAGCACGGCCAGGAGGGCGCTCAGCAGCGCGCGGGCCCGGGCGCGCCGGGTGACGAGGGCGGAGGCCGCCTGAAGGAACTGGCGTTCCACGGGATTGAGCACCAGCAGCCGGCGACCGGCGGCGGCCCAATCCCGGGCGCGCTCCAGCGCCGTGCCCTGCAACAGATCGCCGCGCCTGCGGCCGTGCTCGTCCCAGAACCGGGCCGCGTCCGCCAACGCCACCTGCGCGGACAGGCCAGGGCGTTCGGCCTGCACCCACTCACGCAGCCGCGGCCAGGCCCGCAGCAACGCCGCATTGGCGATCGCGAGCTCGTCCCCGTCGCGCACCAGCACCCCGGCCGCGGTGAACTCCCGCAGGATCAGGTCGAACGGCTCGCCGCCGTTCTCGCCGCCGCCCTGGCGACCGCTCTCGTCGCTGGCCAGCTCTCCCACGCGGGCGCGCCGCAGAGTCTCGTCCGCGTCCTGCCCAGGCGCGACCATGCGCAGCATGACTCCGGGCACCGCCGGCCGCGCCGCCTCCGGCAGGCGCCCGTAGGCATCCTCGGCGAGCTCGGCCAGCGACACCTCGGCGGCGGGCTCGGCCTCGATCTCGGCCGCCGCCCGCCGTCCGTCCCCCAGATCCTCGCCTCCGATCAGCCCGAGCAGCAGATCGCGGGCCGACGGACGTCCCCCCGGGTCCTTGGCCAGCGCGGCCCGCACCAGCGAACGCAACGGCTCGTCCAACGGGCCGGTGTCCGGCTCATGGTGGGTGACCTGGTGCATCACCTCCGGCAGGCTGTCACCCGCGAACGGCGGCCGGCCGGTGGCGGCGAACAGCACCACCGCGCCCCACGCCCAGATGTCGACCTGCGGCCCGGCCCGGCGCCCGCCGAACACCTCCGGCGCCATCCAGCGAGGCGTGCCCTTCAGCGCCCCCGACACGCTGCGCGACATCTCCTCCATCCGCGCGATCCCGAAATCGATCACGCGAGGCCCGTCCGGGCCCAGCAGCACGTTGGCCGGCTTGAGGTCACGGTGCACCACCCCGGCGCGGTGGATCGCCGACAGCGCCGTCGCCATGCCGATCGCCAGCCGCAGCAGCCCGTCCGGCCCGCAGGGTCCATTCGCGGCTACGGCGGCGGCCAGATCCCTGCCCGGCACGTATTCGCTGACCACATACGGCACCCGGCCGTCCAGATCGGCACCGAGCACCTTGGCCGTGCAGAACGACGCCACCTGACCCAGCGCCCGCACCTCACGGCGCAGCATCTCCCGATGCCCGTCACCGACGAATTCGGCGTGCAGCGCCTTGACCGCGACCCGGGCGCCCTGCGCGTCATAGCCTTCATAGACCACGCCCTGCCCGCCGGCGCCCAGCCGCCCCGCCAGCCAGTACGGGCCCAACTGCACGGGATCACCGGGCAACAACGGCACAGCCAACGCGCGCAACTCCCCACACCGCAGCGGCCACCCCGGAACAGGGTTTGATCATCTGACGACGATCGCGCCACCGATGGTTCCCACCCCGATCCGCTGACCCCATCCGGCCACAGCCACCCCAAGCCCCGGCAAGACCCCACGATCGACCACGACACCCAACGTGCCGACCCCCAAGCGGGGCGGCCATCACGCTTACAAGGGAGATCCCCTCACGGCCGGGCTGCCGGAACACCGGCGGTGGATGCTGCGTCCTAATGACCTGGTTGCTCTCGTTGTGACGATCGAGTGTGGAGGGGCTGGATGCCGTACGCCGGGCGGGGGTATTGGTGGCCGTGGCGCTGGAACGGTCGGCCGCTGGCTTGACCCCGTCGAGTCTGGCCCTGGCGGAGATCTCCGCGACCGCGCAGCAGTACCTGCTTCCGGCGCAGCCCTCCTAACGCTGCACCCGACAGATCAATCCCGCCCGACAAGCGCTGACCAGCATCAACGCGATCGCGTGTACTTCCTGGCAGCTTCGTTAAAGACGGGCCGATTCACTCCGAACCCCGAAAAGCGGATCGCCGAAGGCACCGGCGACGATTATCCGCCGCCCGGCCGGATCTTCCCGCTGCCCCGGTCCTCCTCACGGGTGGGCCGCGGCCCGGGGTGGGGAACTTCACCAGGGGCCGCGGGAGCCTTACCTCATGTCCGTCAGCGCGGCGCGCCGGGCTTGTAAAGCGGTCGCCCACAGCATGAACACCAGCTGCCCGAGCTGCTCCTCGCCCATCCGGCTAAGGATGGCGCCGGCTTCGTCGTGGCTGCCGCGTGCCCGCGCTTTGACGTACGTGCGGGCATGGCGCAGCATGGCGCGATGGATCCGGCGGCCCTTGACCCGGGTGCCAGCCGGGATCCCCAGGGCCATCAGACGCGCGTACCCGTGCCGCTCCGACGGCGCGAGCCGCCCCACGTCCGCCACACCTGCGATGACCACGCCCGCCGCGACGGCGTCCCGCTGGATAGCGTCCGCGAACACCTCGGCCATCACCGGCCCGGCCACCGCCCACCCAGGCGCGACCTTCACCCGCTCGAAGTAGCGGAGCGGCCCCTCGACCGCCCCGGACACACCCGCCATAATCAACGCCTCGCACTCCGCGCGGACCTGGTCCCGGTCAACGTTCACACGATCGACCACAAGGTTTCCCTTCCTGCGTCTGGGGGCTGGGAAGCTGCTGGCAGATCAGGTCGGCGGCGGCCACCATGTCGTCCACTGGGGCGATGTCCGCCCCGACGTAGGACCCACGGCGCCACACGAACCGATCCCAATAGGCGCCAACCTCACGCCCAGGCCCCAACGGCACCGCGCACACCCACATCTGCACCCCGCGGCCCTCGGTGTGCCAGCCACGGCCCTCCAGCTCGGCCGCCAGCGCCTCGACCGCCGCCCGGCGCCGCGCGATCTCCGGCAGCATCACGTCGCGTCCGGGCCGTGCGGCCCCGACGCCGCAATCCGATGCACCCGTCGTTCGGCATCCCGGCTCACCTCATCGGCGGTGCCCAGCAGATACCCCTGACGGCCCAGATGCCGGGCAAACATCGGCCGCACCCTCGACAACGCACGCCTCAGCGCCGCCGTCGCGTCCATCTCCGGCTCGCCGCCAAGCTTGGTCTCGGCCTCGTCCTGGACGAACGACAGCACCAGGTCCACGATGCGGGCATGGAGCCGCTCTTTGCCGGCTTCCTCGAACGCCCCGAGTACGACGGGCAGCATCGTCAACGGCGTCGCCTTCGGCGCCTCCGCCGCCGTGGCGAGCTGCCGGGCTGCCTCGTCCTCCCGGACGCCCTCGGGGAAGTGGGGGCCGCTGTTACTCACCGGTTCACCTCACCGAGCTTGGCGCGGAGTTCCTCGGCAGTGTCGGCGTCGACCGCGGTCACGCTGTGATCGACCAGCCACCGGACCTTGGGGTCGCGTTCGGGGTTGCGGGTCGCCCACCAGCGGTCGCGATTCGTCGTGATGATCGACCATCCGGGGAACTCCTTGCGGAGGGCAGCCTTGGTCTGCTGCGTGTCGTTGTTCGTCGGGGTCACCGTGACCGTCTCCGTTGCGATGCGGGTGGTGATTCGGTCACTGCAAGTGAATTCGTGGCGCAGCTCACAGAACTAGCGGGAGGATGGGGAGGTGGGGGGAGGGGATGCCTCCCCTTGACGGGCACGGCGAAGGGTGCATCGCAAATGACCACCGCCGACAAACAAGCCATCGGTGCGCGTCTACGCGCCGAGCGGGAGGCACCTCCCCGCCGCTCGCGGGAGAAGTGGGCCATCCTCCTACGCCACGCGGCCGGCCCGGACGCGGCAAGGCTGCCCAGCGTCGAAAGCCTCGCCGACATGATCAAGCAATGGGAACGCGGCACCCACGTGCCAGGCCCGATCTACCGGCCGCTCTATGTCCGAGTCACGGGCAAGAGCGAGGCCGAGTTGTTCGGCCCGGGCGAGGCGTCGCCGCTGGTGGGAAACGTCACCTCCACGGCTCTGGCCAACGCTTCTGCCGATGCTGGCGATGAGGCTCTGACAGGTTCGCTCGAAGGGTCTGGGCCGACGAAACGCCGTGATGCCCTGAAGCTGGGCGTTGCCGCCATCGCTCCCGAGGTAGTGCGCCGGGTGCTGCCCGAAGCTGCGGCCGAGGCGATGGAATTCACCCGGCGCGCTGGCGTCACCGCGCTCGGCCCCGGGGTCTTCTCCCACCTCGAAGCAGTCGTGACCGAGCTCGATGGCCTCTACAGCCGGGACGCGCCGACGGATCTGTTCTCCATGGCGCGCACCTACCGGCATCGCGTCGCCGAGTTGATCGACGGGCCGCATACCCTGAAGCAGGGGCGGGATCTCTACGTCTATGCCGCGTGGCTTTCCGAGGCGCTGGCCTGGCTCGCTCACGACCTCGGTGACCCGCTCGCCGCCGAAGCGTGGGCGATCGACGCCTTCGAGCACGCAGACCAGGCCGGCCACGATGAGCTGTGCGCGTGGGCCACCGACGCGATGGCGTCGATCGCGATCTACGCCGACCGGCCCGCCGTCGCGCTGCACGCCGCCCAGCGAGGCATCCTGAAGGCGCCCCAGAGACATCCGCTAGCGATACGGCTACGCGCGCAGGCCGCCCGCGCGCACGCCCGGCTCAGGCAGCGTGAGGGTTGTGAGGCCATGCTGGGCGACGCGGAAGACCTGTACGACCGGCTTCCGGCGCGAGCGCCGCTGCGGTTCACCGTGGACACGGGCGGCCTCGCCTCGCTCGCAATGACGTCGTATCCGGCGTCGGCGTACATCTGGCTCGGCGACGCGGATCGCGGCGACTTCGCGAAGGCCAAGAAGCACGCTCAGGCCGCGCTCGACGCGCAGCGGGCTTTGCCCGAGGCGCAACGGTCGCCCAGCCGAGAGGCGATCGCGCGCGTCGACCTCGCCCTTGCCGCCGTCGAGCTCGGCGAGCCCGACACTGCGGCCGGCCTGGGCATGGAGGCGCTCGCGACGCCCCGACTGGTGGACTCGGTCCGGTCGCGGGCAGGAGACCTCTACCAGGTTCTCGGGGTGCGGCATGCGAAGCTGCCCGCCGTCCGGGACTTCCAGGAGACCTACCGACACGCCGTCCAAGCGAGGTGATGACGATGAGCGACACCGGCAAGTCCGAGCTGAACATCCGGCGCCCGTATCTGGACCTGATCGAGGAAGGCGTCAAGACGGTCGAGGTGCGCGTCGGCTACACGAGCATGCGGAAGATCCACGCTGGGCAAGACCTCGCGTTCGTCTCCGGTGACAAGCGGCTCATGACGAGGGTCACGCGGGTGACGGAGTACCCCTCATTCGAGGCGATGTTGGACAGCGAAGACCCGCGCGAGATCGGTGGCGACCTGGGCGAGAGCCGTGAAGAGCTGCTCAAGGTCATCCGCGAGATCTACCCGCCGGAGAAGGAGAAGCTCGGCGTGCTCGCGATCGGCATCGAGGTTTCCCGGTAGGCGATCGGCCTTGGGCGTACCCTGAAACGGCGATGCACCGGCGCCCCGCCACCCTCACACCGAGGGAACGGGGCGCCAGTCTCGTTCAGGACCCCAGCCGCAACTCGACGCGGCCGATCCCGCTACCGGGCACCGTCACCGCGGCCTGCCGTCACCGCAGCCTGCCGTCACCCGGTACGCCTTGCGCCGGGACTGCTCGCGAGCGATCCGGCGCAGAAGAAGACCGGCCGCATGCTGGCCAGCATCGGGCTGGCCCTGGTCGAGATCGGCGGCATCGAGGAGGGCGTCCGCTTCGGCGAACGATCCATCGAAGCAGTCAAGATCAGCAAGGCGACCTACGCCATGAACCGGCTCGCCGAGCTCGGCGCCGCGCTGAGCGAACAGCGCTCCCCGCGATCCCACGAACTGAGGGAGGGCATCCGGTCTACCCGCCTGGAGCTTGCGTCTCCTCGTCCATCCATTGCAGGTACGACGACAACCCCGAGTTGATCGGTACGGAGATGATCTCGGCCACGCTGTAGCTGTGCATCCCGCGGATGTGCGCCTCCAGGTCGGGGTATCGCTCGGCGGTCGTCTTCACCAACAGGAGGTACTCCTCGTCGACCCGCACCTCGCCCTTCCATCGGTAGGTGCTCAGCATGGGTCCGACGACCTGAGCGCAGGCCCCGAGATGCGCGTCGATGATCGACCGAGCGATCTCCAGGCCCTTCTCGCGCGAGGGGATCGAGGTCTGAACTTGTACGTACTCGCCCATGCGCTACGCCTCCCCCGATTCATCAGAATCCATGCTCGCGCTCGGTCGACGCTGAGACAGCGATCCGCCACCCTCACACCGAGGGAACGGAGCGCGAGTCTCGTTCAGGACCCCAGCCGCAACTCGATGCGGCCTATGCCGTCCCCGGTCACCGTGACCGGGCCTGTCGGCCCCGATCACCCGGTACGTCTTCCGGGCCGGGACGGTCAGCCCGCCGACCTCGGACGCGATCGTCGCGCCGGATCCCTCGCGGATACCCGGACCGAGCTTGGCGACGCCGAGCAGCTTCCCGCCCATCTCCCGGACTTCGACCGGCGCTTGCACCAGTGTGATCGTCACGCCGGGGATGGTATGGCGTTCGCGGGGCAGTCGGAGGGGCGGATGCGTAGGCTCGTCACTGCGTGCACCGCACACGCGCCGTAGCCTGAGGAGTGCGACCTACTTAGGGTGAGGTGCGAGGCCGAATGTTCGATGAGATTACTATCGGCGCCCGGCTCAAGACCCTGCGCCGTTGGCGCGGGATGACCCTCGAAGAGGTATCCGGACTGTCGGGTCTCAGCAAGGGATTCCTGTCTTACGTGGAGAACGGTAAGCGGGCGCTTGACCGCCGTTCGCACATCGCTGCCCTGGCCTCAGCGCTGAGAGTGTCCGAAGCGGACATCGTCGGCGGCCCCCACCTCACCAAGGACCCTGTGCAGTCCGAGCCGCACGGCGCGGTCCCCGCCATCCGGCGCGCGCTGGCAACCAACACGCTCACTGAGCCCGGCGTGGACCGGGCTCGGCCGCTACCCGAACTGGTCGCCGAGGTCGAACGCGTCGAGCCGTTCCATCAGGCGTGCGACTACGCCAAGCTCGGCGAAGCGCTCCCCGCGTTGCTCGATGAGCTGCACCGGCACGTCGCTGAGCCGGCTGACGAGGCCGCGTTCCGAGTCGCACTCGAAGCGCTCGTACAGGCGTGCACGGCCGCGACGTTCACGGCCAAGGATCTCGGCTACCCGGATCTGGCGCACCTGGCGGCGATGCGGGCCATGGAGGCGGCGACCATCCTTGAGGACCCGGCCAAGCTCGGCGAGGCGTCATTCTGCAGGATCCACACGATGCCCCGGGCCGGCTCATGGGACCGCACGCTCGCCGCCGCCGAGAAGGCCGCCGAGGCACTTGAGCCAGCGGCCCGTGACCCGCACTCCAGGCAGGTGCTCGGGATGCTCAGCCTGTCCGCCGCACTCGCCGCGGCTGTGCAGCACGACAGTGATACGGCGGCCGGATGGCTCGGCGAGGCGCGCGCCCTGGCCGACCGCGTGGACGACGCCCCTGACGAAAACTGGATGTCGTTCTCCGCTACGAACGTCGGCGTATGGGACGTCGCGGTAGGTGTTGAATGCGGGCTACACGGCGGCGCGGTGCTTGAGCTCGCCAAGCAGGTCGACGAGGACAAGCTCACCGGCAAGCCGGGGCGCCACGCGGCATTCCTCGCAGACGTCGGCCGCGGGCTGGCGCGCGACCGCGGCAACCGCGCTGAGGCGGTGCGGTGGCTGCAGCGCGCCGAGAAGGCGGCGCCGCAGTGGATTCGCAACAACAAGTCCGTGCGCGACGCGGTCGCGGTCCTGCTGAGCCGTGCCCGTGCCGAGGCAGGCGGCCGCGAGCTACGAGGCATGGCGGCCCGCATGGGCATCCCGCACTAGGCCAAGTTGACGCTGGTGAACATGTCCGTGTCACAGACTCTTACCGTCCGTGGTCGTGAGTGCGACGACAGACGAGATCAAGCGGGGACTACGAGGAGAATCCCCCGGCTGGTCGATCATCACGACCGACCGTGATCGGTGGTGGGCGACCCGCTATCCCGTACATGACCCGGCCACCCGGCGGCTTGTTGAGCACAGCGTGACCGCGGTCGACGCCGACACGGCCGAGAAGCTGCGTGCCAAGCTCGGTGAGATTGAGCGGCGATGAGCGCTACGACCGGGCCAGCGGCACATTCCTTGCGCGGAGTTGCAGGGGCACGTGGCGATGCACTTTCCGCGGTCTCTCACCGGCGCTGCGGAGCTGGACTGGCTTCCGGTCTATCGAGCGTTCGACCCGGCACGTGTTCTGGACTCGACCTGCTTCCAGTGCTGTGCGGTGAGTTATGAGTTCGTGCTGATCGGTGGCGCGTTCGCAGTCCGCCGTACGGACGTCATGCGGGGAGCCCCCGAGCTGCACGAGACGCCGCGGGTGTGGCACAGGCTGGCCGAAGAGTGGTGGCAGGCGCTCTACTTCGGCGCCGCTCACTGATGCTGTCGCGTGCGGAGGTCCTGCGCCGCAGCCTGGCAATCGAGGCGCTCGCGGCGGAGCTGCGATCGCGTGGCCGGCATGTGTCGCAGGACGGTGCGTGGATGTGGGCGGCACGTGTCCGGCTGGGCCGTGGCCGTGAGATCGGCGTCAACGGCGACGGATTCGTGTGGCAGAAGGGCGGCTGCTACGTGTGGCCGCCGTTCGCGCGAGTCGACGACATCCCGCACGCGGCCGGCGTCGTTGAGAAGGAGATCGGATAGATCCCGCGGCCCGGGTGACGTTCCCAACCCCGGGGCCGCGGCCAACCCCGACGTCAGGACGGGGCGTCGCGTGCGCGGCGGTGCGCGCAGGGCCGGGCGCCTTGTCGGAACCGGCCGGAAGCATGCTCCTCCTTGCGGTGGGAGACAGGCTCGCCGGTGGTCGCAGTGCTTCACCACGTTCAGCCCTGCCCCGGTCTCCCGCTCGCGGAGTCAGGGTTCGTCTTGGTGAGCAGGTGGGTGCGGTCTTGCCAGGCGCGTTCCCATCGGCGGGTCAGGGCCGGGTAGATGATCAGGTAGCGGAACGGTGCGATGAGGGCCATGTAGAGCCGTCCGAACAGTCCGTTGGCTTTGACGAGGGCCGCCATGCGCAGTTCGTATCCGCCGCCGTCGGTCGGTACCCAGCCCAGGTGCATGATGGTGTGGACGGTCCTGTTGGCCAATTCGCGGGCGGCCTCGTTGTCGAGCAGGTACACATCGGTGAACGGGTCGCTGCAAGGCGTGGCGTCGTTCGCGGTCTGCGCGAGGTCGCGTGGGAGGCGGTCACGCAGCGAGCTGACCCGGCTGCCCAGGCCCGCCTGAGGGGCGTCCCAGCCGAGCAGCGCGCCGAGCTTCCAGCGCACCGCGAACAGAAACCGGGTCGCGGCGGGCTCCTTCCGGCTGTCATAGGCCGCCTTCAGTGCGTCGAGCATCACGGGGAAGTCGTCGGGCCCGGCGCCGGGGGCACGGAACGACCACACGTCTTCGATCCGGAAGTCGCGGATGAACTCGTGAATCCGCCACGGCTGTGCGGCGTGGGCGGCGTTCGGGATCCGCATCCGTCATTCACCTCCAGCGGTGGGTGCGCTCAGGGCGGTGAGCGTGGCCAGGAGGCCGAGGGAGACCGGTCCGACCGGTGTCAGGTCCGGTCCGAGCCCGAACGCGATCGCGCCGGCCCACGACACGCCCAGGGCGGCCACCAGCGCCGCGAGGTATCTGAGGAGGAAGCGGGCCGCTGCCGCCGACGTCCGCCGAGACCACACCATGGTCACCGGGATGGCGCAGAACACGACGCAGCTGAACAGCCACATCGAATAGAGGGTCAGTTTGGGACCGGAGGCGGTGTCGCTGTCCAGCAGCGCGTCCGGCCATGACTGGAGGGTTCCGGAGACGGTGTGGAAGATCGCGTTCAGCGCGGCGATCATCAACGCGCACCACAGCAGCACCAGCCGCCCGCGAGTACGTCGAGCCCGCGGCTTCGGGCCGTTCGACGGCCGGGCGAGCCAGGCCAGGACCGCCACCGGACCGTGCAGCGCCCATTCCGGCACCGAAGCCGGCCAGGACGCGCCATCGACCCACAGCGCGGTCGCCGCGAACAGCACCGCCTGCGAGCCGTTCAGAAGCGCGACGCAGCCGAGGACCGGCCTGGTCACCGTCGCCGGCCTGTGCCGCAGCAGCAGAAGGACGACGGGATAGGTCCAGGCGATCGCCGACATCCCGTGCCACATCATCCGCAGCCCTTGCTGGGACTCGGGGTCGGCGTCGCCGGCCATCAACGCGTCAATGGTCGGATCGGCCTGCACGAACGTGTGCAGCATCGCGGCCGTCGCCGCCAGAGCAGCGGCTGACCATAGCGCCCACATTCGCGGTGGGGCCGCCACCGCACTCGGATCAGGCGATCTCGTCGCCAGCAAGTCGTTCATGTCATCCCTCCGGTTACGGAACCAACAGTTTCGATACTCGTAGTTCCGTATGATGCACGCATGTCTGCTCCGAAGCAAGCCCGAAACCAGGGAGGCCGTCCCCGGGACGGTCGCGTCGATGCCGCCATCGCCTCCGCCGTGCTGGACCTGCTGACCGAGGTCGGCTACGCGCGGCTCACGATGGGCGAGGTGGCCGCGCGGGCCGGCGTGGGCAAGGCGGCGATCTACCGGCGGCACGCCACCAAGCAAGAGATGATCTTTGACGTCCTGGTGCCGGGCCAGTTCCTGGCCGTGGCGCCTGACCGTGGATCACTCCGCGCCGACCTGGCCGCCGTGCTCGCCGAGATCGCGGACAGCATGGCCTCGCCACCGCCGGGGACGGTTCCGGGCCTGCTGGCCGATATCCACGCCGATCCCGCACTGCTCGAACGGTTCGACGCGAAGTACCTCGGTGCCCAGCGCCGGACCCTCACCGAGATCCTGGACCGCGCGGTCGCACGCGGCGAGCTCACCACCCGCCCCGACCTGGCCGTCCTCAACGCCCTGCTGGTCGGCCCCGTCTTCGCGTGGACGTTCCTGCTGTCCGAACCCCCCGACCGGCTCCCCGCGCTGAACTCCGCACTTCTCGAAGCGGCACTCGCCCTGATCGCCGCCCCGGACGATTCAGGCAGTGACGTTATTCGCTGACCTGCGACGCGCGGTTTTTCGGATTGCCGAACCAGCGGGAGAGGTGGTCGTTCAGGTCCTGCTGATCGTCGCCGATCCAGGCGACATGGCCGTCGGGGCGTAGCAGAACGCACGGAACGTCCAGTTCCGCAGCGGAATCCGCGAGGTAATCGACCCGTTCCGACCAGCCGTCGACGGTCAGGCGTTCGGTGCGGTCCAGGAGCAGGCCGCGGCCGCGATGCAGCAGACCGTAGAGGCGGCCCTGTTTCACGCCGAGGTCGGGCAGGCGGCGGCCGAGCAGGTCGGGGCCTTCGCCGAAGTCGTAGCGGATGCCGATCGCGGTGATCTTCTCGATCAGATGGCGGTTCACCTCGTCGAAGTCCATCAGTTCGGTGAGCAGCCTGCGCACGGCCCGCGCGCCCGGTTCGGTGGACAGCAGTTCCGTTTGGGCGCGGGTGTTGTCCAGCACGTCCTCGGCGACCGGCCGACGTTCGGCCTGGTAAGTGTCGAGCAGAGTTTCCGGCGCCCAGCCGCGGATCTGTGCGGCCAGTTTCCAGCCGAGGTTGAACGCGTCCTGCACGCCCAGGTTGAGGCCCTGTCCGCCGATGGGTGGATGAATGTGCGCCGCATCGCCGGCCAGCAGCACCCGTCCGACCCGATAACGTTCGGCCAGCCGGGTGGCATCTCCGAAGCGGGACAACCATCGCGGGGAGTGCACGCCGAAATCGGTTCCGGCGATGGTGCGCAACTGTTGTTTGAAATCGTCGAGAGTGGGCGCTTGCGCGCGATCGCTGACTCCCGCGGCGGGGACTACGACGCTATAGATGCCCTTGCCGAAGGGCCTGAGCCAGAATCGCTGACCGGTCGCCACCTTGGCGGCGATCTCCTCCTGCGGCACGCCCACTTCCATCTCGCCCATCAGCGTCTCGGCCTGCGAGGGCTCGCCGGGGAATCCGACGCCGAGCAGCTTGCGCACCGTACTGCGCCCGCCGTCGCAGCCGACGAGATAGCGCGAACGCAGCCGTTCCCCGCCGGCGAGTTCGACGGTCACACCCTCGTCGTCCTGCTCGAAGTCGACCACCGCACAACCGTGCCGGACCTGCGCACCCAGTTCGACCGCATGCTCTTCGAGAAGCTGATCGATGACCGGCTGCGGGATGCCGAGCAGATAGGCGTACGCTGAATCCAGGCCTTCGGGCGCGGGTTTGGCGATGGCGGCGAAGATACCGCCGACCGGACGCCGCCGTCCGCGTTCGAGAATGCGCTCCAGCAGCCCGCGCATCGCCATCAGTTCGAGACTGCGAATATGCAGGCTGACTATGCGGACGAACGACTTGGGCTCGGTCTCCTTCTCCAGAACGAGGACCCGCACGCCGTGCAGCCGCAGCTCAGCGGCCAGCATCGCACCGGTCGGCCCGCACCCGGCAATGACCACGTCGAAATCGTTCGACAACGGCTCGGAAGTGAAGTGCATAGGTGTTGCCTTTCGGGAGTGCCTTGTTGGCGAGGCGCTCCCGGCGACACCTACGTCAATCGCCCGGCCGTGATGGGAAGGAGGAGCACCCACATCGATACAGCGTTCATGGGTCTCACCTCCTCGGACAGCGTCACGGTCGGTTGCAAGCTACAAGCCCGACCATCCCCCCGTCCAACCCTTTTCCAGCCACACCCGTGCTGGAACGGATCGCCACGGGCATGCGCAAGGTCAGACCTAAGCAACAAGCAACCCCGGTGGTCGAAATGATCGGCCTAGAGATAGTGGCCGCTGGCGAGGTAAGGGGTGGGTTCTGCCATGCCGCGCAGTGCCAGGTAGCCCTCTTGGGCGAGGTCGAGTCGGGCGGCCAGGCCGACGTCCACGGCCCAGTGGTTGGCGGTGGTGATGCAGTTGACCAATGTCTGGTCGCGTGTGGAGGCGAGTGCCTCCCACAAGAGTGTTTCGGCGGTGGCGATGTCTGCGGCGGCCAGAAGCGCGGGGCGGTCACGGTCGTGGTCGATGTAGACGTACCCTCGTCGGCCGGATGCGTCGGAAACGACAAGGCGCAGGCCCTCCAGCATGTGAAGGTGATCGGGGCCGTGGCCTGCGCCGCGCAACCTCACGTCGAGCTGGTCCATCCATTCCAGGTCTTCGGGTCGTCCCTGGCGAAGTCCGCTGATCGCGGGGAGGGTGGAGCGGTCGACACGTCCGACCATGCGCATCTGTGGATGCAGGGTGAAGCCGGCCAGCCGGTACCGGCGGGTCGCGGCCGGATGCGTGGTCGCCGAGAACAGGCCGGGACGTCCGTCGGCATGCGCCAGCGCCGCGTCCATCAGGCGTCGGCCGATGCCCTTGCCTTGCTGGCCGGGCAGGACGCCGTAGGTCGCCAGATACCACACCCTTCCCCGGTTCTGGGAGATCGCAAAGCCCACGATGGTGCCGGAGTCTTCGGCCACCCAGCAGCCACCTGGGTCCACTGACAGCAGGTAGCCGATGGTGTCGATCCAGCGGCGCGACGCCGCGGCGTCGGGCGGTTCCGGCTCGGGCTCGTCCCACCGTCGGCTGAGGCGATCGGCTTCGAGGAAGGTCACCGCCGAAGCGCGCTCCGCACCGGGCAGATCGTCCGGTGTCAAAGGCCTGATCCGTACCGAATCCATGCCCACATGATCACTCATGACTGCTCGAAGGGGCATTCGCTGTGACGGTGATGCGGTCGTAGGGTGTGCGATCGGGATGGCCGTCGGCACCGTCGCCGCAGATCACCTCGACCTGATCGCAGCCGGCGGCGGCCAGGCCGGCGCGGGCGTCAGCGGCTGCCGTACTGCCTGGGATGTGCTCGTGATCTTGTTCGGTCTGCTCTTCGTGCTCCTGGGGATGCCCGCTGTCATCGCCGGGCTGGTCGCGGGCATTGGGCATCTGCGGGGTCACTTCAAGGACATCTGGTGGTTCTTTGTGATCTTCGGTTGCCTCTTCGGTGGTGGAAGTGTTGGCGTCGGGACGATGATCCTGCTCATGGCGGGGGATCTGGACCCGATCGCCGACCATGAGGCCGTGGTCGCCTGCACGGCAACGGTGCTCGACATCGACGCCACTCACACCAGGATCAACGGAGACCGGGTGTACGCCATCCGGGCACGCGTCGGGCAGGCCGACGATGGCCAAGGCGTCACACCGGTCACCGTCGATGTGCGATCGCCCTTGGACCCTCTCCAGGCTGGCCGCATCGGTGCCGGCACTCGCCAGTTCGCCTGCACCCAAGCGACCTCCGACCCCGAACGCGTGGAAATCGACTGGAACCACCCGCAGTCACCGACGCCCACTCCGGCAGCGACCCGACGGTAGGCCCGCGAGGTGAGGAATAACCCCGCGGTTCCCGCATCCACGGGCCGATCGAACCGCTGCCCTTTTGGCCTGTGGCCTGGCCCATCTCGCCGCCCTGCGAGGTGAGGACACGGGATGAGCGAACCTCGGGAAGCGTGAAGGGTCCTCATCGTCGCCGAGGTCTTCGCCTGCGGTCGTGAAGTCGAGGGACGACGCGCCCGGCCGCGGCCCGGGCCAGGCCCGCGGCCACCGTGCGCCGTGGGGGTGGTGAGCTGTGCCGACGCCTTCGGCGACCAGAAGCGGCGGTGCCGGCCCGCTGAGGCCCGGCACCGCCCGGCCGCTTCCCGGGGGCGTACCTTGGGCCCGGCGAACCGGCGGCGCCCTACCACGCCCCTGAAGTTCACCGCGAACCCAAGGATCGAAGACGCCCACCAAGGGCCAAAGCCACCTTTGGGTTCGCTGAGGTTCCTTCGGTTCCGCGCGAACTCTGGGGAATCAGGGGGTTGCCGTAGAACTCGCCGAAATTCGGGCGGATATGGGTTGGTCGGCGGTTGGTCAAGCTCGGTATCGGGTTGTGAGGATCAGCCGCGCGGAGAGTCACGGTTAGCAGTTCGGGCGGGCGCGGTGATCGTGACTGGCCGTACGGGTGCGGCTGGACTGGGCTTGGGCGCGCTAGTGGCCAGCAGACAGTGCGGTGGCTTGGGCTCCGGCGGCGCGTAGTTGTTGCAGGTCGGGGATGTGGTTGTAGAGGGTGCCGACGGAGACGCCGAGGAGTTTGGCGATGGAGGTGACTGAGCGGCCTGGGCCGATCGGCAGGGGGACGGTGGTGAGCACGGCGCGGGGATGGTGTCGGGCCGGGTCATGGGCGGGTCACGCCCATCGCCAGGTCGTGGCCCGTCGGCACCATGCCCAGGCCGCGCAGGCCCGACCACCCGTCCGGCTCGATAGGCACGATCACCTCGGCGCGCACGGCAGCGACGTCGGCGTGGTCGCGCACCGTGAGCCGCACGCCCAGTGCGCCGCCTGCCTCGCCGGTCTCTTCCGCCGCAGTGCGCTCGGCAACCTCCAGGGCCCGGACCTGCACGGGTAGGGCCGCCGACCAATCGACCAGGGCGCGCACCAGCACGGCGTGCGCGGCGGTGCTCGCACGACGCGGGCTGGGCCGGTCGTCCGGGTGGCTGGCCAGCGGGAGCGCGTGGGTCTTCACCTCGATGGCGCCGACACGTCCGTGGGCGCTGACGCCGTCCTCGTCGCTCAACCTCCGCACGTGCTTGACGAAGAGACCGTGCTCGCGGCGGCTGCCACCGCATGCCGTACACACCCCCGTGGCCCCCGCATCCAGGTGCAGGCCGGTCCCGCCGAACCGTTCGAGAGCATGGTTGAGCATCTGATCGACGGCGGAGCCCGAGGACTCAGCGGCCGCCTCTTCCAGGTACGCCCCCCGCTAGCACTCCAAACCCGGACCACTCCTCCTCGGCCCCTCTACACACGCGGCCAACCACGCTCCGCGACTACCGCTGATTCCGGCACCCAGCCTCCTCGCGGGCCGGGATGGGATCTCATGGCTGCTCCGCGGTGGTCGACGGGCCGGATGTCGGGAAAAGGGGCAGGGTGCCGGTCGCGCGCAGGTGCTGGATGGCGGCGGCCAGTTCGGCGAACGCGCGAGCGGCTGACCGGGAAGTCCACGGCGGTCCCGATGGTGACCACATCGACGACCGGGTCCTGGACCTCGATCGGCCATGCCTCCGGTATTACGGTGACCACTGGATAGCGGATTGCGCGTTGGTGATGCGGACTCCGCCGGCTTGGGCGACGTCAGCAGCGCCGAGGACCTCGTGCAGCAGCGCGCAGACCGCCGAGCTCTAGCTCCACGAACACCGGGTGGCCGCTCTCGATGCGGTCGGTCTGCCAGCAGTACCGGGCCGCGTCGGCGCGGTGGGGGTCGGGGATGCACAGCGTGTACATTTCGGCGTCGCACTCGGTGCCTCGCTGTACCAGGTCGACCAGCGGGTCGTCCTCGTCGAGCAGCATCTGCAGCACCTCGATCTGGGCTGTGAGACCCGGGGAAGTCCAGCGTCGTCGAGGTCACGGGCCGGATCGGCTCCGCGTCGGTTATCTAACCTTTTAGTCGTCAGACCTCACCCACGCCACCTATACGCGGTGAAGCGGAGCATATACGTTGGGTGATGTCACTCGGGACCCCGGTGGCGTGATGCGACCGCAATGAGCGCGGTTAGCTCCGCCGAACCGGGTTTCGCATCCGCCATCCTGCCGGGATTCTCCGCAGCTGTGGTCTGGCGCAGCGGCCCGTCCGCACACCGCCAGATCACGGCACGATCCACCCCAGGGTGGAGGCTGATGATGAGATCGACAGCACGCATGACCATGACCCGCCGGACCTGCCGGGCCCTGATCGGGATGGCCACCGTGGCCGGGTTCACCTTGATGGCCGCTCCCGCGGCTCACGCCGCTCTTCCGCCCGGGTGCACCCAGACCGGGAACAACTTCGTGTGCACCGCGGGAATCGCCGCCGGGCAGACCCTCACCGGCACCGCGTCCGCCAACACCATCACCGTGACCGGTGGTCCCGTCAACGGCACCATCGACGCGCTCGCCGGCAACGACACCATCAACCTCACCGGCACCGCCGGCGCCATCGGCGCCAGCGGTGCGGCCGGTGCAGGCGGCACGGTGGGGACCCCGGCCGGCAGTGCCGGTGGTGACGGCGGCGCCGGCGGCGCCGGCGGCCCGGCCGTCGGCGCTTCCGGCGTCGTCGACGGCGGTGCCGGCACCGACGTCGTCACCGTCACCGGCGGCGCCGGTGGTAACGGCGGTAACGGCGGCGTCGGAGGGGCCGGACTGCTGAGCGGCGCCGGTGGTGCCGGCGGTAACGGCGGTGTCGGCGGGGTCGGCGGCACAGGGAACGCCGGGACCATCACCGGCAATGCCGGCAACGACACCGTGACCGTCAACGCGGGCAAGGGCGGCAACGGCGGCGCGGGCGGCAAAGGCGGCAACAGCGGCCCGGTCGCCGGTGGTGCAGGCGCAGGTGGCATCGGCGGTGCCGCCGGAGCCGGCGGCGTCGGTAACTCCGGAACCCTCAACGGTGGTGTCGGCGATGCCGGCACCGACAACGTCACCGCCAACGGCGGCGCCGGCGGCACCGCTGGAGTCGGCGGTCTGGGCGGCTGCGGTCACGGCGGCGGCGCAGGTGGCATCGGCGGTGCCGGTGGAGCCGGCGGCATCGGCAACTCCGGGACCCTCAACGGCGGTGCCGGCAACGACACCCTCAAGACCAACGGCGGCATCGGCGGCAACGGCGCCGTCGGCGGCAAGGGCGGCAACGGCTCCAGCGCGGTGCAGCCCGGCGGCGCAGGCGGCACCGGCGGTGCCGGCGGAGCCGGCGGCATCAGCAACACCGGCAGCATCAACGGTGATGCCGGCGGCGACACCATCACCGCCACCGGCGGCAAGGGCGGCAACGGCGGCGCTGGCGGCAACGGCGGTACCGGATGCGCCGGTCCCGGCGGCGCCGCAGGCAACGGCGGCGCCCAGGGCGCCGGCGGTGCCGGCAACACCGGGACCATCAACGACGGCGCCGACACCATCAGCATCGTCAACGGCCTCGACGGCCTCGTCGGCGCCGGCGGGGTCCCCGGCACCAACAACACCGGCACCTGCACCTGCTGACCAGCAGACCGCAGCCATGAACGAACGCACCTGACCACCCATCCACGTCCCGCTGAACGAGCGTCCGCGCCCGTTCAGCGGGACGTCGTCCTCGGGGCCGACAGCACCCGCCGACCGCCTGGACACGGCCGCGCACTTCCTTCCCACGCAAGGCATCGAACGCCAGCACCACCGCGCCGCTCGACCCGCACCCATGGCACCGATTTCAGGCTGGCCATCGCAGCGTCTGGCCGTCCCGATCCGGGGTCTCGGTAGTCCGGTCGAAGGAATCGCTGGATTGTCCGCATGTACCGGATAACGTGTCCGAGTCACTCGGTCGTCGTGGAGGTGGAGCCGCAGGTCAACCACCCGGATGGGCGGCGATGTGCCGGATAAGGGTCCCTTATCCCGGTACATCCACAGGCCAACGCAGCCGAAGTGCCTCCGCAGCTCAGAGCCGTATCCGACGAAAAGTTCTTGATCGCTACCGGTATCCCAAGGGCCGCAGCGCCGACCGACCCGAGCTCGAAGCCTGCCACGCCTCCTGCAGGCGAGCGACACCCTGGTGGTCCCCTCCCTGGACCGCTACGGCCGCTCCCTCAAGGACCTCATCACCATGGTCGCCGACCTACGCACCCGCGGCCGCACCGGCGGACGCCCCACCGTCGTCGACGCAGGGCTCCTCAAAGCCGCCCGCGACCTACTCCCCGACCCCGGGCGCTCGGTCACCTCCATCGCCAAACTCCTCGGCATCTCCGTCGGCACCCTCTACAACCACATCCCCGACCTGCAACAACTACGCGCCGCCGGAGCCGCGGCCGTCGAGCCCGCAACCACAGCCGACCGATGAGCCGGTCTTAGAACCGTCCGCACGCGGCCAACACCGCTCCCCGGGCCACCGCTAATTCCTGCACCCAGCCTCCTCGCGGGCCTGGAGATCGGCCGGCTGCTCGCGCAGGTCCACGACGATCACTTCTTCGTCGTCGCCTGCGGCTGCGCATCGGAGACGATCCGGCCGTGTCGGCGGCCACGGTCCTATGACCGCCCCGGACCTGCCAAGCCGGAAGATCGATGGTTCCAACCGCCTGCTCGGCATCTCACCCGACGGCACTCGCCTGGCCTCGGTCGGTGACCACACGGTACGTATCTGGGCCGCCGCCAGCGGCGAGATCGAGACAACGATCCGGCTCTACGCGAACTTGAAGGACGGCAGGAACCCGATGGACTGCTGCTGGCTGCCGAACGAGCAAGCCCTGGCCGTGACCAGCAAGCAAGGGCTGCACGTGTTCGACCTGACAGACGGACGACTCGACCCGCTCGTCCCGGCCGCTACCCGGTAGAACGCGGGCTGATTTCACGATGCGTCCTCGTCCGTCCGCGTGCGCAGGCCGTCGATGATGGTCCTCAGGAACCGTTCGCCGACCTCGGGATCTGCGGGCACCCGCTCGGCCGCCCACGCGGCCGCGTTGGCGTACAGGAACAGATCCAGTGTCGTCACGTCGGGCCGCACGGCACCCGCCGCCTGCGCACGGACGAGCAGGTCCTGCCCGGCCCCGCGCATGCCCTGGCATGAGGCATGGAGCCGCGACGTCTCGTCCCGCAGGGCCGCCATCATCGAGTCGGCCAGTCCCCGGTAGGCGCTGGTTCCCCGGCTGAACGTGCGCAGCCAGCCGATGAGGGCTTGGAGGGGATCCGGCGCCCGCAGGAGTTGCTCCGCGCGGGCGCGCATCGCCTCGAAGTGTTCGCGGAGCAAGGTCTCCAGCAGTGCCTCGCGCGTGGGGAAATGCCGGTAGAGCGTCCCGATCCCGAGCCCGGCCCGCCGGGCGATCTCCTCCAGCGAGGCGTCGGTTCCCTCTTCGCAGACGAGGGCCTGGGCCGCGGCGAGCAACCGCTGGTAGTTGCGCCGCGCGTCCGCGCGCATCGGCCGCGCAGGTGCGTCGTCCATGGGGCTCCTTGTTAAACGGAGGGCGCCTCCGTATATTCGGAGGCACCCTCATCTTAAAGGCGGAAAGGGAACTCCCATGGGCAACGACGCGGTGGTACGTGACGCCCGGCTACGGCTGGGACGAGTCGGAGTGTGGCTCAAGAAGGTCGCGTACGGGCAGGTGGGCGCCGACGTGGAACGACGCGCGATCGCCAGGATCGAGGCGCTGGGATACGGCTCGGTCTGGGCGGGCGAGACCGTGGGCGGCAAGGACACGTTCGCCCAGCACGGCCTCTACCTGGCGGTGACCCGCAGGATGGTGGTGGGCACAGGGATCGCCAATGTCTGGGCCCGGCACGGCGCCACCCTGCAAGGTGGCGCTGCCACGCTCGCCGACGCCTACCCAGGCAGGTTCATCCTGGGAGTGGGCGTCGGCCATCCCTTCCAGGCCCAGTCGGTAGGCGCGCACGAATGGCGGCCGCTGCGGAAGATGCGTGACTACCTTGACGAGATGAACGCCGGGCCGCCCATGCCGCCCGGCATGGCCAAGATCTCCATCGTGCCGGACGCGCCGTTCCCACGTGTCCTGGCCGCCATCGGACCCAAGATGCTCGCGCTGGCACGCGACCATGCCGACGGCGCCCAGCCGTTCCATGTCCCCGTCGAGCACACCGCACTCGCCCGCGAGATCCTCGGGCCGGGCAAACTGCTGATCCCGCAGCACTCGGTACTGCTGGAGACAGACCCGGCCACGGCGCGCGGCAAGCTGCGTGAGAGCACCCGGCAGGGCGCCGGCCTGCGTGCCTACACCGACAACTTCCGGCGGCTCGGCTTCACAGAGGAGGACCTCGGCCAGATGAGCGACCGCCTCATCGACGCGACACACGCCTGGGGCGACGAGATGGCCATCGCACGCCGGATCGGCGAACACCTGGACGCCGGCGCCGACCATGTACTCATCACACCGGTGGCCGACGACCTACCGGCCATGCTCGGCCAGTTGGAGAAGCTGGCACCCGCCCTGCTCGGAACCAGAGCGTGACCCGATTCCGAAGACGGCGATCGTTCCGGAGCGTGATCTCACGAACGTCGAGGAGCTGCGGATCTTCGATGCCGAACAGCGGCTCATCAAGGACTGCATGAACCGGCAGGGCTTCTCCTACTCCTCGGCACCTCGCCCGGGGTGAGAAGTACGCCGACAACCTGACGGACAACCTCTACTACGGCCCGATCTTCCCGATCTTGATTGACAACAGCATCTCCTCGCATCGATGGGTGGCCGTCACCGACTGCGCCAGCTGGATCACCTGACCGACCACAAGGGCCCGCCGACGCAAACCGGCGGGCCCTATCTGCCAGGCGACCTCGACCAAGCCGACGTTCCGGGGCATGATGGGGCGATGATCAACAGGAAGGGCGGTCACCGCCCGGCTCGATGAGCGCCGGTCCGCCGCACGACGGCGGGCTCTCCCTGTACGAACACGCCAAGCGGCTGCTGCGTCAGCATCCGGACGGGCCGCTACCTGACCAGGGGCGCCCGTTCCCCGATCACGTTGCTTACTACGGCCGTGATCGGTCACTCCTGGCCGGCCAAGCCGGAGCCCGGCAGACCAGGACGGCGATCGGGGCCTACTTCGATGGTGTGTCCGACTACGCCCGGCTTTACCGGACTCTCGCCCTGGTCGACTCCTGCCCGTCTTGGTACCGGCTGCCCAGCGTCCTGCAGCCGGTGACCTGCGACGTGGACCGCGGGCGGCTGCGTGATCTGGGGCGTCGGCTGGTGAGAACGGGTGAGGACCGGCAGCCCGTTCAAGTCGGCCTGGCGCTCTTGCAAGGAGTCGCCGAGCCCGAGGACCTGGACTGTCTTTCGGCCCTCGCCATACTGGGAGACTCCTTCAGCCCGGCCGTCGTGGAGATCCTCCAACGGATGCCCGAGCCCGATATGACGCTGTGGTGGATCGCCCGCCGGACCACCGAATGGGCTCGCGTCTATCCCGTCCGGGCCCTGTGCGGCACCTCAAGGTCGGTGATCAAGGCCTGGCTCCTCAGGCACGCCGTACCCGGCGAGTCAGCCCCGCTCCCCAGCTACTACGCCGGAACGGTCGCGGTGAGCTGTGACCTGCGTGCCGCGATCCAGGCACCGCATCCAGACGAGGCGCTGCTGGACGGAGCCGAGGCGATCCTCCACGCGATGAACCATGCCGAGGGGTTGGGCCTTGGCCTACGCGGCTACCGCGATGCCGTGCCGGTCCTGCGACGCTTCCTGCAGCTACGTGACTCACCACCGCTGCGCAACGCCCTGGCGCAACTCCTGTCAGCCCCGCCAGGCACGTGACGGCCGGCGACGGCGGCTGCCCCCGGCGTCCACCAGGCCTGCGCCCGCCTGCCCGCGACGTCCTTGGCGCATGGCAGGCTCGCCGATCCCGATCCCTCAGGTGTGCGGATCACGCAGCTACCCGAGGAACACGTCGGCCACCGCGTTCACGGTCAGTCCACATACCGCAGAGGTTGGAACGGAGGCGAGCCCGGCGGGACGGCTGTCGCGGCAGCCACGCCCGCCGAGGCCTCGATCGAGGCCAGCATTTCCACCGCGCCCGCAGCCAATGCAAATAGGGGACCCAACCCTACGTACCTCAGCGGTCGTACCGTGCACGTCACCGTCTGGTCATCATCCGGCTGCAAGCGTTCAACGCAATACACGGGCGTGCTCCAGCGCAAGCGCTGGTACGGGTGGCAGACACTCACCACCAGTAAGTGCTGGGGCAGCGGAGCCGCATCCCTGAGCAAGGGATGCAAGAAAGGCTCTACCTACACCTACCGCGCCTACATGGCGACGTGGCCGGCCGGCAACCACACGTACGGCTCCCAACGCCGGTTCAAGTGCCGCTGATTAGCGGCTAAGCATTCGACGTTCTCGTTCTTGTTCGCTTCCGTCGTGCGGGCGGCGGGCGGTGGACACGGTCGTGGTTGAGGAAACCTACGGTCCGGAGGCGTGGGTCTTCGCGGATGGCGCGATCTCGGCAGAAGGCGCATCGGCCGGCCCATGGTGTTTGGGCCGGCCGATGGCGTCAGCGTGATCGAGGCCGCCTGCGCTCGGCGGTCCATGCGGTCAGCGTCGTGTGTTGGTTACTGGAGCTTGGCTACCGAAAGCGGATCGACACCGGCGCGGAGCACTTTCCAGGACGGACGGTACACACCTGGATCTTGAGCGCACGGACCGGGAGCTTGCGCTGGAATCCCGTCCGGGAACCACAGGCATACCCGAGCCGCACTACCTTGCGCCCGGCGGTGACCTTGGTGTACGAGGCCCCGTCCCGGCACGAGTGGTCGGTGGTGATCCCCGTGATGACCACCCCGCCTCGCGTCAGACCCACCACCCCTTCGGAGCGCGCTTGCCGAATGGTTACCCGGTAGCGCTTCTTCGCGGGTGCGGATACCTGGTCGCCTGGCGTGGCGCTGACGGTCTGGGTGGCCGATTGCGTGGACGCGGCCGTGCCGGCCGCGGCGTGAGCCGCCGGAGAAGATGCCATCACACCGGCCGCCGCCGTCGCAATGACCGCTGCCGCGAGCGTCTTCCGCATGACCGTTGCCTTCGGGTTGGCGTCGGGGAGGGTCGTCTGCCTGGTCTTCATTTCGATGCTCCTATCTATCGTCGCGAACGAATTCGTCACGATCGAACAGGTGCTGCAGGTAAAAGCTATGGGCCAGGCTCCGGTCGGCACATCGAACGAGCGGTTGAATCGCGCTACCGCGATTGGCCGATAGAAATTCCGGGAGGTGCAACCAGTGCGGTACGGCCGTACAGCACTGGGTTGAGCAACGCGTCGTCGCCACGTTCCTACACCGCTGCCGACCTCGGCTTTCGGCCCTCCGTCGTCGTTCGGCTGCCATGGCGGTTGCGGGAGTTGTGGCGCGGCGAATGGCCCCATGTGGATTTCGCGGCGGAGCCCGGACCGGGCGGCACCATATGCAGTGCACTGGCGCGGCCTGAGCGACTCATGGACGATAGCGGGCATGCGGAAGGCCAAGAGGCGGCGTGCGGAGTCGGAGAATCGTCGGCGGGCCGATCGGCTCGCGGACGAACACGGGTTCGGCATGCCGAGCGATCTGGGGTGTCGGTAAGACTCGTGCAACCAGGTACACCCGGGTGAGTCCGCCCACGTCAGCGGTGCCGCTGATGGAGCGCTAAGGGATCTTTCGTCGATCGCCGGGTGCTGGCGCCCCGCCCACCGAGATGGCCCGTCACCAGTTGCAGGAGGTCCCCGACGATGAAGCCCGAGGGTGAGCGCCACCGATGAGCGCCGACCTCGACAGCTGGACGCCGCCCGAGCTCGGCGACGAACCCGACGACGACCTGCTTGAGGATGGCGGTCCGCAGGACGAGCCCCCGGCGGAGGACGAAGAAGAGCGCACGCGAGCGTTCAATAACCCCGAGGAGTTCTTTACCGAGTTCCTCGCCCCGCACATCCAGCGGCGGTACGCCGAGCCCGCCCCACCAGCTCCGCCTTAGGCGCTCAAGAGGCAGTCGGGGGGTCCCAGAGGATGACCAAGGTGCGGCGTACGCCAGCGTCCAGAAGCGCCTGAGCGCGGTGCTGGCCGTTGGTGTAGCCCTTGCCGCGACGGCCGATATCAATGCCGACGCCAGGTGACAGCAGGCTGTCGAGCGCGTCGCGAGGAGCTGTCCTTTCCGATGCTCGCCATTGGCGGCGCCGGCCTCATGAACGCCGTCGGCAACCTGGCGCCCACCCCCGTTAACCGGCTCTGTGAAGCCGTCGCCGCGGACGACCTCGCCACGGCGCGACGGCTGCACTACGCGCTGTTCACCCTCAACCGGGCGGTGTTCTGGGACACCAACCCCATACCGATCAAATACTTCATGAAGCGGCTGGGCCTCCTGCACGACAACGAGCACCGCCTGCCCACGCTGCGGCCGGACGCCGCGTTGTGCGCCAGGCTCGACTCCCTCCTGCCGCAGCTGCGCCCGATGGCAGAAGAGAGACCACCGACCCCATGACGAGCCGAAGGCCGGTCCGATACGCACCGCACCGGACCGGCCTCCGGGTCAGGTTCCGCCACCAGGGGCGAAGATCGGCTGCAAGACGCGGCCGTGTCGCTGTCCGCTAGAGGTATCGAGTGCAGGATCGGCCGTTCATGTTGGCAGTGCAAGCGGCCACCATCGGCTTCCGGGCGCTCGCGTGATCCCAGTGGATCTTCTTGCGCTTGCCCTTGCCGTTGGCGCAGCCGATGTAGACGGTCTGCTTCTTCCAGCCCGCGTGGGACTTGCGTTCGTACTTGAGGCTGGCACATGCCCGGCGCTTGTCCGACTTCCGGTCGTAGACCCAGCCGGTGACCAGGAAGCTGGTGCCGCTCACACAGATGCGGACGGGCGCGTAGGCACCGCTGCTCGGCGAGTTCCCGGGGTAGACCCGGCGGCAACCGTTCCCCAGCGTCTCGGCCGGACCGGACGATGACGCGTCGACCCGCGCGGAATCCGTCGAGGCGGCGCCGGCGGATTGCTGCGCCGGCAAAGCGGACACCGCCACGCCCGCGGCGAGTGCGATGGGAAGAATCCTTCTGCGCATGTCCCGAACCTGCCCTCTCTGATCATGCCGGATACGGTCACGATTAGAGCCGACGGGGAGTGGACAGCCAAGAAGCCGGAGCACTAACCGAAAGCTCGGCATTGTAGTGCCGAAGGCCTACTCGGCCATGCCCGCCTCGACACCACCCGTCGGTACACCCTGCCCACCCACGCCGACCTCGAAGACGCCGTCGGACGCTTCCCTACCGATCAATAGCGTGCTGCTGACCTGGGCGAACTCAATCGCGTGTACCTGGTTGCACGAGTCTTACCGACACCCCGATCTGGTATGACGGCCTACGAGGACGGTCTGCTGAACGTTCTGCCATGGCTGCCGACCGCCGTCATCGTCCCGACCGGCGTCGTGTTGACCGAATTCGATCCCATCAGCGGAACGCTCGTGGTGCTCGGCGGTCTCGTGGTGGGCTTGCTGCTTTCCATGATCGTGATGCGGATCGAGTCTCCGTTCTCCGGGCAGCTGTTCTGCTACCCGCGAGGGATCACCGACCAGTCGCCCCTCAAGTCCTGTCGTGGGCGCAGGTCGAGTCCGTGGCGGCCACGTTCCGCGACGCGGAGGGCACCCCTGAGATGGACGCGCTGGTGTTCAACGGCCGGGACGGGACGTCGGTCAGCGCCCGACGGTATCGCGAGTCGGCACTGCACGAGCTGGCGGAACGTACCGAACGCGCCGTGGAGTCGCCGCTCGTCGACGACTACCGAGCCGGACGCACCCTGACCTTCGGTGAGGTGGCGATCGGCCGTTCGGGCATCACTGTTGATGGTGGCGTTCTGCCCTGGCGGACGGTCAGGGTGTCATCACCTTCCCCTGGCGCGCTCACTTTGCAGACCGCCGATACCTGGTGGCCGAAGACGATCACCCGGACGTGCCGAACGCCTCGGTCACGTCTCAACGACCAACTGAGGGCAGCCAACCCGCTCGGGGGGCGAGCGGCTCGTCTTCGTCCAAGAGCGCACCGGGTGCCTGGATCGGCGCCCACGACGGTGACCCGCAGGTTACCGATCTTGTCGCCCCCTCTGGAGCAGGTGGGCGGTGACCCCACTCGATCCGTTCGCCGGCGATGGGCACCGCGAAAGGTCTTGTCCGATTCGTAGTCGGTGGTCTTGCGGCCGCGGTTACGGCATGTCACCCCGACACCGTCCCGGCGCCTGGCCGGGACGGAGGGCCAGGAGACTGGCAGCCAGGTCACCTGGCCTGCGGGTGGTGACAACCGCTCATCTGATCTCTCGTACCAGGCGCGATGTCCACGGGCACCACACCAAGCCGGGCAGGAACGCGCCGCCCGTCTCGTCCAGGTGGTCTTCGACGTAGGGGATCGTCGCGTCGCAGACCTCGATGGCCATATCGAAGAAGTCGATGGTGGCCGGGTTGAAGTGATAGCTCCATCGAGGGTTGTAGGGGGCGCTGCGTTTGATGATGCGCCCGACGACGTGGGGTCGATCTGTGGTCTCGCCGTTCACCAGGTCTCTCGCGTGCTTGATCTCAGCGGGATCGGTGAGCTTGATGACGAAGCGCTCGCGGGTGATGTCGGTGATCTCGAAAAGGGCTTCATCGGCGACGGCGTGGTGCGCCGTCCCATGAGCGTGCGCCGGCTGGGTCATGGTGAGGGTGAGCATCGCGGCTGCCGTCAGCGCGGCGGTTTTGAGAAGGCCACGTCGCATGGATACCTCCGGTGACTGTCGAGCTCGACCTGCACGCACGCCATCGGCGCCTTGAAGGCCTGCGCGGGCCGGAGCAGAGCGGCGACACGAGCAATGCAACGCATCGCACATGGACAGTCACAATAGGTATCCCGAAGGACATGACCCCCGCATTGGCCGCAACGCCGACAGACTTGTCACCGACGGGCTGCAACGTGTGACGGCCCCGTTGTAGCAGGCGGATGAAGGGTCCCCGCTCCGGCCGCGCAACGCGACGGCAGCGAGGTTCGACGGCACGCGCCACCGTGGCGCCGGGCGGCGTGCGCGCGATCAGCGGTGGCAGGCGGCGTACGTGCCTTAGCCGCACACCGCCGTCACCGACACCAAGCCTCGACGCGGTTGGTCGCGAGGGTGTGGGCGGACAGGGCGAGGGCACCCGCGTCGTCGATGTCGGCGTCGGTGGCGAGTTCGTCCATGAGCTGGTCGACAGCCCGGGTCGACAGACGCCCGCCGCGGCGGTCGAGGAGCAGGGAGGGAACGCGACAGCTCAGACCGCCGGGCGGCCCTCCGCCTCTTCGACGTCGCCGCCCCCGTTCCGGCGCGGGCCGCGATGTGGTGACGGGATGCCATTCCTTGAGCGCCTGCGCCGCTTCGCGGCGGTGAGCTCACCTTCGTCCTGTACGGTCCCGCCGATGGCGATCTGCGGCGAAGCCGAATTATCGGCACGTAACGATCATTTTTCGCGAACGACGTCGCACGCCCGGCCGAATTCAGCGGGTGCCGGGGCTGACCAGGCCGTGTTCGTACGCGAAGACGACGGCCTGGACGCGGTCGCGAAGATGGAGCTTGGCGAAGACGCTGCCGACGTGGCTCTTGACCGTCGCCTCGGTGACGACCAGGTGGGCGGCGATCTCGGTGTTGGACAGTCCTCGGGCGACGAGGATGAGGGCCTCGCGTTCGCGGGGGGTGAGAGCCGCCAGGAGGGCTTCCGGGGGGCGGAGCGGGGACGTACGGGAGGCGAAGTCCTCGATGAGTCGGCGGGTGATGGACGGGGACAGCAGGGCGTCGCCCGCGTGGACCACCCGGATGGCCTCGACGAGCCGTTCACGCGAGGCGTCCTTGAGCAGGAAGCCCGCAGCGCCCGCCCGCAGCGCGCCGAAGACGTATTCGTCCAGGTCGAACGTGGTCAGGACCAGCACGCGCGGCGGGGGGTCGAGCGGGGCCGAGGTCAGCCGTGCGGTGGCCTCGACGCCGTCGACGCGGGGCATCCGGACGTCCATGAGGACCACGTCGGGGCGGGTGGCGGCGGCGACGTCCAGGGCCTCGTCGCCGTCGGCCGCTTCGCCGACGACCTCCAGCCCGTCCTGGGTGCCGAGGAACAGCCGCAGGCCGGTACGGATGAGTTCCTGGTCATCAACGAGCAGCAGCCGGATGGTCATGAGCAGGTCACCGAGCGTCTCCGATCGGAAGGCGGGCGGTCACGGTGAAGCCGCCGCCCGGCTGCGGTCCGGCGGTCAGGTCGCCGCCGAGGACCGTGACGCGTTCGCGCATGCCGGTCAGCCCGTGACCACCGGAACCGGCCGCCGTACGTGGCGGGCGGCCGTCGTCGTGAACGGTCACGGTCAGCCGGTCGGCGGCGAACGCGAGCAGCACCTCCACCCGCGTCGGCTCGGCGTGTTTCAGCACGTTGGTCAGTGCCTCCTCGATGATCCGGTAGACCGACAGCTCGACGCCCCCAGGCAGCGGACGCCGTTCGCCCGACTCGGCCAGGGTCACGGGCATCCCGGCGTCACGGTAGCCGCCGACCAGGCCGTCGAGCTGGGACAGGGACGGCTGGGGCCGCAGCTGGGGCGTCCCGCCGGGGTCGCGCAGCAGCGTGAGCATACGGCGCAGCTCGGCGAGGCTGTCCTCGGCGGTCTCCTCGACCCGCCCCAGCGTGTCGGCCGCGACGTCCGGGGCGGTCGGCAGGACGTCCCGTGCGCCGCGTACGCCCAGCAACATGACCGTGACGGAGTGGGCGACGATATCGTGGAGTTCCCGGGCGATGACCGTGCGCTCGTTCTGCGCGGCGATCCGGTCGAGCTGTTCTCGCTCACGTTCCAGCTGCGCCGCCCGTTCCTCCAGGGCCGCCACGTACTGCCGGCGGGTCCGTACGTACGCGCCGACCGCCCATGCCCCGACGGTGAGCGGCGGCGAGCAGATGCTGGCCAGCTGCAGGAAGAACGCGGTCGGGATGCCGACCGCCACCGACATGCGCCTGTCCCGTGTCTCGGCGACGGAGGCGAGGGCGACCAGGACGGGTGCGCCGCCCGGGTATTCGCCGACCGCCGCCACGCCCCACACCAGAACGGCTGTGACCACCAGAACCTGCAGCGGGAAGCGCCTGCGCGCCAGCAGTACCGCACCCGCCGCCAGCGTGAGGGCGATCGGCAGGATCCGCAGCGTGTCGACCCGGTCGAGCTCCACGGTCGTGGTGACCACGGCCAGCGCGATGTCGAACAGGACGGTACGGCGTGCCACCACCAGGCGGCGCGCCGTACCGAACGCTTCGGGGATTCTCACGCCAGGTCGCGCCGCTGTTCGCAGGCGAGCGCCACCGCCACCAGCAGCGCCGTCCAGGCCAGCAGCACCCAGCCCGCCGAGGCGACCGACAGGGTCGTGTTGTGCGACATGCGGGCCAGGACTGCGGCCGCGCCAAACGGCGTCAGGTTGGTCAGCGCCTCATGCGAGCCCGCGACCAGCGGAATCACGGCGAAGTTCACGATCAATAGCAGTACCACCCCCAGCACCGGGCTGCGCAACAGGGCCCCGATCGCCGCACCCATGACCGCCGAAAGGACGAAGGCGACGAAATTCCCCGTCGCGACCGCGGTGACATCGGCCGCCCCCAGATCCGGGCCTGGGTGCCCGGCGAGGAGCGGGAGCCCCAGGCCGAGCGACACCGCGACCATCAGCCCGCCCAGGACCAGCGCGGTCAGCGCGTAGGCGACGATCCTCGCGAGCAACGTCACCGCCCTGCCGTGCCCGCCGACCAGCGCCGCCGGCGCGGCCGTACGGTGCTTGTACTCCCCCGCCGCGCCGACCAGCCCCCAGAGCAGCAGCAGGATCGGCAGAGCCGACAGGGCCTCCTTCTTCTCGGGCAGCTCGTCGAGCGGTCCCGATGCCTTCGCGACGATCAGCACGTTGAGCACAGTGAACGCGATCCCGCCAAGCGCGAAGCCGAACACCGTACGCGTCGTCATCGTCTTGATGAGCTCACCTCTGAGCAGCCCGATCATGCCCTGCTCCCTTCGGTGAGGTCGAGGAACACGTCCTCCAGCGAAGCCGTACAGGGCGTGAGGCGATGCACCGGGATACGGTCCCGACCGGCCAGATCGGCGATCCGAGCCTCGTCCAAACCCTCGACGAGCAAGGTCCCATCGGCCTGCCGTTCACTTGTGCCACCCGCCGCGTCGAGCACGGCGGCCAACCGGTCGGGCTCGGGCGACAACACCGACACCCCGCGCCCGGCCGCCCGTTCCAGCTCGTCCAACGGCCCGGAGTGTACGAGCCGTCCCCGGTCGATCACCACGACATCGTCCACAGTGCTCGCGGCCTCGCTCAGCAGATGGCTGGACAGCAGGACCGTACGGCCGGACGCGGCCCGTTCCCGTACGAGCGTCCGCAGCCAGCGGATGCCCTGCGGGTCCAAGCCGTTCGCCGGTTCGTCCAGGACCAGGATGTCGGGATCGCCGAGCAACGCGGCGGCCAGGCCGAGGCGCTGCCGCATCCCCATCGAGTACGCGCCGACGCGCCGCCGGGCGGCCCCCTCCAATGCCACGATCTCCAGCACCTCCGCGACCCGCCGCATCGGCAGCCCGGCGAGCGCCGCGAGGGACCGCAGATGCGCCCGGCCACTGCGGCCCGGATGCGCCCCGCACGGTTCGATGGCCACCCCGACCGTCCGCGCGTCGAGACGTCCGGGCGGTGCTCCATTGATCAGTACGCCGCCCGCGTCCGCCCGGGCCAGCCCGACGACGACCTTCAGCGCGGTCGTCTTGCCCGCGCCATTGGGCCCGAAGAACCCCGTCACCGCGCCCGCCCTGGCCGTGAACGACAAGTCGTCGACCACGACTGTCCGCCCGTAGCCCTTCGTCATCTTCTCGACCGCGATCGCGGCCGTCACACGTTTCGGCATACCGAAAGCATCAGCCGCCGCCTTCTCCCAGTCCTCAGCCCCCAGTCGAATCCCAACCTCACCCCCCAGTCGGACCCACCCAAGGAGGAGAGGTGCAAGGCGAGGAAAGTCCGGACCCGGGAGCCGTAGGCGCGGCGAGTGTCGCCGTCCAGCGGGGCGCGTTCGAGGTCGGCGATCCAGACCTGACCTGTGGCGGTCCGCAGCTGAACGGCCTCGGGGATCTGGCTCGCAGGGCCGTGTTCTTGATCGCTCCACAGGATGTGGCAGGACTCGATCGGTGTGGCGATGATGCCGGCCCACAAGGGAGGTCAGTGGCCGAACGCGGGCGGCTCGATCCGCTCTCCCGCAGGCGCGCCGGCAGCTCGGCCCGGACCCGGTCGACCTGCCGCTCCGGAACTAAAGCGCCTGCACCTGGTTGCAGGACTCTTACTGACACCCCGTGACGGTCTCCCGAACAACGCCATGACGGCGTCCAGGCGGTCGCGACCGCCTACAAGTCGGTGACGCGGTAGCCGACGCCGGGGGTGGTCATGATGACCGGCGGGTCACCGAGCTTGCGCCGCAGCCGGCCGATCGTCACCGGGACGGTGTTGGTGAACGGGTCGGCGTGCTCGTCCCAGACCTGTTCCAGCAGGTCCTCGGCGCTGAGGAACGCGGGTGCGGCACGCAGCAGCGCCTCCAGGACACCGAACTCCTTGACCGACAGGCCGAGCGTTCGCCCGTCTCGAATGACCGTGCGCCGCAAGGGGTCGAGCTCGATCCCCGCCGCGCGCAGGATCCTGGCGCGGGCGGCGGGACGGCGGCGCGCCAGCGCCCGGACCCGCAGCACCAGTTCGGGGAAGTGGAACGGCTTGGCCAGGTAGTCGTCGGCTCCCAGGCTCAGGCCGCTGACCCGGTCACCGGGAGAGCCCGCCGCGGTCAGCATCAGCACCATGACCGGCCGCTCCGCCTCGGTGATCATCCTGCAGAGAATGTCGCCGTGCAGTCCGGGCAGGTCACGGTCGAGCACGACCACGTCATAGGGCACGTCGAGCTTGGTGGCCGCGTCGAGACCGTCGTACGCCACGTCCACGGCCATCCCCTGGTCGCGGAGGCCCTCGGCCACCACATCGGCCAACGTGCGTGAGTCCTCGACGACCAGCACCCTCATGCGCCCCCTCCAGCAACCGGCCCGACGCTCGACACGGCGTCGGACGCGGCATCTGGCCCTGCACCGGCACTGGGCGCGGCGCTAGGCGCAGCGTCGGGCGCGGCACTGGGCGTGGCGTTAGGCGTGGCGCTGGACGTGGCGTTGGGCGCAGCGTCGGAGGTGGCGTTGGGTGCGGCACCGGACGCGGCACTGGGCGTGGTGTTGGGGGTGGCGTCGGACGTGGTGTTGAGCGTGGTGTTGGGTGTGGGCGCTAGCGGCAGGGTGATGGTCGCTCGCAGGCCGCCGCCGGGCAGGGCTTCGAGGGCGACCGTGCCGCCGTGGACTTCGGCGATGGCTTCGACGATCGACAATCCGAGGCCGCTGCCCCGGTCGGAGCCGGTGCGGTCGGCGCCCAGGCGGCGGAACGGGCGGGTGAGCTCGGCGAGGTCGTCCTGAGCGAGGACGGGCCCGCCGTTCTCCACGATCAGCTGGGCGACGGCTCCGGCTGCCGCGGTCCGGACTCGGATCCAGCCGCCGGGCCGGTTGTGGGTCACGGCGTTGTCGATCACGTTTTCGACCAGCCGGGACAGCAGGGTCTCGCTGCCCCGCACCCGCGCCTGCGGGCTGGTCTCGTGTTCCACCCGGAGCCGCAGGTCGGTGATGGCGGCTTCCCGGCGTTCGAGCGCGGCCGTGGCGGCGGCGCCGAGCGCCACCGACGTCTCGTCGGCGACGGGAGCGTGCTGGGCGCGCGCGAGCGTCAGGAAACTCTCCAGCAGCCGGTCGACGTGGTCGAGCTCGTGCCTGATCCGGTCCGCGAGCGTGACGGTCTGCGGGTGCAGCGGGGCCGGCTTGGCCATCGCGACGTCCAGCGACGCCCGCATCGTCGCCAGCGGTGTACGCAGCTCGTGCGAGGCGTTGGCCACGAACCGCCGCTCGAACTCGAACGAGCGCTCAAGCCGGGCCAGCAGGTCGTCGAACGTGTCGCCCAGCTCCTTCAGCTCGTCGTCGGGGCCGGACAGGTTGAGCCGTTCATGCAGGCTCGTGGCCGAGATCCGGCGGGCGCCGGCGGTGATCGTGCGGAGCGTCCGCAGGAACCGGCCCGGCACCAGCCAGCCGAGCACCAGCGACACCGCCGCCATGAACGCCAGCGCGAAACCCGCGGCGACCACGAGCCGGCGCAACTCCGACTCCTCCCCGCCCTCGTTGAACGGCTCGGGAGTCCTCGGCGTGCCGGGGACGGTCCCCGGGTCGACCGGGGACGAGGCCGAGCTGCCCTGGTACAGAGCGATCATGACGAGCAGCAAGATCGCGCCCGAGGCGAGGAAGACCCCGAAGTACAGGAGCGCGAGACGCATCCGGACGGTACGTCGTGGCAGGTGGAACACGGGGCCAAGCATGCCTCATCAGGCCTAACAGCGATATAACGGCTCGTGTTGAGCCCGTGTTAGCGCCTCCTGCGTAGAACGGCTTCTGGCAACACCAGTGGCCCGAGCAGTGAGGAAAACACATGGCAGCCACATATACGGCGATACGCATCGCGGCGGTGACGACGGCGCTCTTCGGCCTCGTCATCACCGGCGCCGCCTGCTCCGGCGGCGAGAAGGAGAAGGGCGGCGGCCCAGCCGCGACCGGTTCTCAGACGGAGCTGTTGGCCAAGCACGTCGAATACTCGAAGTGCATGCGCGCCAACGGACTCAAGGACTTCCCCGACCCCGAGGCCGACCCAGGCGGGAAGGGCGTTGGGATTTCGAGCACTCTGGACCCCGACGACCCCAAGTACAAGGCCGCCGATGGCAAATGCAAGACGCTGCTGCCGGCGCAACCCGGCGAGATCGACCCGCAGGCACGCGAAGCCGCCGTCAAGCTCGCCGCGTGCATGCGGTCCAACGGCGTTTCCAACTTCCCTGACCCTGACGGCACAGGCACGTTCCACCTCAAGGACGTCGACCGCGAGGCGCCGCGGTACCGCACCGCGATGGAGAAGTGCCAGAAGCAGACCGGCTTCAAGGGCCCGATGCGTGTTGAGAACTGATGTCCACCAACCACGACACCACGAACGCCGACCAGCACACGGCACCCGCCCCGCCCAAGCCCACACCAGCACCCGCCCCCGCGCGAGGGCCCGCGTCCGCGTCTGACGCCGTGCTTGACGCTGCGCCCGCGCCAGAGCCCGCGCCCGAGCGAGAGCCCGGGCCAGGGCCCGCACCCGCGTCTGCGTCTGCGTCCGAGCGAGAGCCCGGGCGCGGGCCCGCGCCCGCGTCTGCGTCTGAGGCCGGGCCTGATGCTGCGTCCGCGCCAGGCTCCGCGGCGGCGCCCGAGCGAGAGCCCGCGCCCGTGCCCACGTCCGTACCAGACGCCGCGTCTGACGCCAGGCCAGAGCCCGCGGCGGCGCCCGAGCGAGAGCCTGTGTCTGACGCTGCGCTTGTGTCTGGGGGTGGGTGGGGGCGTCGGCGGCGGGTGAGGGGGGCGGTGGTCCTTGTGTGCGCGGGTGCCCTGGTCGCGGCGGGGGCTGGGGTCGTTGTCGCCGATCCGTTCGGCATGCGACACGACGATCCGCCGCTGCGGGGAGCCGGGTCCACTGGCCTGGCCCCGGTTTCCAGGGAGACCCTGTCGGCCCGTACGCAGGAAAGTGGGACGCTCGGTTACGCGGGCGACTACGAGGTCGTCAATCAGGCCGCCGGCACTTTTACCAGGCTGCCCGCCGTGGGGCAGGTGATCCGCCAGGGCAGGGTGCTGTACCGGGTGGACGGCGAGCCGGTGGTCCTGCTGCGCGGCGCCGTTCCGGTCTACCGGGACCTGGTGCGGGGCAGTGAGGGCGCCGACGTCCGGCAGTTGAACGCGGCGCTCGTCGCCCTCGGGTACGCCACCGAGGCCGAGATCGACCCGGACTACTTCGGGAGCGGCACGTACTACGCCCTGCGGAAGTTGCAGGACAAGGTGGGCCTGACCGAGACCGGGGTCCTGACCCGCGGCCAAGCCTTCTTCGCGCCGGAGAACGAACTGCGCATCACCAAGATCACCGCAGTGCGCGGCGGTGCGGCGGCGCGGGGCGCGGTGATCCTCCGGGCCTCCTCGACCCGGCGGCAGATCACGATCTCGATGCATGCCGGGCGGCAGGGCGAGGTGGCGGTCGGCGACAAGGTGACCATCTCGTTGCCCAGCGGCAGGAACACCCCCGGTGTGGTCTCCTCCGTCGGCAGGGTCGCCACCAAGGGCGACAAGAGCACGACCGTCGACGTGCGGATCAGACCGTCCAAGCCGAGGGAGACCGGCATGCTCGACCAGGCGCCGGTCGAGGTCGCGATCGTGACCGACACGGCCAAGGACGTTCTGTCGGTGCCGGTGAACGCGTTGCTGGCGCGGGCGGGCGGCGGCTACGCGGTCGAAGTCGTCGGGAGCGACGGCGCGCACCGGCTGGTCCCCGTGACGACCGGGCTGTTCGACGACGGCGCGGGTACGGTCCAGGTCAGCGGCGATGGTCTGGCGGCCGGGCAGAACGTGGTGGTGCCGGCCTCATGACCGTGCTTCAACTGGACCGCGTCGGCAAGGTCTATCCGGGTGCGGTGCCGGTGATCGCGCTGGAAGAGGCGAGCTTCACCGTTCACCGCGGCGACCTGGTCGCGATCGTCGGGCCGTCGGGGTCGGGCAAGTCGACCCTGCTGCAGGTGATGGGGACACTCGACCGGCCCACCTCGGGAACGGTGCGCATCCTCGGTGACGACGCCGCGGCGATGTCCGACCGCGCCCTCGCGGGCCTACGGGCCGAGCGGATCGGATTCGTCTTCCAGCAGTTCTTCCTGGCCGAGCACGCCACGGCGGTGGAGAACGTCGCGGACGGGCTGCTGTACGCGGGCGTCCGCCACCGGCAGCGCATGAACGCCGCGACGGCCGCGCTGGAACGCGTCGGACTCGGCCACCGGCTCGGCCACCGGCCGCCGCAGCTGTCGGGCGGCGAACGGCAGCGCGTCGCGATCGCCCGGGCGCTGGTCGGTGACCCGGCGATCGTGCTGGCCGACGAACCCACCGGCAACCTCGACAGCGTCTCCGGCGCCGCCGTCCACGACCTGCTGACCGAGCTCAACGCCGAGGGCGCCACCATCATCATGATCACCCACGACCGGGAGCTGGCCGCCCGGCTCCCGCGCCGCATCGAGGTGCTCGACGGCCGCATCGTCGCCGACGTCACCCGGCGGCCCCAGCTCACCGGAAGGCGGTCCCCATGAGGCTGCATCCCGCCGACCTCGCACGGGTCGCCGCCGTCGGCCTGCGTACCCGCCGTACTCGTGCCGCCCTCTCGGCACTGGGCATCGCCATCGGCGTGGCCGCGATGGTGGCGGTCCTCGGGCTGTCGGCCTCGTCCCAGGCCGGGCTCCTGGCCGAGATCGACAAGCTCGGCACCAACCTGCTCACCGTCGCCCCGGGCCAGTCGATGACCGGCAACGACGCCAAGCTGCCGCTCCGGGCACCCGGGATGATCGGGCGGATCCCCGCGGTGGAGGCCGTGCAGAGCACCGGCGACACCAAGGCCGACGCCTTCCGCAGCCCGCTCATCCCGGGCCTGCAGACCAACGGGCTGACGGTGAACGCGGCGAGCCTGGACCTGCCCGCCGCGGTGCGCACCACCGTCGCCCAGGGCCGCTATCTGAACGCCGCCACCGCCACCCAGCCGGTGGCCGTGCTCGGCTCGGCGGCGGCCAAGCGGCTCGGCATCGCCCGGATCCACCCGGGGATGCGCATCTGGGTGGGCGGCCAGTGGTTCTACGTCAGCGGCGTCCTCGCCCCGGCGACCCTGTCACCCGAGATCGACTCCTCGGTGCTGGTCGGCTACCCGGCCGCCCGCCGGTATCTCGACTTCGACGGGCACCCCTCGATGATCTACGTACGGGCCCGTACCGGCCACGAAGCCGAGGTCCACCGGCTGCTCGGCCCGACGGCCAACCCCCGCAACGCCGGCGAGGTGCGCGTCAGCCGTCCCTCCGCGGCCCTGGTAGCGCGGGCCGCGGCCGAGTCGGCGCTGAACGGGCTGTTCCTCGGGCTCGGCGCGGTGGCGCTGCTCGTCGGCGGCATCGGGGTGGCCAACACCATGGTCATCTCCGTGCTGGAACGCCGATCGGAGATCGGCCTCCGCCGGGCGCTGGGCGCCACCCGGGGCCTCATCCGGCTGCAGTTCCTGTCCGAGGCGGTCCTGCTCTCCGCTTTCGGCGGCGCCGCCGGCGTGGCGCTGGGCGTGTCCGCCACGGTCGTCTACGCCACGACGAAGGGCTGGTCGACGGTCGTCCCGGCACTCGCCTGGGGCGGCGGCCTGGGCGCCGCCATCGCCATCGGCACCGTCGCCGGCCTGCTCCCCGCGCTGAGAGCGGCCCGCCTACCCCCGACCGAAGCCCTCCGCACAACCTGACCCCCGCGCCGTCGGGTCTTGGGCGGGCGGAGCGCTCACTGGCCGTCAGCCGCGCGTTGAGGAGCACCACGACCGCCGCCGGCTCGACCACTCGCTGTACGAGAGGGAACCTCGAAGTGATGGGCAACCATTGAGGGCGGTGCACCTATCTAGGGGGCAGGAGGTCGCCCTATGAGCATAGAGTTCGAGGAGTTCGTCCGAACACGGACTCCGGCGCTGCTTCGCTCGGCCTATCTGCTGACCGGTGATCAGCAGCTGGCCGAGGATCTGGTGCAGTCGGCGTTGGCCCGTACGCACAGATCGTGGGCCAAGCTCCACCGGGTGGGGAACGCCGAGGCCTACACCCGCAAAGTCCTGTACCACCTGCAGGTCGACTGGTGGCAACGTCGCCGGTTCCGGGAAGGCCCGCTTGAGGGTACCGATCCCGTCGGTCCGTCCGTGGATCACACCGTCCGGCTCGATCTTCAGCGGGCGCTGCTGCGACTCCCCCCACGCCAGCGCGCCGTGATCGTGCTGCGCTTCTTCGAGGACCGCACCGAGGCCGAGACGGCCCGGCTCCTCGACATCTCCGTCGGCACCGTCAAGAGCCAGACCGCCAAGGCCCTCGCCCGGCTGCGCCGCCTCACGGCGGTGGAGGAGGTGTTCACCCGATGAACGATCTGCGTGACGAACTGCACTCCCTGGCCGACCATGCCGCCCCAGCCGATCTACTGGACCGTGCCTACGCCACCTCCCGCAGGATCAAGCGCCGCCGCCAGGCCTTGGCCACCGGCGTCGCCGGCGGCCTCGCCGCGGCCGTGCTCTTGGGCTTCGCCTCCTTCGGCGGAACGACCTCCACAGACGACAAGGCCGACCCGATGGTCACTCCTACCGCCTCGGCCACCACGCCTGTCCTGCCGAACATGAAGCCGTTCGTGCCACCCGCCACCCATGGCGGCGGCCGCACGACCGTGCCTGTGGTCCTCCAGGACGGCACCGAGGTCCGGTTCAGCTACCCCTCCGGCCTGGGCCTGCGGTTCTCCAAGATGGAGACCGGATTCAACGGCACCGACCTGAACGTCGGCCTGAACGCCGCCACCGTCATCAAAACTGGTTCCCGGTACGTCCGGAACGTGACCGACGCGAGCGGGCAGCAACTGGAGTTGTGGAGGGAACCCAAGGAGCCGGGCAGCGAGAGTGACGTCGAGGTCTACTCGGTGCGGGTCGGCAACTGGTTCGTCACCCTGGACGAGGTGGTCAGCGAGACTGACCCCGACCCGTCGTTCCCCGAGCTGCGCCGGGTGACCTTCTTCATCGACCCCCGGGGTGTCCTCAGGGTCTCCGGGGACCCGGTGGCCAAGGTCAAGCCGGGCAGCGCCAACGACTCCGGCGAGAGGGGGCCCGTTGCGGAACTGGCCGTCCAGGGCTCGGAGAGCAAGACCCTGTTCATCCGGCGAGTGAGCGACTGCATCGGCGCCGATCGGGATCGAGAAGGTGAACTGAGCAGCCTCATGGTGTGCAAGGACGGCGCAGCGGTCCACGTCGCCGGCCGCGAGAGCGACGAGGACTGGATCAAGCAGGTCAAGAGCGGACTGCGGATCGAATCCGTCAAAACACCCTGACCACCAGCGCGGTACCGGGGAACTGCAAGCGCGGGCAGTTCCCCGTATCGCCGCGCCTGGGACAGGCCGCTCCAAGCGCTTCCGCGGGGGCACGCGGCTCGGCCTGCGCCCCGACGGTGCGCTAACGCCACTGATGGTTCGGTTGCTGCTCAACCCCCGGCGCTGACTGCCTTTTTGTAGAGGCGGGTCGCCAGGGGGATGAACACGATCAGGATGATGGCGATCCAGAGGAGGGAGGCCGGGACGGCGTGCTGGATGGGCCAGGCGTCCGAGGTCTTCATCGCCGTGCTGGTGTTGCCGAAGAGTTCGCGGGCGGCCTGGGTGAAGGCGGAGATGGGGTTCCAGTCGGCGAAGACGCGGAGCGGTGTGGGGAGTTTGGAGCTGTCGAGGAAGGCGTTGGAGACGAACATCAGCGGGAACGAGACCATGGTCGCGACGTTGTTGAAGCTTTCCGGGGTGCGCAGGGCCAGCGCGACGGTCGCGGTGAACCAGGAGAACGCGTAGGCGAACAGCAGCAGCAGCCCGAAGCCGAGGACGGCCTCGTAGGGCGAGCTGTGCACCCGCCAGCCGACGGCGAGTCCCATCCCCGCCATGACCACCAGGCTGGCGAGGTTCATGAGCAGGTCGCTGACGGTCTGGCCGATCAGCACCGCGGACGGCGCCATGGGCAGTGAACGGAACCGGTCGAAGATGCCCTTCTGCAGGTCCAGGGTCAGCGTGTAGCCGGTGGTCTGCGCGCTGATGATCACGGCTTGGACGAAGATGCCGGGGAGCAGGAACTCCCGGTACGACATCCCCGGGACCTCGATGACGCTCCCGAAGACGTAGGCGAACAGCAGGATGAGGACGCTCGGCAGCATGATGGTGCTGGTGAGCAGGTCCGGTGACCGCCTGATCTTCAGGGCGTTGCGCTTGGCGATGGTCCAGCCGTCGACGATGGGCAGGGTGAGCGCGTTCATCGGGTGGCCTCCCGGTCGGTGCCGGACGTCCGGTGCCCGGTCAGGGTGAGGTAGACGTCGTCGAGGGTGGGCCGCCGCAGCCCGGCGTCCCGCACCCGGACGCCGGCGTCGGCGAGGTCGCCGAGGATCTGGCGGAGCGACTCGGGGCCGTCGGTGACCGGAACGGTGATCTGGAGTGATTCCGGGACGGTCCGCATCGCGCCGACGGCGAGCCAGGCGAGGGTCTGCCGGGCGGTCTCCAGCTCGGCGGCGTCGGTCACGGTCAGTTCGATGCGGTTGCCGCCGACCTGGTCCTTGAGCTCGTCGGCGGTGCCGCGGGCGATGGCGCGGCCGTGGTCGACGACCATGATCTGGTCGGCGAGGCGGTCGGCCTCCTCCATGTACTGGGTGGTCAGCAGGAGCGTGCTTCCGCCCGCGACGAGTTCGGAGATGGTGTCCCACAGCGCGGCGCGGGCGCGCGGGTCCAGGCCTGTGGTGGGTTCGTCCAGGAACAGCACCGGCGGGTCGGCGACCAGCGCGCCGGCGAGGTCGATGCGACGGCGCATGCCGCCGGAGTAGCCCTTGACCGGACGGTCCGCGGCGCCGGTGAGCTCGAAGCGTTCGAGCAGCTCGCGGGCGCGGGCCTTGCTGCGCTTGGCGCCCAGGTGGTAGAGACGCCCGACCATCTCCAGGTTCTCGGCGCCGGTGAGGTGCTCGTCGACGGCGGCGTACTGGCCGGACAGCCCGATCTGCGCGCGCAGCAGCGGGGCGTCGCGGACGACGTCGCATCCGGCGACGGTGGCGCGGCCGGCGTCGGGGGCCAGCAGTGTGGTCAGGACCCGTACCGTCGTGGTCTTTCCGGCGCCGTTCGGGCCGAGCAGGGCGAGCACCGTCCCGGTCGGGACGGAGAAGCTCAACCCGTCCAGGGCGGCCACCTCGCCGTATCTCTTGACCAGTCCTTCGGCCGTGATCGCGTCGCTCATGGGGGGCTCCTAGCTGCTCAGGACCGGTGGATTTCGATGTCGCCGTAGTTGGTGTTCGCGTGCACCTCGACGACCGTGTCGGTGGTCTCGGGGCCTTCGGCGGCGGTCACGGCGTTGCGCACCACGCCGTTCTTGGAGTGCAGGTTCAGCCAGGCGGCCGTGCCCTCGGCGATGCCGACGCCGACCTTGCCGTGGCCGTTCTCCAGATGGAGGACGCCGCTCACCGCCGCGCTGATCCGGATCCGGCCGTGCGCGCTCCTGGCGGAGAGGCCGGCCACCACGCGGTCGACGCTGATGTCACCGGTGCCGGTCTTCAGTTGCAGGTCGCCGTTCGCCTCGCCGACGCTGATGGACCCGGTGGAGGACTTGATCGTGCCGTGGCCGTTGACGGCCCCGATCCGGATCGTTCCGACGGAGGAGGTCGCCTCGACGGCGCCGGTCACCCGGTCGACGAAGATGCCGCCGTTGGACGCCTTGGCCTCCAGCGGACCGGTCTCCTCCAGGCGCAGGTCGCCGTTGGAGCTGTGCAGGACGGTCTGGCCGAGCGGGCCGGTGGCGATGAAGTCCGCGGCACCCTCGGCCTCAAGACGGGACCCGGACGGCAGCTCGACGATCACGTCGATGGAGCCGCGCCACGGCAGCAGGTAGCCCAGAACCTTGGGCTTGGGGCCCTTGACCAGCAGCCGTCCGCCGGAGAACTCGACGATCGTCTGCTCGGCGGCCTGCACGCTCGCCTCGGTGGACGGGTCGCTGGGGCGCACCTCCACCACGGTGTCGGCGCGGTCGCCGGCGTGGACGCGGACCTGGCCGATGTAGATCTGGATATCGGCGGTGATCGGTTCGGGGGTGTCGAAAGCAGGCATGGCGAAGCCCTCCTCATGGGTCCGGTGCGAAATCCCGGCGTCGGGCCGGGCAATGAGTGGTGGCGGGGCGGTTAACGCACCCAGCCGGTGTAACTGCGCCCGGTCTGGGGCTGCTGCGGCCGGTCGGGGGGAGCGCTCCCGCCGCCGGGCTCGAACGCGGCGGAGATCGCACGAACCAGCCAGGCGTTGACCGAGATCCCCTGCCGCCCGGCCGCCTCCTCCACGCGCACCTTGAGGTGTTCGGGCAGCCGCAGGGTCATCCGCGCGGTGCCCCCCTCCTCCGAGACCGGCGGCGCGGCCTGCGGGGCGTCCCGTGCGGTTTCCGCGCCGCCGTCAGACGCGTACTCCAGGGACGGCCCGGCCTGCGGTGGCGTCACCACGAACGCCGGATCGCCGCCGCGCAGCCGTACGTCGACCGAACCCGGGGCGAGATCACGGGTGATCTCGTCCGCCGCCGCCGACAGCGCCTCCAGCAAGGTCAGCCTGGCGGCCGACTCCAGGGCACCGGTGAGGCGCTCCGCCAGCGCGCGGGCGTCCGGGCCGCCGGCCTCGGCAGCGACGGCGAGCTCGCGACGGAGGTTCTCCACGTACGGCATCAGGTCCATGCCACCAACAATGACGCCACGACGACGTCACGTCAAGCGCAAGATGACGTCACCCTGCCTCGCCCCCGACGTCGCAACCGCCCTACCAGCGCGAACGGCCCAACATCGCGTGGGTTGTCAGCTTGCGGCGGAGGCTCGTCTGGCGGCCTGTGACGTCAAGGCGTGGAGTACGGCGTCGAGCAGGCCTGGGAACAGCTTGTCCAGATCGTCGCGCCGCAGTCTGATCAGCCGCGTCCGTCCGTCCACGGTGGTGCGCGTGAGTCCTGCCTCGCGGAGCACGCGGTAGTGGTGCGACAGCGTGGACTTGTGCAGTTCGAGGCCGGTGCCGAGGGGCAGGCAGGTCTCGTCGCCGTCGGCGAGCCGGGCGACGATCTCCAGCCGCGCGGGGTCGGACAGCGCGTGCATGAGCTGCGCCAGCGTGATGTCGCCCGCCGGCGGGTGCGGTAGTTCGCGCATCGGCTCCTCCGTCCGTTCGACGGGTCCACGGTAGCGTTCATTTGATAGTTGGACAATCATCAAACGGACCGTTAGTTTGATGATCGCCCAACAGTCAAACGAAAGGGGCGACCGTGTACGTGCGGCTGCTTCCCCTGGCACTGGCCACGTTCGCGGTGGGCACCGACAACTTCGTCATCGCCGGGCTGTTGCCGGCGATGGCGGAGGATCTCGGTGTCACGGTTCCCGTCGTCGGCCAGCTGGTGACCGTGTTCGCCCTGACCTTCGCGATCTCGGCCCCGGTCCTCGGAGCGGCCACGAGCGGCATGGACCGGCGCGCCGCGTTGCTGCTGGCCCTGGCCGTCTTCGTCGCCGGCAACGCCGCCACGGCGCTGGGCACGAGCTACACGTTCGTTCTGGCCGCCCGCATCGTGACCGCGGCCGGCGCGGGCATCATCACGTCCGCGGCGTCCAGCTCAGCCGTGGCCTTGGTGCCTTCCGAACGGCGAGGAGGCGCGCTGGCGCTGGTCATGGGCGGCCTGAGCGCCTCGACCGCGCTCGGCCTTCCCATCGGCACGCTCATCGGTGGCACCAACTGGCGTCTCACCCTGTGGGCCGTCGCCGGAGTGGGGCTCGTCGCCGCCTTGGGCATCGCCGTTGGCCTGCCCAAGCTCTCGCTGCCCGCCGCCGGGTTCCGCGCCCGGCTCGCTCCCATCAAGGAACCCTGGGTCTTGGGCATCCTGGTCGTCACCATGACGGCGCTCGCCGGGTCGTACATGCTCTACCCGTACGTGGCCGCCGCGACGGAGGGCCTGACCGGCGGCTCGGCGACGACGCTCACCGTGCTGCTGCTCGCCTGGGGACTGGGCACGCTGACCGGAACCCTCATCGCGGGACCGCTCACCGATCGACACCGTCCCGAACGTGTGCTGGCCGTGGCGCTGCTCGCGGCGACGGTGGTGCTGGCGGTCAGCCCGGTCATGATGGCCGACCTGGCGTCCGCCGTGGCGTGGGCCGCGCTCTGGGGTCTTTGCATCGGCATTCCCGTCATACCGCAACAGCACCGCCTGGTCGCCCACGCGCCGGCCGCCTCGCCGGTCCTGCTCGGCCTCAACTCCGCGGCGGTGTACGTCGGCATCGCGGCCGGCGGCGGCCTGGGCGGGCTCGCCCAGAACTGGATCGCTCCGGCCCGGCTCGGGCCGCCGGCCGCGGCGATCACCGCACTGGCGTTCGCCCTCACCCTGGCGACGACCCGCCGGCCGGTGGCCGAGCAGCGGCATCAGTCCATTGAACGAGCCTGACGCGGGCTCCCCCACCTCAACAGTCACAGGTAAGGAACGGCAATGACCGGGTTCACCATGACCATCAGCGGCGCGGCGGCGACGGGCGACGGAACGTTCGACGTCGTCGATCCCGCCACAGGCGAGGTCTTCGCGCAGGCCCCGGACTCCGGGAGAGATCAACTGGACGCCGCGATGAACGCCGCGGCCAGGGCCTACCGCCACTGGAAACTCGACGACAGGGCGCGGCGGCGCACCCTCCTCGACACCGCCGTCGTTCTGGAGTCCAACATCGAACGGCTCGCACGGCTGCTCACGTCCGAGCAGGGCAGGCCCCTTCCCGAAGCGCACGCGGAGATCGGCTGGGCCACCGCGTGGCTGCGCTACTACGCCGGCCTGGAGCTCCCGCGCGAGATCGTCCAGGACGACCGGAGCGGCTTCGCCGAAGTGGTACGCCGCCCGGCCGGCGTCGTGGCCGCGATCGTTCCGTGGAACCTGCCGATCATCCTCGCGGTCTGGAAGTTCGCGCCCGCGCTGCTGGCGGGCAACACCGTGGTGCTCAAGCCCTCGCCGTTCACACCGCTGGCCACCCTGGCGATGGGAGAGATGCTGCGCGAGGTCTTCCCGCCCGGCGTGCTGAACATCATCAGCGGGCAGGACCCGCTCGGCGCCTGGATGACGGCGCACTCCACCCCGTGGAAGATCAGCTTCACCGGCTCGGTCGCGACCGGGATGAAGGTCGCCGCCGCCGCGGCCAGGGACCTCAAGCGCGTCACCCTGGAGCTGGGCGGCAACGATCCCGCCATCGTGCTCGAAGACGCCGACCCTGGACGGATCGCCGACGACGTCTTCACAGGCGCGTTCATGAACAACGGCCAGAACTGCATGGTGATCAAACGGGTCTACGTGCACGAGCGACGCCACGCCGAGCTGGTGGAGGCTCTCGCGGAACGCGCGAGGACGGCGCGTGTCGGGAACGGGTTCGACGACGTTCAGCTGGGCCCGATCGCCAATCGCCCGCAGTTCGACCGGGTTTCCGAGCTGGTCACCGACGCCGTCGCACACGGGGCGGTCGCCGCAGCCGGAGGACGGGCACTGGACCGTCCCGGATACTTCTTCGCACCCACCATCTTGACCGGTGTGGCGGACGGCATCCGCATCGTGGACGAGGAGCAGTTCGGACCCGCCCTGCCCGTCATCGCCTACCGCGACCTGGACGACGTCATCGACCGGGCCAACGACACCCCCTACGGCCTGACCGCGTCGGTATGGACGAACGACATCGCAAGAGCGGCGGACGTGGCGTCGCGGCTGGAGTGCGGTCAGGTCACGGTAAACGCCCACGGGAACGGCCTGCGCCCAGACCTTCCGTTCGGAGGCCACAAGCAGAGCGGGATCGGCGTGACCAACGGACCCTGGGGCCTTCACCGCTTTACCGAAATCCAAGTCCTCACCGCCCCGGCGCGGGTCGCGTGAGCCGGTGCCGGATGTGTACGGCTCGTACCATGGCGTCATTGCCGGGACCTATGTGAGGCGAGGCGCTGGTTGTGGCCGTTTCGTGGCAGTGGCTCCGTACGAGACTCCGGCCGGGCGACGCCCGCCGTCGTGTCGACGGCCTGGCCGCCGAGCACGTCGAACGTGATGACCCCGCGGCCGCGCTGGCCCTCCTCCGCGACCACGGGATCGCCGAGGCGGCCGCGGCCGCGCAGGTGGCCGACCTGCTCCTCGCCCGCGACCGGGTGGACGACGCGATCGCCGTGCTCCGCGACTGCGCCGAAAGAGCGGAGTCGCCCGCGGAACGGACCCTGGCCGCCCGCTCGCTGGCGTACGTGCTGGCCGAGCACGGCAGGACCGACGAGCTGCGGGAACGAGCCACGGCCGGTGGTCCGGACGCGGCCGAGCGGCTGGTCATGTGGCTGCTCGAACGGGACCGCGGCACCGACCTGCGCGCCCACGTGTTGTCCGGCGGCGTCTACGTGTCGGACCGGATCATCCTCGCCCTGCGCCACAAGGGATACCGGAAGCTGGCCGACCTCGCCGTCCGGAAACATCCGGACCAGGTCGGCTACGCCTCGGCCGAACCCCTGGTCGCGGAGATGGAACGTCAGGGCCGCTACGGAGAGGCGATCGCCTTGCTTCGCGCCTTCGCCGAGCGGAGCCCCGGCGCGGCGCACCGGCTCGTGGACCTCTGCCGCAGACAGGGTGACGCCGCCGGGGCCGCCGAGGCGTACCGCCTGCAGTCCGGGACGCTGAGCGACTACGGCGTGCGCCACCTGATCGGCCTGTTCCTCGAGAACGGCCGGATGGACGACGCCATGCGCGTTCTCCGGGACCACCCCAACGCGGCCGACCAGTTCACCACGTCCTGCCTGGTCGAGCTGATGATCGTCCGGGACGGCGCGCTGGACGACGCCCTGTCGGTCCTGCGCCGCCGTCCCGAACGGTGGGCGGCGGAACACCTCGCCGACCTCGAGTCCCGGCCGGACCGCATCGAGATCGTCCGCGCGTCTCCCGACGAGGCCGCCGCCATGGTCGACCGGGCCGTCGACGCCGGCGACATCGACAGGGCGCTCGCCCTCCTCCGCGTCCGCGCCGCCGGAGCAGACCCCCGGGCGGCCGAACGGCTGGCGGCACTCCAGCGGGACCGTGCGAACGATCCGAAGCTGCGCTCGATCGACCTGCTGATGAGCACGCTGTACGACCTCCGCGTAGGCCGTGACCTCGGCCCCGTGCCGTACTCCATCCAGGAATGGGAGCGAGGCCGCGTCCCCGACCCCGAGGGAGACGCCGATGCCCGGCTGGCCGCGGCCCTCCGCGACGCCGGTGCCGTACTGGGGATCCCCGGCGGTGAACTGCCGAAGCCCGCGTTCATCAAGACGGTCCAAGACCGCCTTTACACCGAGCTGCATCACCGGATCGACGACGATATGTCGTACGAGGTGCGGGAAACCCCCGGGTACCACTGGGACGTCCGCGATGAGCACGGCATCGGCGCGTACTTCGACGCGTCCGTGAACAGCAGGGGCGAAGTCGAATTCTCGTTCGTCAACGACCGGTACCCCGCGACGCCGGACGGCTGGCGAGCCCTGATGACCGCGGTGAACGCCTTCGGCGGCCACCGCAAGCACATCCATCTCTTCGTCAACCCGTACGCCGACTGATTCGCCCAGCAGGGACCGGACAGAGCCACGTCTGGTGCACCGGCGCCCCACCCGCTCGCGTGAGCGAGTGGGGCCGTCGCCGGGCTCGTCGTGGCGCCGACAGCTCTACAGGAGGCCGGGAATGAGAGCGCCGCCTAGCAGGCCGCCCTTCTTCTTGCCTTCGCTGGGCCCTGGGGGTTGGGCTTGGGACTGTTCAGCCAGGGCGGCCGGGCTGGCGTGGGCCGAGCCGGTAAGAGCGGCCAGGGCCAGCGCGGCAGCAGCCGTGGTGGTGGCTGCGGCCCGGACCACCGTACGGGGGGTGTGCATGAACGCTCCTTCACGGTATGCATTCGGTCGATTACACATTGCCCACGACGAGGGAGGCCAACCGCACCAATACCGCTCACCAAGACGTGCCGGGACGGAACTCGACAGAACGGGGCCACGGCCGATCGCCGACGCTCGGTGTCACTCGCCGAGGCCGGCGACTTCGGCGGCCTAGGCGTGAGGACGCGCGCGGTCGTCCGGGTCGGGTTTGGAGTAGAGGATTTCGCGGGCTTGTTCGGCGGCGCGGGTGATCGACTCGGTGACGAAGTCGAGGTAGCGGGCGATGTTCTCCAGGCGGGTGGCGGCGGGGGTGCCGGGGCCGAGGATGGTGACGCCTTGTTTCGCGGCTTCGACGAGCAGGGCGTTGTCTCGGGCGCTGCGGAGCATCGACTGGTACCAGAGGTCGTCGTCGACGACGTAGCGGTCGCGGCGGCGTTCGGCGCGTTCGCGGCGGATGAGTTCCAGGCTTTCCAGGGCGGTGGTGGCCTTGGAGATGGTCGCCGGGCTGACCTGGAGGCGCTGGGCGAGTTCGGCGGCGGTGAGGCTGCCGGAATCGGTGGTGTAGAGGCAGCCGAGGACGCGGGCCATCATCTTGGGCAGGCCCGAGGTCATGAAGACGGTGGTGAGGGTCTCCTGGTAGTCGTGGACGACCTGGGCGTCGCGTCCGTCCACCTGCGCGGGCGTCTGTGAGCCTTGGGGTGTGCTCTGCCTGCGGCGGTGGGTGCGCTGCTGGGTGGCGCGGTGGGCCAGGTCGGCGCGGTAGCCGGTGGGGCCGCCGTTGCGCATCACCTCACGCGTGATCGTTGAGGTCGGACGTTCCAGGCGGCGGGCGATCTCGGCGTAGGCCAGTCCGTCGGCCAGTCCCGCCGCGATCTGCTGGCGTTCGGACTGGGTGAGCCTGCCTCCCGGCATCGCGGGCCCCCTTTCTGTCGGTGTTGCCTTCACCATAGCGTTAACGTTCATCACGTTGCAACGATCAGGTGCCGGTTGTTGCGTTAAACGTCAAGGCCGTTGCAATGATTTATGCACTCTGAGCTGGGACGATGGTCAGCTTACGCAAAGATCGGGTTGTCAAGATTTGGAATGCAACGTAGCTTTTCCAGTGTTCGAAACAACGCAAGGAGAGCACGATGCAGAAGTTCGACACCCCCGCCCCGATCGCCGCCGTCCTGGACATCCCCGCGGGGCGGGTGCAGTTCCTGGCCGCCGACCGGGCCGACACCGTGGTGGAGGTCCTGCCCGCCAACGCCTCCAAGGGCCGCGACGTCAAGACCGCCGAGCAGACCACGGTCGAGTACGCCGACGGCGTGCTGCGGATCGCGGCCCCGGCCGGCCAGATCTTCGGCCCGTCGGGATCGGTCGAGGTGACCGTCAAGCTGCCCGCCGGCTCGACGGTCGAGGCCAAGGCCGCCGCCGCCGAACTGCGGGGCGTCGGCCGCCTCGGCGACGTCGCCTTCGACGGTGCGTACCGCCAGATCAAGCTGGACGAGGTCGCGAGCGTCCGCCTCACCGCGACCGACGGCGATGTCGAGATCGGCCGCCTGGGCGGTCCCGCGGAGATCAGCACCCAGCGGGGCGACATCCGCATCGCCGAGGCCAGGCGCGGCACGGTCGTGCTCAGCACCCTGTCCGGCGACATCTCGGTCGCCGCCGCCTCCGGTGTCTCGGCCTCCCTGGACGCCGGCACCTCCTACGGCCGCATCACCAACGACCTCAAGAACGACGGGGCCGCCGAGCTCGACATCCAGGCCACCACCTCGCACGGCGACATCGCCGCCCGCAGCCTCTGACCCGCATCCTCTGACCCCCTGCCAAGGAGCCCCCACCATGACCACCCTTGCCATCGCAGCGAACGGGCTGCGCAAGTCCTACGGCGACAAGGTCGTGCTCGACGGCGTCGACCTGGCCGTCCCCGAAGCAACGATCTTCTCCCTGCTCGGCCCGAACGGGGCGGGCAAGACCACCACCGTCCAGATCCTGTCCACCCTGATCGGCGCCGACGCGGGCACGGTCCAGGTCGCCGGCCATGACCTGGCCCGCAAGCCCGACGACGTGCGCGGCGCGATCGGCGTCACCGGGCAGTACTCGGCCGTCGACAAGCTGCTCACCGGCGAGGAGAACCTGCTCCTCATGGCCGACCTGAAGCACCTGTCCCGCCGCGACGGCAAGCGCAAGGCCGCCGAACTGCTGGAACGCTTCGACCTGGTCGACGCCGCCCGCAAGCCCGCCCAGACCTACTCGGGCGGCATGCAGCGCCGGCTCGACCTGGCGATGACCCTGGTGGGCGACCCGCGCTTGATCTTCCTGGACGAGCCGACCACCGGCCTGGACCCGCGCAGCCGCCGCTCCATGTGGCAGATCGTCCGCGAACTCGTCGCCGGCGGCGTCACCATCTTCCTCACCACCCAGTACCTCGAAGAAGCCGACGAACTCGCCGACCGCATCGCCGTCCTCGACCACGGACGCCTGATCGCCGAGGGCACCGCCGAAGAACTCAAGCGGCTCATCCCCGGCGGCCACGTCACCCTGCGGTTCGCCGACGAACACGCCGTCCAGGCCGCGCTGCGCGCACTCGGCACGGGCTTCCTGAACGGCGACGCGCTCAGCCTGCAGGTCCCCAGCGACGGCAGCGTCCGATCACTGCGGCAGCTGCTCACCCGCCTGGACGACCAGGCCATCGACGTCGAGGAGATGTCGGTGCACACCCCCGATCTCGACGACGTCTTCCTCACCCTCACCGGCAACCCCAAGGACGCAGCCTGATGAGCACCCTCACCCTCGCCATGCGCGACAACTCCACCATGATCCGCCGTCAGCTCAAGCGCCTGCTGCGCTACCCGTCCATGACCGTGCAGCTGATCGCGACCCCCGTCGTCATCCTGATCGTGTTCGTCTACGTCTTCGGCGGCGCCCTCGGGCAAGGACTCGGCGGCGGCGGCCGCGACGCCTACGTCAACTACGTCGTCCCCGGCATCCTGCTCATGGCCGTGGCCACCGCCGCGACCGGCACCGCGGTCATGGTCGCCACCGACATGACCGAGGGCATCATCGCCCGCTTCCGCACCATGCGCATCTCCCGCGCCTCGGTCCTGACCGGCCACGTCGTCGGCAGCGTCATCCAGCAGCTGCTCGGCATGGCCGCCGTCATCGGCATCGCCTTCGCGCTCGGCTTCCGCCCCAACGCCACCGCCGTCGAATGGCTCGCCTTCACCGGCCTGCTCACCCTGTTCATCGTGGCCATCACCTGGCTGGCGGTCGCCCTCGGCATGAAGTCCCCCACCCCCGAGTCCGCCAGCAACGCCCCCATGCCCCTGATCCTGCTGCCCTTTCTGGGTAGCGGCTTCGTCCCCACCGACTCCATGCCCACCGTCCTGCGCTGGTTCGCCGAATACCAGCCCTTCACCCCGGTCATGGAAACCATCCGAGGCCTCCTGCTCGGCACCCCCATCGGCAACAGCGGGGCCACCGCCACCGCCTGGTGCGCCGGCATCGCCGTCGCCTCCTACCTGTGGGCCAAGCACACCTTCAACAAGGCCTGACCATGAACGGGCCGTCCAGGGCCGTCAGACCACCCGGTCTGACGGCCCTGAACCATTTCCGCCCACCACACCGAACGCCCGACCGGCTTCTCACCCGCTCGGCACGCCCAGGGCAGGGTCGGCCGGTGCGACAATCTCGGAAGTGGGAAGTTGTTTCCGTCCAGTCATGTGGCGGCGAGGTACATGCTCGGCCTGACGGATTCGCGGTCCGATGACCGGTGAGCTGCGCATGCTGGCCGCGGTGCCCCGGGTCGCGGACCCCGCGCGGTCCGCCGAGGCGGCGTGGTGCGTCACGCGCTGGTGCGACGAATTCGACTTCGACGGCATTCTGCTGTTCACCGGCGCCGGCGCGGTGCTCGATCCCTGGGTGGGCGCGGCGGCGATCATCTCCGCCTCTCGCCGGCTGGTGCCCATGGTCGCGGTGAACCCGCTGTACACGCATCCCTTCGCGGCGGCACGGTCGATCATGTCGATCGGGCAGCTGCATGGTCGGCGGGTGTCGCTGAACCTGATCACGGGGACGGCGCTGAGCGAGCTGCGCTCGGTCGGTGACACGCTGGAGCACGGCGAGCGCTACGTCCGGCTGCGGGAGTACGTCGAGTTGCTGCTGCGCTTGCTGGACGGGGAGCCGGTTACCTGGCGCGGCAGGTTCTACCGCGCCGCTGACCTGCAGCTGGCTCCGGCGGTGGCGCCTGAGCTGCGACCGTGGCTGTACCTCGCCGGTGCCTCGGATGACGCCCGGCGCACGGCGGAAGCGCTGGGAGCCACCCTGATGGGGATGTTCCCGCCCGCGTTGCGGGACGTTCCGGAGGGGCTGGGCGCGGTGAACGTCGGCATCATCGCCAGGGAGACGCCGGACGAGGCGGACGCGGCGGCACGCGAGTACTTCCCCGAGGAGCAGGAGCCGCTCGGCCGGGAAATGCTGCGGCTGACCATGGCGAACACCGACTCGGTGTGGAAGCAGCGCCTCTTCAAGACCGAGAGAGCCGACGCCGACCCGGCGGTGCGGATGGATCCCTTTCACTCGTTCCAAGCCGGGTGCCCTTATCTGGTGGGGAGCTACGACACGGTCGTCGCGCAGCTGGCCGAGGTGGCGAGGGAAGGCGTGCACACCTTCGTGCTGACCACGCCGACCACGCGGGTGGAGTACGAGCACCTGGCCGTCGTCATGCAACGCCTGCGCTCGCGGCCACCGCATCGGCAGTAGTGGCCCTCCCCAGCGGCCTCACCGTGGTGTCACCGCGGCCTCACCGTGGTGTCAGGCGCACCGGAAGGCTCGTCAGGCCGAGCGTGAAGTTGGACGCGTTGCACCGCGGCGCACCGGTCAGCTCGATACGGGCCACCCGGGCGGCCAGCTCCGTGAGGTACACCTCAAGCTCGTGCCGCGCCAGCCGGGCTCCGATGCAGCGGTGCCGGCCTCCGCCGAACGCGACGTGCCGGTTCGGTGAGCGGGTCACGTCGAAGCGGTCCGGATCTGGGAAGACGTCGGCGTCGCGGTTGGCCGACACGTTCCAGAGGGTCACCCGCGCACCGTCCGCGATCGGCACGCCCCCGATGTCCGCCGGACGGGTCGCCGTGCGCAGCACGTGCACGGCCGGCGTCGTCCAGCGCAGCACCTCCTCGGTCGCCGAGCCGGCCACCTCGGCGCCGCCGTCCACCAGAAGCCGCCACTGGTCGGGCCGCTCGGCCAGCGCGAGGGTCCCGCCGGCGGCGGCGTACCGGGTGGTCTCGTTCGCTCCGGCGAGCACGCCGTGGCAGTTGTAGACGACCTCCTCCTCGGTCAGCGGCCGCTGCCGGCAGGGCACGGCGGTGTCGCGCAGGTCGTGCGTGATGCGGCTGATGTAGTCGTCGCCGGGGCGCTTGCGCCGCTCGGCGACGAGGTCGCTGAAGTAGAGGAAGATCTCGCTGTGCGCGGCCGACCGCGCGTCCTCGCTCGGGCCTTCGAACGCCGCGGTGGTCACCCCGCCGATCCATCGCCAGTCCGCGGGCGGCAGGCCCATCAGCGAGCAAATCACGCTGTTGGGGATCTCGCCCGCGAGGGGCACCAGATCAATCTCACCGGCGGCCAGCGCCGTGTCGAGCGCCGCGCCGACCGTCTGCCGGACCAGCCGGTCAAGGCGGGGCATCTCGGCGGACCGGAAGGACTTGCCCAGCACCCGTTTGAGATGGGTGTGGTCAGGCGGATCGGAGACGATGAGCATGCGCTGCGCCACGGCGCCGACCGCGTCGGGCTGGTCACCGAGCCGCATGCCCTGGCCGGAGACGAACGTCTCGTGGCGGGCGTAGACGCTCAGCACGTCGCTGTGCCGGGTCACCGCCCAGAATCCGCCCTCCGCGTCGGCGTGCCAGTGCACCGGGTCGTTCTCCCGCAGCCAGGCGAGGTCGGACCAGAACGTGCCATCGGCGAACCGGCTCGGGTCGGTCAGGTCGACTCGCATGTCAGGTACTCCCCCACGACGGCCCGGCACCGCCACAGCGATCACGCCGGGCTTGGGTCCGGCTTTTCCTTTCTGTCCTGATACCAGACGGCCATGCGTCCATCCGCGCCGATCACGGCGGACGGCGGCAACGTCCAGGTCGGATTCCAGCGTCGCCGGTCCTCGACGGAATACGCGGTCCGAAGGAGCAGTCGTTTGCCCTCGTCGTCGCGTCCGATGACGGCGCCCTCGGTGAGCACCACCTTTCCGATGTCCGTGAGGAGTGCGGGCTTGGGCTTGGTCCGGCCGGAGAGCCTGCCGGAGGTGGTGAGCGTCCGGTGGAGCTCCAGCAACTCGTCCACCGTGGTCCGGTGGTGCTCCATGCCGCGCATGGGCGCCGCGTGGAACATGTAGTGCGGCTCGATGCGGTGCGCACGCAAAGCCTCGTAGAGCTCCGCGAGCGTGTCGCCGTCGTCGTTCACGCCTGCCAGGACGGGGTGCTGGTTGTAGAGGGTGGCCCCGGCGTCCCTGATCGCATTGAGCGCATCGGTCGTCTCCGGCCAGAACTCCACGGGATGATTGGCGTGGAGGCCGATCTCGACGCGAATCGGATCAGCGTCTCGGATGATGGCGAGGAACGTGTCGTTCACGCGGGATGGGGCCTGGAACGGCATGCGGGTGCCGATCCGGATCGTCGTCACGTTCGGGGCATGCGCCTTCAACTCGTCGACGAGCAGCCGCAGCAGCTTCGGTGTCACGAGCGGGTCGCCGCCCGTGACCAGCACCTCGGTGATGTCGGAGCGAAGCGCCGGGGAGCCGGCGTATCGCGCGACGCTCTCCAGCTCGGTCGGCGAGAGATCAGCGACCTCGTAGTTCGCACGGATGCACCACCGGCAGTGCGCCGCGCACCTGATGGTCGGCTCCACCAGCAGGGTCCGGCGGTAGAGCCGCTCCACTCCGCGCAGGTGCGGTCCGTCCTGCGGTTGCGGTCCGTCCGCCCCGGGGGCCATCACGGCCTCGTAGTGACGTGAGGACTGATGCCTCAACACCACCACTTCCTGCGGATCCCGCTGGTATTGCAGCGCGAGCGCTTTGTACTCCGGCGCGCCATACCCTGACGTCGCCGCGACTTCGGCCATCTTCTCTTTGAGGAAGGGCGAAATGATCTCCTGGAATTCGCCGCGGATCAGTCCGGCCACAGCAGATCCCCCTCTTCACGTCCCCGACCCGTGCGTCAGCGGGGAACTAGCGCCCCATGGCCTCGCGCAAGGTACGTGGCCGCATGTCCGTCCACACTTCGTCGATGTGCGAAAGGCAGGCTTGCTTCGAGCCGCGGAACCCGGCGGCACGCCAGCCGTCGGGTGACGGTAGGGCCGCCGGCCAGATGGAGTACTGCTCCTCGTCATTCATGACGACGTCGTAGGTGGTGGTCGCTTCGGCGGTGGTTTCCTCGGCGGCGCCGGCCACGGAGTCCCCTTAGCACATCGATGATCGATTTACCATCCTGACCCCAAACTACTATGAATGTCGCCGTCCTGCTCCGAGGCGGCGCCCGACCGCGACCGTTCCCGGCGTGTGTAACACTGAAGCTCGCTGCCCCGGTACGAGACCCTGCCGAGGGGGACACCGCGTGTCCAAAGGAGATCCGAGATGACGCGCGTGGCTTCCGACCGCGCCGTTCCACTCGCGCCGTGCCAGGAGTGGTATCTCGAATACGTGCGAAGCCACGCCCACCTGCCGCCCGGCAACGCGCTGGACAACACCGTCATGGCCTTACGGGTCAAAGGCCGGCTCAGCGAAACGGCGTTCGAGGAGACCTCGGAACGGATCAGCCGGCGGCACGAGGCCCTCCGGCTCGCCGTGAGCACCCGTGGCGCGGACGTTGAGCAGATCATCACGTCCCGGAGCGCGGCGGCCGACGTCGTCGACGTCACCGCCGCGGCGGACCCCGCCGCCGAGGCCGTGCGGCGCATCAACGCCGAGCAGACCACGCGCATCGACCTGGAGCACGACCCGGTGTTCCAGACACGGCTGGTGCGGATCGGCCCCGACGACCATCTACTGATGGTGAAGCTGCACCATTTCGTCATCGATCCCCCGGCGTACGGCATCGTCCTGCGCGAACTGGGTGCGGGCCTCGCCGGTCACGCGGGCCTCGCCGGTCATGCGGGCCTCGCGGGTCACGGCGCCGAGCACCTCGGGCCGGCGCCATCGTTCCGGACGTTCGCCGAGGAGCGGCGCCGCTGGATGTCAGGCCCGACGCTCGATCGGCACCTCGACTTCTGGTTCGAGCAGTTGTCGGACGTGGCGCCGCGCGTGATGCCCAGCGACGTGCCCCGCGGACAGGTCGGGCGCTACCGGCAGGGCCATCTGGCGTTCGAGCTTCCCGAAGAGGCCGGCCGTGCGCTCGCGGCCCTCTGCGCCCAGCGCCACGTGACGACCTATATGGCGCTGCTGGCCGCGTACCAGATCCTCCTGCTGCTGTGGACGCCGGCGGCACGGTCGCGCGAGGTGATCGTCGCATCGCCGTTCGGCGGTCATGTCGAACCCGATGAGCAGGGGCTCGTCGCCAACCTCCTGACCCGGGTGTTCATCCGGGCCGATCTCGCGGGCGACCCGACGTTCGCGGAGGTCCTCGATCGGGCGCGGGACGCGTCGTTGCGGGCGTACGACCATCGCGGCGTGCCGTTCCGGGCGATGGTCGAGCGGCTGCGTCCGGGCTGGGACTGGTCGGTGCCGTTCGACGCCAAGGCGTTCTACCACGGCAATCTCGACCTCGTTCAGCGCGGGTCGCCGGTCCGGATGCCCGGCCTGTCCGTTACCCGGATCCCGCTCGACCGCATGACGCGCCACTTCGTTCTTCCCGACGACGATGGCGTGCGTCGGCTGTGGCAGAACCAGAATCCCGCGGTGAACCTGGCCCAGTGGGGCGACCTGATCGGTGGTGAGGTGGTCTACAACGCCGAGACCTTCGGTTCCGCCCGCATGCAGGCGCTGGCCGACGACTTCCTCGCCATCTGCGCCACCTGCTTCGCGGACCCGTCGACGAGGCTCTCGGCGCTACGGCTGCCCTCCGCGGGTGTCGTCGAGGACGGGCACTGCGTCCCCGCCTGACTCCTGGGCGAGCCCCGGCAGGAACGTCACGGCCGCCAGAACCGCCATGATGCCGGTGATACAGCCGACCGTGGCGAGGGCACCCAGCGAGTCCAGCAGCACACCGAAGAGGGCCGGGCCAAGGAAGGCCCCGGAATTGGCTATCTGGAGCGTCGCGCTCGTAACCCGGCCCTGCATGTCGTCGGGGGCGTGGGTGAGGATGTAGCCGAAAAGGATCGCGTTGAGCGAGGGCCCCAGAAGCATCGGCGCCGCGGTGGCGATCCCGATCAGGTACGGAGTCGGCGCGACCAGCATCGCGGCGATCGCCACGGTGGCCGTGCACGCGAAGAGCTGCACGATCGCCCGCGAACGCAGTTTGCGCTGAACGAGCGGGATGAGCAGCGCACCGATCAGTCCGGCGACTCCGACGATGGCGTACATGACGCCCAGCTCGGCACCGGACGCGCCGCGCCACAGGGCCAGCACCGTGGCCACCAGGTGGATGGCACTGAAGATCACACCCGCGGCGGCCAGCCAGAGCGTGAAGGTGCGCAGGAACGGCTCGCGCCACACCCACGACAACCCTCGCCTGACCTCCGGTATCAGGCCTTGCTGGCGCGGTCGCCGGTCACGGGACAGCGGGTCGAGCCGCGCCCTGATCATCGTGATGGCCGCGAACGAGAGCAGGTAGGAGATGGCGTCGGCGGCGAACGGGGCCACGCGGTGCCAGGCGAACAGGAAGCCGCCCAGCGGCAACCCGACCACGTTGGCGATCTGGCCGCGTATCTGATTGCGGGCGATCCCCTCTTTCAGCTGCGCGGCCGGCACCACCTGCCGCACCGCCGGAGTCTCGGCCGGGCCGAAGAAGACGCCGAACACGGCCTCGCAGACGGCGACCGCGATGAGATGCGCGTAGGTGAGGTGGTCGGCGACGATCGCGATGGCGACGCTGCCGAGCGCGATGGCGCGGCCGGCGTCGCAGATCAGCATCACCACGCGGTTGCTCCACCGGTCCACCAGCACCCCGGCGAAGAGCTGCAGGGAATAGATCACGATGAAGCGGACGGTGGCGATGATGCCCGCCTTCGCCGCGGAGCCCGTGACGGCGAGTACCAGCAGCGGCAACGCGGTCTGGGATATCTGCACACCGAGGTGGGAGACGGCCTGCCCGACCCAGAGGAGCACGAAGTCACGGTTGCGGTGCAGAGGCGGGAGGACCTGCGGTGCCTGTGGTGCGGCAGGGCCGACCTGGTCGCCGGGGTCGGCCCGGTCGCCGGGGTCGGCCTGGTCGCCGGCGTTCACCGCGATATGACTCCGATCGAACTCAGCAATCGTCGCCGGTCGACCTTGCCGTAGCCCGTGGTGGGGAAGGCATCGACGCGTTGGATCATCGAGGGCACCAGGTAGTCGGGCAGCCGCCGGCGCAGCGAGTCGGCCAGCTCGCCCGTGTCGACGTCACCGACCACGAAGGCGACGAGGAACCGCGACATGGACTCGCTGCCCGCGGCCACCACGGTCGCCTGCCGGACACCGGGCAGCCGGCTGAGCGCCACCTCCACCTCACCGAGCTCCACCCGGTATCCCCGGATCTTGACCTGGTCGTCGTTGCGCCCCAGGAAGTGCAGAACGCCGTCCGCGTCGCGCGTGACGAGGTCACCCGTTCGGTACATGCGCCCACCTGGCAGCGCCGGATCGGGCACGAACTTCTCCGCGGTGAGCCCGGGACGCCGAAGGTAGGTGGCGCCGGCCGCCATCCCGCCGATCAGCAACTCGCCGGCATCAGGGGCCGGATCACCGGCTGCCGGGGTGAGGGGTTCCAGGGTCGCGGTCACCGAGCTGATTGGCCGCCCGATGGGAGGTAGATCCGGCCACTCCTCCGATGCCGTGCCGAGATGGTGGGCGGTGACGACATGCGTTTCCGTGGTGCCGTATTGATTGGTCAGCACGCACCGCGGCATCCTGGCGAACATCTCCCGGATGTCCGGTGAGCACCGCAGCGGCTCGCCGCAGACGATCACCTCGGTGAGCCGGGCCTGTGCCAGACGCTCCTGCGGCGGCAGGAACAGCGCCAGGATCTGCAGGGCCACGAACGGGATGAACAGGCGTTCAATACCGGAATCAAGGATGAGCCGCCACAGCCGCTCGGGGTCGGACTTCACCTCGTCCGCGACGACGACCAGGTGCCCTCCCGTGCCGAACGTCGTCAGCAACTCCTGGTAGGAGACGTCCACCGAAAGCGGCGCGAAGTGCGCGGTCCGCGTTCCCCTCGTCGCGCGGCTGTCGCCGATCTGCCACGACACCAGGTTCTCCAGCGACCAGTACGGCAGGGCGATGGCCTTGGGGCGGCCGGTCGAGCCCGAGGTGTAGACCAGGTAGCAGAGATCCGGGCGCAACGGCGCGTCGGCGGCGGGTCCTGCCACCGCGTCGGCCGGCCCGTCGCCGCCGACGGCTCGAAGCGCCGGCAGATGCGAGAGGTCCTCAGGGACCGCCGATGCGCCGTCGGTCACCATGAGCCCGACGGCTCCGTCGTCGGCCATCATGGCCAGCCGGTCGACGGGGTAAGTGCGGTCCAGCGGGACGCAGACAGCGCCGAGCCTGAACAGCGCCACCATCGTCAGCACACTTTCGGCACTGCGCGAGCCGTACAGTCCGACCGACTGGCCGGGCCGGACACCGGCAGCCGCCAATCGGGCCGCCAGCGCCGCCGAGTGTTTCCACATATCGCCATATGTCAGCGTGTGCGGGCCATCGCTGAGCGCCAATGCCTGTGGGTGTCGATGGACGACCGTGTCGAGTCGCGTCAGCAATGCGTCACGGGCTTCCCGCCACGTGGAAGTGGGTCGCACAGCCGTCTCCGTTCCCCGGGCACACCATGACACGTTCCTCCCTACAACACGGCGTGCCTCCTCACAACACGGCATGTGTGCTGGTAACCGAAGCCGGTTGCTTCCCTGGCCACGGCGCCAACGGTGTCGGTACCTGACGTCGCACGCCGTGCGGTATCCGGCGGCCTTGTGCGAGGATTGACATAGCTGGGTCAGCGGAGGTAATTCGCGATGCATGTCGAAGCCGCACACGGAAGGGCTCTCGATCGCTTCGCTCGGCAGGTGCGGACTCGCCCTGACGAATGCGCCGTCCGGTTCGCGGACCGTGCGTTCTCGTACCGCCAAATTGATCAAGCGTCGACGGCCGTCGCGGCATATCTGCTTCGTCATGGGGCCGGTCCCGAACGGGTCGTCGGAGCGGTCACGCGCCGCTCGCCCGAAGCCGTTACCGCCATGCTCGCCGTGCTGAGGACCGGCGCGGCCTACCTACCGGTGCCGGCCGACGCATCCGCGGCCGATCAAGCCGCACTGCTGCGGGACGGCGGCGCAGCGATGACGCTGGCGGAGGAGGACATCACGCCGGCACTGGCGCCCACAGCCAGCGACACCCGCGATACCGGCGGCGGCGACATTGGCGGCGGCAGCGGCGGCGGCAGCGGCGGCGGCAGCGGCGGCGGCGGCGGGCGTCTGGCAGACGCGCCGGACCCGGAGGCCACCGCCTATGTGATCCGGACGTCCGGCTCCACCGGTACGGCAAAGCCGGTAGCGGTCCCGTACCGCAGCATGGACAACCTGGCCGCGATGCAGCCGGCCGTGCTCGGTGTCGACCGCCCGATGCGGATCCTGACGCAGACGCCGCTCACCTTCGATGTCTGGATCTCCGACGTGCTGCTGGCGCTGTGCACGGGCTCGACCCTGTACATCAGCGACGGCCGGGACCCCGACCACATCGTCGACCTCGTCCGCCGGCACGGGATCGAGCTGATGCAGGCCGTGCCGGCCCTGCTCGCCAGCCTGCCGCCCGCGCACCTGCCCACGCTGACGACGGTCATCAGCGGCGGCGATCTCGTCTCGCAGGCCGTTCTCCGCCGATTCGCCGGTCCCGGACGGCGGTACGTCAACGTGTTCGGGACCACGGAGGCAGGGGTGTTCGTCACCGCGGCGCCGCTGACGCCCGACGGCGACGGCACGTTCATCGGCCATCCGGTCCCCGGCTGCCGCGTCGAGATCCTGGACGAGGACCTGCGCAGAGTGCCTCCGGGCGAGGTCGGCGAGATCTGCGTCGCCGGCACGGTTCTCGCCCGGGGATACGTCGGCCGTCCCGGCGCCACCGCCGAGTCGTTCGTGCCCGACCCCTGGGCGGAGGTCCCCGGTGAGCGGATGTACCGAACGGGTGATCTCGGCCGGCGGCGGGAGGACGGCGGCATCGAGTTCCGCGGCCGGCGCGACAGCCTCGTGAAGATCCGCGGTCTGCGTGTCCACCTGGCGGAGGTCGAGTCGATCCTCGCGACACAGCCCGGCGTCCGCGAGTGCGCCGTCGCGGTGCACGAGATCAGCGCGGACGACCACCGGCTCGTCGCCTACGTCTGCGGCTCCGACGATGCGCGGCTGAACGCCGACGCGTTGCGCGCGGCGCTCCGTGACCGGTTGCCCGAGTACGCGGTGCCGGCGCACGTGGTCCGGCTTCCGGCGCTCCCCACGACCTCGAACGGCAAGATCGATCGTGCCGCGCTGCCCGGACCCGCCGGCGGTGCCGCAGCCGGCCCCGGCCGCGACGACGAGCCCCGCACACCGACGGAGAGAACGGTCGCCCAGGTGTGGTGCGAGGTCCTCCAGGTGCCGTCCGCGAGCCGGTTCGACGACTTCTTCGAGCTGGGCGGGCACTCCGTGCTGGTCACCCGTGCCGTCAGCCGGTTTCGCCAGGTGCTGGACCAGACACTGCCGGTCGGCCTGATCTTCCGCGCCCGGATCCTGCACGAGCTCGCCAGCGCGATCGACGAGCGCACGAGCACCGGCGGGGGCAGGCCGCTGCCACCGATCAGGCCGCTCGGAAAGGAAGCCCCGGATGACTGAGGTCCGCCTGCCGACGTCGTTCGCCCAGGAGCGGTTGTGGTTGGTCGACCAGGTGGACCCCGGAAGTGCCTACTACAACATGGCCAACGGGATGCGGTTGCGCGGAGAGCTGGACCTGACGGCGCTGCAGCGGGCGCTCGACACGATCGTCGCGCGGCACGAGGCCCTGCGCACCACGTTCGACTCCCACCAGGGCCGACCCGTGCAGGTGGTCGGGCCGCCGTTCAGCATCGCGATCGACGTGGACGACCTGAGCGCGCTCGACGCCGCCGGCCGGTCACGGGCGGTACGAGAGGCGGCCGAGCGGGAGGCGGGCAAGCCCGTCGACCTCCGCAGGGGCCCGATGCTGTGGTGCCGCCTGCTGCGGTTGGACGAGACCGACCACGTACTCGTGCTGACGTTCCACAACATCGTCATGGACGCGTGGTCCACGGTGAACTTCCACCGTGAATTCGCCCATTGCTACGAGGCCGCGACCCGCGGCGAGCCTCCCGCCCTGCCGGAGCTGCCGGTGCAGTACACCGATTTCGCGGTATGGCAGCGTGAGACCTTCACCGAGGAGGTGCTCGCCGGTCAGCTCGACTACTGGCGCACGCAGCTGTCCGGCGCCCCGCCGGCCTTGGAGCTGCCCGCTGACCGCGTACGACCGGCGCATATGACGCACGCGGCGGCGGCGTATCCGCTCCGGCTCCCCGACGAGCCCGTGCGCCGGGTACGGAAGGTGGCCCGTGCCGAAGGCGCCACCATGCACATGACACTGCTGGCGGCCCTGGCCGTGACGCTGTCGAGGTATTCCGGAACGGACGACCTGATGATCGGCACGCCGGTCAGCAACCGGCCCGACGCCGCACTGGAGCCGCTCATCGGCTGCTTCCTGAACACCCTGGTCCTGCGGGTCGACCTGGGCGGGTCGCCGACGTTCCGGCAGGTGGTGGGGCGCGCCCGGGAGACGACCATCGACGCGCTGGCCAACCAGGACCTGTCGTTCGCGCAGGTCGTCGCGGCGGTCGGGGCCGAACGGGAGGCGAACAGGTTCCCGCTGACGTCCGTCTCGTTCCAGGTGCTCGACGGCCGGCGGTGGCGGGCACTCGATCACCCGGAGCTGCCCGGCCTGGTCACGACCGCCGAGAACGTCTTCTGCAAGACCCGTTTCGACCTGGAGTTCCAGCTCCTGGAGCGGCCGGACGGGACGATCGACGGCGAGCTCATCGCCAGCACGGAACTGTTCGAAGACGCCACCGTGGACCGCGTCATCGAGGACTTCGGCGACGTCGTCGAGGCCGTGGCCGCCGCGCCCGACCAGCCGCTCACGGAAGTCGTCGGCCGGTTGGCCGGTGACCGGCGTACCTTTGCCGCGGCCACGGCGACGCGCGCCTCGTCCTATACGCCGCGGTTTCCCACGCTGCGTTCCGCCGTCGAGCACTGGTCCCGTGAACGGCCGGACGCTGTAGCCGTCATGCAACCGGGCACTTTCGCGGACGCGTCCCTGACCTACCGCGACCTGGCCGACGAAGCGGCCCGTTTGACGGCCGTCCTGGAGAGCTTGCCCGCTGGCGGCGACCACGTCGTCACAGTCGAATGCCCGGCCGCACCGGGCGTGGTCTCCGGAGCGCTCGCCATCATCGAGGATGGCGGAACCGCGCTCTGGTCACCGGCGCCAACCGGAAACTCCGGACACCTCCTCCGGCCAGGACACGCGATCAACGAACTGGCCGTCACCGACCACGCCAGGCTCGAAGACGCCAGGGCCGACGACGCTGGGGCCGTCAAGGCCAGGGCCGACGACACCGGGGCCGACGACACCGGGGCCGGGGCCGACGACGCCAGGACCGATGATGGCGGGGCCGACGACACCAGGGCTGGGGCCGAGGACACCGGGGCCGTGGCGGATGACGCCGGGGGCGGCAGGGCCGGGGGCGATGACGCCGGGTGCGATGGCGCTGGGTGCGATGGCGCTGGGGGCGCGAGTCGGGCCTTCGGGGGCGTGGCGTTTGCGGTACCCGTCGGTGAAGGCACCGTGCAACTCACGGATGGGGCGCTGGCGACGGGCGTTGGGGCGGGTGTCGCCGAACTGCCCGCCGAGCCCGGCCGAGTCTGGGCGCTGCTCGACCCCATCCAGACCGAGGTCGGCCTGCTGGCCGTCTACGCCGCGCTGATCAGCGGCGAGCGGCTGGTCGCGGTGCCGCCCGCCCTGCAGCGGTCTCCGGAGCTGGTGGAGGATCTACTGGCCGGGGAACAGGCGATCTGCCTCATCGCGCGTGCTTCCACCCTGTCCCGGTTCGACACCGCGATCGGTGGGCTCGGCCGGCTGCCGGTCACGACGGTGGTGCTGTGGGACGACGATCCGGCCGCCGCTGACGCGTTGGCGGGCGGCGACCAGGACGGCGGGCGGGCACCGCATCTGCTCGCGATCTGGCCGACGGTGGAGGTGCCGTGGGGGTTGTCTCGCCGCCCGCAGGCGGCCGGCGGGCCGCCGGCCTATCGAGCGGGCCCCGGGGTGGCCCCGCTGGTTCTGACGGAGTCCCTGGAACGTTGCCCGGTGCTGGCCGTGGGCGACCTGTACCTGAGCGCGGATCACCTGAACGTCGGCTACTACGGCGATTCCACGGCTACCGTCCGGCGGCCCGATCCGTTCATGCCTGCCGGCGCCTGGATGCTGGCCACCGGACGGTCTGCGCGGCTGCTGCCCGACGGCAGAGTGCGGCTTACGACGGGCGGTGCCGGTGAGGAAGCCCGATCCGCCTCGGCACCGGCGGCGCAGTCACCGAGCGACACGGACGCGGCGCCGGCCGCCCTGCAACGGCTCGTGACCGACGTGTGGGGAGAGGTGCTGGGCATTCGGGACGTCGACCCGGAGACCAGCTTCTTCGCTCTCGGCGGCCACTCGCTGCTCGCCGCGCAGGTGGTCGCCCGCCTCCGTTCCGCGCTCGGCTGGGATGTGCCGCTGGCCGCCGTCTTCAAGGCGCCGACCGTACGCGGTCTCACCGCGTTGCTGGCCGCCATCGACCCGGGGCGTCCGGGGCCGGATGATCACCCCGACGGTGCGTCCGGGGCCTTGTAGAGCGTTCCGTCCGCCCACAACAGGCGGACGCCTCCCCAGGAAGCCGCGGACGGCAGGTCCGGAAAGAAGCCCTGGCCGGGTCCGTTGGCGCTGGTGTTGCACAGCAGCGGGACGCCGGTGCGGCGGTGATACGCGTTGAGGACGCGGGCGATGGGGGGGTTCTGCCGGTCGTTGACCGTCTGCAGGCGAGCGGTGCCGTCGAGGTGCGTTATGGCGGGCACCTTGTCGATCCACTGCGGCCGTACCCGGTGCTCGAACAGCATGTAGGGGTCGGGAGTACCCGGGTCGAACACCTCGGGCGCGTACCGCTCCAGGCAGATGGGAGCCACCGGCCGGTAGTGCTCGCGTTTCTTGATCGCGTTGAGCCGACTCTTCATCGCCGGGTCGACCGCCGGCGCGATGATGCTGCGGTTGCCGAGCGCCCGGGGGCCGAGTTCGGCGCGGCCGGTCAGCACGGCCACCGGTTCGCCGTGCCGATACAGCAGCTCGGCGAGGGCCTCTTCGTCGCAGGCCCGCGCGTTCCATCCGGGAGGGCACGGCTGGGCGCCGAGCTGTGGACCGGCGTACACCTGCCAATCCAACGCCGCATGGCGGCCGGCGCGGAACATCTCGCAGCACGCGGTCCCGATCGCCGCTCCCGAATCGTTGGGGAACGGTGGCACCCAGACGTCGGCGAACATACCGCTTCCGCGCACAGCGGCGTTCCATTTGATGTTGAGGGCACAGCCACCGCCGAGGCACAGGTTGGGTGTGCCACCGATTTTGCGGAGGCTCTCTCGCAATGCGCCGAGCAACAGTTCACCGATGTACGCCTGGAAGGTGGCGATGAGGTCCGCGTCGGTCAGTCCAGCGAACATGTCGTCGCGCCTGGCGAGCACCCCCTCCCCGAACCGGGCGGCGGCGGTCCAGGTGAGGTCGTTCAGCTCGTCGAGGAGGGTGTCGAAGCCGGCGAACGCGTCCGGTTCGACCGTGCCCAATGCGGCGTACGCCATTGCTTTGCCCGGGACCTCCAGAAGCGTACGGTGCTTCTCCTCGTCGTCCATCCCGTCCCAGTCACGGCGGAACGGTGCCAGGCGGGCGCAGAAGTCGGAGAACATATTGCCGAGCAGAGGGAACTGTGGTCCCAGGTCCGTCACGGATCGGTCGGAGGCCGAAACGGAGAAGAGCCGGGGAAGCATACCGCCGTCCCAGACGAGCACCAACGAGTCCTCACCGCGTTCCGCGAACGGGCTGGTGCAGTACGAGCCGAACACATGGTTGCTCGCATGGAAATAGCTGGTGTAAGTGCCCCGGGGCGACAACGCTGGATTGTCGAAACGATAGGGCGTCAGAGCGCTCACCCTGGTCGAGGGCGGCTGGTAATCGGCGACCCGCAGCTCGACCCGGCTTCCCGCGCGGGAGGTCGCCACCGATACAGGCGCGCCCGGCGCGGCACCGAACCAGCCATCGACGACGAAAGCGTCCACATCCATGGGGCTGATGCCCTCGGATTTGAGGATCAAATCCAGGTTGTCCAGGCAGCCGAGGGTGCTGTGCCGGACGTTGCCGCCCAGCTTCTCCATTTCGACGCTGAAGCGCAGCACGCCGCCGTCGACCACGGCGACGCCACCGTCGTGCGTCACCTTGATGCCGCAGATCACCATGGGCTCGCCCCGATTCCCATCGACTCAGGCGACCATCGACGACCGTTGCCGGTGTAGGCGACCTTGCGGATGACGGCTTGGTGGCCGGTGGTCTGGATCGCCCACTCCCCCTTGTCGGCGAAGTATTCGTCGACGGCCCGCTTGATTCCGGGGCACGAGTAGCTGCCGTAGTCGTCGAAGACCATGACTCCTCCGCTGACGAGCCGGGGATAGAAATAACGGCAGCAGTCCAGGGCCGATCCGTACACGTCGGTATCGACATGCACGAAGCAGAATGCCTCCTGCATCTCGGTGGCGGACTCGGGGAAGACACCCGGCACGAGGACGACATTTTTCTGGCCTTCGAACAATCGCTCGACAACGGCCAGTTCCGTTTCGGCGAAGTCGTTGGTCTGATGCAGATCGTCGGTGGGCGAGTGCGCCGGGATGCCGGTGAAGGTGTCGAACAAGTACAGCTTTCGGGCGCCCACCGCCTCTGCGATGAGCTTGGCCGAGCCGCCCCGGAAGACACCGACTTCGGCAGCGGCGCCCGGCAGGTCACGGACCGATTGGGCGTACTGGAACAAATGGAAGCACCGGTCGATGCTGATCAGCGTGTGCGCGACGACGCGTTCATATGCCGCCATGAACCCGCCGTCGCGTTCCCAGACCGGACGTCCCAGCACGGCCGAGGCGTCGAAGCCGAACGTGGCGGCGAGCCGATCGAGGAAACGCCGCTCCGCCAACCGGCACTCCCCCTTGTCGAACCGGCGCAGAACACGCCGGGGAACACCGGCCCGGCGGCCCATCTCATCCGTTCCCAGGCCGGTCTCGCTCCGGATGTGGCGCATGCAGTTGACGAGCTGGTGATTGACATTGACGTGGCGGCGGCCAAGACGAAACCAGCCCGATCCGCGAGGCGGAGCGACCACGGATCGCTTGAGGACATCACGCTCCCTCCGCAGCTCGGCGTTCTCGGCCCGCAACCGCGCCAGCTCCGCACGCTCGTCGACCTTCAACCCCGCCGCCTCGACCCGGTCAGCCTTCACCCGGTGATGCAGCGTCCGCGCGACGATTCCCAGAACCCGGGCCACCAGGGCGACCGGCTTGTCAGTCGACCGCACGATCCGAACCGCTCCCTCCCGGAACGCCGCATCGTACTTTCGGCGCCCTTCCGGCATGGCATCTCCTTATGGGCGAGGCGTGGGCGGTGATGTGCCGCCTCAACGTCCGTCATGTAGAAGACGTGGCACCCGGCACGCGCACGAACCGCCACCGGCCTAGCCGGTCGCGCCACTTTTGACACGTACTCCACCCGACCCAGCATCGCCGACGCACCGACGCGCCGCCAGGTCGTCATCCGCCAGGGCGGCCAGCATCGCGGCGTACGCGGCAAGCCCAGCGCTGGCCTACGTGGCGTCTGGCGATGGACCACGGGTTCCGCCGACGGCCATGGCTATTGCGCTTGAGAAGGCACGCAAGCCCGGTCACAAGCCTGCCAACACCTCGGTACCGAGATCGAGGAATCCGGCCGACCAAATACCGGCCGGCCAGGTGCGGTACCCCATGGGTGCGGGTGGAGCGGAATACCTGCAAGCATGATCTCGCCTGTACAGCCGTCGATCACTTCAGGGTGGTGCTGGACGGTGGTGAGTCGGTGCTTGATCATGCTGGTCAGGTAGTCCAGGTCGGCGGCCAGCAAGTTGGTCATGGAGCGCTTGAGTACCGCCCACACGTCTCGGTGGGGTTGAGTTCGGGAGCGTAGGCCGGCCGGTAGAACATCGTCAGCCAGTCGCCGCCGCGCAGGCTCACCCGCGGCCGGTGTCCCCGGCGGCTCCAGGAGCGTCCGCGCGGCGGACTGAGTCCCTGGCCGGTCTCGTCCTCGAAACAGATCCAGGCGCCCAGGTCGTCTGAGGCCGCGGGTGAGGAGCCGGACCGTGACCTGGCGCTGCCGATCGTCTGCCGGGGGATGATTGTTGTCGAGCGGACGACCTCGCCCCTAGGAGACGGCTCGGGGATGTCCCCGGTTCTACCCCGAGATCGCGTATAACGCCTGTTCACACCGCCAACGGGCTGCGAATGTCGGGAAATGATCTCTCAACCTCCGGCCGACGAGGCGCGTCCTCCGGTGCCCTCCGGCTCGAAGCGGCCACCCGTTCTCAAACGCCGATCCGTTGTGGCGACGGCCGGCACGGCGAGCGTGCTCCTCGCCATCACGGGGACGGCCGCGGCGACCGGCCATATGCCCACCCGCACCGAGACCGCGAAGGTCGTGCACGGTCCCACCGCGCAGGCCGCCCAGCGGCAAACTGTGCGGTTGTCCCTGCCGGCGCCGACCGGTCCGCGGCGGATTGGAACGACGTCCCTGCATCTGATCGACCGTGCCCGTCAGGACCCGTGGACGTCGCCCGCGCGGCGCGAGCTGATGATCAGTCTGTGGTACCCGACCCTGAGCGCCGATGCGCACCGCCGCGTCCCGTGGCTCACACGGGCGGCGGCGTCGCAGTACCTGACGCAGGCCGGCAGGGACCTCCAGACGCCGTTGGACAAGGTCGTCCTCCCAGTGACGCATGCGGGCCACGGCGCACCCGTCCACGCGCGCGGCCGCGGTAATCCGGTGGTGCTCTTCTCCCCCGGCTACGGTTCGATGCGCGCACAGGGCACCGCCCTGGTCGAGGACCTCGCCAGCCGCGGATATGTGGTCGTCACCATCGACCACACCTACGACTCCCAACTCGTGGAGTTCCCTCACGGCAGGCTGGAACTGAGCCGGAAACCGGCCCAGCCGACCCCGAAGGACATAGCCAAGGCGTTGAAGGCCCGGCTGGACGACACCAAGTTCGTCATGGACCAACTCGCGGCCCTGAACGCGGGACGCAATCCCGACGCCGGCCGGCGTCGGCTGCCGCGCGGCCTCAAGGGCTCCCTCGATCTATCGAAGATCGGGATGTTCGGTCACTCGCTGGGCGGCGCGACGGCCGCGGACACGATGGCGGAGGATTCGCGGATCCTCGCGGGGGCCGACCTGGACGGCTCCATTCCGGGCGCCGTCGCCGACACCGGCCTTGACCGTCCTTTCCTGCTGATGAGCAACGCCACCCATGGGCGTTACAACGATCCGACCTGGGAGCAGTTCTGGTCGAACCTGCGCGGCTGGCGCCGTGAACTGCTCCTGCGTGACTCCGGCCACCAGACCTACACCGACCTGTCCCCGATGGCGCAGCAACTGATGCGGGCACTCCCGATCCCGCCCCAGGTCGCCGCCCGTCTGACCGAATCGATCGGCACGATCGACGCCGGCCGGGCCGTCGCCGCCCAACGCGCCTACCTGGGCGCCTTCTTCGACCTCCACCTGCGCCACCACGACAACCGCCTGTTGTCCGGACCGTCCCCGCACTATCCCGAGATCCAGTTCGTGCCGTGACCGGGTGCCTTGAACGGACGTAACCGCATCGGCGGGGTCATCCTGCTTGAACAGGTACTCGGCGCGTTCGAGGAGAGGCGGCCGCGGCCGGTGTGGGGACACCGGTCGACGGCCGCGCACGTGCGGGCCGGCGGTCGGCCCGGAACAGCGGTCCTGAGGTGCGGGCGCCACACCACCAGACCGTCCACTCACCCAACCGCCATCACCAAATAGCCCTGGTTAGCTCGTCAGGGCGTCCTTAACGAACACGATCCCGTCATGGCGGGCCACGTGGGCTGGGTCCAGCGGGGAGTAGCCGAACCAAGGGGACTCGCGGGGAGCGAGCGTCAGGTTGGCGAGGGTGGCGGTCAGTCGGTGGGTGTCGATGACGTAGTGGTTTTCTGGAAGCGCGTACAGGAGTCCTTCGAGGGTGTCGGCGGGTGGGGTGTCCACGCCGTGGTGGCGGAGCGTACCGATGGCGGTGGCCAGGAAGGCGTACTCCTTGCCTAGGCGAGCGTTCACGATTGCGCCGGCGCTCCACCACTCCACGGGCAGGTCGCCCAAGCGCATCGTGCTTTTGTTTCGCTGGAGATGCCCGTTGTGTGCGTGGACCAACGTTGGGCCCTGCTCGGCCACGGCGAGGAGGTTGTCGGCCATCATCGAATCCCGCTGGCCTACCAACCGCGCCAGGCGGCCAGGCGAGGTGTCGGCCATCCAGAAGTGGTAGCGCAGCAAGCCGATGGCGGTGCGCGCGTACAGCTGTGCCCGGTGCCAGTCGTCCTGAGGGGTCTCGGTCATCAGGTGCGGCGTCTGCGCGTGGAGCAGCGCGGCCAGGTCGTCGGCAAGCAGCCGTAGTTCGCTGGCCTCGGCCGACCGTCCCACGGACTGGGACGGGTCCATCGTCGCGGCGGGATTGGCCCACTTGTCGTCGGCGCCGAGCAGGCGGTCGAGCGTTTCCGTGGTGCACGGAAGCAGGTCGGCGTCCACCTGAGCGGCGAGGTAGCCGTGGAGCCCGGTGAGGGCCTGCCGGGGGCTCGCGGCCTCGGTGATCTCCAGCGGGCCGTCGAAGCCGGCGAAGCGCACTCGCTCTGACCTGGTCCGGCCGTCGTTGTACGCGCGCATCCAGCGCACGAGCTCGCGGTTGGCGGTGAACGCGCCCCACCCGTGGCTGATCCCGCGTTCCATGACCTCGTCGAGGCTGCCTGTGCCGGAGGTGACGTAGTCGTCCACGATCAAGCCCATCATGCAGTCGCTCTCGATCGCGATCGATCGGTAGCCCTCCTGCTCGACAAGCTGCCGGAAGAGCTCGTTGCGCAGGTCGAGCAGCGTGCCGTCGCCGTGCGTGGGCTCGCCCAGTGCGAGCAACCGCGGCCGGGCGGGCAGCAGCCCCATGACGGCGGTGGCGTCGACGGTCTGGGCGATGTCCTTGATGTCGGTGGCCATGCCTTAAACGGTATCGTTGAACTTTCGTTTGAAGCTTTGTCGGAGTAGCGCGCGGGAGTAGGGCAAAACCTTCAAACGGAGGCGAGCTCTGGGCGGTGAGCATGGTGTGTCCGCTGAGGCGATCAGGACGTGGTTTCTCGTGCAGGTCGGGAACGATGACGTCCAGGCGGACTGGTCATGAGCGTCGTCTGCCGGGACGCCGGTAGACCAGCGCGGGGATCTCCTCGTCGGCGCTGACGGCGGCTTCCACCAGGTGGTGATCGGGCGAGAGCCGGCATGCGGGATCGGTGCGTCCCGCGTCGCCGGTCAGCGCGAACGCCTGGCATCGGCAGCCCCCGAAGTCGCGCTCGCGTTCCGGGCAGCTCCGGCACGGCTCCGGCATCCAGCTCGTGCCCCGATACGCGGCGAACGCCGAAGACCGCTCCCAGATCCAGGCGAGCGACCGTTCTTTGACGTTCGGCGGATCGAGCCCTTCGATGGCGTACGCGGCGGGGCATGGCAGAGCGGTGCCGTCGGGGCCCACCGTGAGCGAACGGCTGCCCCAGCCGCCCATGCACGGCTTAGGGATTCCCTCGTAGTAGTCGGGGACGACCCAGATGATCTCCACGGCGTCGGCCAGCTCCGCGCGCCGGTCGTCGACGACCTTCTGCGCCCGGGCCAGCCGGTCCCGGCCGGGAAGCAGCGCCGTCCGGTTGCGCATGGCCCAGCCGTAGAACTGCACGTTGGCCAGCTCGATGCGTTCGGCGCCCCACGCGACTCCCAGCCGGATGATCTCGTCGATGTGGTCGATGTTGTGCCGGTGCAACACGACGTTCAGCCCCAGCGGCAGGCCCGCGGCGGTCACGACCGTCGCGGCCTCCTCCTTGGCGGCGAACGACCCTCCGCGTCCCGCGATGAGGTCGGAGTTCGGTGCGGCGGCGTCCTGGACCGACAGCTGGACGCTGCGGAGCCCGGCGGCCACCAGCCGGTCCAGGCGGGCGGGCGGCAGCCCCAGGCCGCTGGTCACCAGCTGCGTGTAGATTTCCGCGTCCTCGGCCGCGGCGATGATGTCCTCCAGATCACCGCGCAGCAACGGCTCGCCGCCGGAGATGTGCGCTTGGACGACGCCGAGCTCGCCCGCCTCCCGCATCACCCGCCGCCAGTCGCCGGTGCCGAGCTCGGCCGAACGGCGTACGAGGTCGAGCGGATTGGAACAGTAGGGACACTGCAAGGGGCAGGCGTGTGTGACCTCCGCGAGCAACGCCCACGGAGGAGACGGCGTCGTCAGCGGAGCCATCCGGCCTCCATGACCTGTCGAAGGAACGTGGGAACCTCCGCGTTCACCGGCGCGCCGGGGAAGGCTTGGCCCAACTCCGTCACGATGTCGTCGACACTGTGCTCGCCGTCGCACAGCCGCAGGATCCGCGCCGCCGTCTCGTTCAGGACCACGACCCGTTCGGGCATGAGCAGGATGTCGGCGCCCCTGGTCCGGTCACGACGCAACACCATCGACCGGCGCAGTTCCGGCCGCCACTGTCCCTGTCGCCGGTCAGCCGACATCGGCTTGGCGGCTCTCGGGCCGGTACGCGTGTTCGACGGCGTCCAGGAGCGCCCAGAGCACATCGCACTTGAACTCGAAGGCGGCGAGGACCCGGCTGCGGTCCTCGGGCGTTCGAACCCACTGCTCGACCAGCTCAAGGGCCTCACGCCCGTCCCTGCGGCCCTGGTCGACGCGCCGCTGGAAGTAGCGCAGGCCCTCGGAATCGATCCAGGTGTAGTGCTTTTCGAACGCCGCGATCCGCGTGGCCATGAGGTCCGGCGCGACGACCTCGGTCAACGAGGAGGCGACGGCTTCGAGGGGGCCGCGCAAGCGGCAGAAGTTCACATAGCCCTCGACGGCCAGGCGTACGCCGGGCAGCACTCCTGTGCCGGACCACAGCTCCGCCCTGTCGAGGCCCGCCGCCTCACCCAGCCTGAGCCAGCGTTCGATGCCTCCCTCGTCTTCGTCGGTCCCGTCGTGGTCGTGGAGACGCCGGACCCACATGCGCCGGTGCTTGGGCGACTCCAGCTTCGCCAGGATGAGCGCGTCCTTGATGGGAATGTGGCGCTGGTAGCAGAACCTGTTGAGGATCCAGCCCCGCAGTTCTTCTCGGGTCAGCACTCCTTCGTGCATACGGATGTTGAACCGGTGGCGGTGGTGGTAGCGGCGTTCAGCGATCTCCCGGAGCGGCTCCTCGATGCCCAGCGCGCTCATGGTGCGATGACCTCCCCGTCGTCGGCGACACGCAGGCCGAGGCCGGCCAGCTCCTTGTGCTGGGGCGCCGCCGGGTCGACCAGCGGATTGGTGTTGTTGAGATGCGTGTACGCGCAGCGGCCCGCGGCCAGGGCCGACAGCCGTTCGGCGGTCCCGGTCGGCCCGGAGATCGGCAGGTGCCCCATTTCGGTGGCGGTCCTGGCGCCGATGCCCTCCCGCACGGGTTCATCGTCGTCCCAGAACGTGCCGTCGACGATCACATGGTCGGCTTGGGCGACCGCTGCCGCCAGGCCGGATGACCAGGCGGCCACGGCGGGGGCGTAAAGGAGGGACCTGCCGTCCGCCCCGTCGGTGATGTGCAGCGCGACCGACCACAGCCCCGTGGCGGGAAGCGCATTGGCATAGCGTGGGCGTTTAGCCGACACCGGCACGGCGCGGACGCGCAGCGAGCCGCCTTCCTCCAGCGGCACCGGATCGCCGTCGGGGAGCTCGCGCAGCACGATCCGCGCATACGGCGACAGGATCCGCTGGACGCCCAGCCCGTCGGTGAGTGCCGCCCGCACGGCGGCAGTCGCGCAGATCGAGATCTCCTCCGCCTCGCGGAGGCGAAACAGCCCGAGGGTGTGGTCGAGCTCGGCATCGGTGAGGATCACTCCGGCCAGCGGGGTGCGTCTGCTCCCGGGCTCCGGCCGCAACGCCTCGCATGCCTCGACCTGGTCGGTGACATCCGGGGTCACGTTCACCAAATGCCACCGGCCCGTCGCCGAGTCATGCACTGCGATCGCGGCGTGCGAGCGTCGCCGGGCGGGGTTGGCGCGGACGGCGGCGCACCCGGGGCACGCACAGTTCCACTGGGGTACGCCGCCTCCCGCGGCCGTTCCAAGCACGCGGACGAGCACGGCGTCTCCGTTATCGCGTCGCCAGGAAGTAGGCGGTCACCTCGAGCGAGGTGTCGACGATCTCGAACGCCGGCGTGAGCCAGGCGCCGGGGCCGTTCTCGTCCGGGATGACTTCGGGAGCGTTCATGGGAGCCAGATCCCTTCCAGACATGGCCGCGCCGAGGCGGCCTCTTACTTCAGGGCTATCACCGCACGTTGATCAAAACCAGCCCGAATCGACACCCACCGCCCCACCGGCAAGCCCCCCGAGGCCTCCCAAGACGGCGACCAGCACATCGAGGAATTCGGCACCTGGCAGGACTTCTGCCAGACCCGCATGGAAAAAGGCCGCCCGGTCGATCGACATGACGATCTCGTTGTGGCGACTCGGCGCGCACCTGAACAGCAAGGTGCTTACGCCGACGCGCACGAGCCCGATGCGGCCGCGTTCGTCCTCGACCAGCCCCTGCTCACACGCCAGGTGCAGCTTGGTCGACCACCCGCCCCGCGAGCGGCCCAAACGCGTGATCGGCCGGCTCATCCCTCACTCCAGCCGGCGGCTCGGCCTGCAGATCTCCTTTTTCATGGCGCCCGCGGCATGCTTGTGCGCCCGCATGATGGTGGAGTCCACGTTCACCTCCCAGGTGATCAACCCCGCCGCGTCCGCCCGCGTCTGCGACCCGGCAAGGATCTGAGCCCAGGTGCCATCACGCCGCCACCGGCGAAACAACCCGTACACCGTCTGCCACGGCCCGTACCTGGCGGGCACGTCCCGCCAGGGCGAGCTGACCCGCACCCGCCACCGGATGCCGTCGATGAGCCGGCGCTTACTCCATTTCGGCGGACGCCCTGCCTTCTCCGCGCGGGCAGCAGCGGCTCCAGCACCGCCCACTGCACGTCGGTCAGGTCGAACCGCCCCGTCACCGCCAGGGTGGCCACGAGGTCTCCGGAGCGTGGGCTTTCTTGGTCGAAAAACCACCTACCGGAGACCTCACTGCTTACCGGCCAGCGACACGCCACCCCGACCAGATCACGCGATCACTTATAAAACACGGACTAGTCGTCCTGGTCCTTGATCGCGCCATGACGGAACATCCGTTCCAGGAACCGCAGCTCGCGCCACATCCGGTCGCGAGGGACGCGTCGCTCTATCGGCAGCCGCCGCAGCATCCACCACTCGGGACCGGACGGGGTGATCTCCCACTCGGGGTAGAGGAACCGCAGCGCCCACGCTTTCAGCCAGGTCACGGTGGACATGTGTCCGTGCTCCTTGTCAGCCGTTCTGCTCGGCTTCGAGTTCGCGGGCGCGGACGGCGGCGCGGGCGATGATGTCGCCGTCGACTCGCATCTGCTCGATCTCGGCTTCGCTGTTCTTTCCGCCGCTGGAGGCAGGGCGGACTGTGTTCATCAGCCGCGTGTAGGCGGCCATCGCTTCGGCGAGCTGGTGGGCTCGCTCGTCGCGCGTCACGCCCATGTGATTCCGCTCTTGGTCTTGTGCGCCTGGGCGACGACGTTCAGGTCGACGTAGGAGATGTCTCCGCGCGGGGACAGGGCGACCAGCCGCACCTTGCCTGTGGATCCGATCGGCTGCCCGGTGAGGGCGAGGCTCACCTGGCGTTTGGCGAGGGCCGCCTCGTCGGTGACTCCGGAGATGCCGCGCGGCCGGCGGCCGGCGATCTCGACGTCCCAGGCGAAGAACGTTCCGGGGATCTGAGGCGCGGCGGCGTCGCTCTCGGGGGTTAGCGCCGCCGCCGTGCCGTCCGGGGTCGTACGGCGCCCGCCCGATGCTCTCCCATCAGGGCGGGCGGCCGTACGATCTGGGCGAGCACGGCGGGCGGCCCCGCGCAAGGGTCCCGCCGCGCCCGCGCTCAAGGTGCGAGTGACGAGCCCGTCGCGAAGTTGTGTCGGCTTGGCTATTTCTGCGTCACAGGTCACACATTGGATTCAGCCGCATATGAGGCCGCTGAAGTTTCACAGCTGGTGAAACTTGTGAACCTCAGGTGATACCGAGCCAGGACGCGAACCCGCTGAGCGAACCGGAGCGGCGCCGTTCGAGCTCGACCAGTATTCGGGTCGTCTCGTGCACCATCGGGTGATTGCGAGTCTGCTGGGGGGCGATCCGCCGTGCGCGGGTCAGGGCATCGAAGGACTGCGCGCGGTCTCCGTGGTAGAGGAAGCCGCGGGCCAGGTCGATGTAGTAGTGGCCGCGCCTGACCGGCGGCACCGTGGCGGGCAGGTGGATCCGGCTCGCCCGCTGTACGGCCTCGGTGCCGTCGTACATCTCAACGGCGACGGCGACCTCGTGGATGGCGACGTTGGAGGGTCCGAACTCCAGGCCGTAGTGGTTGGCGTCGGCGTCAAGGACCCGGGCGGCCTCGCGCGCCTCGTCGATGTGGGCCCACGCGGTCGCCTTGCTGGGCTTGCGGGCGGCGAAAATCGCCGACCGGAGATGCGCTGCTCCGAACACGCTCAAGGTCGGTTCGTCCATCTGGGCGATGTTCTCGCCGATGTCGCGGCGGACCCGATCCAGCAGCTTGGCGCCCTTGTCGTAGGAGGCGCTCGCCAGGAACAGGGTGCTGCGCTGCCACTGCGTGCGGGCCACCCGGAGCGGGTCTTGGGACTTACGGGCGGCCCATTCGACCCGTTCCATGGCCAGGCTCCGCAGGTCGAAGTAGCCGAGCGTGTACGCGATCGCCGTGACGCCGGTGTAGGCCTCGGAGAGCAGGGCGTGCAGCTGCGCCTCCTTCGGCCCTGTAGCGTCGTGCGCCGCGGCGGCGAGTTCCTCCAGCAGGCCGGGGAGCGCCTCGCCAAGCTGTCCGTACCGGGCATCCCGGCCGAGGGCCGACAGTCTCGCTACGTCCTTCTGGAGCTCGTCGATCGGCCGCGGCCGGATGTCCTCGTCCGGGAGGTCCCAGGCTAGGAGAGCGCGGCGGATGTCGGGGATGGTGGCGTGGATTCGACCCGCCCGAGGCTCGTCGTCGTACGGCTGGCCGGTCAGCTTCCCAATGCCCACCCGGAGGGCACGGGCCACCCCGGCGACCAGTGCTTGCGAGGCCGGTTTGTGGCCGGCTTCCACCTGGGCGATGAGGCTCTTGGAGCACGGCACGCGATCGGCGAGCTGTTGCTGCGTCAGTCCACGGGACTTCCGTGCGCGGGCGATACGCCGCCCGATGCCCTCTTCCGTGCTAGCTTCCTTCATAGGCCCTGCACCGGCTTCCTGAGACCTCGACAATCCCAGGTTACGGCGCAGGGCCTTTTCGCGTCGGAGATCCGGCTGCTACAGCGGAAGCGCGTCCCAGACGTCGCTGATGATGATCAGCGCGGAAGCGAGCAGTCCCACGGCGGTGGCGTGCACGTCACCACCATCCACCTGCGAGAGCGAGCATGACCGACCAGCCGACGCCTCAGCCGGACCCCACGCCAGACACCGAGCAGACCAGCGAATCCCAGACCCAGGACTTGATGGTCGCCGCGCTGCTGCGCGAGCGCGAACGCTACGCGCAGCGGGGCCTCACAAAGGAATCGGTGACATAGATTTTCCTTCCCTATGCACATTTGGGGTAGCTTGAATATTTCCACCCCTTCGAGCCTTTCCCCGGAAAATACATGCTTATTTATCTGCATGTATCTACCGCACGGAAAGGTGCGCGCAGAGGTTCTCTCTATATCCAGCACATCGATCACCTTCGTGACATCATAGAAATACATAAACTCTCCTTCGGAGAGGAGGGGAAGGTAGGGCACCGTTCCTTTTAAGGCTCATTTCCAAGGACTCGAATGCCGGGCGCCGACGACCACGCTGGAAGGGAAGAGCGGAAGGTCGCCCTTGGGCTTATCTATCTCCTCTGCTTCATACCACCAGACCTGGAAGGGGTGGGAGGCGGAAAAGCAGGGCGGTCACAACGTCAAACGGGCGTGTGAGCTGCTGCGGGGTCTCCCGTGCCGCCTGCCACGCTGGCGTGCTCGGCCCGCGCATGTACCGGGATCTAGACCTGAACGTGATCGATCGAGCAGATCACGGCGCATCGTGAATCGCGTGGCACCTACGGCGCTCCGCGGATCCACGCTGTCCTGCAGCGTGAAGGCACGGGTTGCGGCCGACACCGCGTCGCCCGGCTGATGCGAGCGGCCTCGGCTGCAGGGCCGGCATCGCCGGCGAGGACACCTCCCGCCACCCCTGGTGCCACCTGCATTTCACCCCGACCAGCAGTTCATGGCTGAACCTGGTAGAGGGCTGGTTCGCCGAACTGACTACCCGCAAGCTCCGCCGCTCAGCACACCGCAGCGTCGCAGAACTGGAGAAGGACGTACGCGCCCGGATCAACAAGTGGAACAAGGCCCCCAGGCCATTCGTGCGGACCAAGACCACCGACGAGATCCTCGAAACCCTCGCCGCATACTGCCATCAAGTTAACGACTCAGGCACACTAGGGACCTGGAGAAAGTGTCCAGTTAGGCTGAACCGTAACATAGAAGCGACCTTGATCCTCTACATCTTCGCTACGGTCGAAATCCCTCCCAGAGCAAGAGAGAATAGCCGGACAAGCGCCGTCCTTACCTCAGGGTCCCGATCGAGTCGCTCCAGTGATCTGAATCGAGCCGGTTCAAGATCTATTGTTGCAACTCCGCCAGCGGGCCCCTCGCCTACAACAGAAAACAGCAGGAGGCATCGGTAGGCTCGCACAATCCCCCCTCGCTCCTCTCGCATCAGCGATTGGAGGATGGCCACTTCTTGCTTGACCTGGCTGCGGAGTGCCTGCACAGAGGACCACCGAGTAGCCCAACCGCGATCCTCTGCCTCCAGTTGAATCTCAAGGAGCACGTCGAAGCTGATCTGGCAAATGCGGAAGTCAGAGTCAGTTGACTGAATGATGGCCACGTGAACTTTAATCCCCACCGTAGACTTCGATACGGATTGGCTCGTCCGGATCGATTCGCCCGTCGCGAATCCTTTTTTGGAGCTCATCCCAGCGGTGATGGCCTCCCAGGATCTGCCCTCCGCGCGAGACCAGAATTCCGTCCCCGGCTGCGGCCTGGTTGATCGAGGCCAACAGCTCCTCGTTGCTCAGCATCTCGTGGTACCACTGCGACGATGGATCCCGAGTCGACTGTCCCTCAGTGTACCTATCAGCGAGATCACCAGCCCTCTCGTTGTGTGTCGAGAAACAGCCGTTGCTGTTGTGGACGAGGACGGGTGTGTCGCCAGCATGCACATAGTAGGTGTGGTGGTCGGCGATGGTGAGGTTGTGGACTCGTTGCTCGTGGGTGGTTCTCGATTTTGTGGCGGTGACCTGGACGTAGGTGCCGGCGCTGGTGCGGAGCCACATGCCGGGCTTGAGGTCGATTGCCTTGATCCATTTGTCGATTCCGCTGGCTACCCAGAAGGGGTGGGTGTCGGTGGCTATGACCAGGCCGGTCTTTGGAGAGGACTTCTGGATCTTGAAGTTTGCGCCGGAGGTTTGTTCCTGGTTTGTCGTGCCGGTCCAGAATTTTTGGTTGTGGGTGTCGATGCTGATCTGGACGAGGTTCTTTTTGCCCTTGCTGGTTATGGTGGCTAGGACGGTCTTGGTTTCGGTCTTGCCTGTTTCAGGGTCGGTTGCAAGGACCTTGTCTCCGACCTCGACTTCCTCGATGGCCTTGGGCTCGCCATTGGCCATCAGCACCGCGGTGCCGGGAACGAAACTGCTGCAGGTGCGGGCGCCCTTGCTTGCCCGTTTGGCCGTGGCGAGGCCTCCGAGGAAGGGTATGACCGCCAGGCCGGAGAGGAGCGCGTCTTTCCATTTCCCTTCGCTCAGATAGAGGATGGCGTTGGCAGCGTCGGCTGCATCCAGGCCGGCGAGGCCCATGGCGTCCAGGGATTCATGGACGCTTGCGTCGCGGTTGCCACAGATCTGGGCGTCGCCGGGGAATTCAGCGCAGTAGGCCAGTTCGGCCTGGATGCGCATCCGGAGTGTCACAGCTCCTGCGGATGTGCCTGGGTCGATGGGGGTCTCGCGTAGTTGCTCAATTCGGCGCCGGTATTGGTCTTGCCGCGCCTGATTTTCGGGGCGTTCGGGAAAGGTCTCTGGGTATTCCAGTTCGTCCCCATCCCAGCCGCCGTTGGGTTTGGGCTTTTCGCACCCGGTTCCGGAGTAGTAGCAGTCCCTGTTGCCCCTCAGGGGTCCGTCGAGCCCTTCAGGATCGCTCTGGGTCACCGGTGTGTTGTTGGCGTAGGAGTATCCGTTCCAGCTTTGCGGGTGGTCCAGGTTGAAGAGCGGGTCGACAGATATGAAGCGACCGGTCTCTGGGTCGTATTCGCGGGCTCCGAGGTGGGTGAGCCCGGTTGGGTCCTTGGTGCCCCCTACGAAGCCTCTTTCACCGGGCCAGGTGTCTTCCTCTAGGGCGCCACGTTCTCGTCCGAAGGGCAGGAATCTGCGCGTGATGGTCTTCTGGTCCGTGGCATTGACGGCGATCTGCGAGGTGCCTTGGTGGTCGCCGGTCAGGTGGCGCAGGCCGGTGCTGTCGCGCATGGCGACGGTTTGGTTGTTGTGGGTGTAGTAGCGGGTGCCGGCCGCTGCGGCGTTTCCCGTGGTGACACGGACCTCGGTGTCCGGGAGATAGAGGGTGGCTCCGGTTGAGTCCTTGCGGATGAGGCGGTTGCCAGCGGCGTCATAGATAAAGCTGGTGGTCTTGCCGCCTTCGGTGACCTTGGTCAGCTTGCCTTCGGCGTCCCAGTCGAGGGTCTGGCTGGTCGTGCCGAGGGTGCGGTTCGTGGTGTTGCCGACGTTGTCGTAGGCGAAGGTGTCGGTGCGGTTGCCAGCTGCTCCGGTCTGTGTGACCGCGTTGAGTCTGCTTCCCTTGCCTGGCCCGGCGTAGGCGTAGGTGCGGGTGGTGTCACCTTGGCCACCGGTGCCGTGCTGAATCTCCTTGGTGCGGTTGCTGGCCTTGTCGTAGGCGAAGGATTGCCAGTATGGGACGGGTCCGCCGACGGCGGGCGCGGTGGGCGTAGCCGAGCAGGTGTTGTCGGCTTCGGTCCAGGCCTCGGTGAGCCGACGCAGGTAGTCGTAGGCGAAGCACTGGTTGTCGGTGCCGATGGTGGATACGTCGGAGATCGACTTGATGTTGCCGGCATCGTCGTAGGTGTAGGTGGCGTTGCGGTCGTCGCCGGTGATGCTTTCGCGGTGGGTGCGAGAGGTGGCCAGGCGTTGGGTGCCGTACTCCCAGGTCTGGGTGTTCCAGGCTCGTTTGCCGCCGGCGCCGAGCTCGACCAGCTTCTGCTTGCCGGTGGGGGTGTAGTCGGTCGCGCCGACGTACACGCTGAGATCACTGGTCAGGCGGGTGGGGCGCAGATGGTTGTCGTAGGTGCGGGTGAGGGTTTCGGCGGGCAGGCCACCGGCGGCGGGCAGGCCCTGTGTCTTGGGGGTGCCGTCGAGGTTGTAGGTCTGGCTGAAGGCGTAGCTGCCCGCCAGTGCCCCCTCGGAGGTGGGGATGGTGACGAGCGTTGTCTCGGCGCGGCCCAGCACGTCGTAGCCAGAGACTTGGGAGGTGTAGTCACCAGCCGCACTGTGGCGGGTGGAGCTGGCAGGCAGGCCTTTGCCCCGCGTGGCGGTGTCATAGGTCCAGGACGCCAGCCGGGGTCCGGTCACCGATCCTTCGCGGGTTTCGGTCTTGCGGTCGAGTCCGTCGTAGACGTGGACGATCGTCTTGTCGCGGGCGTCGGTGGTCGAGGTGAGCCGGTCAACGTCGTCGTAGGTGAGGGTGGTGGTGCCCTTGTCGGGGTCGGTGGTGCGAGCCTTACGGCCGCGCAGGTCATAGGTGGTGGTCCACCGGTTTCCGGATGCGTCGGTGATCGTGGCGGGCCGTCCACCGGGGTCGTAGGTGTAGGTGGTGGCGTCGTAGGAACCAGAGGGCCCCTGGCCCACGTACTGGCGGCGTTCGATGACCTGTCCGCGGGCATCGGTGATCTCAGCGGTCGAGATGCCGCCGTCCGGTGGGTCGGTCGCTTTCCAGTTCCCTCCGTAGCTGGTCGTGGTGCGCCACTTCTCCTGGGTTGACCCGTTGCCGATCAATAGACGTTCCAGGGTCTGCCGACCAAGCCCGTCGTAGGAGTAGTGCGTCTGGGTTTCGACATTGCCGGGGGAATCGACACCGAACAGCGTCAGCTCCGGGGCACCGGTGGCCGAGTAGAGGTCGTACTTCTTGGCGACCTTGCCCCGGGTGTCGTAGAAGGTGTCGGCGATCAGCCGCCCTTCCGGGCCGGGAACCTGGGTCTGCCGAGTCCGTAGCCACCCGTCGAACAACTCGATCGAGGTGCGCTGCCCACCGGTATTGGTGAGGGTCTTGCTCGTGACGGCGACGATCTGCCCGTCGGTCAGCCGATAGCCGAACTCCAGACTCGGGGTCGCGTTGTCCTTCTTGGGCCAGTTGGGCAGCCATGCCTTCCGTGCACGCCCGAGCGCGTCGTAGACGATGTCGGAGCGCTGGCCGTTGGCGTCGATCTTGCCGGTCGGTTGTCCAAAGGCCGGGTCGAGCTCCTGCGTGGTGGTCAGCGCCGTGGCCGCATTGCCCGGTGTGGCAGGAGGCGTGGTGACCACGGTCTTGGTGGTCAACCCGTTGGTCTGGGTGTGGCGCGTGCTGGTCGTCCGCCCAAGGGCATCGGTCACCGAGATCGGACGACCGAAAGTGTCATAGCCCGTGACCTTGTCGGTGACGTACCTCGCGCCGCCGCCGTCATACTCGGCAATCTTCTCGGTCCTGGTGATATCACCCTTGGTCGGGGCGCTACCGTGGCCGCCGTTGTCGTAGAAAGTGCGCACATCACCGATGATGTGCTTGGACCGGTCGGGATCGGCGGCACAAGCGACCGAGACCGTCTCGACACGAGACTTGTACGCGACCATCCATTTCTCGACGTTGTCGGCGTACTCGGTGCGAGTGCACTTGTCGTCGGTGTCGGCGGTGACGTCGCCGAGGTCGGAGACCTGCGTGACGCGGCCGATTTTCTCGAATTCGGTTTCGTAGTCGCTGGTGATCTTGGTCTGGCGCCAGGTGCCGCCGTCCATGGCGGTCCAGGTACGGGAATTGTCGACCTGGACGTTGTTGGCGGTGACGGTGCCCCATGAGCGGGTCCGGGTGGCGGTCTGGTGGCGCCAGGGGACGTTGACGGTCTTGTTGTGCACCGGCCCGCCGGAGGCGGTGTAGCTGACGGTCTTGAGTTCGAAGCCGTCTAGGCCCTCGTAGTCGGTGTGCGGCTCGGCGTTCTCGCCGTCGGAGACCTTGACGGTCTTTGTGCCGCCGGTGGGCGTGGCACGGTCGCCGTGCATGCCGCGCAGGTAATAAGTGTCGGTTTGGGTGGAGGGGCTGCTGAGGCTGCCGGTTTTGACACGGACGTGGCCGTAGCCGCGCCATTGTGACCAGGTCTTGAACTTCTCGCGGGTCAGGCCGTCGTCGTCGTCGAAGTGCCAGGCCGCGTCGCCGATGTACTCGTAGGTGGTGGCCATGTCGGGTGCGTGGCCGGTGCGGTCCTTTTGCACGACGGAGGTGACGACGTACTTGTTGAACCAGTCGGGGTACGGCGTGGTCTGTCCCGGCAGGTGCCAGATCGAAGGGAAGCAGCGTTTGCCGTTGGTCTGGGGTGTGGGCGGTGCGGAGCGGGAGCATTCCTGCCCGGTGTAGTTGATGTTGAGTTCGCCGCCGGACTCGTCGTAGATCGTGCTGACGCGGTAGCGGGTGTAGGGCGCGATGCCGTCGTTGGCCTGGTCAACGCGGTTCGCCCGGGGCACGTGCTTGAAGCTGACCTTCGGCAACGCGATGTCATCGGCGGTGGTGGGGCCGGCCAGGCCTTTGTGCTCGATGTCTTTGGCCAGCAGGTCGCGTTCGTCGGTTTCGGCGCCCCAGGCATGGTCGAGTGCCCAGGAGTCGACGTTGCGGTAGCCCCAGCCGGCACCGCGGTTGATGCGGGTGGTGACCTTGGTCAGTCGCTTGCGGGACCAGAAGGTGGGTGAGGTGGAGCCGTGGTCGCCGGTGCATTCGGTGCCGGCTGCGCAGTTCATGTTCCATGGCACGTCCGGCCATTTCTCCGGGTTGGTGGAGATCTTGGCGGGGGCGCAGTCGAAGTCGGCGCTGGGGATGCAGCGTTCGGCGGTGGCGAACTCCACCACGGCGGGCGCCGCGCTGGCGAACACGTTGGTGCCGCGGACCCCGTAGTCGATGGACTTCAGGTAGCCGCCGCGGGTGTAGGGGGTGGCGTCGGCAGGCTTGAGGTTGCGGCCGTAGTGGTTGATTTCCTTCTCATACACATAGAACAGGGCGTTGTCGTTCGGGTCGACGACCATGTCCAGGTTCCACCGCCACGCCTGCTGGCACCATGAGTCGGCGAACCCGCTGGACTTGTGGCACGGCTCGTCGTCGTCAGTTCCTGGTCCGCCGGCGTCGTCGCCGAAGACCGGGACGGTCCAGGCGGAGTTGGTCTGCGGGCCGCCAGAGCCATAGCCGGGCAGTTGGTTGCGGCCGAAGTAGTAGCGGGTGCCGTCGGTGGTGGTGACTTCCCAGTACTCGCCGTCGTTGTCGCCGTTGATGGACTGGCCGTCGCCTTCGGGCCGGGACACGATCTTCTTGAAGCGGGTGCCGTCGTCGTTCTTGAGCCGCCAGGTGCCGTTGGCGGCCTTGATCAGCTCGCCGCCCTTGCCGTTCCAGGTGACCGTGGCGTTGTCATACCCCCAGCACTGATCACCGGGGATCTTGCCTTCGGCGTTCTTGGCGCCATCGTCTTCACACGACTTGTAGCGCCGCTCGATGAATCCCGGGGACAGATCGAAGCCTTCACCGGCCCACGAGGGTTGGTTGTTGGTGTTGCCGGTGCGACCGTCGACGCTTTGCGCCGAGTAGCCCAACTCCACCTTCGGCGCCAGGCCTCCGGGCACCGGCGGGACCCGCATCGGGTAGTTCCAGGTGAAGTCACCGGTGTTCCCGGAGACCTTCCAGGTCGCCGAGGCCTCCAGGGTGGTGGCCTTGAAGTCACCCTGTGACCCTTCCGGCGCCGCGGCAGCGGCCAGCACGGTGGGTGTGGCCTCGGACGACTGCCCACCGGCCGCTGCGGGTGGGGTGGTGTCGACGTCGGCGGTGAGGGTCTGCTTCTCGCCGTCGTTGGCGGTCGGGATCGGGGTGTTGGTGCGGCATTGCGGCTTGGTCGGGGTGGTCAGGGCGCAGGCGGGTAGCTGGACGAGCCGCAGCCGTGACCCGTAGGAGCCACCGAACGCCTGGGCGAAGGCGGAGTAGTCCAGCCGGACCGCGACCCGGCCCGCCTTGGCGCTGTCGGCAGGGGTCACCGCGAAGGCCATGCCGGCGATCCCCGCACGCTGGGCAGTCTTGCGGTCCAGGACCTCAACCTTGGCCTCGCCGGTCATGCCCGGTGATGGCGTGGCGTTGTTGGACGTCCCTGTCTTGGGTTGCGCTGCTTTGGGCTGGCCGCTTGGGGGCCCGACCCAGATCGGCAGGTCTCCCGCACGCACCAGGCTGGCCGGCGCGCGGCCGGTGGCCGCCGGGAGGGCCGCCTGGGCCTTTCCTGGCTTCGGCCATGTGGCCCGGGCTGTGGGATGTGATGTGGCGGACGGGTCGCTGGTACGCGGCCGGACCTTGAGATTTCGGCCGTCGACCGTGCGTTCGTGGTCCTTGACCTTGGGACGGCTGGAGTTCACCGGCTCGGCCTGTGCCGGTGGCGCCGACGCCAGCCCGACCGCCAGCACCATGCTCATGCCTGCTGCCACGCCGCGCAGTGAACGTCCCATCCGGAATACCAGCCGTCTGCGGTTCATCATCGCCACGCCCTCCCGTCTGCGGCAATCCAAAGCGGCGGAACTCCTGGAGGCGCAGGAACACGACACGCGAGCGTTTGGCACTCAGAAGAAGTTCCGGGACGCGTGCGTTCACACGTGACCAGGCGGACAGAGAGGGACAGCAGCACGCCGCATCTCCTTGAGCATTGGGGAGCACGAGGCGAAGGGACGTACGCGCCTCACACAACTCACGAGGAGTGAACAAACTGCACAATGCGGCCACTTAGAAGGTTGATCAAGCCCAAGTCGTGACATGACCGGTTACAGCCCGATGACGCCGCAGGCCACCGGTGAGATCGCGTCCGGATCCGGCCGTCAGGACAACCGGAATCTGCTGAGCCTCGTCCGTAAGGCCCTCAGCCTGCGGCATTGTCACTTTGTGAGTGTCGCCTATGACAGCGTTCGGGTGGGCTTGTTGGGAGCCGAGAAAGATGTGACGATCTCCGCCGAGTGCAGAACGATTACGGAGAGGTTCCACATGACACCGGCTCCCTCGATCACTCGCCGTAACGCGTGCCGCCTTCATCGCCGCCTGCTGGCTGGGCTGGGATGCCTGGCCCTGGCGTTCTCGGCCGGCATACCTGGCGCCGCTTCGGCCGACACCGCGCCGCCGCCCGGCGAGCCGCGGACTGTCACCGCCGACGAACTGCCGACCTGGCAGACCGATGGGGTGGTGTGGTCGATCGCGATGGTCGGCGACACCGTCTATGTGGGTGGCAACTTCGACCACATCCGGCCGCCGGGCACCAACCCCGGCGATCCGGCCGAGGTGCCGCGCCGCAATCTGGCTGCGTTCAACGCCGCCACCGGCCAGCCCCTGGACTGGAACCCGACCGTCGACGCGGCCACCTTCACCACTCCTAATGTCCAGGTGGGTTGTGACGATCTGGACGGTGACCAGTGGCGTTGTGATGCGGTGTACGCGGTCCGATCCTCACCAGACGGCACCACGTTGTTCGTTGGCGGCGACTTCACGACCATCAACGGACAGCCGCGCCAACGGATCGCCTCGTTCGCTCTGCCCGGCGGCACCCTCACCGGTTTCGGCCGCAGCCTCAACCGCCGCGTCAAGTCCTTGGCCGTCAGCAACACCACCGTGTACGCCGGCGGCTACTTCACCACCGCCGACGGTGTGCCTCGGCAACACCTGGCCGCCTTCACCACCGCTGCCAACGGCACGCTGACCGCGTGGGCGCCCGCCGCCGACCGGGGCGTGCACGCCCTGGTCATCTCACCCGACCGCAGCCGCGTCGTGGTAGGCGGGGACTTCGACACCCTCAACGGCAACCCACCGCACGGACTCGGCGCGGTCTACACCGACACCGGAGCCAGCGCGCCCTGGGCCACCGGCGTCGAATACCGAGACGCCACCTACAGGTCGGTGGTCACCGACCTGGTCGCCGACAACGACACCATCTACGCCGCAGCCGAAGGCGCCGGCACCTTCGACGGACGCCTGGCCGTCAACCCCGACGACGGTGAACTGCGCTGGATCGACAACTGCAAAGGCGCCACCCAGGCCCTCACCCTCTTGGACGGGGTGCTCTACAGCGGCTCACACGCCCACAACTGCAGCACCCAACCCGACGGATTCGGTGAACTCACCGGATTCCCCGCCCAACGACTACTCGCCGAACCCGCCAAACCCACCGGCGAAACCCCACCGATCCTGCACTGGTTCCCCAACACCAACCACGGCACCGTTAACGGTCACCAAGGCCCCCGCGCACTGGCCAACAACGGCGCCTACCTATGGGTCGGCGGTGAATTCACCACCGTCAACAACAAACCCCAACAGGGACTGACGCGCTTCGCCTCCATGACCACCGGAACCGACGTCAACAGACCTCAGCCCACCCCCGCGCCGCAGGTCACCAAACCCAACGGCAGCACCGGAACCATCAAAATCGACTGGAAACAAACCTGGGACCGCGACAACAAGACCCTCAAATACGAGGTCGTCCGCGACGCCACCACCGTCGTCCACACCACCTCGGCCGCATCCAAATTCTGGGACCTGCAGCCGATGACGTTCACCGACACCGGCCTGGCACCCGGCAGCACCCACACCTACTCCATCCGCGCCATCGACCCCTTCGGCAACCGATTCTGGTCAGCCCAAAGCACCCCCATCCAAGCCGACTGACACCGCAACCACTCGGTGCACGTACACGACGGCCAAACCGCAGCGGAGACCGGATGACAGGCGGCCAGAAGCATCACGCGCGTACTCGGGGGTACCCGCCAGCGCGCCACGCACGGCGTCGTGGGCCTGATCACGCTGATCATTTCGGCTGTGCTGACCCTGGTGCCGATCGCGGCAGCCGATACCGCGCCGCCAGCGGGCGAGCCTCGTACGGTCACCGCCGACCCGTTGCCGACCTGGCAGACCGACGGCACCGTATGGGCCATCCGGATCATCGGCGACACCGTCTACGTCGGCGGTGAGTTCAACACCATCCGCCCGCCCGGCGCCGACCCCGGCGACCCAGCCGAGCTGCCCCGCCACAACCTGGCCGCGTTCAACGCCACCACCGGCCAGCCGCTGCCCTGGAACCCCACCGTCGAAGGCCCCGACGGCACCCAAGCCATCGTCCGCGACATCCACGCCACCCCCGACGGCCAGTGACGGCGATGGTTTCGATGGCGACGTAGAGGGTGTGGCCCGCGATAACAAAACCCTCAAATACGAGGTCATCCGCGATGGCACCACCGTCATCCACACCGCCCAATCGGCATCCAAATTCTGGGACCTGCAACCCATGACCTACACCGACACCGGACTCACTCCCGGCAGCACCCACACCTACACCATCCGAGCCACCGATCCCTTTGGAAACACCACCAGCCGCAAAAGCGTGCCCACACAAGTCGACTAGGAGCAGATAGAACGCAGGCAAACTCCCGTTCTCGCCACGCGCGGCAGCTCCACAACCGCCGCCCAACCGAAAAGGGCCGCCATGCATTCAGGGCGGTCCGGACTTGCTCCTATGCCTCAATCCACCATCGAACGCGTCAGCAGCAAACGGAAGGGGCTCCCTAGCAACAACCAACCGGCCTTGAGCCTGGGCCATGGCGAACGGCGAGCGCCGTGAGCTCCGACGACATCACGTTCGACCCGACCGGCCTCAACCGCGCCCAACGGCGCGGTCTCGCCTGCGCATCGTGCGACAAACGCTGGCCCGTCCCCACGCATCTCATCGGACGACTCCCAGACAGCTCACCCGTGTACGTCTGCAACGAATGCACACCACCGTCAACCCCCAACAACCTGCCAAAGTAAGGCTTAGCTCCTGAGCCTGCCCACGCCGATCGGTGCCGTGCAGGAGGCACGTGAGTGAGTACGGAGATCTGTGCACGCGACTTCGGACATCGCCACACGCGTGGATCTAGGCGAGCTATGAGAAATCACAAGTGCAGGTCGATGCGTTGGAACCAGGGGCTACGACGAACTGGTCGCCGAGAAGGGGTCGGGCAAGTGCGGCGCAGACGGGTCGGAGTGAGCTGCACTGCTGTCTCAAGGCGGAGCCGACGACACGTTCAAGTTCTGGAGTCCGGCGCCGGTGGTACCGCTCGGCGACGCACGTGCCAGCCACGTACGGCGAGCAACGCGGCCGTGGCGTGCAGCCCATTCTTTAGTGGCGTTCCGCTAGGCAACGATAGTCGGTGGAGGAATCCACCGGGCCAGTCAACGCGCTCGCCATCGAAGTGCCGCAGTTTGCGGCACTGAAAGCCGCGGCTCGGCGAGACCTGGGCCTCAGTTTGAATTGGCGAGATCGTGAGGCACAACGGCGCGGGAAGATGCGCTCGGGGCGTTCGTGCATTCCCAGGAGTGCGGGACAGCGGACCGGGGGATGCTGGGGAGCTGGTCGACGGCATCCCGCACTGAGGCTATTCCGGCGTGTGGATGTCAGTCACGTGGTGGTGGTTAGCTTGCGGCGCATTACGGGGCGGTCGGGTTTTGGGCGGGCCAGTTCTTTGAAGCCTGCGGCGCGGAAGGCCGAGGCGATGCCGGTCATGGCGTTGTCCGCGCCGGCGCGTTTGCCCTTGGGCGGGTCGACGGGATAGGCGTCCACAGCGCTGATGCCGTGGCCGGTCGCGAAGTCGCAGGCCGCGTGGATCATGGGTGTCTGCAGCCGTGCCCCGCGGTGGGGTGCGGAGACGTACAGGCAGCTGATCACCCAGGCGGTGGTGTCGTCGACCGGGCGCATCACCGGGGATCGCTGCATGCGCGGATACTCCGAACGGTCGCCGACGGCGACCCAGCCGACTGGTTCGTCGTCGAGGTAGCACACGAGGCCGGGCGGCGGATCGGTGAGGGCGCGTTCGTGCAGGTGGGATCGGTTGCCGTCCCCTCGGCCCTTCTCCCACTCCGCGAACGACATGCGCCAGTGCATGCACCAGCAGCCCCTCGCGCCTCCGTTCGCCCCCATGACCTGCTCGAAGTCGGTCCACGTGTCCTGGGTCAAGGGTGCGGAGGTGATGTCAGGAAGTCCTGCCATACTCGGGTACGTTACCATCTTCGGGAAAACGATGGTGACGGGCGGCCGGCCTGACGCCGGTTGTGCTGCGAAGGTGTTCATTGGCGATTGATCCATCACATCCCGCTCCGGGGCGGCTTGAGCTCGTACGGAGCCTGGCCAACACCGAGGACCGCTACGGCGGCCACGACGAGCTGGCCGACGGGGCGTGGCCGACCGACCGGCTCGACGAACTACTCCGGCTGCGAACCACCGTCCGAGATCTGGCGACCGCCAACACCGAGCGGCAACCTCCGCGGCATGAGACCGTGGCCGAGTTCAACCGGATCGCCGCCGCGCACCCGCAGGTCGTCCGGTTGGACCACGACGTGACGGATCTGAGTGCGGAACTGCAAGCGCACCACGTTGCCGGCGAGGTCGTCGCGGCCGTACACGAGGCGATCATCGCGGGCACCTGGTCGAGGCTGAAGGCATGCGCCAATCCCGAATGCAGGTGGTTGTTCTACGACATCTCGCGTAGCCACACTGGACGCTGGTGCTCGATGGCGGCGTGCGGGTCTTTGCACAAGGCCCGCGCCTACCGACGCCGCCGCAGAGCCGAACCATCGTGAGGTGCTCAGTCGCCGTCTTCGCAGAGTTGGTATGGCTGTGGCGAGCTTGGCGCAGGCGCAGGCGGTGAAGGAGTACTTGCCTCCTCACCACCGTGGCTGCCACAGCGATGTTCGTCGGCGGCACCGTCCACGCGTCGGCTGCTCGGCAGCCGGTGACCGAGCGGGCGAAGCGTCGGCCGGCCTCCGCTACGAGGAGTGCTTCGGCTTGGAGTGGCCCTGGGCGATCGTGTCCCGTACGGCGGCGTCCAGGGAGAGCTCCAGCAGGCCGCGGATCATCTCGGGTGCCACCGCGCGCAGTCGTTCGAGGGTCTCGGGGTCCGTCCGGTCGGCGCGGGGAAGGAACATTTCGATCAGCTTCCGGGCGATCGCGTCGGTGTGCGGGCGCAGTGCCTCCATCCCGCCGACGATGTCCTCGCCGGTCGCGCCGAGCGGGAGCAGCGTGCCGAGGACGCCGATCAGGCGGTCGCTGACCGTCGCGTACCGGTCGTCGCCCAGTGGCCTGAGCATCCCGACATCGACCGCGCGTCGCAGCAGAGCGGGGTCGTCGTGGCCGGTCAGCGCGGCGAGTTCGGCCCCGGTCACCACCACGGCGGTGTTCTCGGTGAACGGGCGGGTGAGCCGTTCGGCGCGGCGCAACGCGTCCTCGCCCGCCTCGACGATCTCCTGCAGCAGGTCGAGCGCGAACCCCTGATCGTGCAGGCGCTTGACGCGCATGATCTGCTCGACGTGCGCGGGCCCGTAGTAGCCGGTGCGGCCGCGCATCACCGGCGGCGGGAAAAGGCCGCGCTCGCGGTAGGCGCGCAGGTTGCGCGCGGTGATCCCGGTGCGCCGGGCCAGCTCGTCGATGGTCAGCTCCATATGACGTTCGACCCTATCGATTCCTCCGTAGACCTTGCCAAATCTCTATGCGCCATATTTAGATGGCCCATGTAGAGATGGCCTGAGGAGGACTCGTGCGTGCCATGTTCACACCGCTAGCCGCGGCCGCCCTGACCGTCGCGCTGACCGCGCCCGGCGTCGCCGCCGACGAGATCAGATGCGGCGACTGGGGTTGCTCGAACGACCAGCCGCGACTGACCGTCCCCGTCCCGCCCCCGGCCCCCGAGGGCCAGTACGGCAACGCCGACTTCGACCGCGACGGCGTGCTCAACAAGAACGACAACTGCCTGCTCGTTCCCAACCGCGGCCAGCGGAAGGCGGTCAAGCCCGCGGGCTGGAAGGACGGCGACGTCCACCAGCAGGCGGCCGAGTGGAAGCGGCAGAATCCGGCCGCCCCGTTCCGTACCAACGAGGAACTCGGCGAGGCGTGCTCGGGCTGGAACGGAAACTGGCGGCGCACCGAGATGGCCCTCGTCCTCGCGCCCGAGGAGACCAAGCAGCAGATCTACCGGTTCATCGGGAACGGTGGCCCGATGTACGGCAAGAACACCCCCGTCTACGGCGGGCCGGTCTGCACCGACGTCAACGACGGCTGGGTCAACATGATCGAGTACGCGCTCCGGATGCCGGAGAAGGACCTCCCGATCGCCGACACGCCCCCGTTCGACTGCCGCACCGGAGCGATCGCCAGACCGTTCACCCGGTTCATCACCTGGGGAGTGTGGAGCGGCAAGCGCCTGTTCACCCCTACCAACGCCGGCGGCAGCATCACCAACCGCTTCTTCGCGCCTGTCACCGAGGATCCGGCCTTCGCGCCCATCATCAAGGCGTTCCCCGACATCTTCGTCAACGGCTACGGCCAGACTGTCAAGGGCAAGGTCATGCGCGGCGCCTCGTACAAGGACGGCCGCGAGGCGATAATCCTGGACTGGCGCCAGGTCAGCGGCTCTGGCCTAGGCGGCATCCCGCTGCCCAACCTGCAGGGCCTCCCGGTCATCGACGGGATGCTGGTATACGACGAGTGCCGCGCCCTGCAGGAGGGCATCTGGCCCTGCACCGCCAACGCCGATCTGGTACATGACGCCAAGAAGAACTACCGCAAGACGTTCCAGTTCGGCTGGATGATGTGGCAGAGCAACGACCCCAGCGTCAAGAACTGGGAGGACTGGGAAGACGCCAACCCGCGCTGGTCCAAGCCCGCCGCGTACGGCTTCACCTCCTGAACGAGTGGACCCGGATCTGGACGGGCCTCAAAGCGCGGCGCCGGAGCCCCATGCGTCGCGGCGATGGGTTCCACACGGTTGCAGACGTGCAGCTCGTCGTCATGCTCCAAGAGCTCGGGGACTTGACTGCCGAAGACGTCCATCAAGGTGACGACGAATCTGCGGTACGCGAACTACCTCGGTCAAGGCGGTGAGCCCGCTCGGTCGCCGCCACCCTCGGGTGGCGGTGACCGATGACGTGCAGGTGAGCGAGGCCATGCAACGAGGGTGTCGAAGACACCGACGTGGCATCGCCTGCACGATCCCGCTCAAAGGCCGACCAGATCCGCAACGGCGGCAGCCGGGGCGGTGGCCACGCTGGGCCGTCCGCTACGAGGCCATCGTCCTCAACAACTGGCTGACCTGCCTCGGACCAGGCCGTAGCCACTTTGCGGAGCCTCCTGGCGGATGCTGGGGCCCGTCCCCCAGTTGCCTCGGGTGGTCTTTAGAACGGGTTCACGACTCACCGGACAGGCGGGCCGAGCCCAGGGACGCGTTCGAGATGACCCGGGCCGCGGTCTGCGTCGATGACGAGGAATTCAGCTCGGACAGCTTGGCTCTGCTGAGGGCGTGGACCGTGAACTGGTAGGTGTTGACCGTTCTGGGTGAGCACGGGCCTTGATAGCCGAACAGGCTCGCGCTTCCCCGGTAGTAGACCTGCCGGGCGCCTGCCGGAACGGGCGGCATGTAGACGTGCTGGACGTTCTGCGGAAGCGAGCTGACGTTCGCCGGAATGTCGTAGATCACCCAGTGGATGAGATTGGCGTTGTCGAGATCGCGCATGACGATCGCGTAGCTTTGGGCGGTGGCCGGGGCTCCGGCCCAGGCCAGCGGCGGGGACTCGTTCCTCTGGCTCGGGTCTCCGGTGCCGCTGCTGGTGCACTCGTGGACTTTCGGGATCACCCCGCCCTCGGCGAACGCCGTACTCGTCAAGGTGTAAGCCGACTGGGCGAACGACGGGGCCGCGGTGAGACCGACGGTGCCCGCGATGGCCAGGGCGTGCAGCATGAGTCGTCTGATGGCCATGAGTGGAATTCCCTCCGCTACCGGGATCGGCGCAAACGTACGAGCCGACCCGGGGTTCGCTCTATGCATTCGCTGCCGACCTCATGGCCCTCGGTGCCAGAACCTAGTCCCCGTCATCGGTCGAACACCCGAAGCCGCAAGGCCTCGAAACCGGTCCCACCTCAGCTCCCCAGGCCCGCGCCGCCAGAGAGCATCGCCCTCGCTTCGCTCGGACAGCCCCATCGGGCCCCCCGCCCCAAACCCGAAGCTGGAGGCTCCGCCCCCAGACCCCCACCCCCTCCAAACCAAGCCCACGCCCACGCCCACGCCCACGGAACAACGACAAGGCCGACCCCAGCGGCGCCTTCTCCTCTCCTCATCCGATCAGCTCGCAGGCTCTACGGTTGATCGCGGTGACGACGAGAGTGAAGGCGGCGGTTCCGACGCCGTGTGGGTGGACATCGAGACCTACGAGATCTCGGGGCCGAGGCCCGAGCGACGGGAAGCTGCCGCCCGATCAAGAGTCGATCAACCGGTTCTCTGATCGGCTGTACGGTTTGCTCGCGGAGGCGCATGATGTCATCGCAGAACTTCGAGGAAATATTCGCGGCGATGCTCCGCGAAGCGAACCATGAGGCCCTACATCTGGAGTTGAGGGACTTCTACGGCCCTCCGTCCAAGACGTTCGCGGACTGGAAAGCCGGCGTCGACTACGACCCTGCGGACAAGTTTGCGCGCTGGGTGTCACTCGTCCGCGAAACCACCGCACGTGGAGTCGTGGTCCGCCGGGCCCGCATCGTCGGTACTCCGGTCAGTGAGTACACGCGATATCTCCACTGGACGACGAGCATGAACATCGGAGCCGACGAACGGGTGCGATGGTTGGCGCGTCGTGGCGCGGCTGATCTGTGCCTCACCGGCGCCGACTTTTGGGTGATTGACAAGGTCGTCGTCTACTGGAACCACTTCTCCGGCGACAGCATCCTCACCGAGGTCGAACGAGACGACCGGGAGGCATCGGCCAAGCTCGCGCGTTCAGCCTTTGAAGCCGCCTGGGCAAGGGGTATCGATCATCCCGGCCGTGCCGACGCGATGGGGCTTGCCGATTTTCAGCCGACGACGATGACGGCTAGCGCAAGGTATTTGCTTCCCGCCAAGGGAAAGCCCCAGGACAGGTCGTTGCCGGCCTGGAGGTCGGCCAGCGCGGAGCCGAACCGGTCCTGTCGATTGATGCCGGTGGCCTGCGAGTGAGCCATCTTCGGCGCGTGCTGGTCGAAGACCTCTTCCAGCCAGCTCACGGCCTCGTCGGGCGTGCTGGCCTTTCGTTGCAACATGCTCTGTGGCTTCTTCAGCCAGTCGCGTGTCAGGACCGGAGGGGTGGCCATGCTGAGGTCTCCGCACAGCGAGTCGCGTTTGGGGCCTTGGGCGGTGGCGGTGTCGCCGTGCCAGCAGTAGCAGTGAAAGGCCATCGAACGGCATCCTTCGAACAAGGGCAGGCCCCGCCTGGCCATCCCCAGGGCGGGGCCTGCTCATGTGATGGGAGTGGCTAGACCGGGATGGGGGTCAGGGCCGGGGAGTCTTCCGGCAAGTCGAACTCGCCCGCCTTGGCTCCGGCGATGAAGTCGCGCCACTCGAAGTGGTCGAACGTGGAGACGTTGCCCTGCTCGTCGGTGACAATGACCGCGTCACGCACGATGGCGACGTTCACACAGCCACACGTCTCCTGCTGTCCGTCGCACTGGCTGGACTTGATGAACACAGGGCCTCCCTTGGGCCTTCGAGGATGTGGAACCGGCCGACCGCGCCGCGCTATCCGTTAGGCGTGGCCAGCCGGGGATCATGGGCCGGTGCGTGCGGCATCTGGTCTGTGATGCCTTCGACGATCGGAGCGGCATTGGTCCCTCGGGGCGGCCATGTCGCCTGGTGAGGATTGCAGGCCACCGTTCCGCCGACGTGCTCCCACCAGCCGGGGCCGTAGGCGATGGGCTTGCGGCAATGACGGCAGCGCTGGGTCCCAGCCGCGGTAGTCATCGCACCGCCCGAACGTGGACACCCAGATAGCGACCAACAGCCTCGGCGACACCCGCAGGGTCCTCCACCGGCCCGATCGTGCCGTCGGTCTCAGCCCAGATGAACCACCAGCCCGAACCAACAAACTCGGCCCCGACCTCGGTACGACGACAAGCATGCTCGGAATTGATCACATGCAGAACCGGCACACCGGCCCGCCTGACAACCCCGCACGACATACCGCCGTGCTCCCGAACCGCCTCGTCTAGGACGGACAGGAACGTGCGACGCTCACCGATGCGCGTCGGGGTCTCGGCGTCGGGGGCCGCACTGCTGGGTGTGTCGAAGCTCATGTGTAGAACGCTAAGAAGCAGCACTCATCGGCGGCCACGAACTTGCGTCAACTTGCAAGCGAACTCACAGAGTGGCGATCGCGGTCGTGATCAAACGCCGCGCCTCCGCACCAGTTACCGCCATCGCGGACAACTCTGCAAAGGTCCGCCGATACAGGTCCAACTCTCCTGCCTGTTCCACTGTGATCTTGGCTGAGACGGTTTCGATGACGACCTGCTCGTCATCCAAGATCCAGAATCCTTCGACCGGCCAAATTGAACGATCAGCGGTAAACGGAACAATGCTGAGCGACACCGAAGGCAGAGCCATGACGTCGAGTAGATGGCCGAGTTGGCCAGCCATTATCTCCGGCCCGCCGATGCGAGCGCGCAGTACAGCCTCTTCGATCACGACGCCGAAGCGATGAACACCCGAGTAGAGCAGACGTTGCCGTTCCAGACGCGCCATGGCCGCCTCTTCGCCATCACCGGGGATCGAGAAGAACTCGGCTATTCGATCAAGAAGTGCGCTTGCATATCCCTGGGTCTGAAAGAAACCAGGAACTACCCCTGGTTCATAGATACGAAATGTTTCTGTCTGCTCCCACAGTGGCAACACGGCTTCTTGTAGCCGCTTCAGGCCTCCACGCTGCATGCGTTGCCATTCCACATAGGCCGAATCGAGTTGGCGATTGATGGTAATAAGCTCGGCAACTGTTTGTTCACCGGCTCCACACGCGGCAGACCACGCCGCAATGTCGGAATCTGTGAGTGCCTGCTTTCCACTCTGGATACGGCTGCATTTCGACTCATGCCAGCCGCATGCGGCCGCCAACTCCCGGGCGGACAGGCCGGAATCCAGACGAAGCTCTCTCAGTCGTGATGCCAGTGCCTCACGGGCCCGCTGAATGGACGATGAAGGATGTGTGGCCATGATGGAGCGCTAGACCGGCCGGTACTCCTGATGATCAACTGCTCGTTCCCATACCGACTCAAAGGCGCTGGAGCAGAGTTCGGCCAGCGCCGGGTCGCGAGTTACTTCATTACTGGCCCACTCGCCGTCACCAGTGAAGTGGTTCCACACAAGGACAGAAGAATCAAAGACCCAAAAATCCGCTGGGGGAATAACGAGTCCAGCGGTCCGGTGGCGAGGAAGCCAGCGAACCACTTCCCCGGCCGCCAAGTTCACCGACGGCGTACATGCCCAAAGCCAACGGCTATAGCTGGACAGTGGCTCCGATACTATGCGCGCCCTCCGAACCCTGACACCTCTTTCAACCGCCTTGCCTACAGTGGAGATCCACCATTCGTCGTTAGCGTCCTTGGCAACGACGCCCGTCTCCTGCCATCTCGTGAATGAAGCATCCGCCATGTAGGCATCGCGTGACTCCAGATGAACTGCCGAGTTGGCCGCTGCGGTGAGGAGGTTCTCAAACCTCTCATTGGTCAGGGGCGTCCCCATCAAGAGCCTCCAACGCCTTGAGGATCATTGGCTTCATGCGAGCAGGGAGACGCACTGATGATTCGTTGTCAGCAGTGCGGCTGTGCGAGGAGATCTCCGCCAGCACCGCTGCGTCGGTCTCGGTCCAGCCCTGAAACACGAGCTCATTGGTGGCGCGGTCCAAGAAGACCGCCGGAGACCCCTGGTTCTTGCTGGTGTCGTCCTTGCCATAGAACTCTAGAGCCACGATGACCTCCAAGGCAGACCGTGTGCACCAACTTGCGTGCTCCAGCAGCTGAATCCTCTGTCTTGCGCTTTCCCACGTCAAGGTGTGCAGATCACCGATCAAGGGAGGCGAGGAGGAAGCCGCTGGTCAGCCGAGGACTAGCTGTACGAACTTTGAAAGCACACCCCTCCAGCCCAGATGCGTCCATCTGGGCGAAAGGGATGTACCACGGAAGGGGTGGGGGGTCTGGGGGCGGAGCCCCCGGCTTGGGGTTTGGGGCGGGAGTCCCAATGGGGCTGTCCGAGCGTTGGCGAGGGCGATGCTCTCTAGCGGCGTTGCCGCTTCTCCCGCTCCCCTATCCCCTGGGGGGACGAGGGGAGGAGGAAGGCCCGTTGAAGCGGGGCCTTATGGGCAGGCGTGGGGGTTGGTTTGCAGCGGGTGGGGGTTCTAGGGATGGGCCCGGCTTGGGGTTGGGGTGGGGGCTTGAATGAGGGCTGTCGGACGTTAGCGAGGGCGGGGTCTCGGCGGCGGTGCCGCTTTTCACGATCGTCCGGCGGTGTCGGTGATCGCGCCGTCCAGGCTCGTGCGCTGGAGATCCAGTGTGCTCAGGTCGCATCCGCGCAGGTCGACGTCGGTCAGGTCACACTCACGGAACGAAGTGTGGTCGAGGGTCGCACCGGTGAAGGCCGCGCCGGTCAAGATTGCCGGCTGGATCATCGCTTTGCCCAGCCGCGTGAAGGCGATGGTCGCGTTGACCAACTCGCTGTGGCCGAACCCCGCCCTGGTCAGGTCGACGCCGGCCAGATTGGCGCCGGTCAGGTCGGCACCGGAAAAGATGGCGCCGAGTGCGGAGGCTCCCGACAGATCCGCGCCGGCGAGATTGGCGCCGGCGAAGACCATCTTGTCGAGGTCCAGTCCACGCAGATCTGCGCCGGAAAGATCGAGTTCCTGCTCCGCGTTGTCGGCTCGCCACTGGTTGAAGGCGAACGGGCCCTGTCTCAGGATCTCGATGACGTCAGAACGCTCCGCCTGCCCAGGATCATCGGCGACGTGCGGGGCGAGGGCGGCGGTCTCCGCCCTGGCACTGGCGAGTTCCGCGGCGAGTTTCTCGTCGTACGGATACATCTCCGCCATCGCTTCCGTCATCGCGAGGCGGGTGCTCAGCAGTCTCAGCGCGTTGTCCTGGTCGCCGTCGCTCTTGGCCAGGTCAGCGAGGCGTTGGAAGGCCAGGCCGGCTTCGATGGCCGTTTCCGGGTTCGTGTTCGCTTGGAAGAGCCGGGTGCGGATCGAAGAGCACTCGGACCAGATCTCGTATTCCTTGTCCTTGTACTCCGGCAGATTGAGCGCGCGGTAGACCTCGCCGAGGTGCTGCAGCGAGGTGGCGAGCCGCTGGTCTGCTTCGATAAAGGCCGGATGCTCGGCCGCGAGCTCGTGGTAAATGTCCACCGCGACCGTGAGCACGGCCTCGGCCTCCACCAGCTGGCCGTCGGCGAACCGAGCTTGGCCGCAGATGTCGTGCGCGGCGCCGAGGCAAAACCTGGCCTCGTCGCGCTGCGCGTGGGTGGCGGCCCACTCCTTGACGGCGGGCAACGATCGTTCGGCCACCTCTCGCGCGGCGCGCGGGAAGCCGTGCCGGATCAGCATGGCGACCAGGTGGTCACGGATGGGACGGTGATGGCCGTTGCCCGCCGGCACGTACGGCGCGATCTCTCCCAGCAGCGCCATCCCCGCGTACTCGGCGTCGGTGTCCAAGCTCTCCACGACGGCGAGAACGAAGTGCGTCAGGTCGCCCATCCCCTGAACCGCTACCAGGTGCCGACAGACCGCGACGTAGTCGTCGAACGTGCCGTCGCCGTGCGTACGGCTGTAGTGCATGTTCATGGCGCGTTCGTGACGGTCGGCGATCGCCGGACCTTGGAACGGTGCCAGCAGCTCCGCGATCCAGCGGTCGGCGAAGTAGACGGTTTCCCCGTCCCACCCCTCCCACGCGTTGAGCAACCCGAGCTCGGCGAGCCGGGCTGCGGTGGCCCGCACGCTGTTGAGCGCCTTCCGCTTGGGTTCCGGGCGCTGCCGCACGTCCGGCCCGCTGGTGTCGCAGGCCACGGCCAGGTCGCGTGCGGTGATCGGGACGGTGGAGATCGCGGCCTGGAGCAGGGTCTCTCGCTGCTGCCCTGTCAGCTCGGCCATGACGAGGTCGAGCGGCACGGCCCCCGGTGTCACGGCCGCGAGCCTCGTCCCGTCGGGATTCGCCGACAGCCAGGCGTCGACCAATTGCAGTGAACGTGGATGCGCCGCGGTCGTGCGGACCACACGCTCCCGGGTGGCCGCATCCACCGTGGACAGGAACGGCAGTCCCCTTGCCAGCTCGATTCCCGCGGTGAGGTCCAAAGGGTCGAGCCGCAGGACACCGAACCGATCGATGGTCGACGGCGGCAGCGGCGTCCGGCTCGTCACCAGCACTCGCCCCCGATCGGCGGCCTCGCACAGTCGGTCGAACGCCGCGCCGAAGCCGGGATCCAGGTAGCCCGTGCCGCCCAGGTTCTGGCTCAGGTCGTCGAAGAGCAGAACGAGGGGAAAGCTCTTCAGCAATCGGCAAATCGTGTCGAACACGACATCGTCCGACGGAGCCAGGCGGAGGGCCTCAAATTTCGGAGGGATTTCCCCGCCCCAACCCGAGAAGGCCTCTGTGACACCTCGGAAGAGCGTTTGCGGAGACCACCTGCCCACTACGGCGGCCACTCCCCAGCCATCGGCCTGAAGACGCCCGAGCACCTGGCGAGCCAGGGCGCTTTTACCCGCCCCCGCCCCTCCGGTGATCACGAGCCCGGCCGGACCTGCGGCCAGCATGTTCAGCGCGGCCCGTACGTCCGACTCTCTGGCCAGGGCAGGCGAACCGAGCCGTCGCACCTCCGGGCTCATATTCGCTTCCACATTCACGATCGCCCTCCGGCAGGCACGACGAATTCGACCGATCAGGCCCGATTTCGGGTGAGCCTACTTGATCGTCGGTGATTTCTAAGGCGATCTCTGGAATGAGCAATGTTCGCCCTGTGGCCGGGCGCGATGTATGCGAGTAGTTCGTCGGCGACGTCGCGACCTGAGCCACCGCAAGGTCTACGCGAACATTGGTGTGCCGTTGGAGAACGTCGAGGTCACCCACTGGTGCCGCGACGACGCCGAACCCGCAGCCTGACCCGCATCCGGGGTCCGCCCACAACGAGCCGGGGCCGTAACAATCGATCGGATACGGCCCGCCGTTCATGGGATGATCAGCGCCGCCGCGGCGATGAAGACCATCTGCAGTGCGGTGCGGCGGCCGATCGGGTCGCCTTGCGCCACCTTGCGACGGGCGGCCGAGACGTTCGCCGGGAACATCACGATCATTAGTGTGATGAGGCAGGCCGCGGCGACGGGCGCGGTCGCTGGGATGAGGACGCCGATGGCCCCGGCGAGTTCGAGGATGCCGGTGAGCGTGACGAGCAGTCCGGGGTTGGGGAGTGCCGGCGGGACCATGGCGATGAGATCGGCGCGGAGCGGCGGATAGAAGTGCGCGAAGGTGGTGAGCAGGAACATCATCGCGACGCCCACGCGCAGCGCCGGCTGCCAGCCGTCCAGTGCGTCGATGCCGGCGGCGCCGGCCAGCCGGGCACCGCCGAACCCCACCAGGAGCGCGAAGAGTGGTGGCATCAGAGTGTCCTTCCTCCGGCGGTCGCCGGATCTGCGGAATCCGCTTCGGGGCCTGCTGGTGCGGTGGGTGAGGGCGGGTAGTCGTCGATGGTCATGGAGTTGTAGAGGCGTGCGCTTTTGGTGGTGAGGCGGAGGAGGGTGCGGCTGGGTTTCGCGGGCAGGGCGGAGATCAGGCGGGCGCCCTGGGCCAGTCCCCATCCGCCGAGGCGGGACGTGGGGATCAGGGTTTTGGCTGCGCTCAGCGCGGCTGCGTGGCTGCCGCGTACGTGTTCGGTCATGGCGCGCTGGTAGGCGGGGAAGGCGCGCTGGTGGTCGCCGCGCGCCCGTGCGAGTTCCCCGGCGAGGAGGTAGGCGCCGACGACGGCCAGGGTGGTGCTGCCGCCGACGGCCGGGCCGGGGCAGTAGCCGGCGTCGCCGACGAGCGTGGTCCTTCCCCGTGACCAGGTGTCCATGTGGAGCTGGGTGATCGAGTCGAAGTAGAACGCGGGGGTGCGGTCGAGTTCGTCCAGCCAGCGGTCCACGTCGGAGTGCATGCCGTCGAACGCGGCGCGCAGGAGTTCCTTCTGGCGGGGCACGTCGTGGTGGTGGTAGTCGAGTTCGTGCTCGCTGCGGAACAGGAACAACGCTCGGGCGTCGCCCAGGTGCCGCGCGCCGTACATGCCGGCGGTGCGGCCCACGCCGACGTGGATGAGGAGCTCGCCGTCGAGGCCGGAGGCGTTGGGCAGGGTCAGCACCCCGAAATAGGCCCCGATGAAGGTGTTGAAGCGGGACTCGTCGCCGAAGACCAGGCGGCGCACGTTGGAGTGCAGCCCGTCCGCGCCGACGACCAGGTCGAAGCGGCGCGGCGCGGCGTTCTCGAACCGCACCTCGCCGTCGGGTGAGATCGCGGTGATCGAGTCGCCGAAGACGTACTCGACGTCGTCGCGCGTGACGTCGTAGTAGATCTCGCTCAGGTCGTCGCGCATGATCTCGACGTGCCGGTCGGTGGCGCTGAAGACCTTGGACAGGTCCACGTGGACGGGCCGCCGCGCGCCCTCGCGGTAGAGGGTCATCCGGCTCGCGCCGGTGGCCCGTTCCTGGACGCGCGCGAGCACGCCCATCTGCTCGGAGATGTTCATGGCGGGCCAGAACAGGTCGACCGCGTGGCCGCCGGTCTTGCGCAAAGTCGGCGCGCGCTCCACAACGGTGACGCAGAAGCCGTGCCTGGTCAGCCAGTACGCCAGTACCGGACCGGCGACGCTGGCGCCGGAGATGAGAATCCGCATGAATCCGCCTCCTTACTTAACGATAGGTAAGCGTAACACGAGTACTTACCTATCGTTAAGTAAGATATGCTGGCGGCATGCCTCGCCCCTCCGCCACCAAACAGCGGATCCTGGAGGTCGCCCGCGAACTCTTCGTCCAACAGGGTGTGCAGCGGACCAGCCTGCAGGAGATCGCCCACCGGCTGGGCATCACCAAGCCGGCGCTCTACTACCACTTCTCCTCACGCGAGGACCTGGTTCGCAGCATCGTGCAGCCGATCATCGACGAGGAAGAGTCGTTCCTGGCACGTCAGGAGGCGCTGGACGAGGTAGAGCCCCGCGCCCTGCTGGAGGGCTACTTCGACTTCCACTACCGCCACCGCAGAGAGATGGTGCTCATGCTCAGCGAGCTGACCACCCTCGCCGACCTGGGCCTGATCGACCGCGTGATGGACTGGCGCGGGCGGCTGACCAAGCTGCTACACGGCGCCGAACCTACGCTGGAGCAGGCCACCCGGGCCGCGATCGCCTTCGGCGGCCTCCAGGACTGCACGATCCAGTTCGCCGGCGTGCCAAAGGACGAGCTCCGCCGCGCGGCCGTGGACGGCGCCTGTGCGGCCCTGGGCATCGAGCCGCAGAACGACCCTACGCCTGACCTGCGAGTTCGTTGAGCCTGCTCATCTACCCCAAGCCAGCAAGCGGCCTACCCCCGATTATGCCCAGCCAGATTCTGATCACGAGTTCTTCAACCCCCACTCCACGTTCACCGTGCGGCCGGTCATAAAAGCCGCAGCCACCGAACGGCGCCCTGCCGGTGGAGAGGATTGGCGGGGCGTCGTCACTTGTGCGGGTAGTTTGCTGCTCATCCCGTTGTGCAGCTCGGGCAAACGAACCGGCCAGCGCGCTTGATCTTCAGCCCGCCGCACGTGCCGCACAGGTGCGCGTCTGGGTCGCATGTCTCGCCCAGCTCGAACGGCGGTCCTGCGCATACGCAGCGGATCTCGATCCAGCGCCATCCCGGCTTGCCGACCAGGATCAAGGAGCGGCGGCCCCGGCACAGGTGGCATGGCTGGTCAGTCGTCATCGGGGATCTCGCCGCTGCCCTGGCAGTTGGTGCAGCCGACCCATCTCTCGGGTTGGCCGTTCTTGAGAATCCACCAGCCGCCGTTTCCCTTGCACACGCGCCGCACGTCGCCATGCCCGGGCCCGGTCAGGTGGCGGCGGTCAACGCTGGGACGGGCGCGGTCTTGGCCAGCACTTCGCGGAACTCGCGGACGGCGGGGGCGTCGCGTTGTTCTGACGGTACGGCCTCAAGGGCCATGTTGCCGGTCGCGGTGCTGAGATGGGTTCGGGCGGAGACGGGCACCTGATCAAGGACGGTGGAAGCCTGCCGCGCGCCGTGGTCGATGCCGCCGTTCACGATGGTGCACAACGCCTCGTGGAGGCGGACGTTGACGGCGTAGGGCGATGCGCCACCGAGTCGATGCCCGGCGGGTCCGCTGAGTACGAGTTCGCGGGCGGTGTCGGCGGCGGCCTCATTGCCCGCGCTGGCGTAAACCCAGCTTTGGGCGAAGTGCACTTGATCGAATACCCACAACGTGGGGAAGATGCCGCCCCGGCTGTCGGGTCCGCCGTAACCGGCGTAGAGGTTCAGGGCTTCCATGGCTTGGTCGTGTCGGCCAAGCAGAGTCAGGGCCTTGGCGCGGGTCCCAGCGAGGTCGGCCTTCCAGAACGAGGGGGCGTCCCCAGCCGCCCGTTCCGCACTCTGAACCAGGGTCAAGACCGTCCCTACTTCGCGCTGACCGTAGAGCCCTATCCCGGCTTCCTCGCAGCGGATCATCATCCGGAGATCAAGGTCTCCGGTGTGGTCGGCGGCGGCGCGCGCGGTCCGCCACCATCGGATGGCGGCGCCGTGATCGCCGAGCCGTGTCAACAAGTGCGCGTGAAGCATCGCAAGCGCGGCCTCTACCCGCCGTAGTTCGATGCGGTCCGCAGTGGGCGGGCTGGTCTGGAGTTGGCAGCCGAGGGCGAGCAGATCGATGACCAGATCTTCGCGGGCTTGCACCGGAGGGCGGGTGCGAAGTGCGTGGAGGTGATCCACACAGGCGAGATGCCATTCGTCAAGGTCGCGGGGTTCGGCGGTGAGAGCGAGGTCGAGCAGGTGTCGAAAGGGTTCAGTGCCCCATGTGCCGGCGGTAATCCCGAGTGTGGTGATCAGTTGGAGTGCGGCGCGGCGTTTCACGTCGTCTTCGTCCCCGGTGTCGGGAGTGGTGCTGATGTCCACGGTACCTGTGAGGACCGTGGTCGGACCTTGGGGAGGTGCAGGGAACAGCTCCTCCACGGTCTTGCCGGTGATGCGGGAGTACAGGACGCGGTAGCGCTCGCTAGGGGCGTGGTCGCCGCGTTCCCATTGGCGGATCATGTCGGTGAGGGACTCGATCCCGGGCAAGGGGTCCTCACCGGGTTGGACGGCGCGGCGCATGATGATGGCCCACTTCTGGCGTGAGTAGCGGGGGCGCCCGTCGGAGCGGCGAGGGTCCTCGCGTGCCCGGCGTAGGCGTGCTCCGATCGCCTTGTTGATCTCCTTGCGGTCGGCCGTCATGTAGATGCGCCTCCCGGGCGTCCCGTCCAGCGGTGAAGGGCGGAGTCTCCTTCGCTCTACTCATTCTCCACCTGGGACTGCGCCCGGGGACGCGTTTTCCTGAGAGGCAGCGGGGCGCGTACCGACTGCCTGTTGTTCCCCGTGCGGTCACGATTCAGGTTCGAGGTGCGCGTCCCGCCTGTAGACGGCAAGCGGCCCCGGCGGCGTTACGAGCGCCGTTCCCCGGGGCCTGACCCGATGGAGGTCGGGCTATGGGCAAGGTAGCCGATGCGCCGCCGTGGGCGGCGACAGATGTCGATCCCGAGGTGCTCCTTGGTGAGCTGAAGCGCCGGTTCGCGGGGGTGATGATCTGGCGCGGGGAGTTCACCGGGTCGTGGTTCGCCGCGCCGCGCCTGTTCGGTGAGGTCCGGTTGATCGAGTCGAAGTTCCCCGCCGAGCTGGCGTGCCGGTTGGAGGAGCTTGGCGCGCGTCGTCGGGCTGTCCCGGGCGGGTCCCCGGACGACGCGGCGGCGAGACGTGCAGAGTCAGCTCTCGCCGCCGCGTCCACCATCGTCGCGTCTCCGCCCCGCGCCTCCGCGTGTGGTCGCCACGTGCGGCGCCGTCGTGGATTGCTGCGGCGCCTGTTGGACGGGTGGGAGGTGTGATGTCGCGGGAGGAGGTCGCGCGGCGCCGGGACGCGGTTCACTCGCTGGCGGTGGAGTTGCTGTCGCGTGGCTGGTACGTATCGCAGGCCGGGGCGTGGATGTGGGTCGCGCCGGTCCGGCTCGGCCCCGGTCGTGAGATCGGCGTCATCCACGACGGATTCGTGTGGCAGAAGGGCGGCTGCTACATCTGGCCGTCGTTCGCGCCGGTCGATGACATCTCGCACGCCGCAGACGTGGTTCAGAAGGAGTTGGGTGGCACGTGTCCGGGGAGGGGGCCCGATGACCGGTGACCGGCCGGGTGTGGTGTCGGCGTTCGTGCCGTTCGCTCCCGACACCGCGCAGGCGTTGGAGGCCGAGGTCGCCCGTAGTGGGTTCAACCGCGCGCAGGTCATCGATTTCGCGGTGCGGGCGTGGACGCTGTTGCAGCGCCACCAGGCCAGCGGCGGCCAGATCTATCTGAAGCAACCGGACGGCACCGTGCACGAGGTGGTGTTCGAACCCCGGGTCCGGCGCTGACGGGGGACGGAGGGGACGCACCACGGAAGGGTGGGGCACTCCTTCCGCACGGGCCCATGCGGCTATGTGGCATGAGGCACCATCCCGAGCGATGCCGACGCGACAATCGGACACGTGGAGACCGGCGCTAGTTCTTGTTCCGGCCGGCCACGGGTGGTCCATCAGGTCCTTTGTCGGTGTGGGGCCATCTCGCGGTTTCGTCGCGGACGAGCCTGGACAGCTCTTCCATCCGGTCGGACGGAATGATCACCTGTGTGACTTCCAGGGCGTTCTCGTCCTTGGCGGAGTAGCCGATGCGGACGATCTCCCAGATCGGCAGCGAGACCGGGATCTTCAGCAGGCCGGCTTCTTCCTGCTCGGGCATGCGCACCCGGCGCCGTTCCATCCATTCGATCGGGCCATGGCCTGCCGCCTCCAACCGATCGAGCCAGGCCCCGGGTCCCGTGCCATGAGATTCCTTGACCTCCGGTGCATCACTTACGCCACGCGGATGGATCCACGTCGCGCTGATCTGGAAGGGAGGCTCTCCAGGCGGACCTGTCACTCGCAGTCGTCGCAGGATCTTCGCGCCGACCTTGACGTTGAGCATATGGGCCAAGCGGGCGTCGCTCATCGGCTGTTCAGAAACGTCGGGCTCCCTGTGGTGCACCCACAGTTCGTTGCCCTGCGCCGCCGGGAAGCTGTATCCGCCTGATGCGGCCTTGCCGTCGATCACATGCCTGGTATTGCGCCGGACCACGTTCGTCCGCATGATCGTGCGGCGCTGCTGGTGCCGTACGACCGTGCCTCGACGTGGCACCGCCCAGACTCGCTCCTCTGACTCCAGCTTCTTGATCGCGGCAGCGACCACGTTGCGGGAGACCCCGTACTCCTTGGCGAGCTCAGAGTGGATCGGCATCTTGTCGCCCGGCGCCCACTCACCGCCATCGATGCGCTGCCGCAGGCTGTCGGCGATCTCCAGGTACCGAGCGGCAGCTCCCATGAGCCCACCTCTCTCCAGCAGAGCAGCCACCATGATGACAGACGATTTGTTGAAGCAAATCGGTGGCGAGTCCCTGTTACCTCCCTATGCCGACCTCACCAGGAGGGGCTTCCCCGGCATGTTGAACACAACCTCGCGACGGTCGACCGTCCAGCCGTCCAAGCAGATTGATCTCCCCGGCGCAGCCTACGCCTGAGCACCGGCATGGTTCCGGGCACAAGCGAAACCACCCGGCACCGGATCGCGCAAGCGGAGGTCACAGGCCATGACGACCCTGAGCGAAAGGCTTCAGGCGCATGGGCGCGAATTCAGGAAAGGCGTGATCGCCACTCCCGCGGTGGTGGGCATGCTGCGCGATCTCACGGAGTTGCATCTCCATAAATGGGGGCTCAGCGCCCAGGTCGAGACCGCGACGCTCGTGGTCAGCGAACTCGTGACCAATGCGGTGAACGTCAGCCGTGGACGTCTGATCGGCTTTCAGGTCGTCTGCCTTCCCGCAGTCCTCGTGATCGAGGTCTGGGACCCGGCGGAGGCCAAGCCCGCCATGAAGAAGGTCGGGCCCGTGGAAACCACGGGACGTGGACTGCTCATCGTCGAGACGGTCACCCAGGCATGGGGCATCCGCGACCACCCTCCCGAGACAGGCGGCAAGACCGTCTGGGCATGTCTCGCGCTGGAGTCCCTTAACCCGCTTCTGGACGGGCGGGGTTTCGAAGCAGGTCATGGCAACCCGCAGGATTTCCCAATTTCCTCTGGGCGGTCGCAGGTCGCCGAGCCTGCTCCCGATGGTTCCGCACCCCGTTCGCCCGGAGGTTTCAAGCAGCGCGGTAAAGGACCGCGCCAGAGGCTCTAGGAGGAGCCTGTGACGATCGCAATGGAAAGGACGGCCCAAGCCGTCAAAGATCCCCGCGAGTTGGTGTCGTCCGAGGTCTATGACCTCCTGGTGGCCGACATCATCAAGTACAACCACGTCACGCGGCAGTATGCCGAGCGGATGATGGGCCAGGCGCTGGTTTTCCTCAAGGCCCAGGCCGACATCATGCGGGCCTACGACGCCAACCCCGGCGAGTGGACCCGGATCGTGCCCTCGGTTCCGGTGGATGAAGGGTGGCACGCCTTCCTCAA
>NZ_BAAATD010000018.1:137955-174435 GCF_039533225.1 Actinomadura fulvescens | reverse complement strand
GGCCCGCCTGCACATCATCGCCGGCGACACCCCGAACGACAAGATCGACCAACAGCAACTCACCGCTTAACCTGCACAAACGGATCACGCGGTGGTCTCCTCTTACACCACTCCGCTGGACGTGACCTGACAGGCTAGTTTCTCGTACAATACTAATTGGATAGATCCTGTCTCTTCTGAGCTTCATAGCGCCGCTTGGCGCTAGCTCTGTCATTCCTCAGCTTGCCCTGACGGGCACAGACTTGAGAACAATAGACCCTCCAAGGACCCTTCTGGCCCCCACGGCCAGTAAGACGAACCAAGTGAGTAGCCATGCCGCAGTAGCGGCATTTGAACCTTTCAGTAACACAAGTTCTATAACTCTTGTTCTTTTGAGATTTAGACATGCCTGTCTCCTAGGTAGTAATCCGGCCGACCACTAGGCCGGATCCATCTATTTAGTAGATAGAGGTTGAATATGAAACTTATAAGAGATTCATTGGATAGAAGTTCTAGACCACCCTGGAGGGTGGTCATAACCTGACCCATCCGGAGAGATAAGAGAGTCATAAGAGTGGATCAGGTCGTTGCAGGTCAGAGCATCGTCGAGTCCGGGATTTGTGGAACGTCCGTCCACATCTGTAGGACTGACATGTCCAAGTGGGCTCATGCGGCGTTGCTCACCCAGCCTCCCCGAGCACTTCGGTGCATCGGGCACATGTCGTCGCGGCGCTTGAGGTTACGCGTCCACAGTTCAGCGGGTAGCCACAGACAGATCTCTCCGCCTCCACCACCGAGCAAGAGTCCGGCGGCCCGCAGCTTGGCAATCGTGTCGTACACCGTGGACCTCGATGCAGGCTTACGCGTGCCGTCCGGCAGCGTCCTACCCAGGATCTCCCGCAGCTCCCCCGGTTCGAAGATGGCGTGTCCGCCGTTGTTGGCCCGGCTCATGGCTGCCAGCAGTAGCCGCGCATCCTTCGACAGGTCTTGGCCAGCGCGGGCAGCCTGACCCGCGTACGTCTGGTACACGCTTCCGTAGTGCTCAATCCCTATGGACATCCGTCCTCCATACGAGTAGTGGGGCGTCCCGACCCCCAACGGCCGGGACGCCTGTCATAAGTAATCTCTACTGGCCTCTAGCTAGATACGAAGTGATCGCCTGTCTTAGCTGATCGGGTTCTTGCTAGAAGGGCATAGCATCGCCGCCTGGCAAGCTACTCCGATACAACTCTGCGGATTCTTCAAGGCTGTACTTTGGCTTAAGGTCACTTTCCGGAGAATCAAACTTCACGATTTCTGACTTGAAACCCGCGACGAGATCGCGGCGACTAAATACATCTTCTCCGTTCAAGTTCATAATGGGCACTCCTGCCGTGTTCAGGAGACTCCTTGTCTCCACTGGATCGATTCCCATCGCTTGGGACAGTTCGTAGACCAGGCCGATGTTCGGGTGACGTTCTTCGCTCATTGCCTGTCAGTCCCGTTCAGGCGGCTCGCTGCTTGTCGAGCCATGCATCCAGGTCCGAGCGCTTGACCCGGAGCAAACCCCCGAGCCGGACGAACGGGATGCCCTGGCTTCGCCAGTTGTCCCTAACCCATGACTCCTTCATCCCCAGGTAGGCAGCGACTTCCGGGGTCTCCATCAGCCGATCTGTGGGCGTGGGTGTGTTGCTCATGCGCTCTCCTCAGTTCAGTCGATCCAAGTAACTAAGCCAGCCGCCCGTGGGCCCGATCGTGCGGCTGAACCTCATACTGAAGTAACTAGGTACAGGCTGTCAAGCCTGTACTTGTATAGGCTGGCAAGCTGTCTGTGGTTGCTGTACGGTGTCGGTTGTGAGCGCAGACGAGACCAGTACCGAAGGCTTCACCTTCAGGCCTGCTGAAGAGATGGACGGCCGTGAGGGCATCGTGGCTATCGGCCGTGTTGGGGGGTGGGAAGTTCGAGCCTGGTGGCCACCAGGTGAGCATGGCGGCCCCCGGGACCTGCACATCGTTCCTGCTGAGGATGCACAGCCTCGCGACCTAGGACGTGGGATCACCACTGGCACCCTGCGGAGCATCCCGCTTGCCCGGTTGGCCGTGAAGGTGCGTGAGCTAGGTCCATCGCCCTACGAACCGACATGGGACGCGGACGATCCGGAGATGAAGCCGCGTCCCGAGGATGACCGCTACCTCCTGGGTGGAGCCCTGGACGTCATCACCGAACATGTCAACGCTGACCCGAACCCTGGACGCCGGGGGCGGCCCGACATCTTCCACGTTGCCGTAGCTCACGCCTACGCCGGGTATGCCGAGACCGGTTACCCCAACCCCGTGCAGATGCTTGCCGAGGCGACGGGCGTCGGGCGCCGCACCGCGTCCAACTGGGTCGTCCAGGCCAGAGCCGCCGGGATGCTCACCCAAGCGACCGAACGCCAACCAGGAGGAGCTCTGAGCGACAAGGCGATCTCCCTCATGGAACAGATGATCAAACCGAAGGAAGGGAACTGACTTGGCCGACAACTGGGAAGACACGACGCCTGATGGAATCTCTTGGCGCTGGAAGCGCAACCGCAAGGGCGAGAAGGTCAAGGGTGCCAACGGGCGGTACGTCAAGGTCTACGGGTGGCGCACCACCGTCAACGGCAAGGAGGAGCGCGTCAAGCCGTCTGAAGACCTGGAGCATGTGCGAGCGGAGCGGGATCGCATCCGCACCTCACGGCGCGAAGGCACGTTCGTAGATCGTAGGAAGGCAAAGATTCTCTTCAGGGACCAGGCTGCCAAGTGGCTCGCTTCCAAGACGGACATCGATCCGGACAGCAGCTACCGGACGTACAAGTCCCGACTAGAGAAGACGATCAACCCTCTAATCGGAGACACGCCGATGGCCCGGCTGACTCCCCAGGCGCTCCAAGACTTCGTGGACGCCCTACAGAGCCAAGGCAAGCACGCAGCGACCTACTTCACGCTGGTCTGCATGGTCATCCGCGATGCGATCGCCAAGGACATCATCGTCCGGAAAGACCCGAAGATCGGTGTCATCGTCCCGCCCAAGAAGGAGCGACAGCCCAAGTCGCTGAGCGCACAGCAGTTCGAGGCAGCCGAGAAGGCCATGGCTGCCGACGACAAGCTACGGACCATGTTCACGGTCCTTGCCGAAACGGGCGCCCGGGTGGGCGAGGTTCTGGGGCTGTGCGAAGACCAGATCGACACGGAGAGCGGAGAGATCCTCCTCGACCGGCAGATGGCCAAGCACCACAAGACGAAGGAGATCTACCTGAAGGAACCAAAGAGCAAGGCCGGATCGCGCCGAGTGCTGATGTCCCAGACACTCGCCCTAGCTCTCAAGGAGTGGCTGAAGGACAACCCACCGGCCGCCCACGTCATGCGGTTTCGGCGGCGGAACGGTGACGAAGAGATGCGGGCCGTGCGGCTCCTCTTCATCCGCTACGACGGCAAGCCGATGCTCCGGGATGACCTTCAACCCCTGTGGAAGAAGGCTTGCGACAGGGCCAAGGTTAAGATCACGCCTCATCAGCTCCGGCACACGATGGCGACCTTCCTCATCGGTGACGGTGTGGACGTGAAAACCGTTCAATCCGTGCTCGGGCACAGCAAGTCAAGCATCACACTGGACATGTACGCGGACCCCACAGACGCAGGCCGTCAGGCGGCCCGGCAATCCCTCAATCGGAGACGGATCAAGGCAGTATGATCCCTCGGGTCGTGGGGAATCAGTGGGGATTTAGCCGACCGGTTTCACGAAACCCCAGGTAGACCGACCAGGAAGGCCCTCATCCATGAAGCTTCTCGTCACCGGAGGCGCCGGCTACATCGGCAGCGTCGTCACCGCACTGCTGCTGGAGGCAGGGCACGAGGTGGTCGTGCTCGACGACCTGTCCACGGGGCACGAGGACGCGACCCCGGAGGGCGCCCGGCTGGTCCGGGGCACGCTGCGCGACAAGGCGTTCGAGGTGCTCGACGGCGCGGGCTTCGACGCGGTGCTGCACTTCGCGGCCAAGTCGCTCGTCGGCGAGTCGGTGGAGAAGCCGGGGCTGTACTGGGACAAGAACCTCGGCGAGGCGCTGGCGCTGCTGGACGCGATGCGCCGCACCGGCGTATCCAAGATCGTTTTCTCCTCGACGGCGGCGACCTACGGCGAGCCGGAGTCCACGCCGATCCTGGAGACCGACCCGACCCGGCCCACCAACCCGTACGGCGCGTCCAAGCTCGCGATCGACACGGCGCTGGCCGAGTACGCGCGGCTGTTCGGCCTGGGCGGCGTCTCGCTCCGCTACTTCAACGTGGCCGGAGCGTACGGCGCGTACGGCGAGCGCCACACCGTCGAAACGCACCTGATCCCGAACGTGCTCAAGGTGGCGCTGGGCGAGCGCGAGTCGGTCAGCGTGTTCGGCGAGGATTACCCCACGCCCGACGGCACCTGCGTCCGTGACTACGTGCACGTGATCGACCTGGGCGTGGCGCACCTGCTGGCGCTGGACGCGTGCGCGCCGGGCGAGGCGGGCTCCCCGGGCGCCGCGGGCGAGCACAAGATCTTCAACCTGGGCAGCGGCAGCGGCTACTCGGTCCGCGAGGTCATCGAGGTCTGCCGCGAGGTGACCGGGCACCCGATCCCGGCCGTGGTCAGCCCGCGCCGCGCCGGCGACCCGGCGGTGCTGGTGGCCTCGTCCGACAAGATCCGCTCGACGCTGGGCTGGAAGCCCGAACGCGACCTGCGGACCATGGTCACCGACGCCTGGGCCTTCATCCAGTCGCGATGAGCCCCGACCCGACCGCGCTCGCGGCGGCGTTCGGCGAGGCCTACCAGCGGGATCCCGAGGGTGTCTGGCACGCGCCCGGCCGCCTCAACCTGATCGGCGAGCACACCGACTACAACGACGGCTTCGTGCTGCCGTTCGCCCTGGCACGCGGCGTCTCGGTCGCCGCGGCCCGCCGTGCCGACGGTCTGCTGCACCTGCGGTCGCTCCAGGCCGCCGACCAGGGCGTCGTCGTGCCGGTGGACGGCGGTTCGCTGGAGGGGTGGGCCGCCTATCCGGCCGGGGTCGCCTGGCTGCTGCGCGAGCACGGCGCCGGCGGCGCCTCACTGCTGATCGACTCCGATCTGCCGGCCGGTGCGGGCCTGTCGTCCTCGGCGGCGCTGGAATGTGCGACCGCTCTGGCCCTCTGCGACCTCTACGGGATCGAGATCGACCGGCGCGAGCTGGCCTTGCTCGCCCAGCGGGCCGAGAACGAGCACGTGGGCGTGCCCTGCGGGATCATGGACCAGTCGGCGTCGCTGCTGTCCAGGGACGGCCACGCGCTCCTGCTCGACTGCCGTTCCGGCCTGAGCTCCCACGTCCCGTTCGACCCCGCCGCGTCCGGGCTGACCGTGCTGGTCGTCGACACCCGCGCGGCGCACACCCTGACCGCCGGGGAGTACGCGCGGCGCCGGGCCGAGTGCGAGGAGGCCGCCCGGCTGCTCGGCGTCCCGGCCCTCCGCGACGTCAAGGACCTCGCCGCGGCGCTCGGCTCCCTGGCGGATCCGGTGCTGCGCCGGCGCGTGCAGCACGTCGTCACCGAGAACCACCGGGTCGAGGCGGCCGTCGGCCTGCTGCGGGCGGGCGCGGTGGCGGAGCTGGGGTCGATGCTGACGGCGTCGCACCTGTCGCTGCGGGACCAGTTCGAGGTCTCGTGGCCCGAGGCGGACGTGGCGGTCGAGGAGGCGCTGCGCGCCGGGGCCCGGGGCGGCCGCATGATCGGCGGCGGTTTCGGCGGCTCGGCGATCGTGCTGACGGCCGCCGACCGCGCCGGGAACGTACGGGCGGCGATCGAGGACGCCTACGCCGCCCGGAGCTGGACGGCACCAGCGATCTTCGAGGCGGAGCCCGCTGCGGGAGCGCGTCGCGTCATCTGACGCGGGCGCCGCGCAACCGGGCGGTGACGGTGTTGTTGGCCGGGCGCCGGTCGCCGAGCCTGTGCGAGGCGGTGATCGCGTACTCCTGAACGAGGGCCCGCGCCGCCGGCGAGAAACGCGCCCGGACGTACAGGGTCCGCCGTGCTCCCACCGCCAGGTCGCCCAGCGAGCACCTCAGGAAGTGACCGCCCGCCGATCCGCCCGCCTTGCCGCCCGTCACCCGGCAGGCGGTGTCCCAGCTCCTCCACGGCTTGGCGAGCCGGGCTCCGTGCGCCCCCAGGTGCACCCTGACGCGCCGCGCCGGACGGGGCCCGCGGTTGACGACGGTGACCGCGAGCGTGAGCCTGCCGTCCGGCGGCATCCGGCGCGGTGCGGACACCCGCACCGCCACGTCGGTGCTCGGCGCGACCCTCATGACCGCGCGGGCCTGGTTGTTGCGCAGGACGGGATCGGCGGCGCTGCGCGCGTACGTCCGCGCCCTGACCCGGTACGAGCCGTGCGCGGACGGCTTCACTATCCCCAGGATGTGGACGGTGCGCGACGTTCCCGCGGCGAGGGCGGCGGGCGCGCACCTGAGCGTCCGCCCGCGTTCACGGCACCGGGGGTCGGAGACCTCGATGACGGCGATCCCGCGAGGCAGCCGCACCTTGGCCGCGGCGTCGCTGACGGCGGCCGGTCCCGCGTTGCGGAGCCGCACGGCGTAGTCGACGACGGAGCCGGTCCTGACCCGGCGGGACGGACCGGTGAGCTCCATCCGCAGGTCCGCCGCGGCCAGGGACGGCGGCACCTCGGCGGCCGCCGCCGGCCCGGTGGCGATCGATCCGGTGACCATCGGCACGGCGGTGACGGACAGAGCGGTGATCGACAGAGCCGTGATGGACAAGGCGGCGCCGGCTGAGCCGTGCGCGACCGGAACCCGACGCATGGAAGATCCACCCCGACCTGCGAAGGCGACGGCCGCCCACCGCGAGCCGGAAGGGCCGTACACCTCTACCCCCGTGTACGGAGTGAAGTCTATTGAATGCGTCTTGTCACCACAGGCGGACACGCAGAGTCATGCGAGTTCGTCTTGGATGCTGGAGCGCAGGCGCCGGGCGGCCTCAGCGGCCTCCCCCTCATCAAGGGCCGTGTAACCGTCGATGGCCTCGCCGACGCTGCGGAGCGCTTCGTCGTAGCGCGAGAGGTTGGCGAACAGGCGTGCCTCGTCGTACGCCACCATCGACCTCTCCCACGTCACAGCCGCCGGATTGCCGTCCGGCAGCGCGTCCAGACCGGTTCTGGCTCGTTCCATTTCGGCCAGAGCCTCGTCCGGCCGGCCGCTCCACAGATGGCAGAGCGCGCTGCGCCGCCGCGTACGGACGACACCGTAGGCGTCCCCGGCGTCGGCGAACGCCCCGGCGGACTCGGCGAACCGTTCCGCCGCCAGCGCGTCCTTGTCCAGCCCGGTCAGGACCTCGGCGGCGGACTCCAGGAGCCGCGCGGCGGCGGCGGGATCGGGGTCCTCACGCGCCAGCTCGGTGAAGAGGTCGGCGGCCTGCGGCTCACCGAGCTCCCGCTGGGAGTGGGCGAGGATGAAGCGGAGCCGGCGTTCGGCGCCCGGGTCGTCCAGCTGGGCCAGGACCGGGGCCGCCTCCTCGGCGACCTCGGCCGCCTCGAAGTGCCGTCCGGTCGTGTAGTAGGCCGCCGCCAGTTCGACCCGCACGTAGGCGGCCTGGGCGTGCGCCCCCTCGGCGGTATAACCCGCCACGGCCTCCACGAGGTCGGCCACCGCGTCCGCCGCCCGCTCGCATGACAGCAGGAGCGTGCCGCGCTCGGCGTGCGCGGCCAGCCGGAGCTGGGGCGGCACGGCGTGCGCCAGCGTCTCGTCGAACGCCGCGAGCGCCTCGTCCCGTCCTGCCGGGTCGTGCGAGAGCAGTCGCCCGAGCATGAAGGCCGCCTGGGCGAGCGGCTCGCGGTTCTCGGCGGTCCGCAGCGCGCCGCAGGCCCGCCGCAGCGCGGCCTCGGCCTCCTCGTCACGGCCGAGGCGGGCCAGCGCCTGAGCACGGTGAAGCTCCAGATCACCGATGTCGTACGGCCCGTCGGGGTCGAGACCGGCGAGCGTCTCGACCGCCTCCGCCGGCCTGTCCGCCTCCAGGTGGTGTCCGCTGAGCCGGAGCCGCGCGGTCATGGCGCGCCGCGTTCCCGGGGCGTGCTCGTCGAGGTACGCCACCGCGGCCGTGAGCAGCGGGACGCCCTCGTCGAGGCGGCCGAGACCCGCGAGGGTCCCGCCGATCCGGCTGAGGACGGAGTGCTGGAGGACGTGGTCCCCCGCCTCGGCGTGCAGCTCCGCCGCGCGCCGCCACTCGGCCAGCCCGGCCTCCGGTTCGCCGGTCATGAGCAGTTCGAGGCCCCGCCCGTCGGCGCGCTGAGCCCGCTGCGCCGTGGTGGGCTCGGCGCCGGCCGCCGCCAGGATCTCGTCGAAGCGCCGCCAGGCCGCCCGCGCCGCGTCCAGGTCACGGGCCTGCCATCGCTCGTTGCCCGCCGCCAGGAGCGCGTCGAGATCATCGACGTCGGCGTAGTCCGGGGCGGGGCGGCGGGCGGCCGCCGGCTCGGCGGGCGGCGCGCTCACGGCGCGGCGGTCGTGCGCGGTCAACGGCAGGTGATCGACGATCGGCCCGGCCGCGAGGAGCTCCCGGACGACGTCGCCCTGGTGCGTGCTGCCGTTGCGGGCGTCGAAGCGCGCGGCGAGCTCCGTGGCCCGCGCGGCCAGTTCGGCCGCCAGCTCGGCGGCGGGCACGTCCGCCGCCGCACGGTCGTCGTGCGCGGGACGGCGCAGCACGACCTCGCCAGCGTGGCCGGTCTCCTCCAGGCGGCGCAGCAGCAACGCGCCCGCGGCGGCGAACCGCATCGCCGAGTGCGGGCTCGGCGCCCGGTCCAGCCAGCCCAGATGGCGCTGGAGGATCTCCAGTCCCCGCGGCTCGTTGCCGGTCCGCGCGCAGAACTCGATGTGCTCGGCGATGTCGGCGAAGTCCGCGATGTTGGCCCGCATGATCCGGTAGCCGCGCCGGTGCGCGTCCCGCGCGTCCCCCAGGCGGCCCGTGCGGAGATAGACCGGAAGCAGCGCGGTGAGGATGCCCTGCGGCTGCTCGGTGCAGTTGAGCTCGGCGTTCAGCACGGGCGCCGCGATGGCCAGCGCCTCCTCGTCAGCGCCCCGCCTCGCGAGGTGATGGACCATCCCGGTCGGGTCGCACCCGGCGCAGTCCGACAGCTGGTCGCGGGGCGCCGCACGCCACCGCGCGAACCACTCGTCGGCCGCCCCGGCATCGCCCACATGACGCGCCACCACGTGCCGGTAGTGGAAGACCGCCTGCAGGCTGTGGCCGCTCAGCAGGTAGCGGCGCTCCATGTCGTCCAGGACGGCGTACGTCCGGTCGAGCGGGATCTCGGGAAAGAGGGTGAGGGAGTTCACCATCCACTTGAACTGCCAGAGCAGCCGGTGCTCCTCGTCGAACCGGCCCGGGTCGCGGTCGTGGTCGGACAGGCAGCGGCTGAACGTGGTGAACGCCTTCGCCGGCTCCCCGCCGTACTGGTAGGCCGTGGTCAGCTCCAACCGCACCCGGAACGCCAGCTCGGCGTCGCCCGCGGCCTCGGCCTGCCGGAGGGCGTCCTCCACGAGCACCGTCTTGGCCTCGCCGTACGGGAGCTCCCCCGCACGCGCCATCAGGTCATAGACGCGGTCGGCGCTCACGGTGTGTCCTCCGGGTCGTGCACGGCCCAGTCCAGCAGGCCGAGGAACGAACGGTTCAGCACGGCGGTGTCGACGGCGCGCAGCGGATGGTGGCCGAGCAGCAGCGCCTGCCCGTACAGCGCCTGCACCGCCAGCTCTACCAGGCCCTCGTCGGCGGCGCCGCCGGCCGGCGGCGGCGCGCCGGGTTTGATCATGGTGACGCGGCGGGTGAGGGGATTGCGATGGTTGAGGACCAGCTGCGGGCGGTCGCGTTCGGCCGCGTCGCCCATCGCGCCGAGCACGCCGCTCCAGAGGTCGTCGGCCAGCTCCCGGGCCTCCTCCAGCTCCGCCTGGTGCCGGGCCGCGCGGCTGCTGAGGTAGAGGGCGGGCAGCGACGGCGGATCGAAGTCGCGCAGGACGACCTCGCAGCCGAGCCGGTCGACGGCGCGCTGCGCGGCGGCGAGGAACGGCCGCAGCGCGAGCTCGGTACCCGGATCGAGCACCCCGAAGTGGGTGGTCAGCTCCGCCGGGTCGAGGCGCCGCAGCGCCACGTCCGGATCGATGTGCGGAAGCCGCTCGATGATCTCGGTGTCGTGGACGTAGCCGCCGTTCACCAGCCCGACGCCCTGGGCGGCGGAGACCGCCGACAACCGACGGAACTCCTCCACGCTCGTGGTGTAGCGGCCGTCGGCGTGGCGCTTGCGGAACTCCGCCAGCGTCATCGGACCGGCGGAGGTCTCGAACTCCAGCCAGCGGTCGACGATGCGCAACATGTCGTCGTCGTGCAGCGCCATGGCCTTGACGCCGAGCTGGTGCAGCCGCAGGAAACCGCGCAACCGCGCCGGATCGGTCTCCGACAACCGGACGAGCCACTGGCGCAGTCGCTCGCCGAGCGCGTCCCGGGTCGACTCCAGCAGCTCGTCCTCGTACAGCGCCTCACGGCTGGCCGTCGGCCGCAGCTCCCCCGCGTCCACCACGCAGCGCACGAAGAACGCCCACTCGGGCAGCAGGCCCTCGACGTTCTCGGCCAGCAGCATCCGCTTGAGGTAGACGCGGTGCGCGGCGCGCGCACTCGGCGTGACGGGTTGCGGAAGGACGAAGGCGACACCGGTGAGCCCGGCCTCGGGCACGCTGAGGTCGATCAGGTCGTACGGCTCGAAGCCGTACAGGTCACGGCAGTAGGCGTCGAGCGCCCGGCGGCGCCGCGCGGGGTCGGGGTACGCGGCCTGCCAGGGCGGTCCCTCCCGGGTGATCGTCGCCCCGTCCACGGTGAGCTCGACCGGCAGCAGCGAGCCGTACGCGCGGGCGAGCTCGGCGACGGTGGCGGGGCTGAGCAGGTCGGCCGAGCCGGGACGGGACCGCAGCGTGACGGTCGTGCCGGGCTCGTCGCGTTCACCGCGCTCGACCTGGTAGCGGCCGTCGGCGTAGCCGGTCCACCGGACGGCCGTCCCGCCGCCGCTGGGGCCACCGTCGCCCGCACGCGCCGACCGGGTCACGACCTCGATCTCGTCGGCGACCAGGAACGCCGAAAGCAGGCCGATCCCGAACTGGCCGAGGAAGTCGTGCCGTGCGAAGCCCAGCTCGTCCCGCTTGGACGAACGGCCGATGGTGGCGAGCAGCCGGTGGACCTCGTCCTCGGTGAGGCCGATCCCGTCGTCGTGGACGCGCAGCAGGCCGTCGCGCGTCTCGATGGTGACCGTTCCGCTCCCCGGGGCGGCCTCGCCGCGGGCCGTGATGGCGTCCACCGCGTTCTGCAGGAGCTCACGAAGGTAGACGCGGGGACTGGAGTACAGATGGCGGCTGAGCAGGTCCACCACGCCACGTAGATCGACTTGAAACGCCTGCTCCACCCGTTCGTCCTCCCGGCGAACGCCGCCACCCTCGGTACGCGTAACGGCTGACCCGTCACCTTATCGAGTGGTTGCGGGGCATCCCCGACATTTACGGCACTGTGCCGTCAACCGGATATCCCCATGCCCCCGGAGGCGGCGAGCCCCGGACCTCCCGGCCCGGGGCTCGCGTCACGTCAAGGTCGCCCCGACGTCAGATGAGGCCCAGCTTGCGCACCGCGTCGCGCTCCTCGGCCAGCTCGCCGACCGAGGCGTCGATGCGGGCACGGGAGAAGTCGTTGATCTCCAGCCCCTGGACGATCTCCCACCTGCCGTCCTTGGTGGTGACCGGGAACGACGAGATCAGGCCCTCGGGCACGCCGTAGGAACCGTCGGAGACGACCGCCATGGACGTCCAGTCGCCCTCGGCCGTGCCGTTGACCCAGGTGTGCACGTGGTCGACGGCGGCGGAGGCGGCCGAGGCGGCCGAGGACGCGCCCCGGGCCTCGATGATCGCGGCGCCGCGCTTGGCGACGGTGGGGATGAAGTCGTTCTCCAGCCACGCCTGGTCGTTGACGGTCTCGGCGGCGTTCTTGCTCGCGATCTCGGCGTGGAACACGTCCGGGTACTGGGTGGCCGAGTGGTTGCCCCAGATCGTCAGCTTCGTGATCTCGGAGACCGAGACGCCGGCCTTCTTGGACAGCTGGGCCAGCGCGCGGTTGTGGTCGAGACGGGTCATCGCCGTGAAGCGCTCGGCCGGTACGTCCGGGGCGTGCTGCTGGGCGATGAGGGCGTTGGTGTTGGCCGGGTTGCCCACGACCAGGACCTTGATGTCGTCCGCGGCGCCGGCGTTGATGGCCTCGCCCTGCGGCTTGAAGATGCCGCCGTTGGCCTCCAGCAGGTCGCCGCGCTCCATGCCCTTGGTACGGGGACGGGCGCCGACCAGCAGGGCGACGTTGGCGCCGGCGAAGGCCTGGGTGGCGTCGTCGAAGATGTCGATGCCGTCCAGCAGCGGGAAGGCGCAGTCGTCGAGCTCCATGGCGGTGCCCTCGGCGGCCTTGACCGCCTGCGGGATCTCCAGCAGGCGCAGGCGAACGGGCGTGTCGGCGCCGAGCAGCTGTCCGGACGCGATGCGGAACAGCAGCGCGTAGCCGATCTGGCCGGCGGCGCCGGTGACGGTGACGGTGACTGGGGTGCGAGCCATTGCCTTCTTCATCTCCTGCTGTGGCCTGATCGAGAGGCGCCGCCTTGGGTTTCTCTCGTCGTCGAGATATTTCACCGGTCAGGCTATCGCGCGTACGGCGTGCCGGTGGCCAGAGGTGCCCGATCCCACAGAACGCACAACGCCGAAGGCCGCCCCGGGGTCTCCGGAACGGCCTTCCAAGCGATCCCCCGCGTCGGCGGGGTCGAGAGATCAGTTCTCGTTGATCTTCTTCTGGAGGTTGACGTCCAGCGCGTGCAGGAACTCCTGCGTGGTCAGGAACGGGGTCTCGGAACCGACCAGCAGCGCCAAATCCTTGGTCATCTGGCCGTTCTCGACGGTGTCGACGCAGACGCGCTCCAGCGTGTCGGCGAACGCCGTGACTTCCGGCTGACCGTCGAGCTTGCCTCGGTGGGCCAGGCCCCGGGTCCACGCGAAGATGGACGCGATGGGGTTGGTGGAGGTCGGCTTGCCCTGCTGGTGCTGCCGGTAGTGGCGGGTCACCGTGCCGTGCGCGGCCTCGGCCTCGACGGTCCGGCCGTCGGGGGTCATGAGCACCGAGGTCATCAGGCCGAGGGAGCCGAAGCCCTGGGCGACGGTGTCGGACTGGACGTCACCGTCGTAGTTCTTGCACGCCCAGACGTAGCCGCCCTCCCACTTGAGCGAGGCGGCGACCATGTCGTCGATGAGCCGGTGCTCGTAGGTGAGCCCCTTGGCCTCGAAGTCGGCCTTGAACTCGGCGTCGAAGATCTCCTGGAACACGTCCTTGAACATGCCGTCGTAGGCCTTGAGGATCGTGTTCTTGGTCGACATGTAGACCGGGTAGTCCCGGGACAGGCCGTACCGGAACGAGGCGCGCGCGAAGTCCTCGATGGACTTGCGGAAGTTGTACATCGACAGCGCGACGCCGCCGCCCTCGGGGTAGTCCACGACGTGGAACTCCATGGGCTCGGAGCCGTCCTCCGGAGTGAACGTCACCGTCAGCTTGCCCGGGCCGGGGACCTTGAAGTCGGTGGCCTTGTACTGGTCGCCGAAGGCGTGACGGCCGACCACGATGGGCTTGGTCCAGCCCGGCACGAGCCGGGGGACGTTCTGCATGATGATGGGCTCGCGGAAGATCACGCCGCCGAGGATGTTGCGGATCGTTCCATTGGGGGAACGCCACATCTTCTTGAGGCCGAACTCCTCGACCCGTGCCTCGTCGGGGGTGATCGTGGCACACTTCACGCCGACGCCGTACTGCTTGATCGCGTTGGCGGCGTCGATGGTGACCTGGTCGTCCGTGGCGTCACGGTGCTCGATCCCGAGGTCGTAGTACTTCAGGTCCACGTCGAGATAGGGCAGGATCAACTGGTCCTTGATGAACTGCCAGATGATCCTGGTCATTTCGTCGCCGTCGAGTTCGACGACAGGGCCCGCTACTTTGATCTTGGGCATGCTGTTGCTGTCCCTTTCCTACACCGGCCAGCAGTCCTTGTAAGGCTCAACTGGTCAGGCTATCCGAGCCGGGTCAAAGGTCTAGACCTCGGCCCACCTTTTAGATCTTATGGCTACATCGGGTGACTAGTCGGGCACGACCCAGGCGACCACGGCGATGGCCACGGCGAAGCCCGTCATCGTCGCCACGTCCATCCACTTCTTGCGGGTCTCCAGCATCCCGACCTGGCTCGGGGGGAGCACCAGCCGGGCGAGCGCGCCGAAGAGCACGGCGGCGGCCATCAGGCCGGAGCCCTTGCGGAAATAGTTGAGCGAGCACAGGACCAGACCGCCCGCGACCCCGCAGAGCACGATCACGTACGGCAGCTGACTCAGCCAGTGGGGTGAGGCGCCGCGCCGCTTGGGTGCTCTCCGCCGGCGCCGGTGCAGCTCCGTGCTCATGGGCCTCGCTTCGCGGTCGGGCCGGACGTTCGGTCGGATTCCACGGTAGTCGCAACCGGGCACCCGCACGACCGGCGCCGCCCGACCCCGGGTTTCGGGGCGGCATCTCCGGACATTTCTGCCGTCCGGCGACCCCTTCCCGGGAAAGACTCACGGCGGAGCTGATACTGGTGGGGTCCGATACGTGTGGATGGACACGAAAAGCCTTGTGTCACAGTCCCTACTCGCCAGTAGGAGGGTGTGACGGTGACGCGCCCGGGTAACCCGGCAGACAGGGGTCGCTAACTAGCTGGGAGGACTGCCGTGGAGGGGCCGTTCATGCGGATCGAGGACAGCGGGCTGGTGATGCCGCTGCGCCCCGACGTCACGACGGTCGGGAGAGGGCGAGGAGTCGACATTCGCCTCGACGACCCGAGTGTGTCCCGATTGCACGCAGAGATCGTTCGGCGCGGCCCGTACGTATACGTGGTCGACATGGGGCTGTCACGGAACGGCACCCGTGTCAACGGCCGGCCGATCGCCCGCCGCGTACTGGAGGACGGTGACGTCGTGAGCTTCGGCACGGCGCGCTGCCGGATGGGGGGAATCCCCCGCGAGGAGGTCGATCCCGACGTCGAGCTGCGGCGCGCCGTGGCACCCGAACTCACCCGCCGCGAGGTCGATGTGCTGACCTCGCTCTGCCGGCCCGCCCTCTCGGACGAGGCCTTCGTCGCCCCCGCCACCGCGCGGGAGATCGCAGCCGACCTCGTGGTGACCGAGGCGGCGGTCAAGCAGCACCTGCTGCGGCTCTACCAGAAGTTCCGCATCCCCGAGGGCGCCAACCGCCGTACCCGGCTGGCCAACGAGGTCATCGCGATGGGCCTCGTCCGGCCGCTGCCCCCGGTGCACGTCCCCCAGCAGAACCGGCCGCTCGACGGTCAGGGGCCGGGGGGAGTACGACGCGCGGCACCGCCGGGTGCCAACCACGCGACAGGGCACCCAGCGGGTCCACGCGGGCCGGCCACCAGCGCCGCCGGCCGCCGGGCCAGCTGAGTTGAACTGCGGCCGTCCCCCACGGCAGCGCAAACCCGGGGGCGGCCGCAGGAACCGCCCGCCGTGATCATGCGACCGGAATCGTTCGCCTGGTCACGGCGGGCGGCCCTGTCGTCCGCCGCTTTCGGCTCCGCCGGTCAGGCCCGCGAGGCCGCCTCCGCGGCCTCCACCACGTTGGCGAGCAGCATCGCGCGCGTCATGGGGCCCACCCCGCCGGGGTTGGGCGCCACCCATCCGGCCACGTCGCGCACCGAGTCGGCCACGTCGCCCGCGAGCTTGCCGTCGACCCGGGAGACGCCGACGTCCAGGACGGCGGCCCCCGGCTTGATCATGTCGCCGGTGATGAGACCGGGAACGCCCGCGGCGGCCACCACGATGTCGGCGTCGCGCACATGGGCGGCCAGGTCCCGGGTGCCGGTATGGCACAGGGTCACGGTCGCGTTCTCGCTGCGGCGGGTCAGCAGGAGGCCGAGCGGGCGGCCGACGGTGACGCCGCGGCCGATCACCGTGACGTCCGCGCCGCGCAGCGGCACGTCGAACCGGCGCAGGAGGGCGACGATGCCCTTGGGCGTGCAGGGCAGCGGGGCCTCTTCCATCAGGACGAGGCGGCCCAGGTTGACCGGCTGGAGACCGTCGGCGTCCTTGGCCGGATCGATCAGCTCCAGCACGCGCTGCTCGTTCAGCCCCTTGGGCAGCGGCAGCTGGACGATGTAGCCGGTGCAGGCGGGGTCGGCGTTCAGCTCGGCGACGGCCCGTTCCACGTCCTCCTGGGAGGCGTCGGCGGGCAGGTCGCGCCGGATGCTCTCGATGCCGACCTCGGCGCAGTCGCGGTGCTTCATGGTGACGTAGGCGTGGCTGCCGGGGTCGTCGCCGACCAGTACGGTGCCGAGCCCCACCGACACGCCGCGCTCGCGCAGCGCCTCGACGCGGATCTTGAGGTCGGCGCGGATCTCCGCGGCCGTGGCCTTGCCGTCCAGGACCTGTGCCGTCATTGGTTCCTCCGCGTGCTCAGGGGCCCGTACACCCAGGCGCGCGGTGTGCGGGCCGTCCTTCGCTCCCCGGTGGTCGAATCCACCTTGACTGCGCCAGTCGCGTTGGCCCCATGCTAGTGGCTTCCCGCGAACGGGCCGGAGCGGCGATCGGGCGGGCCTGGGCGGCGATCCGCGGGCCGCGTTCGCGGCGCGCGTCAGTCCTGGTCGGGGCGGCCCCGCCAGGCGATCAAGCGGTCGGTGCCGTGCCAGCCGAGCTGGGCGGCCAGCATCGCGGCGAAGAAGGCCGCGACGAGCCCGATCAGCTGACGGGACTCCATCAGCAGGGATGCCGTCTGCACGACGTTGCCCAGGATGAGAGTAGCCAGGAAATCCATCACGCCTCCTTCAGCGCTTGGGCGCGCCGGAGTCATGATGGGGTCAAGAAGGCGCGACGTTTCCCGAGGTTACCAACGTCCAAACGTAAAACCCGCCACACGGCGGAGCCGATCAATGGAAGAAGTGCCGGACGCCCGTGAAGTAGAGGGTGATCCCGGCCTTCTGGGCGGCCTCGATGACCTTCTCGTCGTTGACCGAGCCGCCCGGCTCGACGATGGCCCGGACGCCCGCGTCGGTCAGGACTTCCAGTCCGTCGGGGAACGGGAAGAAGGCGTCGGAGGCCCCCACCGAGGCGGCCGCCCGTTCCGTACCGGCACGGGTCACCGCCAGCCGGGCCGAGTCGACCCGGTTGACCTGGCCCATGCCGACACCGGTGGTGGCGCCGTCGGCGGCGAGCAGGATGGCGTTGGACTTGACCGCGCGGCAGGCCTTCCAGGCGAACGCGAGGTCGCGCAGCGTCGCCTCGTCGGCGGCCTGGCCGGTCTTGAGCTCCCAGCCGGCCGGGTCGTCGCCGGGGTCGTCGACGCGGTCGACGGACTGGACGAGCACGCCGCCGTCGATCCGCCGGAACTCGACCGGGTCGGCCGGAGCGTCCTGGCACACCAGCAGGCGGATGTTCTTCTTCCTGGTCAGGATCTCCAGCGCCGCGGGCTCGAACCCCGGCGCCACGACGACCTCGGTGAAGACCTCGGCGACCTGGGCGGCCATCGCCTCGGTCACGGGCCGGTTGACGGCGATCACGCCGCCGAACGCCGAGACAGGGTCGCACTCGTGCGCCTTGCGGTGAGCCTCTGCGACGTCACCGCCGATCGCGATGCCGCACGGGTTGGCGTGCTTGATGATCGCGACGGCGGGCTCATCGAAGTCGTACGCGGCGCGCCTGGCCGCGTCGGCGTCGACGTAGTTGTTGTAGGACATCTCCTTGCCGTGCAGCTGCTCGGCTCCGGCGAGCCCGGCCGTGCCGCCGGGGCCGTCGGCGGTGAACAGCGCGGCGCGCTGGTGGGGGTTCTCCCCGTAGCGCAGCACGTTCTTGCGCTGCCAGGTGGCGCCCAGGAAGTCGGGCCACTGCGCCTCCGCCGCCACCTCGTCCGGCGCGTAGACGCCTGCGAACCAGGAGGCCACGGCGACGTCGTACGAGGCGGTGTGGGCGAACGCGGCGGCGGCGAGGCGACGGCGTTCGTCAAGGGTGAAGCCGCCCGCCTCCACCGCGGCCAGCACCGAGCCGTAGGAGGACGGGTCCACCACGACGGCGACGCTGGCGTGGTTTTTGGCGGCGGCGCGGACCATGGTCGGCCCGCCGATGTCGATCTGCTCGACGCACTCGTCCGGCTTGGCGCCGGAGGCGACGGTGTCGGCGAACGGGTAGAGGTTGACCACGGCCAGGTCGAACGGCTCGACCGAGAGGTCTTCCAGCTGCTGAACGTGATCGTCCTTGCGCCGGTCGGCGAGCAGGCCCGCGTGCACCCGGGGGTGCAGGGTCTTGACCCGGCCGTCGAGGCACTCGGGGAACCCGGTGAGCTTCTCGACCCGCATGACCGGCACGCCCGCGGCTGCGATCTTCGCCGCCGTGGAGCCGGTGGACACGATCTCGACGCCGGCCCGGTGCAGGCCCTGGGCCAGCTCCTCCAGCCCCGTCTTGTCATAAACGCTGATCAGCGCACGCTCAATCGCGACCCGACTCACCGGTCGAGCTCCCCTCATCGGTTGGTCCACAGGTCCGGCACTTCATGGAGACCCGCCTGCCCCGCGTGGTCCAGCCGTCGCGGGCCAGCCGTCCCACGACGTCGACCAGGAGCCGGCGCTCCACCTGCTTGATGCGTTCGTGCAGGGAGTCTTCGTCGTCGTGCCAGCCCACGGGAACGGTCTCCTGGGCGATGACGGGTCCGGTGTCCACTCCTTCGTCGACGAAGTGCACCGTACAGCCCGTCACCTTCACGCCGTACGCCAGGGCGTCCCGTACGGCGTGCGCGCCCGGGAAGGAGGGAAGCAGCGCCGGATGGGTGTTGACGATCCGGCCGCCGAACCGTTCCAGGAACCGCCTGCCGAGGATCTTCATAAAGCCAGCGGAGATCACCAGGTCCGGCTCGTGGGCCGCGACGGCGTCCGTCAGCGCCGCGTCCCAGGCGTCCCGGCTCGCGAAGTCGGGGATGCGCGCCGTGAACGTGGGCAGTCCCGCGGCGGCGGCCCGCTCCAGTCCGGCGATCTCCCCGCGGTCCGCGCCCACGGCCACCACGCGTGCCCCGTAGGCTGGATCCGAACACGCGTCGAGCAGCGCCTGTAGGTTGGTCCCCGCGCCGGAGACGAGGACGACGAGCCGGGCGGACACCATGACTCCCTGGTGGACGGTGGGGTTGGCACGAACACCCGAAGCCTACCGGCCGTACGCGGCGTCACTTGTCCGACACCACAGGTCAGAAGTGCCAGGAGGATCAACGTGAGCGAGCAGCCGGGTCAGGGCGACAGCGGAGTCGGCACGTCCGGCCGTCCCGACCTCTCCAAGCGCGACGAGATCCCCGGCCGCCCGGACCTCCCCGAGCGCGACGGCCCCGTTCCCGACTCCGCGCGCCCCGACCGGCCCGAGCGGGATCAGACCCCCGGCCGTGCCGATCTGCCGGAACGCGGCGGCCGGCCGTCGCCTTGGCGTTCGCCCGGCCAGGGGCCCCGTCCGGTCGAACGTCTCGGCTGGCGGGCGCTGTGGCTCGGTGCCGGGGCCATGCTGACCACCCTGTTCTTCTTCCCGATCGGGCTGGTCCTCGGCATCGCGGCGCTGGTGGTCGGCATCAAGGCCCGGCGCGGCGCGCGCCGCCGGCAGGCCGTCGCACCGGGCGCGATCGCGGGTCTGGTGCTGGGCTCGATCGCCGTGGCGTTCTCGGCGTTCTCGCTGGCGCTGACGGTGTTCCTGTGGCCGGAGCTGAGCGGCTACCAGTCGTGCGTGGGCAAGGCCAACACGAGCACGGACGAGAAGGCCTGCCGGGACGAGTACTACCCCAAGATCGAAAAGAAGCTGAAGCTGCCCGAGGGCAGCATGTCGAAGTACGGCGACCTTTTCTGACCGGTCGCTCAGTCCTCCGGCTCGTCCCTGAGCACGTAGATCGCGCCGCCGCGCTTCTCGGTGCGCCCGGGGTCGTCCCGTTCACGGGGTTGCGGCACGTTCGCCCCAGCCTGGGCAGGCTCCGGCTCCGGCTCCGGCGGAGAACCTGGCTCGGGCTCCGGGTCCGGCTCGGGCTCGGCTGGGGCGAGCTCCGCGGTCTCCTCGGCGAGATCGGGCAGCGGGTCGGGGACCCGCGTTCTGGCCCTGGTCGGCTTGCGCGGCGCCAGGACGGGCTCGGCCTCCTCGAACTCCACCGGATCGGGCGCGAACGGGGCGGGCTTCCGGGGCGGCCGCGGACCGGGCTGCTCGGGCGCCCTGGGCGGCGTCACCGGCGCCGCCGCGGCGGCCTTCGCGGGAACCGGCGGGGTCGCGGAGGTGGCGGTACGGCGCCACCGGCGTTTGCGGGGCTTCTTCGTCTTCGGCTCCACCGGGGCCGGTCGCCGCAGGATCATCCAGTTGGCGATCCACGCGGCGATGGCCGCCGAGATGCCCACCTCAAGCGCCGCCAGCAGGCCGACCTGCCAGGGTGAGGGCCCGACGGTGGCCATCCGCCCGCCGCCCAGCGGGCCGCCCGACAGCGCGGCCAGCACGGCGGCCACCACGCCGGTGAGCGCCCCGGAGACGAAGCCCCAGAGCGGCGCCGCCTCGTACACGGGACTCGGCATGTTGCGCACGGTCAGCACGCCGCCGACGGCGCCCGCGATGAACGGGGCGGCCAGGGCGAACAGCGACAGCGCCGGGGCGGGACCCGGCTCGGGCAGGGCCGCCAGCGGGGGGAACGTGGGCACGATGTCGAGGAACACTCCCGTAGGCGACACCGTCGTGTTGGCGCCGACCGAGAAGCCGGGGCCGATCGCGTACGCCATCCCCCAGATCACCGCGTTCGGCAGGTAGGCCAGCTCGACCAGCACCAGCAGCACCCCGCCGACGAGCCCGGGCGCCAGCATGTCGTGCAGGCGGGTGGCCTCGGACAGGTGCACGGCCAGCGAGACGCCGACGAGCACAGCGCCGGAGGCCAGGAGCACGGCGACCGAGCCGGTGACGCCGATCACCAGGGAGCGCTGCCGGTCGGGCAGCAGCCGCAGCAGCGCGCCCAGCCCCGAGCGGACCCGCGCGCCGGGGTCGTCGGCCGAGCCCTGCGCCACCACGGCCCGCGCCGCGCCCAGACCGCCGGCCAGCACCGCCATCACGAAGCAGGCGACGAGCGCCTGCCAGACCGACGCCCGCACGGCCGTGGAGGCGGCGGCCAGGGCGAGCAGCGCGGCGAGGATCGAGTACGGCACGGCGAGCGCGACCGCCACGTGCACGACGCCCACGCGGTAGCGGCGGGCGCTCGTCATCCCGACGGCGCGGATCATCCAGCCGCCGCTGCGGTAGAGCAGCGCGCCCGGGAGGACGAGCAGCCCGAGCGGGAGCAGCCCGACCCGGCCGTGGCCGGCCGAGAACCCCGCGTGGTGGGACACCAGCCAGAAGTCGACCGCCGTCCGGAAGACGCCGGGGAGCCCGGGGCCGAGGGCGGTGCGCGGCGCGCCGATCCAGCCGATGAGGGTGATCGTCGTGAGCACCGCGAGCCCGATGCCGATGCACCACAGCGCGCCCACCAGGCCCGTCACGTACAGCGGGCGGGCCACGCCGCCCGCGAGGCCGCCGGCGATCTGCGGTGGCCGGACGGGGGTCTGCCCCCGGCCCGGTGGCGTGCCGCCACGGCCGGCGGTGGCCCGCGACGGCTCCGGTCGTTCCGGTTTCACGCGCCGCGCAGGGCTCACATCGCTCACGGCGTCAATGCTGGCACCCGGGCGGCGCCGTGCGCCCCCGCTCGTCCGGCGTGTCGCCTTTGTCGTAGGCGATCAAGGGCTTCGTCACGGGCGGCGCGGGGTGTCGAACCAGTCGCAGCCCACGGGCCGAGGGGCGTCGCGGCCGTACTGCGAGCACGGGAGGCCGGACAGGACCTTGAACGGCTGGCCGAGCCAGGAGAACAGCGAGCCGCCAGAGGGTTTCGCGCACGTGGGCAGGTGCGGCGGGTCCGAACGAACGCGGCCGTAGGAGGAGACGTTGGCCTGCCAGCAGTTGCCCTCGCCCTGCTCGTCCCACCAGACATCCTGGCCGTTGGGGGCCTTCCGTCCGCCGGGCGCGACACCGAAGACGTTGCCTACGTAGCGGTTGCGGTGCGAGGTGTCGCGGAACTTCGCCGGATCGTTCTCACCGCGCAGCGGCGCCGGGACCCAGATCTGCTTGAAGCCGTGCCGCCAGTTGTCGTACAGGCGATTGCGCTCGTAGGTGTTGTCGTTGCCGCCGCCGAGGAGCAGGCCCGTGCCGACCGGCACGGGCGGGGCCGGGCAGACGACGCCGCGCTCGTGGCCGCGGTCGCGCGGCGGCTTCTTGCAGGTGCCGTCCCAGATGTTGCCGTAGTAGTTGACGTTGTTGCTGTAGATCAGGTTGTCGCGGAACGTGGCGTGGTTCTGCGGCAGGCCCGGGTGGCCGGGGAACGCGCTGTCCATCGACACCCCAGCCGAGTTGTGGTGGAAGCGGTTGCCGTGGGCGAGGACCGAGTCGCCGGCCGTCCCGGAGTAGCCGAGCGCGTTGTGGTGGGAGTCGCAACGCCTGATCTCCACCGAGTGCCGCCTGCCGTTCAGCGGTGACGCCGATCCGGGATAGAGCCCGGCGTCGCCGCTGCCGTAGGCCTCGCAGTCGGTGTAGAGGCCGTGGTCGGTGGCGAACGTGAGGAATCCGTACTCCTCGTTCCAGCGGGCCAGCGCGCGGTCGATGACGAAGCCGTCCTGCTCGATCACGTACACCCCGTTGAACTCGAAGAGCTGGGTGGTGATGTTGCGCAGGTAGAAGCCGTCGGCCCGGTCGGCGCGGACGCCGTTGAGCTTGGCCCAGGTCCCGTCGGCCTTGAAGCCGCCCTCGATGACGACGTCGGTCGTCTTCTGGCCGGTGCCCTCCAGCTGGAGGTCGCACCGTGGACCGTCGCAGCGGTAGTCGTCGTTCCCCGGCGTCACGTCACCGAAGACCGCGATGAGGTTCTGCAGGTTGGGGCACGCGTACTGCTGCGCGTACGACAGCAGGTGCCGCCCGGCCAGCTCGGCGCACGGGCCGGTGGGCGCGGCCCGGCTGGGCTCCTCGCGGTAGGTGCCCGGCAGCACGTAGATCGTCGTGCCCCGCTTGCGGACCGCGTTCACCGCCGCCTGGACGTGCCCGTACGCGCATTCCTTCAGCAGCCGCTCGTTCAGCCTGCGCAGCGCCCCGCGGTACTTCTTGATGATCGTCGCGGAGCCGGGCTTGCAGACCACCAGCCGCGGCCCGGCCCCGAGCGCCCGGTGGACGGGCACCTTTCCGTCACCCGCCGGGAACCGCACCGGCCGTTCCGCGTGCCCGAAGGCGGGAAGCGCGGTCAGGACGAGGGTCAGGCACACCAGGAGCGCTCCGAGTCCGGCACGGCGACCGCGCTGTGATCCCATGCCGCGAAATATGAACCTGTTTCACCTTCACGCCCAGACCCAGGCGTGGAGATCGACCACATCAGGCCATCCACGGGAAACGAGGGCCGCCCGGACGAAAGACGCCCGGGCCGCGGGGCGCGGCTCGGGCGTCTTTTCGTCGATCCGTGATCCGTGGATCCGTGATCCGGCGGGACCCTGGATCAGAGGTTCTTCATGATGTCGCGCATGAGGCGGGCGGTCTCGCTCGGCGTCTTGCCGACGCGGACGCCGACCTTCTCCAGGGCCTCCTTCTTCGCCTGCGCGGTGCCGGCGGAGCCGGACACGATCGCGCCGGCGTGGCCCATGGTCTTGCCCTCGGGGGCGGTGAACCCGGCGACGTAGCCGACGACCGGCTTGGTCACGTTCTGCTCGATGAACGCGGCGGCGCGCTCCTCGGCGTCGCCGCCGATCTCACCGATCATCACGATCGCGTCGGTGTCAGGGTCGTCCTGGAATGCCTTGAGGGCGTCGATGTGGGTCGTGCCGATGATCGGGTCACCGCCGATGCCCACGCAGGTCGAGAAGCCGAAGTCACGCAGCTCGTACATCATCTGGTACGTCAGCGTGCCCGACTTGGAGACCAGGCCGATGCGGCCGGGCGTGGTGATGTCGGCCGGGATGATGCCCGCGTTGGAGGCGCCCGGCGAGGCGATGCCGGGGCAGTTGGGCCCGATGATCCGGGTCTTGTTGCCCTTGGACTCGGCGTAGGCCCAGAAGTAGGCCGTGTCGTGCACCGGGATGCCCTCGGTGATCACCACGCACAGCGGGATCTCGGCGTCGATCGCCTCGACCACGGCGTCCTTGGTGAACTTCGGCGGCACGAAGACCACCGAGACGTCGGCGCCGGTCTGCGCCATGGCCTCGGCCACGGTGCCGTACACCGTGAGCTCCCTGCCGTCGAAGTCGACGGTCTGGCCGGCCTTGCGGGCGTTCACGCCGCCCACGACGGCGGCACCGGAGGCGAGCATGCGGCGCGAGTGCTTCATGCCCTCGGAGCCGGTGATGCCCTGAACGATGATCTTGCTGTTCTCTGTGAGCCAGATGGCCATGCTCATGCACCTGCCGCAGCGAGTTCGGCGGCGCGCTTGGCCGCGTCGTCCATCGTCTCGACCTGCTCGACACCCGGCAGCGCCGCGTCGTTCAGGATCTTGCGCCCGAGGTCGGCGTTGTTGCCGTCCAGGCGTACCACCAGCGGGCGGTTCACGGTCTCGCCGCGCTCGCCCAGCAGCTTGTAGGCCGACACGATGCCGTTGGCGACCGCGTCACAGGCGGTGATGCCGCCGAAGACGTTCACGAACACCGACCTGACGTCGGCGTCCGAGAGCACGATCTCCAGGCTGTTGGCCATGACCTCGGCCGAGGCGCCGCCGCCGATGTCGAGGAAGTTGGCGGGCTTCTGCCCCCCGAACTCCTCGCCCGCGTACGACACGACGTCGAGGGTCGACATGACCAGGCCCGCGCCGTTGCCGATGATGCCGACGCTGCCGTCGAGCTTGACGTAGTTGAGGTCCTTGGCCTTGGCCGCCGCCTCCAGCGGGTCGGCGGAGGCCTTGTCCTCCAGCTTGTCGTGCTCCTGGCGGAACGCGGCGTTGTCGTCCAGGGACACCTTGCCGTCGAGGGCCTTGACCTGCCCGTCGGCGGTGAGGATCAGCGGGTTGACCTCGACGAGCGTGGCGTCCTCGTCGGTGAAGACCGCCCACAGCCGCTCGATGATCTGCGTGGCGCCGTCCAGCGCGGCGGCGGGGAGGCGGCCGGCCTCGGCGATCTCCCGGGCCTTGGCGGTGTCGACGCCGGTCAGCGGCGAGATCGGGATCAGCGCCAGCTTGTCGTGCGGCACGTCCTCGATCTCGATGCCGCCCTCGACCGTGCAGATCGAGAGGAACGTGCGGTTGGCGCGGTCGAGCAGGAAGGAGAAGTAGAACTCCTGCGCGATGGCGGAGCCCTCCTCGATCAGCACCTTGTGGACCGTGTGGCCCTTGATGTCCATGCCGAGGATCCGGCCCGCGAGGGCCTGCGCCTCGTCGGCGTCGTCGGCGAGCTTCACGCCGCCCGCCTTGCCACGGCCCCCGGTCTTCACCTGGGCCTTGACGACGACCTTCTTGCTGCCCGCGGCGAAGAGCTCCTCCGCGTACGTCCGGGCTTCCTGGGGAGTATGGGCGACCTTGCCGGTGGGCACCGGTACCCCGTACTCGGCGAAGAGTTCCTTCGCCTGATGTTCGAACAGGTCCACGAGGGCGTCCTTTATACGGATCGACAGCCAAAGACCACTCGAGTGGGGGTTGCACGGGGTTGTCACCGCGCGGCCGCCACTCTGCGGTCCGCTCCGTCGATGCAGCCTAGTCAACCAGGGGCCATGGTCATGCCGCCGGGTCCGTTCACCGCCACCATGAGGGGCTTTCCGCCCGTTGTGGCGGGGTATGGCTCCTGAGGAGGATGCCGCGTTTGGACCCTGAGGAGGATGACCCACTTGGCGGCGTTTGGTGTACTAATCCTCCACCTTGTCTTAATGCAGGGTGTCAAGGGGGAGAGTTAGGCCGGTGACCATTGAGCGGGGGTGGCTCGCAGGAGCCGACGACCGCGTGGAGCCCACGGGGGCCGAACGGGTCGTACCGAGCCGGACCGCGGTGTCCGGCTCCACCAGGCGGGGTGGGGGCTGGCGCAGCGTCCGCCGGGCCGCCGCGCTCCTGCTCGTCGCCGCTCTGGTCGCCACCTGCGGAGCCACCCTGCGGAGCCGGCCCGGTCCGGGCTGGGCAAGTCCTGGTCTGGTCGGCGGGGGTGGCTGGCCGTTCGCCGGAGAGCCGCTGAGCCCGGTGGACGCCTACGGCGCCGCCTATTTCCCGGACAGTTCGGTCGTCCGGCTCGCCGACGGCCGGGTCCGGTTGATCCCGTTCGGCTCCGACACCCCGATCACCGTCGCCGCGTCCGACCCGCGGGTGGCCGCCGCGGTCCGGTCCGACCGGGCGTGGCTCGCGCGGGGCACGGTGCCCGGCGGGAAGGCGCCGCGCCCGGGCAACGGCCTGCTGCCCGGCGCCGCCCCGGCCCGGTCCGCGCCGGCCGGCACGGCGAGCCCCGGAGCGTCGCTGGTGCGGCCGGACGCGGCCGGCTCCATCAGCCCGGACAGCCGCGACGTCTACCGCGACATGGCGGCCCGGGCGCTGCTCGACCTGCGGCTGCTGACCCGGCCCAACGGCGCCTCGCTGGCGTCCTGGTACGACAAGTGGCGCTACTCCTGGCCGCGCGACTCGGCCTTCGCCGCCGCCGCGTTCGCCGTGACCGGGCACCAGGCGGAGGCACGGCGGGTGCTGCGCTTCCTCGCCCGGGTACAGAACGAGAACGGCATGTGGGCCGCGCGCTACAACCCCGACGGCAGCGCGGTCGCCGACGGCCGGGCACCGCAGCTCGACTCGCTCGGCTGGGTGCTGTGGGCGAGCTGGTTCTTCCGTACGCAGAGCCCGACGGCCGCCACCGACCTGCCCGAGCTGTGGCCGATGGTCTCGCGCGCCGCCGACCGGCTGGCCCGCTCGCTGGACGTCGAGGGCCTCCCACCGCCCTCGTCCGACTACTGGGAACGCGACCACGCGTCGGAGCAGGACCCCCGCCGCCCCACCCTCGGCGTCGTCGGGCCCGTCCTGGCCGGGCTGCGTTCGGCCGCGGCGCTGGCCCGCGACCTGGGCAAAAGCCAGCAGGCCACTCGCTGGCAGCACGCCACGCACCGGCTGTCGGACGCGGTCGCGCGGCAGTTCACGCCGCACGGCTACCCGCGTTCGCCCATCGCCGGGGGCCGCATGGACACCTCGGTGACGTTCCTCGCGCCGCCGTTCGCCCCGGTCGACCCCGGCGTGAGCGCGGCCGTGCAGAACGCCTTCGAACGGCAGAAGCTGTCGAACGGCGGGGTGCTGCCGGGTGAACGCTGGGCCGGGGACAAGAAGGTCGCGTGGACCCCGGAGATGGGCATGTTCACGCTCGCCTCGGCGTGCTCGGGGCACAAGGAGGACGCGCTGGCCCGGCTCGACTGGCTCGCCGCCCACCGCACCTCGCTGGGCGTCCTCCCCGAGAAGGTCGACGAGCACGGCAGGCCGGCCGGCGTCGCCCCGCTGGGCTGGACGGCCGCCACGGTGATCCTCAGCCTGAGCGCCCTGGAACGCCCCCTTCCCGTCCCCGACCACTCCTAGGGCGCCGCCCTACGGCGCGCTAGGCCTAGGGCGCCGTAGGGCGCGCTAGGCCCGTCCTAGGGCGCGTGCTGGGGTGCGGCGGGTGTCAGGCGACCTGCTCATAGCCCAGCTTGAGCACCAGAGCGGTCACGACGCAGAGCAGGACGACCCGCACGAATCCGGCGCCCTTATTGATGGCCATCCGGGCACCGAACTGGGCGCCGACGATGTTGCACGCGGCCATGGCCAGGCCGATCGCCCACAGCACCTCACCCTGGATCGAGAAGACGATCAGCGCGCCCAGGTTGGTGCCGGTGTTGATGATCTTGGCGTTGGCCGAGGCGTTGACGAAGTCGGTACCGAGCAGGGTCGTGAAGGCCAGCACGAGGAACGTTCCAGTGCCCGGCCCGACCAGGCCGTCGTAGAAGGCGATCGCCAGGCCCGGGATCAGGATGGCCGCGGCCAGCCGCCGCCGGGTGCGCAGCACCAGCTTGGGCACCCGGCCGAGGTCCGGCTTCAGGACGACCAGGGCCGCGACCGCCAGCAGCACGACCATGATGATCGGCTTCAGGACGTCCGAGGAGATGGCCGAGGCGCACAGGGCACCGACGGCGGACGAGCACACGGCGGCGGCGCCCGCCGGGATGGCCACCGGCAGGTCGGGCTTGGCCTTGCGCAGGTAGGCGACGGCCGCCGACGAGGTGCCCGCGATCGAGGCCAGCTTGTTGGTGGCGAGGGCGGCCACCGGCTGGCCCGGATTGAGGACCAGCAGCGCCGGGAGCTGGATCAGCCCGCCACCGCCGACGACCGCGTCGACCCATCCGGCGGCGGTCGCGGCCAGCAAGAGCATGATCACGTGCTCGACCTGCAAGGGGGCTCCCGGGGGTAAGGAGTCAAGTCATGGTCACGCATGAATCTACTGGAGCCCGGCCAATGCGATCTTCATCGGGTTCGCGTAAGCCCCGTGCCGCCGCACCTTTCTGTCCGGGATAGCCCTAAATCCCACTGCGTCAGAAAACTGGGGCGCCGCCGGAGATTGTTCACCGAAGAAAGCGCGCAAACAGTCAAAATATGCCTGTTGTGGTGCTCATCGGGACGCTTGATACCAAAGGACTTGAATATGAATGGTTGCGAGACCGGCTGAACGGTTTGGGCATGGAGGTGGTACTGGTCGACACCGGCGTTCTCGACCCGCCGTCCGTGCCCCCGGACGTGTCACGGGACGAGGTCGCCCGCGCCGCCGGGACCAGCCTGGCCGCCCTGCTCGCCCAGGGCGACCGCGGCTTCGCGGTGACGGCGATGGCGCGCGGCGCCGCCCGGGTGGTGGCGCGGCTGCATCGCGAGGGCCGCGTGCACGGCGTGCTCTCGGTCGGCGGCAGCGGCAATTCCGTCATCTCCACGAGCGCGATGCGGGCACTGCCCGTCGGCGTGCCCAAACTGATGGTCTCCAGCATGACGTCGGGCGACGTCTCGGCGTACATCGGCGGTACGGACCTCACGATGATGTACAGCGTCGTCGACATCGCGGGCATCAACCGGATCTCGGTGCGCGTCCTCGCCAACGCGGCCGACGCGATCGCCGGGATGGCCACCGGTTTCGCCGCCGGGACGCCGGCGCCGCCCGGCGACGGCGCCGTCATCGGCGCGACGATGGCGGGCGTCACCACCCCCGGCGTGAACGCGGCGCGCGAGCTGCTCAGCGTGCTCGGGTACGAGGTGCTGATCTTCCACACGACCGGTACCGGCGGCCGTTCCCTCGAAGCCATGGCCGCGGGCGGCATCCTCACCGCCGTCCTCGACCCGACCCTGCTGGAACTGTCGAACGCGCTCGTCGGCGGCGTCGGCGTGGCCGGGCCCGATCGCCTGGAGACCGCGGGCCGGCTGGGCATTCCCCAGGTCGTCAGCCTGGGCGCCCTCGACATCGTCAAGTTCGGCCCGCAGGTGCCCGAACGGTTCCGGCACCGCCACGTCCACCTGCACAATCCGTCGGTCACCGTCATCCGCACCAACGCCGACGAGTGCGCGAGACTCGGCCGCATCGTGGCCGCCAAGCTCCGCGCCGCCACCGGCCCGACGACCCTCTTCATCCCGCTCCGCGGGCTCTCCACGCTCGGGGCACCCGGCGGCCCGTACCACGACCCCGCGGTCGACGCCGTGCTCTTCGACGCCGTGCGCGACGGTCTCGCGGGCTCCCCCGTCGACATCGTCGAGATGGACACCCACATCAACGATCCCGCCTTCGGCCGCGCGATGGCCGACCACCTGCACGTTCTCCTGACACCCGCCGTCCGCGCCGCCGCCTCCTGACCGGACCGCCGCCGGGGCACGCGAGAATACGATCATGTCTGACACTCGCGTCCACTTCGGCGACGTCCCCGTGCTCGTGTGCTCCGCCGAGGGGCCCACGCTCGGCAAGGAGGCCGACGCGCTCGACATCATCGGGAACGCCTCGTACAACGGCGAGGTCCGCTGGGTCGCCGTGCCCGCGGAACGCTTCGACGACGCGTTCTTCCAGCTCCGCACCCGCCTGGCGGGCGACATCGTCCAGAAGTTCGTGCAGTACGGCCTGGGGCTCGCCGTCGTCGGCGACATCTCGCGCCACACGTCGCAGAGCGAGGCCCTCCGCGACTTCGTCCGCGAGTGCAATCGGGGAAGGCACACCTGGTTCGTCACCGACCTCGACGACCTGCGCCAGAGACTGGCCTCCTGACCGCCGGGCCGTCAGGCGTCGTCCTTCAGCAACACCCAGATCTCCTCGTCACGGCGTTCGCCGTCGAGCATCCACGCGCTGCGCAAGGTCGCCTCGTGCGTGAAGCCGATGCGCTTGGCCGCGGCGCGGCTGTTGGCGTTCGCCGGATCGCACCGCCACTCCACCCGCGCCATGCCGCGCACGTTCATCGCCCAGTCGATCATGTGCCGGACCGCCGTGGTGACCAGTCCGCGGCCGCGCACCTCGGGGGCCAGCCACACACCGACCTCGCACACCCCGTCGGACGGCTCGAAGACGCGGAAGAGCACCCCGCCCACCATCTCGCCGTCCGCGTGGATGCCGTAGATCCGCCCGCGGTCGGCGGCCTGCCGGTCGGCGTAACTCTGCAGGAAGGCCCGCGCGGACTCCACGTCCACGACCTTCCGGGCGAACGGGATCCATGGCAGGAGATCGTCCCGGACCCGGTCGACATGCGCGGCGAACTCCTCGGCCTGCCATGGTTCCAGCGGCCTGAGCTCGGTGTTCTCCTCCAAGGCGTGCGTCAGCATGAGACTCTCCAAGGTGCGTACCGAACGTTTGTTACGTACTATAACGCCATGCCCGCACGCGGAGATCACGATGCCCGGCGCCGCGACGTGTCCGAAGCCGTCTGGCGCGTCCTGGCCGCACGCGGCTTCGGCGGCCTGACCCTGCGCGCCGTGGCCGCCGAGATGAACGCTTCGACGGGCTTGCTGACGCACTACTTCCCGAGCAAGAAGGCGCTCATCGCGTACGCCTTGGACGTGGCCGACGAACGCACCGCCACCCGCCCCCAGGAGCTGCCGCCGAAACCCGGTATGGACGGGCTCCGCACCGCCCTGACCAACGTGCTGCCCCTCACCCCTGAGGCCGCCGCGATGAACCGCGTGTGGGTGAGCTCGTGGGACGGCTCGCTGGCCGATCCAGAGCTCGGCACGCGCGAACGGAACCGCTACGAGGGCTGGCGCGCCCGCCTCCGTCCCCACGTCGTGGCGGCCATCGACAACGGCGATCTCCCGCCGGAGACCGACGTCGACGAGCTGGTCGCGACGGTCGCCGCGTTCACCCACGGCATCGTCGTCCAGGCGCTCTTCGACCCCGGCCGCTTCCCGGCGGCCCGCCAGAAAGCCCTGCTCGACGGTCTCCTGCACGCACTCCAGGCCGGACACTGACGGCGCGCTGCCGCCGGCCCGGGGCGACGCCGTCGCGGCGCTCGCTCCAGGCGGCGGAACGACAGGGCTCCTAGGCGGCTGCGATCACTTCCAGCTCGACGAGCCAGTCGTCCGCCAGATGGTCCACGACGATGGCCGTGACGGGCACGAACCGGCCGCCGAGCGCCTTGTTCCGCGCCGCCGCGTTGGGAACGGCGTAGGAGCGGTCACGCAGGTAGCTGGTGACGCGGACGATGTTGTCGACGGTCATGTCGGCGGAGGCGAGGATCGTCCGCAGGTTGGACCAGACCAGGTCGAGCTGCTCGTCGAAAGTGGCGCCCGCGGCGCCGGAGGGGTCCAGGCCCATCGTTCCGGATACGTACAACGTGCGTTCGACGCCTCGGACCTCGATGGCGTGCACGTAATCGCTGGTCGCCGGATAAACGCCGGACGTGGGGTTGTGTACGGAGATCTCCATGACCGGAGCATGGCAGTGGGGCGCCCACCGGCGCACCCGGTTATCCGTTCAGCCAGAGCTCGACGCGGTCCCACAGGCCGGCCGGTGTGTGGCCGTAGTAGCGCGCGACCAGGAGCCCGCCCACGATCAGCAGCACGACGGCCAGGATCTCGCGGAGACCGCCCGCATGCCGGCCCTCACGCCTCGCCCGCAGGGAATCTTCATGCAGCTGCTCCATGAAGCGGCCGTGTGCCTCTTTGGCGAAACGATTGGGGTCGTCATGCGACGCGTACTTCATGTCCGCTCCAAGGAGTTTGTGTGCCGTTACTCCCTGTTGGACGCCGCCCTCGGCGGGAAAGTTCACGCTGTGCTCCACGGCGGTCACGCTGTGGAGCACACGTCGTCAGAGCTTCTCGACCGGTGCGTAGCGGAGGATCAGGCGCTTGACGCCGTATTCGCCGCCGAAGTCGACGCTGGCGGCGGCCTTCTCACCCGCGCCGTCCACGGTGACGACCGTGCCCAGGCCGAACGCGTCGTGGGTGACCTTGTCGCCCGGGGCGAGGCTGGGGACGGCGCGGTTGCCCGGCGACTGGACGCCGGGGCGGGACGCCATGCGCGACAACGCCGGGGAGGACGTGGCCGCGGCCTCGCGCTCCCAGTCGAGCAGGGTCGTGGGGACCTCGCCGAGGAACCGGGAGGGCGGGTTGACCTGCGGGGCCCCCCAGGAGCTGCGCATGGCTGCACGGGAGACGTAGAGGCGCTGCCGGGCCCGGGTGATGCCGACGTAGGCCAGGCGGCGCTCCTCTTCGAGCTCCTTGGGGTTGCTCATGGCCCGCAGATGCGGGAAGACGCCGTCCTCCATGCCGGTGAGGAAGACGACGGGGAACTCCAGGCCCTTGGCGGTGTGCAGGGTCATCAGGGTGACGACGCCCTGCTCGGTCTCTTCGGGCTGCTCGCCCGGCGGGACCGGGGCGCTCTTGGCACCGCCGGGGATGGAGTCGGCGTCGGCGACCAGGGCGACCTGCTCCAGGAAGTCGACGAGGCGGCCCTCGGCGGACTCACCGTCGAGACGCTCCTCGAACTCGCGGGCGACGGCCTCGAACTCCTGGAGGTTCTCGATGCGGGTCTCGTCCTGCGGGTCCTTGGAGGCCTGCAGCTCCGCCAGGTAGCCGCTCTTGACCAGGATCTGCTCGACCAGCTCGGCGGGGGTGGACGACTCGACGGCGGCGCCGAGCTCGTCGAGGAGCGCGACGAACTCGCGGACCGCGTTGATCGAACGGGTCGCCATGCCGGGCACGTCCTCGGGGCGGCGCAGGGCCTGCCAGAACGAGATGCGCTCGCGGGAGGCGTAGGCCTCGACGCAGGCCTCGGCGCGGTCGCCGATGCCGCGCTTGGGCACGTTGAGGATGCGGCGGAGGCTGACGGTGTCTTCGGGGTTGCCGAGGACGCGGAGGTAGGCCAGCAGGTCGCGGACCTCCTTGCGCTCGTAGAAGCGCACCCCGCCGACGACCTTGTAGGGCAGGCCGACGCGGATGAAGACCTCTTCGAAGACACGGGACTGAGCGTTGGTCCGGTAGAAGATCGCGACGTCGCCGGGACGGGCGTCACCGGAGTCGGTGAGCTTGTCGACCTCCTGGGCGACGAACGCCGCCTCGTCGTGCTCGTTGTCGGCCACATAGCCGGTGATCTTGTGGCCCTCGCCCTGGTCGGACCAGAGCTTCTTGGGCTTGCGGTCGGCGTTGCGCTCGATGACGGCGTTGGCGGCCGACAGGATCGTCTGGGTGGAGCGGTAGTTCTGCTCCAGGAGGATCGTGGTCGCCTCGGGGTAGTCGCGCTCGAACTCCAGGATGTTGCGGATCGTCGCGCCGCGGAACGCGTAGATCGACTGGTCGGCGTCGCCCACCACGCACAGCTCGGCCGCGCCGATGCCCTCGACCGGGGCGGTCAGCTCGCGGACCAGCTCGTACTGCGCGTGGTTGGTGTCCTGGTATTCGTCGACGAGGACGTGGCGGAACCGTCGCCGGTAGTGCTCGGCGGCCTCCGGGAAGACCTGCAGCAGGTTGACCGTCAGCATGATCAGGTCGTCGAAGTCCATCGCGCCGGCCTGCTGCAGGCGCGCCTGGTACATCTCGTAGGCCTCGGCGAGCGTCTGCTCCATGTGGGTGGACGCGCGGGCCTTGTAGCTCTCGTAGTCGATGAGCTCGTTCTTGAGGTTGCTCACCTGCGCGGAGAACGACTTGGGCGGGTAGCGCTTGGAGTCGAGGTCGAGCTCGCGGCAGACGAGGGCCATCAGCCGCTGCGCGTCCGCCTGGTCGTAGATCGAGAAACTCGACGGGAAACCCAGCCGCTTGGCCTCGCGGCGCAGGATGCGCACGCACGCCGAGTGGAAGGTCATCACCCACATGGCCCGCGACCGCGGCCCGACGAGCGCGTCGACGCGCTCCTTCATCTCGGCCGCGGCCTTGTTGGTGAAGGTGATCGCCAGGATCTGGCCGGGATGGACGTCGCGCTCGCCCAGCAGGTGGGCGATGCGATGGGTGAGCACGCGGGTCTTGCCCGAGCCGGCTCCGGCGACGATCAGCAGCGGCCCGCCGGAGTGCACGACGGCGGCGCGCTGCTGCGGGTTGAGGCCCTCGAGGAGGGGGTGGGTTTCGGTCTTCGACATCACGAGCGAGTGTAGAGCCCGGCGCCGACAAACACGCCCCGCCGCGGAGCCAGACCACCGTTCACCGGCGCCGCGCCACGGATGGATCACCGGACACGCACCGCGATGGCTGATCAACAGTCCGAAACCGGGCAAAGGGTCACCGGGGCGTTTTTCAGGCCTTGACTGCCCATCCTGACGGGCGGAGCGTAGGCGGCGCAGGGCGGCTAGGACCTGGCCCCCGGACCCCAACATCACTCTGTGGCTGCGCTCAGTCACGTCCGGCCTTGACCGGTCATGTCCGCCCTCGGCCGCGCTGGGCCAGCAGGGGCCCACGCCAAGTGACGGGAAGGTGGAACGAAGATGATCCACCCGCAGGAACTCCAACTCCAGCAGGAACTGCAGCGGCGCGCCCAGGGACTGGAGGTCCCCGAGTCGCGGATCGAGATGATCCCGCCTCAGCTGCGCGTCGAAGGCGCGGCGGCTCCGCCGACGCCCCAGCCGATCCCGCGTGCGGTACCGATCCCGGTGCCCGTGGTGGCCGGCCACCGCATCCTCATCTACAAGCAGGACCCGTCCGTCACCGAGCTCGGCGTCCGCACGGTGTTCGTCCCGTCGATCGTGCTCAACGGCCCGACCGACGCGCGGATCGCCACGGTGCTGCAGGGCACCACGCCGGTGGCGCGCGGCGTCAACGGCGACTTCATCTTCAGGCCCAACACCCCCGAGTTCGACTGCGCGCACACCTACGCGGTCGTACGGCAGACGCTCTCGATGTGGGAGCGGCACAACGGCGGCAACCCCATCCCGTTCGCGTGGAACGTCGGCGGCAACACCGACAAGATCACCGTCCACCCGCGCGCCGGGGTCGGCGCCAACGCGTTCTACAGCCGCACCGCCAAGGTCCTGAAGTTCCTGCACTTCGTGCCGCAGGGCCAGCCGCCGCAGGCCGAGGTCTTCACCTGCCGGTCGCTGGACATCACCGCGCACGAGGCGGGGCACGCGGTGCTCGACGGGCTCAAGCCCGGCTGGCTCGGCGCGGGCAACCCGCCGCAGACCGGCGGCCTGCACGAGGCGTTCGGCGACCTCACCGCCATCTTCCTGGCGCTGTCGCAGCCGGACCAGGCCGAGGCGCTGGTGGCCCTCACCCGGGCCAACCTGCACGACAAGTCGTTCCTGCCCGCCGTGGCCGAGGAGTTCGGCAAGGCGATCGGCAAGGACTTCGGCCTGCGCAACGCCGACAACGACCTCAAGCTGAGCCAGGTCAGCAACGAGGTGCACGCGGTCTCCCAGGTGTTCACCGGCGCGATCTACGACGTGCTGGCCGACGTCTACGTGTTCGAGCGCAACCGGCAGCGCAAGACCAAGGACCCGGCGCTCGTGCTCATCGAGGTCGCGAACAGGCTGGCCAAGCTGCTGTTCGACGCGGTCGTCGCGGCGCCCGCGAGCGCCGCCACGTTCGTCGACGTGGCCAACAAGATGCTGCAGATCTCCAGCAGCCAGGGCGACCCGGCCAACTACCGCACGTTCATCCGCAACCGGTTCGCGGTGCGCGAGATCACCACCTCGCCGTCGCCGCTGACCGACCTGATGAGCGGCCGGGTCAACATGACCGACGCCGACTACACCGGCAACGGCCGGGACGTCACCGAGGTCGAGATGGCCGACGAGCACTCCGCGAGCCTGCGCGCCGAGCAGGACCGTTCGCGCTGCTGCGGCACCATGCAGATGCCGGAGTACGCGGCGATCGACGGCGAGCGGCTGGCCCAGCGCGGCTCGCTCGACGACGACGACATCCTCCGCGATGACCTGGAGGAGCTGCGGAGGGCGTTCAACAAGTAGAAAAAGATCTCTCCGATTCCCGGTCGTCGTGCCCGATGGCGGGCACGAC
>NZ_BAAATD010000018.1:0-137945 GCF_039533225.1 Actinomadura fulvescens | reverse complement strand
GACAAAACTGTACTGCAACTCCTTGGCTCACAGAACGACATGGCTACGATCCGACTTGCCCGATGGCGGGCACGACGACCGGGGAACGCCGGGCGGACGGCCCGGCCGAGCGCTCCCGGAGGCGGGCTCATGCGCGTGAAGATCGAGAGCACCGGCGGTTTCGCGGGCGACCAGGTGATGGTCGCGCTGTACGACACCGGCGAACTGCCGAAGGAGGAGGCCGACAGGCTTCGCGAGGCGGTGGCGGCGCTCGCCGCCGCCGACGAGAGCGGCGAACCGGGCGAGATCGGCGCCGATCTGCCCGCGTACCGCGTCACCGTCGGCGAACTCGACGGCGACCAGCGGGTCTTCGAGGTCGTCGGCACGCATCCGGACGCCGTCGACGGGCCGCTGACCGTGCTGCTGCGCGGCCCGGCCGAGCCCGCCGAGCCGCCGGAGGGCAAGCCCGCCAGCAAGCCCCCGAGCCCCTCCGGCCTCTGACAGCTCGGCCTCTGACGGGCCTAGGTTTTGCGGTGGTCGCGGGCCGACTCCGCCGCCGCGAGCACCACGTCCAACTCGGCGCCCGTGGCCGCCATGGACGCCGCCGCAACCGCGCCCTCGACCAGCGGCGCGTCGGCGAGCACGACCGCGCCGCCGGCGTCCTCGGCGTACAGCTTGGCGGTCAGCACCGAGCTGCCCAGGTCCGCGAGCAGCACCACGCCGTCGCCGCTGTCCGCGGCCCGGACGGCGCGCTCGACGAGGTCGATGCTCGTCCCGAGCCCGCCGCCGGCATCGCCGCCCGCGCACTCGACCACCGCCTTGCCGACGCCCATGGCCCGGGCGACCTCGGCCACGCCCTCCGCCAGCACCCGGCTGTGCGAGACGATCACAAGCCCGACCACGATCAGCTCCCTTCCCCGGCGGCCACGTCGGACAGGGCCCGCAGAACCAGCACGGTGGACGCGGCGCCGGGATCGAGGTGGCCGACGCTGCGCTCGCCGAGATAGCTGGCCCGGCCCTTGCGCGCCCGCATCGAGACGGTGGCCTCGGCGCCCACCTCGGCGGCCTCGGCGGCGGCCCGCGCGCACTCGGCCAGGGACTCGCCCTTGCCGAGCGCCGCCTCGTACGCCACCACCGCCGGAACGAGCGCGTCGACCATCGTCTTGTCGCCCTCGGCGGCCTGGCCGAGCTCCCGCACGCCCTCCAGCGCCGCCCGCAACGCGGCGCCGAGCATGGCGGCGTCGATCTCTTCCGCGTCGCCCAGCGCCTTGCCCGCCCGGCGCAGTGCCGTCCCGTACAGGGGGCCGGAGGCGCCGCCGGTCTTCGACACGATCGCCCGGCCCGCCGCGATGAGGACCTTGCCGGGGAGCGCCGCCTCGGGCAGGGCCTCGACGGCGGCGGCGAAGCCCCGGCTCAGGTTGAGGCCGTGGTCGCCGTCGCCGACCGCGGCGTCCAGCCGGGTCAGCCGGTCGGCGTCCGCCGTGACCAGCCGCGCCGCCCGCCGGACGAAGGCCGCCGCCATCGCCGCGTTCACCGGCCCCACCGCAGCGCGGGGGTCTCGACCGGGGCGTCCCAGAGCCTGGTCAGCTCGGGTGTGAGACGGCACACCGAGATCATGCAGCCGGCCATCTCCAGGCTCGTCACGTAGGGGCCGACGAGCGTGCGGGCGACGATCGCGCCGTGGCCGGCGAGCCAGTCGGCCGCCGCCGCGTACGCCACGTACTGCTCGATCAGCGGGGTACCGCCCATCCCGTTCACCAGGACGAGCACCTCGGCGCCCGACAGCGGCATGTCCGCGTCGATCGCGGTCAGCGCCGCGTCCACGATCTCGGTCGCGGTGGCGGCCTTGGCACGTTCCCGCCCCGGTTCGCCGTGGATGCCGATGCCGAGCTCGATCTCGTCCTCGGCCAGCTCGAACGTCGGCTGCCCGGCGGCCGGGACCGTGCAGGGCGACAGGGCCACCCCGAACGACCGGCTGCGCTCGTTCACCTCCCGCGCCACGGCCGCGACCGCGTCGAGCGCGCCGCCCTCCTCGGCCAGCGCACCGGCGATCTTCTCGACGAACAGCGTGGCGCCGGTGCCGCGCCGGCCCGCGGTGAACGTGCTGTCCTCCACGGCGACGTCGTCGTCGACCAGGACGGACGCCACCTCGATGTCCTCGTCCTCAGCCAGTTCGGCGGCCATCCGGAAGTTCAGGGTGTCGCCGGTGTAGTTCTTGACGACGTGGAGGACGCCGGCCCCGCCGTCCACCGCCGTCGTCGCGGCGAGGATCTGGTCGGGCACCGGGCTCGTGAAGACCTCTCCCGGCGCCGCCGCGTCGAGCATCCCGTACCCGACGAAACCGCCGTGCAGGGGTTCGTGCCCGGAGCCGCCGCCCGACACCAGGCCCACCTTCCCGGCGCGCGGCGCGTCGCCCCGGACGACGATCCGGTCGCCGGGATCGACCCGCAGGGACGGATGGGCCGCCGCCAGTCCGCGCAGCGCGTCGGCGACGACGTCCGCGGGGGCGTTGATGAGTTTGCGCATGTCTCTGCTCTACCCCGCCTGCCACGCGCGTCCCAGGCCCAATCCGGCCCGGCTGACCAAAGATCGTCGGCAGGGATTCGAACAGCGGGCCGGGACGCATAAAGTTGAATTCGTGACCAAAGACGCGCAGCGGATCCTCGTGGTGATGGCCCATCCCGACGACGTCGACTTCGGCGCGGCCGGGACGGTGGCGAGCTGGACCGACCAGGGCGCCGAGGTCGTCTATCTCATGGTCACCGACGGCGACGCGGGCGGCTTCGACGACGCCGTCACGCGGACGGAGATGGCCGCGCTGCGCCGCGACGAGCAGCGTGCCGCCGCCAAGTGCGTCGGCGTGGAGGACGTGCGGTTCCTCGGCTATCCCGACGGCCGGGTGGAGGCGACGCTGGAGCTGCGCCGCGACCTCTCGCGGGTGATCCGCCAGGTACGGCCCGAACGGGTGGTCATGCCGAGCCCCGAGCGCAACTACGAGCGCATCTATCCGAGCCACCCCGACCACCGGGCGGTCGGCTCGGCCGCGCTCGACGCGGTCTACCCCGACGCGCGCAACCCCTACGCCTTCCCGGAGCTGCTGGCCGACGAGGGTCTGGCCGCCTGGACGGTGCCGGAGGTCTGGATGGTCGGCGGCCCCACGCCCGACCACTACGTGGACGTCACCGGCACGTTCGACCGCAAGCTCGCCGCGCTCAAGGCCCACGCCAGCCAGACCTCGCACATGGAGGAAGGGAGCCTGGAGCAGATGCTGCGCGGCTGGCTCTCGGGCAACGCGCGGGCCGCCGGGTTCCCCGACGGGCGGCTGGCCGAGGTCTTCCAGATCATCGACACCGCCTGACCGGTGTCCGGACCGGGATGAACTGCGGATAACCTCCACGGGCGACGATCACCACCGCCCGAGGGGTTGGCCATGCCCAAGATCCTTTTTGACTGTGACACCGGCATCGACGACGCGATGACGCTGCTGTACCTCGCCTCGCTCGTGAAGGCGGGTGATGCGGAGCTCGTCGCGGTGGGCACCGTGCACGGCAACATCGACCCCCGCTCCGGCGCGCTGAACACGCTGCGGGTGCTGGAGCTCGCGGGGGTGGACGGGGTCCCGGTGGCGATCGGCGCGCCGCGTCCGATGGCCCAGGGGGTGCACTACGCGCTGGACTTCCACGGCGCCGACGGCCTGGGCGACACCGGCATGCCCGCGCCTCGCGGCGTGCCGACCGCCGAGGCCGCCCCCGCGCAGATCGTCCGGCTGGCCCGCGAGAACCCCGGCGAGCTGACCCTGCTGGCGACTGGGCCGCTGACCAACCTGGCCACCGCGCTGCTGCTCGACCCGGAGCTGCCGTCGCTGCTCCGCGAGGTCGTCATCATGGGCGGCGCGTTCGACCACCCGGGCAACATCACCACGCACGCCGAGGCGAACATCTGGCACGACCCGGAGGCGGCCGAGCTCGTCTTCGCGGCCGGCTGGCCGGTGGTGCTCGTACCGCTGGACGCCACGCACCCGACCGCGGTGGAGGGACCCTGGCTCGACCGGCTGGCCGCGCACGACTCCGAGCCGGCCCGATTCGCCACCCGGATCCTGGAGTTCTACATCGCCTCGTACACGCCGATCCTGAAGCGCCGCGGCTGCGTGGTCCACGACGCGCTCGCCGCCATGCTGATCGCCGAGCCGGACCTCGGCACGTACGTGGAGCGCCCGGTGCGGGTGGAGCTGCGGGGCGAGCTGACGCGCGGCGCGACGATCTGGGACGCCCGCGCCAACCCCGCCCGCGACGACCGGCGCCCGGTCAAGGTCATGGTCGGCGGCGACGTGAGCCGGTTCCAGGAACGCCTGCTGGCCTCGGTGTTCGCCCTCTGACAGCGCGGCCGGCCCGGCACCGCCCGGCCCGGCCGTCGCGTTGCCCACATCCGGTCCCGTGCCTTGTCGGTGCGGGACCGGCGTGCGTACGGTGCGGTGATCAAGCTTCCCGGGAGCCGTGATGCCGTACGAGATCGAGACCACCGCCACCTCCAGCGCGGCCGCCGAGGTGATCTTCAAGCACCTCGCCGTCGCCGAGGCGTGGGCGGAATGGGGCAGCTTCCCGACCAAGGCCAGGCGCGAACGCCCCGGCGACGAGCTGCCCAACGGCATCGGCGCGATCCGCAAGATCCCGCCGGCACGGGAGGAGGTCGTGGCCTACGACCCGCCACGGCACTACGCCTACGTCGCCCTGGCGGGCCTGCCCCTCCGGACGTACCGCGCCGACGTCACCCTGGAGCCGCAGGGGCTCAACACCCTCATCCGCTGGAAGGCCAGGTTCGAGCCCAAGATCCCCGGCAGCGGCCCGGTCATCCGGCTCTTCCTCGGCCGCGCGCTGACGTCGTTCGCCCGGCGCGTCGCCCGGCACTCCGAACGCTGCGAGCCCGGCTGCCCCGCCCGTCTCCCCGAATGAGGCGAGCGCACGATCCGGTGTCAGAGGCGGTACGGCTCGGCGCGCGCGAGGATCTCGTCCACGGTCTGCTCGACCGTCAGCTCCGAGGTGTCCAGCCACAGGCCGATCCGCGCGGTCTCTCCGCGCAACGACGTGTCCAGGTCGGCGACGGTGAACGAACCGGCGACGTACGCCCGCTTGGAGCGTCCCGCCTCGCGTACGGCGACCGCTTCGGGATTCGGCGCCAGCACCACCACGTACAGCGGACGCGTCCTGATCCGTTCGGCCATCCAGGCCAGGTGCTCACCAAGGATCACGTCCTGCACGACCGCGGCGAAGCCGGCGGACGCGTAGGCGTCGGCCGTGTCCGCCGCGAGCCCGTGACGCAGCCGCAGTTGGGCGAGGGCGTCCGGGGACGGGTCCGGGCTCATGTCGGCGCGGCCGTTGACGACGAACCGGCGGAAGACATCGCCCCGGACATGCGCCGATCTCGGCAGCCGCTCGGCCAGCGCCTGCGCCACCGTGGACTTCCCGGCCGCCTGGATTCCGGTGATGAGATGGACCGTGCCCGTCATGCGTTCATGATCGCAGCATCGGAGGGCTAGCCTGGCCGGATGAGCGCCAGCGGCCGGGGCCCCGCGAACGCCTGGAACGGCGTCGCGACCGTACGCCCGGGCCTTCTCGTCTATACGGGCACGGTCGGCACCACCACGCTGCACGCTCATCATTCGGTCCAGGTGTTCGTCGCACGGCGCGGCGAGATCGTGATGGCCGACGCGGCCGGTGAACGTCTCGGATGCCGCGCCGCCGTGATCCCGCCGGACGTGCCGCACGCGGTCGTGCACGGCGTGGACGATGCCCTGATGATGCACTTCGACCCCGAGTCGGCCCAAGGACGCGAGCTCGGCCGGTCGCCCGTTCCCCACGACGCGGTGGCGGGCTGGGTGCGGGCGGGTGACCTTCTCGGCCCGGCCGAGGACCTGCTCGACGCGCTCCCGGCCGCGCGGACGATCGTCGTCCGCCATCCGGCCGTGCACCGGACGTTGCGGACGCTGCCCGGAAGGCTCGACGGTCCGCCGATCCGGCTGGCCGAGCTGGCGCGGGCGGTCGAGCTGTCGGAGAGCCGGCTGGCGCATCTGTTCCGCGAGGAGGTCGGACTGCCGATCCGGCCGTACGTTCAGTGGCTTCGCCTGCGGCGCGCGGCGGAACTGGTGGCCGCGGGCGCGTCGGTGACCGAGGCCGCGCACGGCGCGGGCTTCGCCGACGGGGCTCACCTGAGCCGGGTCTGCCGCCGGATGTTCGGCATCGCCCCGTCGGAGTTCGTCCGCGCCACCGGATAGCCGCCCAGCAGGTTCGTTCAAGCGTCTCCGGAGGCGGGCGGGCGAGGCTGGCACTGGACATCCCCGACAAACCCGAGGAGTCGCCGTGCCCTCCCCCATGCCGCCCACCGTCCGGGCCGCCTTCGAGGCCGAACTGCGCCAGGCCCGTACGGCCACCGAGCCAGAAGCCAGGTGGACATCACTCGAACGCGCGCACATCCTGTCGCAGTCGTGGGCGTGGCCGCACACGCGGGCCCACTGGCACATGTTCGTGCTGGCGTTGAGGTGCCGCGACCGCAAGGAGGCCTGGGGCCAGGTCATCAGGCTTCTCGTCGGCGGCCCCGGCTCCCTGATGGGCCGTTCCCCCGAAGGCAACACCGGCCGAACGCGCGTCGGCCTGAAGACGGTCATGCCCGTTCCCGACGACCTCGCCGCCATCCTCGCGGAGGGCGAGGCGGTCAGCGCCGCTCGGAGCCGGTGACGCCTGCCTAGGCCGTGACGGCGAGGTGCGTCCGGCTGTGCGCCGGATTGTCGATCTCGTCCAGCAGGGCGATCGCGAAGTCGGGGTAGGTCATCCGGAGTTCGAGGTCACCGTGCCCGGCGATCTGGTACGACCCGCTACGCCCGCCGTCGTGGTCGAAGTCCCCGGCCGGACTGATGTAGAGCCAGTCGAGGCCGGTCTCGGCCAGCGCGTCGAGGCCCGCCGCGTGCCCGGACACGAACTCCCGGTATTCCTGCGGAAAGCCCGGCTCGTCCACGATCTGAACGCCGGACCCGCCCACCAGCAGCGAAGCCAGCCCGACGAACACCAGCCGGCTCACTCCGGCGTCGGCCAGCCCGGCACCGAGCGCACGCACCGCGCCGGTGTAGAACTCACGCGGCGGCACGCTCAGGTCGGCGACGCTGGCGATCGCCGCGTCGTGCCCGGCCGCCGCCTTCGCGACGTCGCCCGCGTCGGTGACATCGCCCGCGACGACCGTGACCCCGTCCGCGGCGAGGTCCCGGTGCGCGGCCGGGCTCCGCACGACCGCGGTGACCTCGTGCCCGCGCCGCCGGGCCTCCGCCACGGCCGCCTTACCGCCCCGGCCACCCGCTCCGAAGATCACGATCTTGCTCATGCCGTAGCACCCCATATCGGTCCGGGCCGATCCGTACGCCGGCCGTCGCCCGGACGCTACGCGGAGGGGCGGTTTCCAATGGGAAACCGGCCAGGTCACTCGACCACGTACACCCGGCCCGTCTGGTGCCCCTCGATCGAGCGCACGTACGCCAGCGCCGCCGCGGCCACCGGAACGGGCTCGAAACCGGCGAAGACGTCGGCGTAGTCGACCAGCGACTCGGTGAAGACCGTCGGGCTGACCACATTGATCCGCTGCCGCCCGGGCAGCTCGCCGGCGGCGGCGCGCACGAACGACTCGATCGCGCCGTTGGCCAGCGAGGCCATCGAGCCGGTGGGCACCGGCTCGCGGGCCAGTACCCCAGTGACCAGGGTGAACGACGCGTCCTCCGCCGCGTGCGCGCTGCCCTGCCTGACCAGCTCGACCTGGCTGAACGCCTTCCCGCGCAGGGCGGCCAGCACGTCCTCGGAGTCGAGCTCGGTGAGCGGTTTCCACGGCACCCATCCGGCCGTGTTCGCCACGGCGTCGACCCGCCCGGCCTTCTCGTACATCGCGCGGATCGACCCGGGATCGGTGATGTCGACCGCGACGTCCGAACCGTTCCGGGACGCGGTGACGATCTCATGGCCGAGCGGCCGCAGCGCCTCGTGCACCGCCCGGCCGAGCGTTCCCGTCGCACCGATCAGCAGAACCCTCATGACGCGCTCCTCTCGTTCGAACGACGATCAGAGCCTCGACCACCGAGGTTCATTTAGTCCAGCTACTTTAACTTCAGCAAGCATGTAGCAACTCTAAACGTAGGCGTCATCGATGGATCACCGGTTATCGTGACGCGCATGAAGGAGCCCTTGCGCCCGGACATGTTCGACGAGCTCTGTCCGTCGTCGCTGTCACCGATCCGCTTCGGCGACAAGTGGGCGGGGATGGTCCTCCGGGTCCTCGAACACGGGCCGCGGCGGTTCTCCGAGCTGCGGGTGCCGCTGCACGGCGTCACCGCGAAGGTGCTCACCCAGTCGCTGCGCGGGCTCGAACGGGACGGGCTGATCAGCCGCACGGTCTACGCGGAGTCCGCCCCGCACGTCGAGTACCGGCTGACGCCGCTGGGCCGCAGCATGCTGGTGCCGATGGCGGCGGCGTGCGCCTGGGTCGAGGAGCACTGGGAAGAACTCCTCGACGCCCGCGAGGCGTACGAGAACGCCGAACGACTCGATCGAGCCGGATAGGCGGGAACACCATCATGATCTCGCTGCGCGGCCTCAACCGCACCCTGCTCACCCGCCAGTTCCTGGTCGACCGCGTCCCGCTGACACCCGTCGAGACGATCAGGCATCTGGTCGCCGTCCAGGGCCAGGAGCCCAACTGGCCCTACATCGGGCTCTGGACGCGCCTTGCGGACTTCCGGCACGAGGATCTGGCCACGCTGCTCCGCGAACGCAGGGTCGTCCGCTCCACCATCCTGCGCCGGACCGTCCACATCGCCGACACCGACGACTTCCGCTGGCTCCGGCCGACCGTGGATCCCATCGTGCGCGCCGCGATCAGCTCGCCCTACTACGCCGACGAACTGGCCGGGCTGGACCTGGACGAGCTGCACAAGACGGGCTGCGCGCTGCTGGCCGGGCGGACGCTGACGCGACGCGAGTTCGGGCGGCTGATGGCCGAACGGTATCCCGGCCGCAACGGCGGCCGGCTCGCCTCGGCGGTGGAGCTCATGTCGGCGATGGCGCACGGCCCCGAAGCCGGGGCGTGGGGCCGCTGGGGCAGCCCGTCCAGCGTCTCGGTCACGCTGGCGGAGGAATGGTCGGGGCGGCCCATGGCGACCGCTTCCGACCCCGAACGGCTCGTCCTGCGCTACCTGGCGGCGTTCGGACCGGCCGGCGTCATGGACGTGCAGACGTGGGCAGGCGTCACGCGGCTCCGCGCGGTGATGGAGGGCATGCGCGGTCAGCTGCGCGTCGTCCGGGACGAGGACGGGCGGGAGCTGTACGACCTGCCCGACGCGCCGGTCGCCGACCCCGAGCGGCCCGTCCCCGTCCGCTTCCTGCCCGCGTTCGACAACGCGCTGCTCGGCCACAAGGACCGGCGGCGCGTCATCGACGAGGAGGACCGCAGGCGTTATGCGAAGGTCGCGTCGGGCGGGGTGCCGATGTTCCTCGTGGACGGCTTTGTCCAGGGCGTGTGGACCGTACGCGGCGGGACGCTGACGGTCGCGCCCTTCCGCCCGCTGCGGGACGAGGACGCCGAGGCGGTACTGGCGGAGGCCGAACGGCTGCGCGCCTTCATCGGCGGGGAACCGGCCATCGACTTCGTCGAGGACGGCTCGGCTCCCATCAACAACCTGCAGGCGGGCGGGCGCTGACCGCCGCCCACCACCGCCGTCCGGCACCGCCGCGCACGGCGGCCGGGCCCGGCACGCATCGGCACCGGGCCCGCGGCGGCCGTCGCCGGCGGCGGCGCTCGTGCCCCTGTGACGTGCGCCGCGGACGGAGCTCAGGTGCGGAGCTTGCGGGTGAGCTTCGCGCCCTCCCTGGCGTGCACCGCGACGCAGGTGATCATGCGGTCGCCGGACGCCCACGACTGGGTGGTGGGGAAGTAGTAGGAGGTCGCGAGGTTGGCGCGCGCCGGGTCACGGCTGAGCCTGCGGCCGATGCGCTGCTGACAGCCGGCGCTCGCCACCTTGCTCATCTGGCTCTCGCTGGGCAGGGTCGCCATGGCCAGCCGGAACGTGGCGAGCACCTCGCCGTCATGGGGCGCGTTGCAGGGCACGACCTTGACGCTCTCCACCTTCACCGGACCATCGGTGGCGGTGCTCGCGCCGGAGTTGTCGTTGATGCAGTCGCCGACGCGCATGTTGTTGGCGCGCACGTCCTTCGGCTTGGTCGAGGTCACTCTGGGCGACGCGAGCGACTTGGCCAGGTCGTCCTTGTCGAGCGACTTGATGAAGAGGTACGAGGCGCCGCCGATCACGCCCCACAGCAGGGAGAGGACGATACCGGCGATCGCCAGGCCGCGGCCCTTCTGGCCGCGGTCCTTGATCTGCTTCAGCGCGATCGCGCCGAGGATCAGCGAGATGATCCCGAAACAGCCGAAGACGCCCGTGACCAGGCTGGCGATGGCGAGGCCGTTGGTGGTCGTGGCACCGGCCGGCCGGTGGGAGGCGGGTCCAGGGAGGGGGCCCGGGTCACCGGGCCCGGGATAGGGAGGTTCGGGATAGGCGGGTTGGGGTGCGGCGCCCGGGGCAGGGTCATTGCCCGGAAAGCCGGAACCAGGTGGGTATGTCATGACGAGCGACCATCCCATGCCTGTGATCACCATGTCGGGCTAAGCGATCACGATTCGATCACGAGACCCGTGCGGGTCTTGCGAATCTCTCCAGATGGCACTAGGGACACTTCAACTGATCGTCAGAACATCAACTCGGCCGGAGCCTCAAACCAGCCGCCGCGCGGCGGCCCAGCGCGACAGCTCGTGCCGGTTGGACAGCTGCAGCTTGCGCAGCACGGAACTCACATGCGTCTCGACCGTCTTCACCGAGATGAAGAGCTCCTTGGCGATCTCCTTGTAGGCGTAGCCCCGTGCGATCAGGCGCAGGACCTCGCGTTCGCGCTGGGTCAGCTGGTCGAGCTCGGGATCGACGGCGGGCGCGTCGGTGGCCGCGAAGGCGTCCAGCACGAAGCCCGCCAGCCGCGGCGAGAAGACCGCGTCGCCGTCGGCCACCCGGCCGATCGCGTCGGTCAGCTCCGGCCCGGAGATCGTCTTGGTGACGTAGCCGCGGGCCCCGCCCCGGACGACGCCGATCACGTCCTCGGCCGCGTCCGACACCGACAGCGCCAGGAAGCGCGACCGTACGGCGCCCTGCAGCCGGCGCAGCACCTCGATGCCGCCGCCACCGGGCAGGTGGACGTCGAGCAGCACCACGTCGGGCTCGGCCGCCTTGATGACGGTGACCGCCTCGTCGACGTCCCCGGCCTCGCCGACGATCTCGATGCTGGCGCCGAGCTCGGCCTTGACCCCCGTGCGGAACATCTGGTGGTCGTCGACGAGGACGACCCTGGTGTCGCTCATGATTTCTTGATCTCCAAACGCACTTCGGTGCCCTCGCCGGGGGCGGTTCGGACGGTGGCCTTGCCTCCGTTGCGCTCCATACGTCCGATGATGGACCCTCGGACGCCCATCCGGTCGGCCGGAATGGTCGCGGTGTCGAATCCCTTGCCGCGGTCCCGCACGAAGATCATCACTTCGTCCTTCTCGACCTCGGCGTAGACCGACACCGACGGCGCCTCGGCGTACTTCGCCGCGTTCACCATCGCCTCCCGGGCCGCCTGCAACGTGGCGCCGAGCCGCTCGTCGAGCGCGGTGTCGCCGACGCAGACGACCTCGATCGGCACGCCGTGGTCGTCCTCCACCTCGCCCGCGATCTCCCGTACCGCGGCCGCGAACGTCTGGTCGGGGTCGGCCTTCGGCTGGTAGAGCCAGCTGCGCAGGGTGCGCTCCTGGGACCGGGCGAGCCGCTGCACCTCGCGCGGGTCGGCGGCGTTCCGCTGGATCAGGGTCAGCGTGTGCAGCACCGAGTCGTGCACGTGCGCCGCGAGCTCGGCGCGTTCCTGGGAACGGATGCGCTCGTGCCGTTCGGCGTCCAGGTCCTGCCAGAGCCGGACCACCCACGGGGTGACGATCACGGCCACCCCGGAGAGGATCACCAGCGTGGCGATCAGGACGGAGCTCGCCTGGGCCGGCTCGACCTGCTGGGCGACGAAGCCCGCGATGCCGCCGACGACCAGGATCAGGCCCAGCACGCTGCGCAGCCACATCTGGCGGAGCGGAATCCGCGTGAGGCCGACCCAGCGCTGCCGCTGGTCGCGGTCGGCCTGCTGCCAGAGGATCGCGGCACCGATGCCGCCCGCGATGAACGGCCACAGCGCGGCCCGCACGAACCCGGTGCTCCAGGCCAGCGTCGACAGCCCGCACGCGACGGCCGTGTAAGCCAGCAGCTGGCCCCAATCACGGTGGCGACGAGGCTTGACCGCCGTCGCCGCGCCGTCGATCCCGTCGATCCCGTCGATCGCGGCTGGTTCGTGGCGCTCGCTCGGCACCAGGACCCAGAACGCGGTGTACGCCGCCACTCCGAGCCCGCTCGCCATGGTCAGCAGGACGAAGGCGCACCTGATGATCAGGGTGTCGACGCCGAGATGGACCGCCAGTCCCCGGCACACGCCGGCCAGCAGCCTGCCGTCGGCGCGCCGCGCCAGCCGGGCGGCCGGCGGCGCGCCCGCCACGGGCTGTTCGGTCATCGTCCTCGTCCCCAAGCCTGTCCAGAGATCTCCGCTTCAACGATCGTCACATGCGCGAGGACGAAGCGCATCAGGGCATGCCCCCCATTACCTGCGGAACTCCTCAGGGTCGGGTCAGGGGTGTCCCGGATTTCGCGTGCGGCCGGAGTCCGCCACGATGGGGACCATGGTCGAGGACCGCAGCACAGCCAGCCCACCGCCGCCGTCCCGGTCCGCCCCGGCGAAGGTGTACGAGCGGATGCCCCGCGTCGTCGAGGGACGGATCGTGGCGGGGGTGTGCACCGGTATCGGACGCGGCACCGGGATCGACCCGGTGGTGATCAGGGTCGCGTTCGGCATCCTGCTGCTCACGCACGGCCAGGGTCTCCTGCTCTACATCGCCGCGGCGCTCCTCATGCCCGGCCGGGCGCAGGACCTGGCGCCGGTGGAGCGGCTGTTCCGGCGCCGGTTCGACCGGGCCGCGGTGTTGTCGGTGCTGGGCGCGCTGATGGCCGCGGGCCTCGTGCTGAGCATGGTCGGTGGCGCGGCCTACCTGGACGCGCTGGCGATCTTCACGATCTTCGGGCTGGTGCTGCTGGTCTCCCACGCGCGCGGCGTGGACCTCGTCGCCGCCGCCCGCACGTTCCCCGAACGGCTCCAGGGCCATCCGCTCGACCAGCCGTACGCGGGTGTGGCGACGGCGAACACGGCGGCGCCCGGCACGGCGGCGGCCGGTACGGAACCCACCCCGATCGCACTGGACAAGCTCGACCGGACACCGGGCGACCTGCCCGAGGGCATGATCGATCTCGCCACGCTCGGCCGCGGCGGCACGGCGCCCGCGGACGAGCGGCCGGCGGCCGACCGTCCCGTCCCGCCGATGAGGACCTGGCCCGCGGAAGCCGCCGCGGCGATCCGCAAGCAGCAGGGGCCGTCGCCGCTGACACAGATCACGCTGCTGGGCGCCATGGCCGCCGGGGCCGCGATGGTCCCGGTCGCGAGCGGCTACCCGGCACCGCAGAACGCCGTCATCGTCGCGTCGGTCGCGCTGGCCGTCATCGGCGGCGGGCTGCTGCTGGGCGGCTGGTTCCGGGCCCGCGGGCTCGCCACGGCCGGCACGTTGCTCACGCTGAGCCTGCTCGCCGGGTCGGCGGCGGCCGAAGTGCCGCGCGACGCCCGCTACGGCGAGATCGAATGGCGGCCCACCGATACCGCCCGTACCCAGCAGGGCTACAAGGTCGCGGTCGGCTCGGCCGTCCTGGACCTCACCGCGCTGCCGTTGAAGCCGGGCGAACGCGTCACGATCAACGCCGAGGTGCTGCTGGGCGGCCTCAAGGTCAGGCTGCCGCCCACGGCCCGCGTCGAGCTCGACGCGCTCGTCGGGCTCGGCGACCTGTCGGTGGACCGGCGCACGATCAGCGGCCCGCGCGCCAAGGTCAACGAGGTGCTGCCGCCCGTGGACGGCAGCGCCGCGAACCCGCCCGTGATCATTCTCCGCATCCGCGGCAAGGTCGGCGACATACAGGTGGATCATGTCTGAGCGGCAGGACAGCGGACGGCACCGGTTCGACCCCGGGGGCATGGTCACCGGGCTGTTCTTCCTGGCCGTGGCCGGCGTGTCACTGGCGACCGGGTTCTCCGGCGAATCGGTCGTGAGCCTGCGGTTCCTCGTCCCGGCGGTGCTCATCGGGCTCGGCGTCGTGGGCATCGTCCGGGTCCTCACCCGCTCCCGGCGGCGCACCCTGCGCTGACCTGGATCAGGTTTCGCGCGCGGGTGTGAGGGGGATCACCGTGCGCGGCGGGAACGAACAAAGCGGACATTGGGGTTAACTATGGCCGTGAGGTCCTCCAAGAAGAGCATCCTGCTCGTGGCCCGGCTGCACATCGACCTGTGCCGTCTCGCCAGCGTGCTGTGTCGCGGTTGATCCGTTCCCGCCCTCTTCTCCGCTCCCCCCTTCACTTCTCACCCCCGCGTACCGCCATGCCCTGATGTCGCAGGCCGGATGACGCCGAGCGGGTGACTCGACCCCCTGGAGATACCTCCGTGAACCTGCGTGTCTGGAAATGGCAGTTCTGGCAGCAGATCGTGCTCGCCCTCGTCCTCGGCGTCGCGGTCGGCGCCCTGCTCAACAACCTCGGTGACGGCGCGACGTTCGCCGAGGACTGGCTCGACCCGTTCGGCTCGGTCTACACCAGCCTGCTGAAGGTCGTCGTCGTCCCGCTCGTCTTCACCGCGATCGTGGTGAGCATCGGCCGGCTCCGCGACGTCGGGAACGTGGCGCGGCTGACCGCCAAGACGCTGGGCTGGTTCGTGGTCACCTCGGCCATCGCCACCGCCATCGGGCTGGCCGTCGCACTGATCATCGACCCGGGCGAGGGCCTCGGCAAGCTGGCCAGCGAGACCGCCGAGACCGAGCCGGTCACCTGGACGCAGATCCTGCAGAACCTCTTCCCGTCCAACATCGTGAACGCGATGGCCGAGGGCAACGTCCTCGGCGTGGTCACGTTCGCCGCGCTGTTCGGCGCCGCCCTCGTGGCGATCGGCGAGCGCGGGCAGCGCCTGACCGACCTCATCGACGACGTCTACCAGGTCATGCAGAAGATCGTCTGGTGGGTCGTGCGGCTCACGCCGATCGGCTCGTTCTTCCTGATCGGTTCCGTCGTCGCCACGTACGGGCCGAGCTCGCTCCAGCCGCTGGCCAAGTTCACCGGAGCGATCTACCTGGCCGTCGCGGTCATGCTGATCGTCGGCTACCCGACCCTGCTGCGCGTCTTCGGCCGCGTCTCGCCGCTGAAGTTCTATCGCAACTCCTGGCCCGCGCTGGAGTTCGCGTTCGTCTCCTCGTCCTCCCTCGCCACCCTGCCGATCGCGCAGAAGGTGTCGATCGAGCGGAACGGCGTGCGGCGCGAGTACGCGAACTTCGCCCAGCCGCTGGGCGCCACGATCAAGTTCGACGGCTGCGGCGCGATCTACCCGGCGGTGGCCGCGGTCTTCGTGGCCCAGTACACCGGCGCCCACCTCGGCTTCGCCGAGTACGCGCTGATCGCCCTGGCCGCGATCATCGGTCAGCTCGGCACCGGCGGCACGCCCGGCCCGGCCCTGGTCGCGCTCACCCTGACGCTCACCACCGTCGGCCTGCCCCTGCAGGCGATCGGCTACCTGATCGCCATCGACAAGGTCATCGACATGGCCCGGACGACGCTCAACGTCGCCGGTCAGCTCACGGTCCCGGTGCTCGTCGCCCGTTCGGAGGGCCAGCTCGACGAGGGGGTCTTCAACGGCACCCCGCCCGACATCACCGGCGGCCCGACGGCGGCCGAGGAGCCCGGCACGGCCAAGACCCGGGAACCCGCTCCGGCCTCCGCCTGACCCTTATCCACGAACGCCCACCGGCTCACTACGAGCCGGTGGGCGTTTTGCATGCCGTGCGGCTCGCTCAGGCCGCCAAGTTGGCGTGGAGGGTGATGGCGTAGGCCGGGCCGGGGTTGGTGAGCTCGTGCGTACGGCCGCCGCCGTGCACGCGTACCCGGTTGGCCCGCAGGGGCCGCTCTGTCACGCCCTCGGCGGTGATCCGCACCTCGGCCAGCTCCCCGGCGATGATCGTGCTGACCTCGGTGCCCGCGTGGTCGTGCACGTCGGTGCGGTGGCCGGGCGGCCAGGTGGTCAGCCACAGCTGGATGCCGTCCACCTCGTCCAGCCGTACCCGCACCGGACCGTCGAAGGAGAACCGCACCAGGTGCCACCAGTCGCCGGGACGGGCGGTCAGGTCATGGATGCGGGTGGCGAGCTGCCCGACCGTCGGGGGCCGTTCGGCCGACGACCGCCCGTGGGGGTCGTCCTGGCCACGCATCGTGATGTCGGGAACCATGTCGAGGTTCACAGGGAGTCCTTCGTGTGCGGCAGCTGACGGCCGATGAGCAAAAAGGGAAAGGGTCGAGCGATGGAGCCGGCCGGGGAAGCCGTCACCCGGCGGGGAGATCGCTGATCAGCGACGACGAGCGCTCAGCGACAACAACAACACGAAAGACACAGCGCGCTGGCCACGCGGCGGAGGGCCACGGGGCTGCAGACGGAGAGACGCGCTGGCATGAGGTATAGGAGACACTCCGTTACGGAGCGCTGTCAAGTCGATGCCCAAATGATCACCGGATGTTCCGCGTTCACGGAAAGGCCACATTCGGGCCTGGTCGTGTACGCCGCGCCGGGAGACCATGCCCTCGTCCTGATCTGACATGGGTGAACGGAGTCGTCGATGGCGCTGGACCGGCGGAGTCTCTTGCGTGGTGGTCTGATCGCGGGCAGCGGGGCGGCCCTCGGCCTGGCCTCCCCCGCGGCCCAGGCGGCACCCGCCCTCATCCGCAGCCGTCCCCGCCTCACCAACGGCGTCCAGAGCGGCGACGTCACCGCCCACGAGGCGGTCGTCTGGGCCCGCTCGGACCGTCCCGCCCGCATGCTGGTCGAGGTGAGCCGCCGCCCGGACTTCCGGCACTCGCACCTGGTCCGCGGCCCGGTCCTCACGCCCTCCTCCGACCTGACCGGCAAGACGTTCCTTCGCGGCCTTCCCTCCGGCGAAGAGCTGCACTACCGCGTCCGCCTGGCCGACCTGGACGGTCACACCACGTCCGCGCCCGTCGCGGGCCGCCTGCGCACCGCGCCCCGCCGGCGGCAGGACATCTCGTTCGTCTGGTCGGGCGACCTCGCGGGCCAGGGCTGGGGCATCAACCCCGACCTGGGCGGCTACCGCATCTTCAAGGCCATGAACGCGGTCGACCCCGACTTCTTCATCTGCAGCGGGGACCTCGTCTACTCCGACAACCCGCTGGCCGAGACGGTCCGGCTGCCCGACGGCCGTACGTGGCGCAACCTGGTCATCCCGGAGAAGACCAAGGTCGCCGAGACGCTCGCCGAGTACCGCGGCCAGTTCCGCTACAACCTCCTGGACGCGGGCCTCCAGGCGTTCAACGCGCGCACCCCGATCATCAACCAGTGGGACGACCACGAGGTCGTCAACAACTGGTACCCGGGCGAGATCCTCGACCTTCCGCAGTACACCGAGAAGCGCGTCGACGTCCTGGCCGCCCGCGCCCGCCGCGCCATGTTCGAGTACACGCCGATCTCCACCGCCAGGAAGGGCCGCGTCTACCGGCGCATCTCTTACGGGCCGCTCCTGGACGTCTTCGTCCTGGACATGCGCACCTACAAGGACGCGAACAACGCCAACAACTCGCCCCGCGGCCAGATCCTCGGGGCCGAACAGCTCGCCTGGCTCAAGCGCGAGCTCCGCCGTTCCGGGGCCACCTGGAAGGTGATCGCCGCCGATCTCCCGCTGGGCCTGGTCGTCCCCGACGGCACCGCGTTCGAAGGCATCGCCCAGGGCGACGGCGGGGCTCCCCTGGGCCGCGAACGCGAGATCGCCGACCTGCTCTCCTACGCCAAGAAGCACCGCGTGCGGAACATGGTCTGGCTGACGGCAGACGTGCACTACACCGCGGCCCACTACTACGACCCCGCCAAGGCCGCGTTCCAGGACTTCGACCCCTTCTGGGAGTTCGTCACCGGCCCGCTCAACGCCGGTGCCTTCGGGCCGAACAACCTCGAATCGACGTTCGGTCCGCAGCTGGAGTTCCGCCGCACGCCGCCGCGCGCCAACACCTCTCCCGCCGAGGGCTACCAGTTCTTCGGCGAGGTGGACATCGACGGCCAGAGCGGCCGGCTGACCGTCCACCTCCGGGACCTCGACGGCGCGATCCTCTACACCCGGGAGCTCACTCCGACCCGCTGAAATAGGCCATTTCAGGGTCTAGTACGCGTTTCCGACTAGGCATACGTTCAGAAGGTCGCCCTCCTTCCTCCGGAGGTGGCCTCGATGCCGTGGCCTGTCCAGCGCGCTCCGCCCCCAGGGACGTTCTCCCCGCACACCTGCCCGAGAGACGCCCCTGGGAGACCTGAATGCCACGTATCCGCGTCGAGGTCGACGGTGTGACGTACGAGGACGACGTCGAACCGCGCCTCCTGCTCGTCCACTACCTCCGTGACCGGTTGGGGAAGGTCGGCACCCCGATCGGCTGCGACACCACCAACTGCGGAGCCTGCACCGTCCTGCTCGACGGGACGAGCGTCAAGAGCTGCTCCGTGCTCGCCGTCCAGGCCGACGGCCGGGGGATCACCACGGTCGAGGGGCTGGGGATCGACGGGACGCTCCATCCGATGCAGCGCGCCTTCCACGAGGAGCACGCGCTGCAGTGCGGGTTCTGCACCCCCGGGATGATCATGGCGTCGATCGATCTCCTGCGGGAGAACGCGGACCCGTCCGAGGGCGAGATCCGGGAGGGACTGGAGGGCAACCTCTGCCGCTGCACCGGATACCAGAACATCGTCCGGGCCGTGCGCCGGGCGGCCGACGAGATGCGCGAGCCCGCGCGGCAGCGGCCGGAGGTGGCACCGTGAACGGGCGGGAGATGGGCAAGGCACGGCGGCGCAGCGAGGACGCGCGGCTCGTCACGGGCAAGACGCAGTGGACCGACAACGTCCAGCTTCCCGGGCTGTGCCACGTGGTGTTCCTGCGCAGCCCCCACGCGCACGCGCGCATCACCCAGGTGAACGTCGAGGCGGCGAAGGGCCGGCCGGGCGTGGTCGGCGTGTTCAGCGGCCGGGACTTCGCGGACGAACAGGGCAGCCTGCCGTGCGCCTGGCCGGTCGCCGAGGACATCCTGATCCCCGATCACCCGCCGATGGCGGTGTCCGAGGTGCGGTACGTGGGCGAGCCGGTGGCGTGCGTGGTGGCACGCGACCTGTACACGGCGGTCGACGCGCTGGAGGACATCGACGTCGACTACCAGCCGCTGCCCGCCGTCACCGACATGGAACGGGCGTTGCGCCAGAGCACCGACCTCGTGCACGGCGACTTCGGCACCAACCAGTCCTACCGGCTGGTCGTGGAGAGCGGCGACGTCGACGCCGCGTTCCGCGACGCGCCCGTGACGATCCAACGCCGGTACGTGCAGCAGCGCCTCATCCCGACCGCGATGGAACCGCGGGCGGTGGTGTGCCGGCCGGTCGGCGAGGAGTTCACGATGTGGTCGGCGACGCAGGTGCCGCACATCCTGCGGCTCATGCTGGCCTCCGTGACCGGCATCGGCGAGCACCGCCTCCGGGTGATCGCGCCGGACGTCGGCGGCGGGTTCGGCTCCAAGCTCCAGGTGTACGGGGAGGAGGTGCTCCTCCTGCTGCTGGCCAGGCGGCTCGGACGTCCCGTCAAGTGGACCGAGTCGCGCAGCGAGGGCAACCTGACCGTCCACCACGGCCGCGACCAGATCCAGCGGCTGACGCTCGCGGCGGAGGCCGACGGGCGGATCCGCGGCTTCAAGGTGGACGTGCTGGCCGACATGGGCGCGTACCTGATGCTCCTCACACCGGGCGTCCCGACGCTGGGCGCGCCGATGTTCAACGGCATCTACAAGATGGACGCCTACTCGTTCACCTGCACGGGGGTCTTCACGACCAAGATGCCCACCGACGCCTACCGGGGCGCGGGGCGGCCGGAGGCGACCTTCGGCATCGAGCGGATGATGGACGAGCTCGCCGCCGAACTGCGGCTCGACCCGCTGGAGGTACGGCGGCGCAACTGGATCAGGCACGAGGAGTTCCCGTTCACCACGATCACGGGGCTCACCTACGACTCGGGCAACTACGAGGCCGCCACCGACAAGGCGCTCGCGCTGTTCGAGTACGACAAGCTGCGCGCCGAGCAGGCCGACCGGCGCGAACGCCGCGACACCGTCCAGCTCGGCATCGGCGTCTCCACCTACACCGAGATGTGCGGCCTGGCGCCGTCGCGCGCGCTCGCCCAGGTGCGGTCGGCGGCGGGCGGCTGGGAGCACGCGACCGTACGCGTGCTCGGCACCGGCAAGGTCGAGGTCGTGACCGGCACGTCACCGCACGGCCAGGGCCATGCCACGGCCTGGGCGCAGATCACGGCGGACGCGCTCGGCGTGCCGTTCGACGACGTGAAGGTGCTGCACGGCGACACGCTCGTCGCGCCGCGCGGGTGGGACACCTACGGCTCGCGGTCGGTGACGATCGGCGGCGTCGCGATCCACAACGCCTGCCAGAAGGTCGTCGACAAGGCCCGCAGGATCGCGGCGCACCTGCTGGAGGCCGCCGAGACCGACCTGGAGTACGCCGGCGGCTCGTTCAGCGTGAAGGGCATGGGGGGCGAGGGGGCGTCGATGACGCTGGCCGAGGTCGCGGAGGCGACGCTGTCCGCGCACGACTTCCCGGAAGGCGTCGAGCCGTCGCTGGACTCCGACGCCACGTTCGACCCGGAGAACTTCTCCTTCCCGCACGGCACGCACCTGTGCGCCGCCGAGGTCGACACCGAGACCGGCTTCGTGAGGATCCGTTCGTACGTGGCGGTCGACGACGTCGGCTCGGTCGTCAACCCGCTGATCGTCGACGGGCAGGTGCACGGCGGGCTCGCGCAGGGCATCGCGCAGGCGCTGTACGAGGAGGCGGTGTACGACGCGGACGGCAACCTGACGACCACGACGATGGCCGACTACCTGGTGCCGTCGGCGGCCGACCTGCCCACGTTCGTCACCGACCGGACCGAGACGCCCGCGACGTCCAACCCGCTCGGGGTGAAGGGCGTCGGCGAGGCGGGCACCATCGCGTCCACGCCCGCCGTCGTCAACGCGATCGTGGACGCGCTCCGGCACCACGGCGTGCGTGACGTGCCGATGCCGTGCACGCCCGAACGTGTCTGGCGCGCGCTCCGCGCGGCCTTCCTTGAGGAACCCGAAGAACCCGGTGGCGCGCGTCCCGGCGCGGCCGGCGGTCTCGGCCCGGTGCGGGGAGGCCGGGAATGATCCCTCCGACCTTCGACTACATCCGTCCCTCCTCGGTCGAGGAGGCCGTCTCGGCGCTGTCGCAGGCGGGCGAGGACGCCAAGGTGCTGGCGGGCGGCCAGAGCCTGATGCCGCTGCTGCGGCTCCGGCTGGCCTACCCGGACGCGCTCATCGACCTCGACCGGGTCGAGCCTTTGCGCCAGATCCGTTCGGAGAACGGCGACCTGTTCATCGGCGCGATGGCCACGCACCACCAGGTGATGCGCGATCCCCTCGTCCGCGAACACGCGCCCCTGATCGCCAAGGCCACGGCGACCGTCGCCGACCCGGCGGTGCGCCACCGCGGCACGTTCGGCGGGTCGCTCGCGCACGCCGACCCGGCCGGTGACCTGCCCGCGGTCGCGCTCGCGCTCGACGCGGTCCTCGTCGTGCGGTCCGTGCGCGGCGACCGGGAGATCCCGGCGGCGGACTTCTTCGTCGATTGGATGACGTCGGCGATGGAGCCCGACGAACTGCTCATCGGCGTGCGCGTGCCCAAGCTCGGGCCGGGCTGGGGCGCGCACTACGAGAAGTTCCATCGCACGGCGCAGGCGTGGGCGATCGTCGGCGTCGCCTGCGCCGTACGACGCGAACGCGGCGCGATCGAGGACGCCCGGGTGGCCCTGACCAACATGGGCCCGGCGCCCGTCCGGGCCATCGAGGTCGAGCGCTTCATCGAGGGCCGTTCGGTCTCGGACGACTCCTTCCGCGCCGCGTCCGAGCGGGCCGCCGAGGGCACCTCGCCGCCCGGCGACCTGCACGGCTCGCCGGAGTACCGGACGCACCTGGCCAAGGTGCTCACGGCCCGCGCCCTGACCGCCGCGGCGGCCGTCTGACCGCGGATTCGTGATCATGTGGCCGGGCCCGCACGCCCCAGGATCCGGCCGCATGATCACCCGCCTCGCCGCCCGTGATCCTCACCAGGGAGTCTGGCGGCCGAACGGGTGACGGTCGTAGGGTCACGGACAAGTCCCCCGACGAGAAGGATTTCCCACCATGGAGCTCGACCACGAATTCACCGTCCCCGTACCGGTGGATGAAGCCTGGTCGGTGCTGCTCGACGTGGAGCGCGTGGCGCTCTGCATGCCCGGTGCGACCCTCGACTCGGCCGACGGTGACGAGTACGCGGGCCGGCTCAAGGTGAAGGTCGGCGCGATGACCGTCACCTACCGCGGCACCGCCCGGATCGCCTCGGCCGACGAGTCCGCGCGCACCGTCACCATCGAGGCCGCCGCCAAGGAGGCCCGCGGCTCCGGCACCGCCTCCGCGACCGTCCAGGCCCGGCTATACCCGGTCACGGAGCCGGGCGAGGGCCCGGACGAGCGCGGCACCACGCGCGTCACGGTCCACACCAAGCTGAACGTGACGGGCCGCCCGGCCCAGTTCGGCCGCAACATCCTCGCCGAAGTCGGCGCCAAGCTCGTGGCCCGCTTCGCCAAGGCGCTCGCCAAGGAACTGGAGTCCCCCACCGAGGCCGCCGAGCAGGCGGTCGGGGGCGCGGTCGGCCAGCAGGCCGCCGCCGAGGCCGCCCGGGACAAGACCGAGCAGGCCGAGGGTCCGCCGCCGGAGATCGCCGACGAGGCCGCGGCCCCGCCGCGTCGGATCTCCGACACCCGTCCCGACATCCCGGTCGTCGAGCCGGCGCCCGCGTCCGCGCGGGAGGTCACGCCCACCGTTCCGGCTCAGCGTCCGGCGAGCCCGGCCGAGTCGGACGTGCGGCCGCTGCCTGTCCGGCCTCGGCAGGAGGACGACGCGATCGACCTGCTCGACGTCGCGGGCCCGTCCCTTGTGCGGCGCGTCATCCCGGCCGTCGCCGCCGCGCTCGCCGTCCTGCTGGCCGTACGCCATCTGCTCCGGCGCCGCCGGGGCTGAGCGCGTCCGCCATGCACGGATCAAGAACCGGCCAACGATCCGGCCGGGCCCGGCGACGGTGCTGGCGGCCCGGCCCTGTATCGCGTCGGCTGGTGGCGTGGACACCATCGAGATCCAGCGGGTCGTCGAGATCGAGGACGACAACTGGTGGTACCGCGAGCGCCGGGAGATCCTCGCCCGCGAGCTGCGCCGTATGGGCACACCGGGCCACGCCGTCGACATCGGCGCCGCCGGCGGCGGCAACACCCGGGTGCTTCTCGACCACGGCTGGCGCGCCACCGCGATCGACAACACCGAGACCGCCGTCGACCTCTGCCTGTCGCAGGGCATGGACGCCTACCACGCCGACGCGTGCTTCCTGCCGCTGCCGTCCGGCTCCTACGACCTCGCCCTCGCGTTGAACGTCCTCGAACACATCGAGGACGACGCCGCCGCCACGGCCGAGATCACCCGCGTCCTCCGTCCCGGGGGCACGGCACTGGTCTCCGTCCCGTGCGACATGCGGCTCTGGTCGGCCCATGACGTGGCGCTGGGGCGCGTCCGCCGCTACACCCGACGGGCGCTCACCGACACGCTCGCCACGGCCGGCCTCGCCCTCGACCGCGTGTGGAGCCGCAACGTCCTGCTCCGCCCGGTCGTCAGGCTGCGCCGCCACCGGATGGCCCGCGAGGACATGGCGCACGTTCACCCGGCCCTGAACGAGGGCCTGAGCATGCTCGCCGCGTTCGAACGCCGTCTCCCGCTCAAGTCGTGGCCCGGCGTAACCCTCTTTGCCCGCGCGCACCGCCCCGCCTAGGGGATACACCTGCACCGCGCCGCGCGCCGGAATGGCAAGCTGGGAACATGCGCCTGGCGACCTGGAACGTCAACTCGGTCAAAGCACGTCTGCCGCGAATGCTCGAATGGCTGGCCGAGACCAAACCCGACGTCCTCTGCCTACAGGAGACCAAGTGCTCCGTCGGCAATTTCCCCGCGGGCGAGGTAGCCGAACTCGGCTACGAGACCGCGGCCCACGGCGACGGCCGCTGGAACGGCGTCGCGATCCTCTCGCGGGTCGGCCTGGCGGACGTGACGCGGGGCTTCCCGGGCGAGCCCGGCTTCGTCAACCCGCCCGAGGAGCCGTCGCCGCTCGACGAGGAACTCCCGCCGCCCGCCGCCGAGGCGCGGGCGATGGGGGCGACCTGCGACGGGGTTCGGATCTGGTCGGTGTACGCGCCGAACGGACGCACGGTCGGCTCGCCGCACTACGTCTACAAGCTCGCCTGGTTCGCCGCGTTCAAGGACGCTCTCGCGGACGAGCTGGCGACCGACCCGGCCCTGGTCGCCACCGGCGACTTCAACGTCGCCCCGACCGACGCGGACGTGTGGGATCCGGCCGTCTTCGCCGGCTCCACGCATGTCACACCGGACGAACGGCAGGCCTTGGCCGAGCTGCTGTCGCTGGGCCTGCACGACGTGGTCCCGACCCCGATGAAGGGCCCGCACCCGTTCACCTACTGGGACTACCGCGCGGGAATGTTCCACAAGAACATGGGCATGCGCATCGACCTGTTCTACGCCGGCACGCCGGTGGCTGACCGTGTGCGCTCGGCGTACGTCGACCGTGAGGCCCGCAAGGGCAAGGGCCCGTCCGACCACGCCCCGATCGTGGTCGACCTCGATTAGCCGGCCGCCGACTTACCCCCGACTCCCTACTTACACCCGGCTCCCTACTTACACCGTTGGGCAACTCCATCTACTTTGGACGTAGCCGCCTGGACGCGAGGTGTGAAGTGCTGGAGACACTCGGCGCTAGAGTCGAGCGGATCGGCCTGTGGACGGTCATCCGCCTGATGGGCGAACTGGACCTCTGCGGGCGTCCGGTGCTGACGAACGCGATCGACCAGGCCGGTCTGGCCCCTCAGCCGCGCGTGATCGTGGACATGACCGACGTGTGGTTCATGGACTCCTCAGGGCTGGAGGCGCTCCTGCGGTCCAGCCGGTGGATCCATGCCCGCGGCGGGCGGCTCGCCCTGCTGGGGCTGCACCCCCGGGTCCGCAAGATCCTCGACATCACCGGGACGCTGGCCGCGTTCGAGACGGTCGACAGCCTCAGCGACCTTCCTGGCTGACGGGTCCCGCGCTCCGCCCGGCCCATTCGAGGTCCGGCATCTCCCGTGACGGAAGCTGATCCACTTTCACGATCCGTACCGCCCGCGTCGCCTCGACCAGCGCGTGCACCGTGTGCGGGCCCGCCGCGCCGTCGGGTGTCAGGCCGACGTTGGTCTGGAACTCGCGGATCCCCGCGGCGAGACCGGCCGGGTCCATCGGCACGGTGTAGCCGAGGCCCACCAAGATCTCACGAACCACGACCGGATCCGCCGTGGGCAGTTGCTCGGCGTGCGCGTCCAGGACGGCGCGGGCGACCGCACCCACGGCCGCAATGATCTTGTGCATCGAACCTTCTCCCCCTCAGTCCGACAACCTGCTCGCGGCGACCAAACGTTTTCCCATTCACGCTTTCCCCTCCCTTTGAAAAAAGGGCAATGGATCGACCGAGCCATTACCTTGGGACACTTCTGTCGCTTCATTTGAATAACGACGAGGGAGCCCGAGAATGTTCCACTCAGTGCCATTTTTCCCAGCAGAACGGCTCGCCTCACCTCCGCCCGGCACGGAAGTGCGCGCAATAGCGGACGGCGCCTATTTCAGCGGACGCGTCAGAAGAGGTCCCAGCTCACCGGGGTGCCCCGGCGCACGTCGCCGGCGAACGTACGGCCGCGCACCGACTCGAAGGCGTCCGGAGACAGGCCGCCGGCCGGACGGATGGAACGGACGTTGCTATCGGTCACCGGCTCCCCGGCCCGAACGTCCTCGACCACGAAAAGGGAACGGCGGAAACGCAGGCCCTCGCGCTCGCCCGGCCGCGGGCCGATGCGGGCGGTGCCGAGGGACTGCCACGCGCGTTCGCTTTCCACGACGAGTGCCGCGAGTTCGTCCGGCTCCAGCGAGAACGCCGAGTCGACACCGCCGTCCGCGCGGTCCAGCGTCACGTGCTTTTCGATGAGGCAGGCGCCGAACGCGACGGCGGCGACGGGAACGCCGATGCCCGGTGTGTGGTCGGAGTAGCCGACGGGCACGTCGAACGTCTCGGACAACAGCGGCAGCGCACGCAGGTTGCCGTCTTCGGGGGCCGCCGGATAGGAGGCCGTGCAGCCGAGAACGACCAGTTCCTCGCAGCCGGCCGCGCGGGCGGCGCGGACCGCCGCGTCGATCTCGCCGACGTTCGCCATCCCGGTCGAGATGATCAGCGGCTTGCCGGTGGCGGCGGCCAGCCGGATCAGCGGCAGATCGACCAGCTCCGAGGAGGCGATCTTGTAGGCGGGCACGCCGAGGGTCTCCAGGAAGTCGATCGCGGTCGGGTCGAACGGGCTGGAGAACGCGACCAGGCCGCGCTCGCCCGCGCGCTCGAAGACCGGGGCGTGCCAGTCCCACGGCGTGTGCGCCCGTTCGTAGAGCTCGTAGAGGCTGCGGCCGCCCCACAGGTCGTGCCCGTCGCCGATCCTGAACCGCGGCGAGTCGACGTCGATGGTGAGCGTGTCGGCCGTGTAGGTCTGGAGCTTGACCGCGTGGGCGCCCGCGTCCGCCACCGCGTCGACGATGGCGAGGGCGCGCCCGAGGTCGCCGTTGTGGTTGCCGGACAGCTCGGCCACGATGAAGGGCCGGTCGTCCGGCCCGACGGTGTACGGCCCGAGCTTGACGGTCCGGTTCATGTGTCCCTCCCGATCTCCATGCGGACGACCACCCGCTCCTCGCCGTCGATCTCGCGTACGTGGCGTCCGGTCTCGCTGAAACCGCACCGCCGGTGGAACCGCAGCACGGCCTCGTTGGCGGCCAGCACCTCGCCGCGCAGCACCCGCAGCCCCAGCGGGCCGAAGGCGTGCGCGATCGCCGCCCGCTCCAGGCCGAGCCAGGCGGGCAGCAGCTCTCCGCTCGCGTCCAGCCCGTCGAGGTCGAGGTAGAAGCCCCACCAGGCCCCGGCGCCGTCGATGCCGGAGAAGGTGACCACCCCGCACGGCGTGGAGCGGTGCTCGTACACCAGCACGCGGCGGGCCGGGTCGGCGCGCACCCGCTCCCACCAGCGGCGGTGTTCGAGCTCGCCGATCTCGTGAGTGGTGAAGCTGGCCCTGCGGACCTCCGGGTGGTTGCGCCAGCGGCGGAGCGCGCCGAGGTCGGCGTCGGACACGTCCCTGAGCATCACACCCCCCTTGACCATGGCACCGTCGCTACAATCCGTGGTTGAGCCAGCACGATACGCCATCACGAGGGGGAGCCGTGATCGATGACGAGAGGCTGCGCCGGGTCTTCCGCAGTGCCCTCGACCTGGGGGAGGACGTCGTGGTCGACGTCCTGGAGTACCGCGGGATCGACAAGTGGGACTCGCTCGCGCACATGTCGCTCGTCGCGGCGCTGGAGGACGAGTTCGACATCATGATCGACATCGACGACGTCATCGACATGAGCTCGTTCAGCAAGGCGCGGGAGCTTGTGGAGAAGCACGTTGTCTGAGCTCGCGAGGCCGGAGAGCCCGGGGCGGGTCGCGCTCGTCACGGGTTCGTCGCGCGGCATCGGGCTGGCCGCCGCCCGGCGGCTGGCGGCCGACGGCTACTCGGTGGTCCTGCACGGACGGACCGCCGGCACGGCGGAGGCCGCGGCCAAGGAGTTCGACGACGAGCCGCTGGCCGTCTCCGGCGACGTCGGCGATCCGGCCGCCGTCGCCGAGATGATGCGCGCCGTGTTCGGCCGCCACCGCCGCCTCGACGCCCTCGTCGTCAACGCGGGCGTGCACGAGGCGGGCATGCTCGGGATGACGGACGCCGACAACGTGCGGCGGCTCTTCACGGTCAACGCCGCGGGCGCCGCGCACACGCTCCAGGCCGCCGTGCGCCTGATGCGCCGTGGCACCCGTCCCGCCGTCGTCATGCTCTCCTCGGTGATGGGCACGAAGGGCGCGCCCGGCCAGGCGGTCTACGGCGCCTCCAAGGCCGCCGTGCTCGGCCTCACCGTCGCCGCCGCCAAGGAGCTCGGCCCTGCCGGCATTCGCGTCAACGCGGTGGCCCCGGGCTTCGTCGACACCGACATGCTCGCGACCCTGCCCGCCCCCGAACGCGAGGAGCGCGTCGCGGCGACCGCGCTCGGCCGTCTCGGCCGGCCCGAGGACGTGGCCGACGTCGTGGCGTTCCTGCTGTCCGACGACGCCCGCTTCGTCACCGGGCAGGTCATCGGTGTGGACGGGGGGCTGGTCCTCTGACCTCGCCCATCACCACCCTCACGGGAGCCGCCGGCACCGGCGCCGCCGACAAGCGAGCGGCCGGCACGGGCGTGCCGCGGACCGACACGCTGCTCCACCCCGCCGCGCGGCTGGTCGACGCGGCCACCGGCGCCGCGCTCTCCGGTGGCGCACTGCGCGCCCGGGTGGACGAGGCGGCGACCGACTACCTGCGTGCCCCCTCCGGGCTCGTCATGGCGCGCACACCGATCTCGGTCGACGCCGCCGTGCGCTATCTGGGCGCGATGGCGGCGGGACGCCCGATCGTGCTGCTCGACCCCGCGCTGCCAGCGGCCACGACGCATGACCTGATCCGCCGTTACGAGCCCGCCGTGCTGATCGGTGGCACGGACGCGCCGGACGGTTATCGCGCGGCCGAGTTGCCCGCGCTGGGGCGGGCCTGGTGCCCGGAGCGGCCGCCCGAGACCGAACCCCATCCCGAGCTGTGCCTGCTGCTCGCCACCTCCGGTTCGACCGGCAGCCCCAAGCTCGTCAGGCTCTCCCGGACGGCCGTGCTCGCCAACGCCCGTTCCATCGCGGCGGCGCTCGGCATCGACGGCGACCAGGTGGCGCCGACGAGCCTGCCGCTCTTCTACAGCTACGGCCTGTCCGTCCTCAACAGCCATCTCGTCGCGGGTGCCACCGTGGTGTTCGAGGCCGAGGGCATCGTCGGCCGTGCCTTCTGGACGGCGGTGACCGGCCACGGCGTCACGTCGCTGGCGGCCGTCCCCGCCCAGTACGAGATGTTGCGCAGGCTCCGGTTCGACCCCGCCCGTCATCCGGCCCTCCGGACGCTCACGCAGGCCGGCGGACCGCTGCGCCCGGAGCTGCTCACCGATTTCGCGGCGCGCATGGCCGCGGTGGGCGGAGACCTGCGGGTCATGTACGGGCAGACCGAGGCGACCGCGCGCATGACCGTGCTGCCTCCGGGCCGGCTCGACGACAAGCCGGACTCGGTAGGTCCCGCCGTCCCGGGCGGACGGCTCGCGATCCGGGCAGGCGACGGCGAGCCGGTGACGTCTCCGCGGATCACAGGCGAGGTCGTCTACCAGGGGCCCAACGTGATGATGGGATACGCCGAGCATGCCGCCGACCTCGCCCGCGGCGACGACCTGAAGGGCACGCTCGCGACCGGCGACCTCGGCCACCTCGACGACGAGGGCTTCCTCTACCTGACCGGGCGGCTCAAGCGCATCGGCAAGGTGTTCGGCACCCGGCTCAACCTCGACGACGTCGAACGCCTGGCCGCCGGGCTCGGCGGCGTGGCGGCGGTCGGCGCCGACGACCGGGTGGTCGTGTGGGCCGAGCGCGCCTCGGCGGAGGCCTGCCGCGGCGCCGCCTCGGCACTGGCCGAACGGCTGCGGCTGCATCACACCGGGGTCGAGGTCCGCGGCATCGACCGGCTCCCGCTGCTGCCGAACGGCAAGGTCGACTACCGGGCGCTGGAGGCACGCTCATGACGGTCACGGCCGAGGACGTCTTCGGCCTCGCCCAGCACGACAAGGAGGCGCGGCTGCTGCGCGAGCTCGCCCGGCTGACCGCGCACCACCGGAGGGAGTGCGCCGCGTACGACCGGATCCTGACGGCGACCGGCCACACCGGGGGCCGTCGCTACGGCGCGGTGGCCGAGCTGCCCTGGCTGCCGGTCAGGATGTTCAAGAACCACGTGCTCAAGAGCATCCCTGACGACGCCGTGTTCCGCGTGCTGACCTCAAGCGGCACCACCGGCGCGGTCAGCCGGATCCACCTGGACAGGGAGGCGGCCGCCACCCAGGCCCGGATGCTCGCCCGGACGATGCGGGCCGTCCTCGGCGGGCACCGGCTCCCGATGCTGATGGTCGACAGCCGGGCGATGGCGCGCTCGTCCAGCGCGCGGGCCGCCGGGGTCCTCGGCATGGCCAACTTCGGCCGCGACCACACCTGGATCCTGGACGAGCACGACCGGCTCGACCTCGCCGCGCTGAAGGGCTTCCTAGCCCGCCACGGCGCCGCCCCGTTCCTGATCTTCGGCTTCACGTTCATGGTGTGGCGCTACCTCTACGAGCCTGCACGCGACGCCGGCCTCGACCTGTCCCGGGGCCTGCTCGTGCACTCCGGCGGATGGAAGAAGCTCGCCGCACAGGCTGTGGACAACGCCGAGTTCCGGGCCAGGTTCGCCGAGCACACCGGCCTGACCCGCATCCACAACTTCTACGGGATGGTCGAGCAGATCGGCACCGTCTTCCCGGAGGGCCGGAGCGGAGGCTCGCTCTACTGCCCGGAATTCGCCGATGTCGTCGTCCGCGATCCCACCACGTGGGAGGAGACCGAGCCCGGAGTGCCGGGGCTCCTCGAAGTGGTCAGCACGCTGCCGCGTTCCTACCCCGGACATGTCCTGCTCACCGAGGACCTCGGCGTGGTCCACGGCGTCGACGACGGCGACTGGCCCGGCAAACGTTTCTCCGTGCTCGGACGGCTGCCGCGGGCCGAGGCCCGGGGCTGCAGCGACACGTTCGCGGCACATCCGGAGGGTTCGAAGGCTCCGGAAGGTTCGGAGGGTTCGGAGGGTTCGGCGGCATGAACGTCCGGCAGCACTTCCCCGCAGGCGAGCCCGTCTCCGTCGAGACGCTCCTGGCCGAGGTCACCGCTCCCCCGGTGAACGGCGATCCGCTCTCGTTCGGCGACGAGCGCGTCCGCGACTTCCTCGGCGCGGTGTCGCGCCGCCTGCTCAAGCCGTCGGTCACGCGCCGCCACCCCGAGCTGGGCGCGCTCGGCTTCTTCCTGCGTCCGACCGAGCTGGCCCGGGTCGTCGACAGCGCGGCCGAGCGCTCGCCCTACCGTCTCCGCTTCCCGCGCGGGCTCGTCTTCCACATCCCGCCCGCCAACGTCGACACGGTCTTCGTCTACTCGTGGGCACTGTCGGCGCTCGCGGGCAACGCCAACGTCGTCCGCCTGTCCACACGCGGCGGTGGCGCCTCCGAGGTGATCCTTCGGGTGCTGCACGACGCCCTGGGCGAGGCCGACCCCGCCGTGGCGCGGACCCAGCGGCTCGTCGGCTACGAACGGTCGGACGCGACGACCCAGGCGCTCTCGGCGGCCTGCGACCTGCGGGTCGTCTGGGGCGGCGACGCGTCGGTCACCGCCGTCCGGCGCCACGCGCTGCGGCCACAGGCCCGTGACCTGACCTTTCCCGACCGTTCCTCGCTGGCGGCGATCTCGGTGACCGGCTGGCAGGCCGCCGGCCCGGAGCGGCGCCGGGCGGCCGCGGAGGGCCTCGCGAACGACGCGTACTGGTTCGACCAGGCGGCCTGCTCCTCGCCGCGCACGCTCTTCTGGGTCGGTGAGGCGTCCGCCGCCGGCACCGCCCGCCACGAGTTCGAAGAGCTGCTCGCGCAGGTCGTCGAGGCACGCGGCTTCACCGTGGACGCCGCCATGGCCGTCGAGAAGCGCGTCGGCGCCTACGGCATGGCGGCCGAGGGAGCCGCGTCCGCCATCCGCTTCCACGGCAACACGGTCACCACCCTCGACCTCGCCGAGCCGGCTCGCCTGCCGCGCCGCTGGCTGGGCGCGGGCACCTTCGCCTGCGCCGTCGTCGACCACCTGAACGACCTGATCCCGCTGATCTCCCGCAAGGACCAGACGCTCAGCACGTTCGGCTTCGCGCCCGCGACGCTGCGGGCCTTCGCCGCCGCCGCCGGCCGGCGGGGCGTCGACCGCATCGTGCCGGTCGGGTCGGCGCTCTCGTTCGCCGCGACCTGGGACGGCTACGACCTGCTCCGCGAGTTCACCCGCGTCATGACGATCTCACCATAGGTATTGCCCGTGCATCTCACCTGAGAGCCGACCCGGGGGGGTCCCAGTGAGACTCAACGCCGCAACCGAGAACTACGACAGGTTCCTGTCGGTGGCCTCGGTCTTCTGGCGCAACAATCTGCCCGCGACACAGGGCGACGGCTGGATCGTCGTCGAGGCGATGCACCACCAGTTCCGCAACGTGCTCCGCAACCTGGCCCTGGCCAACGCGATCCGGCGGGTGACTCCGGCGCGTGTCCTCGTGCTGACCGGCACGGACGACAGCTGGTACGAGACGGTCTGGGAGGACTTCAACGTCGAGAAGGTGCGGCGCCTCTGCGAGGCCTTCGCCGTGACCGAGGTCGTCGACGTCCACGACCTGGTCGACCGGGTGGCGGCGGCCCCCGGCGACGGCCCGCCCACGTTCGATCTCTGCGGGCGCGCCCTGACCGTCCGGCCGTCGTCCATCGATCCGGAGGTTCTCGACGGGTTCGCCTACGCCTCCGCGTGCAGGCTCGATCTGTTGCCACGGCTGGAGGGAGACCGCCACGACAACCGGCGGCTGCGCGAGCAGCGACCGCGATCGGCGGCGTTCGCCGCCGTGTACGAGACGCTCTTCCGCGCGCTGGAGCCGATCGCCTTCGTGACGAGCCACGTGGACTACGACCCGTGGGGCCTCGGCACGGAAGCGGCGATGCGCCTCGACGTCCCGGTGGTGCACGTCCAGTCCACCGGATCGCTGAAGGCCTACACGCTCTTCCCCGAGCACCGGCAGGGCGAGGCCACCTTCCGGGCCGAGCTCACGCGCCAGATCGGGGCCCGCTTCGACCGGGACGTCTGGGGCAACCGCGACATCATCCGGCCCGCGGCCGAACTGGTCGCCTGGCGCACCCGCGGCAACCTGGGCCGCCCGAGTTGGTGGCGGTTCGGCCCCAACGCGCTGTGCGAGCTGACCAACCTGACCGAACGCGAGCAGTTCCGCGCCTACGGGATGGCCAAGCTGGGCCTGGACCCCGATCTCCCGGTCGTCACGGTCTTCAACCACGCGGTCTCGGACGCGCTCGGCACCAACCGCGAGGTCTTCGCCGACCTGGCCGGCTGGTTCGAGGAGACGGTCGCCTTCGCGGCCACCCAGACCCAGGCCAACTGGCTCCTGCTCGATCATCCGAACCAGGACAAGTACGACCGCACCGGGATGTTCGACGAGCTCGCCGCCTCCTACGGCCACGCCGGTCACCTGACGTTCATGCCGAGCGACGACCTGTCCAAGAACGCGATGTGGAGCCTCACCGATCTCGGTGTCACGGTCCGCGGCAGCGTCAGCAACGAGCTGCCCGCGTTCGGCACGCCCGTCATCCAGGCGGGCTGGTCGGAGTGGAGCGCGTGCGGCGTGTCGACCGTGGTGGCCGACGCGGGCGCGTACTGGAAGACGCTCACCGCCTCCATCGAGGCGCTGACCCGCGGCGAGGCCCTGATCGGCGCGGAACAGGTCGAACGGGCCCGGCTGTGGTCCTGGTTCTACCGCAGCGCGACGGACGTCCCGTCGCTGCTCGTGCCGCACTGGGACGTCATGCCCGAGGAGCTGCACCTGCGCACCCTGGAGATCAACATGAGGGCGGTCGAGAGCGACGGCGACCCGCTGTTCACCTCCGTCCACCGCATGTGGACCGGGCGCGAGCCGTTCCTCACCAGGTTCGATCTGACCGATCCCGAGTCGCTGGCGCGGCTCCTGCCCCCGATGAGAGACGGCGGTGCCGGCGATGCCCGCTGACGACAACGGATACCTGGCGACGAGGTACGACCACGACCAGGCCGGTCTCGTCCCGGCCCAGCTCACCAACGGCAAGAGCGCCGCGTTGCGGGTCACCGAGGGATTCCTGCGCCGGGCGGGCAACGTGGGCCGGTGCATCGCGTCGCCGGCGGCCCTCGGCCTGAGCGCGTCCGCCGTCGGCGACGAGCCGGCCCGGGTGACGCTCCGGCTGAGCCTGGACCGCCACACCGCCACGTACTGGGATCGCTACGTGCGCGAGGACGTGCCGCGATCGGCGGCCGAGCAGCCGCGATTGGTCGTCGTCTGCGCTCAGCGCGCGGTCCGCGGGGCCCTGTTGCTGGCCCCGCGCCCGGCGGGCAAGGGGCGCGCGATCGGAGAGCTCGGCGTTGCCCTCGCGCCCGACGAGATTCCCGCGGGCGGCCTCGCGCTGTTCGAGCTGTGGGGGGCCCACGAGTGGCGGCCCGTGAACGGCGCGGCCGTGACGTCCGGGCTGGCACCGCAGGCGACGGCGGGCCTGGTGGTCAACGCCATCTCCGTCGGCCCCGCCGCCTCCTCGGCCGCGTGGTCGGCCGGCCGCACGCTCGACGCCCGCACGAGCGAACGGCTCGGGCTGGTGAGCACCGGCGGCCTCAACGCCCGGATGCTCACCGAGCAGGGCCCGACCACCCTCGGCAGCGGCATGCTCGTGGTGAACCCGTGCGACGTGGCCGCCGCCCGGCTGAACTTCGGATGGGCACGCGGACCGTCGCCCGCCTCCCGCGCCGCCAGGAACGGTGCGCGCTGGCGGCGGCAGCTCGATCGGGCGCGCAGGAAGGCCGTGGTGCTCGCGCAGCGCGGCCTCGAAGTCGCCGCGTCGCCCGGGCCGAGCGCCCTCGACGGGCTGCGGGTCGAAGCCCTCGGGCTGAGCGACGGCACGGTCACGCCCCTCACCGCCACCTACCGGCCGGAGGGCGGCTTCACCGTCGTCGTGCCGGGCCAGGGCCAGCCGATGTTGCTGACGATCTCCCAGCGGGGCGGCCCGGGGTCGGCCACCCGCTTCAGGCTGATCGACCACACCCCGATCTGACAGCGGCGGCCCGGCCCCGAACTCGCGGGGCCGGGCCGGCGAGCGGCCCTGCCGGCGAGCGGCCCTGCCGGCGAGCGGCTCTCAGGCGAGGATGTCGCGCAGTGCTTCCACCGCCCGGTCCTGGTCGGCGTCGGTGAGGTCGGGGAACAGCGGCAACGACAGCTGCTCGGCGTAGAAGGACTCCGCCACCGGGCACATCCCGCGCCGGTAGCCGAGATCTTCGAAGACCGGGTGCCAGTAGGCCGGGATGTAGTTGACCTGGACTCCGATGCCCGCCGCGCGCATCCGGTCGTACACCTCGCGGCGCCGCCCGTCCAGGATCCGCACCGCGTACAGGTGCCACATCGGATCGGCTCCCGCCCGCGCCACCGGAAGCCGCAGACCGTCCACACCGGCGAGCAGTTCGTTGTAGCGCGCCACGAGACGGGCACGGCGTGCCTTGAAGTCGCCGAGCCGCCGGAGCTGGCTGGTGCCGAGCGCGCACAGCACATCCGGGAGCCGGTAGTTCAGCCCGAACGTGTGGACCTCCTGGTGCCAGCCGCCCTCGCCCGGCGCGCGGAGCCGTTCCGCCTCCCGCACCAGCCCATGGCAGCGGAATCTGCGTGCCCGGTCGAGCAGCCCGGGATCGGCCACCGCCACCGCGCCGCCCTCCCCGGTGGTGGCGTTCTTGGTCGGGAAGAACGAGAAGCTCGTGAGATCGGCGAGCGCGCCCGACGCGACACCGTCGAGCCGGGAGCCCAGCGAATGTGCGGCGTCGGCGGCGAGCAGCGCTCCGTGCTCGCGCGCCAGCGGCCGCAGGGCCGCGTAGTCGGCCGGATGGCCGGCGTAGTCGACGGCCGTGACGACCTTCGTCCGGGGAGTGAGGACGGCCTCGGCCGCCCGCGGGTCGAGATTGGCGGTGTCGTCACTGACGTCGGCGAACACCACGCGCGCCCCCAGCAGCATGGCCGTCGACGCCGTGGCCACGAAGGTCATCGGGGACGTCACCACCTCGTCGCCGGGGCCGACTCCGGCCGCCGCGTAGGCGACGTGCAGCGCCGACGTCCCGGACGTCACGCTGACGCACGGCACTCCGCCCGTCCAGGACGCGAGCGCGGCCTCGAACCCGGCGACGGCGGGACCGGTGGTGAGCCAGTCACCGCGCAGCACTTCGGTGACCGCGGCGATGTCGGTGTCGTCGATGGACTGGCGGCCGTAGGGGAGCACGTCGTCACCCGCAGGTGGCGAGCAGGCGCTGCAGGTCGTCCGGCGTCAGCCACATGTCGTTGCTGTCGGACCGGTAGCAGAAGCCCTCGCTCACCGGTTCGCCGCCCTGCGGGGGAACGTAGCCCCAGGTCGCGATCGTGGGCATGACCACGTAACGGCCGGGCAGCATGACCGTGCGCCGGCTGTCGTCCGGCGCGATCATCTCCTCGTGCAGCTTCTCACCGGGCCGCACCCCGATCTCGTGGATCACGCTGTCGGGCGCGACCACCCTGGCGAGGTCCATGATGCGCATGCTCGGGATGCGCGGTACGTAGAGCTCTCCGCCGCGCATCAGCCCGAACGAGTCGACGACGAACTCCACCGCCTGCTCCAGGCTGATCCAGAAGCGCGTCATCCGCTTGTCGGTGATGGGCAGGCTCTCGCCCCGTTCGGCCAGCCGCCGGAAGAACGGGATCACCGAGCCGCGGCTGCCCATCACGTTGCCGTAGCGCACGACCGAGAAGCGCGTGTCGTAGCTGGCGGCGTAGTGGTTGGCCGACACGAAGAGCTTGTCGGCGACCAGCTTGGTGGCCCCGTAGAGGTTGATGGGGCTGGACGCCTTGTCGGTCGACAGCGCGACGACCTTGCGCACGCCGCAGTCGATGGCCGCCTCGATGACGTTCTGGGAGCCCTGGACGTTGGTCTGCACGTACTCGAACGGGTTGTACTCGGCCGTGTCGACCTGCTTGAGCGCCGCCGCGTGCACGACGTACTCGACCTCGTGCATGGCCCGGCGCAACCGTTCGCGGTCGCGGATGTCGCCGATGAACCAGCGCAGCCGGGGGTCGTCGCCGAAGAGCCCGCGCATCTCGTACTGCTTGAGCTCGTCCCGCGAGAAGACCACCACCCGGCGCGGGTCGAGGTGCTCCAGGGCGTAGCGCAGGAAGGCCTTGCCGAAGGAACCGGTGCCGCCGGTCAGCAGGATCGAAGAGCCCTCGGTCGCGACCACTTCAGCTACCCCCCGTGAATGTTCCATAGCTGTCGGTAATTGCGTGCGGTAGCCTAGCGCCTCCTCGGTATGACCACGCCGACCAGGGGAAATGTCGTGTCCTTCCGTATGACCGGAATCATTCAGGCCCGTATGGGGTCGACCCGCCTGCCCGGCAAGGTGCTCGTTCCGCTCGCCGGCCGGCCGGTGCTCGGCTGGGTGATCCGTGCCGCCGGCGAGAGCGGGGTGCTCGACGACCTGGTGGTGGCGACGACCGACCTCGCCGAGGACGACGCGGTCGCCGCCGCGTGCGAACGGCTCGGCGTCGCCGTCCACCGCGGCTCGGCCGACGACGTCCTCGACCGGTTCCTCGGGGCGCTGGAGGCGCATCCCGCCGACGCGGTCATGCGCTTCACGGCGGACTGCCCGCTGCTCGACCCGGCCGTCATCCGGACCGTCGGCACGGCGTTCCGCGCGCTGCCGGGCCTCGACTACGTCAGCGGAGGGCTGCCGCACACGCTGCCGCGCGGTCTGGACGCCGAGGTCATCGGCGCCGCGGCGCTCCGCCGCGTCGGCCGGGCGGCGACCGGCGAGCACCGCGTGCACGTGACCTCGTACGCCTACACGCATCCGGCGGAGTTCACCGTCATGGGGCTCACGTTCCCGCCGTCGGCCGCCCACCTCCGGGTCACCCTCGACACGCCCGCGGACCTCGCCCTCCTCCAGGCGGTCACCGGCAAGTTCGGTGACGCGCCGATCCCCTACCGGGAGCTCGTCGACTGGCTGGAGCTCAACCCGGAGGTGCGCGCGCTGAACGCGGACGTACGGCAGAAGGCGCTCGCCGAAGGGTGAGGGTCGGGATCAGATGCGACGCCGGGATGGGCACCGGCGTCGGACATCTCGTCCGCTGCGTCGCCCTCGCCGAGGAACTCGTGCGGCGCGGCGTCGCGGTCATCTTCCTCGGTGAGGTCGCCGGGCCGCCCTGGATCAGGGCGGAGCTCACGGTCCGGGGGCTGCCCCTGATCCCGGCACCGGCGGCGCCCGGCGCGCTGGCGGCGCGGGCCCGCGCCTTCAGCCTGGACGTTCTGGTCATCGACTCCTACGCGACCGATCCCGCCTGCGCGGACGCCGTGCGGCGGGCCGGCACCACCGTGCTCGCGATCGTCGACGGGGACCACCGGGGCCAGCACGCCGACCTCTACCTCGACCAGAACCTGGGCGCCGAGCACCTCCCGATCGAGCTGCCGGCGGGGTCGTCGCGGCTGGCCGGCGCGGAGTTCGTGCTGCTCCGCGACTGTGTACGGCGGCTCCGGCCGCACGCGCCTCGCCAGCCGCGCGGCGGTGTTCCCCGCGTTCTGTGCTTCCTCGGAGGAACGGACGCGGCCGACGCGGCGGCGGCCGTCATGCGCCTCGCGGTGGCCACGGGCGCCCCGTTCGCCGCGACGGTCGTGGCGGCGCGCGAGACGTCGGCCCAGGACGTGGCGGCCATCGAGCCGTCGCCCGGCCAGTCCCTGGTGCCCGTCCCGCCCACCGCGCGCATCGCCGAGCTGGCCGCGGACGCCGACCTTGCCATCTGTGCTGCCGGTTCCTCGATCTGGGAGCTCATGTGCCTGGGCGTTCCGTCGGCGCTCGTCCATGTCGCCGACAACCAGCTGATCGGTTACCGGGCCACGGTCTCGCGCGGCCTGGCGGCCGGGCTCGGGCATCCCGCGCGGCCGTCCGAGGGGGCGGAGGAGACGCTGCGGCGGCTCCTCACCGATCCCGGCGAACGCCTCGCCACCGCCGCCCGCGGACACGCGTTCATCGACGGACGTGGCCGCGAACGGGTGTGCGACGTTCTGCTCGACACCGCCCGGTCACAAAGGGCTTGAGTGGTTACGTGCCGCCTCCGAGCTCGAACATGCGCCGGATGACCCGTTCGGCGGCGTGCCCGTCGTCGTACGGGCAGAACTTGGCCACGAACGCGTCGTAGGCCGCCGCGGAGCCCTCCACCGCCTCGTCCAGCGAACGCAGCGCGGCGATGGTCTCCGCCGAAGACCGCAGTAGCGGACCGGGCGCCTCGGCCTCGAAGTCGAAGTAGAAGCCCCGCACCTGGTCGCGGTACTTCTCCAGGTCGTAGGCGAAGAACACCATCGGCTTGCCGGTGACGGCGAAGTCGAACATGGCCGACGAGTAGTCCGTGACCAGGACGTCGGCGGCGAGATAGAGCTCGGCGATGTCGGGATGGCCCGACACGTCGATCACGAAGTCGTCCACCTGGGACCAGGAACGGTCGGTCACGAGGTAGTGCGTGCGCAGCAGCAGCACGTGGTCGTCCCCGAGGGCGGCGCGTGCCTCGCCGAGATCCAGGGCCAGCTCGAACGCGCGCCTGCCCCGGGCGAAGTAGAGGTCGTCGCGCCACGTCGGCACGTACAGGATGATCCGCTTGTCCGCCGGGACGCCCAGCCTCCGGCGCACCTCGGCGGCGATCCGCGGTGCCTCCGGCCGCAGCAGGAGGTCGTTTCGGGGATAGCCCGATTCCAGGATCTCGCCTTCGTACCGGTAGGCCTGCCGCATGATCGGGCTGGTGAAGGGGTTCGGCGAGACCAGGACGTCCCAGCGCGGCACCTCCCGCTCCACCCATTCGAGCGTGGCCTGCCTCAGGTGCGGAAGGGCCGGGACGTCGAGGGACAGCTTCTTCAGAGGCGTGCCGTGCCAGCACTGCACGTACGTCTGGTCCGGCCGCTTGACGAACCACGGCCACTGGGCCTCGTTGCCGACGATGTACCGCGCTCTGGCCAGCGCTTCGTAGTGGTCCTTCGTGCCGACGAGGACGGTACGGGCACCGTGCGGCGCCGTGAACTGGCCGTCGCGCGACACCCAGACGCATTCCAGGCCTGTGCCCTGGCGGACGAGTTCCTCGTAGACCGCGCGGGGATTGCAGGAGTACTGGCGGGCCATGTACGAGTCGAAGACCACGAGGTCGCGGAGCGGTGCCGCCCGCAGCCGGGGATAGTCGGCCGTTTTGAGCCGCTCCTGGGCGTAGGCGCCTCGTTCGTCCTCGGCCAGCGCCAGGCGGACGCGCACCTGGAGCGAGCCGCCCGCCTGGGCGAGGAACGCGATCTCGTGGGCACCGGCCGTTCTGGCCTCGGGAAGCTCCGAGACGACGGTCCGTTCGACGATCACTTCGGCGTCGCCGTCCTCGGGCCGGCCTGTGGCGGCGAAGAACTGCCAGGTGCCGGGCGTCATCGGGCGCGTGGAGCCGAGGGCCGGCATCGCCTCGGGCGAGAAGGCCGCGGTGAACCGCCCGCCTTCCCATTCGAGGGGGACGGTGTACTCCTCGGCCGCCCGGTTGTGCCGGACGACGAGGCTCTCCGGCCGGCCTCCCTCGCCCGCGAAGTCGCCCGCGAGCCGGATGCGGCCCTCGTCGCTCCAGCCGATCTCGGTGACCACGGGCGCGCAGGGCCGCACTACGCCGAGCAGGTTGCCGTACCGGGTCCGGGTGAGGGCCAGTTCCCAGGCCCCGACGGGATAGCGGCGCTCGGGCACGTCGACCGCCAGTACCGGTTTGACCGTTCCCGCGCCGCCCGTCAGCGTGAGCTCCCACTCTCCGATGCCGCCGGGCGCGGCCTTCTCCTGGAGGGACACCATCTCCTCCAAGGGCAGCGCCGCGCGGAAGCCGCGGTGTCCGCCGACCGGCGCGGAGGCCTGGACGTCCCCCGACACCTTCAGATCTGCCTGCCTGCAAGCCGCGACCACCCGCGTGGGGGCCGCTTCGCCGGCACCGGCCGTCCAGCCGTCGAGCTCCAGCGCGGCGCCCGCGCGGCGATGGCCCGTGACGAGCGCCTTGAGCGGTTTGACGCGGACGGCGAAGCCCTCGGGACCCGCCACGGGCTGGATCCAGACGTCCCCGTCCTCCTGCCGCGACGGCAGCCAGGCCGTGTGCTGGCCGGGCGGGCTGCCGAGGCGGCCGCTGCGCCTGGTCCCGGCGACGACCACCTCGGCGTGCAGTTCCCACTCGCCGGGCCGCCTGCCGTTCCGGCCGAGCAGCGACGAGTCGATCTCGGCGGCGAACCCGGCCCAGTCGTAACAGACGAACGGGTGGTTCAGCTCGGCGGTGACGTCGGGACGCCGTACGCGTTCCGCGTTGAGCCTGACCCGCCTGCCGCCGCGTGCGTCCCGGAGCCACAGCTTGAGCCGCGCTTCGCCGGGCGACGCCACGTCGAGACGGTCGATGCAGGCATGGCCGGTGACCAGCAGCCGGTCGCCACGCCATTCGACGGTGTCGACGCGTCCACGGAACTCCAGCTCGCCGGTGACGTCGTAGACGGCCTTGGGGATCGCACGCGTCCGGTCCTCGAAGTAGGGATAGCGTGCGTACCAGCGCGGCCTGATCCGCCCCTGCCGGGTGACCGGCGCGTTGACGAACTCCGCCTTCCGGTGCGGGGCCATGACCTCCAGCAGTTCGGGGAGCATCCGCCGTCCGAGCAGGTGCGCCCAGAGCCTGTCGAACGCGTCGAGCCCCTCGATCGCACGCCGGTCGGCCCGTTCGGCGAACCGCACCCCGAGGTCGAGCAGCCGGGCCTGGTCGGCCACGGGCACCGTGGGCAGCGCCTTCACGAGCTGTTCGAGCTCTCTGCCGAACACCTGGCGATGGAAGGTCCGCGAGAGCCTGGGCGCGTGCGCGGCGAGCACGTCGCAGACCTCGGTGACCGCGGCCATCCGTTCCTCCAGGTCGCGCGGCTCGTCCCGCCGTTCCGCCGGAGTACTCGCGGACTTGCGCCACCAGTAGACGGCGGTGTCGAGCACGTCCACGGCCGAGGCGAACACGTGGGCGCGAACCGAGACCGCGGCGTCCACGTAGCGGCCCCTGGCGAACGAGAGCCCGTGCTCGTCCCAGAACGAGCGGCGGTACACCTTGTTCCACACCCTGCGGTCCCGGAGCAACGCCGCACGCCGGGTGATGTGGGTCCGTTCGGCCGAGGAGTCGAACGGCTCGCGGTGCGCGCGCGACTGGAAGGTGCGTCCGGACTCCACCCGGAGCACGTTGCCGCAGGCCAGGTCGGAGCCTGTCCGCTCCAGCGACCCGACGAGCAGGTCATAGGCGTTGTGGACCACCACGTCGTGGGCGTCCGCGAACGCCAGGTACGGCGCACGCGCTCGCCTGACACCGGCGTTGCGAGCGGCCCCGACGCCCGCGTTCTCCTGCTGCAGCAGGACGAACCGCCGGTCCCGGTCCGACATCGCCTTGGCGATCACGGCGCCCGCGTCGGTGGAGCCGTCGTCCACCATGATCACTTCAAGGTCCGGCAGCGTCTGCCGCGCCAGCGACTCCAGGCATTCCGCGAGGTGGGACTCCTCGTTGTGGAAGGGGACGACGACGCTGATCACGGGTGTCATTGGTCTCCTGCGCGGGACGGCGCCGACAGGGCGACGGCGTGCGGCGGCGCGGTGGGCGGGGCGGCGGTGTGCCGTTCGGCGACGGCACGGGTGTACGCGCGGCTGCTCACCCAGAACCGGTAGACGATGAGGAACTCGAACGCGAGCAGGAGCAGACCGGCGGCCGCGGTGACCGGGATGATCGCACCGGTCAGCGGCCCGACGATGAACGTGGCCATCTGGAACTCGATGCCGCTGACCAGGTGCATGCGGATCCTGCATCGCAGCAGGCGCCGCCGGACCCGCCGGTAGCGCGCCGGCTCGGGCTCGGGCCTGGCGTCGAGGGGCTCGCGGCCGGACTCCCGAAGGCCCTCGGCCATCCTCCGGCGCGCCTTGGCGATCTGCGGGCCGTTGAGGTAGCGGATCATGTCGAGGGCGAGGATCGCGAAGCCGAGCCAGAGATAGGCGATCTGCCCGGTGGCGGCGTACTGCCCGCCCGCCAGCGCCAGCGCGCACAGGCCGTCCCGGACACGGTCCAGCATGAAGTCCAGCCAGGCGCCGAAGGGCGACCCCGTGCCCCGCAGCCGAGCGATCTTCCCGTCCACGCAGTCGAGCACGAACCCCAGGTGGTAGAGCAGCGCGCCCACCGCCAGCCAGCCGGGAGAGGCCTGCGCGAAGCACCCCGCCGCGCCGAGGCCGAGAGCGAAGGCGGAGAGGGTGATCTGGTCGGGGGTGAACGGGGTGCGGTTGGCGATGACCCACGCCAGCCGGACGGCGATCGGATCGACGAGCAGCACCGTCCACCACGCGTCGCGTTCCTTGCGCACGGCGCGAACGTCTTCGAGTGAGTACGTTGCCATGAAGCCCAGCATGCTGACCGGATGTGTTCGCCCAAGAGCGCATCGCCATTAGCGCACCGTCGCCTGACCCAGACTTGACCGGCGCGTGGGCGGGCCTAGCAGCGCGCGGGCGGACCCAGCGGCGCGTGGGCGGGCCTAGCGGCGCGTGGGCGGGCCTAGCGGCGCGTGGCGGGCCTAGCGGCGCGTGGCGGGCCTAGCTTTGGGCGCCCCGGCTCTTGGACGGTCCGGCGGCGCCGGCCTTCTTCGCCTCGATCAGGTCGGTGAACAGCGCCTCCCACCGGCTCCGGATCTCGTCGGGCCCGTACCGCACGGCGGTCGCGCGGGCCGCCTCGCCGAGCCGGCGCCGCAGCGGCGCGTCCTCGATGAGCCGGCAGAGCGCGGCGGCGAGCCCGTCGCCGTCCTCGTGCGGCACCAGGAGCCCGTTCTCCCCGGTCACGATGATCTCGTTCGGCCCGGTCGGGCAGTCGAAGCTCGCCACCGCCAGCCCGCAGTTGAGCGCCTCCAGCAGGGTCATGGGGAAGCCCTCGAACCGTGAGCTCAGCGCGTAGATCGAGGATCCGGACAGTTCCCTGTCCAGGTCCCTGGTCCGCCCCATGAGGAAGACATGGTTGTAGAGGTGGTGCAGGTGGATCAGCTTGCGCAGGCGGTTCTCGGCCTTGCCCGACCCGTAGAGGCGCAGCCGCCAGTCAGGATGCCGGTCCGTCACCTTGGCGAAGGCGGGAATGAGCAGGTCGAAGCCCTTCTGGCGCGTCAGCCGTCCCGCGGCGACCACGACCTTGCTCGTATGGTCGGTACGCGGCGCGGTGAGGCTGTGCAGCGGGTTGGGGATGTGCGCGGTCCTGACCCGGCCACCGAGCGCCCGGTCGTACTCGGCCCGGTCGCCGCGGGTCAGCGACACCACCGCGTCCAGGCGCGGATAGTCGTCGAGAATGGCCGCCCGTACCGCGGGCTTGTAGCGCCCCAGGTGCATGTGGTCCTGCGCCACCCGTACCAGCCGTTCGGGCGCGTGGCGGGCCGCCAGCAGGTTGAGCCCGGGACGGGTGGTGACCAGCACTCCGTCGTCCAGCCCCTGGAGGAAGGCGGCGAACGTGTCCTCGACGGTGCGGGTGAACACGTCCTTGGCGGGTTCGCCGACCGGCACCTGGACGCCGGGTTCGCCGCCCGCGCCGGATGTGACGACATCGACCGTCTCCACCCGGGGGTCGATGGCGAAGTGGCTGCCGGCCTGGCGGCGGACGACGCTGGCGAGCCGGACCTCGTGACCGGCGGCGGCCATGGTGTTGGCCTGGTTGATGACGGTACGGATGGTGCCGCCCATGCCGTACGCGTGCAGCAGCACGTAGGTGATCTTCATCGGGCACGCCGGCTTTCCACGGTGAGGGTGTCGTCGGGGCGGTAGCGGGGCCGGACCCTGAACCGTTGCCACCCCTCGACGCGCTGCCACGGGAACGTGATCGACTCCGCCTTCGGCGGGACGCCGCAGTACCGGCCGAGGGGGAGGTCCAGGCGCTCCTCCTCGTACTCGGAGATCAGGCGCAGGTCCCAGCAGGCGTGCACGATCGGCAACGGCAGGCGCAGCGACCCGATCGGCACGGCCACCTCGAACCGTTCGCCGGCCACGGTCGCGATGAAGGGTCCAGGCCCGCGCCAGAACGTCCGGCGCGCGCTCTGGAACGGCCGGAGCGCCCGGCCGCGCGCCGAAACCGGCGGGGCGGGCGGGCGCGGCGCGAGGCGCAGCCGCCACAGCAGGTCGCCGGGGACGGACGGGGGCAGGACACCGACGAGCTTGATCTCCTCGTCGCGTGCCCAGACCTCGTCGATCTCGGCATGCCGGTGCCCGCTCCCCGTCTTCATCGTGTCCCCTCACCGACGCGTCAGTTGCCAGGAGTGAACCGCAGCGCTCCGGAATGCGCTGAGCTTTGCCGCCGCACTTACCGACAGCCGGACGAGAGTGGCCAAGACTTTGCCTCGGGCTTGGGAAGGCCTGGCTTCAGGCGGTCTGGACGCGGACGCGCGCGTCCGCGTCGGCCACGGCGGAACGGACGCTTTGCGCGAGGGCCTCGAACTCGTCGGCGCGAGGAGACGTCGAGCGGTAGGTGAGGCCGATGCGCCGCTGTGGGGCGGGGTCCGCGAAACGGTGCACGGCCAGCCCCGGTGCCCGGCGGGTCTCCACGGGAAGGGCGGTCTCGGGAACGAGGGTCACGCCCAGCCCGCCCGACACGAGCTGGACGAGGGTCGCCAGGCTCGTGGCGTAGGTGGCGGCACCGGCCCGGGCGCCCACCTCGCGGCAGACGTCCAGGGCCTGGTCACGCAGGCAGTGGCCCTCGTTGAGAAGGATGACGTCCAGGTCGTTGAGCGCCGAGCGCGGCAGCGGCCGGTCCGGGTGCCCCAGGTCATGGGTCTCGGGGGCGACCAGGGCGAAGTCCTCGTCGTAGAGGGGCAGCTCGGTCACGCCCTGAGCCGGTGTGGGCAGGGCCAGGAGGATGACGTCCAGCCGGCCGGCGAGGAGCTCGGCGGTGATGGAGCCGGTCTGTTCCTCGCGGACCGACAGCTCCAGCTCGGGGAACTCGGCGGCCAGCCGTGGCAGGACGACGGGGAGGAGGTAGGGCGCGACGGTCGGGATCACTCCCACCCGGAGGGGGCCGACGAGGGGGCCGCGGGCGGAGTGCACCTCCTCGACCAGGCGGTCCAGCTCCGTCAGCACGCTCTCGGCGCGCCGCGCGACGCGTTCACCCGCGGGTGTCAGCAGCACCTTGCGCGTCGTGCGCTCGACGAGCTGGGTGTCCAGGGTCTCTTCGAGGGCCGCCACCGCGCCCGACAGGGCGGGCTGGCTCATGCGCAGCGCGGCGGCGGCGTCGCGGAAGTGCAGATGTTCCGCGAGCGCCAGGAAGGCGCGCAACTGGGCGACCGTCGGCCTGCTGATAGCCGGTTCCTATCGCTCTGGTGAGACAGATGCCTTTCACCTTTCACGATACCGGGAGCGCAGGTCTCCGGCCCTCCGTCCGCGGTTCCACCTACACTCGCCATCACAGAGCGTTACCAGGGGCGGTGCACCTCTGATGTGATTTACCTCAACCGGTCGATTCGGCTTCATTCCGGCATAGACGTTTTACCAGGCGTTCTGCCGACTGATAGGCAAGCCCTATCGAGCGATTGAGATAGATCGATTTTTCGTCTCAGGCCGGGATGCGCCACCCTGAGTGACGGCTGTGACCGGAGGTGCCTCCGGACGCCACCCGAACCTGACTCGCAATCGAAGGAGCCTGCGTGCTTACCGTCGGTGACAAGTTCCCCGAGTACGAGCTGACCGCCTGTGTCTCGCTGGACGCTGACAACGCGTTCGAGACCATCACCCACAAGTCCTACGAGGGCAAGTGGCGCGTGGTGTTCTTCTGGCCCAAGGACTTCACCTTCATCTGTCCGACCGAGATCGCGGAGTTCGGCCGGCTGAACGAGGAGTTCGCCGACCGCGACGCCCAGGTGCTGGGCGCCTCCACCGACAACGAGTTCGTGCACTTCGCCTGGCGCAAGGACCACCCGGACCTGCGCGACCTGCCGTTCCCGATGCTGTCCGACCTCAACCGCGAGCTGACCTCGGCCCTCGGCATCCTGACCGAGGACGGCGTCGCCCAGCGCGCGACGTTCATCGTCGACCCCAACAACGAGATCCAGTTCACGATGGTGACCGCGGGCTCGGTGGGCCGGAACGTCAAGGAGGTCCTGCGGGTCCTCGACGCCCTCCAGTCGGACGAGCTCTGCCCCTGCAACTGGAACAAGGGCGAGGACACGCTCGACGCCCAGAAGCTGATGGCCGGGGTCTGAGATGAGCGTTGACAGGCTGAAGAGCGCCCTCCCGGAGTACGCCAAGGACACCAAGCTCAACCTCGGCTCGGTGACCTCGACCTCGCAGCTGACCGATCAGCAGCTCTGGGGCACCGTGCTCGCCACCGCCCTGGCCAGCCGTAACACGCAGGTCATCCGGGAGCTGGCCGAGGAGGCCGGCGACTACCTGTCGGCCGAGGCGTTCCAGGCGGCCAAGGCCGCCGCCTCGATCATGGCCATGAACAACATCTACTACCGGGCCACCCACCTGATCGGTGACGAGACCTACGCCACCCTGCCGGCCAAGCTCCGCATGAGCGTCATCGGCAAGCCCGGCGTGGACAAGCTCGACTTCGAGCTCTGGTGCCTGGCCGTGTCGGCCGTCAACGGCTGCGGCCGGTGCCTGGAGTCGCACGAGAAGGTCCTGCGCGACGGCGGGCTCTCCCGTGAGCTGATCCAGGAGGCGCTGCGGATCGCCGCCGTGGTGCACGCCACCGCCGCCACCCTGGACGCCGAGGAGGCGCTGGTCCCCGCCGGCGTCTGAACCACCCGCTCAAGGCCCTGGTGAGAACGCCGCACAGGCACCCTCACCAGGGCCTCAGCATCCACCACGCCACAAGAACAAGCCCCTCCCGCCCCGGGGGCTGACCCTCTTCTATTGTCAAACGCCCAGGTGGGGCCGTGGAAGTGGAATAGCATTCTGTGGACAACGCCGCGGCCGGTGGGCGGCCGGGTCCGGTGGGGTCACTCCCACTCGATGGTGCCCGGGGGCTTGCTCGTGATGTCGACGGTGACGCGGTTGATCTCGGGTACCTCGTTGGTGACGCGGGTCGAGATCTTCTGCAGGACGTCGTAGGGCAGCCGGGCCCAGTCGGCGGTCATCGCGTCCTCGCTGGTGACGGGCCGCAACACGACGGGGTGCCCGTACGTGCGGCTGTCGCCCTGGACTCCCACGGACCGCACGTCGGCGAGCAGCACCACCGGGAACTGCCAGATCTCGCGGTCGAGACCGGCCCGGGTCAGCTCCTCGCGCGCGATCGCGTCGGCCTCGCGCAGGATGTCGAGGCGTTCCCTGGAGACGGCGCCGATGATGCGGATGCCGAGGCCCGGCCCGGGGAACGGCTGGCGCCAGACGATCTCGGCGGGTAGTCCGAGCTGCTCGCCGAGTGCCCTGACCTCGTCCTTGAAGAGCGTGCGCAGCGGCTCGACCAGTTTGAACTGCAGGTCCTCGGGCAGCCCGCCGACGTTGTGATGAGACTTGATGTTGGCCGCGCCCGTACCGCCGCCGGACTCCACGACGTCGGGGTAGAGCGTCCCCTGCACGAGGAACTCCACCGGCTCCGCCTCGCCCTGCTCCGCGCCGAAGGCGATCTCCCGGGCCGCCTCCTCGAAGACCCGGATGAACTCGCGTCCGATGATCTTGCGCTTCTCCTCGGGCTCGGTGACCCCGTCGAGCGCCGCGAGGAAACGTTCCTGCGCGTCCACCACGTGCAGGTTGACGCCGGTCGCCGCGACGAAGTCCTTCTCGACCTGCTCGGCCTCGCCCTTGCGCAGCAGCCCGTGGTCGACGAAGACGCAGGTGAGCTGGTCGCCGATGGCGCGCTGGACGAGGGCGGCGGCCACCGCGGAGTCGACGCCGCCGGACAGGCCGCAGATGGCGCGCTTGCCGCCGACCTGGGCACGGACCGCCTCGATCGACTCCTCGGCGATGTTGACCATGGTCCAGTTGGGCCGGCAGCCGGCGCCCTCGTACAGGAACCTGCGCAGCACCTCCAGCCCGTGCTCGGTGTGCAGCACCTCCGGATGGAACTGGACGCCGTAGAAGCCGCGCTCGGGGTCCTCCATGCCGGCCACCGGCGTCACGTCGGTCATGGCCGTCACCGTGAAGCCCGCGGGCGCCCGGCTCACGAAGTCGCGGTGCGACATCCACACCGACTGGTGCACGGGCATGCCCTGGAAGAGGGTTCCGGGATCGGTCACCGCGATGGTGGCGCCGCCGTACTCGGCGACCTCGGAGTTCTCCACCGTCCCGCCGAGCGCCTGCGCCATCGCCTGATGCCCGTAGCAGATTCCGAACGTGGGGACGCCGAGCTCGAACAGGCCGTCCGGAACGACCGGCGCGCCCTCCGCGTAGACCGAGGCCGGACCGCCCGACAGGATGATCGCCTTGGGCTTCCTGGCGAGCATCTCCGCCGCCGGCATGGTGGACGGAACGATCTCGCTGAACACATGACACTCGCGCACGCGCCGCGCGATCAGCTGCGCGTACTGCGCACCGAAATCGACGACGAGAACGGTGTCAAAAGACTGGTCGACGGACACCAACAGCGCCTTTCGCAGGGCAAACAGGGTTTCGGCGAAGGACCACCAGTCTAGAAGCCATCCCGAACGTCAGGGGTCAGGCGGGGTGGGTCAGGTGTCAGTCGGGAGTGACGTGCGTCCGGGGCCGCCTCAAGAGGGCACCGCGACCCGCGCGGCACGCTGGAGGCCGATGTCGGTGACCGCCTGCGCGGTGGCCTGCTCCATGGCCAGCTGGGCGGCCTCGCGGCAGAGCGCCGAGTCCGGGGCCACGATCTGGCGTTCCGCCTTCTCGGCGGCTTCGAGGGCCGCGCAGGCGGCACGCTGCGCGTCGTCGACCGCATGGCTCGCCACGCACCACTCCTCGTGGGCGATGGCCTGGATGATGGCGCGCGACGCCCACGCGGACTCGGTGGCGAGCTCGGAGAGCCTGCGGGCCGTCCCCTCCAGCGTGGAGGCGGGCTCGTCGGGTGCCAGGTCGACGACGCCGAGGGCATGCATCTGCGCGGCGCAGGCCGCGTGGACCACCCGCTTGGCGGCCACCGCGGCCGCCGCCTCGTCGGGTCTCCCGCCGGCCTCGGCGGTAACGTGGGCGAACCGGGCTGCGAGCCGGGTGTATGCGATGACGTGCTGGATCGGCATTGTGCGCGGGCCTTCCCCGAACGGAAAATGTCGGTAAGTCAGTTATTTACGCCATCTGACCACATGTGTGAAGAGTTGCCGGAAGTAATTTTCCACACGTTCACAAGTCGCCAGATACGTCACGTACCGCACCCGCTCGATAACGGTCGACTTTCGGTCAGCTTGATCGCGCATGTCGGCGGGCCACTCTCTGGTACTTCTTGGTCACATTGTGCGTTCGCTTCGTCTCCCCGCCCGCCCCGGATCCCCGAGGACCGACGTGAAGCTGCTCGTCGCCGCCGCCGTACTGGTCGCCGCGTCCATCTCCCCTATGTCCACGCCGATCGCACCCGCGCGCGCCGCGCCGGAGCCCGCGGGGAGCACGACCGGCACGCCCAGCGGCTGCGCCCGGCCGGACGCCCGGATCCGGCCCGGCGCCCACGGAGCGCGGGAACGCAACGAGCTCACCCCGGCCGAGGCCGTCGACGTGGAACGCGAACTGAACGGGCTTCTCGCCGCCCTCGGCACGAAGGCACCAGCCGCCGGCGCGTCCGGCGCGAAGGCGTCCGGTACCGGCCAGCAACGGCGGCAGGCGTCCATCCGGCGCTGGATTCCCGTCTACTTCCACGTGCTGCACGACGGCTCGCGCGGCAACCTGCCGACGGCGCTGATCAAGCGTCAGATCGCGACCATGAACGCCGCGTACGGCGGCGGCCTCGGCGGCGCCGACACCGGCTTCAGGTTCGCCCTGCGGCGGATCACCCGGTCCGACAACGCCGACTGGTACCGCTACCCCGAGACGTACGAGAACACCTACAAGCCCCGGCTGCGCAGGGGCGGGCCGGGCACGCTCAACCTCTACAGCGCCGACCTCGGCGACGAGCTGCTCGGCTGGTCCACCTTTCCCTGGCTGTACAAGAACGAGCCGAAGCTGGACGGCGTCGTGCTCCACATCGGGAGCATGCCGGGCGGATCGATCGATAACTTCAACCGCGGTTTCAGCGGCGTCCACGAGACCGGGCACTGGCTCGGGCTCTACCACGTGTTCCAGGACGGCTGCGCGAGCCCTGGCGACCGGGTGCCCGACACCCCGCCCGCGCGCGAGTCCACCGACGGCTGCCCGGACGGCAAGGACACCTGCGCGGCCGCCGGCCGTGACCCGGTCCACAACTTCATGGACTACAGCTTCGACGCCTGCATGAACAACTTCACGGCGGGCCAGGGCGTACGGATGCACAAGGTCTGGTCCGCCTACCGCGGCTGAGCGTCGCCCGGGGGCAGATGGCGAACGGCCTCGCGGAGGGTCACGCCGGAGATCGTGCCGGTCCGTGCCGCCACCCAGTCACGGACCCAGTCCGCGTGGCCCTTCTTGGACAGCTCGCGCAGCACCCAGCCGAGGGCCTTGCGGATGAAGAACTCGCGTTCCCCGATCAGCTCGTCCCCGTACGCGGAGATCCGGCCGAGATCGGGATCACCGGCGCGCACGCCCGCCAGCAGCGCCAGCATCGCGGTCCGGCGGATCCAGAGGTACGGGTCGCCCACCCAGCGGTCGAGCACGTCCGCCAGGTCAGGGACCCGCACGACCAGCCCGCCGACCACCTTCTCGGCAAGATGATCGACATAGACCCAGCTCGCCGACTCCCTGATCAGGCGTTCGGCGAAGTGCAGGTCGCCGGGCTCCAGCACGGCCGCCCGGCGGACCAGGACCTCGATCGCCGCCATGCGCGTCTCGTGAACGGGACGTCCGGATTCGGTCACCGTCCACAGGGCCTCCGCGAGCGCGAGGACGTCCTCCCTGCGGGAGCCGCCGCGCACGGCCGAGACCGCGATCTTGCGGAGCGTTCCCATCGGGACACCGAGGTGAACGAAGTCGCTCTTGAGGTAGCGCTTCTCGTTCTCCGCCCGCGCCGGATCGGCCTGCGCGCGCAGTTCCTTCTCGATCCGCGCGGCCTCGTGAGCGACGTCCATGGGGGTCACGGTACGCCGCGCCCCCGTCAGGAAATTACGTGATCTCGACGATCGGCAGGCGCAGGGCGGCCGGCGCGTCGGCCGGGACGGCCGGGTTCTTCGGGAGGACGGCGGTGAGCCGCCGGTACCCCGTGCCGAGCGCCGGGCGGAGGTCGTCCTCGCCCCGGTTGGGCCAGAACGACATCGCGCGTTCGGCCTGCGCGGTGATCGTTAGCGACGGGTTGACGCCGAGGTTGGCCGAGATGGCCGAGCCGTCCACGATGTGCAGTCCCGGGTGGCCGTAGATCCGGTGGTACGGGTCGATCACGCCGGTCTCGGGCGAGTCGCCGATGACGCAGCCGCCGAGGAAGTGGGCGGTCATCGGGATGTCGAAGAGATCGCCCCAGGAGCCGCCCGCCATCCCGCCCACCTCCTCGGCGAGGATCCGGGACGCCTCGTGGCCTTCGGGAATCCAGGTCGGGTTGGGCTCGCCGTGCCCCTCGGCCGCGTGGACGTCCCACCCGAACGGGCCCTTCCTGGGCCTGAGGGTGATCGAGTTGTCTCGGGTCTGCATGACCAGCGCGATGACCGTCCGTTCGGACCAGGTGCGCACGTCGAGGAGCTGCAGCAGGTCCTGGGGCCGGCGCGCCACGTGGCCGAGGAACTTCAGCCACCGCGGCCGGTGGCGCTCACCGGGACGGTCTCCGTCCACGAGGAGCGTCTGCAGCCCGGCCATCAGGTTCGAGCCCTTGCCGTAGCGCACCGGCTCGATGTGGGTCTCCGGCGTCGGATGGAACGACGAGGTGATCGCCACGCCCTTGGAGTAGTCGGGTCCGGGCACGCCGTTCTTGCGGCCGGCGCCCAGGATCGCCTCGGAGTTGGTGCGGGTGAGCGTGCCCAGCCGGTCGGAGATCGCGGGCAGCAGGCCGGTCGTCTTCAGCTTGTGCAGCAGTTTCTGCGTGCCGTACGTACCGGCCGCGAACACCACCTGCTCGGTCGTGAGGACCTTCCGGTTCCGGCCGAACGAGCCGGTTCGCACGATCTCCACCTCGTAGCCCCCGCCCGCCAGCGGGCTCACCCGGGTGACCCGGCTGAGCGGCATCACGCGGGCACCGGCCTTCTCGGCGAGGTAGAGGTAGTTCTCGGTGAGCATGTTCTTGGCGCCGTGCCGGCAGCCGACCATGCACTCGCCGCACTCGATGCAGCCGCGCCGCCGGGGCCCGGCGCCGCCGAAGTACGGGTCGTCGCTCTCCACGCCCGGCCCGGCGCCGAAGTGCACGCCCACCGGGGTCTTGACGAACGTGTCGCCCTTGCCCATCCGGTCGGCGACCTTCTTGATCTCCACATCGGCCGCGGTGGTGGTCGGGTTCTGGACGACGCCCAGCATGCGCCGCGCCTGGTCGTAGTACGGGGCGAGCTCGGCCTGCCAGTCGGTGATGTGGGCCCACTGGCGGTCCTTGAAGAACGGCGCGGGCGGCACGTACAGGGTGTTGGCGTAGTTGAGCGATCCACCGCCGACCCCCGCGCCCGCGAGCACCATGACCCGGCTGGCCTTGGCGCCGCGGATCAGGTGGATGCGCTGCATCCCGGTGAGCCCGAGGCCCGGCGCCCACACGTACCGCGAGACCTTCCAGTTGGTCTTCGGCAGCCCGGGGTAGCGCGACCCCGGGGCACCGTCCGGCCCGCTGTCGAAGCGGCGCCCCGCCTCGATGACGCCGACCTTGTAGCCCTTCTCGGTCAGCCGCAGCGCGGACACGCTGCCGCCGAACCCGGATCCGACGACGAGAACGTCGAAGTCATGCCTGCCGGCCACGAAGACCTCCTACTTGATCCGCAGCCGCTTCATGACCTTGATGCCGGTGGCCATGACATTGGCGAACTTGTCGAACGAGACGTTGCCGGGCGGCTCCAGATCCATGACGTGCTGGCTGGCGATCGTCTGGACCTCAGTGAACTTGAGGATGCCCTCGGAGCCGTGCCGGCGGCCGACGCCGGACTGCTTGAAGCCGCCCATCGGGGCGTCATAGGAGGCGAAGGCGGCGCCGTACCCGTCGTTGATGTTGACCGTGCCCGCCTGGATCTTCGCGGCCAGCTCGCGGCCGCGTGCCACATTCTTGGTCCACACCGAGGCGTTGAGGCCGTACTGGGTGTCGTTGGCGGTGGCGACGACCTCGTTCTCGTCACGGAACTTGTAGATCGCCACCACCGGGCCGAACGTCTCGTTCGCGCACAGGTCCATGTCCGTGGTCACGTCGGTCAGGACCGTCGGCTCGTAGAACCACGGGCCGATGTCCGGGCGCGCCTTGCCGCCCGCCAGCACCGTCGCGCCCTCGTCGACCGCCTGGTCGACGTGCTTGCTGACCACGTCGAGCTGCCGCTGGAAGGTCAGCGAGCCCATGTCCGCGTCGAAGCTCAGGTCGGTGCCGAGCTTCATGTTCTGGACGTTCTCGACGAACTTCGGCACGAAGCGGTCGTAGACGTCCTCGTGCACGTACATCCGCTCGATCGAGATGCACAGCTGCCCGGCGTTGGTGAAGCAGGCCCGGACGGCCCCGCGCGCGGTCCGCTCGACGTCGGCGTCGGCCAGCACGATCATCGGGTTCTTGCCGCCGAGCTCCATGGAGTAGCCCACCAGCCGCGGCGCGACCTTCTCGGTGATCGCCCGGCCGGCCCGGGTCGAGCCGGTGAACGAGACGTAGTCGGCGTTGTCGATCAGCGGGTCGCCGACCTCCGCCGGCTCGCCGACGACGATCTGCCACAGGTCCCTGGGCAGGCCGAGCGCGACCATCAGATCGAGGATCCACAGGCTCGACAGGCAGGTCTGGGTGTCGGGCTTGTGGATCACCGCGTTGCCGGCCATGAGCGCGGGGGCGATGTCGCTGGCGCCGAGCGAGAACGGGTAGTTCCAGGGGGCGATCAGCGCGACGACGCCCTTGGGGTGGCGCATCTCCTGGACGCGGGTGAGGCCGGGCATCATGCCCTGGCGGCGGCGCGGCCTGAGCAGCCTCTCGGCCCGCCTCGCGTAGTAGAGCGAGCACAGCGCCACGTCGAGGAACTCCTCCATGGCGTGGCGGCGGGCCTTGCCGGTCTCCAGCTGGATGACGTCGAGGATCTCTTCGCGGCGGTCCACCAGCGCGTCGGCCAGCCGCAGGAACGGCTTGACCCGCTCCCGCACCGGCAGCGCCGCCCAGGCGCGCTGTGCCTCGCGGGCGCGCTCGTAGGCCGTCAGCACGTCCTTGGAACTCGACACGGGGAGCGTCGCGAGAGGCTCGCCGGTGAAGGGGGCCGGGATGGTGGTCTTGTCGGCGCCGTCAGCCACGATGTGGGAGGTCAGCCGCTCGATCAGGGCAGCGGAGAGCGTACGCTCGGAGACCGTCGGAGATGCCATGTCAGCAGACTATGACCACCCGGACATTTCTCGCTACCCGCAAGTAATGAGACATCAACCCCTGCGCCACTCGGGCGAGTCCAGCGCGCCCGCCGCCTGCGGACCCATCAGGCCGAGCGCGCCGTCGACGAACAACGACGCGCCGGTGATGTAGGACGCCCCCGGAGCGGCCAGGAAGGCGATCGCGGCCGCCACCTCACGCGCGTCTCCGGGACGGGCCAGCGGATACCCCGGCCTGGTCTCCGGCCGCGGCGGCTCGTCCGCCTGGCCGGTCATCGGCGTCGCGATCTCGCCGGGGGCGATCGTGTTGACGGTGATGCCGTACTGCGACAGCTCCAGCGCCAGCACCCGGGCGAGCATGCGCAGGCCTCCCTTGGCCGCGCAGTAGGGGCCGGCGCCGACCCGCGGATACTCCTCGTGGACGCTCGTCACGTTGATGATCCGGCCGCCGTGACCGGCGGCGGCCATCCGCCGGGCCGCCTGCCGGGAGCACAGGAACGCCCCGTCCAGGTCGACCGCCACCACCGAACGCCACTCGTCGTACTCCATCTCCAGCACAGGCCGCATGCTCCCGGTGCCGGCGTTGTTGACCAGGACGCCCACTCCCCCGAGCTCGTCCGCCAGCTCGTCCACGACGGCCGCGGCGGCCACCGGTTCGGTGAGGTCGTGCCGCCGTACGGCGGCGCGGCGGCCCCGGTCGGACACCTCGGCCGCGGTGCCCTGGGCGCCCGCCTCGTCGGAGTGGAAGGTGATCCCGACGTCGAAGCCGCTCTCGGCGAGGGCCACCGCCGTGGCCCTGCCGATCCCGGAGTCCGCTCCCGTGATGATCGCCACCTGGTCGTACCCGGTCCCTGAGATCGGTGCCTTGAAATCGCTCATGATCAGGCCTTTCCCCGCAGAACGGCCCTCTACCGCGCGGCGGTGGCCGGGACGCTTGCCACCCGCTCACGGTGGGTAGGAAGGCCGGCATGTCGCGAGCAGTGATCTTCGATGTGGACGGGACGTTGGTCGACACCAACTACCTGCATGCGGTGACCTGGTGGCAGGCGTTCCTGCAACACGGCCACACGGTCCCGATGGCCGCCGTCCACCGGGTCATCGGCATGGGCTCGGACAAGCTGCTCGACCAGGTGCTGCCCGGCTCCCGCGATCGCGACCAGGACGACTCGATGCGGGCCGCGCACAAGGCCCTGTACGCCCAGTACTGGACGCGGCTGCGCCCCTTCGACCACGCGGCCGACCTCCTGCGGGCCTGCTCACGGGCCGGCCGGACGGTCGTCCTGGCCAGCTCGGCCTCCGCGGAGGAGATGCGTGCGCTGCGCACCGCCCTGGACGCCGAGGACGCGATCGACTGCGCCACCTCCTCCGCCGACGTGGCCGAGAGCAAGCCCGCGCCGGACCTCGTCCGCGCGGCCCTCGACGAGGCCGGGGTCGCTCCGGGCGACGCGGTGTTCGTCGGTGACGCCGTCTGGGACGTGGAGGCGTGCGGCCGGGCCGGCGTGCCGTGCGTCGGCGTGCTCTCCGGGGGCCTCCCCGAGAGCGATCTGATCAAGGCGGGCGCCGTCCGGGTCTATGCCGATGTCGCCCGGTTGTGGCGGGAGTTCGACGAGAGCCCGCTCGCGCACTGACTTCCCGCAATGGCCCTGCCGGTTTAACGGCAATTGGCCATGCGGAAAGGCCAAGCATTGACCTGCCGGATAGGTGTTTCTAACTTCGGGCGCTAACCGGACTATCCACGCAATGCGGATCGTTATCCGCTATGCGATTCGGGAACGTTCCATTTCGACCCTTCTCGCGTAAGCGGCGGATTGACCATGACCTCTCGGTGTATTCCGGAAAGCGGAGAAACCCACACGCCGTTGTTCCGGGACGTCCGCTGCCGCGCGTCTCCGGGTCGATGGTGCCGCGTCCGAGGAGGAGATCGACGACATGATCAATGTCCACGTGGAACCGGGACCGGAAGCGAACGGATCCGGCGGGCAGGGGGGCGGCGGCAGCGACCCCGGGCGACCGGCACCGCGCGACAACGGCTTCGCCGATACCGGCAAGGGAGGGCGACGGCGCGAGCGCCGTGAGATCACCCGGACGGCCCTGCTCGGCGCGGCCGAACGGCTCTGGGCCGAACGGGGCATCCACGGCGCCTCACTCGACGACGTGGCCTCGTCCGCCGGCCTGACCAAGGGCGCGGTCTACTCCAACTTCGCGGGCAAGACCGATCTGCTGCTCGCGCTGCTCGAAAGCTACACGCGCGACCGGATCGGCACCGACGTCTGCGACGAGCTCCGCGACGCGGACCGTTCCACCGACAAACGCTTCGAGCGGGCCGGGCACGCCTACGCGCGCCGGCTCGCCGGGGAGGACGCGCGGCTGCTCGCGCTGCTGCTGGTGGAGTTCTGGCTGTACGGCATGCGCGACTTCGCCGCCGGCTGGCGCCTGGCCGACTGGTACGCCGAACGCCGGGAAGCCATCGCGCGCGGGCTCAAGCTCGGCCAGGCCGACGGCGTCGCCGCCCACGACCGCGCCGCACTGGCGATGGCGCTCGACTTCGGCCTGGCGTTCCAGCACCTCCTGGACCCCGAGCGAGTGCCCGCCCAGCTCTACGCCACCGGCATGCGCCTCCTCCTGGGCGACGCCCTACCCGGCGACAACACGGTCGCGTAGGCCGTGTTTCATAAGTCGCGTCCGTAGCGAGCGGCGTCCAGGCGCGTGCATCGCAAGGCGGAGGAAGGAGTCAGCCCGGTTCAACACGGCGAGGCGCGCCTGGGCGTCGCGCAGTAGGACGCCCTAGGACCCTGGCCACGCACGCGAGCGCGCGACCGGGTCGTGCAGCGAGCCGAAGGCGAAGCTGCACGAGAGATCGCGAAGCGATGTCGCGCTCGCCGCTTTTGCGGTTCGGGGTCCGAGCCGCCAGGCGAGGACCCCGAGGCCGCGAAAGCCAATAAACACAGCGCGGTTCGGCCCGCGAGCCGCCAGGCGAGCGGGCCGAGGCCGCGAAAGCCAAAAACGAAGCCGCGAAAGCCAAAAAGTCAAGGACTAGCCGTGGGGACGATGTCGGGGGCGCCGCGGCGGCTGGCGTCGGCCTCCTGGTCGCCGTCCTGGTTCTGGGAGTCGCGTTCGGCCTCGATGCGCTTGCGGTAGTACTCCACCTCGCGGTCGGTCTGCTTCTTGGACCAGCCGAGCACCGGGGCCAGCAGGTCGGCGGCCTCCTTGGCGACCCCGATGCCGCGGTCCCAGGTCTCGATCGAGATGCGGGTCCGGCGGGCCAGGACGTCGTTGAGGTGCCGGGCGCCCTCGTACGCGGCCGCGTAGACGATCTCGGCACGCAGGTAGTCGTCCGCGCCGTCCAGCGGCTTGCCGAGGTCCGGCTTCTCCCTGATGAGCGTCAGCAGGTCGTCCACGAGCGTCCCGTAGCGCTTCAGCAGGTGCTCGATGCGCGCCACGTGCAGGCCGGAGACCGAGGCGAGCCGGTGCCGGGAGTTCCACATGGCCTGGAAGCCGTCGCCGCCGACCAGCGGGATGCGGTCGGTGCACGACTCGGCGACCTTGCCGTCCAGGCCGTGCGCGACGGCGTCGATGGCGTCCTTGGCCATCACCCGGTAGGTGGTGAACTTCCCGCCGGCGACGAGCACCAGGCCGGGCACCGGGTGGGCGACGATGTGCTCGCGCGACAGCTGGGAGGTCTCGTCGCGCTCACCCGACAGGAGCGGACGCAGGCCCGCGTAGACGCCCTCGACGTCGTCGTGGGTGAGCGGGGTGGTGAGCACCGAGTTCACGCGTTCGAGGACGTACTCGATGTCGGCGCGCGACGCCGCCGGGTGCGCCTTGTCGAGGTTCCAGGCGGTGTCGGTCGTGCCGATCAGCCAGTGCCGGCCCCACGGGATCACGAAGAGCACCGACTTCTCGGTGCGCAGGATGATGCCGGTGGACGAGTGGATGCGGTCCTTGGGCACCACCAGGTGGATGCCCTTGGAGGCCCGCACGTGGATCTGCCCGCGCCCGCCGACGAGCTCCTGGATGTCGTCGGTCCAGACGCCGGTGGCGTTGACGACCTGCTTGGCGCGCACCTCGCTGGTGGTGCGGGACTCCAGGTCGCGCACGCGGAGCCCGGTCACCCGCTCGCCCTCGCGCAGGAAGCCCACGCACTGGGTGCGCGAGGCGATCTGCGCGCCGTACTCGGCGGCCGTGCGCAGCGCCATCATCACGTAACGCGCGTCGTCGACCTGCGCGTCCCAGAGTTGGATCGCTCCAACGAAGGCGTCGCGGCGGAGGGAAGGCGCCAGCCTGAGCGCCCCCTTGCGGGTCAGGTGGCGGTGGTGCGGCACTCCGCGGGTGCTCCCCATCGAGAACGCGAGCGCGTCGTACAGCGCCACGCCGGCGCCGAAGTAGCCGCGCTCCCACACACGCTTGGTCGTCGGCAGGAGGAACGGGACCGGCCGGACCAGGTGCGGCGCGATCCGCTGGAGCAGCAACCCGCGCTCGGTCAGCGCCTCTCGCACCAGGTCGAAGTTGTACTGCTCCAGGTAGCGCAGACCGCCGTGGATGAGCTTGGAGGAACGCGACGAGGTGCCCGAGGCGAAGTCGCGGGCCTCCACGACCGCGACCGAGAGGCCGCGGGTGGCGGCGTCGAGCGCGGCCCCGGCGCCCACGATACCCGCCCCCACGACCACGACGTCGAACTCCTCGTGGCCCATGCGGTCGAGCGCGGCCGCGCGCTCCGCGGGCCCCAGCCGCGAGCTGCCCAGTCCGGTCTCCGGTGATCCCGTCATCGCGATTCCCCCATGCGGGTCGGCTCATTACGTGCCTTACCTACCCAACAGTAAGGACGGCACCACCCAGGAGCCACCGATTCGACCCTGTCCGTCACCCGGTGATCATCCGGCCGCCGCCACCGCTCAGCGGGCCTGCGGGGCGACCACGACCTGGACGCGCTGGAACTCCTTGAGCTCGGTGTAGCCCGCGGTGGCCATCGCGCGGCGCAGCGCGCCGATAAGGTTCATCGAGCCGTCGGCCACGTGTGACGGGCCGTACAGGATCTGTTCCATCGTGCCGATCGTGCCCAGGTTGAGCCGGGTGCCGCGGGGCACGTCGCCGTGGTGCGCCTCGCTGCCCCAGTGGTTGCCGCGGCCGGGCGCCTCGATGGAACGGGCGAACGGCGAGCCGATCATGACCGCGTCGGAGCCGCAGGCGAACGCCTTGGCGATGTCGCCGCTGTTGGTCATGCCGCCGTCGGCGATGACGTGCACGTACCGGCCGCCGGACTCGTCCATGTAGTCGCGGCGGGCCGCGGCCACGTCGGCGACCGCGGTCGCCATCGGCACCGCCACGCCCAGCACCGTGCGGGTGGTGTGGCCCGAGCCGCCGCCGAAGCCGACCAGCACGCCGGCCGCGCCGGTGCGCATGAGGTGCAGGGCCGCGGTGTACGTGGAACAGCCGCCGACGATCACGGGGACGTCGAGGTCGTAGATGAACTGCTTGAGGTTGAGCGGCTCGGCCCGTCCGGACACGTGCTCGGCCGAGACCGTGGTGCCGCGGATCACGAACAGGTCCACGCCCGCGTCGATGACGGCCTTGTGGAACTGCGCGGTGCGCTGCGGCGACAGCCGCGCCGCGACCGTGACCCCGGCGTCGCGGATCTGCTCGATCCGGCGGCCGATCAGCTCCTCCTGGATCGGCGCGCTGTAGATCTCCTGGAGCCGGTGGGTGGCGCGGGCGTCGTCCAGCGAGGTGATCTCGGCCAGCAGGGGCTCGGGGTCCTCGTAGCGCGTCCACAGGCCTTCGAGGTCGAGCACGCCGAGCCCGCCGAGGTTGCCGATCGCGATCGCGGTGGCCGGGCTGACGACGCTGTCCATCGGCGCGACGACCAGCGGCATCTCGAACCGGTAGGCGTCGATCTGCCAGGCGACGCTGACCTCCTCGGGGTCACGCGTACGGCGGGACGGCACGATGCCGATGTCGTCGAAGGCGTACGCCCGGCGACCGCTCTTACCCCGGCCGATCTCCACCTCAGCAGCCACTGGTGCTTCCTCTCATGACTCCGCCGTGACCATGGAACCGGTGTGAGGTTCCTCGGTCACGGCGGGAAAAGCCGACGTCTTCAGGTTAGCGGCCCTGGTAGTTGGGGGCCTCGACGGTCATCTGGATGTCGTGGGGGTGGCTCTCGCGCAGGCCGGCCGCGCTGATCCGCATGAGCTGGCCGTGCTCGCGGAGCTCGGGGATCGTGCGCGCCCCGGCGTACCACATCGACTGGTGCAGGCCGCCGACGAGCTGGTGGGCCACGTTGGCCAGCGGGCCGCGGTAGGGCACCTGGCCCTCGACGCCCTCGGGGATCAGCTTCTCCTCGGCGTTGACGTCGCCCTGGGCGTAGCGGTCCTTGGAGTAGGAGACACCGCGCTCGCGGTTGCGCATGGCGCCGAGGGAGCCCATGCCGCGGTACGACTTGTACTGCTTGCCGTGCACGAAGATCAGCTCGCCCGGGGACTCCTCGATGCCGGCCAGCAGGCTCCCGAGCATCACGGTCTCGGCGCCGGCCACGATGGCCTTGGCGATGTCGCCGGAGTACTGCAGGCCGCCGTCGCCGATGACCGGCAGCCCGGCCTCGTTGGCCGCGCGGGCCGCCTCGAAGATCGCGGTGATCTGCGGCACGCCCACGCCCGCGACGACGCGGGTGGTGCAGATGGAGCCGGGGCCGACACCGACCTTGACGCCGTCCGCACCGGCCTCGGCCAGCGCCTTGGCGCCCGCGTAGGTGGCGACGTTGCCGCCGACCACGTCGACGCGGGAGTTGGCCTTGATCTTGGCGACGGTGTCGGCGACGCCCTTGGAGTGGCCGTGCGCGGTGTCGACGATGATGACGTCAGTGCCTGCCTCGATGAGCGCCTGGGCTCGGCGGACCGCGTCCTCGCCGACGCCCACGGCGGCGGCGACGATCAGCCGGCCGTCGGCGTCCTTGGTGGAGTGGGGGTACTGCTCGCTCTTGGTGAAGTCCTTGACCGTGATGAGCCCGCGCAGCCGGCCCTCCGCGTCCACCAGCGGCAGCTTCTCGATCTTGTTGGTGGCCAGCAGCGCGAACGCCTCGTCCCTGGACACGTCCACCGGCGCGGTCACCAGCGGCATCGGGGTCATGACCTCGCGTACCGGCCGCGCGTGGTCGGTCTCGAAGCGCATGTCGCGGTTGGTCACGATGCCGACCAGCACGCCGCGCACGTCGGTCACCGGCACGCCGGAGATGCGGTAGCGGGCGCAGAGCTCCTCGACGTCGGCCAGCGTGGCGTCGGGCAGGCAGGTCACCGGGTTGGTGATCATCCCCGCCTCGGAGCGCTTGACCCGGTCGGCCTCGGCGGCCTGCTCCTCGACCGACATGTTGCGGTGGAGCACGCCGATGCCGCCCTGGCGGGCCATCGCGACCGCGGTCCGGGACTCGGTCACCGTGTCCATCGCGGCCGACACCAGCGGGATGCGCAGCGAGATGTTGCGGGTCAGCCGGGTCGTGGTGTCGGCCTCTCCCGGTTGCAGGTCGGAGTAGCCCGGCAGCAGCAGCACATCGTCAAAGGTCAGGCCCTGCGGGAGGAACTTCGCGGACTCGGCTGCGGGGTTCATGAGGACCTTCCCAGTAGTCGTGGCGGGATCGTGCGCATCGTGAACACTGCCAGGTCACGGCGGCCTGTTCCCATGGTAGGGCGTCGCAGGGCCCCGGACCCGCCGCTTACCGGGGTGAGGCGCGTGGCGTTGATGACACTCGGTAACGCCCAGGACAAGGCACTGAATTCCCTACCGATCCATAAAGACTCCTTTGCCGGGCATTACGGAATGCCATGGACCCCTGGTCGTCGGCGCTCGGAAGAGACAGGGGGTGCACTAGGTGGGGCATCGCGCAGTAGCGTGGGGGTGTGCACGACGATGCCCCGCTCGATCCGTTCGCCGGTGACCCCGAGGACCCGGCGGCGTCGCTCGGCGACCCCGGGGAGGAGATCGCTCCGCTCAGCGTGGCGGAGCGGGAGGACGTGCTCGCCGACCTCGCCGACCTGGAGGTCTTCCGCGCCCTCCTCGAACCGCTGGGCGTTCGCGGGCTGACCGTCGACTGCGGGGACTGCGGCAAGCTGCACTACATCGACTGGGACCTGCTCCACGGCAACCTGCGGCACCTGCTCGATCAGGGCCTGCCCCGCGTGCACGAGCCCGCGCTGGCGCCCGACCCGGTCGACTACGTGAGCTGGGAATACGCCCGCGGCTACGTGGACGGCGTCATCGACAGCGAAGAGGGCCGCGAGAGCGAGTGACGCCCCGGCCGAGCCGCCCGGCCGGCCCGGCTGCCGATGGCCGTCATCGGCCGTAGCGGTCGCGGTAGCGATCGAGCCTCTTCTGGGCCTGCTTGCGGATGTCGTCCAGCTTGCGCTGGGCATCATCGTCGTCGCCGCCCCTCCGGGGACTCTGGAACGGCCAGTCGCCCGGGCCCTGCCCGCGGGACTTGGGCGGCAACAGGTCTTCGAGCTTGCCCTTGAGGTCCTCGATCTGCCGGCGCACCTGATCAGGCTCGGGTTTCCGCGCGCCCGGCCGACCCTGGACGGGGGCCGGTGCGGGGCCCTTGGCGCCGGGCGTCGCGCTCGGCGCGGTGGGACGGCTCCTCGGCTCCAGCCGGTCCACGCGCGGCTCCTCGGTGACCTTGGGCGTCTCCGGAGCGGGCGCGGAGCGCGGCGTGAGATCGCCGCCCGCCGCCGCGACGCCGGTGCCGGCCAGGACCACGCCCACGACCCCGAGGGCGACGAACGTACGGGAGCCGCGGCGCCGGGCGCCCGGAGCGGAGGGGTCGGCGCCGCCCCCCTCGTCCGCGTTCTTGCCCGGCGTCACACCGGGGTCGTCGGTGTCGGCATCGGCGTCGATGTCGGCGACCAGCGCGTGCAGCAGGCGTACGGCCGGGTCGCCCGAGACGCGTTCACCGGACGAGCCGGACGGCGCGGCGGTCTCAGAAGCGGCAGTGCGGCGGGCGGCCAGGTCGTCGAAGAGCGCGTCGGTACGGCGCACGGCGGTCAGGTCGGTCTCCGGCGGTGGCACGGGCGTCGGGCTCCCCGGCACCGGGGGCGCGCCGGACATCGAAGGCTCGACCGGATCCGGGGCGCCGTGGCTCCGTTCCGTCAAGCGATCGACTCCTCTCGTGCCATCGCGCGAAGCCGGGCCAGTGCCCGGTGCTGCGCGACGCGTACCGCCCCCGCGGACATGCCCAGCACATTACCGGTCTCCTCCGCCGACAAACCCGCCACCACTCGCAGGAGCACCAGCTCACGCTGGTGATCGGGCAGGCGCGTCAGCAGGTCGCGGGCGCGCTGCGCCTCGATGTAGCGCACCACGGTCTCTTCGGGACCGGGCCGGTCGTCCGGCCCGTCCGGGAGGTCCTCGGTCGGCACGGCGGCCCGCACCGCGCTGCGCAGCGCGTCAGCGATCTTGTGCGCGGCGATGCCGAAGACGAACGAGGCGAACGGACGCCCCATGTCGCGGTAGCGGGGCAGCGCGGACAGCACCGCGATGCACACCTCCTGCGCCACGTCGTCGGCGATGTGGTACTGCCCGGAGACCCGGCCCAGGCGGGCGCGGCAGTAGCGGACCACCATCGGGCGGACCTGCCCGATGAGCACCTCGATCGCTCCAGGGTCGCCCTGGACGGCGAGACTCGTCAGCTCTTTGAGGTCGCCTTCGTCGGCTTTCGCCGAACGGACGACCCGTACTCCGCGTCCGGCGTCGGGAGCTGTCGGGGGGGCGTCACCCCCCGAGGGCTCGGTAGCGCGCGCGGTCGTGGTCCCGGCGAAGGCTCCCTCGGTCACGAGAGCATGATGCCCAGCAGGGTCGGGCCTGTCTCCCCCGTCCACGACAACGGAATGGTCACAGTGCGGGGAGAATGCCGTCGATATCACGCAACGCGGTCAAATCGTCGCTCCTGGTGCCGTGAATGCCCCACAGGTCGCAGCAATCCGTCACAAACAGCTCAGCTAATCGGAAAGCACACTGACACCCTCAAGCCACGCAGACGGCAAAGGCCCCCACCCGCCGGGTGGGGGCCTCCGCTTCGATCGTTCAACCGATCACCGGCAGGCGGCGATCAGTGGCCGTGCCCGTGGCCGTGGCCGTGACCGCCGCCGGCGGCCTCGTCGGCCTCCTCCGGCTTCTCCACGACCAGCGCCTCGGTGGTGAGCAGCATGCCCGCGATCGACGCGGCGTTGGTGACGGCCGAACGGGTCACCTTCACCGGGTCGATGACGCCCTGGGCGACCAGGTCGCCGTACTCGCCGGTCGCGGCGTTGTAGCCGTGGCCGGCGGGCAGCTCCTGCACCTTGGAGACGACGACGTAGCCCTCCTGGCCGGCGTTCTCGGAGATCCAGCGCAGCGGCTCGACCAGAGCGCGGCGCAGGGCCTCCGCACCGGTGGCCTCGTCGCCGGACAGGCCGAGGGCGTCGAAGCCCTCCTTGGCCACGTGCACCAGCGCGCTGCCGCCGCCGGGCACGATGCCCTCCTCGATGGCCGCGCGGGTCGCCGAGATGGCGTCCTCCAGGCGGTGCTTCTTCTCCTTCAGCTCCACCTCGGTGGCGGCGCCGACGCGCAGCACGCAGACGCCGCCGGCCAGCTTGGCCAGGCGCTCCTGCAGCTTCTCGCGGTCCCAGTCGGAGTCGCTGTTCTCGATCTCGACCTTGATCTGGCTGATCCGCCCGGCGACCTCGTCCTGCGCACCGGCACCGTCGACGATCGTGGTCGCGTCCTTGGTGACGGTGATCCGGCGGGCCCGGCCGAGGTCCTCCAGGCCGATGCCGTCGAGCTTGAGGCCGATGGCCTCGCTGACGACCTGGCCGCCGGTCAGGGTGGCGATGTCGCCGAGCATCGCCTTGCGGCGGTCACCGAAGCCGGGCGCCTTGACGGCGACCGACGTGAAGGTGCCGCGGATCTTGTTGGCGACGAGCAGCGCCAGGGCCTCGCCCTCGACGTCCTCGGCCACGACCAGCAGCGGCTTCTTGGTCTGGGCGACCTTCTCGGCCAGCGGCAGGAACTCCTGGACGTTGGAGATCTTGCCGTCCACGATCAGCACGTAGGCGTCCTCCAGGACGGCCTCCATGCGCTCGGCGTCGGTCACCATGTGCGGCGACAGGTAGCCCTTGTCGAACTGCAGGCCCTCGGTGAACTCCAGCTCCAGGCCGAAGGTGTGGGCCTCCTCGACGGTGATGACACCGTCCTTGCCGACCTTCTCGAACGCCTCGGCGATCAGCTCACCGATCTTGGCGTCCTGCGCGGAGATCGTCGCGACACCGGCGATGTCGCTCTTCTCCTCGATCTCGCGCGCGGCCTTGAGGAGCTGGTCGGAGACGAACTGCGCCGCCGCGTCCATGCCGCGCTTGAGGCTCAGCGGCGAGGCGCCGGCGGCCACGTTGCGGATGCCCTCGCGCACGAGCGCCTGGGCCAGCACGGTCGCGGTGGTGGTGCCGTCACCGGCGATGTCGTTGGTCTTGGTCGCCACTTCCTTGGCGAGCTGGGCCCCCAGGTTCTCGTAGGGGTCCTCCAGCTCCACCTCGCGGGCGATGGTGACGCCGTCGTTGGTGATGGTCGGCGCGCCGAACTTCTTGTCGATGACCACGTTGCGGCCGCGCGGGCCGATGGTCACCTTGACGGCGTCCGCGAGAGCGTTGACGCCGCGCTCAAGGGCCCGGCGAGCGTCCTCGTCGAATTCCAGGATCTTCGCCATACGGATTGACTCCAAACTCCGTTGTACGGCAGACACGTCACGCGAGCGCCCCGGATCCGCCCCTTCTTCGGGCGCATCCGGGGCGCTGCGTCACGTCTCGGTGATTACTTCTCGACGATCGCGAGGACGTCGCGGGCCGACAGCACGAGGTACTCCTCGTTGTTGTACTTGACCTCGGTGCCCCCGTACTTGCTGTAGAGCACGATGTCGCCGACGCTCACGTCGAGCGGCACTCGCTCGCCCTTGTCGTCGACGCGACCCGGGCCCACCGCCAGGACGGTCCCCTCCTGGGGCTTCTCCTTGGCGGTGTCGGGAATGACCAGGCCCGACGCGGTGGTGGTCTCGGCCTCGAGCGGCTGGACCACGATGCGGTCCTCAAGCGGCTTGAGAGCAACCTTGGTGGCGGTCGTCACGATCTGACCTCCCCTTCGTGGTGTCCTCGGCCGACCTCGGCGAGGCCGGCCGCACATATGGCAGAAGAGGCGACCCTGGACCGGCCTGTCGTCGCGGGTGCCAGACCGACCTTGTCGCTGTGTTGGCACTCTCGACTGGAGAGTGCCAGTCCGGAGACTATGCAATCCCCGGTAACGCGTCAACACGAACACGGTCAAGCCCCGCACCGTCTTCCGGTGTTCCTCACGGCGCTACCGTCCACCCTATGGACATCGCGTCGTTCTCGAGCCTGCTCACGCCCTCCGGCCAGGCGATTCTCGCCGAAGCCGCGGGCTCGGACCTGAGCGACGACGCACTCCTCACCACCGCGTCCCGGCTCCGTGAACGTCACCCCGCCGACCTCGTCGCCGCCGCTCTCACCCAGGTGCGCCTGCGTGACCGCGCACGCGCCAAGTTCGGCGCGGACGCCGCCCGGATGTACTTCACCCCCGCGGGCCTTGAACAGGCCACCCGGGCGTCTGTGGCCGCGTATCGGGCCCGCCGCTTCGCCGCGTTCACCGAGTCCGCCGCGTTCACCGAATCCGCCACGCTCACCGAATCCGCCACGCTCACGCAGGCGGGCTCGACGCTGGAGCTCGGGTGCGGCATCGGCGGCGACCTCATCGCCCGGGCCCGTGCCGGGGTGCCGGGCACGGGCGTCGAGCTCGATCCGCTGACTGCGGCGGTGGCGCGGGCGAACGTCGAGGCGTTCGGGCTCGGGCGGCTGGCGTCCGTGCGCGAGGGGGACGCGACGCGGGAGGACCCGGACGGGTACGGGACGGTGTTCGCCGATCCGGGCCGGCGGACGGCGCGCGGGCGGGTCTTCGATCCCAGGTCGTACGAGCCGCCGCTGGACACGGTGCTCGAACTGGCGGGCCGCGCGGCCGGCGCGTGCGTGAAGGTGGCACCCGGCATCCCCCACGAGGTGGTGCCGGACGGCGCCGAGGCCGAATGGGTCTCGGTCGGCGGCGAGGTCAAGGAGGCCGCGCTGTGGCTCGGCGAGCTGGCCGGAAGCGTCCGCCGCCGCGCGACGCTGATCACCGAGAGAGGCCAGGGCGGAGCCGAGGTGAACGTCGAGACGCTGACGCCTGAGCCCGGGCTGGGCGATCCGGCCGTACGGGAGTGGGGCCGCTACCTGTACGAGCCCGACGGCGCCGTCATCCGGGCGAGCCTGGTCGCCGAGGTGGCGGCGCGGGTGAACGGCGGGCTCGCCGATCCGCGGATCGCCTATGTGACCTCCGACGAACTCGTCCAGACCCCGTTCGCCGCCGCCTACGAGGTCGAGGACGTCCTGGGCTTCTCGCTCAAGCGGCTGAAGGCCGAGCTGCGGCGCCGCGAGGTCGGCGTCCTCACCGTCAAGAAGCGCGGCTCGGCGGTCGACGTCGACCGGCTCCGGCGCGACCTCGGCTTCGCGCGTAAGGCGCCCAGGGGGGCGAAAGAGCTGACGCTCGTTCTGACCCGGGTCGGCACGGCGCCGATCGCGCTGTTGACGCGCCCGGCAGGCCATCGCACTCTTAATCAATCCCAATGATCTCCGCGCGGCCCGAGAACGCCAAGCGACCACGGGCAACGCGCCACGACAGAGCAAATCCTGAGCACATTCCGGCATTGCGCGGACTATGGTTTACGACAGACCGGCAAGGTTGTATGAACCAGGCCGCGAAACGGCACCGCTTGATCAGGAGGTGGCGATGCAATGCCCCAAATGCCATGCGGGAATGGTGGGCTACCAGCGCGACGGCATCCTGATCGAGCAGTGCATGGTCTGCCGGGCCGTGCTGATCGGTGAATATGAGCTGGTCAGGCTGGTGGAGACCTGCGGCTGCACGCTGCCGCCGCCACTGCCCAGCAACGGGCACGGAGGACGGCACTACGAGGGACGACACCGCCGGAATTGAGCAGATCACCCGAAACGCCACACTCGTAGTGATGGGCCATGTTCCGCACCACTCGGGAAACAAGCGCATTCTACAGAACTCGCAATGTTCTCTGCTCCCTCTCATAAGCACGCTGTAGAAGCACTACAGTTGGGCCCTCACGATTCATTGCCGCGCGTTATTTCGCCGCGTCGGCACACGAAGGAGCATCGGTGGAAACCAATCACAACTTCCTGCAGACGGGGGGTCAACCGGTCTCGGATCGGATGCGGGAGTTGCTCGCCCGTGCGGCGCAGGACCACGTCTATGAACAGCGCTCACAGGGTCAGGTCCTGGATGAGATACGCCAGCGCCTGGAAGGTATGGAGTGGCTGCTCCGGGAGGTACGGGAGCGGGAGCTCAACGGGCTGACGGGTCAGCTCGACAACGTGCGGGGCCAGGTCGACGACCTGTCCAGCAAGCCGCCGGAGTGGGCCGAGGGACTTGCCGAGCACATCGAGGCGGTGGGCGAGCGGGTCAAACCCGTCGCCGAGTTGCCGGCGCTCTGGGCCGACGTCGGAGTCGTGGCCGAGAACGTCGACGAGGGTCTCACCCGGCTGCAGGCGGTGCTGGACTCCGCGCAGAGCATCAGCGACGCCACCCAGCAGGCGGCGCAGCGGATGGAGGAGATGACCAAGCGCCTGGACAAGCTCCAGGGCAGCATGGAGGCCGCCTCCGTCCGTTTCAACCGGCTTGACAAGTCACTGGCCGAGCTGGGGCACCGGGCCGAGAAGCTCGAACATTCGATCACCGGGGTCACCACCCGGGTGGACCAGTCGCTCGCCGAGATGGCCGAACGGGTGGAGCAGGGTCTGGAGGCCGTCAACGGCCGGGTCGAGGGGGTCGGGGGACGGCTGGACGGGCTCGATGGCCGACTCGAGGGGCTGTCGGGCAAGCTCAACGGGCTGGACGGCCGGTTCGAGGGCATCGACGACCGGATCGACGGCGTCAACGACCGGATCGGCCAGCTCCCCGCCACGTTGGAGATCTCCGAGCTGCACCGCAAGCTGACCGAGCTGCTCCAGCGGCCGGCGGTCGACAACAGCGACCGCTTCGACGCGCTCGAAAAGCACCTCGTCGACGCCGTGGACCCGCTGCGGGAGGAGTTGCGCGCCCGGCCGGACCGCGACGAGGTCAAGGCGACGATGTCCCAGATCGCCGAGACCGCCTACAGCGACGTCGCCAAGCGGATGGAGGAGTTCTCCCGGCGTTTCGAGGACGTCCACGAGGACGTGCGCAAGCGCATCGAGGGCATCCACGAGGAGCTCACCAAGAGGGTCGACGGCGCCCTGGAGGAGTTCACCACGCAGGTGGAGATCGTCTCCCGGCGCATGGAGTCGGTGCACATCGACGTCACCAAGCAGGTGGAGTCGGTGCACAACGAGGTCTCCCGCCAGGTCACCCGCGCGCACGACGACGTCAGCAAGCGGATCAACGGGATCCACGACGACGTCGCCAAGCAGGTCGACAGCATCCACGAGGACGTCTCCAAGAGGGTCGGCGGCGTCCAGGAGGAGTTCGCCAAGCGCGTGGAAGGCATGCATGAGGAGGTGGCACGCCGCGCCGCGGACGTGCAGGCCGAGGTCGGCAAGCGGGTCGAGGGCGTGCAGACGGAGGTCGGCAGGAAGGTCGACAGCGTCCACGGCGACGTCACCAAGCAGGTGACGGCCGTGCACGAGGACGTCCTCAAGCGGCTCTCGACGCTGGAGGAGACCATGCTGGCGCTGGCCGAGGCGCTGCTGCGGCCCCGCCGCGACGGCAAGGAGTGAGGCGGTCTCCATTGGTCACGGTGAGGTGGGGCGTCCGGCGAGGCGCCCCACCGATGGCCACGACGGCACCACGAAAGGCCCGTGAGGACGGCACGGAGGAGATTCCTCATCCCAAGAAACGCCGACGACGTGCGTTTCGTTACGTTCCGTCTTTGTAAAATCACTCTCAATACCCATCGGAATCCGTTTTCATGGATCTCGTGACCCAGAGCCCGCCTGCCTGCCTGCCGATCGGTGCCCCGCCAAGCCGCGCCACCCTGCGCTGGGTCGAGGAGTGCCTCGGCCAGGGTGCCGAGGTCAGGATGATCCGCCCGCTGGCGGGCGGCGTGGCGCACGTCAACCATGCCCTCCTCGTCGAGAGCCGTGCGGGCAGCGCGCACCGCCTCGTCCTCCGCCGCTGGCTCCCCACGAGCCCCGGCCGGCCGCACGACGCCCCGTTCGCCCGGGGCGGCTCGGACTTCTCACCGGAACGCGAGATCGCCGCGCTGGCCCTGCTGGCCGCCGCCGAGATCCCGACCCCCTCGCTGGTCGCCGCCGACCCCGCCGGCGCCTACGGTGACGCGCCCGCGCTGCTCATCACCCGGCTGATCGGGCACCCGCCCCGGCCCGCCCCCGACGACCTGCCCGAATACCTCATCCAGTTCGCCGCGGCGCTGCTGGGCGTGCACGCGTTGAACGGCGCGTCCACGATGCCGCCCTACGTCCCGTACAACCGGCTCGACCCGCGCACGCCGCCGGCGCACGCGATCCGCACCGAACTGTGGCGCCGCGCCTACGACGTCGCCTCCAGGCCCGCGCCAGAGGCGCCGTCCCGGTTTATCCACCGCGACTACCAGCCCGACAACACGCTGTGGTCGTACGGGCGGCTCACCGGCGTCGTCGACTGGTCGGACGCCTCGTACGGGCCGGTCGCCGTCGACATCGCACGGATGCGGCTGAGCCTGGTGCTGCGGTACGGCAAGCCCGTCGCCGACCGGTTCCTGGCCGCGTTCGACCAGGTGTCCGGCGGCTACCCGCACGACCCGTACTGGGACGTGCGCTGCCTGCTCGACCTGCTGCCGGAGGAGCCCGGCCGGACCATCTCCGAGGCCCACGTGCCGCTCATCGAGGACTATCTGGCGGCACTGCTCGCCGAGCTCGAAGCCCGCTGACGCTCGGCGCTAGAGCAGCACGTGCTCGATCGGCAGGCTGGAGTCGGCCGGCAGGGCGAGCTCTGACGGGGCCATGCCGGAGGCGACCAGCTCGGAGCCCAGCGCGGCCACCATGGCGCCGTTGTCGGTGCACAGCTTGGGCCTCGGCACGCGCAGCCGTACACCCGCGGCCTCGCACCGTTCCTGGGCGAGCGCCCGCAGCCGCGAGTTGGCCGCGACACCGCCGCCGATCAGCAGGTCCCGGACGTCGTTGTCCCTGCAGACCCGCAACGCCTTGTGGGTGAGGACGTCGACCACCGCCTCCTGGAAGGAGGCGGCCACGTCCGCGACCGGCACCGGCTCGCCGGCGCGCTCCCTGGCCTCGACCCAGCGCGCCACGGCCGTCTTGAGGCCGGAGAACGAGAAGTCGTACGTGCCGTCGGCGTACTTGCCGCGCGGGAACGCGATCGCGGCCGGATCGCCCTCGCGGGCCATCCGGTCGATCACCGGACCGCCGGGGAAGCCGAGGTCGAGCACGCGGGCGACCTTGTCGAACGCCTCGCCCGCCGCGTCGTCCACGGTCGAGCCCAGCGGCCGTACGTCGGTGGCCACGTCGGGCACCAGCAGCAGCGAGGAGTGCCCGCCCGAGACCAGCATGGCCACGCAGGGCTTGGGCAGCGGCCCGTGTTCGAGCTGGTCGACGGCCACGTGCGCGGCGAGGTGGTTCACGCCGTACAGCGGCTTGCCGAGGGACAGCGCGTAGGCCTTGGCGGCGGCCACGCCGACCATCAGCGCGCCGGGCAGCCCGGGACCCGCGGTGACGGCGAACGCGTCGATGTCCTCGAACGCCACCCCCGCGTCGGCCAGCGCACGCTCCACCGTCGGCGTCATCGCCTCCAGATGGGCGCGCGAGGCCACCTCGGGCACCACCCCGCCGAACCTGGCGTGCTGCTCCACGCTGGAGGCGATCGCGTCGGCGAGCAGCGTGTGACCGCGGACGATGCCGACCCCGGTCTCGTCACAGGAGGTCTCGATGCCCAGCACCAGGGGCTCGGAGTCTCGGATCATCATTGCTCCCGGGTGAAGCCGACGGGCGCGCGGCGAGCCGGGCCGCCCATGAGGCGGCGCATCACGATGGCGTCCACGTCGGACGGCTGGTAGTAGCGCTTGCGGACGCCGACACGTTCGAAGCCGAACCGTTCGTACAGCCGGTGGGCCGGGTCGTTGTCGGCGCGCACCTCCAGGAAGACCGCCTCGCTGCCACGGCGGGCCGCCTCGTCCAGCAGCTCGGTCAGCAGCGCCGCGCCGATGCCGGCGCCCCGGCGGCCGGCCCGGACCCCGATGGTCTGCACGTCCGCCTGCCCGCCCGCGGCGGACAGGCCCGCATAGCCGACGATCTCTCCGTCCAACTGGGCGACCACGTAGTGACGGGTGCGCGGCTGGTCGGCCAGCTCGCCACGAAGCATCTCCTCGCTCCAGGCGTCCTCCGGGAACAGCTCGCGCTCCAGCCGCAGGACGGCGGGCAGATCGTCGGCGGTCATGGCGCGCAGGAGGTACGTCATGGCCGCGCTCCGCTCGACGGGGTCACCTTCTTGCGCGGCCCGGGCTCCTTGGCGTCGGGACGCCGCAGGTAAAGCGGCTCGGGAGCAAGCAGTTTGGGTCCGGCTCCGCCCGACAGCCGGGTCACCACCAGCTCCGCCAGCGCCGTCGCCGTGGGCAGCAGGGGCGCGGGGTCCTGCCCGGGCGTGCCGAGCACATCGGGATACAGCGCCGCGCCCTCACCGATCACCGGCAGGTCGCCCGCGGCCCGCACCTCGGTGGGCCGCCCGACGGCGGGCTCGGTCGTACGGAAGTCCGCCGAGTCGTACCGGGCCCAATAGACCTCCTTGCGCCGCGCGTCGGTCGCCACGGCGAACGGCGCCGTCCGGCCCGAGGCCCACGCGATCACGTCGAGCGTGCAGACGCCGTGCACGGGAACGCGCAGGGCCTCGCCCATGGCCCGCGCGGTGACCAGCCCGACGCGCAGCCCGGTGTAGGGACCGGGGCCTACGCCCACCGCCAGCGCGCTGAGATCTTCGGGGGCCGCCCCCGCCTCGGCGAGCACGGCCGCGATCGAAGGGGTGAGCAGCTCGGTGTGCCGACGCGGATCCACCGCCTCGGTCGCCGCGCGGCCGACGATCCCCTCGCCCGGAGACCACTCGTACAGCGCCACGGTGACCGCGGCGGTCGCGGTGTCGAAAGCCAAGACCAGCACGAACTCAAAGCTTAGTGCCTCTGTTCACTTCTTTTACGGCCTTGCCCCCTCGCCTGGCGGCTCGGGGGCAAACCGCAAAAGCGGCGAACGCGGCATCGCTTCGCGATCTTCGCTTGAAGCTTCGCCTGCGGCTCGCTTCAGCTCAGGTCACGCGTTCGCGTGCGGGGCTGGGGTCGCCGCGCCAGGACAATGGCGCCGGGCGGGCGTTCAGCCGGCGTCCAGACCCGTCACCGCACTCTTGGCGGCATCCAGGGCGCCGTCGATGGCGCCGGACGAACCGAGGGGTGAGCCCTTGTTGGAGCCCGAGTAGTGAACCGTCACCAGCACGTTGCCGACGCGGAGGTTGGCGATGGCCTCGCCCGACCCCTGGCCGTCGTCCACGCTGTAGACCACGTAGCCGTCGTCGCCGACGTCGGTGAGCCGGCGCTTCTCGGTCAGCTCCTGGCCCGCCAGCAGGGCCTTGCCGGACTCGTCGGCCTTGCGCTCGGTCTCGAACGAGGCGCGGGCGGCGTCGGTCGCGCTCTTGTCACCCGTCGCGGCGATCGCCCGCAGCTCCACGGTCAGCTGGCGCTTGCGGTCACCGGTGTAGGCGCCCCAGACGCATTGGTTCTGCCGGTCGTTGCTCTGGTAGTTGTCGGCCTGGGTGCGGTCGGCGTTGGGCGCGAGCCGGTCCGCCAGCTCGCCGCCGACCAGCTGGCACGCGTCGGGCACGAGCGACCGCTCGCCCTTGGTCAGCGGGGTGCTGTCGGACGCGCCACTGTTGGCGACCTCACCGCCGCTGTGCGTCCGTTCCCCCACCCCGAGCCCGCTCATGATCGCGAACGCGGCGAGCACGCAGGCCGCCGCACCGGCCACCACGCCCGCCAGAACGAAGACCCAGCGGCGGCTCGCGGGCCGCTCACGCACAATGCGATGGCTGCCACTACCCGACCGACGAGACCCGCTCTCACGCATCGGACGCGACCCGGTCCCCCGCATCGCCCCGGAGTCGGTCTGGCCGATACCGCCACCCGAACCAGTGCCATGGACACCGCCTGCGCCGGTGACCGGGACGCCACCCGGACCCGTGCCTTGGACGCCACCTGGGCCGATGACCGGGACGCCACCCGGACCCGTGCCTTGCACGCCACCCGAACCGGTGACCGGGACGCCACCCGGACCCGTGCCTTGCACGCCACCCGAACCGGGGCCGTAGACGCCGCTTGGGCCTATGGCCGGGAGGCCGCCTGGGCCGGTGCCTTGGGCGCCGCCCGCTCCGGTGACCGGGACGCCACCTGGACCTGTGCCGTGGACGCCACCCGGGGCCGTGCCGTGGACGCCGCCCGAGCCGGTGACCGGGGTGCCGCCTGCGCCTGTGTCGTGGACGCCACCCGAGCTGGGCGGGGGGCTGCCCGGAGCGGGGCTTTGGGGGGCGCCTGGGCTTGTGTCGCGCGTCGGGTGAGCGCCGCTTCCCGGGCGTGGGTCGATGCCGGCGTGGCGATAGGCCCCGCTGTCCGTGCCGTGATTCCCGTTGCGATGACTCCCACTCACCGGTCCCACTCCCACCCGAGGAATCTGCGCTATGTCGCGAAGGTGTGGTTCGTTCCGGCAAAGAGTACGACATGTAACCGTAAAGTTGCCCGGTTGCACTTACGGAAAATCGTCGGTGTTTCTCCCCATCAGCCCAGATCGTCCCGTAGATGGGCCCAGCGTTCGCCGACACCGGTGAGGTGCACCGACCGTTCCTCGGAGCCCTCGTCGTGCCCGCGAGAAATGATCACTTCTAGACGATCTTCGGTGAGGCCCTCGGCCAGTCCCTCGCCCCATTCCACGATCGTGACCGAATCCGCCACCGAGGCGTCCAGGTCGAGATCGTCGAGTTCGGCGAAACCGCCCAGCCGATAGGCGTCCACGTGCACCAGGGGCGGCCCGCCGCACAGCGAGGGATGCACCCTCGCGATCACGAACGTCGGCGAGGTGATCGGCCCGCGCACCTTGAGGCCCTCCCCGACGCCCTGCGTGAGCGTCGTCTTGCCGGCGCCCAGATCGCCGGTGAGCACGAGCAGGTCGCCGGCCCGGACCAGCCCGGCCAGCCGGAGCCCCAGCTCCCGCATGTCCGCGGCGGTGGGCACGGCCAGGGTCAACGGCTCGCTCACGCGGTGCGCTCCTCGCGTCGGGGCAGGACTCGTTCGATCAGGCGGCGCAGACCGCCCGTGACCACGCCGGGGTATTCGAGCGGCAGGACGTGGCCGGCGTCCCCGACCTCGACCAGCTCCGCGTCCGGGTGCAGCTCGGCGATGCGGCGGCCGTGCTCGGGCGGCGTCAGCCGGTCCTCGCCGCCGACCATGACGAGCGCGGGGACGGTCCCGATGGCCTCCAGCGCGGCCGACTTGTCATGGGAGATCAACGACGGGTAGAACTCCGCGATCACGTCGATCGGGGTGGTTCTGATCATTTGTTCGAGGAAGTCCACCACGGTCGGGCTGACGTACTTGTCGGCGAACGCCATCCGCCGGGTGACCATGAAGGCGATGTCCGCCCCGTACCCTCGTGCCCGGTCGACCAGCGCCGCGCTGCGGCCGAGGCCGCGCAGGGTCGACGGTGCCAGCGGGCGGAGCGCCTTGGCGAGCACCATCGGCAGGCCGAGCGTCAGCTCGGCGAGCTCGCCGGAGGAGGTGTTGACCAGCGCCACGGCCTTGACCTGGCTCCCGAACAGCTCCGGGTGGGCCGCGGCCAGCGCCATGATCGACATGCCGCCCATGGAGTGCCCGACGAGCACGACGGGCTCGTCCGGACGGATCGTCGCGCGCAGCACCGCGTGCAGGTCGGCGCCGGTCTGGTCGATCGTGGCGTGCGTGGGCTTGCTGCGCCCCGACCGGCCGTGGCTGCGCTGATCCCAGAAGACCATCCGCGGCTTGGTGCCCTTCGCCGCCAGATCGCGCCGCTGGTAGTGCCAGGAGTCCTGGTTGAGCGTGTAGCCATGGCAGAACACCACGGTCAGCGGCGCGTCGTCCGGGCCGTCGATCTCGACGTGGAGCGGCAGGCCGTCGTCGGCAAGGACCGTCAGCGGCCGGCCGCGTAGCTCCCCGAACGGCTCTCCCGCGTCCGGGTCGGGACGCAGCCGGACACGCCCGACCGCCAGCCGCCGCAGCCCGACCGCGGCCCCCACCCCGGCCGCGCCGATGCCCGCCACGGCACCGGCGATGCCCATCCTGCGCTTGTTCCTGCTCTTCATACCTGCCTTGCCCTGCCTTTCTGGAGGCGCCGCCCAGACGACCTCCCCATCAGGCCTTGCTCCGCTCCGGCGCCTCGCCGCCCTCGTACACCCTGGGCACGCGGAAGCCGATCCGGGTGACGATCTCATACGAGATCGTGCCGAGCGTGTCCGCCCACTCCTGGGCGGTCGGCTCACCCCGGTCTCCCGGGCCGAACAAGATGACCTCGTCCCCGGCGGACACGGTGTCGTCCCCCAGGTCGATGACGAACTGGTCCATGCACACCCGGCCCGCGATCCGGCGGCGGGCGCCGCCCGCGAAGACCTCCAGCACGTTGGAGCCGTGCCGCGGGATCCCGTCGCCGTACCCGGCCGGGACCAGCGCGAGGGTGGTCTCCCGGTCGGTGACGTACGTGTGGCCGTACGAGACGCCGCTGCCCGCCGGAACCCGTTTAACCGAGGCCGTGCTGGCGGTGAGCGTCATGGCGGGCCGCAACCCGAACGTGCCGAGCTCGGGCACCGGCGTCAGCCCGTACATGGCGATGCCGGGCCGCACGAGATCGAAGCGGGCCTCCGGCAACGTCAGGATGGCGGCCGAGTTGGACAGGTGCCGGACCTCCGGCCGGACCCCCGCCTTCTCGGCGTGCTCGACGAGGTCCTTGAAGACCCCGAGCTGGCTCGCCACCGAGGGATGCCCGGGTTCGTCGGCGCACGCGAGGTGCGAGTAGAGCCCCACGACCCGCAGATGCCCGGCGGCCTCGGCCTTGAGCGCGGCGTCCACGAGCGCGGCCCAGTCCGCCGGGGTCGACCCGCCGCGGCCCATCCCGGTGTCGGCCTTCAGCTGCACCCGCGCGGGCCTGCCGGCCCGTTCGGCCGCCGCCGCGATCTCCTCGACCAGCCAGGGCGTGCCCGCGGTCAGGTCGACGTCCAGCGCGATGGCCTCGTCGTACGGCTCACCCGGCACGCCGAGGCAGACCAGCGTCCGGACGTCGGTGACCCCGGCCCGGCGCAGGTCGAGCGCCTCAGCGAGCTTGGCGACGCCCAGCCAGGTGGCCCCGCCCGCGAGCGCCGCACGGGCGGCGGGCACCAGCCCGTGGCCGTACGCCTCCGCCTTGATCATGGCCATGACCTCGGTACCGCCGGCCCGCTCCCGCAGCAGCGAGACGTTGTGGCTGATGGCGGCGAGATCGATGCGCGCCTGCGCTGGACTCCTCATAGTCACCCAGTGTGCCGGTCCGCCGGCCGTGAATGGGCTGCGTTCCCCCGCTGCGCCACGCCCGACGGCACGCTCCCCGTGAACGCCCGTGGCGTTCCTCACCCATTTGGACGCGATCGCACCCCGCCGGGTTCACCCGGTGAGGCTGCGGAAGGCGTCGGGCAGGGCGTTGATGACCTCGAACGCGCTGATCGGCGCGTCGGAGGGCGTGTCGTCCGGGCCGGCCGAGGCGAGCCTCCCCGCCAGCCCGTGCAGGTAGGCCCCGGCCGCCGCGGCGTCCAGCGCCTGCGTCCCGCCGGCCAGCAGCGCCCCGATCAGTCCCGACAGCACGTCCCCGGTCCCGGCCGTGGCGAGCCGTGGCGTACCGGTCGGATTGACCCGTACCGGACGGTCCTCCTCGGCGATGAGCGTCGTCGATCCCTTCAGCAGCACGACCGCGGACAACTCCGCCGCCGCCCGCCGTACATGCTCCAGCCGCCGCGCCTCGATGGTCTCGCGGTCGGCGTCCAGCAGCCGGGCCAGTTCGCCGGCATGGGGCGTCAGAACGGTCGGGGCCTCCCGCCGCAGCAGATCCCTGCGCCGCGCCAGGATCGTCAACCCGTCCGCGTCCACCAGCACGGGCAGATCGGTACCGAGCACCGCCTCGACCAGCGCCTCCCCGTCCGAGCCGGTGCCGAGCCCCGGCCCCACGACCCAGGCCTGCACCCGCCCGACCCGCTCCAGCGCGTCCCGCCCGGGCTCGATCACCGTGGTGACGGCCTCGGGCCATCGATGCCTCACCAGCTCCACGGCATGCGGCACCGAAGCGAACCGGACCATCCCCGCGCCCCCGTGCACCGCCCCGCCCGTGCTGAGGACGGCCGCGCCGGTGAACTCGTCGCTCCCCGCCAGGACCCCGACCACGCCCCGCCGGTACTTGTCGGACTCCGGCCCGGGCTCAGGCGGCCGAACGTCCCCCGGCCAGGCCGCGACGACGTCCGGATCAGGCAGGTCCAGCCCGATGTCGACAAGCTCCACGACCCCGGAGTACGCCGCCCCCGGGTCGATCAGAAGCCCCGGCTTGTAGGTCCCGAACGTGACCGTCACATCCGCTCGTACGGCCACGCCCTCCACCCGTCCGCTACTGGCGTCGACCCCGCTCGGCACGTCACAGGCCACGACCACCCCGGCGGCCTCCGAGGCCCGCCGCGCCAGCGTCGCGTACGGCTCCCGCAGTCCCCCGGCCCCGCCGATCCCGGTCAGCCCGTCCACAACAAGATCGGCGTCCTCGATCCCGGCGTCCTCCGCCAGCCGCCCGCCCGCTCTCCGCAACGCGGCCAGCCCCTCCTCATGGATCTTCGAACCGGCCGCGACGGCGGTCACCCGGGCCCCCCGCCCGGCCAGCCGCGCCCCGGCATACAGGGCGTCGCCCCCGTTGGAACCGCCCCCCACCAGCAGGACGACGTCGGCCCCGTACACCTGCGGCAACAGCCCGGCACAGACGGCCGCCAGCCCGGCCGCCGCCCGCTGCATCAGCGTGCCCTCCGGCAACCGCGCCATCAGCGCCTGCTCAGCGGCCCGCACCTTGCCGACCTCGTGCGCGTACCTCATCCGAATTCCCCTTCACAACCGCCGTGGCGATCCCCCGTCACCACCCGCCCCACGATCACCTACCCACCCTGCCACGCCACGCCACAGCGGTTCAGGCCGCCGCCCACCGGCGGCCGGCCACCTGCCGGATCATTTCGATGGATTCACGAACGCCGAGACTCCGCTCGACCAGCCAATCGAAGTCGAATTCTCGACGGTATTCGCGCGCCACGATTTTATCCCTGAATATTGCTCGCTGTCCGACCCTCGGTGCGCATGGCCGTGTGATGCGTGACGTCGGTGCAATAAGGCGCGTTCGAGCAAAGTGTACGAGCTCAGACCGGCACCATGATCCACGCCTAGACAACAACCGCAGCTCGTCCTTCGGCAGCGCGGCGGCCTCCGACACCCGCTCCAGCAGTTGATTCGGTCGATTGGTCGGACGCTGTCGGCAAGCAGCATTGCACATTGCATCACTTTGATTGCAGCAATGGAATCAGGCTCACCGAACGAAAGAGCGGTCGAGCTCATCGCATTACTCACCTCGCCATTGCGACGGGCTGTGTCTTCCTTTTTGGACTCACGGTCGTCATCTCATCGTGGTTCCTGAAAACCCTGTCGGCCAGGCTCGAATTCGCTCCGCGATCGCCGTGACGGGTCCCCGGCAGACCGCCTACACCACACTGATCCTGGAACACCTCGTGATCGCCTGGGAGCTCAGCGCGATCTCTCGTCAGGGGCTGTACGCGAGCGCCACGTCCGAGATGCGTGCTGCCGTGGGCGCCATCGCTCTCGGTGTGGCGATCGGCGGCGCGGCGGCCGGTTTTCTCTTGAGAACACGCGGACACACGCACAATGACCGTAAGGTGTGAATCGCCGAAAAGCGTGGTTCGCGCGGCTCAGGCGGCGGTGTGGTCCAGGTCGGGGAACGTGTGGGGGTCTTCGGTTACCAGGTGGAGAGCTTCGGTGGGGACGTGGACCCAGCCTTGGCGGCGGCGGCCCGCCACTTTGACCCGGACGTCGGGCTGATAGGTCTCCGGAGAGATGCCGTCGTAGGCGTGCTTGACGATGGTCTGGTAGATCTCCTCGGAGACGACCAGGGCGAGCGGTGCCGGCACCGCTTCCAGGCACTTCTTGAGGGGCCTGGCGTCGAGGAGGCGGCAGGCCACGTCGAGGGCCTCGCCGAAGTAGCCGTAGGTGTCGCGGTGGATCTCGCCGGCGTGCACGACGGCGCGCAGGCGGAGGCCGCGGCGCGGCCGTTCGTCGGGCGGCAGGCTCAGGTTGTAGTCGACCAGCTGCCGGGCGAGCTCGGGGATGAGGCGGCTCAGCAGGTAGGTCTTGGGAACGCCGTCGTCGGGGTGGATCAGCGCGAGCACGCCGTCGCCGCGGTCCTCGAACGGGTCGCGCCGCCGCGGTCCGATGCCGGTGTGGGCCAGCGCCTGGTCCAGCATGCGGTAGACGTGGCCGCGCAGCTCGCCTTTGATCGGGTTGGTCCGGAGCGGGCTCGTCGAACGTTCCATGTCGACGGCCAGGATGCTCCGGTGCAGGGGGAGATTGTCCACCGGACCCCTCCATTCTCCGGCCGGTCGGCCGGCAACCTTCGAGGGAAGACCACATGGGTGTGATCTCGGATGACCCGGCGAGGCTCCGTTGCCTGGCGCCTTGGGCGCTCGATCAGGCTCGTGACCCGGCCGAACGCCAGTCGTGGTGGGCCGCATCCATGATCGGCCGCTTGCTTTGATTGTGAACATCCGTAGGTTGCTGTGCAAGTTACAGTGTGATGTACGGCGCCGAAGCCTCGCCGCCGTAGAAACATCGCCACCCGGCTTGCGTCGTCAGCCCCTTCCCGGGGCAGACTGCGCACATAGCAACCCGTTGGGCGGGAGAGGCCGCAGCCATGAGCGCATCCCCACGTCCTTCCGTCCGGCAGCGGCGCCTGGCGGCCGAACTGCGCAGGCTCCGCGAGGAGCGGCGGCTGACGGGAGACGACGTCGCCGCCGAGCTGTCGTGGAGCACGGCGAAGGTGTCCCGGATCGAGAACGCGCGCACCGGCGCCCGCATCTCCGACGTCCGCCGGCTCCTTCGCCTCTACCAGGTGAACGGCCCGCACCACGACGAGCTCATCGCGCTCGCCGAGGACGCGGCCGAGAAGGGCTGGTGGGAGGAGTACCGCGACCTGATCGGCGGTTATCCGGACTTCATCGCGATGGAGGCCGAGGCCAACGCGATCAGGCAGTGGGAGACCCACACGATGCCCGGGCTGCTGCAGACCGAGGAGTACGCCCGCGAGGTCATCTCCGGCTGGAACGCCATCGCCACCATTCCGCCCCGTGAGATCGAGCGCCGGATCGAGGTCCGGATGCGCCGCCAGGAGATCCTGCGGCAGTCCCCGCGCCCCGCCGAACTGTCGGTGGTCATCGACGAATCGGTGCTCCGACGGCGGGTCGGCAACACATCGGTAATGCGGGGCCAAATTGAACACCTGCTCGCCATCACGGAACTCGACAATGTACGCCTTCGGGTGCTCCCCCTGGAAGGCGCCCATCCGGTGATGGAGGGTTCTTTCATACTCCTTGAATTCGCGCCTGTACACGACGTGATCTTTCCGGATGTCGTGCACACCGAGAGCCTGGCGGTGAGCCATTTCGAGGACGAGATGACGACGCACATGTATCGTCTCGCCTACCAGGCTCTTTGCGACTCCGCCTTGGACCATGCGGATTCCAAACGGTTCATTGCGGCGTCACTCGGGCTCTGGCGATAAGAAATCTCTCGCCAACCTATCTGACCCAAAGGACGTCCAGTGACCTCCGCTGAAAACGATCCGATCTCCTGGCGGAAGGGCAGCCGCTGCGCTGCCAACGGCACCTGCGTGGAAATCGCCGGCGCCTATGCCCCAGGAACCATCGCCGCGCGCGACGCCAAGCGCGGTGAGGCCGGCCCGGTGTTGCTCTTCTCATCCGGGGAATGGCGTACGTTCACCGATCGGATCAAGAGCGGGGAGCTCGACCTGTCGCGCTGACACCCGCCCGCGAACGACGGGGCGCCGCCGGAGAAGACTTCCGGCGGCGCCCCGTCGCCGTACATTGGCCACCTCTGTCCAGGTGATCTTCGCGGGCATGGGGTACAACATGGTGTGGCAACGGCGCCGGTTACCTCCCAACCATGCTCCGAAGGAGGTGGGATGCGGCCCGACTCGACATCCCCGATCCACTGGCGGACGAGCGCGCACAGCGTGGCGAACGGCACCTGCGTGGAGATCGCCCGGCTGGCCGGTCCGATCGGCCCGGCGATCGGGGTACGCGACAGCACGCACGGTGGGAACGGTCCGATGCTGACCTTCCACCCCACCGAATGGAGGGCGTTCACCGCCCGAGCGAGGGCAGGCGGGTTCGACCTGGCCTGACCGAATGACCCCGACCTGAGGGAAGGGTGCCGACCAGGCGCGTGGTCGGCACCGCTTCGTTTTCCGGGACGGCCCGACGTTCGGAGGCCGGTGGCCTCGCGGCCGGGAGATCAGAACGGGCCGTGGTGCCAGGGGCCCCAGATCGCGAAGGTCATCCCGGCCTTCGACTGGATGTTGACGAAGAGGGTCCTGCCGTCCGGGGCGAACGTGGAGCCGGCGAACTCGGCGCCCGGGTCCGCCGCGACGGGCTCCAGGCGTCCGAAGTCGAAGAGGTTTCCGCGTAGCGTGAGGCCGCGCAGGAGGTTGTCGCCGTCGCCGTCCTCGCAGAGGACGAGGGTGCCGCGCCTGCTGTGGGTGATGTTGTCGGGCAGGTCGAGCCAGGTGGCGCCGGGCGACTCCACGACGAGGCGGAGCCTGCCGCTGCGCGTGTCGTACGCCCAGATCTGGCCACGGCCGTCACCGAAGCCGTCCGGCGGCGGCTGCGTGACCGGCGCGCCGCCCTGGGTGGAGACGAAGTAGACGACGCCGTGGTCATAGACGGCGCCCTCCAGCCGGGAGAAGAGCGCGCCGCCGCCGGCGCGGCCCTGCTTGCCGACCGCCTGGATCGCCTCGTCGTTGCCCGGCTTGCCGGTGAACGTCGGGTCCGGGTCGTCGATGTCGACCCACGTCGTCTCGTACACCGCGTTCCTTGGCTGGCCCAGCGACAGGTCGGCGCCGGGGCGGCCCTTCACCGCGAGCATCTGGAGGCGTCCGCCGTCGAGGAGCCGGCCGGTGCGGAGGGGGTTCTTCGGCGGCAGGTAGCGGTAGAAGCCCGACGGGAAGTTGAAGTTGTCCTCGGTCAGGTAGATGGCGCCCGTTCGCGGGTCGCAGACGGCCGCCTCGTGCGCGAAGCGGCCCGCGTTGCGGATCGGGCGCGGCGCCACCCGGCCGCCGGTCGGGACCTCGAAGAGGTAGCCGTGCTTCTCCTTGAGCTTGCTGTTGTCGCCGCCGGAGAAGTCGTTGCCCACGTCGGGGCCGTTGACGGTCTCCTCGCAGGTGACCCAGCTGCCCCAGGGCATCGGGCCACCGGAGCAGTTCATCTGGGTGCCGCTCAGGCTGACGCGGGAGTCCAGCAGCTCGCCGTACGGCGTGACGTGCAGCGTGCAGGTGCCGCCGCCGGCGGCGGGGTCGTAGGCCTTGGCGGGGTCGCCGAACGCGCCGACCGGCCCGTTCACCTCGTGGTTGCGGACCAGGATCACCGAGCCGCGGCGGCCCCGGAAGGCCGCCATGCCGTCGTGCTTGCCGGGGGTCACGGTGCCGTCGGCGAGCTTGGAGCCCGCCGGGTTGAACGAGCGGTAACGAAACCCTCGCGGCAGGTGCAGCCGGACTTCGCCGTCACGCACGTCTGGTACCGGGCGGAGCGGTCCATAACCACGACCGCGCGGGGCGGCGCCGCCGTCACCGGTCTGGGCGGCGTGCGCGAGAACGCCTTGGAACGGTCCCGCCGTCAGCGCGGCTCCGGCGGCCACGGTCGCTCCACCGGCCAGGAAATGACGCCGTTCCATCCCGGACTTCCCTTCGTCAGTCAACATTCTCCGGGAATTTACCGATCATTCACCAGCTGAAACAGCCCGCGAACGGCCGCGTCATCCGATTGTGATCACGCCGTGAGGTGCGAGGACACTCTGATCAGACGCCTGCGGCGCCGCCGTCAGGCGACCCGGATGCCTTCCGGAAGGCGCCGCGCGGGGGTGCGCAGCCTCCGCGCGCTCACCCACAGCGCGCCGCCCGCCAACATCAGGTTGAAGCCCAGCCGGTACGGCCAGACCGGCCCCACGGTTTCGTCGTCGCGGTTGATTCCGGCGCGCGCCTCCCGTACCGACCGGCCGATGTCGCCGAGCGGATCGGCGCTCTCGGACCCGTAATCGATCCTGCCGTTGCCGCGTTCGGGCAACCAGCAACGCCCGGACGCGGCGCGGCTTCTCGTCCTTCGGCAGCCGTAGGCGTCGGCGAAGAACGCCAGGTACTCGTCGACCGTGAGCTGGTCGTACACTTCGAACGTGTCGGGCATCCAGCCGAGCGCCGACCGCGCTCGTCCGGGATGCGTGCCGAGGTCGTGGCCCGCCACGCTGATGCGGCCCGCGTCCGGGGCCAGCAGCGTCGCCAGGATGAGCACCAGCGTGGTCTTGCCCGCTCCATTGGCCCCAACGAGCGCGGTCACCTGCCCGTACGGAACGGTCAGATCGAGCCCGCGCAGGGCCGGCACGGCCCCGAAGGCGCGGAACACGCCGCGCGCCTCGATCCCGTGCTCTCCTCCAGCCGAATCTCTCGGCTCGACCCATGCCGCGGCGGTCAGGTGCTGCCGCGGCACGGGGCGGTTTCGGCCGTTATTCGACCGTGACGGACTTGGCCAGGTTGCGGGGCTGGTCGACGTCGTGGCCCTTGGCGGTGGCGAGCTCGCAGGCGAAGACCTGGAGCGGGACGGTCGTCACCAGGGGCTGGAGCAGGGTCGGCACGGCGGGCACGCTGATCAGGGTGTCGGCGTACTGGTCCACCGAGTGATCGCCCTCCTCGGCGATCACGATGGTCCGGGCACCGCGGGCACGGATCTCCTGGATATTGGAGACGATCTTGTCGTGCAGCACGTCCCGGGCGCGCGGCGGCACCACCACGATCACCGGCAGGCCCTCCTCGATCAGCGCGATCGGGCCGTGCTTGAGCTCGCCCGCGGCGAACCCCTCGGCGTGCATGTAGGCCAGTTCCTTGAGCTTCAGCGCGCCCTCCAGCGCGACCGGGAAGCCCACGTGGCGGCCCAGGAACAGCACGCTCCGCTCGCCGGCCAGCGACCGGGCCAGCGCGCGCACCGGCTCCATGGTCTCCAGGACCTTCTCCACCTTCTCCGGCATCCGCTCCAGAAGCTGGATCATGGCGAAGACCTCGTCGCCCCACTTGGTGCCGCGCACCTGCGCGAGATACAGCGCGATCAGGTAGACGGCCACGAGCTGGGTCAGGAACGCCTTGGTGGAGGCGACCGCGATCTCGGGACCGGCGTGCGTGTAGAGGACACCGTCGCACTCGCGCGGCAGCGTCGAGCCGTTCACGTTGCAGATGCCCAGCAGCTTGGCGCGCTGCTCGCGGGCGTGCCGGACGGCCATGAGCGCGTCCATCGTCTCGCCGGACTGCGAGATCGCGATGACCAGCGTGGTCCGGCTGAGGATCGGGTCCCGGTAGCGGAACTCGCTGGCGAGCTCCACCTCGCAGGGCAGCCCGGCCCAGTGCTCGATGGCGTACTTGGCGATCAGGCCGGCGTGGTACGAGGTACCGCAGGCCACGATGATGATCTTGTCGACCTCGCGCAGCTCCTGGTCGGTGATGCGCATCTCGTCGAGGGAGAGCCGGCCGTCGGCGCCGATGCGGCCGAGCAGGGTGTCGGCGACCGCGCGGGGCTGCTCGGCGATCTCCTTGAGCATGAAGTAGTCGTAGCCGCCCTTCTCGGCGGCCGACACGTCCCAGTCGACGTGGTACTCGTTCACCTCGGCGGGCTTGCCGTCGAAGTCGGTGACCGTCACGCCGTCCCGCCGCAGCTCCACGACCTGGTCCTGGCCCAGCTCCATGGCGTCGCGGGTGTGGGCGATGAACGCGGCGACGTCGCTGGCGAGGAAGTTCTCGCCGTCGCCGAGGCCGACGACCAGCGGCGAGTTGCGGCGCGCGCCCACCACCACGTCCGGGTCGGCGGCGTGCACCGCGACCAGCGTGAAGGCGCCCTCCAGGCGGCGGCACACCCGGCGCATCGCCTCGGCGAGGGCGATGCCGTCCTTCAGCTCCTCCTCCAGGAGGTGCGCGACGGTCTCGGTGTCGGTGTCGGAGACGAGCGTGTGGCCGCGTTCCTCCAGCTCACCGCGGAGCTTGGCGAAGTTCTCGATGATCCCGTTGTGGATCACCGCGACCGAGCCCGAGCAGTCGGCGTGCGGATGCGCGTTGCGGTCGTTGGGCGGCCCGTGGGTGGCCCACCGGGTGTGCCCCATCCCGAGCGTGCCCTCCGCTGGAGGCTCCTCCTCCAGCAGGTTGCGCAGGTTGACGAGCTTGCCCGCGCGTTTGGCCGTCGACAGCCTCCCCTCGGAGACCAGAGCGACCCCCGCCGAGTCATAGCCGCGGTACTCCAGCCGCGCCAGTCCCTCGATCACGACCTCGACGGCCTGCTTCGAGCCCACGTACCCCACGATTCCGCACATGGCGGCAAGCCTATTCGGTGTCTGCCCCGCACGCGCGCGCTGGCCACCAGCGGCAACGTCGCGCCGCGCCGCCGGCACGGCTACGCCCACCTGCCCGCACGAGATACGGAGCGGCCCCTATAGCGTGGACGGTCAGCAGAAACCAAACGTCCACCTGATCCCAAGAGACCCGGTGGTTACTGTTCAGTCATGACGAGCGGATGGGACAGCGTGCCGAGCCCCTATGTGGAACTCTCGCGAGAGGCTTGGCGGGGGCTGCGTGAGAACACGCCGCTGCCCCTCACGCCCGGCGAGCTGGACGCCCTGCGGGGGCTGAAGGACCCGATCGACATCACCGAGGTCGAGGAGGTCTACCTGCCGCTCTCGCGGCTTCTCAACCTCTTCTTCCTGTCCGACGGCGGCCTGCGCGACACCGTCAGCGGGTTCCTCGGCGAGCCGGTCCAGCCGACCCCGTTCATCATCGGCGTGGCGGGCAGCGTCGCGGTGGGCAAGTCGACGACCTCACGGCTGTTGCGGACGCTGCTGGCGCGCTGGCCCGAGCACCCGAGCGTGGAGCTCGTCACGACCGACAGCTTCCTGCATCCGAACGCCGTGCTGGCCGAACGCGGGATCATGGACCGCAAGGGCTTCCCCGAGTCCTACGACCGGCGCGCCCTGGTCCGTTTCGTCTCCTCGATCAAGGCGGGCGCCGAGGAGGTGTCGATCCCGATCTACTCCCATCTGGAGTACGACATCGTGCCCGGCGCCCGGCAGACCGTGCGCCGTCCGGACATCCTCATCGTCGAGGGCCTCAACGTGCTGCAGGCCCCGCCCGCCGGATCGCTCGGCGTGTCCGACTTCTTCGACTTCTCGATCTACGTCGACGCGCGGGTCGAGGACATCCGGCAGTGGTACGTGGAGCGCCTGTTCGCCCTGCGCCGCACCGCGTTCACCGATCCCCGCTCCTACTTCCACAAGTACGCGCAGCTGGACGAGGACGAGGCCGCCGCGTTCGCCCAGCGTGTCTGGCGCGACATCAACGAGATCAACCTGGTCTCCAACATCCTGCCGACCAGGGCCCGCGCCACCCTCGTACTCCACAAGGGCCGCGACCACGCCGTGGAACGCATCCGCCTACGCCGCATCTGACGGCCGTAGCACACCAGAGGACCCGTTTCCCCAATAGAAAAGCTGCGCTTCCCGCCATCCCGCAGCCCCCACCCACCACCCTTTCTATGGACAAGCTCCGCTTGCCGCCATCCCGCAGCCCCCACCCACCACCCTTTCTATGGACAAGCTCCGCTTCCCGCTATCTGGGCGTTATCTGCCGCGTTCACAATCAGAGGCAGATTTCGCGCACGCGGGGAGGTGGTCCGGTGCGATCAGCCAACCGTGTGACGATGAGACGCCGCTATGCCGATCTCGTAAGGCTGGCGTACCTGGCACTCGACGACGGCACCGCCCCGCCCGAAACCGTGCTCGCGGCCGCCCGCCGCACCGTACGGCAGGCCGCGCGGGCGGGCGGGGGCTCCGCCTACCCCAACCTGCGCCACCGCCTAGCCCTCGAACTCCTGAAACAGCCGTCCCATCATCGGCGGCCGTGGCTCCGGCGGCTGTTCTTCGAGCCCGCGTCCTCCACGCCCACTCCCCTCCGCAAGACCCTCCAGCGTTCGTCACCCCACGAGCGGCTGGTGTACCTGCTCTCCCGCCTCGAAGGCCTGACCTCTCCCGAAGTGGCCGCCGAGCTGGGCGAACACCTCATGCTGAACGCCTGGGACATCGACCGCACCCGCGCCGACGTCGATGAGCGGACCGACCTCGACCCGGCCGCCCAGCAGGCCGAACTCCAGGCCTTCGACCCCACCCTCGTACGCCTGCGGCCCCCGCCGTCCCTGCCCATGACGGCCCGGATCGCGCTCGTCCTCGCGGCCGTCGTGCTCATCGCCGCCGCGTCCACCTCGTACGAGCGCTGGCGGAACGCCGGCCGTCCGGGCGATCCCCTCATGGTCGGCGATGATCGTTGGAACCGGCACCAGGTGCCCAGCCTGTACGACTGGCCCACCCAGGGAGAGCTGCGCGACGACCGTGCCCTGCTGCGCCGTGCCGCCTCGGCCTGGCGCGACGACCGCCGCGATCCGCCGCTCGGGCGGGTCTCGGTCATGTACGCGGGCACCGTGGACGAGGTGACCATCGTCGTGATGCACGACATGCCGGGCACCCGGGACTCCCCGATGGTGGCCCAGTACTTCGAACGCCAGCTGTCCCGGGGCGTCGAGTCGATCCGCCGGCTGGGCAACGACTCCGGGCAGCTGATCATGCTGGGCACCACCTGGCGCTATCTCGTCCCGCCCTGGCTCAGTGATCTCTCGGTGGCGCTCCCCAAGGCGTCCGCTCCCACCTGGCATCCGCTCGCCGTGCGGAACGGCGTGAGCGATCCGCTGCACTGGCGATGGTTCGATCCCGACTGCCAGTCGTTCGTCGTCTTCCGCATGCGCCACAAGGGCTCTGGCTCGATCACGCAGTTCGCCAGCCACAACCCCGAGTTCGCCACTCCGCTGATCTGGTTTCGCGATGCCGATTCGCGCCGTGACGACACCGGGTTCACCGGCGACAGGGCCCAGTGGACCGCGATCCACGCGCTGTCCTGCGGCGCCGGGATCGCTCTGGCCGACACCGGGGACCTGCGGATCGGCCGCCTGTGGTCGGGTTCCCTGCCCGACAAGGGCGGCCACGCCTCCCTGATCTCGATCGACGCCTCCGTCCCGTGGGGCACGCCGGGCATGACCGCGCTGCTCTCCGACGACGGCCGCCTGATCGCCGGGCGGGGCACCACCAACGGCGACTACTCCGCCTCGACCGACACCATCGCGGGCGCCGTCTGGTGGCGCTCCCGGGAACGCTGGCATCTGCTGGCCACCGGCGCCTCCGGCGTCGCGAGTCTCAAGATGGTCGGCGAGCTGGGCAACCGCGAGGCCCGCCGCAAGGGTCAGAGCACCGTGCTCCTCGTGCCGGGCCCGCCGGCCCGCGGCGGGTATCCGCAGCCCGCTCGTCTCCCGGTGGTCCAGATCGTCGTGTACGAACCGGACGGCGACCACACGGTCATCAGCCCGAGCTGAACGTCCTGAACGGACGGCCGTCGCGGTGAAGCCGCACGCGGCGGGGTCTGAGGGCTATTCGGCGCTGGCCACCGAGAGGGAACGGAGGCGGACGGTCGCCAGGGCCGTGGCCGTGACGGTGATCAGGGCCAGCATGATCACGGCGACCGGGAGGTCGACGGTGGACTTGATCTGTGAGGCCTCGGTGAGCTTGTCGGCGACCGACAGGGACCACTGCTGGATGGAGGCCGACTTGGCGCCCGGGGCGAAGTTGCCGAGCAGGATCTCCCAGATGAGCACGTAGATCAGGCCGATCGTGACGGCGTTGCGGCTGATCACGCCCAGGGCGACGAAGACGGCGGCGTAGGCGATGCTGCCGAGCAGTACGCCGACGGTCAGCGCCGGGGTGACCTGGGCGGTGGTACCGCTCATGATCAAACCGGCCAGCAGGGTGGGGATCACGGCGAAGAGCACGATCAGCACGATCGCCACCATGAGCTTGGTGAAGACGATCACCTGACGCGGGATCGGCTTGGTGAGCACGTACATGATCTGGCCGTCGTCGATCTCCGGCCCGATCACGCCGGTGCCCGCGATCAGCGCCAGCAGCGGCAGCAGCGTGGACAGGCCGAACCGGTGCAGCACGTTCGCCGAGACGTCAAGGTCGGCATAGCCGGTCGCCTTCAGCCCGATCGCCAGCGCCAGCATGATGACCGGCAGCACGAACAGCAGCAGCGCCCGCTTGCGGCCCAGCATGGCCCGGAACGTGATCATCGCGATTGTGGAGTTCATCGGGCCACCAGGTAGGAGAAGACGCTTTCGAGGGACTCGTCGGAGGGCGAGACCTCCCAGAGGCGCACCTTGGCGTCGCGCGCCACCTGCGGGAGCAGCCAGGTGAAACGCTGGAAGTCGGTCGCCTCGACCTGCAGGCCCTTCTCGGTGAGCTGGACGCTGCTCGCCGAGCCGTCCGCGATGATCGCGGCGGCCAGCTTCCGGTCGTCGGTGGAGCGCACGAGGAAGATGTGCGGGCGGTCGGTCATGAGCCGCCGGATGGCCCGGAAGTCACCGGAGGCCGCGTGCCGCCCCGCCACGACGACCTCGATGTGGCTGGCCAGGCGCTCGACCTCTTCGAGGATGTGCGAGCTGAACAGGATCGTGCGGCCCTCGGCGGCCATCGCGCGGATGAGCTCCATCAGCTGGATGCGCTGCCGCGGGTCCATGCCGTTGAACGGCTCGTCGAGGAGCAGCACGGGCGGGTCGTGCACCAGCGCGGAGGCCATCTTGATGCGCTGCTTCATGCCCTTGGAGTAGTTGCCGATCGTGCGGTCCTGCGCGTACTCCATCTCGACCTGCGAGATCGCGCGCCGGGCCGCCGCTTCGGGATCGGCCAGCTTGTGCAGCTTGGCCATCGCGAGGATGAACTGCTTGCCGGTCAGGAAGTCGTAGGCCGTCTCACGTTCGGGCACCAGGCCGATGCTCCGGTAGATCTCCGGGTTGCGCCAGAGCGGAGCGCCGTCCAGCGCGACCGTCCCCGAGGACGGGGGCAGGAAGCCGCCCATCATGTGGATGAGGGTCGACTTGCCGGCGCCGTTGGGGCCGAGCAGCCCGGTGACACCGGGGCCGATGTCCATCGAGATCCCGTTGACCGCGACCACGTTCCCGTACCAGCGGGACACGTTCTCCAACCGCAGGACGCTCACGAGAGACCCGCCTTCCGGAACCGGCGGTACAGGACCGCGATCGAACCGCCCACCAGCGTCAGGCAGACCGCCAGCGCGACCAGGCCGCCCACCACTCCCGACGGAGCGGCGGGCGCGGTCAGCTGCGCGCCGAGCAGCCGCGTCTGAACGATGTCGACCAGGTTGAACGGTGTGAACAACCCCGCCCAGCCCGAGACGGTGAAGTTGTTGGCCTCCGTCTCCGCGATCCCCTGGACGATGACCACGATCGTGCTGCTGAGCATGTAGACCGCGATGACCGCCGCGACCCCGAGCCCGCGCCGGGTGGTGAACGCCGCGATGACCAGCCCGATCGCGGCCAGCACCAGTGCGAAGAGCAGGCATCCGGCCAGCCCGCCGAAGTAGTGCAGGGTGTGGTCGACGAGGCTGTCCGGCTTCTGGGCCTGCTCGGCCAGCATCTCGCCGTCCTCGCCCTCCGCCATCTCGATCACTGGCTGCATCTTGTCGGGCCTGGTGACGAGCGCGCCCACGTACAGGATCGTGACCGGCACCGACAGCATGACGAACAGGGCGGTCACGAACGCGCCGAACTTGGCCAGCACGAAGTCGAGATGACCGACCGGCCGGGAGAAGTAGAGCGGGACGGAATGGAAGCGCAGCTCGCGAGAGGCGATCACCGGCGCCTGCGTGGCCAGGAAGATGGCCACCACCACCTGCATGGTGTAGGCGTAGGCGGAGTAGCGGATGAGGGCGTCCGCTTCCTTGGTGAAGCCCAGGATCGCGACGCTGGCCGCCGCGGGCAGCAGCATGACCGCGCTGAGGAGGAACGGCATCACCTTGGCGCGGGCGGGCCTGCCAAGGCCGAACGCGGCACGCAGGTTGTGCACGTACAGCGAACGCAGCACGTACGCGCGGCCCAGACGGCGGCCCTCGTAGTGCCGGTAGCCGATGTCATGAATGGTGCTCGTCGTCATCGCCGCGCCCCCTGAGATCCCGTCGCCGACGCGTCCTGCGCCCCCGGCGCCCCTGGCGGGCCGTAGGCGGCGTGTTGTGGCTGGCCTGCGTGCGGCGGCATCTGAACGGTCTGGGGCGTGGCGAAGACCTCTTCGATGTGGTGGCGGCGCTGCTCCAGCCGGATGAGGCGGAGCCCCAGTTCGGCGGCACCGTCGCGGATCAGGTCGTACGTCGTCTCCCCGGCGATGTCGACGACCAGGAAGCGGCCCTCGGGCCTGACGGCCACGCCCTGGTCGTACAGGCGCTGTCCCAGCAGGTCACGCCCCTCGTCGACCTCGACGGTGAGCATGCCGCTGGCTGCGGTGTAGGCCTCGACGGCCTGCGAGCGCAGCAGCTTCCCGCCATCGATGATCACGACGTGGTCGCAGACCCGTTCGAGCTCGCCCAGCAGGTGCGAGGTCACCAGCACGCTGATGCCGAACTCGGCGCCGATCCGCCGGATGAGCTCCAGCATCTCGTCGCGGCCCGCCGGATCGAGGCCGTTGGTCGGCTCGTCCAGGAAGACCAGCTTGGGATCGTGCACGAGCGCCTGGGCCAGCTTGACCCGCTGCTTCATGCCCGTCGAGTAGCCCCCGATGGGACGGTAGCGCTCCTCGTACAGCCCGACGTGCCGCAACGTGTCGGCGGCGCGTTCGCGTGCGGCGGTGGCCGGGAGCCCGCACATCCGCGCCATGTGGACGACGAACTCGGTCGCCGAGACGTCCGGCGGCAGGCAGTCGTACTCCGGCATGAACCCGACCTGCTCGCGGATCTGCACGCCGTCGCGGGCGATGTCGAGCCCGAGGACCGAGGCGTGGCCCGCGGTCGGCGGCTGCAGGCCGAGCAGGATCCGGATGAGGGTCGACTTGCCGGCGCCGTTGGCACCGACCAGCCCGACGACCCCGGATTCCACGGCCACCGTGAGGTCGTCCAGGGCGGTCACCCGGGGGAACCTCATCGTCAGCCCTTGGGTGGCGATGATCGGCATGTTCCGAACCTAGTGGTTCGTGCGCCGCGGCACCTCAGCCTCAGGGTGTAGTACCTGCGGTGGTCCTCCCCCTCCTGCGGAGGACCAGCCGCCACACCGCGCGCTGCACCAGCAGCGTCAGCACCCCCGCGATGATCATGCCGAGGAGGTTGACCCCGAGTTGCAGCAGCGAACCGCGGATCTCGTTCCAGTGCCGCAGCGCCATGGCCACGGCGAGGTTGCCCGCCGCCGGCACGGTGGTGACGGAGATGAAGACCCCGACCAGGGCGGACGACTTGGCCGCGGTGAGCGACAGCACCCCGGCGGTTCCCGCCAGCAGGGCCACGATGAACGACCAGCGGTCCGGGCTGTAGATGAACGCTGTCAGCGGTCGCGGCCTGTCCAGCATGCCCGGGTGGATGACGTCGATCGCGGCGCTGACCTCGGCGCAGACGTAGGTGACGAGGATGGCGATCACGAAGCCGACCACGAGGTTGCGCGACGCCCTCCAGACCATCTCCGGCCCCCGGAAGACCAGCCCGTAACAGATCGCGGCCACCGCGGCGAACTCCGGCCCGAGCACCATCGCGCCGATCACCAGCACCGGCGAGTCGATCAGCGCGGCGATCCCGGCGAGCTGCGTGGCCAGCGCCAGGAACACGACGAAGGACCACGTCAGCTGGGACTCGTCCTGGACGTCCTGCCGCAACTGCTCCCACACCACCGCGTCGTCGCCGTACCCGGGCGCCAGCTTCTCGGCCCGGTCCGCCGAATGGGAGAGCATCAGATCGATCTGCTCGATCGTGATCGCGCCTTCCCGCTCGATGCCGAGCCTCTTCAGCGTTTCGATGACCTCGTTGGCGGCCTCGCGGGCGACGTCACCGGTGACCAGATCGCCCTCCGGCGACCGCGCGACCCCGGGGATCACCACCACGTTCGTCACGCCGGGGCTCGCGGCCAGCATGGCGCAGACCTCGTCGGTACGGTCCACCGGGACGATCGCTCTCAGGTGCAGCACGGGGAACATCGTGCCGTACCGACACGCGAAGAGGGAGGTGGCACGTCCTTGTCGGCACAAACCCGTATCCTCGGCTCCGTTTGTTTCCTACCAAGCGGGCAAATGCCACATAGGCGACGGGCGGTGGCGACATGACACGACGGTGGCTCACGGGCATCGGCGTTCTGTCGGCGTCCCTCCTCACGGGGTGCACAGGAGAGCTGAGCGTCTCCGATCCCGGCCCCACGTCCCAAGCCTCTCGCCCGCCCGAACGCAGCGTCACCCAGGCCCGCAAGGACCTCGACGGGCTCCGCGTCGCCGCTGAGTCCGGCGGGAGCGGCTACGAACGCGAACGATTCGGCGTCCGGTGGAGGGACCTCGACCGCAACGGCTGCGACCAGCGCAACGACGTGCTCGCTCGCGACCTGCGCGACGTGCGCAAACGCGGCCGCTGCATCGTGCTGGCCGGAACGCTGAACGATCCGTACAGCGGGAAACGGATCGCCTTCTCCAAGTCGGACGCCGCCGAGGTCCAGATCGACCACCTCTACCCGCTCGCGCTCGCCTGGCGGATGGGCGCGTCACGCTGGACCGAGGACCAGCGGGAGCGGTTCGCCAACGACCACGACAACCTGCTCGCGGTCTGGGGCGTGCCCAACCGCCAGAAGAGCGACTCCGGCCCCGGCGAATGGAAACCGCAGAAGTCCTTCCAGTGCGCGTACGGCGTCCGTTACGTCGCGGTCGCCAAGGAGTACGGCCTACCGGTCTCCCGCTCCGACCACCAGGCACTTGAAGGCTTCTTGGGCCGGTGCTGACCCGCGTGGGCGAATAGGCTGCGGACCATGAGCAGCAGTGACGAGAACGACAAGGCAGCGGCCGACGGTCAGGAGACCGAGCTCCAGCGGGTACGGACCGAACGCGGCGTCGGCGCCCGCGCGACCGGCGCCGAGGTCACGGGCGCCTCGGCCACCGGTCTCACGCTCCGGCTCGGCAACGCCTTCGGGTCGCTGGCCCTGGGCTCGATGGCCCTCGGAGCCCTAGCGATCGGAGCCGTAGCCATCGGCAAGCTGGTCGTGAAGAGGGCCGTCGTCGACCACCTCGAAGCAGGCACCGTAGAGATCAAGCACCTCAAGGTAGGCCGCCTAGAAATCCTCGACGACTAACGGAGACCACAGGCCCCGACACTGCCCGTCCGAGCCGTACCGCCTGCGAATCCTCGATCACCTCACCTAGCGACGCACTTCACCCCAGACACGCCGGCCCGCACGCGAGCGCGACCGGAACGGAAGCAAGCCCGAATCCGCAGACACCTGAGCCCGCGACGCACTTCACCCCCAGACGCCTCAGCCCGCACGCGAGCGCGCGACCGGGACAGAAAGCGAGCCGAAGGCGCAGACACCTGAGCCCGCGACGCACTTCACCCCCAGACACCTCGGCCCGCACGCGAGCGCGCGACCGGGTCGGGAAGCGAGCCGAAGGCGAAGCTTCCCGAGAGATCGCGAAGCGATGTCGCGCTCGCCCCCTCAGCGGTTCGGGGTCCGAGCCGCCAGGCGAGGACCCCGAGGCCGCTGAGGTCAACAAACACTTCGGACGGTTTCGGCGAGGCGTTCGGCGACGGACTGGGCCTGGTCTTCGGCGGCGGCCTCGACCATCACGCGGACCATGGACTCGGTGCCGCTCGGCCGGATCAGCACCCGGCCGGTTTCGCCGAGTTCGGCCTCGGCGGCCGCGACGGCCGCGGCCAGTTCCGGGGCGGTCTTGGCGCGGGCCTTGTCCACGTCCTTCACGTTGATCAGCACCTGCGGCAGCCGGGTCATGATCTTGGCGAGCTCGTCCAGCGCGCGGCCGCGGCGGGCCATCGTGGCCAGCAGGTGCAGGCCGGTCAGCACACCGTCGCCGGTGGTGGCGTGATCGAGCATGATCACGTGCCCGGACTGCTCGCCACCGAAGTTGAAGCCGCGGTCCTTCATCGCTTCGAGCACGTACCGGTCGCCGACCGCGGTCTCGACCACGTCGATGCCCGCCTCGCGCATCGCGATCTTGAAGCCGAGGTTGGACATCACGGTGGCGACCACGGTGTCGTTCGCCAGCCGTCCCGACTCGCGCAGCTCGGTCGCCAGGATCGCCATGATCTGATCGCCGTCGACCACGTCGCCGGTGGCCGTGACAGCCAGGCAGCGATCGGCGTCACCGTCGTTCGCGATGCCCGCGTCGGCGCCGTGCGCGCGGACGGCCTCCTGCAGCGCCGCCAGATGGGTGGAGCCGCAGTCGCTGTTGATGTTGAGCCCGTCCGGCGCCGTGCCGATCGTGATCACTTCGGCGCCGGCCCGCCGCAGCGCCTCGGGCGCGACGTCGGAGGAGGCGCCGTTGGCGCAGTCGACCACCACGCGCAGCCCGTCCAGCGACACCGGCAACGACGACAGCAGGTGCGCCACGTACTGCTCCACGGCGCCATGCGCGTCGCGCACCCGGCCGACGCCCGCGCCCGTCGGCGGGTCCCAGTCCTGGCCCAGGGCGGCTTCGACACGGTCCTCGATCTCGTCGGCCAGCTTGAAGCCGCTGCGGTCGAAGAACTTGATCCCGTTGTCCGGGGCCGGGTTGTGCGAGGCGGAGAGCATCACGCCGAGGTCGGCGTCCAGCGCGTTGGTGAGGTACGCCACGGCGGGGGTCGGCAGCACGCCCAGCGTCAGCACGTCCACGCCCGCACTCGCCAGCCCCGCCACCACCGCCGCCTCCAGGAACTCGCCGGAGGCACGCGGGTCGCGGCCGACCACCGCCACCGGCCGGTGGCCCTTGAACGCCCCCTGTTCCCCCAGGACGCGCGCCGCCGCGATGGACAGATCCATCGCGAGCCGGGCGGTCAGGTCACGGTTGGCGAGCCCGCGTACACCATCGGTTCCGAAGAGACGACCCACAGTTCAACTCCCAGAAAGGAAAAAGACCCCGCGGACGAGGCGAGGATTGCTCGGCTCCTGCCCGCGCGGTCAAATCTAGTAGGGAAAGTCCAGGAAAAGGGTCCCCGCGCGCCGCCGCCTGGCAAGGCGGAATGGGAAGACCCGCGGGGGACCCCAGAAAACACGAACGAGCCGCCGCGCCCGGTTCGATCGGCCATAGGGGATCGACGGGTGCGACGGCTCGTTTCGGCTGAAGTCAGATCAGCGCTTGCTGTACTGCGGCGCCTTGCGGGCCTTCTTGAGACCGGCCTTCTTCCGCTCCGGAACGCGCGCGTCACGGGTGAGGAAGCCGGCCTTCTTCAGCGCCGGGCGGTGCTCGATGTTGGCGAACTGCAGCGCCCGGGAGATGCCGAGGCGCAGCGCACCGGCCTGGCCGGTGGTGCCACCGCCGCCGACGCGGACGATGACGTCGAACTGGCCCTCCAGACCCAGCAGCACGAACGGCTCGTTCACGGTCTGCTGCTGGACCTTGTTGGGGAAGTACTGCTCAAGGGTGCGGCCGTTGATGGTCCACTTGCCGGTGCCCGGGACGATCCGGACGCGGGCGATGGCCTGCTTGCGGCGGCCGGTGCCGGCGGCCGGGCCGGTCGCGACCGGCTGAGCCAGGAACGAGGCGTCGGACGCCTCGGGGCTCTCGGTGGTGTACTCGGACGGCGCGTCCTCGTACGAGTCGATCTCGACGCCCTCGGCGGGCGTCTCGGTGCCGGTGGACTCGTCCACGGTTCTCCTCTTGGGTGTTCTAGCCAGGACGGCTGGCCCGGTCGGTCCTCGGGTGCCCCGGCGGCCGCGCGATGGTGATACGACCGACCCGCTCTCCGGCGCGATGCCGGATCTGCGGTGTGACTACTGCTTGATCTGGGTGATCTCGAACGGAACCGGCTTCTGTGCCTGGTGCGGGTGCTCCGGGCCAGCGTAGACCTTCACCTTGCCGAACATCTGCCGGCCGAGGGTGGTCTTGGGCAGCATGCCCTTGATCGCCTTCTCCACCGCCCGCCGCGGGTTCTTGGCCATCAGGTCGGCGTAGGCCACCGACCGCAGGCCGCCCGGGTAACCGGAGTGGCGGTAGGCGCGCTTCTGCTCCAGCTTGTTGCCGGACAGTGCCACCTTGTCGGCGTTGACGATGATCACAAAGTCACCGGTGTCGAGATGGGGCGCGTAGATCGGCTTGTGCTTACCCCGAAGCAGCTGCGCGACCTGACTGGCGAGCCGACCCAGCACGACATCGGTCGCGTCGATGACGTACCACTGACGCTGGACGTCAGTGGGCTTAGGGGTGTACGTGCGCACGGTCGTAGGCCTTCGTTTCTTGTCGACTTCTCAGCGGAATCCTGCTCGCGCCGATCAGAGAGTGGTCCGACCTGGCGCTCCGGGAGGCCGGGGCCCGCATCGCGCTTGACACGCAGGGCACACCGACACATACAACGAACTGGCAGGATACCCAGCCCCGCGGGCATGGGTCAAAGCGGATCGTTGTGACAGTCTCCCAGCCACTCTCCAGTATGCCCCATGAACCCAGATGCCCGGGACCGGTCCGCCCCACTCAGGGAAAGGGAACGTCCGTTAGGGGCGATCTTCTGATTTACGGGCCTTATAAGGATAAGGTGCGGCCGACCGGATCCGCCGCCGGTGAGTCGCCGGCCAGCCTCCCGGGAGCCCCGCTGCCATCCCCCCGCCGCCCATCAGGCCCCGCCGACCGTCCCGGCCGCGGAGGCCGCCGCCGCGCCTCTCGCGGCCGGACCCGCGGCAAGACCGTGTTCACCGTCACACTCACCGCGGCGGGTGCCGTCCTCGCGATCAGCACGGGTGTGGCCCTTGACCGCCTCGTTCTGCCCGAGCTGCGTTCGGAATCGGCGGCCGCGTCCGGCCCGGCCGGAACCGCGGCCCGGCCCGCCGCCTCCGGCACAGGCGGCGCCGCCAAGCCCACCGAGAAGGGCACGGGAACGCCCCGGACGAACGGCGGCGCGCCCGCCCCGAGCCCCAACGAGAGCACACCGCCCCTCAAGCCCCTGCGAGGCCCCACCCAGGCGCCCAAGGAGAGCACGACCCCATCGCCGTCCCGTCCTCCGCAGGGCGACAACCCTCCGCCCTCCTCCGGCGGGCCGGAGGCCGCGGTCGTGACCCTCACCAACAAGGAGCGGGCCAAGGCCGGCTGCGGCGCGCTGCGTACCGACCGGCGTCTGGTGACCGCCGCCCGGCGGCACTCGGCGGACATGGCCGCCCGCAACTATTTCGACCACACCTCCCGCAACGGCGACAGCCCCTGGAAGCGCATGGAGGACGCCGGTTATCCCAGCCCCGGCGCGGAGAACATCGCCAAGGGCTACGCGACCGCCGCCGCGGTCGTTGAGGGCTGGATGAAGAGTCCCGGCCACCGCGCCAACATCCTCAACTGCAAGCTCCGGGCGATCGGCGTCGGCATGGCCGCCGGCTCCGGCGGCCCCCTGTGGACACAGGATTTCGGCTGGCAGTGACCCCTCCCGGCCGACCTTGCCCAAACCGCCGACGCCCGGTTCGCCCCCATGTCATGGTGGGTGTTCCGAACGTCCAGAGCTCCGGAGAAGGAACGGTAAGGTCCAAGCCATGGGTTATCCGGGCGATCAAGGCAAACCCGACGGCTGGCCTCCCGCGCAGCCGTCGCAAGCCCCGTACGGCTCTGGACCTGAACGACCGTACGGCCAAGACATGGACGAGTCCCCCTTCGCTCCGCGCGGCGACGCGTACGGCCCCTGGGAAGAAGATCCAAGACCCGCCGAGGCCAGCGGTCCCGTACCACCCGAGCGCAGGTACAACCTCCCGTTGATCATCGGCGGCGCGATCGTGGCCGGACTGGTCCTGGTCGGCGGCGGCTTCGGGGTCTCGGCGATGCTCAAGGACGACGAACCGACGAAGCCCGCGGCCGCGGACAAGAGCGCGCCGCCCGCCACGGCGCCCCGCCAGCAGCCCTCCAAGCCCCCGCTGACGCCGGTCAAGCTCAAAAGCCGCGTCACCGACCCCCGGCCGCTGACCCTGAACGAGGCGTTCGGCAAACGCTCCTTCACCTCCACCACCGGCAAGGTCGCGCGCACCGCCTGGAAGGCGCAACGCGGCTGCGCTGGCATCGTGAACGGCGTCGCGCTCGGCAAGGCCCTCAAGAAGGGCGGCTGCTCCCAGGCCCTGCGCGCCACGTTCGCCCGTGGCGACGGCAAGCTCATCGGCACCGTCGGCGTGCTGAACCTCAAGACCGAGGCCGCCGCCAGGGCGGCCGAACGCGCCGCCGCCGCCAAGGACGCCTACCTGCAGCCGCTGGCCGGCACCGGCGTCACCAAGAAGATCGGCAAGGGCGAGGCCCTCGGCACCGCCGAGGTACGCGGCCACTACCTGGTCATGACCTGGGTGCAGCGCCCGGACGGCAAGAAGATCGCCGCCAAGTACCACAGGCTCGTCTCGACCTTCGGCCAGGAACTCATCAGGGGAAGCAACCTGAAGTTCGCCCTGACATACCGGGAAACCGAAGGCAAACCCTTCCGAAACTGATCGGCGCTAATACCCTCTTTGCCTATGTCTGGACCTGAAGAGCCCGCAGAGGAGCCGGCGACACCTGCCGTTCCCGACTCCCCCGCACCCCCGAGCTTCGGCCAGGCCGAGCCTCCGATCGGATTCTCCCCGTTCGGCCTGGAAAAGCCGTGGTGGGCCGCCGAATCCGAGGACACCGACTCGATCAACGTCGCCCGCGTCGAAGAGCCGGAAACCGAACCCCCCGCCCCCTTCGACACGCTGGTAGCCGGAGTAGGCGTCCCAAGCGTCGACACTCGCCGCGCAGTCCCAGCCGAGCCCATCCTCCCCCGCCCCAGCCAGACATTCCCCGACACAGACCCCGACGGCATCCCCATCCTCGGCCAAAACACAACCGAAGCCCCCAACGCCGAACAAGCGCCCAGCACAGACCACACACCCGAAACGCCTAGCGCAAGCCAACCGGCCAGCGCAGACCAGGCGGCCAGCACACTCGGAACGGCCAGTGCAGGGCAGACGGCCAGCACGAGCCAGGCAGGCAGCGCAGGGCAAACGGCCAGCGCAGGCCCAGCGGGTGGCGCGAGCCAAACAGACCGCGCAGAGCAGGCGAGTGACGCGGGCAGCACAACCCAAGCGGTTGGCGTCAACCAACCGGACCGCACAACCGGAAAGGCCAGCGCGAGGCAAGCGGGCGGTGCGAGCCAAGCGCGTGGCGCGGGTCAAGCGGGCAGCACGGCCCAAGCTGCCAGCGCAAACCAGCCGGACAGCACACCCGGAACGGCCAGCGCGGGGCAGACGGCCAGCACGAGCCAGACGGGTAGTGCAGGGCAGACAGGCAGCGCGGGCCAAGCGGGTGGCGCGAGCCAGGCGGGCCGCGCAGGGCAACCGGGCGGCGCGGGCCAAACAGGCAGCGCAAACCAGGCGGATGGCGCAAACCAAACGAGCAGCGCGAGCCAAACGGACAGCGCAGAGCGACCGGCCAGCGTGAGCCAGGCGGCCAGCGCAGGGCAGGCCGGCCACGCAGGGCAGGCGGGCAGGGCGGACCAAGCGGTCGGCGCGAGCCAAACGGATGGCGCAGGGCCGACAGGCAGCGCGGGCCAAGCGGGTGGCGCGAGCCAGGCGGGCCGCGCAGGGCAACCGGGCGGCGCGAGCCAAACAGGCAGCGCAGAGCAGGCGGGTGGCGCAAACCAAACGGCCAGCGCAGACCAGACGGCCAGCGCGACCCAAGCGGGTGGCGCGAACCAAACGAGCAGCGCAGACCAGACGGCCAGCGCGGGCCAAGCGGGTGGCGCGAACCAAACGAGCAGCGCAGGCCAGCCGGATAACGCAGGGCAGACGGGCGGCGCGAACCCAACAGGCAGCGCAAAGCAAGCGGATGGTGCGGGCCAAGCGGGCGGCGCGAACCCAACAGGCCGCGCAGAGCAGGCGGGTGGCGCGGGTCAGGCTGCCAGCGCTAGTCAGGCGGACAGCACAGCCGGAACGGCCAGCACGGGGTTCGCGGGTGGGGATGGGTTTGTGGGGGGGCCGGTTCTGGTTCCGGATGCGATCTTGCGGCCGCCTGGGGGGACTCAGGGTGTGGAGGGGCCGACGATCATTACGCCGGTCTCTCATGCTGAGGGTGGTCTCTCGGTCGAGCAGACCTCTCCGCTTTCGGGCGGGGGCGGTGGTCGGAAGCCGTTGTTGATCGTGGGGGCCATCGCTGGGGCTCTGGTCGTCACGGCTGCGGCGTTCGCTTTTGTCGGCGACGGCGGGGGTGAGAGCGCGGCGGTGCCTAGTGCGAGTCCGGTGCCCGTCAAGCCGACCGTGCCGCCTGTGGATATTTCCAGTGAGAAGACGGATCGTCGGCCGTTGGCGTTGGCTGAGGCCTATCCCTCGGGGGCTCTTGATCTGGGTGGGCGCTCGTACGTGCGGGACAAGTCGTCGGTGAACCACCGGTGTTCGCTCGCTGCGCGTGGGGCCATGGCGCGGGCACTGATGAGGCAGGGATGTCGCAGTGTGGTGCGCGTCACTTATCTTGCCAGGGGTAAAGCGCTTGCCGTTACCACCGGGATCGCGGCGATGCCGACCAAGGACGCGGCGCTCAGGGTCAGCAAGGCCGGGTCACCGAGCCGGTACGAGTGGTTCCGCGGCATGGCCGGGCGGCGGTCGCAGAGCATCGACCAGGCGGGCGGCTACGCGTTGAGCACGGTGCGGGGGCGCTACATCATCTACGCGTACGCGCAGTACGCCGACGGCAAGCGGCCCGATCGGGCGCTCAAGACGGCCGCGCAGCAGTTCGTCGACTACAGCGTCCGGCCGATCGACGCCCGCGCCACCTAGGAGGCGCAGCTCGACGGGTCGGCGGTGGCGTTGAGGGTGCGGACCCGGCGGGTCTCCTGGGCGCGCTGGGCCAGGCCCTCGTCGTCCGGGTAGCTGATCTCTTCGAGGGACAGCCCGTGCGCGGGCGCCACGTTCACCGCCGAGTCGCGGACGCGGGCGGCCAGCACCTCGGACGGCCACTCGATCTCGCGGCGGCCGTCGCCCACCATCAGCAGCGCCCCGACCAGCGCGCGGACCATCGAGTGGCAGAACGCGTCGGCCTGTACGGTCGCCGCCGCGATGTGCCTGCTCTCGCGTTCCCACTCGTACTTCAGCAGGCGCCGGATGGTGGTCGCGCCCTCCCGCTTGCGGCAGTACGCGGCGAAGTCGTGCTCGCCCAGGAGCAACGCGGTCGCCTCGTTCATCCGGTCCAGGTTGAGCGGACGCGGATGCCAGAGCACGTCGTGGCGGCGCAGCGGCTCGACGCCCACCGGATCGTCGCAGACGCGGTAGACGTACCGGCGTGACAGGGCGGAGAAGCGCGCGTCGAAGCCGTCGGGCGCGACCGTCACCCGACGGACCCGCACGTCCTGGGGCAACAGTCCGGCGAGCCGGCGCGGCAGGGTGCCGTTGATCATGGAGTACGCGGCGACGGGCACGACCAGGTGTGCCACCTGCCCGCTCGCGTGCACGCCCGCGTCCGTACGGCCCGCGACGGTGAGGACCGGCGGCGGGTCGAGGCGCAGCAGCCGGGCCAGCGCGTCCTCGATCACGCCCTGGACGGTGCGCTGCCCGGGCTGGCGGGCCCAGCCCGCGAAATCCGACCCGTCGTAGCTGATGTCGAGCCGGAGTCGTACCAATGCGGTCATGTCAGCCTGGGATTCCTTCTCCAACGCCGCTGCCTCTGTGCCTGCGGAGCGCTCGGACGAGCACCCGGGACATGTTGCTCCACGAACCGTCGCCCCCATGGCCTGACCATGGGATCAGTCTGGCAAAGATCAGGCCCGCCGTCTCGTACCGGACGGCGGGCCTGTCGATGTCGCGCCTTGCCTACCCCCTGCGGAGGCGGGGAGAAGGGCTGCGGACTACTCGGACTTCTCGGCCTCGGGGGCCTCGTCGACCGTGTCCTCGGCGGGAGCCTCGGCCTTGGTGGTGTCCACCTTCGGCTCGGCCGGCGTGGCGGAGGCCGTGGAGGCGGTCAGCTGCTCCTGCACCAGCTCGATGACGGCCATGGGGGCGTTGTCGCCCTTGCGCGGTCCGAGCTTGGTGATGCGGGTGTAGCCACCGGGACGGTTCTCGAACTTCGGCGCGATCTCGGTGAAGAGCTCGTGCAGAACGTTCTTGTCGCGGATCGTCCGGGCCACCAGGCGACGGTTGTGCAGGTCGCCCTTCTTGGCCTTGGTGATCAGCTTCTCCGCCAGCGGACGGACCCGCCGGGCCTTGGCCTCGGTCGTGGTGATGCGACCGTGCTCGAACAGCGCCGTGGCCAGGTTGGCCAGGATCAGCTTCTGGTGCGCGGCGCTGCCGCCGAGGCGGGCACCCTTGGTGGGCTGAGGCATGTCGTTTCCTTCCTGCACCGGCCGTACGAGGTACCGGTGTCAGCTCATGTCCGCACCGGCGGTCACCGGTGTCGGCTCTTTCCGCGCCGGCCGTACGAGGTACCGGCGGCGGCCATGCCCGTCGCGGCCGGAGCGCAGGCCCCGGCCACAACGGACCTTGGCGTGTGTCAGTACTGCTCGGTCTCGGCGTAGCTCTGGTCGTCGTCGCCGTAGTTGTCGGCCGCCGCGCTCGGGTCGAACCCGGGCGGGGAGTCCTTCAGCGACAGCCCCATGTCGTTGAGCTTCTGCTTGACCTCTTCGATCGACTTGGCGCCGAAATTCCTTATATCCAAGAGGTCCTGCTCGCTGCGGGCGACCAGCTCGCCCACAGAGTGGATGCCCTCGCGCTTGAGGCAGTTGTACGACCGCACCGTGAGGTTGAGCTCCTCGATCGGCAGGGCCAGGTCCGCGGCGAGCGCGGCGTCCGTGGGGGACGGGCCCATGTCGATGCCCTCGGCCTCGACGTTGAGCTCCCGGGCCAGGCCGAACAGCTCGACCAGGGTCTTGCCGGCGGAGGCCACCGCGTCACGCGGGAGCATCGCCTGCTTGGTCTCGACGTCCAGGATCAGACGGTCGAAGTCGGTGCGCTGCTCGACTCGGGTCGCCTCGACCTTGTAGGTGACCTTGAGCACGGGCGAGTAGATGGAGTCGATCGGAATCCGGCCGATCTCCTGGCCCGGCTGCTTGTTCTGGGCCGCCGAGACGTAGCCGCGGCCGCGCTCGACCGTCAGCTCCATCTCCAGCTTGGCCTTGTTGTTGAGCGTGGCGATGTGGAGGTCGGGGTTGTGGACCTCGACGCCCGCCGGCGGCGCGATGTCGGCCGCGGTCACCTCGCCCGGGCCCTGCTTGCGCAGGTACATCACCACGGGCTCGTCGTGCTCGGAGGAGACGACCAGTTCCTTGAGGTTGAGGATGATGTCCGTGACATCCTCCTTGACCCCGGGAACGGTCGAGAACTCGTGCAGTACGCCCTCGATCCGGATGCTGGTGACGGCCGCACCGGGGATCGAGGAGAGCAGGGTACGACGCAGCGAGTTGCCGATCGTGTAGCCGAAGCCCGGCTCCAGCGGCTCGATGGTGAACCGCGACCGGTACTCGTCGACCTGCTCTTCGGTGAGAGTCGGACGCTGAGCGATGAGCATGGTTGAACCTTCTTTCCGCGGTGCCCGCTATATGACGACCGCAGTGACTATCTTCCGCCCCGTCGCCGTGATCACACCCGGTTTCCCAAGGTGATCACGGCGACGGAAAAGAGCTCCTACTTGGAGTAGAGCTCGACGATCAGCTGCTCCTGGACCGGCGCGTCGATCTGCTGCCGGACCGGGAGGGAGTGCACGAGGATGCGCATGGCGCCCTCGGTGATGATCCCGAGCCACGGCGGGACCGGCACCTCGCCGGCCTCCGCACGGGCGACCACGAACGGGGTCATCTCGAGCGACTTCTGCCGGACCTCGACGATGTCCGCCTCGCTGACCAGGAAGGACGGGATGTCGACCTTCTTGCCGTTGACCTTGAAGTGGCCGTGGCGGATCAGCTGGCGGGCCGCGTCGCGGGACTTGGCGAAGCCGGCGCGGTAGACGACGTTGTCGAGACGGCGCTCGAGCAGGGTGAGGAGGTTCTCACCCGTCTTGCCGCCCTGGCGGTTGGCCTCGACGTAGTAGTTGCTGAACTGGCGCTCGAGCACGCCGTAGATGCGCTTGGCCTTCTGCTTCTCGCGCAGCTGGAGCAGGTACTCGGTCTCCTTGGGACGACCGCGGCCGTGCTCACCCGGCGGGTAGGGCCGGATCTCGATCGGGCACTTGGGGCCCATGCACTTGCTGCCCTTGAGGAACAGCTTCATCTTTTCCCGACGGCACAGCTTGCAGTCGGCACCCGTGTAACGAGCCATTGTTCTGTTTCTCCCCTGCCTCAGACCCGGCGACGCTTCGGCGGGCGGCAGCCGTTGTGCGGAACCGGCGTGACGTCCTGGATCGAGCCCACCTCGAGGCCGGTCGCCTGCAGCGACCGGATGGCGGTCTCGCGGCCCGAGCCCGGGCCCTTCACGAAGACGTCGACCTTCCGCATGCCGTGCTCCATGGCGCGGCGGGCGGCGGCCTCGGCGGCCTGCTGGGCGGCGAACGGGGTGGACTTGCGCGAGCCCTTGAAGCCCACGTGGCCGGAGGAGGCCCAGGAGATCACGTTCCCGTTGGGGTCGGTGATCGAGACGATCGTGTTGTTGAACGTGCTCTTGATGTGGGCGTGCCCGTGAGCGACGTTCTTCTTTTCCTTGCGGCGCACCTTTTTGGCGCCGACACGGCTCTTAGGAGGCATGTGCTCTCTCTACTCTGAGGTCATCGATCCGATCGGACCGAGGTCCGGGCGGACTACTTCTTGCCGGCCTTCTTCTTGCCGGCCACGGTCTTCTTCTTGCCCTTGCGGGTACGTGCGTTGGTCTGCGTGCGCTGACCGTGCACGGGGAGACCGCGGCGGTGCCGGATCCCCTGGTAGCTACCGATCTCGATCTTGCGGCGGATGTCCGCCTGGATCTCACGGCGAAGGTCACCCTCGACCTTGTAGTTCGTTTCGATCCAGTCACGGAGCCTGACCAGCTCGTCGTCGCCGAGCTGGTGCACCCGCAGGTCCGGGTTGACGCCGGTGTTCTTCAGGGTCTCCTGGGCGCGGGTACGACCGACACCGAAGACGTAGGTGAGAGCGATCTCGATGCGCTTGTCACGCGGGAGATCGACGCCGAGGAGGCGTGCCATCGTGGGCAGTTCCCTTCATTCGCGGAGGTATTGGCGCGTCGCGATCCGCTCACACCCTGCCCGGGTGGCGGCCTCGGCCTCCGTCCGAGGGTCTGGCCTTCACACGACCGTGCCGTACGACCTGATCTTGATGAGGCTTTCGCCTCCGAACGAGATCAGATGCGTACGGCGCCGAAGTACGAAGCTTGCGATGCGCTGGATTCATTTGTGCGTCAGGCCGTCAGGCCATGGCCGTCGGCCCTGGTCGTCAGCCCTGGCGCTGCTTGTGCCGCGGGTCGGAGCAGATGACCATGACGCGGCCGTGCCGGCGGATGACGCGGCACTTCTGGCAGATCTTCTTGACGCTCGGCTTGACCTTCACTGGGTCTCCTAGGGATCAGGGTCACCCCCGCGCCGCCACGCACGGGGAAGGCAACCCCAGTGGGATTACTTGTAGCGGTAGACGATCCGACCACGCGTGAGGTCGTAGGGGCTCAGCTCCACGACGACGCGGTCGTCCGGCAGGATCCGGATGTAGTGCATCCGCATCTTGCCGCTGATGTGGGCGAGCACCTTGTGCCCGTTGTCGAGCTCCACCCGGAACATGGCGTTCGGGAGGGACTCGATGACGGTGCCCTCGATCTCGATGGCGCCTTCCTTCTTGGGCATGTCCTCCGCGCTTCACTGATCGGCTCATTGGACTCGGTCCGCGCACACCGGAGGGGATTCCCAAAGGTGAACCGGCCGCACCCATGCGGCACCGGAAGGTGCGAACTGGGGTTCGGGCGGCCGACAACGGACCGACATAGGAGTCTACGTCACCCGGCCACCGAATGTGAAATTAGCGCACGATCCGGCACCGGAGACCACTCCCGACCCAAGCATACAGCGCTCACGCGTTGTACCTTTCCAGGAGAGATACATCAGGGAGGAGGACCAGCATGCCGAGCTATGACTTCGCGCTGGTCCTCAGCCGCCCGCTGTACGAGGAGGAGCTCGATCCTCTGTTCGACCGCACCCACGGCCAGGTGACCGTCTCGATCATCAGCGAGCCGCATCACGCCGACCGTCCGGGCAACGCGACCTGCACCTGGCAGGGTCCCACGCTCGCCACCGCGATCATGGATGTGATCGCGCATGTGGAGGCGAGCGCCCCCGGCCTCCAGGTCGAACGGGTCGAGGCCGACCCCCTCCTCACCATCCGCGACATCGCCGAGCGCGTCGGCCGTACGGCCGACTCGGTGCGGCTGGCCATCACCGGGGCGCGCGGCGCGGGCGGGTTCCCCGCCTCGGAGCTGTCCAGCGCCGGGCACCGCCTCTGGCGCTGGTCCAAGGTCGCCGCCTGGTACGACCTGGACGATCCGCAGCTCCGCGAGGCCTGGCCCACGGCGCGCGCGATCAACGGCTGGCTGGCCCTGCGCGACGTGGTGCCCGACGTCGCCCCGGCCCCTGAGGCGATCACGAACGCCCTCTCGGCCGTCGTCGCCTGACCCACCCGTCGCGGGACCGTCCGAGGCTCATGTCCTGAGCAGGTCTGAGACCCGGTAGGCGGCGGCGAACGAGCCGTGGACGACGAGATGGTCCGGGTGAGCACATCGGGCGTCGTCGATCCGGCCCGCGCAGGCGATCAGGCAGAGCTCCGGGACGGCGCCGCCGTCGGCGCACCCGGCCGGGACGTCGTGCTCGAAGGCCCGCCCGGTCACGGTGACCCGGAACACCGCCACGGTCTCGTTCGCCCGGACGACCCCGACGATGTCGCCCCGGGTGAGTTCGCCGAGGCGGGCGAAGACCGCCGATCCCGTCTCCGCGCGGGCCAGCCCGGCGATCACCGCCGCTCCCGGCTCTCCGGGGCTCGCGCCGCGTTCGCGCCAGCGGGCCAGGTTCGGCTCGTCGAGCGCCGGGGCCTCGATCCGGCCACTCGGCCCCGTTCCGGCGGCGGCCAGCGGCGCGTTCATCCCGATCTTGGGAATCGCGAGGGAGACGGGCTGGAACCGGCCCAGCGGCCCCTGCAGAGGGGTCGGACGCCCGGCGGCGGCAAGCGCGGCTCCCGCGCCGTACCGGGCCGTACGGCCGTTCGGCAGAGCACAGCGACCACGGATGCGGCCGAAGCCGCGGTCATGGCCGTAAGGCTCGTGGCGATGGCAGCGATCAGACATCGGACCCCGTCCGGCGTCGGCGGGCCCGCCACGCGGTGGTTCCGAGACCGGCGACGAGCACCGTCCCGGCGCCGGCGAGGATCATGGCCCCCCAGCCCTCCTGAGGCGCCGTCGAGCGCGCCGGCGAGTGGCCCGTCGAGTGGCCCGCCGATCCACCCGCGCACATCAGCTCCACGGAGCGCGCCCCCGCCCCGCCGAACGGCTTCTGAGCGCCGTGCGCATGAGGGTTCGTGGTCATGATCGTGATCGCCGCGAGATGTCCGCAGGTTCCCGATGCGGCGGCCAGGACCGGCTTCCCCGGCCCGGCCCGGGCGGACGTGACCGCGTTGCCCTCACCGGCGTGCGCCGCGGCCATCAAGGCGGTACCGATCACGGCGGCGGCACAGGCTGTCGATAGTCTGCGGATCATCGGTTCCCCCGGGTCGGCTCCACCGGCGTACGGAGCACGTTGATCTTCTTGTCCCCGCGCCGGGTCGACACCGCGGTCAATCGGCCGCAAAGATCGTTCCAGCACTCCGTCCGGTCTTCCGGGCTCGCGACGCGCCCGGCCGGCCCGGCCGCCCTGTGCGCCGCCCGAGGGTCCGTGATGTGCTTACCAAGGGGGAGGGATCAATGGCGATCATTGCGCAGCTCAGCGACATCCACCTCGCCGCCGGCAAGGACGGTGCGGTGGACGACGACTCCGGCCCCGTACGAGCCCTGCGGGCGGCCGTGTCGAGCCTCCTCGCGCTGCCCGCGCGGCCCGACGCCGTCGTGCTCACCGGCGACCTCGCCGACGGCGGGCGGCCCGCCGAGTACGCCCGGCTGCACGCGCTGCTGTCACCGCTGCCGATGGCGGTCTATCCGCTGCCCGGCAACCACGACGACCGTGACGCGCTGCGCGCCGCGTTCAAGGACCACCCGGCGGTGGCCGGATCGGGCCACGACGGCTCGCCGGTGCAGTACGCGGTGGACGTGAACGGTGCCCGTCTCGTCTGCTGCGACACCACCGTCCCCGGCCGGCCGCACGGCGAGATGGACGACGAACGCCTGGCCTGGCTGGACGAGACGCTCGCCGCCGCGCCGCAGACCCCGACGGTCGTGGCGACCCACCACCCGCCGTATCCCCTCGGAATCCGCTTCATCGACGACATGCGCTTCGCCGACACCGCCGGCTTCGCCAAGGTCGTCGCACGCCATCCGCAGGTGGCACGGGTGATCAGCGGTCACGTGCACCGCGGCTCGGTGGGATCGCTCGGCACGACGGTGTGCACGACCTGCCCCAGCACCTACCGCCAGCTCTACCTGGACCTCACCCGTCCCGGCAGGGCGGCGGTGACCGGAGAGCCCGCCGGCTTCGCCGTCCACCTCGTCACCGCGGGGACCGCGACCACGCACTTCGTCCCGACGGGCAACTACCGCCCCCTCATGGAGGTCGAGTAGACCCGGACAACCGAGACGAGCCCCGGCGAAGACGAGCGCCGGGGCTCAGTCGTTGCGGCGCGGGCCGAAGATCGTACGCACGAGCAGGACGGCGCCCCAGGGCCCCGCGACCCACACGAACCACGGGTAGGCCGCGCCGGTGGTCAGGGCGACGATCAGCCAGACGGTGAACGTGATCGCGCTGACCGTGGCCCAGCCCGCCCACATGGCCGCGGGGCCGGTCAGGGAGAGGTCGCCCGAGCTCCGCTTGGCGGGCAGGTTGGTCGTCGAACGCTGCGAGGCGGGGACCGGGAGCGCGTAAAGATCTTCCTCGGGCAGGTCCGAGGTGACCTCCAGCAGCTCACCGAGGGTCTTGGCCTGGTAGGTGGCCTCAAGCCGCTCGTGCAGCTCGTCCATGGTGATGCGGCCCTCGGCGCAGTGCTCGCGCAACGCCGTGGCCACGCGATCCCGGTCGGCGTCCGAGGCGCGCATCTCAGGATTGGTCATGCCTGCCTCTCCGGGGATCGGGAGGGGTGCTATCCCCCAAGCTTGGCGAACCACTCCCGGCCCTCGTCAAGGGCCGTCAGCACACGGGGGCCGTCCGCCGTCACGGCGAACGTGTGCTCGAAGTGCGCGGAGAACGCGCCGTCCGTGGTGATCACGGTCCAGCCGTCCTCCAGCTCGACCGTCTCCTTGGTGCCGAGGTTGACCATCGGCTCGACCGCGAAGCACATCCCGGTCTCCAGCACGGGCCCGTAGCCGGGGGCGCCGTGGTTGGGGATCAGCGGGTCCATGTGCATCTCGGTCCCGATGCCGTGGCCCCCGTAGCCCTCAACGATGCCGTAAGCGCCCTGAGAGCGGATGTAAGACTCGATCGCGTGCGACATGTCCGTGAGCCTGGCCCCGTCCACTCCGGCCTTCAGACCGTGCCACAGGGACGTCTCGGTGACCTCCAGCAGCTTGGCGAGCTCCGGGCCGACCTCGCCCACCGGAACGGTGATCGCCGAGTCGCCGTGCCAGCCCTCCACGATCGCGCCGCAGTCGATCGAGATGATGTCGCCGTCCTTGAGCACCTTCGTGTCGCGCGGGATGCCGTGGACGATCTCCTCGTTCACCGAGGCGCAGATCGTGCCGGGAAAGCCGTGGTAGCCCTTGAACGAGGGGATTCCGCCGTGATCGCGGATGTTCTGCTCGGCGATGGTGTCCAGGTCGAGCGTCGTGACGCCCGGCTTGACCGCCTCGCGCAGCAGCCGCAGCGTCTCGCCGACCAGCAGGCCCGCCTTGCGCATCAGCTCGATCTGCTCGGCGGTCTTCATCTGGATCACGGGCTTGCGCCGTCTGAACATGTCTCCCCCTGGGTCTCGGTCTGCAGGGGTCATTTCTCCAGAGGGCGCAGCTCGTCCAGCGCGCGCTTGGTGACCTCCTCGACCGGGCCGGTCGCGTCGATACCCTTCAGAATGCCCTCATCCGCGTAGAACTGGACCAACGGGGCGGTCTGTTCCTGGTAGACCTCGAGCCGGTGACGTACGACGTCCTCCTTGTCGTCGTCCCGCTGGAACAGGTGGCCGCCGCAGTCGTCGCAGACGTCGTCCTTCTTGTCGTCGAAGTCGACATGCCAGATGCGCCCGCACCGCTCGCAGGTGCGCCGGCCCGACAACCGCCGGACGACCTCGTCCTCGTCGACGACGAGCTCCAGCACGATGTCGAGCCTGGCGTCGAAGTCGGCGGAGAGGATCTTCTTCAGCGTCTCGGCCTGGGGCACGTTGCGCGGGAAGCCGTCGAGGAGGAAGCCGTCCCGCGCGTCGTCCTCGGCGAGCCGGTCACGGACCATCGCGATGGTGACCTCGTCGGGGACGAGGTCACCGCGGTCCATGTACTGCTTGGCCTGCCGGCCGAGCTCGGTGCCGCCGCTCACGTTGGCGCGGAAGATGTCACCTGTCGAGATCTTCGGGATGGACAGATGCGATGCGATGAACTGGGCCTGTGTCCCCTTGCCCGCTCCCGGGGGGCCCACCAGCACGATACGCACTACCGGAGGAAGCCCTCGTAGTTACGCTGCTGCAGTTGAGATTCGACCTGCTTCACGGTATCCAGTCCGACGCCGACGACGATGAGGATGCTCGTCCCACCGAACGGGAAGTCGTTGGTCGCCTCCAGCATCGCGAAGGCCACCATGGGGATCAGTGCGACGAGCCCCAGGTAGAGCGCACCGGGTGTGGTGATCCGGGTCAGCACGAAGTCGAGGTATTCGGCGGTCGGCCGGCCCGGACGGATACCTGGGATGAATCCACCATACTTCTTCATGTTGTCGGCTACTTCAGTGGGGTTGAACGTGATCGCCACGTAGAAGTAGGTGAAGAAGACGATGAAGGCGAAGAAGATCGCCATGTGCCAGGGGTTGTCCGGGCGCAGGTAGGGCGCGACCGTCTGGTTGAGGAACTTGTTCTCGGGCCACAGCTGGGTCGCGAGCTGTGGCAGGTACAGCAGCGACGAGGCGAAGATGACCGGGATGATGCCGGCCTGGTTGACCTTGAGCGGGATGTAGGTGGAGGTGCCTCCGTACATCCGCCGGCCGACCATGCGCTTGGCGTACTGCACCGGGATGCGGCGCTGGGCCTGCTCGACGAAGACCACGCCCGCCATGATCGCGATACCCACGATGATCACGAGAGCGAACACGAAGGCCGACTTGGCCTGGTAGATGCCCCAGAACTGGGCCGGGAACACCGCGACCACCTGGGTGAAGATCAGGATCGACATGCCGTTGCCGACACCCCGGTCGGTGATCATCTCACCGAACCACATGATCACCGAGGTACCCGCCACCATGACGATGACCATGGTGATGATCGGGAAGACGCTCTCGTCGTAGAGGACGGACTCACCGCTGCCCGCGTTGCCGAACAGGCTCCCGGTGGCCGCCATGGCGACGATGCCGGTCGCCTGGAGGATCGCAAGGGCCACCGTCAGATAACGCGTGTACTGCGTGATCTTCGTGGTGCCGGCCTGGCCCTCCTTCTTGAGGGCTTCAAGTCGAGGGATCACAACGGTGAGCAGCTGCAGGATGATGCTCGCCGTGATGTAGGGCATGATCCCCAGCGCGAACACCGACAACTTCAGCAGCGCTCCACCGCTGAACAGATCGACCAACTGGAGAGTCTGCCCCTGCGAACCCTTCTTCGCCAGGTCAGCGGTCTCTTTCAGCTGCTCCACGTTCACGTTCGGCGTTGGAAGAATCGCACCGATCCGGAAGAGCACGATGATGAAGAGCGTGAACAGTATCTTTTTACGCAGGTCAGGCGTACGGAAAGCCCGAGCGAACGCGGTCAGCACAATTCCTCCTGCATGACCTGCACCATTGCGGCAGAGTCGATCTGGATCCTGTCCCAGGGTGAGCGACACCGACGTCTCGCTCAGGCGCATACCCTATCCTGCCCGACGAGCCCACTCACCCTCGCCGAAGCGAGACGGCTCCGCCCAGGGTAGCGGTTCCACGGGCCACTTCGAACCTTCGAGCCCGCGCGCATCAGAGCGGGCGCCGCGCCTCGTTGACGTCTGGACACCGCCGACCCGACGCGAACGCCCAACGGAGCGTCAAGGCGGATGTTCAGCGCCCTGAACTCGGTGTGAGACACGGCGGAGACGCTACGAAGGCGTCGCGACGACGTCCCGGAGACGAGCCGGAGACGAGCCGCCCTTTCCATGGTGGTGGCCCGAAGAGGGCCGTCCGTTCACATCGACCAGGGAAGGCTGAATGCATCTCAGTCGCAGATTGGGCATCCTCACCATCGTGGGGGCCGCCGCCCTCACACCGCTTGTCGCCGCACCCGCGCACGCACAAGACAAGGCACCGAAGCCGCCCGCCTCGATCAAGGCCGCGACGATCACCTATGTCGGCGGTGGCTGCAAGCTCGAAATGTGGCGTCCGTACAAGAACGGGCGATACCTCCAGCAGGGGACGCGCTGGAACTGCCGCTGGAACGGCCGGGCTCACTACGTGAAGTTCGAGTCCAGGCTCGACCAGTATCGCGGAGCCGGAATCTGGCGCAACAAGGCCAAGAAGAAGAAGACCTACTCCATGGTCAGCTCCGTCTACCTCAACCAGAACCCCTCGTGGAAGTGCTCGGGCGGGAACCAGAAGTACCGCAACCACACCTACGGCCAGCGCAACCACAACGGAAGGCCCTACGCCACGTGGGAGAGCCTGCGCCACCCGAAGAAGAAGCTGCTCGAGGTCCGCACCCGGTGCTAGTCCAGGCGCCGGTCCGCCACCTGTGTTGCTGAACATGCCCCACCTCGGGTCGCCGCCGCCTGGCGGCGGCCCGAGCCGGTTTCGAGGACGAAGCGATGAGACTCACGGTCACCGCGCTGCTGCTCACCCTGTCCCTCGCGGCCACGGCGTGTGCGAACGATCGCCCTGCCGCCGCACCCTCAACGCCCCCGGCGCTCAGTGCCAAGGCCGCCTTCATCCAGCAGGCCGACAAGATATGCCGTGCCGCCGATGACAAGTTCCCGCCCGGAGATACTGACACGCTGGCGAAGGAGGTCGCCGCTCTCAAGCTCTCCAACAGGGGCATGCGGGTCACCATGGCCGAACTGCGCCGCCTCCCACCGCCGCGCGACGACGCCGCGGCCCTGGACAAGAAGTTCTTCGCGCCCTACGAGAACGCCATCCGGGATCTCGAACGGATCCAACGCGACATCGACCGCGCGCTGGCGCGCCATGACGACCGGCAGGTCCGGAGGCTCATCGACCGTTCGTACGCGCTGACCGATGCCGATGAGGTCACCCAGGCCCTGGTCTTCGCGGAGAAGTACGGCCTCAAGTCCTGCGCCGGCGAGCCGGAAGAAGGGCAGCTCCCCTCCTGAGCGGCCCGGCTCGACGCGACGACGGTCATGCGGCATCACGCGGACCGCGACACGACGAAGGGCCCCGCGCTCCCTTGCGGGAGGGCGGGGCCCTTCGTGTGCTCGTTACAGCTCGTCGGTGCTGCCACCGGCGGCGGCGATCTTCTCCTTGGCGGACTTGGAGAAGGCGTTCACCTTCACCTGGACCGCGACGGAGATGTCGCCGGTGCCGAGGACCTTCACCGGACGGTTGGGGCGCACCGCGCCCTTCGCCGCCAGGTCCTCCGCCGTGACCTCGCCACCCTCGGGGTAGAGCTCGGCCAGCTTGTCCAGGTTCACGACCTGGAACTCGACCCGGTTGGGGTTCTTGAAGCCCTTGAGCTTCGGGATGCGGCGGATCAGGGGCATCTGACCGCCCTCGAACCCGACCGGGACCGTGCTGCGGGCCTTCGTGCCCTTGGTACCGCGACCGGAGGTCTTGCCCTTGGACGCCTCGCCACGGCCCTTGCGGACCTTGGCCTTGTTGGAGCCGGGGGCGGGACGCAGGTCGTGCACCTTGAGGGGGGTGCCCTCAGTGGCCGAGGTCTCCTTGTTGAGATCAGCCATGTCAGTCGACCTCCTCGACGGCGACCAGGTGCGCCACCGTCCGGATCATGCCTTGCACCTGCGGGGTGTCCTCGCGAACGGTGCTCTGACCGATCTTCTTGAGGCCCAGGGTGCGCAGCGTGTCACGCTGGTTCTGCTTCTCCGAAATCACGGACTTGATCTGCGTGATCTTGAGCTGGCTCATGAGCTGCCGACCTCCGCCCGCGGCTCGCTGCCGGCGGCGCGCGCCCGCAGCATGGCGGCCGGGGCGACGTCCTCGATCGGCAGACCGCGCTTGGCGGCGATCTCCTCGGGACGCTTGAGCGCCTTCAGCCCGGCGATCGTGGCGTGCACGATGTTGATCGCGTTGTCACTGCCCAGCGACTTGCTCAGCACGTCGTGGATGCCCGCGCACTCCAGCACGGCGCGCACCGGACCACCGGCGATCACACCGGTACCCGGGCTGGCCGGACGCAGCAGGACCTCGCCCGCGGCGTCCCGCTCCTGCACCAGGTGCGGGATGGTGCCCTGGATCCGCGGCACCTTGAAGAAGTGCTTCTTGGCCTCTTCGACGCCCTTGGCGATCGCCGCCGGGACTTCCTTGGCCTTGCCGTAGCCGACGCCGACGGTGCCGTTGCCGTCACCGACGATGACGAGGGCGGTGAAGCTGAAGCGACGACCGCCCTTCACGACCTTGGCGACACGGTTGATCGCCACGACCTTCTCGATGTACGACTGGCCCTTGTCGGCGCCACCGCGGCGGTCGTCGCGGCGGCCGTCGCGACGGTCGCCACCCTGACCGCCACCACGCCTCTGCGCTGCCATCAGTGGTTCCTCTTCTCGTTAAGGGAAATAAGGGCCATCACAGCTGGAGGCCCCCCTCGCGCGCGCCGTCCGCGACAGCGGCGACGCGCCCGTGGTACTTGTTGCCGCCACGGTCGAAGACCACGGCGGAGACACCGGCCTCCTTGGCCCGCGCGGCGACGAGCTCGCCGACCTTGCGGGACTTGGCGGTCTTGTCGCCGGAGTCGCTGCGCAGCTCCGCCTCCATCGTCGACGCGTAGGCCAGCGTGTGGCCCGCGGTGTCGTCGATGACCTGGACGAAGACGTGCTTGGTAGAGCGGGTCACGACCAGGCGAGGACGCACGGCGGTGCCGACGACCTTCTTCCGGACCCGCAGGTGCCGGCGCTTGCGGGACTTGGCCCGCGCCAGCGTGGCCTTTCCGGCCAGGGTCTTGGTGCCTGCCATGACTACTTACCAGCCTTTCCGACCTTGCGACGAATGTGCTCGCCCTCGTAACGCACGCCCTTGCCCTTGTAGGGGTCGGGCTTGCGCAGCTTACGAATGTTGGCGGCCACCTCGCCGACCTTCTGCTTGTCGATGCCCTCGACCTTGATCTGGGTCGGCTTCTCGACGGTGAAGGTGATGCCCTCGGGCGCCTCGACCAGGATCGGGTGGCTGTAGCCCAGGGAGAACTCGATGTTCTTGCCCTTGGGCACGGCGCGGTAACCGACGCCCTGGATCAGGAGGGTCTTGCTGTAACCCTCGGTGACGCCGACGACCATGTTGTTGATGAGCGCGCGGGTGAGACCGTGCAGCGCCCGGACGGTGTTGACGTCGTTCGGGCGGCCGACGGTGACCGTGCCGTCCTCCAGCTGAACCTCGATCGGCTCGGCCACGACGTGGGACAGCGTGCCCTTGGGTCCCTTGACGGTGACCTCCTGGCCGTCGATCTTCACGTCGACGCCACTGGGCACGGTGATGGGAAGTCGTCCAATACGAGACATGGTTAGAGCCCTCCCCTCACCAGACGTAGGCGAGGACTTCCCCGCCCACGCCACGCTTGCCTGCCTGCCGGTCGGTCATCAGGCCGGAGGACGTCGAGATGATCGCGATCCCCAGGCCGCCGAGCACCTTCGGCAGGTTGTCCTTCTTGGCGTACACGCGCAGACCCGGCTTCGAGACGCGCTTGATGCCTGCGATCGAACGCTCACGCGTCGGACCGAACTTGAGCTCGATGTTGAGCTTCTTGCCGACCTCGGCGTCCTCGACGCTCCAGCCGGTGATGTAACCCTCCTGCTGGAGGATCTCGGCGATGTGCGCCTTGATCTTCGAGTACGGCATGGCCACCGAGTCGTGGTATGCCGAGTTGGCGTTCCGCAGACGTGTCAACATGTCTGCGATCGGGTCGGTCATCGTCATGGCCTACTGGCCCTCCCTCGCCACGGTTTCCAGGCTCCGGAACGGATCCGTGGACCTTTGGCGCGGTCGTGGGCACCTTCGTCAGATGCCCGGTGGTTATTACAGGCTGTTGCCGGTGCGGGCCGTTCCCTCAGCGGACGCGGCCCGCGACCGGTCACCAGCTCGACTTGGTGATGCCGGGAAGCTCACCGCGGTGCGCCATCTCACGGAAGCACACACGGCAGAGGCCGAACTTCCGGTAGACGGAGCGCGGACGGCCGCAGCGCGAGCACCGAGTGTAGGCGCGCACGCCGAACTTCGGCTTCCGCGCCGCCTTGGCGATCAGCGACTTCTTCGCCATGCTCAGTTCTCCTTGAAGGGGAAGCCCAGGAGCTTGAGCAGCGCCCGGCCCTCGTCGTCGGTCTTGGCTGTGGTGACCAGCGTGATGTCCATGCCCCGCGAGCGGTCGACCTTGTCCGGGTCGATCTCGTGGAACATGACCTGCTCGGTCAGCCCGAAGGTGTAGTTGCCGTTGCCGTCGAACTGCCTGGGCGACAGGCCGCGGAAGTCACGGATGCGCGGCAGGGCCGTGGACAGCAGCCTGTCCAGGAACTCCCACATGCGGTCGCCGCGCAGCGTGACGTGCGCGCCGATCGGCATGCCCTCGCGCAGCTTGAACTGCGCGATGGACTTGCGGGCCCGGTTGACGGCCGGCTTCTGGCCGGTGATCGCCGAGAGGTCCTTGATGGCACCCTCGATCAGCTTGGCGTCCTTGGCGGCGTCACCCACACCCATGTTGACCACGATCTTGGTCAGGCCGGGGATCTGCATCACGTTGGCGTAGCCGAACTGCTCCTGCATCGCCTTCGCGATTTCCTCGCGGTAGCGGAGCTTGAGGCGCGGCTGCGGAACGGGGCGCTCAGTCACGGTTTCGGTCATGTCAGATCTCCTTGCCGGTGCGGCGCGAGACCCGGACCTTCGTGCCGTCCTCGTCGATGCGGTAGCCGGCGCGAACCGGCTTGCCGTCCTCGACGAGAGCCACGTTGCTGACGTGGAGGGGCGCCTCGACCTGGACGCGCCCGCTCTCCTTGCCGGCCCGCTGGGCGTCGGCCTTGATGTTCTTGGTCATGATGTTGACGCCTTCGACGACAACACGCTCCCGGCCCGGGTCGACGCGCAGGACCTTGCCCGTGGCGCCCTTGTCCTTGCCGGCGATGACGATGACCTCGTCACCCTTTTTGATCTTCATCACAGCACCTCCGGCGCGAGCGAGATGATTCGCATGAACTTCTTCTCGCGCAGCTCGCGGCCCACCGGGCCGAAGATACGGGTGCCGCGGGGGTCGCCACCGTCCTTGATCAGGACGGCCGCGTTCTCGTCGAAGCGGATGTAGGAGCCATCGGGACGACGACGCTCCTTGCGGGTACGCACGACAACTGCCTTGACGACGTCACCCTTCTTAACGCCGGCGCCGGGAAGGGCGTCCTTCACCGTCGCAACGATGACGTCGCCGACTCCCGCGTAGCGCCGACCCGAGCCGCCGAGCACACGGATGCAAAGGATCTCCTTCGCACCCGTGTTGTCGGCGACCTTGAGTCGCGACTCCTGCTGGATCACGTCAACTCCTGTTCGTCACACCGGTTCTGCCCACACGGGGCAGCCTGGTGGAACCATCGGTATCTAATTGCGGACTACGTCCGCGGGCGCAAGCGCCCTACTTGGCCTTCTCAAGGACTTCGACCACGCGCCACCGCTTGGTGGCCGACAGGGGCCGGGTCTCCATGAGACGGACGCGGTCGCCGACGCCACACTCGTTGGCCTCGTCGTGCGCCTTGTACTTGGTCGTACGGCGGATCACCTTGTGGTACTTCGCGTGCTTGACGCGGTCCTCGACGGACACGACCACGGTCTTGTCCATCTTGTCGCTGACCACCAGACCCTCAAGGATCTTGCGGGTGCTCCGCTCGTCGGTCTTCTGCTCAGTCATCGTTCTTGTCCTCCGCGGACTCCTCGGCGACCGTGACGATGCCGAGCTCCCGCTCCCGCATCACGGTGTAGATGCGTGCGATCTCGCGCTTCACGGTGCGCAGGCGACCATGGCTCTCCAGCTGGCCGGTGGCGGCCTGGAAACGAAGGTTGAACAGCTCCTCCTTCGCCTCCTTCAGCTTGGTGACCAGGACGTCCTCAGGCTCGGTCCGCAGATCGTCGGCGGTAAGACCCTTGGCCATCAGGACTCACCCACCTCTCGCTTAACGATCTTGCACTTCATAGGGAGTTTGTGGATCGCGCGGGTGAGCGCCTCCCGAGCGATCTGCTCGTTCGGGTAGGAGATCTCGAACATCACGCGGCCCGGCTTCACGTTGGCCACCCACCACTCGACCGAACCCTTGCCGGAACCCATCCGGGTCTCGGCGGGCTTCTTGGTCAGCGGGCGGTCCGGGAAGATGTTGATCCAGACCTTGCCACCACGCTTGATGTGGCGGGTCATGGCGATACGTGCGGCCTCGATCTGCCGGTTGGTCACGTACGCGCCCTCGACGGCCTGGATGCCGTACTCACCGAAAGTAACCTTCGTACCGCCCTTGGCCATTCCCCGGCGCTTCGGGTGGTGCTGCTTACGGTGCTTGACCTTACGAGGGATCAGCATCGCTTACTCAGCTCCCCTCTCCAGTCGGAGCAGCCTCAGCGGACGGCGCCGGCTGCTCGGAACTCTGCTGCTGGCGCGGCGCGCCGCCGCGCTCGCCGCCACGGCCCTCGCCGCCACGGCCACCGCGGCCGCCACGGGCACCGCCGCCACGGCGGTCACCGCCGCGACGCTCGCGGCCACCGCCGCCACCGCCGCCGGCGGCGCGCTGCTGGGCGGCCTTCTGCTCACGCTCGGCGCGGGTCGCCGCGGCCTCGCCCTTGTAGATCCACACCTTGACGCCGATGCGGCCGAAGGTCGTCCGGGCCTCGTAGAAGCCGTAGTCGATGTCGGCGCGCAGCGTGTGCAGCGGGACCTGGCCCTCGCGGTAGAACTCCGACCGGGACATCTCAGCGCCGCCCAGACGGCCGGAGCACTGGACCTTGATGCCCTTGGCGCCCGACTTCATCGCGGACTGGATGGCCTTGCGCATGGCACGGCGGAACGCGACGCGGCTGGACAGCTGCTCGGCCACGCCCTGCGCGACGAGCTGGGCGTCGATCTCGGGGTTCTTGACCTCGAGGATGTTGAGCCGCACCTGCTTGCCGGTCAGCTTCTCCAGGTCGCCCCGGAGACGCTCGGCCTCGGCACCACGGCGGCCGATGACGATGCCCGGCCGGGCGGTGTGAATGTTGACCTCGACACGGTCCCGCGTACGCTCGATCTCCACCTTGGAGATGCCCGCCCGGTCCATGCCCTTCTGCAGCATGCGCCGGATCTGGACGTCTTCCTTGACGTAGTCCTTGTAGAGCTTGTCGGCGAACCACACGCTCTTGTGGTCGGTGGTGATGCCGAGACGGAACCCGTGCGGGTTGATCTTCTGACCCACTACCGGGCCCTCCTCGTCTTCTTACCGCCGGCCGAAGCGACGACTTCGTCCTTCGGGGCGACGACCACGGTGATGTGGCTCGTGCGCTTGTTGATGCGGTAAGCCCGACCCTGGGCGCGGGGGCGGAAACGCTTCAGCGTCGGCCCCTCGTCGACCCACGCGTGGCTGACCACGAGCGTGTCGGTGTCGAGCTTGAAGTTGTGCTCGGCGTTGGCAATGGCACTGGCCAGCACCTTGCCCACCGGCTCACTGGCGGACTGTGGGGCGAACCGCAGCACCGCCTGCGCCTCCGCGGCAGGCAGGCCGCGGATGAGGTCCACCACGCGGCGGGCCTTCATGGGCGTGACGCGGATGAACCGCGCCTGGGCCCTGGCTTCCATCGCTGTTCCCTCTCTCCTACGTTGCGATCCTCGCCCGCCTCAACGGGCGAGCGCCTCTGCCTGCTCAGCCGCGACGGCTGCGGCGGTCTTCTTTAACGTGGCTGCGGAACGTGCGCGTCGGCGCGAACTCGCCGAGCTTGTGTCCCACCATGGCGTCGGTGATGAACACCGGAACGTGCTTGCGGCCGTCGTGCACGGCGATCGTGTGACCGATCATGTCCGGCACGATCATGGAGCGCCGCGACCACGTCTTGATCACGTTCTTGGTGCCCTTGTCGTTCTGGCCTTCCACCTTCTTGATGAGGTGGTCGTCCACGAACGGGCCCTTCTTCAGGCTACGTGGCATGACGAGCGACTCCTACCGCTTCTTCTTGCTGCGACGACGGACGATCAGCCGGTCGCTGGCCTTGTTGGCCTGGCGGGTGCGGCCTTCCTTCTTACCGTTCGGGTTCACCGGGTGCCGGCCACCAGAGGTCTTGCCCTCACCACCACCGTGCGGGTGGTCGATCGGGTTCATGGCCACACCGCGGACGGTCGGGCGCTTGCCCTTCCAGCGCATACGGCCGGCCTTGCCCCAGTTGATGTTCGACTGCTCGGCGTTGCCGACCTCGCCGACGGTCGCGCGGCAGCGGACGTCCACCATGCGCATCTCGCCGGACGGCATACGCAGCGTGGCGTACTTGCCCTCCTTGGCGAGCAGCTGGACGCCGGCGCCCGCGGAACGGGCGATCTTGGCGCCGCCACCGGGCTTGAGCTCGATGGCGTGGATGACCGTACCCGTCGGGATGTTGCGCAGCGGCAGGCAGTTGCCCGGCTTGATGTCCGAACCCGGCCCGTTCTCGACCCGGTCGCCCTGCTTCAGTCCCTGCGGGGCGAGGATGTAGCGCTTCTCGCCGTCCGCGTAGTGCAGCAGCGCGATGCGCGCGGTGCGGTTGGGGTCGTACTCGATGTGCGCGACCTTGGCCGGAATCCCGTCCTTGTCGTGCCGACGGAAGTCGATCACTCGGTACGCGCGCTTGTGGCCCCCGCCCTGGTGCCTGGTGGTGATGCGGCCGTGGTTGTTGCGGCCGCCCTTCTTGGGGAGCGGACGCAGCAGCGACTTCTCGGGCTCGCGGCGGGTGACCTCGACGAAGTCGGCCACGCTGGAGCCGCGACGACCCGGAGTCGTCGGCTTGTACTTACGGATGCCCATCTTTTTCGTTCATCCCTTAACTAACTCTTCGATCGCCCCGGCCTAGGCCGGGCCGCCGAAGATGTCGATCCGCTCGCCCTCGGCCAGGCTGACGATGGCGCGCTTGGTGTCCTTGCGCTTGCCATAGCCGAACCGGGTGCGCTTGCGCTTGCCCTGGCGGTTGATGGTGTTCACACTCGTCACCTTGACGTTGAACACCTCCTCGACCGCCTGCTTGATCTGCGTCTTGTTGGCGTCCGGGCGGACGAGGAACGTGTACTTGTTCTCGTCCAGCAGCCCGTAGCTCTTCTCCGAGACGACCGGCGCGATGATGACGTCACGGGGGTCGGCGATCCTGCTCACGTGGTCCTCCCCCTCACTTCTTCGTCGCGCGCGAGATGAACTCGTCGTAGGCCGCCTGAGTAAAGACGACGACGTCGTTCACCATCACGTCGTAGGTGTTGAGCTGGTCGGAGACGATGACGTGCACGCTCGGCTCGTTGCGCAGGCTCTTCCACGTCAGCTCGTCCTCACGGTCCAGGACCAGGAGGACGCGCTTGGCGTCGGTGATGCCGCGCAGGTTGGCCACAGCGGTCTTCGTCTTCGGGGTGTCGCCGTCGATGATGGTGTCCACGACGTGCACCAAGCCGTAGCGGGCACGGTCGGACAGGGCGCCGCGCAGGGCGGCGGCCTTCATCTTCTTCGGCGTCCGCTGGCTGTAGTCCCGCGGCTGCGGACCGTGCACGATGCCACCGCCGGCGAACTGGGGCGCGCGGGTCGAGCCCTGACGGGCGCGGCCGGTGCCCTTCTGCCGGTACGGCTTCTTGCCACCGCCACGGACCTCGCCACGGGTCTTGGTGGAGTGCGTGCCCTGGCGCGCGGCGGCCAGCTGGGCCACCACGACCTGGTGGATCAACGGGACGCTGGTCTTGGCGTCGAAGATCTCCGCGGGCAGGTCGATGTCTACCTTCGAGGTCACTTGCCCGTTCCCTTCACTGCGTCGCGGACCAGGACCACGCCGCCGTTCGGGCCGGGAACCGCGCCCTTGATGAGCAGCAGGTTCTTCTCGGTGTCGATGGCGTGGACGGTCAGGTTCTGCACGGTGGTGCGGGCGTTGCCGTGCCGGCCCGCCATGCGCAGGCCCTTGAAGACACGACCGGGGGTCGCGCAGCCGCCGATCGAACCGGGCGAACGGTGCTTGCGCTGGGTGCCGTGAGAGGCGCCGAGGCCCTTGAAGCCGTGGCGCTTCATGACACCCGCGGTGCCCTTGCCCTTGCTGGTGCCGGTGACGTCGATCCGCTGGCCGGCCTCGAAGACCTCAACCGTGATCTCCTGGCCGAGTTCGTACTCGGTGGTGTCGTCGGCGCGCAGTTCGACGAGGTAGCGGCGCGGCGTGACGCCGGCCTTCTCGAAGTGACCCGTGCGCGGCTTGTTCACCTTGCGCGGGTCGATCTGCCCGTACCCGATCTGGACGGCGGTGTAGCCGTCCTTCTCCTGCGAGCGGAGCTGGGTGACGACACACGGCCCGGCCTGGACGACGGTTACCGGAACGATCCGGCCCTCATCGTCGAAGACCTGGGTCATGCCGAGCTTCTCGCCCAGGACGCCCTTCCTCTGCGTACTCATCTCTGGTGCGTCCCTTAGAGCTTGATCTCGATGTCAACGCCGGCCGGAAGGTCGAGCCGCATGAGCGAGTCGACCGTCTTGGGCGTCGGGTCGATGATGTCGATCAGCCGCTTGTGCGTGCGCATCTCGAAGTGCTCACGGCTGTCCTTGTACTTGTGCGGCGAGCGGATGACGCAGTACACGTTCTTCTCGGTCGGCAGCGGCACCGGGCCCGCGACCTTGGCGCCCGTCCGCGTCACCGTCTCAACGATCTTCTTCGCGGAGGTGTCGATGACCTCGTGGTCGTAGGCCTTGAGCCGGATGCGGATCTTTTGTCCCGCCATGGTGGCCTCGGTGTCCTTTACTGGTAGTGCCGCTGGTACTTGCCTGGGTTCGCGCCGCGGCGGCCCCGCCGCGAGGGTCCGAGAAGCGATCTCCCGGACCCGTACAGCGTGTGGCGGCCGGGCCGCCGCGACGACGAAGGGGTGCTACTTGGTGATCTTGGTGACGCGACCGGCGCCGACCGTCCGGCCACCCTCACGGATGGCGAACTTCAGGCCCTCCTCCATGGCGACGGGCTGGATCAGCTCGACGCTCATCTCGGTGTTGTCGCCCGGCATGACCATCTCGGTGCCCTCAGGGAGGCTCACCACGCCGGTGACGTCCGTGGTCCGGAAGTAGAACTGCGGACGGTAGTTGTTGAAGAACGGCGTGTGGCGGCCACCCTCGTCCTTGGACAGGATGTAGACCTGAGCCTCGAAGTTGGTGTGCGGGGTGTTGGTGCCCGGCTTGATGACACACTGACCGCGCTCGACGTCCTCACGCTTGATACCGCGCAGGAGCAGACCGACGTTGTCACCGGCCTGGCCCTGGTCGAGCAGCTTGCGGAACATCTCGACACCGGTGACGGTCGACTTGGTCGAGGTCTCCTTGATGCCGATGATGTCGACTTCCTCGTTGACGTTGACCACGCCACGCTCGATGCGGCCGGTGACGACGGTGCCGCGACCGGTGATCGAGAAGACGTCCTCGATCGGCATCAGGAAGGGCTTCTCGGTGTCACGGACCGGCTCGGGGACGTTCTCGTCGACCGCGGTCATCAGCTCGACGATCGACTCGGCCCACTTCTCGTCGCCCTGCAGGGCCTGGAAGGCGGACACGCGCACGACCGGGAGATCGTCGCCCGGGAACTCGTACTCCGACAGCAGCTCGCGGACCTCGAGCTCGACGAGCTCCAGGATCTCCTCGTCGTCCACCATGTCGCACTTGTTGAGCGCGACCACGATGTAGGGAACGCCGACCTGGCGGGCCAGGAGCACGTGCTCCTTGGTCTGCGGCATCGGGCCGTCGGTGGCGGCCACGACCAGGATCGCGCCGTCCATCTGGGCGGCACCGGTGATCATGTTCTTGATGTAGTCGGCGTGACCCGGGCAGTCGACGTGGGCGTAGTGACGCGCCTCGGTCTGGTACTCGACGTGCGCGATGGAGATGGTGATACCGCGCTCGCGCTCCTCCGGCGCCTTGTCGATGTCCTCGAACGGCGTGAAGGGGTTGATGTCCGGGTACTTGTCATGGAGCACCTTGGTGATCGCCGCGGTAAGCGTGGTCTTACCGTGGTCGATGTGACCGATGGTGCCGATGTTTACGTGCGGCTTGGTCCGCTCGAACTTGGCCTTAGCCACTGCTTCTCCTTGTAGCTGTGCGATCCTCGGCCGCCTAGACGACCGCCTGATGCTTTGGCTTGGTTGGTGATCCTGGGCAGACCGGGGCTACTCGCCCCGCGCCTTGGCGATGATCTCCTGCGCGACGTTCCCCGGAACCTCGGCGTAGGAGTCGAACTGCATGGTGAAAACAGCCCGGCCCTGGGTCTTGCTGCGCAGATCACCCACGTAGCCGAACATCTCCGACAGCGGGACGACGGCCTTGACGACCCGCATGCCCGCGCGCTCGTCCATCGACTGGACCTGACCGCGGCGGCTGTTGATGTCGCCGATCACGTCGCCCATGTTCTCCTCGGGCGTGGTGACCTCGACGGCCATCATGGGCTCCAGGAGCGTGGCACCCGCCTTGCGGGCCGCCTCCTTGAACGCCATCGAGCCGGCGACCTTGAACGCCATCTCCGACGAGTCGACCTCGTGGTAGGCGCCGTCCTGCAGGGTGACCTTGACGCCGACCATGGGGTAGCCGGCGAGGACACCGAACTCGGCGGCCTCCTGGCAGCCCGCGTCCACCGACGGGATGTACTCCCGCGGGATGCGGCCACCGGTGACCTTGTTCTCGAACTCGTAACCGTCGTTCCCCTCGCCCAGCGGCTCGAGGTCGATGATCACGCGACCGAACTGGCCGGAGCCACCCGTCTGCTTCTTGTGGGTGTACTCGACCTTCTGGATCTTGCGGGTGATGGTCTCGCGGTAGGCCACCTGCGGCTTGCCGACGTTGGCCTCGACCTTGAACTCGCGCTTCATCCGGTCGACGAGGATCTCCAGGTGGAGCTCGCCCATGCCGGAGATCACGGTCTGGCCGGTGTCCTCCTCGGTGCGGACCTGGAAGGACGGGTCCTCCTCGGCCAGCCGCTGGATCGCGGTGCCCAGCTTCTGCTGGTCGGCCTTGGTCTTCGGCTCGATCGCCACGTGGATGACCGGCGCCGGGAAGTTCATCGACTCAAGGACGATGGGGCTCTTCTCGTCGCACAGCGTCTCACCGGTGGTGGTCTGCTTGAGACCCATCACCGCGACGATGTCGCCGGCGCCGACGCGCTCGATCTCGGTGCGCTTGTTGGCGTGCATCCGGTAGATCTTGCCGATCCGCTCCTTGCGCTCCTTGTTGGAGTTGAGCACCGAGGTGCCCGACTCCAGGACGCCGGAGTAGACGCGGATGAACGTCAGCTTGCCGAGGTGCGGGTCGCTCGCGATCTTGAACGCCAGGGCGGAGAACGGCTCGTCCTCGCTGGCGTCGCGGTGCAGCTCCTTCTCCTCGTCGCGGACCGCGTGACCGTCAACGCCACCGTCGTCCAGCGGGTTGGGCAGGTAGCGCACGATCGCGTCGAGCAGCGGCTGGACGCCCTTGTTCTTGAACGCGGTGCCGCAGGTCACCGGGGTGAGCTTGGCGGCGATCGTCGCGCGGCGGATGCCGGCGTAGAGCTGCTCCACGGTGGGCTCGTTGCCCTCCAGGTACAGCTCCATGATCTCGTCGTCGTTCTCGGCGAGGGTCTCGACCAGCTTGTCGTGCCACTCACGGGCGGCCTCGGCGTGCGTCTCGGGGATGTCGACGGTGTCGTACATCTCGCCGAGCTTGGCCTCTTCGTTCCAGAGCAGGGCCTTCATCGTGACCAGGTCGATGACGCCCTTGAAGTCGGCCTCGGCGCCGATCGGCAGCTGGAGCACCAGCGGGATCGCGTTGAGCCGGGTCTCGATCATGTCGACGCAGCGGTGGAACTCCGCGCCGACGCGGTCGAGCTTGTTGACGAAGCACATACGCGGCACGCCATAGCGGTCGGCCTGACGCCACACGGTCTCGGACTGCGGCTCCACACCGGCCACACCGTCGAACACCGCGACCGCACCGTCGAGCACCCGCAGGTTGCGCTCCACCTCGACGGTGAAGTCGACGTGGCCGGGGGTGTCGATGATGTTGATCGTGTGCTTGACGTCGTCGACGGGCCATTCACAGGTGGTGGCGGCGGAGGTGATGGTGATCCCCCGCTCCTGCTCCTGCTCCATCCAGTCCATGGTGGCGGCGCCGTCGTGGACCTCGCCGATCTTGTAGCTCATCCCCGTGTAGTAGAGGATGCGCTCGGTCGTCGTGGTCTTGCCCGCGTCGATATGGGCCATGATCCCGATGTTGCGGACCTTGGCCAGGTCTACACCGGTTTTGGTAGCCACTGTCGTCCTCGCGTCGTCTCGTCGTCAGTCGTGATCCGCCGGATCACCAGCGGTAGTGGGCGAAGGCCTTGTTGGACTCCGCCATCTTGTGCGTGTCCTCGCGCTTCTTGACAGACGCGCCGAGGCCGTTGCTCGCGTCGAGCAGCTCGTTCATCAGCCGCTCGGTCATGGTCTTCTCGCGACGCTGGCGGGCGTAGATGACCAGCCAGCGGAGCGCCAGGGTGGTGGAGCGGGCGGGCCGCACCTCCACCGGGACCTGGTAGGTCGCGCCACCGACACGGCGGCTGCGGACCTCCAGGGTCGGCTTCACGTTGTCGAGCGCGCGCTTCAGCGTGACGACCGGGTCGTTGCCGGTCTTCTCGCGAGCGCCCTCGAGGGCGTCGTACACGATGCTCTGCGCGATGGAGCGCTTGCCGTCCAGAAGGATCTTGTTGATCAGCGCGGTGACCAGCGGCGAGTTGTACACCGGGTCGGCGATGAGCTGGCGCTTGCCAGCCGGGCCCTTGCGCGGCATTAGCTCTTCTCCTTCTTCGCGCCGTAGCGGCTGCGCGCCTGCTTGCGGTTCCGCACCCCCTGGGTGTCGAGCGAACCGCGGATGATCTTGTACCGAACGCCCGGGAGGTCCTTCACTCGGCCGCCGCGCACGAGCACGATCGAGTGCTCCTGCAAGTTGTGTCCGACACCGGGGATGTAGGCCGTGACCTCAATCCCGCTGGTCAGCCGGACACGGGCGACCTTGCGAAGCGCGGAGTTCGGCTTCTTGGGCGTCGTCGTGTAGACGCGCGTGCAAACACCCCGCCGCTGCGGGCTCCCCTTCAGCGCGGGCGTCTTGTTCTTGGTCACCTTGTCCTGGCGGCCCTTGCGGACCAGCTGCTGGATCGTGGGCACCGCGTCTCCGTCTTCCTCGTACCGAGCCGGTAAGTCTTAGTTCTGCCTGGGTTCCGCTCTCGCGGGAGTTCCGCTCGCGCGGGACCCGTCATCACTACCCCATGTGAGGCTGTGACCTGCCGGTTTCCCGACCTCTCCGACCCCCGCGGTCGGGCGTGTCGTCCTAGCCCCTGAGCGAACAGGTTCCACAGACCACACAGACCGCCCGGCCCTTCCAAGGGCCGAATCAAGCCGGGGAGTAGTTGCGGCGCGGGCCCCGTCCTCAACGGACCTGGTCGGCGCGCACGCATAGCGGCCCGCAGAGCGGGCACAAGCGAAGAGGTTACCTACCCCCGCGCCAAAGTGCAAAGCGAAGCCCGCATTACAACGCCGAGCCCCTCCGAAGCAACCCTCAAGCCCCAGAGATCGCCACCCAAATGACGCAAATACCCCTCTAGCCGCCGCCTAACCCGTAACGACGACATACCGACGCCTTGTTCCCGGCCGCCCCCTGTGTCATGCCCCTCATCCACCCCCATACGCCCCAACGCCCAAACAAAACACCGGCCCCACCCGACCTGCGGCGGTTTCATGCCGCTTGGAACTCCGAGACGCCCGACCACGCGACGGCACCAGCGCGCTCTTAAGCTCCTGCGAACCCTCGCAGCCATGCAGTGCGACGGGCCCTGGCCCCAGGGCTCACAGGCCCGCGTCGTGTACTACGGCCCTCCTACTCGCGCGGTGCGGCGATGCCCCGGGCTGACAGGCCCGCGAATCTTGCTGGGCGGCGGGGTTATGGACGCTTTGCGACCCAAGACCATCAACTGCCGGACTCAGCGCGGAAAGTGGCGGTGTGGCATTCGCTTCGCGGCGTCGCGTCTGCCCCGGACGCATGCCTCAGGCAGACAACGCCCGCACGACCCGCGTTCAGGCCTCGCCGGGCGGCAGTGCCGTGGTCCTGCGGCCCTCCGTCGTGCACTGGGCGATGGGTGGCGCCCTGGTTTACGACCGCGATCCCTCGTCGCGCGGGGCGATCGCGTGGCGCTTACGGCCTTGCGCCCCCCTCCACAGCAGCGCCACAGCTCTTACGACCTTTAGGTTGCGGCCGGGCGGCAGTGCCATGGCCTAGCCCGCCCCTATGTCGGGCGGCGGGTGTTATGACGCTTATGGCCTTGGTCAGCGTCTGCCGGGCTTGGGGAGCACGGCGGGGCGGGGCGTCCCTTGGCAAGTGCGCTGCACGCGCCTGATGCGCTCGCCACAGGCGTTCGGACTCGTGGCTGCCGCTTCTCCGGGCGGCAGTGCCGTGGAATTGCAGCCTTCCGAAGCGGGCTGCGGACAGGTGACGCCATGGGGTAAGGGCCTGCGGACCCTCGCGCGGCCGGTCTCATGGCGCTTGCGGACTTCCTGCCTTCGCCGCACGGGCTGCGGACCTCCGCCCGCGCGGCGATGCCCATGGCGTTGCTACGCACACCTTCGTCCCACAGCGGTGCCCTGGCACCTACAACTGCCGGGCCGGTGCGATGGTCTGACGGACCGACGAACCCTTGCCGGGCGGCAGCGTTGCGTATGTGGCCGGCTTGGGCGGAACTCGGCGGGCGTGGAATCGCTTGGCTGTCACCTTGGCCAAAACGGCGGAGTGCCGATGGGCGTTCCGCTTTGCGGAAGTCCCATCGGCACTCCGGCCTTGGGTCGATCGGTCCCGGCTGAGTCCTGACCGAGTTTTTAGATGAGGAACGCGATCACGAGGACGATGATGATCACGACGAGGACGGCGCCAGCGATGATCATCAGGTTCTTGTTGCCGCCCTTGCCCTGCTTCTCGCCCGAGTAGCCGCCCTCGCCGCCGGGCTGCGGCATGCTGTACTGCTGCTGCCCGTACTGGCTCTGCTGTCCCGGCTGGCCGTAGGCGGCCTGCTGGCCGTATTGCTGCTGTTGGCCGTACTGCTGTTGGGCGTAGGGCTGGCCCTCCTGCTGCTGGCCGTAGGGCGGCTGCGCCTCCGGCTGCTGGCCGTAAGGCTGTTGCGCCTCAGGCTGCTGCGCGTACGGCTGGCCCCCCTGCTGCTGGGCATAGGGCTGCTGGGCCTCCGGCTGCTGGCCGTAGGACTGTTGCGCCTCCGGCTGTTGCGCGTACGGCTGGCCCTCTTGGTGCTGGGCGTAAGGCTGCTGGCCTTCCGGCTGGCCGTAGGGCTGCTGGGCCTCCGGCTGGCCGTAGGACTGTTGCGCCTCGGGCTGTTGGGTGTAGGGCTGCTGGGCGTACGGCTGCGGCTGGGCGCCGTAGGGCTGCTGGCCCGGTGCGGGAGGCTGGCCGGACGCTCCCCACTGTTGGTACTGGCCCATGTCCATGCGGGTCTGATCGCCGCCTTGCTGCTGCGGCGCGGAGGAGTCGAACGTCTGGGTGGCCTGGGAGTCCTCGGCCTCGCGGGGCTCCTCGCCGGACGAGGCCGCGCCGAAGCCGGGCTCTGGCGGCGGGACCATCAGAGTGCGGTCGGAGTCGACGGCGGGCGCCTGCTGCTCGGGCGGCGTCGACTGTGCCTCGGGAGTCCAGGGCTCGGGGGTGGGAGGCGGCGTCGGCGCCTGCCAGGGTTCGGCAGGGGGCTCTTGGGCGGGCCGGCGTTCCGGCCCGGATGCGACGGGGATGTCCGGCCCTGGCGACCAGGCGGTGGTCGCCTGGTCGTCGATCGCCGCGCGTTCCTGCTCCGGCGGCGTGGTGCTCGGGCCGGGAACGATCATCGTGCGCTCGGAGAGCCCGCTCTCGCCTGCGGGCGCCTCGGGCTCGGCCGGCGGCGTGAACGGCTCGCCCATGGGCGCGTGCGGCTCGGCCGGTGAGGCGAACGGCTCCTGCGGAGCGCCGTACGGAGCCTGGCCGTACGGCTGCGGTTCGGGGGCCTGCCCGTAACTCGGCATGGGCGGCTGCTGCTGGCCGTACGGCTGCTGCTGCGGCTCCTGCGGATAGCCGCCCTGCGGGGGCTGTCCGTATTGGCCCGGAGGCGGCCCGTACTGCTGGGGCTCAGGTGGGTAACCGCCGGGCGGCTGACCGTAGGGCGGCTGCTCACTGCCCGGGACTGGCATCGGCTCCACCATGGTCGGCGGCGGAGGCGGTGGGCTCTCCGGCGGCGTCTGTGGCGCGGGTGGAGGCGGCGGCTGGGCCGTACCACCGAGCTGGGGCGCTCCGAAGACCACCGTGCGGTCACCCATGGGCCGCGCGGGCGGCTCGTCCTTCTCGGGCTGCCCCTCGGCGGGATCCGCCTTGGGCGTCTCCCTGTCGTCAGGCAACGGCCACTGCGGACCCTGCGTGCCGTCGTTCTCGGTCATCGTCGGGCTCCTTCAGCGCCGTAGTCCTGGGGATCCCCAGGCCCGTGCCTGCCGGCTCGGAAACGCGCGGCGCGTAACGCGGCCTCCGAGTCTTGGTCTCGGTCCCAGGGGCGGCGTCAAGGCCGCCCAGGGGCTCTCCTACGCCCTCAGCCTGCCCCGACCGCCTGTGGAATCGCAAATCACCACCCCATATAGACGCTGAAAGCCTGCCTCGCGTTCCCCTGACAAGGGAAGAGGCCGCCCCCAACAAGGGAGCGGCCTCCGCCGAATCCAGGTTTATTCGTGGCCGAGAACGGGGTGCGGCCGATAAGGCGCTTCGAGCCGTTCGAGCTCCTTGTCGTCCAGCCGCAGCGCGGCGGCCGCGCCGGCGTCCTCGACGTGCTTCAGCTTGGTCGCCCCGATGATCGGCGCGGTCACGCCCTTCTTGTGGAGCAGCCATGCCAGTGCCACCTGCGCGGGCGGCACGCCTCGTTCGCCCGCCACGGCCTTGACGGCGTCGACCACGTCGAAGTCGGTCTCCTCGTACAGGGCGTCGACGTACGTGTCGCTTTCCGAGCGGACTGTACGGCGCTCGCCGCCGCGTTCCCGGTTGCCCGCCAGCAACCCGCGGGCCAGCGGGCTCCAAGGGATGACCCCAACTCCCTGGTCAACGCAGAGCGGAATCATCTCCCGCTCCTCCTCCCGGTAGACCAGGTTGTAGTGGTTCTGCATGGAGACGAACTTGGTCCAGCCGCCTACTTCCGCCGCGCGCTGCGCCTTGGCGAACTGCCACGCGTACATGCTGGAGGCCCCGATGTACCTGGCCTTGCCCGCCCTCACCACGTCGTGGAGCGCCTCCATGGTCTCCTCGATCGGGGTGTCGTAGTCCCACCGGTGGATCTGGTAGAGGTCCACGTGGTCGGTCCCCAGCCGCCGCAGCGACGCGTCGATCGAGGCCATGATGTGCTTGCGCGACAAGCCCCGGTCGTTCGGGCGATCGCTCATCGGGAAGTAGACCTTGGTGGCCAGCACATAGTCGTCACGGCTCTGGAAGAGCTTCGGCAACAACCGCCCGGTGATCTCCTCCGACCGCCCCAGGGAGTACATGTCCGCGGTGTCGAAGAAGGTGATCCCCTCCTCCACCGCCTGGCGGACGATCGGTTCGGCCTCCACCTCGCCCAGGAACCACTTGCGCTGCTCGGGGTCGCCGTAGCTCATCATTCCGAGGCAGATGCGGGAGACCTTCAGCCCCGTGCCACCGAGTCGTGTCTGTTCCACGTGTTCTCCTTCAGCCGTTCTGTCCGTCCACTGTGCAATGCCACACCAAAGATCACAAAAGCCACTCCCAGTGCCTCCGCGGCCGTGGGCACCTGCCGCAGGACGATCACGCCGATGAGCATCGCGGTCGCCGGCAACAGGGCCACCATCAGGGCGTACGTCTCCCGCGCCAGCCGCGCCATGGCGAGTTGATCACAAATGTAGGGGATCACCGACGAACAGATCCCCACCCCGGCTCCCGCCGCGAGCAGCCGCGGATCGGTCGCCGCGGGCGCCGCCATGACCAGGCCCGGCGCGGTCAGGAGCGCCGCCACGGCCATCGCCGCACCCAGTCCTGCGATGGCGCTGGACCGCTGGGCCGAACTGTGCGCGAGGACGATGTAGAAGGCGAACAACGCCGCGTTCAAGAACGCCAGGACGAAGCCGAACGGATCGCCCTCCACCCGTACGTCCACCAGCGCGTAGACCCCGCCCACTACCGCCACCAGCGCGACCAGGTTGCGCGGCGTTCGCGCTCCTAGGGCAGCCAAGCCAACGACTGGCAGAAACTCGATCGCCGCTACGGTGCCCAATGGCAGCCGCGCGATCGCCAGGTAGAACGACACGTTCATGCCCGCCAGGACGATGCCCCAGAGCACAACGGTCCGGTCCCATCGAAACCGCCGCCACAACGCGAACACCAGGGCGGCGCTCCAGATCCGCAATGCGGCGACCCCGATCGGTTCGACTCTTGCGAACAACAACACCGCGAACGCCGGTCCCAGATAGTGGAAGACAGCGCTCACGACGAAAAACCGCATGGCCGTATCCTCGGCCGATCCGTAGGTTGGCGGAATGGCGAACCGTACGAGCAGGCCAGGCCGCGCCTACGAAACCAAGCCGTTCGACGCGATCGACCTTAGAATCCTCACCGAACTCCAGCTGAACGCCCGGATCTCGCTCGCCGAGCTCGGGCGCCGCGTCACCCTCTCGTCCCCGGCCGTGGCCGAACGGGTCCAGCGGCTGGAGGACGCCGGTGCGATCACCGGCTACCACGCCACCGTGGACCCCCGCGTCCTCGGCTTTCCGATCAGCGTTCTGGTCCGGGTCCGTCCCGCCCTGCGCGAGCTGAGCCGCATACCCAAGATCGCCGAGGAGATCCCCGAGATCGTCGAGTGCCACCGGATCACCGGTGACGACTGCTTCTACTTCGTCGCCCACCTGCGCGCGATCGCCGACCTCGAACCCATCCTCGACCGCTTCACCCCGTACGCCCGCACCACGACCTCGATCCTGCAGTCCTCGCCCGTCTCCCGGCGTCCGCTCCCCCTATAGAAAAAGGGTGCGGTTCTTCTCGAAGGACCTGGGTGAGTTCGGAGCTTGAGCGTTCGGTCGCTGTGGGTGGGGTCGTCTTCTACCGTTCGAGGTGGAGGCGACCACGATGGGCTCGTTGTTTGAGGAGCTGGC